>NZ_JAIMIF010000020.1:0-589 GCF_019795935.1 Pantoea sp. DY-15
TGCAGATTGAAATACAGCCGTCGCCTAAAGCTGGTTATTCGGTCGTCAATCTAACGGCCAAACCGGAATTCCCGCTCAGCGCATCGCTGGGGTTTGATAACAGCGGACAGAAAAGCACCGGCGTTGGCCAGCTCAACGCGTCGCTGGCGGGGAACAATCTGCTGGGACTGGCTGACCGCTGGTTTATCAGCGGCGGGCGCAGCAGCGCTTTCAGCGACTGGCGTGATGCGCAAAACCTGCAGGCAGCCGTCAGCGTGCCCTACGGATACGGCTTACTCGATTACACCTACAGCTGGAGCAACTATCACAGCAGCTTCGTTAACAACGGCTTTACCTGGTTGAGCAACGGCGACAACGTGTCGCACCGGCTTAACGGTTCGTGGGTGCTGTTCCGTAACGGCGATATCAAAACCGGCGTCCAGCTCGGCCTGAATCACTACTCCAGCCACAACTATCTCAACAATACCCTGTTGCAGAGCAGCAGCCGCAAAATCACCAGCGCGCAGCTGGGACTCAACCACACGCAGAAAATCCTCGGCGGCGTCGCTACGCTCAACCCGACGTTCAGCCGCGGCATGCCGTGGTTTGA
>NZ_JAIMIF010000021.1:0-547 GCF_019795935.1 Pantoea sp. DY-15
CGGCTCAATGACGGGCGGATGAATTTGCTTTAGGGCAGGAGGCGTGCGGCGAAACAGCGGCAGTTTTAATAAATTATTTTTAACTTCAATCTTTATGAAAGTCTGTAAAAAATCACTCCTGATGCTCAAAAACAATAATAAAAAGCGTCACGTTCGCTTTTATGAATACCCGCTAAATAAATATTAACACGGAATTAAAATGCACAAAACTCGCAAGAAATCTTAAAAGCCAGCGGCATGAAATAAAATAAAGAGATAAAGTGCATTTATGAACACTTCACTGTGCAGAAGTTTTTCTTAATTCGCACATCGCAGGTGCTTCTGCCCATACCTCCCCTAATGCAGGTCAGTTAAGCCAACGGTGAGTGCGCTGGCCGGAGCCACTTTTGGTCCGGCGGTCCCCGCACCGCTATCGCGGTACCTTCACTCCGCTCGTCTGCCTGACGGGACGTCTCCGGCCTGCTTTGATGCTTCCATGCGTGTGGTTGAAAGGGCTGGGCGAGGATGGCCCGTGACGCAGCAGATGTGTCAGAGCCCGCACCAGGTT
>NZ_JAIMIF010000003.1:0-584542 GCF_019795935.1 Pantoea sp. DY-15
CAGCGATGCGTTGAGCTAACCGGTACTAATGACCCGTGAGGCTTAACCTTACAACGCCAGAGGCGTTTTGGTCTGAGAGACCGGATTTTCAGCTTGTTTTACGGATTAAAGATTTAGCGGAAGCGAATGACATTCGTTTTTGCGCAAAGAATTTGCCTGGCGGCTTTAGCGCGGTGGTCCCACCTGACCCCATGCCGAACTCAGAAGTGAAACGCCGTAGCGCCGATGGTAGTGTGGGGTCTCCCCATGCGAGAGTAGGGAACTGCCAGGCATCAGATAGTGAAGAAGCCCCGAACGAAAGTTCGGGGCTTTTTTACGTCTGTACATAGCGGAATGAAGCCAGTAGATGGCTGAATTTACGTGAAAATCAGCAAGAAATTGCACTAAAAACTCCGCGGCAGTCACATTTTGTACTCCAGGAATAGAGACAATTCCCGCAACCACTTAATAGATGCTTTACTGAATCCTTTGGCGCTAATTATTCGCAAGGAAAAGAGGTAAGCATGACTGACTCACAACAACAAAAAGTAGCACTATCGGAAACGGCAGCCGACAGTAAAAAGCGCATCTGGGCGATTGTCGGGGCATCATCCGGCAACTTAGTCGAATGGTTCGATTTCTACGTCTACTCCTTCTTCTCACTCTATTTTGCCCACGTATTCTTCCCAAGCGGGGATACCACCACCCAATTGCTGCAAACAGCTGGCGTCTTTGCCGCTGGTTTTCTGATGCGTCCGATCGGTGGATGGTTATTTGGCTACATTGCCGATCGTCACGGCCGCAAAACCTCAATGTTGATCTCAGTGTGCATGATGTGTCTGGGATCATTAGTGATCGCTTGCCTCCCTGGCTACAGCGAAATTGGCCTGGCCGCGCCTATCATTCTTCTGCTGGCGCGTATGTTTCAGGGATTATCGGTTGGTGGGGAATACGGTACCAGCGCCACTTATATGAGCGAAGTAGCATTGGAAGGACGAAAAGGATTTTATGCCTCTTTCCAGTATGTGACGCTCATTGGCGGCCAACTGTTAGCGGTGCTGACCGTTGTAGTCTTGCAGCAAATCCTCAGTGATGAAGAACTTCGCAGCTGGGGATGGCGTATCCCGTTCTTCCTCGGGGCGGTGCTGGCTGTGGTGGCATTGTGGTTGCGTCGTTCACTCAACGAAACCTCAGAGAAAAAACACCGTGAACATCGTGACGCCGGCAGCATTACCGGCTTACTGCGCAATCACACCCGTGCATTTCTGATGGTGCTGGGCTTTACCGCAGGCGGTTCGCTAAGCTTCTATACCTTCACCACCTACATGCAAAAATATTTGGTGAATACTGCTGGGATGGATGCGCGCAGTGCCAGTGGATTAATGACCGGTTGCTTATTGGTATTCATGTTGATTCAGCCGATAGTTGGCGCACTGTCAGATAAAATTGGTCGTCGCGCCTCAATGATGATTTTTGGTGCCGGGGCAGCTATCTGTACGGTACCTATTTTGCTATTGCTGCAAAATGTGCAAAGCAGTTGGCTGGCATTTGCCTTGATCATGCTGGCGCTAATCATCACCAGTTTCTACACCGCTATCAGTGGCATTTTGAAAGCAGAGATGTTCCCGCCGGAAGTCCGCGCGCTGGGCGTTGGGCTTTCCTATGCGGTGGCGAATGCTATTTTTGGTGGTTCAGCAGAGTACGTAGCCTTACTGCTGAAAAGGGAAGGTATTGAAACCAGCTTCTTCTGGTATGTTTCGGCAATGGGCGCTTTAGCATTCCTGGTATCGCTGATGCTGCATCGCAAAGGGAAGGGGATTGCGCTGTAGTTACTGACTGAGATTCCACAGTGCGATACCGCTGGCGGCGCCGGCGACATCCCAGCTAAGATCTTTCCAACTCCAGCCGCTCCCCGCTGAGCGGCTGTCATATAACTCTTTCCCCACACCAAAACTCAACGAGAAAAGAAAGCCGAAACGCAAATTCTGCCCGCGGCTGTAATTTTGATGCTGAGAAATCTCGCTACCTGCGGCAGCCAGAACAGCAGAAGAGAAGTAGTGTTGCGCTTTGTCTTTGCCGGTCCAGTTATCATTGGCGACATGCGCACATCCACTACACAGCAAAACCACGCAGAGGATGAGCGCACGCATCGGCTAGAGCAGACGGCTAATCAAGCGATCGATGCGGATACGGCGCAGGCGACGGATCAGCTTGCGAACCTTCGCCGGATAATCGGAAATACTTTCCAGCTCGCGATAATGCTGCACCACGGAAGTATGCTCACGAATCAACGCCAGCTCTTTTTCGCGCTGCTCGACCAATTGATTGAGCGGATCGTGAATCAGCACCGCATTTTCCAGATCCAGTCGCCACGCACGTGGATTGAGGTTATTGCCGGTGATCATCATCCATTCGTCATCCACCCAAATGCCTTTCAGGTGATAACTGTTCTCACCATCTTTCCACAAGCGCACCGTCAGCTGACCGTTATTCACGTAATACTGCAACCGGCTAAGGAAGCGACGCAGGTTAATCTCATAGAGATAAGGCAGCGCACCGATAATCTTAAACGGCTGTTCTGGCGGGATGTAGAAATCATTGGCCGTTTTATCGCCAATAATGATCTCAACTTCTTTACCCTGACGCAGTAATTGAATCAGGTTACGCACCAGAATAGCCGGCAGGTTGAAATAGGGCGTACATAATGTCAGCTTGCGCTCGGCGCAAGGCATCAAATGGAAAATGGTTTTGTTCAGCAGGCTGCGTTTGCCCAGGCCAACCAGCGGCGTGACGGCAAGGGATTCATTATCTGCATTGCCGGTAAACTGATAGTTAAAGCTGCGCAGCTCCTGACGGAATTGACGCGTTTCGTTTTTGATTTCCGGGCTGGAAGGGCGCTCAGTTTTATCGAGGCGGTTAACCGCATCGGAATCCTTGAGATTTTCGCAGATCCACGCATACATGGTATCAGTAAGCTGTGGATTGCGGATCAGTTGATAGCGGTCATAACGGTATTTATCATGCTGATGCAGATAGACATCGTTCAGGCTCGCGCCGCTGTAGAGCAACATATCATCAATGATAAACCCTTTCAGATGCAGCACGCCGAGCGCTTCGCGGGTGTTAACCGGAATGCCGTAAACCGGAATAGCGATATCCGGGTGCTGAGTCGCCATTTCGCAATACCAGTCAGCGTTGGTCACGCCGCGAGCAGCGCCAATACGACCACGCTGCGCACGATGCCAGTCAACCAGAATACAGACATCCAGCTCCGGACGTGCCTGACGCGCTGCGTACAGCGCCTGCATTATTCCCCGACCGCCGTCATCATTCTCCAGATACAGCGCGGTGATACAGATACGCTTTTCTGCTGCGGCAATTTTCGTCAGCAGGGTTTCGCGAAACTCGGCAGGCGAGTAAAGCGTCGTCAGATCCGACACGGATTGTGACAGTTTAGGCAGCTGTGCGAGGTGTTGTTGGTGTTTATTACGTTTAAATTTAGACAACATCACAGTGCACTTCTTCTCTGTTCATTGCATGGCCTTTTGCCATCAAATCATGATCCTAACGGTAAATAATACCATCAACCGGCCTGTAGAGGAGGAATTTTACCTTTCTGTACAGGTTAGCTGAAGACATCACCGAGCGGCAAATTCAGGCTGACAATGCCATCATCCAATTGAATATTCACGCGAAAATTGAGCTTTCGCGCCAGCGTGATCATGCCGCTATTGTTTGGCATGGTGATACCGTTCAATTGTTGCAGGCCATGATCGCGCGTATAGCGAATCATCTTCTCCAGTAAGCGCCTGCCCATGCCCAAGCCTTTCAGGTCAGACCGCACCAGCACGGAGAATTCAGCATCGATATTATCGGCATCGGAGATCGCACGTGTTACGCCAATGATCTCGTCGACGCCGTTGTGCTGCCGTACAGCGACAATCGCCATTTCGCGGTCGTAATCAATTTGCGTCATATTCGCCAAATCTTCATGGGTGAATTCATTGATTTCACTGAAGTAACGATAGTAGAGATCTTCTTTCGTTACCTGGGCGATAAAGGCGCGCAGCTGCGGTTCATCTTCCGGCAGGATCGGGCGGAACAGGCAATATTGCCCATTTTTCAGCTGCACCTGCTCTTCAAGATGATGCGGGTAAGGACGAATCGCCAGCCGTGTTTCGTTATCACCATTGAAAGGCGCCAGCTGCAGCGTGACATCCAGCAGCGTGAATTCGTCAGCTGATGCCAGCAGCGGATGAATATCCAGGCGCTGAATCTCCGGACAATCGACCACCAGGTTTGAAACCTGCACTAACAGCTGGCTAAGCCCGGTGATATCCAGTGGTCGCAACGCACTACGGCTGCGAACTTTGCCGCTTTTCATCGCCTGAATCACCAGATAGCGCGCCAGCGTCATATTCAGCGGCGGCAAAGCCACGGCGGCTTGCTTGTCGGGCTGCCACTCCACGCCGCCTTCGCCCAGCAGGATGATGGGACCAAACAGCGGATCCTGTTCGACCACCACACGCAACTCCTGCGCTCCCGCGCGATTCGCCATACTCTGCACCAACAAGCCATCAATATGCGCCTGTGGATGGGTTTCGCGCACGCGATCGAAAATGGCTTCAGCCGCTTGTTCTACTTCTGCAGCGCTGCGCAGATACAGCATTACGCCTTGTACCTCAGACTTGTGCGGAATATCCGGCGAACGCAGCTTGAGCGCGACCGGATAGCCAATCTGATCGGCGATGCTGGCAGCCGCGGCGCTGTCGCTGGCAATCCAGGTGGGCAGCGTCGCCAGGCCGTAAGCCTGCAACACCGGCTGCACTTCGTGGGTGTCCAGCGTGGTGATGCCTTTATCCAGTGCTTGCTGAATCAACTGATGCGCCTGCGCGCTGTTCTGCGTCAAACCGATCGGCAGCGCGGGCGTCTCACGCAGCTGTTTCTGGTTGCGGCGATATTCCACTTGATGCATGAAGGCGGTAACGGTGCCTTCCGGCGTGCGCCAGGTGGGAATGCCAGCCTGAGTAAACGCGCGCCGCGCGCTCTGCGAGGAGTATTCGCCACACCAGTTCGTCAGCAGCGTGACCTGCTTGCCACGCGGATGTCTGGCAACCGCAGCGATAATCTGCTCGGCGGTTTCGCTCGAAGGTGAAACGGCGCTTGGCGCATGAATGATCATCAGTGCATCGAGTTCATGGCTATCCAGCAGCCGTTCAATGCAGGCGACATAGCGCGCTGGAGTCGCGTCATCTTTCAAATCCAGCGGATTGCCGCGACCAACGCCTTCCGGCAGCAGTGTGGCCAGCGCTTGCAACGTTTCGTCACTCAGCGTCGCCAGCTTACCGTTGCGCGCATAAAGTTCATCCAATGCCAGCGCCGCCGGGGCCGCGCCGTTGCTGATGATCATCAGTCGATCGCCGCGCAAGGGACGCATATGGCTCAGTGACTCAACCGCCGTAAACAGCTCGTGCGTATCCTGTACGCGCAGTAAACCGGCGCGCTGAATCGCCGCATCCCAGGCAGCATCCAATCCGCTGTGGGTACCGATCATCGCCTGCGCCTGATGGCTGCGACCACTTTTTATCACCAGAATCGGTTTATTGCGTGAGGCGCTGCGTGAAGCGGAAACAAAGCGACGCGCATCGCTGAGGTGTTCGAGGTAGAGCAGAATGGCGCTGGTTTTACCGTCGCGCGCGAGGAAATCCAGTAGATCATCAACGTCGATATCCAGACTATCACCCAAGGCGATAAACCAGGAGAAACCGAGGTTACGCTGCTGCGCCCAGTCGAGAATGGTGTTAGAGACCGCAGCGGATTGCGAAATAAAAGCAATGCGACCTTTAGCAATCGGCACTGGCGAGAAGCTGGCATTCAACCCTTGCCAAGGCGCCAGCAAACCTAAGCTGTTGGGCCCAAGCAGGCGAATTTGCCACTGACTGGCGCAGGCTTTCAGCTCTTCCAGCTGGCTGGACGGCGCCGAGAGAATAATACAGGCCTTACAGCCTTTTTCGCCCAGTTGTTGCAGCAGTTCGAGATTACGTTTGGCGTGGGTACAGATGATGGCGAGATCGGGCGCGAAGGGCAGGCTGGCAATATCCGGCCAGGCCAGCACGCCGCTCACCGCTTTATACTTCGGCGTCACCGGCAATACCGGACCGCTAAATCCACCGGCCAGCAGGTTACGCATCATAAAGTAGCCGGCGCGCCCCGGTGTAATTGACGCACCGATTACCGCGATTGATTTAGGTCGTAACAGCGCTTCCAGTCCGCGTTGGCTCATCATCCGCTCCTGCTATCAAGATTGGCATGATTGTAAACGCTTTTTAGCGCGCGTGCCGATTCACCGATCGCAGGCTGAGAGCCAGCTTCAGATTCCGCTACTCAATGCTTCTTCCAGAGCATGAATCGGATGATGCGGTTTCCCCGCCAGATAAGCATGACGGAAGCGGGCGAAATAGTGCTGCAATTCTGCGGCGGCGGCGAGATCCCCGGCCTGTTCCAGCAGCGCGGCAGCAACTTCGGCGGTGCAGTGCTGGCCTTCGCCGTGGGCCTCGCGCAGCGTGTAGCGCGAGGGCGCAGACACGTTGAGCGACATCACCGGCAACGCATCCAGCCACGGACTTTTGCGGAACATCTTGCGCGCTTCCGTCCAGGTGCCGTCGAGCATAATAAACAGCGGCGGTTTGCCGGTGAGCGGCGGGCTGGTGAGCACTTCGCGATCGGCATCTGCGTAAGACGCCGGGAAAACCACCAGCGGCTGATAATGCGCGTTCTTCACCACCGCCAGCAGCGCGGCATCCGGCTCGGTGCGTGACCAGCCAAACGCCTCGGTGTCCGGCAGCACATCGGCAATTAACCTTCCGGTATTGCTCGGCTTCATCGGCTCGGTATCGAACATCACCAGACAGAAGCGACTGCGCGCTTGCTGAGGCTGGATGGTGGCGCACAGACAGTTTTTCTGCGGCAGCAGGCAGCGTTGGCAACGAATGACACGATTACCGCGTGCAAGAAACGGGCGCGTGGCGCGCGCTAAACGTTGCGCACGTAAGCGCAGAACGGCATTTTCAAACATAAATTCGCAGGTAGGAGAAAAAACGCCAGTGTAATGGAATCAGCCGGGAAAGGTAATAAGGAAGGCCAGCACGCGGCTGGCCATCAGCGGTTTACAGCGATTCGTCTAGCCACTCGTTGAAGGGCGCTTTTGGCATTGCGCCATTCAGCATGTCGACCATCTCGCCGTTCTTGAACAGCATAATAGTAGGAATGCTGCGAATGCGGAAACGCGAGCTGAGCGCGGGTTCGGCTTCAGTATTCACTTTCACGAAGCGCACCTTGCCGCGACGCTCGTCGGCGACATCTTTAAATACCGGTGCGAAGTTAACGCACGGGCCGCACCACGGCGCCCAGAAGTCGATCACCACCGGCAGATCGTCTTGCAGATACTTATCCAATGTGGCTGCCGTCGCGTTGGCGACTTCACCGTTGAATAGCTCGCCGCCGCAACGACCGCATTTTGCTCCATCGGCAATGCGCGACTCAGGCACGCGGTTGGTTGCCTGACAGGAGGCACAAACTGTATTCATATTTACCTCAACCCGGACCTGTAAATCTGATGATTGCCGGACATTATGAAAAGGTTGAGTGCTATGCTCAATCTGGATTGCCCAATAGGTTCAATAGTTGATAGCTAAGCACCGACACATCAGGTAATCTTCGCGCTCTCAATGCTGGAGGAACAGATGAACGACGAATTTAAAGGCAAAAGCGGCAAGGTAAAAGTGATGTACGTACGTGATGAGGAGGGTGGTCAAAAGCCGAATCCCCGTACCGGCAAAGGCGGCCGTCCTGCTGCGCGCCAGGAAGATAATCGTCGTTCTGGTCCTCGCAGCGGTGCACGTAATAATGAAGAAGGTGGCCGTAGCGGCGCACGCAGCTCGGCACCGCGCGGTGCGAATAATACCGAACGCGGCCGCAGCTTTGGTCGTCGTGACGATCGTGGTGACGACAACCGCAGCTTCGGTGATTCGCCGTGGCGCACCGTTTCTCGTCCGCTGGTCGCGGATGATAGCCAACTGGATGATGCCGCGAACAAGCCGGTCATCGATCCCGAGCAGATTCGCCGTCAGCGTCAGGAAGAGACGCGCGTCTACGGTGAAAATGCCTGTCAGGCGCTGTTCCTGAGCCGTCCAGAAAGCATCGTGCGCGCCTGGTTTATTCAGAGCATAACACCGCGTTTCCGTGAAACTCTGCGCTGGCTGGCGGCCAACCGCAAAGCCTATCATGTGGTGGAAGATGCTGAGCTGACCAAAGCTTCAGGTACTGAACACCACGGTGGCGTGTGCTTCATCATCAAAAAACGCATGGGCATGCCGGTTACCGAGTGGCTGACCAAGGCACCGACCAAAGATTGCGTACTGGCGCTGGAAGATGTCAGCAACCCGCACAACCTCGGCGGCATTATGCGTAGCTGCGCGCACTTCGGTGTGAAAGGTTTGCTGGTGAATGATGCTTCGCTGCTGGAGTCAGGTGCGGCAGTACGTACCGCCGAAGGTGGCGCTGAGCACGTACAGGCGATCAGCGGCGAAAGCTTTGCCGATGGTCTGGAAGCGTTCCGTAAAGCGGGTTACACCATCGTTACCACCTCAAGCCACGAAGGCACACCGCTGGCGAAAGCCGAGCTGCCTGCCAAAATGGTGCTGGTGTTAGGTCAGGAGAGCGAAGGTCTGTCAGACAGCGCCTTCCAGCAGGGCGATCTCAGCCTGTCGATTGGTGGCACCGGCAACGTTGAAAGCCTCAACGTGTCAGTGGCGACCGGTATTCTGCTCGCCGAATGGTGGCGTCAGAACGCATAAAAAAAACGGGCCGCAAGGCCCGTTTTTGTTTGTATCGCTTAGTGAGCGCCACCGCCGCCACTGCCCGCACCGAATGGTGGACGCGCAAACCACACCAGCACCAGCAAGATCAAGAACACTCCCGCCGATGCCCAGAAGATCTCATTCGCCGAGATAATCAGACCCTGATTGGTAATTTGCTGCGCGATATACGCCGAGGCCTGCTGCTGGGTCATGCCCATGCTTTGCAGCTGGTCATACATCTGCTGTGAATTGACGTTGTACGGATTCACCGACTCCGACAGATAGCTATGATGCATCGATTCACGGTTACTCCACATGGTGGTAGTGATCGAGGTACCGATGGAACCCGCCAGCGTACGCACGAAGTTCGACAGGCTCGATGCCGCAGCCATACGCTCTGGCGGTAAGCCCGACAGCGTAATGGTGGTGAGCGGCATGAAGAAGCACGCTACCGCAAAGCCCTGAATAAACTGCGGCCACGCCGATGCACCAAAATCCATCCCCGGCTCAAAGGTGTAGGCGCGCCAGTAGAAACAGACGGCATACATGATGAAGCTGAAGGTCACCAGCTTACGCATATCCAGCTTGTGGGCGAAGCGGCCAATGATCGGCGACAGAATCACCGGCAGAATCCCCACCGGTGCCGACGCCAATCCGGCCCAGGTGGCGGTGTAGCCATATACCTCCTGTAACAGCTGCGGCAGTAACACTATCGAGCCGAAGTAGAGCATATAGGCCAGGCTGATCGACAAACAGCCGATGGTGAAGTTGCGCATCTTGAACAACGACAAATCGACTATCGGATGGTCGTCGGTGAGCTCCCACACCAGCAACACCAGCAACGCCACCACGGCGACCACCATCAGCACAATGATCTCAGTTGAGCTGAACCAGTCGAGCTCTTTACCGCGATCCAGCATTACCTGCAGTGAGCCAATGCCCACCACCAGCAGCACTAAGCCGACCATATCGATCGGGCGGATTTCGGTTTTGGTTTCACGTCCGCGCAGCGTTTGCAGCGTCAGCAACACCACCACCAAGCCAATCGGCACGTTGATGAAGAAGATCCAGCCCCAGTGATAGTTATCGCTGATCCAGCCGCCGAGAATTGGACCGCAGATCGGCGCCACAATCACCGTCATCGCCCACAGCGAGAGCGCCACGCTGCGTTTCGCTGGCGGATAGTTGTTCAGCAGCAAACTCTGCGACAGCGGAATCAGCGGACCGGCAACCACGCCCTGAATGACGCGGAAGAAAATCAGCATCTCCAGGCTTTCGGACATGCCGCAAGCCCAGGACGCCAATACAAACAGGATGGTCGACCAGGTAAACAGCTTCACTTCACCGATGCGCTTGGCCAGCCAACCGGTAATCGGAATCGAGATGGCGTTCGCCACCCCGAAAGAGGTAATCACCCAGGTGCCCTGCGAGTTCGAGGCACCGAGGTTACCGGCGATGGTCGGAATCGCCACGTTAGCGATGGTGGAGTCGAGTACCTGCATGAACGTCGCCAGCGACAGGGCGATGGTCATCAGGACTAACGGCGCACCTTCAAGCGGTTTTTGTGCCATAACAGCCTCCCGCGGCGTTAGTCAGCGTTGGCACGAACGATGTCAGTAATCAGCTGGTTAACCGGCGCGAGGTCGATTGCCAACGCATTACTTTCATACGCGGCTTGCGAACGCACGGTGCTGGCCAGCGTGGCACCCTCTTTGTTTTGGGTATCCACTTTCACCAGCGTGGAGAGGCCGATACGCAGCGGATGTTCCGCCACTTGTTTCGGATCCAGCTCGATACGCACCGGCAGACGCTGGACCACTTTAATCCAGTTACCGGTGGCGTTCTGCGCAGGCAGCAGCGAGAAGGCGCTGCCGGTACCCATATCCAGACCCACCACTTTGCCGTGATACTCGATGTCATCGCCGTAGATATCACTGATCACCGTGGCCGATTGGCCGATACGGACACCTGCAAGCTGGGTCTCTTTGAAGTTTGCGTCGATCCACAGATTAGTGGACGGCACCACCGCCAACAGCGGGGTGGTGGTGGAGATTTGCGAGCCAACCTGTACGCTGCGACGTGAAATGAAGCCATCAATCGGGCTACGGATTTCAGTACGCTGCAGCGCCAGCCAGGCATCGCGCAGCTCAGCCGCACTCTGCTGTACCGCGGGCTGATTTTCCAGCGAGGTATTCAGAATCATCGCCTGGTTAGCGTTGTATTGCTGCACTGCCACATCCAGCTGCGCTTTGGCTGTCGCCACGGCATCACGCGAGTGTTGCAGCTCTTCGCGGCCAATCAGATTAGACGCGCCCAACGGCTCGCGGCGTTTCAGGTCAGCTTCGGCCTGTTCCAGCGCGGTTTGCTGCAGCTTGATGGTGGCTTGATACTGTTTGCCATTGATCATCAGCTGGTGGGTTTGACGCACGCTGGTGGCTAACGCGGTCTGCGCTTTTTCAAACGCCTGCTCGGCATCGGTTTTATCCAGCGACACCAGGACGTCGCCTTTCTTCACCACGTCGGTGTTATCAAACCACACTTTGTTTACGCTGCCAGAAACCTGCGCCATCACCTGCACCTGGTTACCTGCTACGTACGCATCATCGGTTTCCTGGAAGTGACGCAGCACCAAATACCAGTAAGCCAGATACGAAACACCAATAATTACAAACACGATAGCCAGCAGGATCAGCACACCTTTGCGCTTCTTCTTTTTATTCGCTGGCTGTTGCGGGCTTTGAGCTTCCGCTGTCGCACTCATGTCGTTCTCCACGTTTTCCATTTAGTCGGGATGTGCCGATCCTTCAACACGGTTGCCCGAGTCAAAAAAGCCAGCACTTAAGCGCTGGCCGGACAAAAGGGGATTAAAATAGCGATTTCGGAAGGTGATTGTGTCGCACTTCTTGCTATTAGCGCGACAGGGAAGCGATAACCTGATCTTCGTCCATTTTATCGAGACGGTTAAGTAACTTACGGGTAATCGATTCCAGCTGATCCTGCTCGTTAGTAGAGAGCGAAGACCACAGGTATTGCAGGCTCTGATGCTGCGGTGGCAGCAGCTGGCGCAGGAATTCATTGCCTTTTTCGGTCAAATGCAGATGCAGGCAGCGACGGTCGTTCTCGCTTTCACGACGTTCGATCCAGCCGCGCTTCTCCAGCTCATCAGCGATACGCGTGGCATTGGTGCGTGAAGAGCCGAGGGCAGAACTCAGTTCTGAAGGCTGAATGCTCTGATTTTCCTGTGCATCAAGGGTAATCAGCGCCATGAATAAGGTCTCGTTAATTCCCTGCGCCTTCAACATTTTGTTGCGATTATCCAGCAGTTTACCCTGCATGTGCATGCACAAGCGGGTCAAAATGATCTCCTGCAGCGGAAAATCTTTATGGCGGTTAGCACGGATGTTAAGCATCTGTTCAATGGGAGTAAACGAACTTTCCATTTTAAAAAAACCTCTTAGTTGCAACTGGTATAGTAATGATGGTGACAGATTAAGCGTAGTCACAATTTCCGCAGGTGATTGTTAGCACGATCACATAGTCAACATCTGACATTCCAGGTTGTTCCTTAACCCTGGGCATTTTGCCCTGACATCCCACCTGAACATACAGGCAGCCGATGCCATCAATTCGTCTCGGGAAACCTTTTTACAGATAAATAATTTCGCGAGAAAAAATAACTCTGGTGAATAACTGCGCGGCTAACCATAACAAACCCAATCATTAATGAATAGTATTGCTCAGCGGTTTAGAACCATCTTTACGATTTCTAAACACTTTTCGCGCGCCGCTTATCCACGTAAATCAAGGTGTTGATTAACATACTCTTAACAAAGCCCGCGCGAATGCGACACCAGCCTAAGTGATGGAATTTGATCGCTAAACGGGAAGCAGTCATTGCGTGCGGATAAGAGAGATAATCATTTGTAGGTAATAGTAACCGAAAAAATTATTTCAATGGTGTGTTAATTAACAGGACGTACCAGTGCGCTATAGCGCACGCTTCGCTTATCGGGTGAAAGGAAAAGGGGGAGGCAGCCATTTGCCGTAGCGGCGCAATTTATTGCGCTGAGTTCTTAAAGTGGATTGATTGCATGAAAAACGGCGCGATAAATCGCGCCGCTACAATACCAACGCTAATGTAAATGCGTTACTTCGCTGCCGCCAGTGCGTCCTGAATCCACTTATCGAATTCCGCCTGGTGACCTTTGATCCAGCCATCAACGTGGCCATTGATATCGGCTTCAGAAGCATGGCCCGCATGCATCGCCGCATTCTCGGCGTTGATGTCGCCAATCGGCAGCTTCATCTCAGCAAACAGCTTTGCCGCGGCCGGATTTTTCTCGGTCCAGGCTTTGTTGGCGACGATATGCATGGTGTTCACCGGGAAACCGTAGTTAGCCCCGTTCGCCAGCTTGGTATCGACTTTGCTCTGCTCGCCCGGCAGTGAAGAGAACGGCACCTGCAGCCATACCACATCTTTACCCGGCTTCAGCACGTCGCTGACCCAATACGGCGTCCAGGTGTAATAAAACACCGGTTTGCCCTGTTTAAAGCGCGTGATGGTATCGGCGATCATCGCCGAGTAGTTGCCCTGATTGTGCTCCACGGTGTTGCTCAGCTTGTAGGCATCAATCTGGTGATTAATCACCGCTTCACAGCCCCAGCCTGGCGTACAGCCGGTCAAATCCGCTTTGCCATCACCATTGGTATCAAACAGTTTGGCGATCTTGGGATCTTTCAGCTGTTCAATATTGGTGATGTGATACTGCTCGGCGGTTTTCTTATCGATCAGGTAACCCTGAGCCGCGCCACCGACGTAAGTGCCCTGGCGATAAAACTTCGCATCGCCGCCCGCGGCTTTATACATATCGTCGTGCAGCGGTTGCCAGTTGGTGGCAATAAAGGTGGCATCACCGGCTGCGATGGTGGTGTACGCCACGTTGTAATCAATCTCGCTTGGCTTCTCAACGGTATAACCGAGTTTCTCCAGCGCGCGGCTCACCAACAGCGTTTGGAAGGTCTCTTCAGAGATGGTGCTCTGCGTCGGTTTAACGGTGATGCCTTTACCGGGCAGGTCGGCGGCGGACACGTGCGTCGCGGCGAACGTCGTCAGGACGGCGGCGATGAGAGCTGTCTTGCGCATAGTCATTCCTTATTTTACGTGTTACGTCGAAGACGGGCGGCCGCAGCGGACCGCCCATTGAAATCAGGCTTTTTTACTGAAAGGGCGCATCAGCAGACCGAGCGGGCCAGTGCTGTACCAGTGACGGCTGCCACGGCTGCGGCTGTCGCGGCCCATCGACTGCGTCAAGCGATCGAGGATAATGGCGAGGATCACGATGCCCACGCCACCGACGGTGGCGAGGCCCATATCCAGGCGACCAATGCCGCGCAGCACCATCTGACCGAGACCGCCAACCGCGATCATCGAGGCGATCACCACCATCGACAGCGCCAGCATCAGCGTCTGGTTTACGCCAGCCATGATGGTCGGCATCGCCAGCGGCAGCTGCACTTTGAACAGCATCTGACGCGGGCTGGCACCGAAGGATTCACTCGCTTCAATCAGGTCGGCTGGTACCTGCTTAATCCCAAGAATGGTGAGGCGCACAATCGGCGGCAGCGCAAAGATAATGGTCACCACTACGCCCGGCACGTTGCCGATACCAAACAGCATGACGATCGGCACCAGATAGACGAAGGCTGGCGTGGTCTGCATCGCATCCAGCAGCGGACGAATAATGCGCGCGGCACGTTCACTGCGCGCCAGCCAGATGCCGAGCGGCAAGCCGATGATGATGCAGAACAGCAGGGCGGTTAGCACCAGCGCCAGCGTCACCATCGCCTGCGACCAGGCACCAATCGCGCCAATGGCAATCAACGAGACCAGCGTAGCAATGCCCATCGCCGGGCTGGCAATCTGCCAGGCGATCAGTGCGAACACCACAATCGCTACCGGCGCGGGCATGCCGAGCAGTAACTGCTGGAACGCGCTGAGGATGTAATCCACCGGCACGCGAATGCCCTGAAACACCGGGCGGAAATGGCTGACCACCCAATCAATGCCTTCAGTCACCCAGCTATCAAGCGGAATCCAGGTTTTATGGAACGGGTCCATGAGGTTGAAATGTTCCGGCGCGGGAGCGGGTGCGCTGCTCAGCCAGTCGCTGCTGCTGGCAGCATTGCTGGCGGCATCGTGGCCACCGCTGCTGGCGGCGGAGGGATCGCCCCATGCATCGGCGCTGCCGGAGCTGCTATCTGCAGGCGCGGCACCGCCGCTCGCCCAGGGATCGCTGCTGCTGGCGGCGGGGCTGGTATCAGTGGTGGCAGGTTGCTGGGTGGTTTGGCTGGCGCTTTCCCACGGATTCGCTGTTTGTTCGCTCATGATTAGGCTCCTTCACGGTCTAAAGCACGCAACAGCATGCTTTTCGAAATGATACCGACGTACTGATTCTCTTCGCTGACTACCGGCACGGCGCAGGGCGCTTGTGCCACATGCGACAGCAGATCGTTCAGGGAGGTATCGGCAGGAACCGCTAAGGGCGTGTCGAGCAGCGCGCTATCCAGCCCTTCACCGGCCGCCAGCGCGGCTTTCAATGAATCGGTGGACACCACGCCAACAAACTTCTGTTTCTCCAGCACGTAGCCATATTCGCGATCTTCATCCTGCAGCAGCTTGATGGCGGATCGCGGACCAAAACCGGCGGCTTTGCGGATCAGTGAACCCGCACTGCGACGCGCAATATCTTTGGCGCTAAACACGTGACTAATATCGACGCCGCGGAAGAAGGTGCGCACATAATCGTTGGCAGGATTATTGAGGATTTCATCCGGCGTGCCGACCTGTACCACTTCGCCGCCCTGCATAATGGCAATACGGTCGCCAATACGCATCGCTTCATCGAGGTCGTGAGAAATAAATACAATGGTACGCTGATGTTTGGCCTGCAGTTTTACCAGTTCATCCTGCATTTCGGTACGAATCAACGGATCAAGTGCTGAGAAAGCTTCATCCATTAATAAAATATCAGGATTAATCGCCAATGCGCGGGCTAATCCAACGCGTTGACGCATACCGCCAGAAAGTTCATCGGGGTAAGAGTGGGCGTAATTATCCAGGCCAACCTGACGCAATGCTTCCAGCGCTTTTTCCTGACGTTCGACTAAAGGAATGCCGGCTAATTCCATGCCAAAGGCGGCATTATTTAGCACCGTCATGTGTGGCATCAGCGCGAAGGATTGAAATACCATACTGATCTTATTTCTGCGGACTTCACGCAGTTCCGATTCCGATATTTTGGCAATATCGACACCGTCTATGATTACCTGGCCGCGAGTGGGCTCGATCAGACGATTGAGAAGGCGAACCATGGTGGACTTACCTGAACCTGAAAGCCCCATGATGACGAAGATCTCGCCTTCTTCAATGGCCAGACTGGCATTTTTGACGCCAACAGAGAGGCCGGTTTTTGCCAGAATACTCTCTTTGCTTTCGCCTTTATCGATCAGCTTAAATGCCTTTTCGGGATTATCCCCAAATACCTTATATAAATTCTTTACTTCGAGTTTAATTGCCATGCAGTAATTAATTTCCCGGTTAAATGTTTAACTATTTCTTGTTGTGGTCCTGAGTAAAATTAAGCGCCCTATACCCTAACATAGTGAAATTATCTGACAACCCTGAAGGGCGATATTTGGCAGCGCGCGCAGCAGTCAATCGCTAAAATTTCCAGTGCTCACAAGGGATGCGCGTGGATTGATTTTTTATGACGGAGAGTGTGATTTATCACTATTTCATGGCGGAAATGGCGTCAATGGCGTGAAAAAAGATATTGTTAGTGGAAATAGAAAGAGGGCGGTTGAGGGAGATTTAATTGTCTATTATGAACAGGAGATGGGAATAAATTTGGAATGCAGGTCGCCATAAATGGCGACCTGCATCGTAGGGTGCGCATTCATGCGCACCGGCTTTTAATGTTAAAAATTCCAGTCTTCGTCTTCGGTTTCTACGGCTTTACCCATTACATAGGAAGAACCTGAACCCGAGAAGAAGTCGTGGTTTTCATCGGCGTTGGGCGACAGCGCGGACAAAATCGCCGGGTTGACTGCGGTCAGTTCCGCCGGGAACAGCGCTTCGTAGCCGAGGTTCATTAGCGCTTTATTGGCGTTGTAGTGCAGGAAGGTTTTCACCTCTTCCGCCCAGCCGACGTCACCGTACAACGCTTCGGTATACACCACTTCGTTTTCGTACAGCGCCAGCAGCAAATCAATCGCGAACTGCTGCAGCTCTTCGCGGCGGCCAGCATCGACGTTTTCCAGCGCCTTTTGGTACTTATAGCCGATGTAGTAACCGTGTACCGCTTCGTCGCGAATGATCAGGCGAATCAGATCTGCGGTGTTGGTCAGCTTGCCACGGCTCGACCAATACATCGGCAGCCAGAAACCGGAGTAGAACAGGAACGATTCAAGGAACACGCTGGCGATTTTCTTCTTGAGCGGATCCTCGGCGCGATAGTGCTCCAGCACAATCTTCGCCTTGTTCTGCAACGCTTCATTCTCTTCACTCCAGCGATACGCCGCATCGACATCTGCGGTATTACACAGCGTGGAGAAAATCGAACTGTACGAACGCGCATGCACCGCTTCCATAAAGGAGATGTTCGACAGTACAGCTTCCTCGTGTGGCGTAATCGCATCTTCCATCAGGCCAGGCGCACCAATCACGTTCTGGATGGTGTCGAGCAGCGTCAATCCGGTAAACACGCGAATAGTCAGCTGTTGCTGCTGGTGGTCCAGCGACTGCCATGCGGGCAGATCGTTTGAGAGCGGCACTTTTTCCGGCAGCCAGAAATTACTGGTCAGTCGGTTCCACACTTCGAGGTCTTTTTCGTCCTGGATGCGGTTCCAGTTAATCGCTTGAATTTGTTTTAGTTGCATAGTTTTCATCACAGTGAGCAGGAGACGCAGCCCTGCACCTCGGTGCCTTGAAGCGCCATCTGGCGCAGACGAATGTAATAGAGCGTTTTGATGCCTTTTTTCCACGCGTAGATCTGCGCTTTGTTGATATCGCGCGTGGTGACGTCGTCGCGGAAGAACAGCGTCAGCGACAGGCCTTGATCGACGTGCTGCGTGGCTTCGGCGTAGGTATCAATAATCGCTTCCGGCCCAATGGAGTACGCATCCTGATAGAGGTCGAGATTGTCGTTGGTCATAAACGGCGCCGGATAGTAAACGCGGCCGGTTTTGCCCTCTTTACGGATCTCAATGCGCGACACAATCGGGTGAATGCTGGAGGTCGCATGGTTGATGTACGAGATCGAACCGGTGGGCGGAATCGCCTGCAGGTTCTGGTTGTACAGCCCATGTTGCATCACTGCTGCACGCAGTGCTTGCCAGTCGGCCTGCGTTGGCAGAGTCAGTCCGGCATCGGCGAACAGTTTTGCCACGCGCGCGGTGCGCGGCAGCCAGCGCTGTTCGACATATTTATCGAAGTAACTGCCGCTGGCGTATTTCGACTCGGCGAAACCGTCGAAACTCTTCTGATGCTCCTGCGCCAGCAGATTCGAGGTGCGCACGGCGTGATAGGTGACGCAATAGAAGTAAAGATTGGTGAAATCCAGCGCCTCTTCTGAACCGTACGCCATGCCTTCGCGCGCCAGATAACCATGCAGGTTCATCTGACCGAGGCCAATCGCGTGCGAGCGGCGATTGCCTTCCGCCACCGAAGGCACCGAATTGATCTCACTCATCTCGGAAACGGCGGTCAGGGCACGCACAGCGGTTTCCACGGTTTGCGCCAGATTGCGCGAATCCATGGCATGCGCAATGTTGAGAGAGCCGAGGTTGCAGGAGATATCTTTGCCGACGCGACGATAGCTAAGATCGTCATTGAATTCGCTGGCGCTGTTAACCTGCAAAATCTCGGAACAGAGATTACTCATGTTGATGCGCCCGGCAATCGGGTTGCTGCGGTTCACGCTGTCTTCAAACATGATGTACGGGTAGCCGGATTCAAACTGAATCTCCGCCAGCGTCTGGAAGAAATCGCGCGGCTTGATGTAGGTTTTGGTGATGCGATCGTCCGCCAGCATCTCGTCGTAATGCTCGCTGATGCTGATATCACCAAAGGCTTTGCCGTAGATGCGCTCGACATCGTACGGCGAGAACAGCGCCATATCGCGATTCTCTTTCGCCAGCTGGAAGGTGATATCCGGGATCACCACGCCGAGCGACAGCGTTTTGATGCGGATCTTCTCGTCGGCGTTTTCACGTTTGGTATCGAGAAAGCGGAAAATATCCGGGTGATGCGCATTCAGCCACACCGCACCTGCGCCCTGACGTGCACCCAGCTGGTTAGCGTAGGAGAACGCATCTTCCAGCATCTTCATCACCGGAATTACGCCGGACGACTGGTTCTCAATGCGCTTAATCGGCGCGCCTGATTCACGCAAATTGGAGAGCAGGAACGCTACGCCGCCGCCGCGTTTCGACAGTTGCAGCGCCGAGTTCACCGCGCGACCAATCGATTCCATGTTGTCTTCGATGCGCAGCAGGAAGCAGGAGACCAGCTCGCCGCGCTGCTGCTTACCGCAGTTAAGGAAAGTTGGCGTAGCCGGCTGGAAGCGACCGCTCAGCATTTCCGCCAGCAGCTCGCGCGCTAAGGTTTCATTGCCGCGTGCCAGCGTCAGCGCCACCATGCAGGCGCGCTGTTCGAAGGTTTCCAGATAGCGTTTGCCGTCGAAGGTTTTCAACGTGTAGCTGGTGTAAAACTTCCACGCCCCGAGGAAGGTGTGAAAGGCGAAACCTGCCGCATCAGCTTCATCGTGCAGCTGACACAGGAAATCGAAAGCGTACTGATTCAGCACCTCGGCTTCGTAGTAGCCTTCGGCCACCAGATAGCGCAGGCGCTCGCCTGCCGAGGCAAACTGCACGGTATTGGGTTGTACATGCTGCAGGAAGAACTGGCGCGTCGCTTCGTGATCTTTACTGAACTGGATGCGGCCATCGGCGTCATACAGGTTCAGCATCGCGTTAAGCGCGTGGTAATCAGTCAGCGAGCTGTTTAGGGTGTCTGTCGTTGCCAAAATTGGGTCACTCCCGCTTTTACATTAGCGATATCGTCGGGGGTTCCCATCAGCTCAAAGCGGTAGAGATAGGGAACCTGACATTTCTGCGCAATGATGTCGCCCGCCAGGCAATAGCCTTCACCGAAGTTGCGGTTACCGGCAGCGATCACCCCGCGAATCCCGCGTCGGTTGGCATCATCATTGAGGAATTGAATCACTTGTATCGGCACCGCACCGCGCGAACTGCCGCCGCCGTAGCTCGGCACCACTAAAATGTAGGGCTGTTCGATATGCAGGCGCTGCTTGCCGTCAACCGGAATGCGGCGGGCAGGCAGCCCAAGACGCGTGATGAATCGGTGCGTGTTTTCCGACTGGCTAGAGAAATAGACCAGTGGAAACATGGCTTATCCCCCGACGGCCGCGAGCTGGCTCAGGCTGGCAATTTTGTCGGGACGGAAGCCACTCCAGTGATCGTCTTGCGTCATCACCACTGGCACCTGGCGATAGCCTAGAGATTTGAGGTTGTCGATGGCTTCAGGTTGGGTATCAAGGTTGATCAGCTGATAGTCGATACCTTTGCGGTCCATGGCATTTTTTGTCGCATTGCACTGGACACAGTTGTCTTTGGTGTAAATAATAATGCGCATGATTCGTATTTCCATTTGATTGCGGTCAGATTGCGAGATACGAAGCAAATTCCTGTTTGCATCGAACTTCGTCCTTGACGACATTGGGTAGTTAGTTGATGGGTTGAATACTAGATGTAGTGGGTAAAAGGGTCAAGCCCACCAGATATAGGGTTTTGTGATTTTGATCTTCGGATATTCGCTAAGGCCAGAGATCATGCGCCTTCCAGGCCGGAAAAATTTTTTGTAAAGGGAATGGAGTGGGAAGGTTGGTTGGATTTTGTGCGATTTGACCCTCATCCCAGCCTTCTCCCGCAAGCGGGAGAAGGAGCCGATCTAGCATAGGTGTTACAGTTGAACGCCACCTAAACATTCCCTCTCCCGCCTGCGGGAGAGGGTTAGGGTGAGGGAAAGCGCGCACTATCTCGCGCCCACAAAAAAGCCCCGCATCAGCGAGGCTCATTGCATCAACGAACACAGGCTTATCGGCGTGAAGATACCAGTAGCGCGCCAAGCACTAAGCCTATCGCCGCGCCGACGCCCACGCCGTGCCACGGCTTGTCGTGGACATAGGCGTCAACCTGCGTACCCGCATCACGTGCCGCTTGCGATACGCGACTCTGTCCGCCGCTCAGTTTGGCACGCGTCTGCTTCAACAGCGCCTGCGCCTGGCTACGAGCATTATCAACTTCGTCTTTAGCTTCACTGCCATAAGATTTAAGTAACGCCTCTAGCGAATCGGCCAGTTCGTTTACATCCTGATTGATATCAATGTCATCGTTTTTTGCGCTTCGATTAAACATTTTTTAGCTCCCTTTGATTTAACACGTAATACTTAGTGTAGACGAAGCGTGATTAAACGCAGGGATGTGCCAGGCTTTAGGGAAAATTCCGAATGCCCATGCCATCTTGCTGCTGTAAGGTTGCGGGGCTGTGAGAAGAGAGGAGCAAGCATGTATTTACGACCAGATGAGGTAGCGCGCGTACTTGAGAAAGTGGGCTTCGAAATGGATACCCAAACGCCAAAAATTTACGGTTATCGTCGCGGCGAAAACTATGTGTACGTCAATCGCGAAGCGCGTATGGGACGGACCGCCTTAATCATTCACCCGACGCTGAAAGAGAAAAGCCAGAGCTTTGCTGAACCGGCTTCAGAGATGAAAACCTGCGATCACTACACGCAATTCCCACTCTATTTAATGGGCGATTCGCAGGAGCATTACGGCATTCCGCACGGCTTCAGCTCGCGCGTTGCGCTTGAGCGTTATCTGCAAGGCGTATTTGGCGCCTGAACTTGCGCCCCGTTTCACGCGGGGCCGCAAACCCTGACTCAATCCTCTCCTTCTGCCCCGTTGCAAATCCGCACGCTGACGCGTATAACCTTGTGTCCATATAGATGTTCAGACGTCCATACGGATAAATATCATGCAAACTCAGGATACGCCTCCACAGGAAAACTTTAAGCGCACCATGAAAGTACGGCATCTGGTGATGCTGTCGCTGGGCGGTGTGATCGGAACCGGGCTGTTCTTCAATACCGGCTACATCATCTCAACCACCGGTGCAGCCGGCACCTTGCTGGCCTATCTGATTGGTGCGCTGGTGGTGTGGTTGGTGATGGTCTGTCTCGGCGAACTGGCCGTAGCGATGCCGGAAACCGGCGCGTTCCACGTCTATGCCGCGCGCTATCTCAGTCCGGCCACCGGTTATACCGTCGCCTGGCTTTACTGGCTCACCTGGACGGTGGCGCTGGGTTCCAGCCTGACCGCCGCCGGGTTCTGTATGCAGTATTGGTTCCCGAGCGTACCGGTGTGGACGTGGTGTCTGGTGTTCTGCATCGCTATTTATCTGCTGAATATCGTCTCAACGCGCTTCTTTGCCGAAGGTGAATTCTGGTTCTCCATCATCAAAGTGATCACCATCATCGCCTTTATCATTCTCGGTGCGGGTGCGATCTTTGGTTTTATCCCGATGAAAGACGGCAGCGCTGCGCCGGGATTACACAATCTCACCGCTTCCGGCTGGCTGCCGCACGGCACGCTGCCGATTCTGATGACCATGGTAGCGGTCAACTTCGCTTTCTCGGGCACGGAATTGATCGGCATCGCTGCCGGTGAAACCGAGCAGCCACAAAAAGCGCTGCCGCTGGCGATCCGCACCACAGTCGCACGGTTGATCATCTTCTTTATCGGCACGGTATTTGTGCTGGCGGCGCTGATCCCGATGGATCAGGCCGGAATCGTCAAAAGCCCGTTTGTGCTGGTGTTTGAAAAGATCGGCATCCCGTACGCGGCGGATATTTTCAACTTCGTGATCCTCACCGCCATTCTCTCCGCCGCCAACTCTGGCCTGTATGCTTCTGGCCGTATGTTGTGGTCGCTGGCTAATGAGAAGACGCTGCCGCGCTGTTTTGCGCGCGTCAACCGTCGTGGCATTCCGGTGCTGGCGCTGACCGTGAGCATGATTGGCGGCTTGCTGGCGCTGTTCTCCAGCGTGATTGCGCCGGACACGGTGTTTGTGGCGCTGTCGGCGATTTCCGGTTTTGCCGTGGTGGCGGTGTGGCTCAGCATCTGCGCCTCGCACTATGTGTTCCGTCGTCGCCATCTGCAGGCGGGCGGCAGCTTACAACAGCTGGCGTATCGCGCGCCGCTCTATCCGCTGACGCCGATTCTGGGCTTCCTGTTATGCCTGCTGGCGTGCGTCGGTCTGGCGTTCGATCCGTCGCAGCGTATTGCGCTGTGGTGCGGCATTCCGTTTGTGCTGTTCTGCTATGCCGCATACCATGTCACGCAACGACGCAAGTCATCCCTTAAGGCTGAGGAGGCCAACGATGTCGCGTAATCCTATCGCGCAGGCTCTAACCCAAACTGACACGCTGATTCTGGATGGCGCGCTGGCGACCGAGCTGGAGGCGCGCGGCTGCAATCTGGCCGATGCGCTGTGGTCGGCCAAAGTGCTGATGGAAAATCCTGAGCTGATTTATCAGGTGCATCACGACTACTTTGCTGCCGGCGCGCATGTGGCGATCACCGCCAGCTACCAAGCCACGCCGCAGGGTTTTGCCGCGCGCGGCTTAGATGAAGCGCAGGCGCTGGCACTGATCACCCAGAGCGTACAGCTGGCGCAGCGCGCGCGTGATGACTATCGCGCATCCTCCGCCAGCACCGCGCCCTTGCTGGTGGCCGGTTCGGTCGGGCCGTATGGCGCTTTTCTGGCCAATGGTGCGGAGTATCGCGGTGATTACGCGCTGCCGGAAGAGGAGATGAAAGCGTTCCACCGTCCGCGCGTGAAGGCGTTGCTGGAAGCGGGTGTCGATCTGCTGGCCTGTGAAACGTTGCCGTCCTTTACCGAAGCGCAGGCGCTGGTGAGTTTACTGGCTGAATTCCCTGCCAGCAGCGCGTGGTTCTCCTTTACCCTGCGCGATGCCGAACACATCAGCGACGGCACGCCGTTGAGTAAAGTGGCTGAGCTGGTGCATGCGGCACCGCAGGTGGTGGCGGTTGGCATCAACTGCGTGGCGCTGGAGAGCGTAACGCCCGCTCTGCGCCGCTTCCAGGCGCTGTGTGATAAGCCGCTGCTGGTCTATCCGAACTCCGGCGAGCAGTACGATGCCAGCAGCAAAACCTGGCACTCCGCGCCGTCGGGCTGCACGCTGCATGACAAATTCGCTGAATGGCAGCAGGCGGGCGCACGTCTGATTGGCGGCTGCTGCCGTACCACGCCGCAGGATATCGCGGCGATTGCTGCTTGTTGTCAACCGCAATAAAGCGCAGAAAATCATCAGTGATAGCGCGATTAAGCACAGAAGGGCAGTTTACACTGTCCTATCTGATGCTGAAGCGGACCTGCTATGAACCTGCGACCTCTTTTTCCGGCCTGTGCGCTGCTGCTGAGCGGCTGCGCCACCATTGTTGGCACTGAAACGCAACCGGTGAAAATCGACTCCCTGCCGCAAGGCGCGCGTTTCACCGTGCAGGATGAGACCGGCCGCGCGGTGGCGCAGGGCTATACACCGCAAACCGTCGAGCTGGCGAAATCGACCGGGAATTACTTTGGTAAGAAGCACTATCAGGTGATGCTGGAGAGTCCGGGCTATGTGCCGCTAACCTTGCCGATCGAGGCCAATGCCAATCTGTGGTATTTGCTGGGCAATATTCCGCTGTTGGGCTTCCCCGGCTGGCTGCTGGTCGATCCCTTCTACGGCGGCATGTACGATCTCAAACCAGAACATCCGCAGCCCAAGCTGAACGTCGTCGGCGCGCGGGGTTGAGGAGTGTTGGTCGCCGGCAATGGCGACCATACGTTTACTGCGCGGTGGGCTTCACCATCGCATGGGCGCTTTTATGCTGCGCCAGATGTTGCTGCTGGAAAATGCACATGCGGATGGTGTTGCGGTATTCGCCGTTGATGAAAAACTCGTGCTTCAGTACGCCTTCCACCTCAAAACCCAGCTTGGTGTAGATGTGCACTGCCTTTTTATTCTCTTCATCGACAATCAGATAGAGTTTGTAGAGATTCAGCACCGAAAAGCCGTAATCCATCGCTAACTTTGCCGCTTTTGTGGCTAAGCCTTTGCCCTGATGTGAAGGATCGATAATGATCTGAAACTCAGCGCGGCGATGCACGTGATTAATCTCGACCAACTCCACCAACCCGGCTTTGTGTCCATCATGCTCCACCACAAAGCGGCGCTCGGTCTGGTCATGGATATGTTTATCATACAGGTCTGAAAGCTCGACAAACGCTTCGTACGGCTCTTCAAACCAGTAACGCATCACGCTGGCGTTGTTATCTAATTGGTGTACAAAGCGTAAATCTTCCCGCTCCAGCGGACGTAACTTAACCGTCATACGGTGTTCCTTGTTGTTGAATGTTGCTCCACGATGCGGCCCTGTGCCATACGCGCTGCGCGATCGCACATGTGATCGATCACATCCGGATCGTGGCTGACCAGCACCATGGTTAAACCATCTTTTTGCTTTAGATCGTTGAGCAGGTTGAGGATCTCGGCCTGCACCGACATGTCCAGCGCCGAGGTCGGCTCATCCAGCAGCAGGATCTTCGGTTCCAGCAGCAGGGCGCGCACAATCGCTACGCGCTGACGCTGACCGCCTGAAAGCTGATGTGGATAGCGATCCGCCAGCGCCGGATCGAGCCCGACATGACGGAACCCGGCATTAATGCGGTCGTCGATGTTATCACGTTTGAGCATTTTCAGCGGTTCCGTCAGCGTACGACGCAGGCGATGGCGCGGATGCAGCGAAGCGTAGGGATCCTGAAACACCATCTGCACATCGCGGCGCAGCTGGCCGGTAAACGCTTTGCCGGGCTGCACGGCGGTGCCCGCCAGCGACATGCTGCCGCTCCAGTGCGGATTCAATCCCGCCAGCACCCACAGCAGCGACGACTTGCCGCAGCCGGAGGGGCCAACCAGACCAAAACATTCACCGGCCGCGACCTGCAGCGACACCTCGTGCACCACGGTGCGCAGCTCGTAACCTTGCTTGTGCGAAACGCTGAGGTTCGCTAACTCAATCATAATTCTTCTCCAGCGCGGCACGATCCAGCACCGGCAAACGCTCGCCGTGCGTGGCTTTACTCGGACGACAGGCCCACAACGTGCTGGTGTAAGGATGGCTGGCGTTGGAGAGTTCGGACGCCGGCAAGGTATCCAGCACGCGGCCCTGATACATCACCATCACACGTTCGCAGTGCTCGGAAACCTGTTGCAGATCGTGGCTGATCAGCAGCAAACCCATGTTGCGCTGTTCAACCAGACGACGAATCAGCGCCAGTACCTGATCGCGCATCGCGTGATCGAGCGCCGACGTAGGTTCATCGGCGATCAGCAGTTCAGGATCGGTGATCAGGGCGATCGCCAGCATCACGCGTTGCCCCATGCCGCCAGAAAGTTGATGCGGATAGCGTTTCATCAGCTGACGCGGGTCGGGCAAGCCCACCGCATCCAGCATCTCGCACACTTTCTCTTTACGTTCAGCGCGGCTCAATTTGTGGTGCAGCACCAGCGGTTCTTCCACCTGCCAGCCAATGGTGCGCGTGGGATTAAGCGCATATTTCGGATCCTGCATCACCATCGCTACTTTGCTGCCGCGCAGTTGAATCCAGTCACGCTCGCGCAGGCTCAACGCATCGGTGCCGACAATCTGCAAACGGTCGGCCTGCAAGTGCAGCGAAGGTGACAGCAAGCCCATCAGCGTGCGCGCGGTGAGTGATTTACCGGAACCGGATTCACCCACCAGCGCCACGCGCTCGCGGCCAATTTGGAAGCCAATGTTATCGACCAGCAGCGCATCATCGCTGCGAATCGTCAGGCCTTGTACATCAATTAACAGATCATTTGGCATGGCGAGTATCCAGTCGGTCACGCAGGCCATCGCCTGTCAGGTTAAACGCCAGGCTGGCGAACAGAATCGCGCCGCCGGGTGCGGCGGCTACCCACCATTGGTCGAAGATCACTTTACTGCCTTCTGCCACCATCGAACCCCATTCGGCGGTAGGCGGTTGCACGCCCATGCCAAGGAAGCCGAGGCCCGCCGCTGAAAGAATGATTCCGCCGAGGCTCAGCGCGGCACGCACCACCGCCGTTGGCATACACAGCGGCAGAATGTGGCCAAACATCAGGCGTAAACCGGTGATGCCCTGCATGCGCGCGGCGGCGAGATAATCACTGCGGCGCAGCGCCAGCGTTTCCGCGCGCGCCTGACGGGCAAACGGCGGCCAGCTGGTGAGCGCCAGCGCCAGTGCGCCATTCATCAAGCCGGGGCCGAGCATGGCGACCAGCGCCAGCGCGATCACCAGATTCGGCAGTGACAGGAAGATATCGGTTATGCGCATCAACACGCGCTCGGTCCAGCCGCCCACGTAACCGGCGGTGATGCCGACCAGCAGGCCAACCGGAATGGTCAGCACCAGAATCAGTGACACCAACAGCAGCGTTGGGCGCGCGCCATAAATTACGCGTGACAGCAGATCGCGGCCAAAGCCATCGGTGCCAAACCAGTGCAGCGCCGATGGCGCCTGCAAACGCTGGGAGATGATCTGCGCATTGGGATCGAAAGGCGCCAGCAATGGCGCGAACAACGCCATCGCCACCACAATCAGCACCAACGTCAGGCCGATGGAAAGCGAGGTCACGCGCGCGCGCCGGCGGCGCGGACGCAGCGTTTCCAGTTCAGAGAGTTGTTGAGTCATCGGGTTCTCGGATCGGTTAACCAGGTCAGGGCATCGGCCAGCGCGTTGAGCAAAATAAAGCAGCTGCCAATTAGCAAGGTCGAGCCGAGAATCGCCGGTACATCGGAGGAAAACAGCGCGTTAGTCATGTAGCGACCAACGCCCGGCCAGGCAAATACCGTTTCGGTCAGTACCGAACCTTCCAGCAGCGTGGCGTAGGAGAGGGCGATAACGGTAATCAGCGTGCCCAGCACGTTGGGGAAAATATGACGCAGTAAAATGCGGCCACGGCTGGCACCTTTCGCACGCGCCAGCACCACATACTCTTTACTGCTCTCTTCCAGCAGCGCCGCGCGCAGCAGGCGCGTGATACCCGCCATCGCCAGCAGGCCGAGAATCACCACCGGCAGCCACAAGTGGGCAATCGCATTGCGGAACATCTCGGGATCGCCGGACATCCAGCTATCAATCAGCACAAAGCCGGTTTTTGGCTCCAGCGTGTAGATCCAGATGTCATCAAGCTGGCCCGGTCCGGCGGACCAGTGCAGCACGGCATAAAACAGCAGCAAACCCAGCAAGCCGAGCCAGAACACCGGCACCGAGTAGCCGAGCAGCGAAACAAAACGCGCCACGTTATCGATGATGCTGCCCGGCTTCCACGCCGCCAGCAGCGCTAAGGTAATGCCGAACACCGCGGCAAAAATCATCGCGCAGGTGGCCAGCTCAATGGTGGCCGGGAAGGTGCGCATCAGGTCGGCGCTGACCGGTTGATTGGTCAGATGCGATAAGCCGAGATCGCCGCGCGCCAAATGGCTGATATAGCGCCAGAACTGCACCAGCACCGGCTGATCAAGACCGAGATCGTGTCGCACCTGCGCGTAGGTGGCTTCGCTGGCGTGATCGCCTGCGATCTGTTGCACCGGATCGACTGGCGAAAGGTGCGACAGCATAAAAGTGAACGCTAACAAACCGACCAACGTCACCAGCAGCGAGAGCAGGCTAGTGACGATGTGGCTAACGCGTTGCCAGAGTGGCCGGGCGAACCCGGCCTGTGAAGCTGACACTGCCATTACTTAGAAACCTGCGAGTAATACACCATGTCCGGGTTGATGCCCTGCACATAGCCTTGCAGATTGTCGCGCAGCGCAATCAGGTTTTTCGCCTGCAAGCCAATCACGTACGGCGAGTTCTTCAGCACTTCACGCTGCATCGCCTGATAGAGTTCGACGCGCTTGTTGTTATCGCTCTCGGCGGTGGCGGCCAGCGTTTGCTTGTTCAGCTCCGGGATGTGCCAGTCAGAACGGTAAGCCACGGTTTTGCTGCCATCTTCCGGGTTGTAAGCGAAGGACGCGGCGTTGGTGTTGGGATCGAAATAGTCTGCGCCCCAGGCGTTCAGGGTGGCTTCATATTTGTGCGCCTTCACGCGGGTCGAGACTTCAGAGCTCAGGCCCGGTTGCACTTCCACTTTCACGCCGCCTTTGGCAAAGCTGCCCTGCAGCGCCTGCGCGATATCGAGGTAAGGCGGCTGGTTGCTGGTGGAGAGCTTGAAGCTGACGTTGGTCAGACCGGCTTTCTTCAGAATCGCTTTGGCTTTCTCAGGATCGTAAGTGTACGGCGTGTCGTTGATTGCGCCGAGGAAGCCTTTCGGCAGGAAGGTCTGATGCACGTCGAACTGGCCTTTCAGCAGGTCGTTAGCGATACCTTTATAGTCGAACAGATATCGAGCGGCTTCCCAGAGCGCCGGGTTCTTCAGCACTGGGTTTTCACCGATGTTGAACTGGATATAGTAGAGCGACGCCATCGGAATCGCTTCGGTCTTCACGCCCGCTTTGCCTTTCAGCGAGGCAATCTGATCCGCGCCGAGGTTACGCGCGATATCCACATCGCCCTGTTCCAGCAGCAGGCGACGCGCAGCCGGTTCCGGTACGTTTTTGATCAGGATGTTTTTCAGCTTCGGTGCGCCCGCTGGCGAAGTTGGGTTCGCGCTTAGCAGAACTGCTTCGTGCAGCACCACTTTACGAATCTGATACGGGCCGCTACCGGCAGAGTGAGTACCGAGCCACGCGTGGCCGAAGTCACCGTTCTTCGCGTTGGCCTGCGCGGTTTTCTCATCAACAATCGAAGAGACCGGCGCGGAGAGCAGGCTGAGCACATACGCCGGGCTGACGTTGGCGCTCCAGCTGATCTGTACGTGGTTGTCATCAACCTTTTTCAGGAAGGTATCGACGTTGTCTTTATTCCAGCCAAGTTGGGTAAGAATAAAGGAGGGATCGAGGTTGAGTTTCACCACGCGACCCAGTGAGAAGATCACATCCTCCGGACGCAGCGGATTGCCGCTGGCGAACTGAGCACCTTTGCGTAGTTCAAACGTCAGGCTGCGATTATCGCTGCCCGCTTGCCAGGACGTGGCCAGCGTTGGCTGCAAATCGGTTGGATTAGTGGGATCGGACTGAACCAGGCGCTGATAAATGTTAGTGAACGCTTGCACCGTGGTGAGTTCGAAGCCCTGCGCAGGGTCGAAGCTGTCGGCATCATCGGTAGACTGGGCAATCACCAGCGTATCTTTCGGCGTCGCTGCCTGAACCGAGAAGGCGGCTACCAGCGATAACGCCAGCAGTGATGGAATAATTTTTTTCATGTTGTTTCCTTGCCTAAAAAAAGTAACGCGAGTTTACGAGAGCGCAGCAGTGAAGAATAGTCAATTTCAGGCTATGCATATGCATTAATGATCTAAGCTGTGGGGTTCAGTTATAAGGCTTGAAAGCGTTATGGGCTGTTGGAGAGGTGCGCATGAATGCGCACCCTACGAAAACCATAATGACTACCCATTTCCCGGTGCGCATAAATTGGCAAAGCCGTCGTAGGGGCGCCATTTATGGCGACCGGAATGCGATATATCAACTTAACTGCAACGGAATATAAATGATCGGTGACTAACCGATAATTAACTTTACTTCGTTACTTCCCGGAATATAATGGCCGCAATTTCAAAGCAGGAGAGTTCAGTTGGACAGTCACCCTTTTAGTAGGCATCACAAGGCAAGCTGACGCGCGAACTTTTTTGTCGCTGCTTGCCAACACGGCGGGCAGCAATCCTCTCTTTACTTGATGATTGTTCCCTTAAAACGACACTGTAACGGGCCAAAGCCCGTGGGGATATCATCATGCACATGATTTTTAACACACTTTTCCCTCCGCCTCGATACGCGCGCTGAACCTCAGCGTGCTGATTTGCGCTGCGCATTAGACAGCTTCTCGCTGTTTGACTACGTGGTGTTTACCTTCGAATTTATTAATTACTCGTTATTTAACGAGCGACTCTTTTCGTCTTTAATTTCCGGGAGGTGATATGGAAATTCCCGACAGGTTATTTTTAATTTAAAAACGCATTGCCGTTAATTTAATTTGTGTGCCTCGCACGCAGGGATTTTTATTGCCGTAATAAAGAGGAATGTCACTATGACTGACATGAAACTCAACCAGGACAAAAAAGCCTGGAACACCACGCGCCAGCCGCGTCAAAAAACACCGCGTTACCTGATTGAAGATGAAGCCGGTTTTACTGCCGACGAAACGCTGGTGCGTCTGCGCAGCGATGCGCTTGGCCTGAGTGAACGTGAAGCCGAGGCGCGCCTGAATGTATATGGCCGTAATCAGGTCGAACACGACAAAGCGCCACCGGCGTTGTTGCAGTTGCTGCAGGCATTCAACAATCCGTTTATCTATGTCCTGATGGCGCTGGCGCTGGTGAGCTTTTTCACTGATTTCTGGCTGCCGCTGCGCAACGGCGAGGAGACCGATCTGACCGGTGTCATCATCATTGTGACGATGGTAACGCTCAGCGGTTTGCTGCGCTTCTGGCAGGAGTTCCGCACCAATAAAGCGGCGCAGGCGCTGAAATCGATGGTGCGCACCACCGCCACGGTGCTGCGTCGTGAGTCAGCGCAGCAAGCGCCGCTCAAACAGGAAGTCGATATCGCCACGCTGGTGCCGGGTGACATCATCTATCTGTCGGCGGGGGATTTGGTGCCAGCCGATGTACGGCTGCTGGATTCACGCGATCTGTTTATCAGCCAGGCGATTTTGACTGGCGAATCGTTACCGGTTGAGAAATATGACGTCACCGGCCACGTCACCAGCAAAAGCAGCGGTGCCAGCGAACAGGGCACATCGCTGCTGGAACTGGGCAGCGTCTGCCTGATGGGCACCAACGTGTCCAGCGGCAGCGCCAAAGCGGTGGTAGTGGCAACCGGCAGCGAAACTTACTTCGGTAGCCTGGCGAAATCGATTGTGGGTAATCGCGCACAAACCGCCTTTGACCGCGGCGTCAACAGCGTGAGCTGGCTGCTGATCCGCTTCATGTTGGTGATGGTACCGGTGGTGTTGCTGATTAATGGCCTAACCAAAGGCGACTGGCTGGATGCTTCACTGTTTGCGCTGGCGGTAGCGGTAGGTTTAACACCGGAAATGTTGCCGATGATCGTCAGCTCCAACCTGGCGAAAGGCGCCATCGCCATGTCGCGGCGTAAAGTGATCGTCAAACGTCTGAATGCGATTCAAAACCTCGGCGCGATGGATATTCTCTGCACCGACAAAACCGGCACGCTGACGCAGGACAACATCATTCTGGAGCATCATCTGGATTGTGCTGGCGTGGAAAACTCACGCGTGCTGATGCTGAGCTGGCTTAACAGCCACTATCAAAGCGGCACGCTGAATCTGATGGATCGCGCCATTTTGCAGTACGGCAAAAACCGCGTCAGCGAAGCGGTAAGCGATACCTATATCAAAGTGGATGAACTGCCGTTTGATTTCATTCGCCGTCGCGTCTCGGTGGTGGTGCGCGATCGTCGTCTCAATCAACAGATGCTGATCTGCAAAGGCGCGGTGGAAGAGATGCTGAGCATCGCGACTGCCGAGCGTGAAGGTAAACTGGTGCAGCCGCTGAACGAAACGCGTCGTGCAGAACTGCTGGCGCTGGCACATCAATACAACGAGCAGGGTTTCCGCGTGCTGCTGGTGGCGAGCCGCGTGCTGGCGGAGCCGGGTTTACAGCAGCCGCTGAGCGTGGCGGATGAGCAAGGCTTAACGGTAGAAGGGCTGCTGACCTTCCTCGATCCACCGAAAGAGAGCGCCGCCAAAGCTATCGGCGCGCTGCGCGACAATGGCGTTAGCGTCAAAGTGCTGACCGGTGATAATCCGGTGGTGACCGCGCGCATTTGCCAGCAGGTTGGCATCGACAGCGGCGCGATCGTCACCGGCGACCAAATTGCCCTGATGAGCGACGAGCAGTTGGCAGACGCCGCCGCACAGAGTGCGGTATTCGCTAAACTCACGCCGCTGCAGAAATCACGCATCCTGCGCGCGCTACAGCAGCAGGGCCACACCGTTGGCTTCCTTGGCGACGGGATTAATGATGCGCCGGCGCTGCGTGATGCCGATGTCGGGATTTCCGTCGATAGCGCGGCGGACATCGCTAAAGAGTCCTCCGATATCATCCTGCTGGAAAAAGATTTGATGGTGCTGGAAGAGGGCGTAATGAAGGGACGCGAAACCTTCGGCAACATCATTAAGTACCTGAACATGACCGCCAGCTCGAACTTCGGCAACGTGTTCTCGGTGTTGGTGGCGAGCGCCTTTATTCCGTTCCTGCCGATGCTGGCGATTCATCTGCTGATTCAGAACCTGATGTACGATCTGTCCCAGCTGGCACTGCCGTGGGACAAAATGGACCGCGAGTTCCTGCGTAAGCCGCGTAAATGGGACGCGCGTAATATCAAACGCTTTATGTTGTGGATTGGGCCAACGTCGTCGATTTTCGATATCACCACTTTTGCGCTGATGTGGTACGTGTTCGCGGCGAATACGCCAGAAATGCAGTCGCTGTTCCAGTCCGGCTGGTTTATTGAAGGCTTGCTGTCGCAAACGCTGGTGGTGCACATGCTGCGCACGCAAAAGATTCCGTTTATCCAGAGCCGTGCGGCGCTGCCGGTGCTGCTGACCACTGCGTGTGTGATGATCGCCGGCATTCTGCTGCCGTTCTCACCGCTGGGCGCGATGGTGGGATTGGTGCCGTTGCCATGGGCTTACTTCCCATGGCTGGTGGCAACGCTGCTCGGGTATTGCGTGGTCGCGCAGGGCATGAAAATGCTCTACATCAAGCGCTTTGGTCAGTGGTTTTAAACACATGGAGGTGAAATGCGTAACCGCAATCTCAATAAGGTGGTGTTTCACCTGATAATGATGATGGTTGTCATGGTGGTGTTAACGCTGGTGTTTCGTTAATGAAAAAAGGGCAGGATTTCCTGCCCTTTTCTTTACTCTTCGTCGGGCTGGTAATACTGCACGCCGATCTCAATGCGCTCGCGGCCGCTAGCTACACGATGGCGATTGCTGTCGCGCAGCGAGTAGATGCAGCCGCAATACTCCTGCTGATAGAAACGTTCGCGCTTGCTGATCTCAATCATGCGTGACGAGCCGCCACCTTTCCGCCAGTTGAACTCCCAATAAAGCATATCGGGATAGTGCGCCGCCGCGCGCACGCCGCAGTCGTTGATCTGCTGCATATTCTTCCAGCGCGAAATACCGAGTGAACTGGTGATCACCGGGAAACCGTTTTCATGTGCATACAGCGCGGTGCGTTCAAAGCGCATGTCGAAACACATGGTGCAGCGCACGCCACGTTCCGGTTCCCACTCCATGCCACGCGCCCGCTCAAACCAATTGTCTTTATCATAATCGGCATCAACAAAGGGCACGCCAAACTGCTCGGCAAAGCGGATATTCTCCTCTTTACGCAGCTCATACTCTTTCAGCGGATGAATGTTTGGGTTGTAGAAGAAGATGGTGTAATCGATGCCGGAAGCCAGCATCGCTTCCATCACTTCGCCCGAGCAGGGCGCACAGCAGGAGTGCAACAGGACTTTATTATGACCGTTGGGTAAGGGCAGCGGCTGGCGAGTAAAGGTGTCAGACATGAGCATTATTGGTTAATGGAGTGTTGGGTAAAGTCTAAGGGGATAGCGTTAAAGATGCAAAGTTGAGGAAAACAGGCAATAAAAAAGGCCGCAAACGCGGCCTCTGGATTGAGCGACGAACGTTATTCAGTCACTTTCTTTTTCAGATCGCTGGCACCTTCTTTGGTTTTATTCCAGCCTTTCTGCGTGCCTTCTTTGGTGGCATCCCAACCTTTCTCAGAACCTTCTTTGGTTTTATTCCAGGCTTTCTGCGTACCTTCGCTGGCTTTGCTGGTCAGGTTATCGCTTTTACCTTCTGCCGCATGCTTCGCTTTCAGCTGCTGCTCTTTACCTTCGTTCTGCGCCTGATGCAGTTTTTCTTTAGCGGTGTTCGCACCGGCCTGCGCGTTAGCGACAGTTTCATCAGTTGCATGTGTGGTCGCGGCAAAAGCCGAAGATGCCATCAGAATGGCTGACAGTGCAATAATGGTCTTTTTCATAATTCCCTCTTTCATGAAATATGTCGTCTCAGGTAATCATCCTGGCATAGGCCGGGATGGAAAGATTTAAGAATAAACCAGGAATGAAAAAGGTCTAGTTTCGCTGGCAAAATCACCAGTAGATAGCATTTTAGGTTGTTGCAGGAAGGGATAAGAGCCACCTGAGCGGTGGCTCTGCAATATTAATCTGCTATCTGTCTGGCGCAGCATAGCAGTGGCGCCACGTGCAACGGTTGCGTACCGAGGTTGGCAATCAGGGATTGAACGTTACGCTGGTAACGTTGTGGAATCCGGGTGGCAATAAATACGCGATAGCCGAGGCGTTTATCGCCAGCCTGCCTGAGCTCTGGAGCCGCCTCTAATCTTCGTCGCGCTCTTTAGCGGCGCGCTGACGATCGTAGAACTCATCTTCGGCGGCGATGATCTCATCCATCAATGAGTTCATATCCACTTCATGCACCTCTTCGACGAAGAGACCGGTGAGCGGCGTTTCTGGCGTCAGCTTTCCATCTTCATATAACTGCCAGATCTCCTTCGCATAGCGCGTTTGCAAAATCTGCGGAGCGTATTGCCCGTAATAGGCGGTGATGTTATTCACATCGCGCTCAAACATCGATTCCGCGTGGTTGTTTGCCGCGGCATCGACAGCTTGTGGCAAGTCGATAATGACCGGTCCGTTGGCATCCTGCAGCACGTTGAATTCCGACAGATCGCCATGAACAATGCCGGCGCACAGCATGCGCACGATATTGCGGATCATGGTATCGAAATCCTTCAGGGCGTTATCTTCAGTCAGGAATACATCGCTCAGGCGTGGCGCAACCAGGCCTTCTGCGTCTGTGACCAGCTCCATCAACAATACGCCGTCGATGCAAATGTAGGGCTGCGGGACGCGCACGCCAGCATTCGCCAGGCGGAATAACGCATCAACTTCCGCGCTTTGCCAGGTCTCTTCTTGCTGCTTGCGCCCGAATTTTGACCCTTTTTGCATCGCACGTGAATTGCGGCTGTTACGGACTTTACGTCCTTCCTGATAATGCACGGCCTGCTTGAAACTTCGTTGTGTGGCGTCCTTGTACACTTTGGCACATTGGATTTTGCCGCCCGTTAACACGGTATAAACGTCAGCTTCTTTGCCGCTTCTTAGTCTTTGTAGTACTTCATCTACCAAGCCATCATCGACGAGAGGCTGGAGTCGGTTTGGGATTTTCATGCGAGTCGCCTTGAAAGAGTCCAGATACAAAAAAGCCCGTAAGGCTTGCGCCATACGGGCTCTTAGGACTTCATCGAATGACTCTGGTAATCATCGATGGAGAATTTTGGTGGGCTGGCGGAATCTGAAAAAGAAATATAAGGTCATAAAAATAAAATGTTTTATTCAATTCAAGTTTCCTTCGTATACCTAAACGTATACCAATTCAGGAAAGTAACTAGTCAATAACTCGAAATTGGACCATCTTATCTCATCAGCGCAATCGCTGATTCAATATACTCTTCATGAGGTTTGAACCTCGACATATGCCGCACACACACAACCGGAACCCGCTGGCTGTGGAATTTAGCATAAAAGGCGTATGTGGTGTAATACCCTTTAGGATGCGAATACTTCAATGTACCAACCTCGCCAAAATGTTTGAGTAACAAACTGGCGGCGGACAATGAAGTTAGCCCATTGCTATAAGCGATGATCACCTCTGGCTTGCAAAGCGGCAGTGTTACATTCTCGAAGAAGCCCATAGAGTTTTTCGCCAGTTGCTCAATGGATAGATTTTGCTTCAATGCTTCCTTATGTATGGATGCTGCATTTTGGGAGCACATCATAAGAGCGTTAGTGTAAACAACGTCCTGCCAATCATAACCAAGCCCTACTGGGATTTGTTGCAACCTCTTCGCGAGGTGAGTTATTCCCCAGGCACCTTCGATTCCGTTCTGAACATTTGAGATGGTGGGGGACTCGAAATCTTTCTGAATGGATTGCGCGTTGGTAATGTGGGCATCTACGAGGGAACCATTGAATCCCATCATTATTACGCGCTTTCGATCTGGAGGAGATGCTAAAAGTTCAAAGGCACTGTCGTAAGGCCTTCCTGGTAAATCGCTTAAGCCAAAGTCTGCTAAACCATCTAAGATGAATTTTTTTGTGGCTTCCATTTGAATCCCTTCGATGAAAATCATCACTTCATAATACGTGAAAAAAGTTTTTTTTGAATTTATCCTTCACAATGTTCACCTTGTATTTTTTACAAATAAAAACAATGGATTAAGTGACGATTAATCCATGAATGGTGAGATTTATCGTTCACCGCTGATGAATCATGGCCGCGAAAAAAACGGCTTTCGCCAGTTCTGGTCAGTCATATTGCTGTTGGATCATCACATTTCGGCAGGCAGTCGCTGATGCTTTCTATCCTAAGGTCAAGATTGGTTTGCATGCCCAGCTTCGTGCGTCGCTTCAAGTTGTGATGCCCGCACTCCCGCACGATGCCCTCAACAGCAAACTAAGCATCTTCATACCTTGCGACTTCTTGTAGCAGCTGACCCCATCAAAGGCAGATATGCGTGATAGAGGTACAGCTTAGGCTGTTAGGGGTCAGTGCTGACGTTCCCCTCATAAAGCGAATTGATTCTGGCAAGGTAAAAAGGTAGCCGCAAAAATCGGCTATCGGATAGGCGCCTCACTTAATGCTTATGAATTTGTCCGCATTCTGCTAGGACTGAGGAATAACTTATGATTAGTGTGGCAAGCTGAAGTTCTGCAAAACTGGCGTGTGTTAACGGCAAGCTCACCACTGATTTTCTCTTTCAGCTGCAAATCGTTCTCGTTTGCTGAGATGATTTATATGAGGCATAGGATAGGAAGGCGGCTCGATACGCTGCCGCTGCGGTTAGTTAAGCGCAGCGGGTATTTGGTAACGGTAAGTATTATCACAGGAATGTACCTTGAATTAATGTCCCTGCACTTCGGATTGACAGACACAACGTCTCTGCCGGTAATAACCTTTAGTACAGCATTGACACCGTTCCATCTCCTGTAAGCGCAAACGTATCAGGGAGAGATCAATCAATTCAGCGCGCTCGCAAATATTCCAGCTTTTCGAAAGATGCAAGCACCACCTCATTCGCTACTGCCATCATGGTAGCGATTTTCGCCATGACTAAAAACGGCGCAGCGATGATGCTGCGCTCCTTCACTTTGCGTCCAGCGGCGCGTCTCAGTCAGTGTAAGAAACAGGCGCATGAGTTTTAGCGTTTCACTTCCTGCCGAGCTTACGTAATCGCCAGTCCGCTTTGTGCCAGAAGCGGACCTTCAGGCAGCAATGTCATCGTTGCGTAATGAAACAGATGACGAATAGTATTTTTTTTACGTAAGGTAAATGCTGATTCCAGAGACAAATAAGGCTGTAAGCATGGGCAGATTTAAGGGTAAACGGATACTGATTACGGGCGGCTCGAGTGGCATGGGGCTGGCAGGCGCTCAGCGTATTGTCACGGAAGGTGGCCATGTAGCCATAACTGGGCTTAATGAAGAAAGACTGGAGCGTGCACGCAGTCTGCTCCCTGCAGCTTCGCTTATTCTGAAGAGTGATGCCGCAAGCGAAGCTGACATACATGGACTGGGTGAGGCTATTAACGACTGGGGTTCACTTGATGGATTATGGCTAAATGGCGGCTTTGCAGAAGTAGGCTCTCCGGAATCTGTAACGGCAGATTCTTTTAATCGTATGATGAACGTTAATGTGCGCGGCCCGATGCTACAGCTGGCAGCCCTCTCCGAATCGCTCAATTCAGGCGCGTCCATTTTGGTAACTTCTTCCTCCTCTGTCTATGAAGGTGCGGCGATGACAAGCCTGTATGCGGCGACGAAAGGTGCCGTTATTGCTATGGTCAAAAGCTGGGCATCTGCGCTGGCCGAACGCGGTATCCGCGCCAACACATTGGTGCCGGGTCCGATTGAAACCAACTTCAGGCACTTTATGCCGGAAGAGTCACGTCAGCAGTTTGAGGATTTTGTGATAAGCCAGGTTCTTTTAGGCCGTGCAGGAACAGCAGAAGAGGCCGCTGCAGTTGCACTTTTCCTCCTGTCCGATGACGCATCCTATGTTACCGGCAGCCAGTATGCTGTAGATGGCGGGCTGATTCATTACTGAAGTTTTTAAGGAGAGTAAATTCATATGGGCATTCCGGATTACCCTTCACAAGATTCCGATAAATGGGCTCAGGTAGATGCCTGGTTTTCTGAAAAGCTAGCCCCTGAAGATTCAGATTTAAAATACGCTCTCGCTTATAACTCAGATCAAGGTTTGCCTACACATGATGTATCCTCTTTGCAGGGAAAATGCTGGCTATTTTCATGCAAATGTCACGTGCCGTTCGTGTTCTTGAAATAAGCACACTTGGGGGGTATAGCACCATATGGATGGCCAAAGCTCTCCCACCTCATGGAAGCATAACGACAATTGAATTCAACGAGCATCATGCAGAAGTGGCCAGCCAGAACATTAATAAAGCGGGGCTGGCTGAGCGCGTCACGCTGCACAAGGGAGCTGCGCTTGAGGTCTTACCCACGCTTGATGCTCCTTTTGACCTGATTTTTATCGATGCCGATAAAGTGAATAACCCCCAATACCTTGAGTGGGCTATCAGACTGTCGAAACCAGGCACTGTTATCGTTGGAGATAACACAGTGCGCGGTGGCAATGTCATCGACTCTGGTAGTGAAGATCCGAACGTTATAGGCCTGAGAAAATTTGTCGAAATGATTTCTGAGGATGAGCGTTTTGAAGCGACGGCAGTATAGACTGTTGGTGAAAAGGGATGGGATGGTTTCGTTATAGCTATCGTTAAGACCCTATGATGCTATTTATCATTCAGGAAAACGCACTTATCTCCAGTGTTAATTCACAATTTCTGAATGATATACACAAAACATTCACCTCCTCACAAAGCGAACATTGTTTATTGCACATGTCCGCTTTGAGCCAGAAGCGGAAGTTATCTTGTGAAGAGAGCTTACAATCAAAATGCTCGATCAGAATTTATGACTTTGAAACTCAGCGTTTAGCCAGTTCGCAAAATTTATAAGTCGTTTTTCGGAATCAGCAAGGTTTCCTCGGGCCCCGGAACTCATTGCCATTAATTCATCCATATCGTTTGCTAAAGAAGGATATCGAGCAATGAACCTGATGCGGTGCTCTTGGAGCGAACCCGGCCAGTCATTGTCCTGTTCACTGCGAAGGATATTGGTTGATCTGACAAGCTTTCTCGCAGCCGAGCGGAGAAATTGCAGCTTTTTGTTTTCATCGGAAGACATTTTCATTTGCGTAATAAGCCTGTTCAGAACCTGCTGGAAGTCACCGTTCACAGCTATCGCAATAGCTTTAGAAGGCTTGAAAGCCTGAAAACGATGGCTCAGGTCCTCTCCATAAACGCAGCGACAATGATGTTTAAGCCAGTATCCCCAGCTGAGTACGTTATCCTGGTTGAGAACCTGTTCCAGCAGACCACAATCAAAATCAATTTTACTGATAATGGAATTATTTTTTTCAAGCTCAGCCTGAATAGCGGCAAGTTGTTCTGTCGTAGTTTGATCGAGTTTATGCCTGAAAATGATTGTCATATCCAAATCAGACTTACCTGCCTCAGCTCTGCCTTCAGCCACGCTGCCATAGACGTAAAGACTGTGTATTAGATCAGGAAAGCAACGGGTCAACTTCCTCACGACACGTTCGAGTACACGCGAGAATGCAGGCTGAATTTCAGGGCATTTTGGCAAAGGAATATCGTTATTATGAAAGACACCCACCCTTGCTCCTTTTGCTGAGTTTATTACAGTAGAGTACTTACTCTCCTGAAACTTTTTGTTCAGACGATTATGCCTCACCGTCCGCTCTTCGCTCATAGCGAACTTTTCAGTGCTCAGAATTAACTCGACAATATCAGATAATTTTTTTTGAATAAAAATCTTTATAAGATCTAAACAGATTGAGCGCGTTTTTTATGGGGTATTTCAACCCACGAAAAAAAAGCGCCCCGGAGGACGCTTTGGATATCAGAAGCTCACTTTAACTCCCAGCAGCGCGCTGGTATCGGAATACCCGCCGCCGCCCATCTGCTGGCCAATGTTGCCCCACAGGTTCACGCCGGGCTTAATCTGGCCTTCAACTCCCACCTTCAGCTCGCCCACGTTACGTGTCCCTTTTTGCGTCACCGTTACGCCGTTAAGACGGCTGCCGAAGGATTTAGTGTTGCCAATCCAGTTGGCCTCTAAAAACGGTTCGAACGTGCGTTTTTTGCCGTCATCAATAGAGTTGTGTCCCTTGATGAAGGCCCGCACACCTACCCGGGCCTGCACGTTGCCGGCACCCGTGCCCTCAACGCGGGTGCCGTTGGCCTCACGGATGCGGTCCGCTTCGACGCCCATCCAGGTCATCTGCGCCTTCGGCTGAACGTAGTAGCTTTCGCGCTCGTTCCTCTCGCCCAGCTTCCAGGTATAGCCACTCTCAACTGAGGCGGTGATCCCTTTGGACTTATAGGACTCCGTGGCCAGCGAGTCACCTTTTACCGTGTTATCGAACCAGCTGTACTGCGCCCACGTATCCACGTACGCGCCGGTCTTCTGATCGTTGTCCTGCAGCCAGGTGCCGTACAGCCCTGCACTGTAGCCGCGGATGCTGCCGTCCGCCTTCTGGCCGGTCAGACGGTTGCGGCTGTTGCTCTGCTGATTTGCGTAGCCTGCCATCACGCCCAGGTGGTAACGGTCCGCGCCGTCGGAGCTCCACTGCGCCACGTCGCCGCCCAGCTGCATCACGTAGCGGTTGGCCTGCGTTTTCATCTGTCCGCTGCTGTCGGTGGAGCGGGTATGCCCGCCGACGTTGCGTAACCACATGCTGGTTACCTTTTCCTCACCGGTGATGGCGTCCACGTAGTTAGTTTCCCCGAGGCGATCGTGCAGGCGCGTGTTAAACAGCGTGTTGCCTGCGGCCATGTTGGACGCATAGGCGCCGGACTCCGGACGGTAAACCCTGACTTCCTCTGGCTCAGGCAGGTTGCCACCTTCTCCTTCTCCCCCGTTGCTGAGGGTGTTGGAAAGGTACCAGTTACCCGCGCTGCCGCCTTCGCCGCGCTGCAGATGATAATCATAGGCGCCGGCCACGATGCGTCCTTCCTGCACAAACTCGCCGTCGGACCTGCCGTTGACGTGGATAAGCTCAATACCGTTAAGCGTCTTCGCGCCGCTGCCGCCGGCGTTATTCACGCTGACGCGGGTGAGGCCGGAAGTATCACCGTCGACCACCATTCTATCGGTGAACGAGCTGTCGTCGCCCAGCGCGGTATTGAACGTCAGGTGCCCGTTGTCGCCCGCGTAGCTGCCCGCCACGTGCAGCAGGTTGCCCGCCGTGCCGCCCGGACGTCCGAGCACCACATCGCCGGAGTTGCGCAGGCTGCCGCCAATGCTGAAGGTCAGGGCGTCAGCGACCGCGCGCGTTACGGGCTTCAGCGATCCCAGCGTCAGCATTCCCTGATTGTTCACGCTGCCGGCTGTGCCGCCAAAACCACCGGCCGTCGCGCCGGCAGCAATGTTCAGACTGCCGGAGGCCAGGGTCACGTCACTGCCAGACTCACCGAGCTGCAGGCCGCCCGCGTTGACGTTCGTATCACCGCCGTACTGCGCGGCCGCCTGGGTCAGCGTCACAACGCCTGAGCCGTTCTGGTTCAGCGCACCGCTGCCGGTAATGCTGTTGCCCAGCGTCCAGCTGTCCATGGAGGCCAGATTCAGCGTACCCGCGTTGCTGACCGACGCGCTGCCGAGGCTGCGCTGGCCGGTGACGGTCAGCGCGGAATCAGCGTCCGTTGTGAACCGGCCGGTAAAGCCGCTGTTATCGCCGGTCAGCCGGACGTCGCCGGCGCCGGCAACCTGCGTTTCCCCCGCGCCGCTCAGGCTGTTGACCAGATCTCCTGTAGCCTGTTTAAGAGCCAGAAGGCCGTCGTTGATGATGCTCCCGGTACCGAGGCCGCTGGTCTGGTTAAGCTGCGCGGCCGCGCCTGCCGCGATGGACGTGACGGCCGAGAGGGCCGAGTTGCTGCCGTTCACCGTCAGCGTGCCGCCCGTGACGTTCAGCGCGCCAGCGCCCTGCAGCGAACCGTCCACCGTTCCGCCGCCGGTGATATCCAGCGCACCGTCCGCGATGCTGACGGCAGAGCCGGACGCCGCGTTAAGCGCCCCCACCGTCTGGCGATGACCGTTCATGTCAAAACCGGCGCCTGACGCCAGCGCGAGCTCACGGGTCTGCCCTAGCACGTTGTCGTTGCCCATCTGAAGCGTGCCGCTGCGAACCTCTGTTTTACCGCGGTAGTCATTATTCAGGTTAGACAGCGATACGATCTGGCCTGCACCGGTATCGATCGCCAGATCGCCACCGCCGGTCAGCTTCGCGCTCATATCCGCCGCGCTTCCGGTCTGACCCGCTGCGTTCAGCACTAGGGCGTCGTTGCCCTGTGTCAGTAAATCGAGCTGCGCCAGGCCGTAGCTGACGTAAAGGCCGTCCTGCGCCGCGCCGCCGGTCAGGCGGTAGTCGTAGGTCGCGTTGGCGACGGCCAGGCCATTTTGCGTTATCTGCGTGTGCAGCGCGTCGCTGATGACGTTGCCGTTCTGATCCTTCAGCACCAGGTTGCCGCCGCTGCCGGTGACCGCGCCGTCGCTGCCCGCCAGCTTCAGCAGGGTGTTCGCGTCGTCCTGCGCCATCAGCGGCAGCGTGTCCGGCGGCAGCACCGGCGCGTTGTCCACGGTGCCGGCATTCACCTGCACCGTGCCGCTGCCGCTCAGGTCCAGCAGGTTCGCGGTCTGCACGCTGCTTTTCGCCGCGCTTTCGCCCGGCGTGCCGGTATTGAAGGCCACAGTGCCGCCGTCAAAAGCGAGTCCGCCGGTGCGCTGCACGCCGTCCGCCACGCTGACGGTGCTGCCCGCGCCTGCCAGCAGGCGGGAGGCTGTCAGCGCCTGCGCGTTCAGGCCGCCCAGTGCGAAGGTGGCGTCGGTAAGCGCCAGAGTTCCCGTGAAGTCCCGGCCCGCCGCAGCCGCGTTGTTACCGGTAAAGTGAAAGGCATGACCGTCCGCGCCGGCCGACAGCGTACCGCCGCCGCGAATGAAGCTGTTAAAGGCCGTGTCGCCGGTCGCGCGTATGCGCAGCGTGCTGTCGTCGCTTAGGCTGAAGCCGGTGCCGGCGGCATCATCCTGCGCGTCGCCGAGCGCCAGCAGCGTGTTATCCAGCGTGAGCTCAGAGCCGTTCGCCAGCGAAACCTGCTCAAAGCCTGTCAGCATGGCGGGGGCGGCCACGTTCAGAATCGCGTCATTCAGGTTCAGCGTGTCGTTACCGGTACCCGCCTGCAGCGAGCTGAACAGCCCGGTATCCGCCGGACGAATGCCGTTGAGGTAAAAGTTATCGCTGCCGCGTCCGGTTATCACATCATCAGCCGTGCTGCCGCCCTCCAGCGTGACGCTGTTATTGCCGTCCGAGAGCGCCACCCGGCCCGTAATGTGGCCGCCCCGCGCGTTGGTAAAGCTGAGGTTACTGCCTGCGCTGACGCGGAAGGCGTCATAGAGCGAGCCCGCGGCCTGAATGGTGCCCTTGTTTATGAAGCTCGTCAGATAGCCGTTGGCCACGTCTACCACGGCCGAGGTCAGCGACTGCGAGGTAAGGTTGCCCGACTGCTCAACATGGCGGGTCTGGCCCTTAACCTGCAGCGCCGCGCCGCCGGCCGCATCGTGCACGTTCACGCTTACGCCGGAGCGTACGTCACCGGTGGTATTGGTCACTACGCCACTACCGGTGGCGCTGTCCACATTAATGACCAGGCTTTGCGAGTCTGCCGTATTGAAGTCCGTGTCCGACAGGGAGGAGTCAGCATGGCCAAAATAGATGCCCGTTCCGCTGCCGCTTACGGTGATGGTGCCGCTATTCTCGTTCGCCAGGGAAGCCGCAGTGCGGACGCCGGCGCCGTCACCGACGTTAATGGTGGTGTCCTTAAGCTGTATGCCCTGCAGCTCTGCGGCGTTCTCAATGGCGCTGCCGGTACCGCCAGCCGCCATGTCAATGCTAGCTCCTTCAACCGTCAGTCCCGTGGCCCCCTTATCCAGCAGCACGCCGTGGGCGCTGCCGGCGGCCAGAACGAAGCCCGAACCATTCAGGTTCAGGTCCGATCCGCTGCCGACGCGAAACGCCGCAGTGCCGTCTGTCGCTTCCACGGTACCGCTGTTGCTCACGACCGAATTCGCCCCCTCAATGTCAACGGCGATCCCGTTAACCCGGACGCTGCCGCTGTTGCTGAGCGTGCCGCCGTCGACCTTTACGCCCGTGGTGTCCGGCGCAGAGAAGTTGATGCTGCCCTGGTGGTTCAATACGCCACCGTTGCGGGCGATATAGCCCACCGCGCCAGCGGCCGCGTTAGCGCTGCTCAGTGATGCGTTACTCGTCAGCAGGGCACCTCCGACATAGGAGGTGCTGCCGGTGATATCGGTGTAGTTACCGTCCACGATCCCGGCGGAGCTACCGGCGCCGCTGAGGCTGAGCGTGGTGTCCGCCGAAAGTTCGCCGCTGGCCGAGCCCGCAACGCGAATACCCGTGGCGTCAGCGCCCGTAACGTCAATCGTCATATTACCGGTGTTCAGGGTGCTGCTAGCGCCTTGTGCGCCGGTGACCAGCAGGCCAGTCGCACCGGCTCCGTCAACGCCAACGTTTGTCGCTCTGCCGGCACCGTCAAAGCTCGCGCCGCCGTCAATGCGGTAAAGAGTGGAGCCAGCCGTAATGACACTCTGCCGTGTGTTGCTGTTGTCGGTGATGCCGGAGCCACTGCCGAATACGTAATAGCCAATCTGATTTATGTCGCCGAAGCTCACGGTCGCAGCGGAGTCGATAACAAGCTGACCACCGTTACGGGCGTGCGCGGCGATAGCCCGCTCCCCTCCGAGCGTAATGGTGCCGGCATTCGTGGCGCTGGCTCCTCTGCCTTCAGACCAGAGGCCATAGTTTGCGGTACCGCTCACCGGATCCACACCGGTCTCTACGGCTATATTGCCTTCGTTACGCACCGCCGCGCCCGTCCGATCGGTAGTTTTACTCAGGGCCTTCATGGCGACGGCGTTGATGCCCTTCAGACCGATAACGCCTGTGGCACCGTTAATGACATCAGTGGCGCCTTCAGTGGCGGCCAGTCCCACGTTCTGAAGTGGTGCGGATGTATTAACTCGTCCGTCAATTACTATATTGCCTTTATTTAGCACCGATGAACTGGACCCTCTGGCTAATGCCGCAAATCCCCCCTGAGTTTTGCTGCCAATAATCAGGTCCCCGCTGTTAACAAAGGTTCCGGCATCAACGTGAACCAGCCTGCTGTCGGGTGAGCTGGCTTCAATATCGGCAGAGGATGACGTCACCGTTCGTTGTGCTTCCCGGCCTAAATAAAGTATGCCGTTATTGACGAAGTCCGATAAGCCAGAAACTCTGACACCGATAGTAAATATGCCCGAATTTGTGGCATTGCTTGTCCTGTTGATTGCAGCAACGTTGATGTTTCCATCGTTGATCATGGAGCTGCCTGACGTTAAGTCCACTCCCGAATTAATCGCATAGCTTCCGTTCGGGGCAATATTGATAACGCCCGTGTTATTCACCGCGGAACCTGAGGCGTAGACGGCGAGGTTATGACCGGTATTCACATTTGTTTTACCGCCCGGAGATAAATCGGCACTGTAATCAGCCATTTCCTGATTAGTACCCGCATCAATTACTCCGCTGTTATTTACCGTAGCATTAACTGTTCTTACAACAGTGGTACCTCTACTGCTGCTGGCAACATGACCCAGTGCGCCTGCATTATTCAGTGTTGCGCCGTCAGTGACATTGACAATAGAGATGTCCGTGTTGACGCCCTGTATGGACGCATCATTATCAATATTAATTTCAGCTCCGGCGCCCTGTCCCAGCAGGAAAGCCACCCGGGCTGAATCAATTTTCTGAAGTACCGCATCGTCATCGTTTATCGGCGTCTGATAATCCTGATAAACATATTTAATTGTCTTTTTAATGGCTTTGTTAAATTCGCTAATATAGAGACCTGGTGCGAGGTCTCCGCTTTTAACTGCACTGATAAGATTGCTGTTATAAGCCTTGAGGTCATCGATGCTATTCACACTCTGGGGTCCCAGCGAGCTGTCAAAATCACCTGAGAATTCGTTAGGTATTGTGGCAATTGGCTCAGAGGCTAATGTAGCCTTATTTGTAAAATTCCCCAGATTGACAACCGTTTTGCTGTCATAGTTAATCGTTGCCTTACTGGCCACATTGTCCGAGCTGGCTTTAAACACTGAAGAAATGAAAGAGCTATTTTTACTTCCTTTCAAATAGGCTTTTAAGCGATTAGATACATCATTAAACCACTGCGAACCTGTTTGATTACCCACACTGACATTGAGTTCGCCACCTGACTGAACATTAATGAGATTTCTGTCTACATATTGTCCATCTGAACCGACGGCGTTATAGATAGGAATGGGTATGCCTGAAATGTTTTTCATTCCCAGCTGATTATTGTCGTATCCCTTGAATGTTGAAATATTGCCCGTATGCTTATCATAGTGATCGTAGCCTATGAGCTGACCGGTTTTTAAATAACCGTCGGGAATTGAACTTACTCCATCTCCACTGAGCAATCCCCGGCGGTAAGCCTCACCCAGCGTCATGATTTCCGAGCCGGTAAGACCCGCAGCAATACTTCCCCATCCAGAATCCTTGAGAAGGTCTTTTCGGGTAATTAACTGAACGTATCCGCCATCCCTGGGATTAAATACGTCAACAGAAATCTCCTCAGCCATTGCGCTGCAAGTGCTGAATGATATGCATACTGATGCAAGCTTCAGCGCAGACAAGCTAATTCCCGATCTTTTATTTAACGTTGCTGAAGATTTTGATTTTCCTTTTGCCAGTTCAGAAGTCACATCATATCGCTGGCAGGCGGCGTTCCATTTTACTTTAAATATTTTATTCATGGCATTGCGCTCGTAATAATGTTAATAATTTTAAAAAAATAAGTCGGATAATGATGCCTGCCGTGAACCAGGAGCCCACAGAGTTAGAAGTAACACCTCTCCATGCTGCAGGTCTCAGTAGTTCCCATTTTAGTAATGATTGATGTGTTATCTTCATGTTTACCCGCCTGAATAATTAACCAGCAAGTGCGCTAGCTTATTTCGCGGCGAGTCTGTCATTTTTTGAACACAAAAAAAATCAGACAAAATGTGGCATCCTGTAGGCCGGGGACTACAGGTACTGTGTGTTATTCTTAATTTTATAATGTAATTATTTATAAAACAGGGAGGTAAAGCATCGTGTTTATTGCCGGAATGGAGTAAATACTTTGGTTGATTGAGTAATCAGAATACGTTAACTCACATTACTTGGCGTTACATTTAATCGCGGCATTTACTGTCAGAGTCTTGCTCATCAGCAACCTTCCGTGCCTGGCCAGGGGAGAACAGGAACCATTGCGTTAATGGGAAAATGGAAGATAGTTAAATCTCATTACACTTATTCAGTGATACGGCGCCAGTTTTGTGGAATTAATGTTTTTTTTGATCTGTGTCAGTGTTAATTTTAAAATGCTTGCTGTGTGCGGGTGATGTATTAATTTTGTATTTACATTTTGCTTGAATTAGAAAAGCTGCTGTTTTTTTGCCAGGGATGACGGCGGCGAATGCAGAGTCATCAATAAATTAAAATGAATGATTCATTCTGAAAGGATGTGATGTCGGTGATTAAAGTTATGAATGTCTTGTGCCGCCCTTATATGAAACCAGAAAACAGTATGAGCCAGGGCTGGACGCTGAGCACCTTTAAGAGTTATGCCTGTGTGAGTTTATATGCTGCGATTCCTTACTGAGAAATAACATCAGTAGCATCGCCGCCTGCATACTCACAATACATGAAACGATGAGTCTAAAGACTATCTGGTCGACTGGTCCTGAAAAATCTCGTAACTTGCTTAACGTCATCCGTCTAAACAGCTTTTCACCTTAAGAATGAAATCATCTGGGGCTTTTTTTCACTTTTTGTATAAACACATCAGACTGAATTATTTCATCTTTAAGTCGCGGACTACACAGTATTGGCATTGCTCTTATTTATTCATTAAGAAAATAAACAGGGTTTTAGTCAGCAACCGGAACGATTTTTTTTGCACTCCAATTCAGAAGTGCAATAGTATTAAAACACGCTAATGCAGACAGGTTTTCTATGGCCACGTTTATTATTATTGATGACCACCCTCTGGCGAGAATTGCGATGCGCATGCTGCTGGAAAAAGATAATCATTCTGTTGTTGCAGAGGCCGACAGAGGAGACGATGTCGTCGGACTGGTGCGAAAGCACAATGCCAGTGCGTTGATAATGGACATTGAGCTGCCCGGTATTAACGGTATCGAGGCTATCAGTACTCTGCGTACCGCCGGCATACACATTCCGGTCATTGTGTTGAGCGGAAAAAACCCAGACTACTATTCACAGCTCAGCATGAAAGCAGGTGCAAGCGGATTCATCAGTAAACAGAACAACCTGAATGATCTTACGCAGGCTGTAAATGCGGTGTTTTCCGGTTATGGATATTTTCCGCTGCGCGTGCACGAAAGCAGCGAACCGCATGAGCATAGTGTAGACGCTGAGCGCCTGCAGACATTATCCCGCCGTGAATTTGAAGTACTGCAATCTCTGAGTGAGGGGAAAGAGATCCATACCATTGCTGCCCGCATGCAGATAAGCAATAAAACCGTGAGCACCTATAAGGCGCGCCTGATGGAGAAACTGGGCCTTAAAAATCTGCACGACTTGCTCAATTTTACACGTCGGAACAATATCTCCTGATGGTCATTCGTTCGCTGCTGATCACCTGTGCCCTGCTGGCTTATGGGAGCGCATTTGCTGCGCCCTCAGGTCTTGACTACAAACCGCCTTTACTGCCGGATGCTACATCCCCCGAACTTTCTGATGTGCAGTGGCGACTGATTGGCAGAAAGCGTGAACTGGTGCTGGCCCTATATGGTCCTGCGCGGCCGCCAATGACCAGAATAGCCCCTGCGCATGTGCTGACGGGTTACATCGCAGATTTTGCATGGACAACAGCCCGAAGCCTGGGACTTACCCTGCGCGTGCTTCACTATGATGATGCAGAGGAGGCCTATGCTGCACTTGATGCAGGGGACGTTGATACAGTTTTCAGCCTAGCTGGAGACTTAGTACCTGCTCGCTTTGGGCCCGGAGAGCTCCTAACAGTGGCGGAATCTCATCCGGTTGAGGTTACACGCCGGTCGGATCAGCCCAAAGTCAGAGTCGCTGAATTCAGGTCTGCCTCCGAATACAGTCCGGGACGGTTACTTGCTTCTCTTGATGAGGGGAAAGTCAACACCGTAACATTGCCCGCAGGCGAGGCGCATTATCTGACGGAGCGAAATTACGTTAACTCACTGGATATATCACGCACGTCAGACGTCTCTATGCCACCATATCGCTTCGTGACAGGTGCCCGGGAACCACTGTTTAATGGCACGCTGCGTGCGGCAGTAGACCACCTTCGCTTCAGTGCTGCAGGCGAATTACTGGCTACACGCTGGGATCAAAACAATCTGACGCAGTTTATCTCAGCGCCACTTCTTCTGACGCGTGAGGAAGAAGACTGGCTGCACACTCATACTCAAGTGCGGGTAGCGTCTTCAACCTTCAACCCTCCCTTTTTTTTAAGAGATAGTGGCAAGCGGAACACCGGGATTGGCCCTGAGCTTCTGTCACTTGTCAGCCTGCGTACGGGCATTCAGTTCCGCTATGTGGATATTGATGACAGCCAGCAGCTACACACCGCCCTTGACGACGGAGAAGCGGAGATGACAGCACCGCTTATCTGGAGCCGCGAACGAACTCGCGATATTTTGATGACCGCACCTTTCATGTTTACGCCTGTCGTCATGGTTACCCGAAAAGAGGAGGCGGAAGAGGTAGACCGTGCGGTACTTATCCCCGGACTGAATTCATCGGAATGGTTCAGGGAGGCGTATCCCCATGCTTCAGTAACGTTTAACGGCAACCCGGCGCTTGCAATGCGCATGGTTGATGAAGGTGCAGCAGATGCTACGCTCAACACCCTTATCAGCGCGCGCTATCTCATGCAGGGGCTTTACGCGGACAAACTGTCTCTCATTCAAGGGCTGCCGGTCAGTGATGCCGCAATTGCGTTTGGCGTAAGACGGTCTGATCCCGAACTGCTTGGGATCCTCAACAAGACTCTTGCCCTCATACCACCTGACATGGTCACAAACATTCTCACTCACTGGCAGTCAAATCCCGCTGCAAAATTTGACACGTGGAGGATCTACAGAACTGAGTTTTATCTTGGTGCAGCTGGCGCGCTTTTCGTGATCATAACTGCTACGGTTTGGGCCATCACACTGCGCCAGCAGGTCAGAAGAACGCACCAGGTTAAGTCCCGATTGCGCCAGGAAATTCAGTTCCGTGACCAGCTTATAAATGGTCCGCCACGGCCCGTTTACGTTGCCACTTCCGATGGACAAATCATTCACTTTAATCCGGCGTTCAACCGTTATTTCGGTGAGAATGCTTCAAGCAGGCTGAGCCTGTCGCTTTTTGATACGCGGCATCCGCTTTATACGGTATGGAAAGCGTGCATGAAACAGCCGCCCTCCGGAAATATCCCCCTTGAGGCTGAATTTACCGTTGAAGCAGAGCCCGGCTCTCAGCGGCAGATCAGGCACTGGATGACCAGCTTTCTGGAAAATGACGATAAAATGGGCGGCTTCATCGGCGGATGGCAGGACGTCACGGAATACCTGAATATGCAGTCCGATCTGCGTCAAGCCAGGACGGAGGCGGAGGAGGCAAGCCAGGTAAAAAGTCGTTTTCTGGCAACAATGAGTCATGAGATTCGCACACCGCTAAGCGCCATAATTGGTCTGCTGGAGTTGCAGGTACAGGAGAAACGTTCCGATACTGAGCTTATTCGTGTCGCACATGAGTCATCGCTCAGCCTGCTCGCACTCATTGGCGACGTGCTCGATATCGCACGCATTGAGTCGGGTAAGATGTCTGTAGAGCCCCGATGGTTCCCGCTTGCCACGATTGTGAACTCTGTTATGCAGGCATTTAGCGGCGTAGCACTGCAGAAAGGGCTGAAGCTATCACTGACGTTACAGGATGATGGCCGAGAGGTACTGGCGGATGATAATCGTCTGCGGCAGGTGCTGGCCAATCTTGTGAGCAACGCCGTAAAGTTCACATCTGAGGGTGAAGTACGCGTCAGTGTTGTCCTTTCAGGAAGTGAGCCTGAGCGTCTAAAAATTTCGGTAGTGGACACGGGGCCTGGTATCCCGGCGAGTAAGCAGGAGCACCTGTTTGCGCCTTTTGAGCAGGCTGCAGATCATACCGCAGGTGGCAGCGGTTTGGGCCTCGCGATAAGTCGTGAAATAGCTACGCTGCTGGACGGAACGCTGACGCTTGAGAGCATGCCAGGTCGGGGGGCTGCATTCACACTTGATATTCCAACCAGTTCCCGGGCACATACCTCTGAGAATATTGCTCCGCAATTGTCTCTCGCAAAGCAGTCTGCGCTGCGCATCCTGGTCGTGGACGATCACCCTGCAAATCGTCTGCTGATAGCGCGTCAGCTGACGCTGCTCGACCATACGGTGTCCGTCGCTGAAGACGGTAAGTCCGGTCTTGCTAGGTGGCGTGATGAAAAACCCGATGTCATTCTTACTGACTGCAGCATGCCGGAAATGGGGGGCGCTGAAATGACGCGCCTGATTAGGCTCGAAGACAGCAACGTCGTCATCATAGGCATTACCGCTGACGCACAGTCAGCCGCAAGAGAGCGCTGTCTGGAAGCGGGAATGAATGAATGCCTGTTCAGGCCCGTAAAGCTATCCCGGCTTGCGAAGGTGATTGACTCATTCCGTTCTGTTTCCACCTCCGCGCACGATAACCTGCCGGAGATCTGGCTTGATCATGAAGCAATGTCTGTCTTTATGCCAGATAGCCCGGAAGAGCTTCGCGAATTTTTACGGTTGGCAATCAGTGAAACCGAAAGCGATCTGCATAAGGCCAGAGAGGCAGTAACGCAGGGTGACATGCCGGCAGCGCGGAAGATATTTCACAGGATTGCGGGCACATTGCGAGTCACCGGGATCAGAAAGCTGGATGAGCAGTGTGCGTTTCTGGAGGAACTCGTGGACATGGAAGAGGACCAGACGATCATTCAGCTGCAGATTTCGAATGCTGAAGAGATGATTAAGGCATTCAGGCAAAGCACCCATTAATAAAAAATAGGATTAATCCTACAGTCGTTTTTATTTTGTCTTATTTTTTCTTCATCAACCTTCCGTTGTAATGATTTCAGCACAACGGAGGAGCTATGTTCACACTGACCATAATCGACAGCGACAAGTGGATCGCCGGTGGAATCGCACACTATTTCCGCGAAAGATCTGTAAAGGTAAAGGTGATTGATGAAGAGCAGTTTGAAAAAGCACTCACGATTGCAGCGGGTTCTGATGTCGTTATTAGCGAAATACGAACATGTCATCGTGACGTTCAGACTTTCGTTGAGCTTTTTTTCAACCTGCGCAAGTTGTTACCTGCACCACGCCTGATTATTTTGACTGATCTTGAAGAGGAGGCGGTTATTAATTACGTCACGTGGCGGCTGCCAGAAGCTACTGTAATTTCCAAAAGAACCCCTAGTACTCAACTTGCGGGGGAGATTTTCGGCGGTTTGATATTGCATGGGTCAAAACATTCAGTGCAATATCCAGTTGAAAACCATGGGGCTCTGACTGCCAGGGAATTTGGTCTCCTGAGAATGCTCGCAACTAAAAGGACTCTCACTGATATAGGCCAGTCACTTAATCTCAGTGTTAAAACAGTCAGCAATCATAAAAGAAACATTATGCGTAAGCTCAACTGTAAGAAAAAAAACGAGCTGCCGACGCTACTGGCTAAAATGGGATTCACAAACAGCCAGTTCTGACGACCCTCGTCATGCGAACAGAATATAGTTTTCAAAAAATGAAAAGTGCGTCAACACACTGGGGAATTGATTTATATATTACATGGAATAATCATAATGGAAAATGTCATACTGGATTTTCATTTTATCAGTTAAGATTCTTTATACTAAATATCAGACTCCTAACAATAAGTTTATCTTATTTATAATTAAATTTAAGGGGTTATTGCAAGCGAGTTTTCACCCTCTAAAAATGACATAACTTATTCAGCGGAAGAGAAATGAAAAAAATTTACTAATCTTACTGGCACTGGCTATTTCGGGTTGTAATTCCTTTTCTAATGTAGATAAACTCAGCGCCTCCTATGCTCTTACGCACCTCATTGCCAATCAGACGACGGAAGAACAGGTTAAAGCTATCTACTGAGTGCCGGATAGCCAAACAAGCTTTTCTGATGGAAGTTACAGCTGGCAGTACGGTAAGAACGGAAATATGACAGCCATAAATGAACTTACTAAATATATTCCCGGTGCAGGAGCTATATCAGATGCGTTAGATATGGCCAGTTCAGCCAGTGGGGCTGCGGATTCTGTTAACATTGTTTATGGTAAAGCCTCAGGTAATACCGAACATCATGGTAATGGCCTAGCAATAACTTTCAATAAAAATAAGACCGTTTCATATTGGGAGCTATAGGAAAAACCTTTATGACATCGGAAAAAAATCGACGCGGCCGTGCGCTATTGTCAAAATAGCGCCGCGTGTGCATATGAATTTGCCGGGTAAATTTTAATAGAGAGAAAAGCCAATTTCTCTCATCCGGCCAGCATGTTATTAAGTATGAGAATGGTTTTGATAAACCTGTCTTTAGATCAAAAATAAATAATATTGTGATTTATAGGTAGTGTATTTTTTTCGCTGCGATCCGGATCGCAGATCATATGGATCAGTACCGAAAAAATAACATCAGGCGTTATATGCCCATCTGATGAATTTAACACTGTACTACTTTCATCAACCCTTCTTTTTTTTCTGACCGTCCGCTGATTCCGCAGTACACCCTTTGCAGGGCGATACGTTTTTTCCCCTAAAACGCCTTGCAGGCCTTTCCTTTTTCTCTCCGCTGCGGACACAGGATCGTCTTTCATCGTTATCTTTCCCGTACCAGGCATGCAGCCAAGAGTGCTTGGTTTCCACTTTGTCACGCCATATTTCGCTCTTTCCATTTTCTATTAGTAGATTACGCCCTAACTGCGACACGAACCGAGCTCGATCGCCCCGCTGTATAATCCGCGCCATTCAGGTTATTCTCCCTATTAAGGAGAAAGGCCGAAATACATATTTTGAAAAAATTATCGACGGGACGATTTAATCCTCTTAAATAATTTCCTCAAAGATAAATTTAAATAAATCACGCCCTTCTAAAATATATTTTAGCTAGAGCTGGCAATGGTTAACTATGTATCATAATTTTTATTCATAATAAGGATATAAAAGCTCATAACTCAAGCGGATAGCTAACGAATATCTCTAATTGTATTTCGCAGCTTTTGGTCCTTCGCCATGAAGTGGCTCCATCACACTTACCGCGAGAGTTTCAAAGACCGTTATTAAAATTCATATTATAATATGTTGTGTTACTCACCCTTAGAGGTGCTTTCAAATTCGAATTATTCAAGAGTTGAATTTTAATGTTTATTCGATAAATACTTTAATTTCTGCATTTTTTATACCTACACTGATGTCGTATTTCCACTTACAAAATGCATGTATCATATCAATGATCTTTACTAACAAAATTTTATTACAATAGCTGAAATTATTTTTTCACAACTTTCTTATTTAAATTTATCTATCTTCAATCGCTCAAAAAAACCGGCTTTCGCCGGTTCTAAATATTATGAATTTCAGGTGGCATCACACTTGGGCAGCCAGTCAGAACTGCTTTCCTCAGTCAGATCAAGATTGGTCTGCATCCCCAGCTTCGTGCGCCGCTTCAGATAATGATGCCCGTACTCACGCATAATGCTCTCCAGCGACAGACTGAACATCTTCATGCTGAGTGGATTTCTGTAACCGTTCGCCTCCATGTAAGCCAGATAAGCATGGTAAAGATAGCGTCTCGACTGTAAGGGCCTGATGCTGGCGTTCCCCATATAAAGCGAAGTAGGCTCCGGCGTGGTGAACAGGTAGCCGCAGAAGTCCACCATCGGATCCGCGTCGCGCTTGATGCGCATCGCCTCATCGGAGTTCTGCTGCGACTGAAGCAACGCTCTTGCGTCCTGCGGCTGGCTGAACTGCTGCATCAGCTGGCGCACGATAACGGCCAGCTCGCCGCTGATTTTTTCCTTCAGCTGCGGGTCGCGCTCGTTTGCCGGGATGATTTCCGGGAAGTGAAGGATAACCCGGCGGCGCGATATGCCACCGCTGCGGTCGGTAAAGCGCATCGGATTGTTGTTCACCGCCAGAATCACCGCCGGAATGTGCGTTGAGTAGGCATCGCGGTATTTCGGGTCTACGGATACCGCGTCGCCGCCGGTAATCGCCTTGATGCCCGCGCCGTCGCCGCTCCACTTCTCCTGGTCGGGCAGAATTATCAGCGAGTAGCCAATCACCGCCGCGCGCTCGCGCGATGACTCCAGCGTCTCGATGGTCGCGGAGGTGGTGTTGTCCGTTCCGGCCAGCATGGTGGCGATTTCGGCCATGATGCTTTTGCCGCTGCCGCCGGGACCCGTGACCTCCAGAAACAGCTGCCAGTCGTAGCGGTTCGCCAGCACCATAAACAGCGCGGCGAGAATAATATCGCGCTTTGCCGCGTCGCGTCCGGCGGCGCGGTCCAGCCACTGCCAGAAGTGCGGCGCGTGGGCTGCCAGCGTCTCTCCCTTAACCGGCGGGGTAAAGTCCACTTCGCTGACCGTGCGCAGCCAGAAGCGTTTGCTGTGCGGGCTGAAGCTGCCGGTACGCGTATCCAGCACGCCGTTGCGAAAGCCTATCAGGCGGCGCGCCGGGTCGGACTGCTGCGGCAGCATCAGCTTCAGCGTATCCACCACGCCTGAAATCTTGCCCGCCGAGAACGGCGCGCGCAGCCGCTGGAACAGTTTCGCCACGTCGCGCTCAAACTGCTTCCCCGAAATGACCTTCCACGCGCCCGCCCTGTAGCGTGACAGGATTTCACCGCTGGCATCCACCGCCAGCGCATTACGATAATGCTCAGCAACGCGCTCCGCCTTTTCGCTGGCGCTCATCGCCGAAAACTCCGCCTCACTCATCACGTCAAACGGGCTGGCGGTGGCGGGCGCTGCGGCCTCAGCAAGCGCCTGCTTCGTCGATACGTCGCCGTGCTGCACAAAGGCGTCGTTCCAGTCGCCGAACACGGGCGGCAGCGCGACGACGGCGTTACTGACATCAGCGGCCTTCTTCGCCTTATCCTGACCGTTGCCGTTAAGGTCGCGGTCGGCGGCAATCATCAGCGGCAGCGTGGCGTGCTTTTCACGGGCAAGGCCAGCCAGAGAAAGGAGGTTGCCCGATGAGAGCGCAACCCACACCTCATCACCGGTCAGGTTGTGCACCGTCAGGCCGGTCGCGTAGCCCTCTGCGAGCCAGATGCGCTTTGCAGGCTTAGCGCTGCTGAGAACGTGGCAGGCGCCTTTCACCTGGCCGCCCTTGAGCGTGCGCTTCTCTCCCCTGGCATTAATGAGCTGCACGTTAACCAGCTGGCCGCTCATGTCGTGCAGGGGCACAACCACATCGCCGGTGCGGTAGGACGTTAACGCCACCTTATGCGCCTTCGAAAGCGTAAGGCACGCCTGTTCTGGCAGGCCTTTGCGCGACAGGTAGGCGTTATCCGCCGTTTCCTTTGCCGTGCTGACCAGCTGCTGCGCCAGTGCAGCCGCTGCGGCGCGGGATGCCTCGTCCGTTTCGGGACCGGCTGCCGTACTGTTGCCGGCAGCCACCGGCGGCAGGTTGCCGGTCAGGTCGTTTACGCGCGCGGCGGCCTCTATGAACGTAATGCTGAGCGCCTTTTTCACCAGGTCCATGCCGTCACCGGCTCCGCACTGATTACAAATCCACGTGCCGCGCCCGTCTATATCGTCGAAGCGAAAGCGGTCCGTTCCCTGACAGACCGGGCACGGCATGTGGCGGTTTTTGGTTACCTTCACGCCCAGCGCGGGCAGAATGCGGGGCCAGTGGCCCCGCGCAGCGGTGGCCGCCTCTGATACGGTCATTTTCATCGTTCTGTTCTCCCTCAGTGCAGCACCGGCGCGTCTGTCATGCGCCCGCAGAGTTCATCCATCATCACCTGGCCGAGAATGCTCAGGCGCGGGGCCGACTTCAGCGGCCCAACAGCCAGCAGGTCATCCAGCAGCGCGCAGGCAATTTCCTGATCGCGCAGGCGTCCGTGCTGGCGCAGGTAAAAGCCCTCCAGCTCGGTTTCAATAACGTGCTCAAGGCGCGCCAGCGTCAGGCCGGGGTAGCGCTGCTGTTCACGGCAGACTGTCAGCCAGGCGCAGGCGACGGCGCGGCGTGAAAGCGCGGCGCGCAGTTCAGGCGAAAGGGTGCGGACTTTCATGATTCAGCCTCCGCGTTCATCCAGTTGTTCTGGCAGCGCGTCACCACGTCATCCAGCTGCTCGGTGATGAGAAAGACCAGTGAAGCCAGCTGCGCGCGCTGAGCGGGCTGCGGTAGTTCGTGGCACTCCTGAAAGGCGGTCATATCGCTGACAAAGCGCCCGGCGTTGCGCAGGTGCTCAAGGCGTACCAGGTCGGCGTGAGAAATCGTGGCGTGAGTCATGCGCGCACCTCCTGAACCGGCAGGCGGGCGGCAAAGGACAGCACGTAATCGCGGGCCAGCGAAAGGCGTGCGGCGCGCTCGTCGGCGGCAACGGTGCGGAGCATATGAATATGCTGCTGGCGCTCGCTGCGGCGCACGGCGGCAAAAACGAAAACAAACTGAGGGTATGGGGAATTAAGGACCGTAGCCATGATGGCAGCCTCCTGTGAATAGCGGTTAACGCCACCACCGGAGTTCCTACACTCATGGGTGGTAGCCCGAACGGGGGTAGGAATACCGGCTTCACAGGATACCGGCCAGCCCGAAGGCTGCCCCGCCCGGGCCACCATTACGCAGACGGCGCAACGGATACAGAACCGTTGCCCGAAAAATGGGTGCACTGAGGCTTGGACACAAAAAAAGACGCATGGCGCGTCTGGTGTCGCCTGTGAATTACGCGGGTTCCTACGCCCGGCTGCCGATTTTGCGACAGCGGATTTACTGTACCAGGGAATGGCCCCGGCGCGCAAGCCGGAGGCAGCAGTTAAAAATGACATCAGTCAACCTCAGCAGCTGGCGGGATGAATCTCGCCACGGGAAACAGTCCGGATACCGGAGGGCGCGATGCCAGGACTTTGCAGACTGAAGGCTGGCTTCACTGTGCGAAAGCGCTGCGGCTGAAGCGGTTTACCCATCCCGGCGCCAGCCATATGCATAAGCGGGATTGCGTGCGCGACAGAGGGTTCGCGTGATTTACCGGCACGGTTTAAAAACCTCATGCGGTGCGCTCCTGACCGCGTGCTGCAATGCGATCGCTCATCCAGACGCTGATTTCGCTGGCGAGCCATGCCACGTTCTTGCCGCCAAGCGACACCTGCGCCGGGAAGGCGTTGCGGCTGATAAGGTCGTAAATGGTGGAGCGGGACAGGCCGCAGACGTGCATGACTTCCGGCAGTCGCAGGAAGCGATCGTTCAGCACCGGGTTTACGGGTAAAGCCGGGGTCGCAGGAGCGGAGGAGTTTGCGGATAATACGGTGTGCATGAGCTACCTCTTATTGAGTCCGTGGTGATACGGACAGATACGTCCGAAGTCGGGTAGCTCTTTATTCTCAGCATATTTACTGCCAAAGCAACATGGCGAAAGGGTGCTGCAGCTGGCACAAACGCGCAAAAATCAGCCGCCTGTTTTTTGCACAGGTAAATATAGGGCAATATAGACCAATAGTGCTGAGATGAATTAAGCGAATCGTTTTTAATGATTAATTTTCATTAAAACAATCGAAATAAACACTCGATAAGGTTTATCTGCATAAAAAGTTGGGTGAAGCATGGTGAACACTGGGTGAAGGGATAACCATTAATTGTTCACCCTTTAATATACTGTATTTACTCTCTTTTTTATTAAGGTGAAGAATAGTGAAGGATATATATAAATCTAAAAGCTGAGTCAGAAGTCAGGCCCAATGCGGCCAGCCAGAAGAAGGTCATTTTGTCTGGGCCATCACACAACGCCATCCCATAGCTCGACTGTGCCAGCAACGGCACAATGCATTCACCGGAGCCCCCATTGGCTCTCCCTACAAAGAAAGCTAACGATAACGGCTTTTATAAACCGTTAACTCCAGCCTGGATGGGGACTGGCGCTAAACAGAAGGATAAAACGTGATGGCAATGAAATGCCCTGAATGCAGCATGACCGCACACACGCGTACCAGCGAATATCAGACAGGTACGTTAAAAAAGACGTGGTATCAGTGTCGTAATATCGACTGCTCCTGCACGTTCACAACGCTGGAGAGCCTGGACACCATTATCATGAAACCGCAGAAGGTAACTGAAGACGTCCCTGAGAAAGAATCACCGCCACCACGGCAGACGCTGAACCGTTATGGATCAGCCAGCAGACTATCGAACCGCCAGAACGCCCCCGGCTGAGTTTTATCAGCCACACTTTACCGGCCATCGTGCCGGTTTTTTTACATCCCTTTTCTCTGGCCAGCCTGAAGCGCGTGAGTGCATGCCTATGCTGCATGAAAGCGCATGAATATATGCAGCTGAGTTAATGCAATTCAGGCCAGTAGTGGGGCTGCCTGAGGGGACTCATGCAGCCGCATGAAAACTGCTACATAAAGCGGGCAGGCGTGGCGGGGGTACGAGCGCGCGCGATAGGAATAGATTGTATCCCAACTGATTAATTACTTAATGGAATTAATTAGTGTAATTTTTAGTGTTAAGGTTATAAATAATAGTGGTCCATTCAAAGTCAGGTTGTATCTTGATAATTTATAAGTTTATTATTAATTTTTGCGATATTAATCACAATTTTAATATTGTCGATTTTTTTAGTACTTATCTTAAAAAATGGATGTGCACTGCGCTTCTTATTTGATAGTAATAGATGACTCTTCAAAGTAACCAATTCGATTTGTTATCATGATAAGGAGTTTTATGAAAATCTCATTCTTTGGTGTAAATAACTTCAGAGCAATATCTGGTGGAATTAAAAATAATAAAATAATTTTCAAGGATACCAACACTCTCTTCATATACGGTGCAAATAACGCTGGGAAATCAACCTTTTTAAAAGCATACATGTTTTTCTTTACAAATGAGAAACCCACACAAGATGACTTTCACAAACGTGATGATAAAAACTCCATTGAATTCGAACTCGAAGTTCAACTTGATGATTTAGATAAAGAGAGAATTGAATTAAAAGCGCCCAAGCAAAAGGAAAGTTATAAAAAATATTTGAACGATGACTGCATCAGAATAAAGAAGGTATGGAGTAAGGATGGTGCCAAAATTGAAGATAAAAATTATACTTTCAATTTTGATAAAGGTGAGGCTGGCGAGTATGAAGAAGTTGGATATGCAACAGTAGGACTCCATACCGTTTTTCAATCCTGTTTACCAAAACCTGTATTTATCAAAGCAATGCCGACTGAAGAGGAGGCTAAAAAAATATTAAATGAAATTTTAAAGATGATGGCTGAAAGTACTCTTAAATCCTCAGATTTAGAAGAATTGAAGATCGCTCAGGATAAAATAAAAGAATTACAGGATAAAATGTATGATCCTCTTTTAATTGAAGCTTATCAGGATTCGGTAAATGGATACTTTAATAAAATATTTGGAGATACAGCCATTCTATTTAAGCATCTAAAAGACAGAGTTGTTTGGACGGAAAATAAGCTTGGGCGAGATTTCGAGATTGAGTTTATGAAAAAGGATATTAATGGAGATTATGATGGTAACATTCCTTCTAGCTATAATAGTGTAGGGCACGGAACTATCAGGACCGCGATTTTCACCTTGCTCTTAATGAAAGATGTTGCTGAGAAGTTTGAAAGACGGGAGGGAAGAAAAGATTATATGGTCCTATTCGAAGAGCCAGAGCTTTTTCTATATCCAAGAATGGTGAAGGAGTTAAGAGAATTAATTTATCAGGTTAGTGTGGAAGATCTACCGTACCAAGTATTGTGTGCATCACACTCATCTTCCATGATTGATTTAGCCAAACCAAAATCATCAATAATACGTTTGATTAATAATGATAAAGGAACTAGAGCTTTTCAAATAAATGATCGGTTTCTGAAAGATGCCAAGGGTATTCAAACTAACGACGAACTAAAACAAGAAATGTATGAAGTGCTCAGATTCAATCCATATATTTGTGAATCATTCTATGCTGATGAAGTTTTATTAATTGAAGGGCCAACAGAAGAGATAATTTCAAGAGCATACTTCCAAGAGGTACCATCAAAGAAAACAATATTTGTTTTAAATTGCGGCACTGTTAATAATATTCCATTTTATCAAAAGATTTTTTCAAGGTTTAATATTAAATATCATGTTATCTGTGATACTGATAAAGCCAAAATAACATCTTTAGATGGGAGAGGTAACCCTACATTTGATTCAGGTATACAAATGTCTATTTCAGAGCAACATAAATTAGATTATGTTGACATGGATGCTAATGTAGGTTTGATTAGGGCGCATAACATAACTTTTGAACCTGCTCATCAAAGCGAAGATATACCTGAATTCCTAAGGTTTGTTGATGGTAAGGATAGAAGTAAACCTTTCAATGCTAATCTCTACTGGAAGAATGTGTTGAAACCTAATCTTAAACATGTTGATATAAATAAAGTTCATATTATCAGGTATTTGAACGAAATAATGGCATCCTAAATAACGGGTTGAGCTTTAAAGCTCAACCTCATTTCATATAAACAAATTCCCCCCACCAACTCATTAAAGAAATTCTTTGGTCAAAATAAGTTGACCGATTGTAAGCGCGACGGACTTCATTTTTATCAGTATGTGCCAAAGCTGCTTCTATTACATCAGCATTAAACCCTTGCTCATTTAGCGCTGTACTGGCGATCGAACGTAGCCCATGAGCTACAAGTCTTCCGCCATAGCCGATGCGTTTTAAAGCTGCATTGGCTGTTTGACTATTCATTGGCTGCCTAGGGTTATTTCTGCTCGGAAAGACATGCTCTCGATTTGAACTAATTGAAAGCATCATGTTTAGTAAGTCAAGAGCCTGACTAGATAAAGGTACAATATGCTCGCGCTTTCCTTTCATTCGTTCTGCTGGAATAGTCCATACTTTAGCGGCTATATCAATTTCCGTCCATTTAGTTCCAGATGCTTCAGAGGGTCGAACTAAAGTTAATAGCTGCCATTCAATCAAACACCTTGTCGAAACCGATAAATTGGATATATATAATGAACGTATTAATTCTGGTAATCCCTCAGGTCTTAAAGTAGGCATATTTTGTTTTTTGGGTTTCTCAAAAGCCATGCCAACGCCTGATGCTGGGTTTGCATCAATCAAACCAGTGTTAACCGCGTAAATCATTATCTCATTAACGCGTTGAACCAATCTGCGGACCGTCTCTAATGCCCCACGAGCTTTAATAGGCTCAAGGGCCTCAACTAGTGTCCTAGCTTTAATTTGTTGAACAGGAATTTTACCAACAGTAGGAAACACGTCTTTCTCTAGAGAACGCCAAATATCTTTGGCGTAATCAGGTGTGACGCTCTTGCTTTTAAGCTGAAACCAGTTAGCTGCAACGGTTGAGAAAACGCTGTCTAAAGCAATCTGTTGCTGCTCCTCTGCAACCACTGCCTGTACTTGCGGATCGATCCCATTAGCTAAGAGAGCAAGATAATCCGCCCTCAAGCTGCGTGCATTGGCGAGTGTAAGGGCGGGGAAGGCACCTAATCCGATCATTGTCCGTTGCTTCGTTGCGGGACGTTGATAGCGGAAGCGCCAAAGCTTCTTGCCGCTGGTTTTGATGACTAAGAAAAGCCCGTCACCATCATGCAGAGTCAAATCTTTATCATCTGCTTTAGCGCGTAGAACTTCTGTGTTGGTTAATGGGCGCGTAGTCCTTGCCATGTCTACATTTCCTGCATGAATTGGTATACGTTAATGGCATACATCTTACCGTATACCAATTCGTATACCAATTATCACTGGATTCAGGCGGATCGTCTCGGAAGATTACAGACACAAAAAAGCCCGCAGGGCTTGTGCCGTGCGGGCTTTCAGTACTTCTACGGATGACTCTGGAATCATCTTCGAAGGATTTTGGTGGAGCTGGCGGGAGTTGAACCCGCGTCCGAAATTACTACACCGTCGGCACTACATGCTTAGTCAGTCTTTACATTCGCCGGCCAGCTGCGGACAGACACGCCACTGACAAACTAGCCTGATTAGATTTAGTGCTTCAACCCCAGGCAAGGCATCCACACGATCTCTTTTGGGTTTGACCTCTCTTGATCCCCGTCTTAAGAGCGGAAGCTAGGGAGAGAGGGCTTCAAAGCAGGTTATTAAGCTGCTAAAGCGTAGTTTTCGTCGTTTGCGACTATTTTTTTGCGGCTTTTTACGAGGCAAACCGCCCCTCGGCATGCTCCTAAGGCTTCACAATCCCGTCGAGTCCAGAATCAGCCCCAAGAAATTTCAATACTACAGACAAGCGACGCCAAAATCCAGCGCTTAACGCTTTGAATTCTTCATAATACGCGCTTTGTCCATCTTCCATTCGCGTTCTTTCACGTCGTCACGCTTGTCGTGCTCTTTCTTACCGCGTGCCACACCGATTTTCAGTTTGGCCCAGGCATTTTTCCAGTACATCGACAGCGCAACCACGGTAAAACCTTCGCGGTTGACGCGACCGTACAGCGAATCGAGTTCGCGTTGTTTCAGCAGCAGCTTGCGGCTTCGCGTGGGATCACACACCACATGCGTTGAAGCAACCGCCAGCGGCTGGAAAGTAGAGCCGAACAGGTAAGCTTCACCATCGCGCAGCAGTATGTAGCTATCGCTGATGTTAGCCTTACCGGCACGGAGTGATTTGACTTCCCATCCTTGCAACGACATACCCGCCTCGAACTCTTCTTCAATGAAGTATTCATGACGTGCGCGTTTATTGAGGGCAATAGTGGCTGAACCGGGTTTGTTAACTTTTTTCTTTGTCATAGTGCGGCGTAGTCTACATCACTCAGTTTATGGGCGCATCCCCTGTCCTGCAGGGCGGTAAAAAACACTCCATTTTAGCACAGCAAGCAAAGCCGTGAATTTTTGTTTGGTGACTGAAAATGGTATTATTCAATGGTTTTGTGATGAACAGGAACCATTATGGCCCAGATTAGTCGTTCAGCGCTGGTCCCTTATAGCGCTGAGCAGATGTACCGTCTTGTGAATGACGTGGATGCTTATCCTCAGTTTCTGCCGGGCTGCACCGGCAGTCGCGTGCTGGATAACAGCGGAGATCAAATGACCGCGGCCGTTGATGTCTCGAAAGCCGGCATCAGTAAAACTTTCACCACGCGCAATACGCTGATCAGCAACCAAAGCATATTGATGCAGTTGGTTGATGGCCCGTTTCGTAAATTGACCGGCGGCTGGCATTTCACCTCATTGGGTGATGATGCCTGCAAGGTTGAGTTGAACCTCGATTTTGAGTTCACCAATATGCTGGTAGAAATGGCGTTCGGCCGCATCTTTAAAGAGCTGGCAAACAGCATGGTGCAGGCGTTCAGTCAGCGTGCGAAAGAGGTTTATCGTGCCTGATATCAGCGTGGAAGTGGTTTACGCACTGCCAGATAAGCAGTATTTGCGTGCCGTAACGCTTGAAGAAGGCGCAACCGTTGAGCAAGCGATCAAGGCTTCCGGGTTGCTGTCACTGCGTAAAGATATTGACCTGAACTCGAATAAGGTTGGTATTTATAGCCGCCCGGTAAAATTGGGTGATGTCGTGCAGGATGGTGATCGCATTGAGATCTATCGTCCATTGATTGCCGACCCGAAAGAGTTGCGGCGTCAACGCGCAGAGCGTTCAGCTGAGAAGAAATAGTCAGAAAGTAAAAACTAAAAAAGGCGCTTAAGCGCCTTTTTTATTGCCGTTCACTTAGCCTTCTTTGCCAGTGAGCTTCGGCTTATTGTCGATGTTGGTCAACGTTCCGTTGCTGTCAAAGGTCAGCGTCAGCGTTTGCTGTTTCACACCTTCATGGCCTGGTTCCTGACGGAACACGTAATACCAAACGTTGCTGCCAAACGGATCGCGCATCATCGGCGTACCGAGCGTGTAGGCAACCTGCTGCTGCGTCATGCCGTTATGAATCTTCGACACATCGTTGGCGACCAGGTAATTCCCCTGATTGATATCCGGACGATACACAACGCGCTCAAGGGTGGAACATCCAGCGGTCATCATCAACATTACTACTGCCGCGGCAGTCAGCGTTTTACAGCGCATCTATACATTCCTTTTCTGGGGCCAAACGCCTTTCAGCAGGCTATTTTTTTGCCATCAAATTCTGAACTCTGCCTGCGGCAGGCTTTATTACTCAGACGACATAACTGCCGATGATAATAAACCTTTTCGCTATTTGAAACCTCTACAGAGCAAGCATATGACCACCAGCCGGGAAAAAAGTGCGGTATCAGGCGGCTAAAAGTTCTTTGGCGTTGGCCAGCGTGTTGCGCGTTACCTCGCTGCCGCCCAGCAAACGCGCCAACTCTTGCAGACGCGCGCGTTTATCCAGCGGCTGCATATGCGTTTCTGTCATCGCGCCATCGGTCTCTTTGCTGACGTAGAAGTGCTGATGACCGCAGCCGGCAACCTGCGGCAGGTGCGTGACACACATCACCTGCGTTGACTCGCCCAGCTGACGCAGCATTTGACCGACAACAGCGGCGGTTGGGCCGCTGATGCCAACATCTACTTCATCGAAGATCATTGCCGGTGTTTCCATTTTCTGTGCGGTAATCACCTGAATCGCCAGAGCAATACGCGACAGCTCACCGCCGGATGCCACTTTGCCCAGCGGCTGGAGCGGTTGGCCTGGGTTCGTCGTAACGCGGAAATCAATGCGCGTTGCGCCATCTGCAGTAAGTTGATCGGCATTGAACTCCAGCACAATCGCAAACTGTCCGTGCGGCATTGCCAGCGTGCGCATGCTTTGCGTGATCAGATGGCTCAATTCTTGAGCGGAGTGCTCACGCAGTTGATGCAGATTTTCAGCACTCACTAACGCGGCTTTATGGTGAGAGACAACTTCAGACTGCAAGGTTTCCTGATCGCTCTCTTGTTGCGAAAGCAGTTCCGCTTCATCCAGCAGCTGCTGATAAAGCACCGGCAAGGTTTCAGGTGAGACATGGTGCTTACGCGCCAGCGCAATCTGCCGTGACAGACGTTGCTCCAGCTCATGCAGACGATTGGGATCGAGATCCAGGCGTTCGCAGTAGTGACGCAGTTCATCGCTGGCTTCACTGAGCTGAATCGCGGCTTCCTCCAGCAGATTGAATACGCCGCTGACTTTATTATCCAGCGTCACTAATTCACCCAGCATGTGGCGGGCGCTGTACAGCAAGCTTTGCAGGTTGGTGTCATCACCATCGGCGAGAATTTGCAGCGCTTGCTGGCTGGTAGACAGCAACTGGCCGCTGTTCGCCAGGCGCTTGTACTCTTCATCAATCTGTTCAAATTCGCCGAGCTGTGGGGCAAATTCATTGAGTTCTTTCAACTGATACTGCAGCAGCTCTCGGCGGGATTCACGCTCTTGCGAGAGCTGCTGATGCTGCGCCAGCGCGCGGCAACTCTGATGCCAGCGTTGATAGTGCTGGCGCATTTCAGACAGCAAATCATCGTGGGCTGCATACGCATCCAGCAGATGTTTTTGATAATCGGATTTGAGCAGCAATTGGTGAGCATGCTGACCGTGAATCTGAATCAGTAACTGGCCCAGTTCACGCAACTGCGACAGCGGCACCGACGTGCCATTGATAAAGCCACGCGAACGACCATCCGCGCTAATCACACGCCGCAGCAAACACTCATTGCCTTCATCCAGCTGATTCTCCACCAGCCAGCGTTGTGCGGAAGGCGAAGCTTTGAGTTGGAAGCGGGCGCATATATCAGCGCGGCTGGCACCCTGACGCACCATATCTGCTTCAGCGCGGCCGCCCAGACACAGGCCCAGCGCATCAATGGCGATAGATTTACCCGCGCCGGTTTCACCCGTGATCGCCGTCATACCACGATGAAAGTCGATCTCCAGTTCACGAACGATAGCAAAGTTACTGATGGTCAATTGTGCCAGCATAGAATCACCTGTATGTAAAAACAGATATGGTTTTACATACAGTATATCCTGGTTTTTTATACAGTAAAGTAGCCAGTGCTGATTTTCAGAACAATTTTTTAGACCAGCCCAGCTTTGAACTTAAGGTATTAAAATAGTTGTAATTTTTAGGATGGATAAGATTGAGATGATTGGCGCTGCGGCGGATCAGGACATCTTCACCTTCCTGAATTGGCAGGGCAATCTGGCTGTCGCAACTGATCTCGAGATCGCTGCGCAGGTAAGAAAAACGCAGGCGGATGGTGCTGCTACTGTTGATCACCAGCGGACGCGCAGAGAGCGTGTGCGGGAACATTGGCACCAGCGTAATCGCATCCAGCGACGGCGTCAGAATAGGGCCGCCAGCCGAAAGCGAATAGGCGGTGGAGCCGGTTGGCGTGGAGATAATCAAACCATCGGAGCGCTGTGAAAAGGCAAAAACCTCATCAATATAGACTTCGAATTCAATCATATGCGCGACTTTTCCGGGATGCAGCACCACTTCATTAATGGCGCTACCAATGCGCGGCGAGCAGTCTTCTTTGCACACCTGCGCCTCCAGCAAGAAGCGGCTTTCGACAAAGTAATCGCCCTGCAGCACATCGTCCAGCTGCTGTTGTGCGTTGTCCGGATCGAGATCGGTGAGAAAACCGAGGTTGCCACGGTTGATGCCAATCACTTTGATGTCATAGCGCGCCAGCACGCGAGCAGCCCCAAGCATGTTGCCATCGCCACCAACCACCACAGCTAAATCAGCGCGTTGACCAATATCCGCAAGGCTGCCGGTTTGGGCATTTTTCAAATCCAGTTCGCGCGCAATCTGCTGCTCGACAATCACCTCATAACCCTTTGCCGTTAGCCAGCGCCAGAGCATTTCATGGGTGGTTAACGCAGTAGGATGGCGCGGATGGCCGACAATCCCGATGCAGTTAAAGTGTTTGTTCATTTAGCGCGAGTTCCTTATAAGCCAAAACGGCCAGGCAATGTGATGGGTTTACTTGAAACCGTCAAACTGATCCCCATAATAAGCCAACCAGCGAGATGAATGTGCAAAACGCGGAGAAATTCATGAGTAGTAAAGAACAGAACACCCCAAACGAGCAAGTCTCAGACGAAATTCAACAGGATCAGCAGCACGTGGACGCAGAGACAACCGCTGAGGTGGACCCGCGTGATGAGCGTATCGCGCAACTGGAAGCCGAGTTAGCCGTGTCGCAAACCGGCGTGCGAGATGCACAGCTGCGTGCGCAGGCGGAGATCGAAAATATTCGTCGCCGTACTGAAATGGACGTGGAAAAGGCGCATAAATTTGCGCTGGAGAAATTTGCCAACGAGCTGCTGCCCGTGATCGATAGCCTGGAGCGCGCGCTGGAAGTGGCAGACAAAGAGAACGCTGAACTGGCTTCGATGATCGAAGGTATCGAACTGACGCTGAAGTCGCTGCTGGGCGCGGTGCGTAAGTTTGGCGTGGAAGTGGTGGGCGAAACCAATGTGCCATTCAATCCAGAGATCCATCAGGCGATGTCGATGATGGAATCAGAAGATATGGCGCCAAATCACGTGCTGATGGTGATGCAGCGCGGTTACACCCTCAATGGTCGCCTGCTGCGTCCAGCGATGGTGGCAGTGACCAAAGCCAAAGGCTAATCTGTCGCTGTAATAACAACGGCCGCTTAATGCGGCCGTTTGTTTATTAAGGCAACACCGGCATCCAGTCAATTGGTGACTGGCCCGATTGCCTCAGCAGCGCATTCGCCTGCGAGAAGTGTTTACTGCCAAAAAAGCCGCGATGCGCGGAGAGCGGAGAAGGGTGCGGCGCTTTCAATACATGATGACGTTGCGTATCAATGATGCTGCCTTTCTTCTGCGCATGCGAACCCCACAGCAAGAAAATTACCCCTTCGCGATGCTGATTGATGGCGCTGATGACGTTATCGGTAAAGGTTTCCCAGCCAAAGCGCGCGTGCGAATGCGCCTTACTGGCTTCCACCGTTAACACGGTGTTCAACAGCATCACGCCTTGTGTTGCCCAGCTTTCAAGAAAACCGTGTGTAGGACGCACAAAGCCGGGCATATCCTGCTCCAGCTCTTTGTACATATTCAGTAATGACGGCGGGATCGCCACGCCGGGCAGAACGGAAAAAGCCAGACCATGCGCCTGATTCGGGCCGTGATAGGGATCCTGACCCAAAATCACCACTTTGATATCGCCCAGTTCGGTCAGCCGAAAGGCATTAAACACATCCTTCTGCGTCGGATACACCGTTACGCCGGCTGCGCGTTCATTGGCCACCGCTTTCAGCGTTTCCACGAAGTAAGGTTTCTCTTTCTCTTCAGCCAGCACGTCGTGCCAGGTCAGCTTCTCAGCCATCGTTGACTCCCTGCAAAATAGTGCGCCTAGCTTAACGTGTCGGACTCAACAGCAGAAGGATAAAAATAATTTGAATATTTACGTAAAATTTTAATTGGCGAAGTTGTTATTAATCAATTTGTTAGGTTTTCAGCGTGTAATCGTGACTAGACGAAATTGATACAGGTCAAAACGGAGCATTTCCTGCAGTGATATACCACAGCATTCCAAAACCTTATGAACCTCGCTGCCCAGTTGCGACAGCGTAAAGCCCTGGAGACCTACTATGATTACCGGTATTCAAATTACTCAGGCAAATAATCCACAGCTGTTGAACTCATTCTGGCTGCTGGACGATGATAAAGCCGAAGCGCGCTGCCTGTGCGCCAAAGGGGATTTCGCAGAAGATCAGGTTGTTGCTATCAGCGATCTCGGCGAAATCGCTTACCGTGAAATTCCACTTGAGCAGAAACCGCAGGTGCGCATCGAAGGTGGTCAGCACCTGAACGTTAACGTGCTGCGCCGCGAAACGCTGGAAGATGCCGTCAATCATCCGGAAAAATATCCGCAGTTGACCATTCGCGTATCTGGCTATGCCGTGCGCTTTAACGCGCTGACGCCAGAGCAGCAGCGTGACGTGATTACACGTACATTCACCGAAAGCCTGTAATTGCAGCGCTGACGAAAAGACACACAGCAATACAAGCCGCGCCAATGTTGATTGGCGCGGCTTTTTTTATCTGGCGAGTTTAAAAGAACGGTTCTTCAGGGCGGATGATAGCGAAAGCGCGTTTTCACTACGCTTAAAACAAAAAAATCGCCTCAAAAGAGGCGATTAATTACAGCGAGTGCTGTTTTATTCCGCACCAGACTTTGGTGCATCGCTACCGCTTGGTTTGCGGCGTTTACCCACATTTTTGGTGTCGCGATGACGTTGCTTGACGCGCGGTTTCTCTTGTTCTTTCTCTTTACGCTCTTGACGCTTCGCAAGTGCTTTTTTCGACGGTTTTCCCGTCACTTTAGCACTTGGCGCACGGCTTTCTGGACGCAGCTCATCAATCACACGCGCTTTTAACGGCTCGTTGATGTAACGGGTGATTTTACCCAGCAGCACGTGATCGTGCGCTTCAACCAGCGAGATCGCGGTACCTTTACGGCCCGCACGCGCGGTACGACCGATACGGTGCAGATAGGTATCTGCGGTGCGCGGCAAATCGTAGTTAATCACGTGCGAGATATCGTCGATGTCGATACCGCGCGCAGCAACGTCGGTGGCAATCATCACCTTCACGCGGCCATCATTCATACGCTTGATGGCTTCGTTACGGTTGACCTGCACCATTTCGCCTTCGAGGTAGCTGGTGCGGATGCCCGCTTCATGAAGCCAGGTAACCAGCTCATGCAGGCGCTCACGTTTGCGCACAAATACAATGACGCGCGTGGCATCTGGCTGTTTCAACAGGTGAATCAGCAGCTTATTCTTATGCTCTAAATTATCGGCACGGTAATACCATTGCTGGATTTTTTTGCGTTCGCTTTTGCTTGGGTCGGCCTCAATAAACACAGGCTCGTTGAGCAAACGCTCGGCGAAGTCTTTGATGTGCTCACCTTCCAGCGTCGCCGAAAACAGCAGCGTCTGTTTGCGCCAGCGGGTTTCTGCGGCGATGGTTTCGATGTCCTGCGCAAAGCCCATATCGAGCATGCGGTCAGCTTCATCGAGAATCAGCGTTTCTACGGCGCGGCAGTCAAAGTTCTCTTCTTTGATGTACTGCAGCAAACGGCCGGTGGTCGCGACGACGATGTCCTGGTTTTCGCTGAATACTTCGGCATGGTTCATATACGCCACGCCCCCGGTGATGGTGGCGATATCCAGATGCGTGTGTTTAGCCAGCTCGCGCGCGTGATCGGCAACCTGCATCGCCAGTTCGCGCGTTGGGGTGATGATCAGAATGCGTGGTGGGCCTGATTTCTTACGCGGGAAATCGAGCAAATGCTGTAAAGCGGGCAGCAAAAACGCTGCAGTTTTCCCCGTCCCGGTTGGAGCCGAACCCAGAACGTCACGGCCTTCCAGCGCGGCAGGAATGGTCTCGGCCTGAATAACAGTAGGGCGAGTGAAGCCTTTTTCCTGCAAAGCTTGTAGCAGGCTTTCGTCGAGTTCGAGTTCGGAGAATGTGGTTACGGTCATGGTCTACCTCAGTTTGGGGCGCTGATTATAGACAGAACGAATATAATCTTCATCTGTTTGTGTAGGTATTACCGGCGCAGGTGAATTCCCATCGCCACCACGTTACACTTCCGGCAGTAAAAAATTCAATGGTAGTGAAGTATGTCTCAGGACCAGCCGCACGCGCGGCCGACGTTAAGAAAAGACGGTTTTACCTTTAAGCAATTTTTCGTGGCGCACGATCGCTGTGCGATGAAAGTCGGCACCGATGGCGTGTTAATCGGGGCCTGGGCGCCAGTAGCCGGCGCGCGTCGCGTCCTCGATATTGGCTGCGGCAGTGGCTTGATTGCGCTGATGCTGGCGCAACGTACGCCCAATTCGGTAAAGATTGATGCCGTCGAACTGGAAGCCAGCGCAGCGCAGCAGGCGCAGGAAAATATGCAGGCTTCGCCGTGGGCGGATCGCATCCACGTCCACCATCAGGATATTGTCAGCTGGAGCGAACAGTGTGAAAAACGCTTTTCGCTCATCGTCAGTAATCCGCCTTTTTTTGCGCCCGGTATGGCAACCGGTAGTGTCGCGCGCGATACCGCACGCAGCACCGCCACGCTCGACCATCTGACGCTGCTGCGTTGTGCCGCCCAGTTGATTGAAGAAGAAGGGCTATTTTGCGTGGTGCTGCCGGCTGAAGCTGGCGAAGCATTGATTTCACTGGCGCTGGCGGATGGCTGGCATTTGCGTTATCGCTACGATGTCGCCGCCTATGCGCAGCGCCCGCCGAATCGCGTGGTGTTAGGCTTTTCTCCCTCCGCCGGCGAAACCTTGCTGGAACGTCTCGCCATTCGTGATGAAGATAAAAGCTATTCAGCCGACTGGCTCAGCCTGGTGAAAGACTTTTACCTGTTCCGCTAGCTTCGGGCTGCAGGATGGTCGGTAACGCTTCATCCAGCAGATCGGGATTGTCGAGTGTAAAGTGCAGCCCTCGGCTCTCCTTGCGCTCCAGCGCACAGCGCACCATCAGTTCGGCGACCTGTACCAAATTGCGCAGCTCGAGCAGATTGTTAGAGAGGCGGAAGTGCGCGTAGTACTCGTCAATCTCCTGTTGCAGCAAATTAATACGCCGCAGCGCACGCTCCAGACGTTTGGTAGTACGCACAATTCCCATGTAATCCCACATGAACAATCGCAGTTCATGCCAGTTATGCTGGATCACTACGCGCTCATCGGCATCATCAACGCGGCTTTCATCCCATGCGGGCAGATGTTCTACCGCCGCGATGTCCGGCAAGCGGGCGATCATATCTTCAGCCGCAGACCAACCGTAAACCAGGCACTCCAGCAGGGAGTTGGACGCCATGCGATTTGCGCCATGTAAGCCGGTGTAGCTCACTTCGCCAATCGCATACAGTCCGTCAACATCTGTACGTCCTTGCTGATCCACCACCACGCCGCCGCAGGTGTAATGCGCGGCTGGCACAATCGGAATCGGCTGTTTAGTGAGATCGAGGCCAAAGGTCAGCAATTTTTCGTAAATCATCGGGAAGTGCGCGCGCACAAAGCTTTCCGGCTGGTGGCTAATGTCGAGATACATGCAATCGACGCCCAGCCGTTTCATCTCATGGTCAATGGCGCGCGCCACAATATCGCGCGGTGCCAGCTCGGCACGCTCATCAAAGTCAGGCATAAAGCGCGTGCCGTCAGGACGCAACAGCCAGGCACCTTCACCGCGCAGCGCTTCGGTCAGCAGGAAGTTTTGCGCTTGTGGATGGAATAAACAGGTGGGATGGAATTGATTAAATTCGAGGTTCGCTACGCGGCAACCGGCACGCCACGCCATCGCAATGCCATCGCCGGAGGCCACGTCCGGATTGGTGGTGTACTGATAGACTTTCGCTGCGCCGCCGGTGGCTAACACCACGGCGCGCGCGCGGCAGGTTTCCACCTGTTCACGTTTACGGTTCCAGATCCACGCGCCAACCACGCGGCGCTTGCCGGGCAGGCCAAGCTTATCAGAGAGGATTAAGTCCACCGCATTGGTGCGTTCAATAATGCGGATGTTGGGATGGCTCAGCGCCTGGCTTACCAGCGTGGTTTCCACCGCGCGGCCAGTGGCATCGGCGCTATGCAGAATGCGGCGATGGCTGTGCCCGCCTTCGCGCGTGAGGTGGTAACGCGCTTCACCCTCAGCCTGCGGCTCTTTATCGAAGGCGACGCCGTTATCAATCAGCCACTGCACGCAGTGACGCGCGTTGCTGGCGATAAAGCTCACCGTATCGCGGTCGCACAAGCCAGCGCCAGCAACCAGCGTGTCTTCAACGTGTGATTCGATGCTGTCTGTTTCATCAAACACCGCCGCAATCCCGCCCTGCGCATACAGCGTTGAGCCCTCATTCACCTGCGCTTTACTCAGCACGGTAACCTGATAATGCGGCGCTAAGCGCAGCGCTAACGATAAACCTGCCGCACCGCTGCCGACGATGAGGACATCACACTGATATTCTGGGAGAGAAGTCATGATGTTTAATTTACTAAACAAAAGGTGGCTTGAGCATAAGCCGTGATGGGGGTGCTGTGAAGTATTTTGAACCAATTGCGCGGAAAAATTATTCAGCGGATAGAGATAGTAGCGTGAATTCAGTGAGTTAACTCTGAAATTGAGCACAATGTGTTTTTTATATCAAACACTCTGAAAATTCAGGGAATAAAGGTGAAAATGACGGCGTCATAAGGTACTCTGCCAGCGATTATCGGTGCCGCAAAAGACACCACCAGCGTGGCAAGTCGCTACACTGAAAGACAATCAACAACAATGATGTCGTGGTTCCGATACGGAAAATTCTGGTCGTAGTGAACTTCGGGCCAAAGGGCCGCTCTAAGCGCATGCTTGCTCAGAACAATGAGATGTGCTGGCAGTTCACTTACGCATAAAAAAGTTTTGGGGAGATATTACCTCGGATGAGCGAGCAGTTAACGGATCAGGTTCTCGTTGAGCGGGTTCAGAAGGGAGATCAAAAGTCCTTTAATTTACTGGTGATTCGATACCAGCATAAAGTGGCGAGCCTGGTTTCACGCTATGTTCCGTCAGGCGATGTGCCTGATGTGGTTCAGGAATCTTTTATTAAAGCGTATCGCGCACTGGAATCGTTCCGTGGCGACAGCGCCTTTTATACATGGCTGTACCGCATCGCGGTAAACACAGCGAAAAATTATCTGGTTGCTCAGGGGCGACGTCCGCCATCCAGTGATGTGGATGCTATCGATGCGGAAAATTTCGAAAGTGCGGGTGCACTGAAAGAAATTTCGAACCCTGAGAACTTAATGTTGTCTGAAGAACTGAAACAAATCGTCTTTCGTACCATTGAGGCGCTTCCCGAAGATCTTCGTATGGCCATTACCCTTAGGGAATTGGATGGTCTGAGTTACGAAGAGATTGCCGTCATCATGGATTGTCCGGTCGGTACCGTACGTTCGCGTATCTTCCGTGCACGAGAGGCTATTGATAATAAAGTTCAACCGCTTATCCAACGTCAGTGATAACGGCTACTGGAAGGGTACCAAGGCATGCAGAAAGAAAAACTTTCCGCTTTAATGGATGGTGAAACTTTAGATAACGAGCTGTTGGCATCGTTGTCGAAGGATGCGGATCTTCAGCACAGCTGGGAAAGCTACCATCTCATTCGCGACACCTTACGCGGTGATATCGGAGAAGTGCTGCATTTTGATATCTCCGCACGTGTGGCGGCGGCCATCGAAAACGAGCCGGCACGCAAAGTCACTCCGCTGATCCCTGAAGCGCAGCCTGAGCCGTCACGTTACGAGAAGATGCCGTTCTGGCGTCGTGGTGGCAGTTGGGCGGCACAGCTGACGCAAGTTGGTGTTGCTGCTTGTGTCTCACTGGCGGTGATTGTCGGTGTTCAGCACTACAACAGTTCACCAACTGGCAGCGCGACTGAAACCTCCGATTCACCGGCATTCAACACCTTGCCGATGATGGGTAAAGCGTCACCGGTCAGCTTAGGCGTGCCTTCTGAAGCCTTCGACACCAACAGCTCTAATCAGCAGGTGCAGGAACAGCGTCGTCGCGTGAATGCCATGCTGCAGGATTATGAACTGCAACGCCGTCTGCATGCCGATCAGGTTCAGTTTGAGAAAAACGATCCGCAACAGGCTCAGGCTAATGTTCCCGGAAATCAGTCGTTAGGAACTCAGCAGCAGTAATGAAGCAGCTTTGGTGTGCCGTTAGCCTGCTGGCAGGCAGCCTGTTTTGCTCATCTATCGCCTCGGCGCAGACCTCTGCGTCCGGGGCGTTGTTGCAACAGATGGAGCAGGCAAGCCAGAACCTCAACTACGAATTTGCCTACATCAATGTCTCGCGTCTCGGCATTGAATCTCTGCGTTATCGCCACGCGGTTATCGACAATCGTATCTTCGCCCAACTGTTGCAGATGGACGGGCCGCGCCGTGAAGTGATCCAGCGCGGAAACGACATCAGCTATTTCGAGCCGGGATTAGATCCCTTCTCGCTGCCGGGCAATCACATTATCGATGCGTTACCTGGTTTGATGTTTGCCGACTTCTCCCGTTTGGGTGAGTCTTACGATTTCATTCCGGTGGGCCGCTCGCGCATGGCCGATCAGATGTGCGAAGTGGTGCGCATCGTGTCACGCGATGGCACGCGCTACAGCTATGTCGTGTGGCTGGATGTGGATACCAAATTGCCGCTGCGTATTGATCTGCTCGATCGGGACGGTGAAACGCTGGAACAGTTCCGCGTCATCAGCTTTGCCGTCGATGAAGGCGTACGCAATCTGATGCAAGGGCTGGAGAAGGCCAACTTGCCGCCGTCGCTGTCGTTACCGGCCGGTGACAAAGTGGAACTCAGCTGGCAGCCAAACTGGCTTCCGGCGGGCATGAAACTGATCTCACAAAGTCGCCGCGATATCCCGTCGATGAACAAAACTGTCGAATCGCGCCTGTACAGCGATGGCTTGTTTAGCTTTGCCATTAACGTTACGCCAGCAGATAAAAGCAGCAGCGTTCAGGCATTGCGCACTGGGCGTCGTACGGTGCAGACAGAAGTACGCAATAATAACGAAATCACGGTGGTGGGCGAGTTACCGCCAGCCACTGCCAAACGTATTGCGGACAGCATAGATTCGGGTTCACCAAAATGATGAAAGAATGGGCCACCGTGGTGGCGTGGAAAGAAGGCATCGCCACCCTGCACACGGAAGCGAAAACGTCTTGTAACAGCTGCTCGGCGCGTAAAGGCTGCGGCAGCCATGCGCTTAATCAGCTGGGGCCGAAAAATGCCCACGTGATGACTATCGCCAGCGCGGAGCCGTTGCAACCCGGCCAGCGCATTGAGTTAGGCATCCGCGAAAGCAGCCTGCTGGGTTCTGCCTTGCTGGTTTACATGACGCCACTGTTTGGCCTGTTTTTAGTGGCTGGCATCTTCCAGATGCTGTTCGCCAGCGATCTGGCTGCGGCCTGTGGTGCGCTGTTGGGCGGCATTGGCGGCTTTATCGTAGCGAAAGGTGTATCCAAACTCTTCGGTGATCGCGAGGCTTTCCAACCGGTGATTCTCAGCGTTGCGTTACCGCCTGATGCGTTGCGCGTGGAAAGCGAAGCTTGATCCCCGTCCAGGCCGCGTTTGATGCGGCCTTCCCCAATCAGCTTAACCGCTGAAATCTGTTGCGATTCCCCACAGTTCCATTCTTTAACGCGCGGCGTTAACAGTGTAATATGCGTCGTCATTAATGAGGCCGACAGGGTTCCGGGTAAAGCTCACTTTCCTGAATGTGTCCGTGCTCAAGTTTCCCACTGATTTTCTACGTGAAGATATTCATATAAATGAAGCACATACGAAATTTCTCCATCATCGCTCACATTGACCACGGCAAATCAACGCTCTCTGACCGTTTGATTCAAATTTGTGGTGGCCTGAGCGATCGTGAGATGGCGGCGCAGGTTCTGGATTCCATGGATCTGGAACGCGAGCGCGGCATTACCATTAAAGCGCAGAGCGTCACGCTCGATTACAAAGCGCAGGACGGTGAAACTTACCAGCTCAATTTTATCGATACTCCCGGTCACGTTGACTTCTCGTATGAAGTTTCCCGCTCGCTGGCGGCGTGTGAAGGGGCATTGCTGGTGGTCGATGCAGGGCAGGGCGTTGAAGCTCAGACGCTGGCAAACTGCTACACCGCAATGGAAATGGATCTGGAAGTGGTACCGGTACTGAACAAAATCGACCTGCCTGCTGCCGATCCAGAACGTGTAGCGGAAGAGATTGAAGATATTGTCGGCATTGACGCGACCGATGCGGTGCGTTGCTCGGCGAAAACCGGCGTCGGCGTGCCCGACGTGCTGGAACGTCTGGTGCGTGACATCCCGCCGCCAGAAGGCGATCCGGAAGGTCCGCTGCAGGCGCTGATCATCGATTCCTGGTTCGATAACTACCTTGGCGTAGTATCGCTGATTCGTATTAAGAACGGCACCCTGCGTAAAGGCGACAAAGTTAAAGTCATGAGCTCCGGTCAAAGCTACAACGCTGACCGTCTCGGCATCTTCACGCCGAAGCGTGTTGATCGCAACGAGCTGAACTGCGGTGAAGTCGGCTGGCTGGTGTGTGCGATTAAAGACATCCTCGGCGCACCGGTGGGTGATACGCTGACCTTACAACGCAATCCGGCGGAGAAAGTATTGCCTGGCTTCAAGAAAGTGAAGCCACAGGTTTACGCCGGTCTGTTCCCGATCAGCTCTGACGACTATGAAGCGTTCCGTGATGCGCTGGGCAAATTGAGCCTGAACGATGCGTCACTGTTCTACGAGCCAGAGAGCTCAACGGCGCTGGGCTTCGGTTTCCGCATCGGCTTCCTTGGTCTGCTGCATATGGAGATCATTCAGGAACGTCTGGAGCGTGAATACGATCTGGATCTGATCACCACTGCACCAACCGTAGTGTATGAAGTGGAAACCACCGACGGTGAAACTATCTATGTAGATAGCCCGTCGAAGCTGCCACCGCTGAATAATATTGCCGAGCTGCGTGAGCCGATTGCTGAGTGTCACATGCTGCTGCCGCAGGAGTTCCTCGGCAACGTCATTACGCTGTGTATTGAAAAACGTGGCGTGCAAACCAACATGGTTTACCACGGCAAGCAGGTTGCGCTGACGTATGAGATTCCGATGGCGGAAGTGGTTCTTGACTTCTTCGACCGTCTGAAATCAACCTCGCGCGGTTATGCTTCGCTGGATTACAACTTCAAACGTTTCCAGACCTCTGACATGGTGCGTGTCGACGTGATGATTAACTCAGAACGTGTTGATGCGCTGGCGCTGATTACTCACCGTGATAACTCACAATATCGTGGCCGCGACCTGGTGGAGAAGATGAAAGATCTGATCCCACGTCAGCAGTTTGATATTGCGATTCAGGCGGCAATCGGCAACCACATTATCGCTCGCTCAACGGTAAAACAGCTGCGTAAAAACGTCCTGGCGAAATGCTATGGCGGTGACGTGAGCCGTAAGAAGAAACTGTTGCAGAAGCAGAAAGACGGTAAGAAGCGAATGAAGCAGGTCGGCAACGTTGAGCTGCCGCAGGAAGCATTCCTTGCCATTCTGCATGTCGGTAAAGACAGCAAATAAGGATTTTTAATGGCTAACATGTTCGCCCTGGTTTTAGTGATCGCAACGCTGATCACTGGCGTTATCTGGTGTATCGATCGCTTTAAATGGGCACCGGCGCGTCGTGCGAAGCAAGCTGCCGCGCAAGCGCAGGCCGGCAACGCACTCGACAGTAAAACGCTGGCGAAAGTAGCCGCGCAGCCGGGTTGGGTAGAAACCACCGCATCGGTGTTCCCGGTGCTGGCGGTGGTGTTGATCGTGCGTTCGTTTATTTTTGAGCCGTTCCAGATTCCCTCGGGCTCAATGATGCCAACGCTGCTGATTGGCGACTTCATCCTCGTGGAGAAGTTTGCTTACGGTATTAAAGATCCGATTACCCAAACCACACTGATACCAACTGGCCATCCGCAGCGCGGTGATGTCGCGGTATTCAAATACCCGAAAGATCCCAGCGTGGACTACATCAAGCGCGTGATTGGCTTGCCGGGCGATAAAGTGGTGTTTGATCCTTACAGCAAAACCCTGACCATCAATCCGGGTTGCAGTAGCGGCAGTTGCGACACGGCGCTGCCAGTGACTTACACTAACGTTGAGCCAAGTAACTTCATTCAAACCTTCAGCGGCTTTGATGGCAATGAAACCGGCAACGGCTTCTTCCAGGCGCCGCAGGGCGAAACCATGAAGGGCGGCCTGCGTCTCGGCACCCGCAAAGAGACATTGGGCAACGTAACGCACGATATCTTGCTGGTAAACGAAGCGCAAAGTCAGGCAAGCATGTATTATCAGCAGCCGGGCCAGCCGCAATCGACCTGGATTGTGCCGCAAGGGCAATATTTCATGATGGGTGATAACCGCGATAACAGCGCCGACAGCCGCTACTGGGGCTTTGTGCCCGAGAAGAATCTGGTCGGCAAAGCGGTGGCCATCTGGATGAGCTTCGAGAAACAGGAAGGACAGTGGCCGACCGGCGTGCGCTTTAGCCGCATTGGTGGGATTCACTAATTAGCTTCAAAAAAGGTTGGCCTCTCTTTCGGGAGGCCAGTGCACACCAAACAGAACAGGTTGGAACCTCAGCCCTGTTTCGTATGCAGTGATAGGCGCACAGAACAACTGGAATAGCATGAACCCCATCGTCATTAACAAGCTGCAGCGCAAACTGGGCTACACTTTTACTCATCCGGATTTATTGCAGCAGGCACTGACGCATCGTAGCGCCAGTAGCAAACACAATGAACGTCTTGAATTTCTTGGCGATTCTATTCTCAGCTACGTGATTGCCAATGCGCTCTATCACCGCTTCCCGCGTGTGGACGAAGGCGACATGAGCCGTATGCGTGCCACGCTGGTGCGCGGCAATACGCTGGCAGAGATGGCGCGAGAGTTCGACCTTGGCGAATGTTTACGCCTCGGTCCGGGCGAGCTGAAAAGCGGCGGTTTCCGTCGTGAATCGATCCTCGCGGATACCGTTGAAGCCTTAATTGGCGGCATCTTCCTCGATAGCAGCATTCAAACCGTCGAAAAGTTAATTCTCGACTGGTATCACTCACGACTGGAACAGATCAGTCCGGGCGATAAGCAAAAAGATCCGAAAACGCGCCTGCAGGAGTATTTGCAGGGACGTCATCTGCCGCTGCCGTCGTATTTGGTGGTACAGGTGCGTGGCGAAGCCCACGATCAGGAATTCACCATTCACTGTCAGGTGAGTGGCATGGCAGAACCGGTGGTGGGCATTGGCTCCAGCCGCCGTAAAGCCGAGCAAGCAGCCGCCGAACAGGCGTTAATTAAGCTTGGCCTCGAATAAATAGTCACATTGCAGCGTCGAAAGCGGCGCTGCCCAAGTCAGGACTCGAATGAGCGAACTCGAAACATATAGCGGCTTTGTCGCGATTGTAGGCCGACCAAACGTCGGTAAATCCACTTTGCTGAACCAGTTGCTGGGGCAGAAAGTGTCGATCACGTCGCGCAAGCCGCAAACCACGCGTCACCGTATTATGGGCATCCATACCGAAGGCGCTTATCAGGCGATCTACGTGGATACGCCAGGGCTGCACATGGAAGAGAAACGGGCGATCAACCGCCTGATGAACCGTGCCGCCAGCAGCTCCATTGGTGACGTTGAGCTGGTGATCTTTGTGGTTGAAGGTACGCGCTGGACACCAGACGACGAGATGGTGCTCAACAAGCTGCGTGATAACAAAGTTCCGGTGGTATTGGCGATCAACAAAGTCGACAATATCCAGGACAAGAGTATTCTGTTACCGCATCTGCAGTTCCTTAGCCAGCAGATGAACTTCCTTGAAATCGTCCCTATCTCAGCTGAAAGCGGCAAAAATGTCGACGCGATTGCGGCGATTGCGCGTAAATGCCTGCCAAAATCTGAGCATCATTTCCCGGAAGATTATGTCACCGACCGCTCGCAGCGCTTTATGGCGTCTGAGATCATCCGTGAAAAGTTAATGCGCTTCCTGGGGGCAGAACTGCCTTACTCCGTTACCGTCGAAATTGAGCAGTTTGTTTCGAACGATCGCGGCGGCTACGACATCAATGGCCTGATCCTCGTTGAGCGCGAAGGCCAGAAGAAAATGGTCATCGGCAATAAAGGCGCCAAGATCAAAACCATCGGCATTGAATCGCGTAAAGACATGGAAGAGATGTTTGAAGCGAAAGTGCATCTCGAACTGTGGGTTAAAGTGAAATCGGGCTGGGCGGACGATGAACGTGCGCTGCGCAGCTTAGGTTACTCTGACGAAGGTTAAGTAATGGAAGGCTGGCAACGCGCCTTTGTGCTGCATAGTCGCCCTTACAGCGAAACCAGCCTACTCCTCGATCTGTTCAGCGAAAGCGAAGGGCGCGTCCGCGTCCTTGCCAAAGGCGCCCGCTCGCGCCGCTCCCAACTAAAAGGTGCACTGCAACCCTTTACGCCACTGCTGGTGCGCTGGGGTGGACGCGGTGATGTCAAAACGCTGCGCAATGCCGAAGCCGTTTCGCTGGCATTGCCGCTCAGCGGCATTACGCTCTATTGTGGGCTCTACGTCAACGAGCTGCTGTCGCGCGTGCTGGAGCAGCAAATTCCCTTCTCTGATATGTTCTTTGATTACCTGAATTGCATCCAAACGCTGGCGGCAGGCAACGGCTCGCCTGAACCGGCGCTGCGCCGCTTTGAGCTGGCGCTGCTCGGGCATCTCGGTTACGGCGTGGATTTTCTGCACTGTGCCGGCAGCGGCGAAGAGGTGGCTGATGGCATGACCTACAGCTACCGCGAAGAGAAGGGTTTTATCGCCAGTTTGGTGGTCAATCAACGCAGCTTTACCGGCCGCCAGCTGCGTGCGTTGTGGGAGCGCGAATTCCCCGATGCCGATACTCTGCGCGCCGCCAAACGCTTTACGCGTATGGCGCTCAAACCCTATCTTGGCGGCAAGCCGCTGAAGAGTCAGGAACTGTTTCGCCAGTTTGTGCCAAAAAAGAAACCAGATGTGGCAAACGACTAGCGCTGGTCGTACCGCCTGATATATTCAGCGCGGTACACTGCAAACACACTGAACACATTTAAGGATTGTCATGGCTGAGTTGCTGTTAGGCGTCAACATTGACCACATTGCCACCGTACGTAACGCACGTGGCACAAACTATCCCGATCCGGTGCAGGCCGCGTTTGTTGCTGAGCAGGCCGGTGCTGACGGCATTACCGTGCATCTGCGTGAAGATCGCCGCCACATTACCGACCGCGATGTACGCATTCTGCGTGACACCATTCAGACGCGCATGAATCTGGAGATGGCGGTAACGGACGAGATGATCGACATTGCCTGCGAAATCAAGCCGCACTTCGTTTGTCTGGTGCCGGAAAAGCGTCAGGAAGTGACCACCGAAGGCGGGCTGGATGTGGCGGGTCAGCAGGACAAAATTAATGCCGCGGTGCGCCTGTTAAGCGACGCCGGCATTCTGGTGTCACTGTTCATCGATGCCGATCACCGTCAGATTGAAGCGGCGGTTGCCAGCGGCGCGCCTTATATCGAAATTCACACCGGCGCCTATGCCGAAGCGCCCGAAGGTCTCGCGCGCCAGGCTGAGCTGTCGCGCATCCGCAAAGCCGCGACTTTCGCCGCCAGCCTTGGTTTAAAAGTGAATGCCGGCCACGGTTTGACTTACCACAACGTGCAGCCGATTGCTGAATTGCCGGAGATGCATGAGCTGAATATTGGCCATGCGATTATTGGCCGCGCGCTATTCAGCGGTTTGGCCGATGCGGTCAGCGAAATGAAGCAGCTGATGCGGGAAGCGCGTCGCTAATGGCGATTCTCGGACTCGGCAGCGATATCGTAGAGATCGAGCGCATTGCTGGCGTTATTGAGCGCTCCGGCGACCGTCTGGCGCGTCGCGTATTAAGCGAAGCCGAGTGGCAGCAATATCAGGCGCACCAGCAACCGGTGCGCTTTCTGGCTAAACGTTTTGCGGTGAAAGAGGCGGCCGCGAAAGCCTTCGGCACCGGCATTCGCGGTGGCCTGGCCTTCAATCAGTTCGAAGTGTACAACGATGCGCTGGGCAAACCGGGATTACGTTTCTTTGAGCAGGCCAGGGTGATTGCCAGCCAGCTCGGGGTGAAACACGTGCATGTGACGTTAGCGGATGAACGCCATTACGCCTGCGCAACGGTGATTATTGAGAACTAAGGGTGCAACACCACAAACTTCTCCCACAGCGCCTCGCGGCTTTCCGGGTGCTGTGGATCGGTAATGATGGTGTTATCAATCGGGCAGACGCTTTGGCAGGTCGGCACATCATAATGGCCCACGCACTCGGTGCAGCGGTCGACATTAATTTCATAGATCGCGTCACCTAAGCTGATTGCCTGGTTTGGGCATTCAGGTTCGCACATATCGCAATTGATGCATTTGGTGGTGATGAGCAAGGCCATAGCAGAAGTCCAATAACAGCAGAAAAGGCGCGGGTATTATACGCGCCTGATCTCATCAGACCAGCTTTTTCACCAACGCTTCGCTGTGGCGAATGTGGCTGGAGGCGCGTTCAGGATCGTTTTGTACCAGCGCCATAAACAGCAGATCGGTCAACGCCAGCTGCGCGCTGGTCGACGAGATCGCCGCACTGCGCGTGCTCTGCTCCTCCGCCACGGTGTAGAGGCAAACCGTGGCGCACTGCTGCAGAGCATTCGGCGTAAAGCCGGTAAAGGCCAGCACATCGGCACCGACCTGCGCCGCTTCCTGCGCCGCCAGATTGATTTCGCGACGTTCGCCAGTATAGGAGATCGCCAGCAGCACATCGCCCGGCGCCATCGCTTGCACGCTGGCGAGCAAAGCGTGCATATCCTGCTCCGCCACCGCATTGATGCCGATCTTCATCAGCTTCCACGAAAAATCTTTCGCCACTAAACCGGACGCGCCGATGCCAACCAGCAAAATACGATTGGCATTTTTCAGCAGCTGCAAGGTTTGCAGCAGCTTCTCTTCGCTATTGATGTCCAGCGTGGCGCGGATCGCCGAGATCTTTTCGGTCAGCAGCTTTTCGCCGACCACTTTCAGCGGATCGTCGCTGAGAATATGGTTATGCACGGTAATCGCATCGCGATCGGCCATCGATTCGCTCAGCGCCAGCTTCAGCGCTGGAAACCCTTTGTAGCCCAGCTTCTGGGCAAACTTCACCACGCTGGACTGGCTAACGCCCGATTCCTCAGCGAGTTTTTGTGAACTGAGATGCCGTGCACGATCCGGCTGCGACAGCAAAAAATCCGCCAGCCGGCGCTCATTTAGCGCCAGTCGAGGGTAGAGCTGACGAATGCGCAGCAATGAACTCATGGTTCGATCCTTAATTCCTTTATCCGCAAACAGCGCGTAAACGCGAAGAATAAACTATTCAAATGGCATTGTAGTCACTGGAATTAAAAATAGCAGCTTTCGCCTCGAACGCCGAAGCTGGCTACACTGTAGTGCAGAAACCGCGAAGGATAGAGAAGGAGTGCTGTTTGACAAAGGGTACACAACGACGCGTGGTATTTTTCGATCTCGATGGCACGCTGCATCAGCAAGACATGTTTGGCACCTTTATGCGCTATCTGCTGCGACGTCAGCCGATCAATCTGCTGCTGGTGGTACCGCTGTTACCGGTGATTGGTCTTGGCATGCTGATCAAAGGGCGCGCCGCACGCTGGCCAATGAGTTTATTGCTGTGGGCGATTACCTTCGGCCACAGCGAAAAACGTCTGCGCCAGCGTGAGGCGGAATTCGCTGAGTGGTTCCGCCAGCGTGTTACTGCGTTTCCGGTGGTGCAGCAGCGACTCACCGACTATCTCAGCAGCAGCGATGCCGATGTCTGGCTGATTACCGGTTCGCCGCAGTCTCTGGTGGAGCAAGTCTATTTCGACTCGGCCTTCTTACCGCGCGTACAGCTGATTGCCAGCCAGATGAAACCGGGCCGCGGCGGACGTTTGCTGTCGATGCGCTGCCTCGGCCATGAAAAGGTGGCACAGCTGGAGGAGAAAATCGGCACGCCGCTGCAACTGTATAGCGGCTACAGCGATAGCAAACAGGACAACCCGCTGCTGTTCTTCTGTCAGCACCGCTGGCGCGTCACGCCGCGCGGTGAGCTGCAACAACTGGAATAACGCTTCGATTCCGGCAGCAGCATCGCTATAATGCGCCGCCTTTTACTGCCCGCAGGAGTTGCCCGGTGAACCCACAAACTGATGAATATTGGATGCGTTATGCGCTGGAACTGGCGAAGCGCGCGTGGGAGCAGGGCGAAGTGCCGGTTGGTGCGGTGCTGGTGCAGGGCGACAAGGTGATTGGCGAGGGCTGGAACCGGCCGATTGGTCAGCACGATCCTACCGCACATGCCGAGATCATGGCGCTGCGTCAGGGCGGCAAAGTACTGGAAAACTATCGTCTGCTGGATACCACGCTGTATGTCACGCTGGAACCCTGCGTGATGTGCGCCGGTGCGATGGTGCACGGCCGCATCACGCGGCTGGTGTACGGCGCTAAAGATGAGAAAACCGGCGCGGCCGGTTCATTGCTGGATGTGATTGGTCATCCCGGCATGAATCATCAAATTCAGATTGATTGCGGTGTGCTGGCGGAAGAGTGTGCCGGGATGCTGAGTGACTTTTTCCGCATGCGTCGCGAACAGAAGAGGGCGCTGCGTCAGGCGCAGCGCACCGGTTAATTCATCGCAATTTTCGGTTCGACCGCCGGGTAACCGGCGCCTAACTCCGCTTCCAGTGCCGACTGCTGCGCTAAACGCTTCTCCTGTTCCTGCAAATATCCCACCAAACTGATCTGATATTTACGGATATTCTCCACGTAGTTATAAGCTTCGTGGCCGCGAGCGTAGCCGTAGGTGGTTTGCGTGTAATAGCGCTTCTGGCTCAACATCGGCAAACGCAGCTTCACGTCGGCCCAGCTGTCGGGATTACCGCCCTGTTTCGCCGTCAGCTTGCGTACGTCCAGCATGTGCGCATAGCCCATGTTATATGCCGCCAGCGCGAACCAGATACGTTCATCTTCAGGAATCGTTTCCGGGACTTTCTCCATCATGCGCTTGAGATATTCGCTGCCGCCGCGAATGCTCTGTTCGGGATCGAGGCGATCGTTGACGTCAAGGCTGTCGGCGGTATTACGCGTCAACATCATCATGCCGCGCACGCCGGTTGGCGATGTGGCCTGCGGATTCCAGTGCGACTCCTGATAAGAGATCGCCGCCAGTAAACGCCAATCCATGCTGGCGGAATATTTCTCAAACAGCGGTTTGATATCCGGCAAAGTGTTATCAATGGCGCGCAGGAAGGTGCGGGTATCAACGTAATCGAAGGTGCCAACGTGGCCGAGATACTTCTCTTCCAGCCGCGCCATCGTGCCTTCCTCGCCCATCTGGCTGTAGAAGTCGAGCATCGCCGCACTCAGGCTGTCGTCTTCATTGCGCGGTAAATACCAGGTGACCGGCTCTTCGTCGGTCACATCAAACGCCACCGCCAGCTGCGGATGAATGCGCTGCAGCAGGCCGATGGTAACCGAATCGCCCACCGTGTAATCGAGTTTGCCGTCAGCAACTGCTTCAAGCAGCGCTTTCTGACCCTGATCGGTGGAGATCGCCCAGTCGAGATCGGGATAGCTGTCAGCTTTGGCGGAACGTAAAGTTGACAGATATGCCGAACCGGACTGCACAATCAGGCGGCCTTTGAGATCGCCGAGATTCTTAGGGCGAGGCTTATCAATGCGGTACACCAGCTGCTGCGACACCGAATAGTAGCTCGGGCCACTTTGGTAGTGCGCGAGGCGCTCGCTGTTGTAGATCAAGCCGGCGGCCAGCAAATCCGCTTTACCGTCATCGAGGTCGTCAAACAGATCGCCGAGATTAGGACGCACCTCAACTTCCAGTTTCACGCCAAGGTAATCGGCGAAGCGCTTCGCCAGCTCGTAATCCATACCGGCTGGTGCATTGTTAATGGTGTAGTAAGTCAGCGGAGAGTTAACGGTACTGATGCGCAGCACTCCGCGTGATTTGATCTGTGATAGCGCGTCTGTTCCGCCCCCGTACCACGGGATTGAAGGCCACAATGCTAGCGCAAGTAGCACGGTGATCAGACCGATAAACAGATAGTTTATTTTTAGGCGTTTCAAATAGTTGTCTCGTAATGGCTCACAGGCCTCTGTCTTTTAAAGGCAGTATTTATGTTGTTTTAACTCCCAGAGCGAGGGGCATTTTGCGCAACAAAAAGGGGCAGGGCAACTTTTATAGCAAGAATTGTGCAAAATTCAGCCAAACGCCAGGTGCCAGAATTTATGCGCAAACGGTTTCGTAACCCGAGCTGTTTCTCTATAATACCGCCCGTTTTCCCCTGTTGCGCCCAATGAAGCGTCGCCCGGCACTTCAAAGACGAGAGATCTTTAATGATGGAAATTCTGCGTGGTTCGCCCGCTCTGTCGGCATTTCGTGTAAACAAACTGCTGACCCGCTTTCAGGACGCTCACCTTCCGGTGAGTGATATTTACGCCGAGTACGTCCATTTTGCCGATGTTAGTGCACCGCTCAGCGCGGATGAGCAAGCCCGCCTGCAACGCCTGCTGAAATACGGTCCTTCTCTCGCCGAACACGCGCCACAAGGGCGTCTGTTGCTGGTAACGCCGCGTCCCGGCACCATTTCACCGTGGTCATCGAAAGCCACCGACATCGCCCATAACTGCGATCTGCCACAGGTCTTGCGTCTTGAGCGCGGTATGGCCTTCTATGTGCAGGCACCTGAGCTGACGGAAGCACAGTGGCAGCAGCTGGCGAGCCTGCTGCATGACCGCATGATGGAAACGGTGTTCGCTGATCTCAACGATGCGCAGCAGCTGTTTGCTCACCATCAGCCGCAGCCGCTGAAAAGCGTTGACGTGCTGGGCGCAGGCCGCAGCGCGCTGGAGCAGGCCAACACCACGCTGGGTCTGGCGCTGGCCGATGATGAGATCGACTACCTGCTTGATGCCTTTACTAAGCTGGGCCGCAATCCAAACGACATCGAGCTCTACATGTTTGCGCAGGCAAACTCCGAGCACTGTCGTCACAAGATCTTCAATGCCGACTGGATTATCGACGGCGAAAAGCAGCCAAAGTCGCTGTTTAAAATGATTAAAAACACCTTTGAACATAATCCTGAGCACGTGCTGTCTGCCTATAAAGACAACGCTGCGGTAATGGAAGGTTCTGAGGTTGGCCGCTTCTACGCCGATGCGCAGAAGGGCGAATATGAGTTTCATCAGGAAGCCGCACATATCCTGATGAAAGTCGAAACCCATAACCACCCAACCGCCATTTCACCATGGCCGGGTGCCGCGACCGGTTCCGGTGGCGAAATTCGTGACGAAGGCGCAACCGGACGTGGCGCGAAGCCCAAAGCCGGTCTGGTCGGTTTCTCGGTATCGAACCTGCGTATTCCGGGCTTTGAACAGCCGTGGGAAGAGGATTTCGGTAAGCCGGATCGCATCGTCACCGCGCTGGATATCATGACCGAAGGTCCATTGGGCGGCGCGGCGTTCAACAACGAATTTGGTCGTCCAGCCCTCAACGGCTACTTCCGTACCTACGAAGAGCGCGTTAACAGCCACAATGGCGTGGAGCTACGCGGCTATCACAAGCCCATCATGCTGGCGGGCGGCATCGGTAACATCCGTGCCGATCACGTGCAGAAAGGCGAGATCGTGGTCGGCGCCAAGCTGATCGTGCTGGGGGGCCCGGCTATGAACATCGGTCTGGGCGGCGGCGCGGCATCGTCAATGGCATCAGGCCAATCGGATGCCGATCTCGACTTTGCGTCAGTACAGCGCGACAACCCAGAGATGGAACGTCGTTGCCAGGAAGTGATCGACCGCTGCTGGCAGCTGGGCGAAGCCAACCCGATTCTGTTCATCCACGACGTCGGCGCGGGCGGCCTTTCGAACGCCATGCCAGAGCTGGTGAGCGACGGTAATCGTGGCGGTAACTTCAACCTGCGCGACATCCTCAGCGATGAGCCAGGCATGAGTCCGCTGGAAGTATGGTGTAACGAGTCGCAGGAACGTTATGTGCTGGCGGTCGCGCCGGAGAAACTGGCGCTGTTCGACGAGCTGTGCCAGCGTGAACGCGCGCCTTATGCGGTCATCGGTGAAGCCACCGAAGAGCTGCATCTGAACCTCGCCGACAGCCATTTCGACAACAAGCCAATCGACATGCCGCTCGACGTGCTGCTGGGCAAAACACCGAAAATGACGCGTGATGTTGCCAGCCAGCAGGCCAACGGCGAAGCGCTGCAGCGTGACGGGATTAGCGTAGCGGATGCGGTGAATCGTGTGCTGCACCTGCCGACCGTGGCGGAAAAAACCTTCCTGATCACCATTGGTGACCGCAGCGTAACCGGCATGGTCGCGCGCGATCAGATGGTAGGACCGTGGCAGATTCCGGTCGCGAACTGCGCCGTCACCACCGCCAGCCTCGATAGCTATCACGGTGAAGCCTTCTCGCTTGGTGAACGTGCACCCGTCGCATTGCTCGACTTCGCGGCTTCAGGTCGCCTCGCCGTCGGTGAAGCGCTGACCAACATCGCCGCAACCTCCATTGGTTCGCTACAGCGCGTTAAGCTCTCTGCGAACTGGATGGCCGCCGCCGGTCATCCAGGCGAAGACGCGGGCTTGTACGCGGCGGTTAAAGCGGTCGGCGAAGAGTTGTGTCCCGCGCTGGGTATCACCATTCCGGTAGGCAAAGACTCAATGTCGATGAAAACCCGCTGGCAGCAAGGTACTGAGCAGCGCGAAATGACCTCGCCGCTGTCGCTGGTGATCACCGCCTTTGCGCGCGTGGAAGATGTGCGTCGCACCGTGACGCCGCAGTTGCAGGCGGATCAAGACAACCTGCTGCTGCTGGTGGATCTCGGCAACGGCGCGAACACCCTTGGCGCGACTGCGCTGTCGCAGGTTTATCGTCAGCTGGGCGATAAGCCTGCCGACGTGCGTGATGCTACGCAGCTGGCGGGCTTCTTCAACGCCATTCAGGCGCTGGTGGCCGAGCAGAAACTGCTGGCTTACCACGACCGTTCTGACGGCGGCCTGCTGGTCACGCTGGCGGAGATGGCCTTCACCGGTCACTGCGGTATCGAAGCCGATATTGCCGCTTTGGGCAGCGATGCGTTAGCCGCATTGTTCACCGAAGAGCTGGGCGCGGTGCTGCAGATCAACGCAGCGGATCGTGCAGCCGTCGAGAAGGTGTTCGCTGACCACGGTCTGAGCGCTAACCTGCACGTGATTGGTAAAGCCCTGCCAGGCGATCGCTTCGTGATCCGCTCTGGCGACAGCGCGGTGTACAGCGAAAGCCGTAGCACGCTGCGTACCTGGTGGGCAGAAACCACCTGGCAGATGCAGCGTCTGCGTGATAACCCAGCCTGTGCCGATCAGGAGCATGAAGCGAAGAAAGACGATAACGACCCAGGTCTGAACGTCCATCTGACCTTCAAACCAGAAGAAGATGTTGCGGCACCGATGATTGCGACGGGCGCACGTCCGCGTGTGGCAGTGCTGCGTGAGCAGGGCGTTAACTCACACGTAGAGATGGCCGCCGCCTTCCATCGTGCGGGCTTTACTGCAGTTGACGTACATATGAGCGATCTGCTGGCGGGCCGTCGCGGTCTGGAAGAGTTCCAGGCGCTGGTCGCCTGCGGTGGCTTCTCGTACGGTGACGTGCTGGGCGCGGGTGAAGGCTGGGCGAAATCCATCCTGTTCAATGGTCGCGTGCGTGATGAGTTCGAAAATTTCTTCCATCGCCCACAGACGCTGGCACTTGGCGTGTGTAACGGTTGCCAGATGATGTCGAACCTGCGTGAACTGATTCCAGGAAGCGAGCTGTGGCCACGCTTTGTGCGCAACCAATCCGAGCGTTTCGAAGCGCGTTTCAGCCTGGTTGAAGTGGCGGCGAGCCCATCGCTGCTGCTGGATGGCATGGTCGGATCGCATATGCCAATCGCGGTATCGCACGGTGAAGGTTTTGTCGAAGTGCGTGACGGCGCGCATCTGGCACAGCTGGAGAGCAAAGGTTTGGTGGCGCTGCGCTTTGTCGATAACTTCGGCAAAGTGACAGAAAGCTATCCGGCTAACCCGAACGGATCGCCTAACGGCATCACTGCGGTAACCAACGAGAGCGGACGCGTCACCATTATGATGCCGCACCCAGAGCGTGTGTTCCGTACCGTGAGCAACTCCTGGCATCCGGCAGAGTGGGGCGAAGACAGCCCGTGGATGCGTATCTTCCGCAACGCGCGTAAGCAGTTGGGATAACAAAACAAAGGCCGCTAAACAGCGGCCTTTTTTATTCTGCGCGTTTTGCAGGTCTGCCATTCATGGCGACCTTACTAAAATCCGCATAATCTTCAAACTGTCGGAAAATAACGACAATCCCGCCAATACGTTGTCGTCAAAAGGTGACATTTAACTCATTGATTTATATAGCAAGTAAATTACCACGACAAACACGTTGCTAATCAGCGACACTTTTCACAGACCGTCCGGTCCGCTTTTCTCTGGGAGAGTGCTTCGTCTCTGGCATTCCTCTGATAATAAACGCTATTTATTTATTGGCACGATACTTGCTATACTCCCTACGTGGCTCATTCACCTGTTTATGATTGCCCCGCTTCAGCGGCTGAGCTCATAAAAACCGAATGACGCACCAAACGGAGCCTGTCGTCCACCTCACCGATAATCGTTTGCTTTGCAACGTTATCAAACATCGGGCGCAACGTTGAGTTAGGCTCCACCTATTTTGCAAGCGATGCTGCGGCGTCGCTCTCACGGCAGGCCAAAAGGCCTGCCGTTTTCATATCTGGCCTTTCTTCCGTTTTGATACTTCGCTAGCATGCCTGCAGCTCACATTTAAGGAAGCGCGGTTGTGATGAAATGGCGTCTGTTTCCCCGATCCCTGCGGCAGCTAGTGTTAATGGCTTTCCTGCTGGTACTGCTGCCGTTACTGGTGCTGGCATGGCAAGCGTGGGAAAGTCTTTCGGCGTTAAGCAACCAGGCGGCGGATACCAACCGCAATACCTTTACCGATGTGCGTCGCAGCGAAGCGATGGCGCGTACCGCGCTGGAGCTGGAGCGCAGCTACCGCCAATATTGCGTGCTCGGCGATGCGTCGCTGGCGAAGCTGTATCAAACGCAGTGGACGCGCTACGGCCAAATGCTCAGCAGTCACGCTGCCAGTTTGCCCGATCTGCCTTCCTTCAAAGTGCTGCAAACCACCTTGCCTTCGCTGCAGCAACTGCAGTGCGATAACGGCAATCCTGAGGCGCAAGCCGCCAGCGCGCTGGAGCGTTTTTCCGATACCAACACGCAAATGGTGCAGGCAACGCGTGAAGTGGTATTTTCGCGCGGCTTACAGCTGCAGCGTGAAATCGCCGATCGCGGTCAGTTTTTTGGCTGGCAGGCGCTGATTCTGTTCCTGATTAGCCTGGTGCTGGTTTTGCTGTTCACGGGGATGATCATCGGTCCGGTGAAGCGGGTTGAACGCATGATCAATCGATTGGGCGAAGGTAAGGCGCTGGGCGATAGCGGCAGTTTCCGTGGTCCGCGTGAGATCCGTTCGTTGGGGCAGCGCATCGTCTGGCTGAGTGAGCGGTTAAGCTGGCTGGAAGAGCAGCGCCACGAATTTTTGCGCCACCTGTCGCATGAGCTGAAAACGCCGCTTGCCAGTCTGCGTGAAGGCACAGAACTGCTGGCCGATCAGGTCGCTGGACCACTGAATGCCGAGCAGCAGGAAGTGGTGGCGATTCTCGATACCAGCAGCCGTCATTTACAGCGGCTGATTGAGCAGTTGCTCGATTATAACCGCAAGCTGGCCGATGGACCGATGGCGCTGAAGCCTGTGGCGCTAAATGAGATCATTGATTCGGTGGTAAAAGTGCACTCGTTGCCAGCCAATGCACGTGAAATGACCACCCACGTTGATCTGCAAGTGCATCATTGTCTGGCGGAAGCGACGCTGCTGCAGCGGGTGATCGATAACCTCTATTCGAACGCCGTGAACTACGGCAGCGAATCCGGTAACATCTGGCTGCAGAGCCAGCAGAAGGGCAACCAGGTGTGGATTGAGGTGGCAAACACCGGCACACCGATTCCGGCTGAAGAGCAGGCGATGATTTTTGAGCCCTTTTATCAGGGCAGCCAACAGCGCAAAGGGCCGGTTAAAGGCAGCGGGCTGGGCTTAAGCATCGCCAAAGATTGTCTGCGCAGGATGCACGGCGATCTGCAGTTGGTAACGCGCAAGGATGCGGATGTCTGTTTTCGTATCATTCTGACGACCAGCGCCGGGAATGCCTGATTAATGAAATTAACCCTATTCAAACTTGTGGCCAGTGCAGTGCTGGTTTTCGGCCTCAGCGCCTGCCAGGCACCGTCACAAGATCGTACGCAGCATAATGGCGTTAGCGTCCCTGAACCGGAGGTACGCCTGCCGGATTATCTGGCGACCGATTGCCAAAACGTGTGGCAAATCGAAACGCCAGCCGCCGCTGGCAATCCGCTCTATTGGCAGCGCGCAATGGATTGCGCCGAGCGCTTATCGCCGGCCGAAGCGCGTGCAGAAGCGCGTCGCTGGCCGGTGCAGGGCTGGGCGCGCGCCTTCAAGCAGGGCATCTTGCTCGCGAACGGTAACGTCACGCCAGTTGAGCGCCGTGATTTCGTCACTACCTTAGACGGTTACAGCGCGGCTTATCCGGCGTCGGTGCGTCCGCTGCTCCAGCTGTGGCGCAGCAATCAGGCGGCCCAACTCGAGCTGAGCGAAGCGCGTGGACGCTACGCCGCTTTGCAGCAGAGTAATGACGCGGAGATGGATAACCTGCGCCAGCAGCAAACCAAAATGCGTCAGTCGCTGGCCGATACTCAACGCAAGTTAGAGCGTTTAACCGACATTGAACGCCAGCTGTCGTCGCGTAAAGCGCCTGATAGCAGCGACACATCGCACGGCGGCAGCGATGTGCAAAGTGAGGATCAGTAACCATGAAACAAGCCGCACGTTTATTGCTGGTGGATGATGATCCGGGCTTATTGAAACTGCTCGGCATGCGTCTGAGCAGCGAAGGCTATCAGGTGGCGACGGCCGCCAGCGGGCCGGAAGCGCTGCGCCATCTGCAGAAAGAGAAGGTCGATTTGGTGATCAGCGACCTGCGCATGGACGAAATGGATGGTTTGGCGCTGTTCGGCGAAGTGCAAAAACGTCATGCGGGCTTGCCGGTGATCATTCTCACCGCGCACGGTTCGATCCCGGAAGCGGTATCCGCCACGCAACAAGGCGTGTTCAGCTTTCTGACCAAACCGGTCGATCGTGACGCTTTGTATAAAGCGATAGATGAAGCGCTGGCCCAGCGCGCACCGATCAGCGATGACGGCTGGCGCGAAGCGATTGTGACGCGCAATCCGCAAATGCTGCGGTTGCTGGAGCAGTCGCACATGGTGGCGCAATCTGACGTCAGCGTATTGATTAACGGTCAAAGCGGCACCGGTAAAGAGGTGCTGGCGCAGGCGATACACGCCGCCAGCCCGCGCGCCACCAAGCCGTTCATCGCCATCAACTGCGGTGCGCTGCCGGAACAACTTTTAGAATCTGAACTGTTTGGTCATGCTAAAGGCGCCTTTACCGGCGCGGTCAGCGCGCGTGAAGGTCTGTTCCAGGCAGCTGAAGGCGGCACGCTGTTTCTTGATGAGATTGGCGATATGCCGCAGGCGCTGCAGGTGAAACTGCTGCGTGTGTTGCAGGAGCGCAAAGTGCGGCCGTTAGGCAGCAACCGCGATCTGGATATCAACGTGCGGATTATTTCCGCCACGCACCGCGATTTGCCCAAAGCGATGGAGAAGAAGAGTTTCCGCGAAGATCTCTACTATCGTCTTAACGTGGTGAATCTGAAAATTCCCGCGCTGCACGAGCGCGCTGAAGATATCCCGCTGCTGGCGAATCATCTGCTGCGCCAATCCGCCGATCGCCATAAACCTTTCGTGCGTAGCTTTTCGGTGGATGCGATGAAGCGGCTGGTCAGCGCCGCCTGGCCGGGCAATGTACGTCAGCTGGTCAACGTGATTGAACAGTGCGTCGCCTTGAGTACCGCGCCGGTCATCGGTGATGCGCTGGTTGAACAGGCGCTGGCGGGGGAAAATACCGCGCTGCCGACTTTCGTCGAAGCACGTAATCAATTTGAGCTGAACTATCTGCGTAAACTGCTGCAGATGACCAAAGGAAATGTCACCAACGCTGCGCGTCTGGCTGGACGTAACCGCACTGAATTCTATAAGCTGCTGTCGCGCCATGAATTGGACGCCAGCGAATTTAAAGAGTAGCTTGCTGCGGCAGCGTCAGGAACAATTATACTAACGGTATCCGTCCATCATGGAGGGAGTAAAAAAGGATCTGTCATGAAAAAGATCGATGCAATTATCAAACCATTCAAACTCGATGATGTACGTGAAGCCTTAGCGGAAGTGGGCATCACCGGGATGACCGTCAGTGAAGTGAAAGGCTTTGGTCGTCAGAAAGGTCACACTGAGCTGTATCGCGGCGCTGAGTACATGGTCGATTTTCTGCCAAAAGTGAAAATCGAAATGGTGGTAGGTGACGATATCGTCGATACCTGCGTAGAAACCATTATGAAAACCGCGCAGACCGGCAAAATCGGCGACGGCAAAATCTTCGTCTTTGACGTGGCGCGCGTAGTGCGTATCCGTACCGGTGAAGAGGACGAAGAGGCGATTTAAGCCCCTTCGCGCATTGCCTGTAAAAGCCTGCCTTGCGCAGGCTTTTTTGTTTTACAGCACCTTGTGCGGGCCAAATACTTCGTAGTGGATGCGATCGGCATTGATGCCGGCATCGACCAGTTGACGTGCGACAAACTGCATAAACGGCAGCGGACCACAGATCCAGAACTGACGATCGGCCTGGTTCAGCGCGGAGGATACGCTCGCCAAATCCATCAAGCCCTGCGCGTCGTAACGCCCGGCATCGGCACTTTCTGGTTGCCGATACCAAACGTGGCTGGTGAAGTTTGGCAGGCGTGCGCCAAGGGATTTCACCTCTTCAGCAAACGCATGCTGCGAACCGGCTTCCGCGGCGTGCAGCCAGTTAACCGCCGCCGCATGTTGCTGCTGCGCCAGAGTAGCCAGCATCGCCAGCATTGGGGTTTGGCCGACGCCAGCAGAGATCAGCGTAATCGGCGTAGCGGCTTCAGCCTGCAGGATGAAATCACCGGCTGGTGCCGCGCATTGCACGATATCGCCCACCTGCGCACGATCATGCAGCCAGCCCGACACGCTGCCCAGCGCTTCGCGTTTAACCGCGATGCGATAAAATTGCCCATTTGGCTGGTGCGTCAGCGAATACTGGCGATGCTGAATATTTTCACAGCCTGCCGGTTGTAGGCTGATGGCCAGATACTGCCCTGGCAGAAAGGTTGCCACCGGCTTACCGTCGTTTGGCACTAGTTCAAAACTCTTGATCACCGAACTCTCCTGATTGATAGCGCGAATACGAAAATCACGCGCACCGCGCCAGCCGCCGGTTTTCTCTTCGGAGGCCGAATAGATGGCTTCTTCACGCTGGATAAACACATCGGCCAGCACGCCGTACGCTTTGCCCCATGCGGTCAGCACTTCTTCACCCGGATGCAGCAGCTCATCAATCGTCGCCAGCAGGTTTTCACCCACAATCGCATACTGCTCGGGCTGAATGTTCAGGCTGGCATGCTTCTGCGCGATTTTCTCCACCGCCGGCAACAGCACGGCCAAATTTTCCAGGTTGCTGCCGTAAGCCACAATGGCGTTGAACAACGCTTCCCGCTGATTGCCGCTGCGCTGATTGTTCATGTTGAATACGTTTTTCAGTTCAGGATGTTGCGTCAGTAAACGTTGGTAGAAATGGCCGGTCAGCTGCGGTCCAACCTGGGCAATGGCGGGCAAGGTCGATTTGATGGTAGCGATGGTTTGCGCGTCGAGCATGGTGAAATCCTCAGAGTGAATTTAAACATGTATTTTAAATACATCTTATGAATAATCGAAGCGCCTGTAAATCCCTTGTTGTGATTAAGGATTAAGCAAGAAAGGTGCGGGCTGGCGCGCAAAGCTGAAATTCTCTCGCCATGAAAGTGAGCAAATTTCGTGATTTTCTGGCTTGCAAAAAAGCGTAAAAAACCCGTTCCAGCGCCATGCCAATCGTTTGCGCAAAAAGAGGGGATTGACGCTACCGTCACCTGTCAAAACCGTTTACACTGTTCGCCTTCGCCCCCTAGCCGGGGCCTAAACTGCCGTTAAAAAGTTAGCTGAGTCAGGAGAGTCCGGATGTTAAAGCGTGATATGAACATTGCCGATTATGATGCCGCGTTGTGGCAGGCTATGGAGCAAGAGAAAGTGCGTCAGGAAGAGCACATTGAACTGATTGCTTCTGAAAACTACACCAGCCCACGCGTAATGCAGGCCCAAGGTTCACAGCTCACCAACAAATATGCCGAAGGCTATCCGGGCAAACGCTATTACGGCGGATGTGAATACGTCGATATCGTTGAGCAACTGGCGATCGATCGCGCTAAAGAGCTGTTCGGCGCAGATTTCGCTAACGTGCAGCCGCACTCCGGTTCTCAGGCCAACTTCGCGGTTTACACCGCGCTGCTGCAGCCGGGCGACACCATTCTGGGTATGAACCTGGCGCACGGTGGTCACCTGACGCACGGTTCCCCGGTAAACCTGTCGGGTAAGCTGTACAACGTTATCCCTTACGGCATCGATGAAACCGGCAAAATCAATTACGAAGAGCTGGCTGAGCTGGCGCAAACCCACAAGCCAAAAATGATCGTCGGCGGCTTCTCTGCTTACTCTGGCGTGTGCGACTGGGCCAAAATGCGTGAAATCGCAGACAGCGTTGGCGCCTACCTGTTCGTCGATATGGCACACGTTGCGGGCCTGATCGCCGCAGACGTCTATCCGAACCCAGTTCCTCATGCCCACATCGTGACTTCAACCACCCATAAAACCCTGGCGGGTCCGCGCGGCGGCCTGATCCTGGCGAAAAACGGTGACGAAGAGCTGTATAAAAAACTGAACTCCGCGGTGTTCCCGGGTGGTCAGGGCGGTCCTCTGATGCACGTGATCGCCGGTAAAGCGGTGGCGTTCAAAGAAGCGATGGAGCCAGAGTTCAAGACTTATCAGCAGCAGGTGGCTAAGAACGCGAAAGCGATGGTGGAAGTTCTGCTGGAGCGCGGTTACAACATCGTTTCCGGTGGTACACACAACCACTTGTTCCTGATCGATCTGGTCAGCAAAAACCTGACCGGTAAAGAAGCCGATGCCGCTCTGGGCCGCGCCAACATTACCGTTAACAAAAACAGCGTACCTAACGATCCGAAGAGCCCGTTCGTGACCTCTGGCGTGCGTATCGGTACCCCAGCGGTGACGCGTCGTGGCTTCAAAGAAGCTGACGTTCGCGAGCTGGCTGGCTGGATCGCTGACGTGCTGGACAACATCAACGACGAAGCGACCATCGAACGTACCAAACAGAAAGTGCTGGAAATCTGCAGCCGTCTGCCGGTGTACGCGTAAGCTTTACGCTTCTCGATGCAGTGCAAAAAAGGATGGTGCAAGCCATCCTTTTTTATTGCCGTCGCAGCAGTGCTCTGACAAAGTAGCGCCCACTCGTGCTGCTCAGCAGCATTTTTGCTGGAGGGAATATGGCAATCGGCTCCGCCAAATGGCTCGGTTTGGGCTACTTCACTTACTTCTTCTGTTACGGCATTTACCTTCCTTTCTGGAGCGTGTGGCTCAAAGGCACCGGACTTGATGCAGAAAAAATCGGTCTGCTGCTGGGGTGCGGCATGGTGGCGCGCTTTGTCGGCAGTTTGCTGATTGCCTCGCAGGTAAAAAATCCCTCACAGCTGGTCACTGCGCTGCGCTTGCTGGCGCTGATGACGTGCCTGTTCGCTATCGGTTATTGGCTGGGACAACAGTGGATGTGGCTGCTGTTCGTGATGATCGGCTTCAACCTGTTTTTCTCACCGCTGGTGCCGCTGAGTGATGCGCTGGCCGCCACCTGGACGCAGCAAATCGGTCTGACATATGGCCCGGTTCGTTTGTGGGGCTCGCTGGCGTTTGTCATCAGCTCTGCCTTAACCGGCATGCTTGTCACGGCGTTCTCATCGCAGGCGATTCTGGTGCTGCTGTCACTGGGCGCGATCGGCATGTTAGGTGGGATGATGTTAACGCCAGCGACGAAGCCGCAGGGCAGTGAACGTCAGACGTCAACCGATGGTGGCTGGCAGGCATGGCGTGATTTGCTGCGCGAAAATGCGGTGTGGCGTTTCATGTTATGCGTGACATTGTTGCAGGGCGCGCATGCGGCTTACTACAGCTTCAGCGCCATCTGGTGGCAGGAGAGCGGTTATTCCGCGTCGATTATTGGCTACTTGTGGTCGCTGGGCGTGGTGGCTGAAATCATCATTTTTGCCCTCAGCAGCCGACTGTTCCGCCGCTGGAGTGCGCGCGATCTGCTGCTGTTATCAGGCGTGTGCGCCATTATCCGCTGGACGATGCTGGGCTCCAGCACCGCGTTGCCATTGCTGATCGTGGCGCAGATTCTGCACTGCGGCAGCTTTACCGTTTGCCATTTAGCGGCGATGCGGTTTATTGCCGCGCGCCAAGGCGCGGAAGTGATTCGTCTGCAATCGCTCTATTCGGCGCTGGCCATGGGCGGCGGTATTGCGGTGATGACTATGATTTGCGGCGTGTTGTTTACGCATCTGCAAGGACATCTGTTCTGGGTGATGGCGTTAGTGGCGCTGCCGGCGCTGTTCCTGCGTCCGCGCGCCGCTTAACTCTCCAGCAACTGGAGAATACGCTGCTGCTGATGACGACTCAGCGGCAGCTCCGCCTGGATTAGCGGCGGTGAAAACAGCGGCAATGAAATGGCATACGGCGTGATCACCAGCGCGATATCGCGCGGCGCGCCTTCACGCTGAAAATGCACGACGTCCTGATAGCTGATGTTGATCGGTAGCAGCGTCATTTCCCGCAGCTGCTGCTCCAGCAACTGCTCCAGCGCCGCATCCGCGCCCGTCAGCAGCAGCACTTGCTTTTCCTGCAATGCACTCTCCTGCATCAGCCAGGCACCAAATAACACCGCCACCAGACTTATCTCTTCAGCACTAAAGCGCGTGGCAAAGTTACGGCTGAAATGCTCAAGTGCGCGTTCAGTGGTGCGCAGCAGGCGCGGATAGAGTCGTGCGACATCCAGCGCCACGCTGTTATCGATGCCGATGGCAAAATGGCTGCGATCCAGCGCCTGCGCCAGATGCGTAAAGAGTTGCTGAGTGAGTTCGGCGCGATTTCTGAAGGTGGTTTGTGCCAACTGCTCAAAGCGCGCAATCAGCGCTTCCACTGACTGCATCAGCTTTACTGCCTGCGGATGCTCCAGCTGCGTAGCGGTTGGCGCGTGAATCAGGCTAAATAGCAGCGTCCAGAAGTCGGTCTCGCTTACATCCGGCGCTAAGTGGCAGCGCTTCTGCCAGTGATGGATGACGTCGTCGGCGGCAGCACGTTCGACTTTTTCCGCCAGCCACGCGCGCTGTCCGTCATTGAACAAGGCGTTTTGGCGCTGGCACAGCGCATACTTCATGAAGATTTGCAGAAACAGGCGGTCGCGCGGGCTGAAGTCGCGCGCCAGACGCAGGCTGCAGTGCTGAATCAGCGCCTGCAAGTTGGTTTCATCCCACAGCGCTTTCTCGATTTTCAGGACTTTCAGGCGCTGACGCAGCACCGGGGCAAAATGCTCGCAGACAAAATCCTGCGACAAACGCAGCGCGCGTCGCAGCCAATGGATCAGGCACAGCCGCCTGTCCAGTTCCGTCCCGTGAATGCGGAAGCTGCCATCGACCATCTGGTGTAGCTCCAGTTGATGGTAACGCTGTATCTCCTCTCCCACATCCGCGATATCCTGTCGGGCGACAACAGGCGCCACGCCATTTAACTGGCAGAGCTTTTCAAGCGTCAACGCGGGAGCGGGCAGAAATAGCAGCAGTAACAGATGACAACGACGCTGGGAACGGCTGAAGAGTGGTGCAGAGGAGGGTGCAGAACTCATCAATGGTTTATCCGCAGGTCACTTTTGAGCTAAGAATAGCTAACTCCACGCGGTAACCTTGCACTTTGTCGTGACTTTTGTTCAGAGCTTTAGGGCGGGTCACAATTTTTTTGGGCCACTCTACACTTCACTTTAAAATTGTTACTTTATAACACATGAAAATTGCACTCATTACGTTTACGCTGTTGTTCAGCACCGCAGCCTGGCCACATCCGCATAGCTTTATTGACATGAAAACCGAGTTCATCAGTGACAACCAACATCTTAGCGGCATGAAAATGGTGTGGACCATGGATGAGATAACCTCCGCCGATCTGTTATACGACGCAGGTAAAGCCAAGCCCGGTGATGTGGTGTGGAAAAAGCTGGCGGCGCAGGTGATGGCAAATGTGCTCGGTCAGCACTATTTCACCGAAGTGTGGCAGGACAAAAATCGGGTCAAATTTCTCAATCTGCCGAAAGAGTACAACTTATCGCGCAACGGCAACAAAGCGGTGCTGGAGTTTATCGTGCCGTTTGGCGAGCCGCAGTTATTGAGCGCGAAGCAGTATCGCATTCAGACTTTTGATCCCAGCTACTTTGTTGATATGTATTACGATAATCCACAGGCATTAACCATGGACGACACCGTTAAATCGCATTGCCAGATCGATCTGCACACGCCGAAACCGGATGACTCGCTGAAGCAATATGCGCTATCGCTGGATAAAGCCGATGCGCCGCCAGAGGATATGGATCTTGGCCAGCAATTCGCCCAAACGGTGACACTGACATGTCACTGATTTCGCTTCCCTCCCGTTCACGTCGTTTATGGCCGCTGTGGCTGATAGCGGTGTTATTGCTGCTGGCGGGCGTGCTGCTGTGGCAGCACTGGTCGCAGATTTTGCTGCAAAGCGTGCTGTGGCAAAAAAACCTCAATCGCGAGATGACTCAGCTTTTGCAGCAGGTGGCTGAACTACCGCAGCAGGCGGGCGTGACGTTGATGCTGTTCAGCCTCGCTTACGGCGTGCTGCATGCGCTGGGGCCGGGACACGGCAAAGTGGTGATCACTACCTTTCTTGCCACCCATCCGGCAAAGTTGAAAACCAGCATGAAGCTAACGTTGCTGGCTGCTTTGCTGCAGGGCGGCGTGGCGATTGGTTTGGTGACGCTAATGCTGGTGGTGCTGCAAACCTCGTCGCGCCAGATGCATCTCGGCAGTTACTGGCTGGAGAAGGGCAGTTATCTGTTAGTCGTCGCGCTGGGTATTTGGGTCGGTTGGCGTGCATTGCGATCGCTGCGTCAGCAATGGCGTCCTCAGCCAAAGTTGCAGATCCACGCTATTCGCCCAGCGCATCAGCACGATGAACACTGCGGCTGCGGACATGCGCATCTGCCCAGCGCTGCGCAGATGGATCAGGCAGTTAGCGCTAAAACGCAGACGCTGGTGGTGTTTTCCATGGGGCTGCGGCCCTGTTCCGGTGCCATCATGATGCTGCTGTTTGCCAAAGTGATTGGTGTGTATGCGTGGGGCGTCGCCTCTGCCGTGGCAATGGCGGTGGGCACTGCTCTAACGGTTTCGGCGCTCGGCTTGTTAGTGCAGCGCTCTCGTCTGCTGGCTCAGCGCTTAGGGCAGGCCGGCGGTACTCATCCTGTGACCAGGCTGCTGGTGCCGCTGCTCGCCATGTTAGGTAGCGTGCTGTTAATCGTTGCGGGCGTTGCATTATGGCAAAGTGCCGCGCCGGGCATCGGCGGTGGAATTCGTCCTTTCTGACATTAAGGATATTTGGGTAGTGTAAATATTCCACTGTTGCAAGTATTCTCACCCTCAACAGTTAATTAAATATCTCCGCTTAGCGCGCTGGTGAAAATAGATTTCTCTGTCTAAGCTCAATTACACCAGTCAATATCCTGGTGAATTAGCAATTATAAAATTTCAGCAAAATATTCTGCGAGGAGAAAACGATGCCTGAAACTCGGATTAATAATGGCAGCGTAGATACGGTGCACGACGTGCATGGCGGCCTACCATTAAAACGTATTTCATGGAGCGCAGTATTTGCCGGCGTTATCGCTGCGCTAATCATTCATATTTTATTGGGGATATTGGGTACAGCGATTGGTGCAACAACCATCGATCCACAACAGGAACAAAATCCGCTGCAGCATCTGGGAACCGGCGCGTTAATCTGGACCGGCGTGAGTATGCTGATTGCCATGGGCGTAGGTAGCTACGTTGCGGGGCGTCTGGCGCAGCGCGAAGGGGCGATGCATGGTTTGTTGATGTTTGGTGTTAGCACCATTTTGACATTATGGCTCGCGATTACCCTGGCGACTGGCGTTATTGGCGGTGCGTTTAATATTTTAGGCGCCGGCGTAAATGCCGTGGGTAATGGAATTTCTGCAGCGGCGCCATCACTAACCAATATGGCAAAAGAGAAGCTGCAGGAAAGTAATATCAATTTAGATGATTTAAAAAACGAATTACAAACTACGCTGCGTCAAACCGGCAAGACAGAATTACAACCTGAGAATCTGCAAAAGGATGTAAATAACGAAGCCAATAACGCGCAAAATCAAGCAGAGCAAACGGCACAAAATCCACAGAATGCTGATAATGATCTGGCTAATTGGTTGAAAGGCGTTATGAATCGTCACTCAGATACATTGCAAGCTGCCGATCGTGATGCGCTGAAAAATATTATCAAAGCGCGCACCGGTAAAAGCGATCAGGAGGTTGAGCAGATTGTGACTCAGACCGAGGAGAGCTATAAAAAAGCCGTGCAACAGTATCAGGAGTTGAAACAGCAGGCGGAGCAGAAAGCCCGTGAAGTCGCTGAGCAAGCGGCCGCCGCAACGGCGAAAGCGAGCTGGTTCACCTTCTTTATGCTGGTGATTGAAGCGGTACTGGCAGCATTGCTGGGACGCGTAGGTCGCAAGACGCAACCGCGTCAGGTATTAAGTCACGAACGTCGGTAATAAAAAAGGCGGCTGATTCAGCCGCCTTATCTTATTTAGCGCTTCAGCGCTTCACTCAATTCTTCACGCATCGATGCCAGCATCGCTTTCACTACGCGTGGGTTACCCGCAACGATGTTACCTGACATCACGTAACCGTGGTTGCCGGTAAAGTCAGTTACCAGGCCGCCCGCTTCACGAACCAGCAGTTCGCCCGCCGCAAAATCCCACGGCTTCAGGCCAATTTCAAAGAAACCATCAACGCGACCCGCAGCGGTGTAAGCCAGATCCAGCGCAGCTGAACCGGTACGACGGAAATCAGCGCACTGGGTGAACAGTTTGCCAACGATGTTGATGTAAGGCGTTGCGTGCTGCTTCAACTTGAACGGGAAGCCAGTCGCCAGGATGGTGCCATCCAGATCGCGCGCGGTGCTGCCGCGCAGGCGATAGCCGTTCAGCTGGGCGCCCTGACCGCGTACTGCGGTGAAGAGTTCGTTGCGCATTGGATCGTAAACCACAGCAACTTCGGTGCGGCCTTTGATGCGCACAGCGATAGAAACGGAGAAGTGTGGTAAACGTTTGATGAAGTTGGTGGTGCCATCCAGCGGATCGATTACCCATTGAATGTCTTGATCTTCGCCCGCCAGCTCACCGCTTTCTTCGGTGATGATGGTGTGTTTCGGGTACGATTTACGAATTACTTCGATAATCAGACGTTCTGCGTCACGGTCAACATTGGTAACGAAGTCGTTGCTGCCTTTCTGGCTGGCTTCGACAGCGTCCGGGGTTTCATAATTCTTGGCAATTAAATTTCCGGCCTTACGCGCGGCGCGCACGGCTATGTTGAGCATCGGATGCATCGGTATCTCTCGCTGGATGTTAAAGAACGGGGAAAACGGCGCGGAGTATATCAGCGTGTTCAGCAAATGTCCTCTTTTTATGTTAGGATGCGCGCCATCATTTCCCTGACCGCCTCTAATTATGCTGCAGAATATCCGAATCGTATTGGTAGAAACGTCGCACACCGGCAACATGGGCTCCGTCGCACGCGCGATGAAAACCATGGGCTTAACCAACCTTTATCTGGTCAATCCGCTGGTGAAACCAGATTCACAGGCCATTTCCCTCGCCGCCGGTGCCAGCGATGTCATTGGTAATGCGCGCATTGTCGATACCATGGATGAAGCCATTGCCGGTTGTAGTCTGGTGGTTGGCACCAGCGCACGTTCGCGTTCACTGCCGTGGCCCATGCTGGATTCACGCGAGTGCGGCATTAAAAGCGTGGAAGAGGGCCAGCAGGCGCCGGTGGCGTTGGTGTTTGGCCGCGAGCGCGTGGGCTTGACCAACGAAGAGTTGCAGAAGTGTCACTACCACGTCGCGATTCAGGCGAACCCGGAATACAGCTCACTGAATCTGGCGATGGCGGTGCAGATCATCGCTTACGAAGTGCGCATGGCATGGCTGGACGCGCAGGAGAAAGCCGCGCCAACCGAACAACCTGTCGAATCACCGTATCCGTTGGTTGACGATTTGGAGCGCTTCTATCAGCACATCGAACAGATGATGCTGAACAGCGGCTTTATCCGTGAAGGCACGCCAAGCCAGGTGATGAGCAAGCTGCGTCGTTTATATACACGTGCGCGCCCCGAACGCGATGAACTGAACATCCTGCGCGGCATGATGGCATCGTTCGAAAAGCGCAAAGGTAATGTGGATAATAGTTGAGTAAAACAGTTGGTTAAATAGTTGAGCAATTTACTTGGTTAAATAGTTGACCGTTTTACTCAGGAATGTCAGACTGGCGTCAATTCTTCAGATAACCCGCCGATAACCGGACGGACGCTTACGAGGTTGTATGCTATGAGACTGACATCCAAAGGACGTTATGCCGTAACCGCTATGCTGGACGTTGCACTGCACTCCAATGAGGGCCCGGTGCCGCTAGCTGACATTTCTGAGCGTCAGGGCATCTCATTGTCCTATCTGGAGCAGTTATTCTCACGTCTGCGTAAGCATGGCTTAGTGGCCAGCGTTCGTGGTCCAGGTGGCGGTTATCTGTTAGGCAAAGATTCAAGCGCGATTGCTGTGGGCGCGGTTATTACCGCCGTTGACGAATCTGTCGATGCCACTAAATGCCAGGGCAAAGAGGGCTGCCAGGGCGGCGAGCGTTGCCTGACCCACGTTTTGTGGCGTGATCTGAGTGAGCGCATCAGCGACTTCCTCAACAACATCACGCTGGCGGAACTGGTGAATAATCAGGAAATCCTCGAAGTGGCCGATCGTCAGAATACCGTCGACAATCGTCGTTTCCAGCAGCATCGTGTGCAAGAAACCATCAACGTTAATCTGCGCGCTTAATCAGTTCTCCTTCGGCCTTTCCTGTTCATACGGGCGAGGCCGAATGTGCTATAAAGACGTATGATTTTTTATACGGAGTTTTAGCGCAATGAAATTACCGATTTACCTGGATTACGCAGCCACTACGCCTGCGGATCCGCGTGTTGCCACCAAAATGATGCAGTTCCTCACAATGGATGGCACTTTCGGTAACCCCGCGTCCCGTTCCCACCGTTTTGGCTGGCAGGCTGAAGAAGCTGTTGATGTGGCTCGCAATCAAGTTGCTGAGCTGGTCAATGCCGATCCCCGTGAAATCGTTTTTACCTCCGGCGCGACCGAAGCGGACAACCTTGCGATCAAAGGTGCCGCGCAATTCCATCAGGCGCGCGGCAAACACATTATTACCAGCCAAACCGAACACAAAGCGGTGCTCGACAGTTGCCAGCAACTGGCGCACGAAGGCTTTGATGTCACCTTCTTACAGCCGGGCAGCGACGGTATCGTTACGCCGCAGATGCTCGAATCTGCACTGCGTGACGACACGGTGCTGGTATCGCTGATGCACGTCAATAATGAAACCGGTGTGATTCAGGACATCGCCGCACTCGGCGCGCTGTGCCGTGCGCGTGACATCCTGTTTCACGTTGATGCCACGCAAAGCGTCGGCAAATTGCCGATTGACGTCACTGAACTGCCGGTGGATTTGATGTCGTTCTCAGCGCACAAGCTGTATGGACCGAAAGGCATCGGCGCGCTGTGGGTGCGTCGTAAACCGCGTCTGCAAATTGATGCACAGATGCACGGTGGCGGTCACGAGCGCGGCATGCGTTCGGGCACGTTGCCGGTGCATCAGATTGTCGGCATGGGCGAAGCCTACCGTATCGCGCGTGAAGAGATGGGCAGCGAAATGGCGCGTCTGGCCGAGCTGCGCCAGCGTCTGTGGCGCGGTATTAGTCAATTGGGTAACGTGAACCTCAACGGTTCGCTGGAGCAGGGCGCTCCGAACATCCTCAATATTAGTTTTGCCCACGTCGATGGCGAATCGCTGATTATGGCGCTGAAAGATTTGGCGCTGTCATCCGGTTCCGCCTGTACCTCGGCCAGTCTCGAACCTTCCTATGTGCTGCGCGCGATGGGCGTTGAGCAGGAGCTGGCACACAGCTCGCTGCGTTTTTCGCTCGGACGCTTCACCAGCGCAGAGGAAATTGAGTACGCTATCGAGCTGGTTAACAAAGCGGTAACACGCTTGCGGGCACTTTCGCCTGCGGCAAACGCCCGCTAATTCATGCACCCCTTGCGCCGGTTCTGGCGCAAGGTGACACCTAACGCAAACGGAGCCACGCGATGACAACACAACCGATGATAATTACGCTCAGCTCCCAGGCCGCCGATGCGCGCTGGGGTGACAAAGCGCTGCTGAGCAGCAACGAAAGTGGCATGACCGTACACCTGACTGGCGCAGACGCGCTGATGAGCATCCAGCGCGCGGGGCGCAAGCTGGACGGCCAGGGCATTCGTCACGTCTCGCTGCAGGGCGAAGGCTGGGATGTGGAAAAGTGCTGGGCGTTCTGGCAAGGCTACCGCAGCCCGAAAGGCAAACGTCAGGTCGAGTGGCCGGAATTCAATGAAGACGATCAGGCTGAATTTGCACGTCGTCTGAAGATTGTTGACTGGGTGCGCGACACCATCAACCTGCCGGCGGAAGATCTTAGCCCGGAACAGCTGGCGCACAACGCGGTTGATCTGATCAACGAAGTGGGCGGCAAAGCAGTCAGCTATCGCATCACCAAAGGTGACGATTTGCGTGTTCAGGGTTACGCCGGTATCCACACCGTGGGCCGCGGCTCCACGCGCGCACCGGTGTTGCTGGCGCTGGATTTCAATCCAACTGGCGATGAAGATGCGCCGGTTTACGCCTGTCTGGTCGGTAAAGGCATCACCTTTGATACCGGCGGTTACAGCCTGAAGCAGAGCGCTTTCATGGACTCAATGAAGTCCGACATGGGCGGCGCGGCAACGCTGACTGGCGCACTCGCGCTGGCGATTTCACGCGGACTGAATAAGCGCGTGAAGCTGTATCTATGCTGCGCAGACAACATGGTCAGCGGCAACGCGTTCCGTCTGGGCGACATCATTCGCTATCGCAACGGTAAAACCGTGGAAGTGATGAACACCGATGCGGAAGGTCGTCTGGTATTGGCCGATGGCCTGATCGATGCCAGCGAGCAAAATCCTGAACTGCTGATCGATGCGGCAACGCTGACCGGCGCGGCGAAAACCGCGCTGGGTAACGATTATCACGCGCTGTTTACCTTTGACGATGTGCTGGCGGAATCGCTGCTTGGCAGCGCAACCGGCGAAAACGAAGCATTCTGGCGTCTGCCGCTGGCCGAGTTCCATCGCAGCCATCTGCCTTCGAACTTTGCCGATCTGAATAACATCGCCAGCCCGTCACATGCGGCAGGTGCCAGCAGTGCGGCGGCGTTCCTGTCGCATTTCGTCAGCAAATATCAGCAAGGCTGGCTGCACATTGACTGCTCCGCGACGTACCGCAAAAGCGCGGTGGATCAGTGGTCCGCGGGTGCGACCGGTTTGGGTGTGCGCACCGTCGCCAATCTGTTACTGAAATAATCCTCATCACGGCAGGCGCAAGCTTGCCGTCTTTTTTGGAATACGATAAATGAGTAACCGTCTTGAAGAGGTGCTGAAGCTGGCGGCCACTGAGCCTGCGCACCGTCCGGAGTTTTTCCAACTGCTGCTGGAAGCCGATGTGTGGGTGCCAGGCGAAAGTCCCGCCGAACAGTTTGATGCGACTTCGCCGGTCGAATTACAGCATTGGGAAAAAGAGGGTGGCGGCAGCGTGATCCCGTTCTTCACCTCGGAAGAGGCGATGGGCGAGGCCATCAAAGATGAACAGTCTTATCTGCGCATGCCGGTGCGCACGCTGTTTGAAATCACGCAAGGCGAAACGCTGTTCCTCAATCCGAAACTGCCTGCGGGTAAAGAGTTTTCGCCGGGTGAAATCGCCCATTTGATTGGCGAAGAGGGCAGTGCGCTGAGCCAGCAAACCGTGCTGGAAGGTGGTCATGCGTTGCTGTTGTCCGAAGTGGCCGAGCCGCCAGCGCAGATGATTGATTCGTTAACGCAACTGTTTGCCAAGTACAAACAGGTACGCCGTGCTTACATCGCCAGCATTCGTGAAAGCGCCAGCGAAGCACCGAACCTGCTGATTGGTATCGAAGCTGATAGCGATATCGATGAGATTATTCAGGCGGCGGGCGGTGTAGCGACGGATACGCTTGCGGATGATGCGCCCATTGATATCTGTGAAGTGGTTAATGAAGATCGCGGCGTGAGCCACTTCTTTACTGCCCACATCACGCCGTTCTATGAACGTCGCTGGGGCAGTTTCCTGCGCGATTTTAAGGGCAGTCAGCGGATTATATAATGCGCGGTCGCCATTGATGGCGACCTGCTGTTACTTCTCGATTGGTAAATCGTCGCGGCTGCCCCATTCGCCCCACGAACCGTCGTAGAGCGTTACATCCCGCACACCCAGTGAGGTGAGCGCCAGAATCACCACCACCGCCGTGACACCCGAACCGCAGCTGGCAATCACCGGCTGATCCAGTTTTACCCCCGCCTGAGCAAACAGATCGCGCAGTTCCGCTGCCGGTTTCAATTCACCATTCACCACCAAACTGTTCCACGGCAGGTTCAGGCTGTTGGGAATATGTCCGCGCAGCAAGCCCGGACGCGGTTCATCCACTTCGGCGTTAAAACGGTTCGCCGCGCGGGCATCGACAATCTGCGCGCCGCCTTCGTGGCTGATCAGCAGCACGTCGGTCAGACGTTTCACCTGTGCGCCATCATAAGTCGCCTCGAATTCACCTTCAGGCAAACTAACCGGTCCGGTTGCGACATCGAAACCGGCCGCTTTCCAACCCTGTAATCCTCCGGCGAGAATCGACACATTTTCGCAGCCAAATGCGCGCAGCATCCACCACGCACGCGGAGCCGAGAACAGGTTGCCTTCGTCATACACCACCAGATGTTTATCCTGGCTGATGCCCAACTCACGCATGGCCACCGCGAAAGATTCGGGACGCGGCATCATGTGCGGATAAGCACTGGTGTGATCGGACAGGGCTTCAATATCGAAGAACGGGGCATCCGGCAGATGACCAGCCAGATATTCAGCCTGCAGATCGCGTAGGGCTTCCTGGCCAGGCGGTAACATGCGGGCATCAAGCACCTGCAATGTTTCCTCGGTGTAATGTTCTTTCAACCAATCAGTGGACACAAAAATGGCTGTCATAGCAACCTCTTCTCAGCAAACGGGAAACAACCAGTCTCCGGGAATGTGAACGCTATCTCAAGGGTATGATTGCTAAAGTTGGCGGGTTGATGTGAAATTGCGCGAAATTGCGTTTTCTTAACTTCTGGGACTGGTGAGGGAATTACCATGGCAAAACGTTTTAACCGGCTGCTGCTCAGCGCGCTGATCGGTGGTGGATTACTGGGCGGCGGAACCTCGACGATTTACGCGGAGGAAACGGCAGCCGCTACAGCAACGCAGAAATCGCTGTCGGTTATCGATCTCTCCGAACTGCAACTCGACGGTGCCGCCGCGCTGGTGTTGACCTTCAATACGCCGCTTGAGGCGAAGCAGGATTTCGCTGCGCGCGTGCAGATTATCGATGAGAAAAGCGGCAAGGTTGATGGCGGCTGGGAGCTGGCGCCAAACGGTAAAGCGTTGCGTTTTCGTCATCCTGAACCGTCGCGCAAGTTGACGGTTAACGTCGATGCCGGTCTCAAAGCGGCCGATGGCAGCACCTTATCCACGGCTTTTAGCCAATCGCTCACCACGCGCGATATCCAGCCGATGGTGGGTTTTGCCAGTCGCGGATCGCTGCTGCCGCTGCGTCTGACGCAGGGATTGCCGGTGCTGGCGCTGAATGTGAATAACGTCGACGTCGATTTCTTCCGCGTGAAAAACGCGTCGCTGGCCGATTTTCTGGCGCAGTGGAATTACGGCAACAATATGTCGTACTGGGAATCACGCGAGCTGCTGAAAAATGCCGATCTGGTTTACGGTGCACGCTTCGATATTAATCCGGCGCGCAACACGCGCGAGAAAATGCAGCTGCCGTTGGGCGATGTCGATGCGCTGAAACAGCCGGGCGTCTATCTGGCGGTGATGAAACAGGCCGGAACCTACAACTACACGCAACCGGCGACACTGTTTACATTGAGCGACATCGGTTTGTCGCTGCACCAATTCCCCGAACAGCTGGAACTGTTTGCCCAAAGCCTGGCCAACGGCGCGCCGCTTGATGACGTTAGCGTGCAGCTGCTGGATGAAAAAGGCAAACAACTCGCCAGCGGCACCAGCGACAGCAACGGTCATTTGCGCTTACCGGCGAATGCCAAAGGCAAGCTGCTGCTGGCGACACAAAAGGGCCAAACCTCGCTGATCGATCTCAATCGTCCGGCGCTGGATCTGGCGGAGTTTCCTATTGATGGTCCGCAAGGCTACGACAAACAGTTGTTCGTATTTGGTCCGCGCGATCTCTATCGTCCGGGTGAAACGGTGATCGTCAACGCGCTAATGCGTGATGCTGACGGCAAACCGTTGCCGCCGCAGCCGGTGAAAGCCGAAGTGGTGCAGCCGAATGGCGAAGTGTCGCAGACCTTCGTCTGGCAGCCGGAAAATGGCATCTATCAACATCGCTTCGCGATACCGGCTGCGGCGATGACCGGTGAATGGACGCTGCGCATTAACAGTGGCGACAACCAGCCGCGCAGCTGGCCGTTCCACGTCGAAGACTTCCTGCCGGAGCGTATGGCGCTGGATTTGACCAACAGCGCGCAGCCGGTGGCGCCGGATGACGACATCACCTTTGCTGTTGAAGGCCGCTATCTGTACGGCGCGCCGGCTGCGGGTAACGAGCTGCAAGGGCAGCTGTTCCTGCGTCCCGCGCGTGATGCGGTTGCCGCGCTGCCTGGCTATCAATTTGGTGACATCACTGAAGAGCTGAAACGTTCGCTCGATGATGTGGATGAGAAGCTGGATGAGAGCGGCAAGCTGCAGCTTAACGTTGAGAGCAGCTGGAAAGAGAGCCATTCACCGCTCAATCTGATTCTGCAAGCCAGCCTGCTGGAAACCGGCGGCCGTCCAGTGACGCGCCGCGCGACTCAGGCAATTTGGCCGGCAGCGGCGCTGCCCGGCATCCGTCCGCTGTTTAGCAGTGAATCGGTATATGACTATCGCAGCGATCGTTATCACGATGAGCCGACCGTGGCAGAAAACAGCCTCGCGGAATTCGACGTGGTCTACGCCAATCCGCAGGGCGAAAAACTGGCGGCGTCAGATCTTGATGTGCGCCTGATCCACGAACGCCGCGACTATTACTGGAGCTTCTCTGACAGCGAAGGCTGGCAATCGCGCTTCGATCAAAAGGATCTGCAGGAGGATCAGCAGCGCATCTCTATTACGGCGGGCGGCAGCCAGAAAGTGAATTTCCCGGTGGAGTGGGGCACCTATCGCCTGGAAGTGCATGCCGGCGACAACATCATTAGCAGCGTACGCTTCCAGGCCGGATATGGGTGGCAGGACAATACCAACGGCACCGGCGCGCTGCGTCCGGATCAGGTCAAACTGAAAATTGATAAAACCGCCTATCAGGCGGGCGACACCGCGCATGTGCAGGTGGAATCGCCTGCTGCCGGGAAAGGCTATCTGATGGTGGAATCCAGCAGCGGCACGCTGTGGTGGCAACCGCTGGAGGTTCCGTCGGGCGGCGCAACCATTGATGTACCGATTAGCGACAGCTGGAAGCGACACGATCTCTATCTCAGTGCCATCGTGGTGCGCGACGGCGACAAGGCCAGCGGCGTCACGCCGAAACGCGCGGTGGGGTTACTGCATCTGCCGATGGCGACCGAAGCGCGCCGCCTTAGCTTAGCGCTCGACGCGCCGGATAAGATCCGTCCTGAGCAGACGCTAAAAGTGCAGGTCAAAGCCAGCCGTGAAGGTGGCGCATTGCCTAAGCAGGTTCAGGTATTACTCTCGGCGGTGGACAGCGGTGTGCTTAACATCACTGACTACAAAACCCCGAATCCGTGGGAAGCGTTCTTTGGCCGCAAGCGCTATAACGCCGATCAATACGATGTGTTTGGTCAACTGATTGAAGGCGGTGGCAAACTGGCCGCGCTGCGCTTTGGTGGTGACGGCGACGATGCGGATGCGCTGTCGCGCGGCGGTAAAAAACCGGTCACTGATGTGCAGATCGTGGCGCAGCAGTTGCAGCCCGTAACGCTGGATGGCAATGGCGAAGGCATGCTGGAACTGCCGATTCCGGCGTTTAATGGCGAATTGCGTTTGATGGCGCAGGTGTGGAGTGACGACAGCTTCGGGTCGGCCAATCGTAAGCTGGTGGTTGCCGCGCCATTGATCAGTGAACTGGCGACGCCGCGCTTCCTGGCCAGCGGCGATCAATCTACGCTGGCGCTGGATCTCACTAACCTCACCGATCAACCGCAAACGCTGAAAATCAACATCAGCGCCAGCGGCCAGATCGCCCTGAACGGCAACATCCCTGCCAGCGTGCAGCTGGCGCAAGGCGCGCGCACCACCTTGCAAATTCCGGTCAGAGCGCTGGGCGGCTTCGGTGAAGGCGAGGTACAGGTCAGGGTTTCCGGCATGAGTTTGCCGGGTGAAACGCTGGCAGCGAGCGAGCGTAAATGGAAAATTGGTGTGCGACCGGCGTATCCGGCACAAACGCTGAGTTTCGATAACGTGATGCAAACCGGCCAGAACTGGCAGGTGATGGCCAGCGCCTTCAATGGCTTGCAGCAGGATACCTTGAGCGGACAGCTGTCGCTCAGTAACCGTCCACCGCTGAATATCGCCAGCTATATCAGTTCGCTGTACGCCTATCCTTATGGCTGCCTGGAACAGACCGCCAGCGGCATTTGGCCGTCGGTGTTCACCAATCATGCGCAGCTAACGGCGATGGGCATCAAAACCAGCAACGATGAAGCGCGTAGCGCCTCGATTGATACCGGCATCGCGCGTCTTGCCGGCATGCAGCGCGGCAACGGCAGCTTTGGTTTGTGGAGCAAAGAGAGTCAGGAAGAGTTCTGGCTGACGGCTTACGTCACCGATTTCCTGCTGCGCGCCAGCGAAGCCGGTTACGGTGTACCGGATGGCGTGATTACCCGCGCCGACGAACGTCTGATGCGCTATCTGCAGGATCCCGCGCAGATCGAAACCAGCTGGAGCAGCGATGCCGATGGCTTGCGTTTCAGCGTGCAGGCTTATGCCGGATTGGTGCTGGCACGTCAGCAGCAGGCTCCGCTCGGTGCGTTGCGTGCGCTGTATGAAAAGCGCGATCAGGCTAAATCGGGCCTGGCGATGGTACAGCTTGGCGTGGCGTTGAAGCTGATGGGCGATCAACAGCGCGCGCAACTGGCGCTGGCGCAGGGCATTGGTCTGGAACGTAAACCCAACAGCTGGCTCGGCGATTACGGCAGCCCGGTGCGCGATCGCGCGCTGATTCTGTCGCTGCTGACGGAAAACCAGCTGCTGCCGGAGATGCAAGGTCCGTTGCTGATCGATCTGGCGGAAGCCGTGCACGGACAGCGCTGGTTCTCGACTCAGGAAAACAACGCGTTGTTCCTCGCCGCCCGCACCTTGCAGCAGCACAAAGGCGAAAGCTGGCAGGCGACACTGCAGGGCAAAGCAGAACCGCTCAGCAGTAATCAGCCGCTCAATATTGGCATTACGGAAGATCAGCTGCGTCAGGGCATGTCGGTGAAAAGCGACAACGCGTCGCCGCTTTACGGCACGCTGAATGTGGTGGGCTATCCGCGCACCGCACCGTCGCCGATGAGCAACGTGCTGCATATCAGTCGTGAGTACTTCACGCTGGATGGTAAGCCGGCGGATCTCACCAACCTGAAAAGTGGCGAACTGCTGGTGGTGCGGCTCAAAGTCGCGGCCAGCGAGCGCGTCAGTGATGCGCTGGTGGTGGATCTGCTGCCTGCCGGACTGGAGCTGGAAAACCAGAACCTGAGCGACAGCAGCGCCAGTTTAGGCGACAGTGCCGATGCGCTGAAAGAGAGCATGATGGATATGCAACAAGCCAACATCAAGCACATCGAATTCCGTGACGACCGCTTCGTCGCCGCGCTGGCGCTCGATGGCTACACGCCGGGCACGCTGCTGTATCTGGCGCGAGCGGTGACGCCGGGCAGCTATCGCCTGCCGCCGCCGCAGGTGGAATCGATGTATGTGCCGGAATGGCGCGCGATTGGCAGCACGCCGGAAAAACTCAATGTGCGTTAAGCATTGATGTCTGGAAGTAAGCGACTAAAGCGGTGGCGCTGGCTGCCGCTTTTTTTACTGCTGCTGCTGGCCGCGCTGTGGCTACTGGATCGCCTTACACCGCTACCGCTGCATGAGTTACAGCCGGCGCGCGTGGTGGTGGCTGAGGACGGTACGCCGCTGTGGCGCTTTGCTGACCCGCAAGGCATTTGGCGCTATCCGGTGACGCTGGAGGATGTCTCGCCTTCCTATATTGAGGCGCTGCTGACCTACGAAGATCGCTGGTTCTGGCATCATCCCGGCATCAATCCGATGGCGATTATGCGTGCAGTCGGGCAGAACGTGCTGCATCACGGCGTGGTCTCCGGCGGTAGCACGCTCACCATGCAGGTGGCGCGGCTTATTGATCCGCAACCGCGCACCCTGCGCGGCAAAGTGGTGCAGGCGTGGCGCGCGCTGCAGCTTGAATATCATCTCTCAAAACGCGACATCCTCACGCTGTATCTCAATCGCGCCCCTTTCGGTGGCACGGTGGAGGGCGTTGGCGCGGCGAGCTGGATGTGGCTGGGGAAACCGCCTTCGCAACTTACCCAAGGTGAAGCGGCGCTGCTGGCGGTGTTGCCTCAGGCACCAAGCCGCCTGCGTCCGGACCGCTGGCCTCAGCGCGCCGAAGCAGCACGCAATAAAGTGCTGGATCGCCTCGCGCAATATCACGTCTGGTCAGCGCAGGTTGTCGCCGATATTAAACAAGAAGCGGTGTGGCTGCCGCCGCGCCAGATGCCGCAACGTGCGCCGCTGCTGGCCCGGCGCCTATTGTCGCTGTCACCCGACACCAAAATCACCTCAAACATTGATGTGTCGCTGCAGCGCGAACTGGAGAATCTGGCGACGTCGCTGAAAAACAACTTACCGCCGCGCACCTCGCTGGCGCTGCTGGTGGTGGATCACCAAAACATGAAAGTGCGCGGCTATGTCGGATCGGTGGATTTCAATGACGATAGCCGTTTTGGTCATGTCGATATGATCTCCAGCGTGCGATCGCCGGGATCGGTGCTGAAGCCTTTTGTCTATGGCATGGCGCTGGATGATGGGCTGATTCATAGCGAATCACTGCTGCAGGATGTGCCGCGCCGCTTCGGTGACTATCGTCCCGGCAACTTTGACTCGGGCTTTCACGGGCCGGTGAGCGCCAGCGCTGCGCTGGAGCGGTCGCTCAATCTCCCGGCGGTGCAGTTGCTGGATGCGCTGGGGCCAAAAAGCGTCGCCGCGCGCTTGCGTAACGTGGGATTGAATCTGCGCTTTCCCGCTGGCGCAGAACCCAATCTGTCGCTGGTGCTGGGCGGCACCGGCGCGCGCATGGATGAGATTGTGGCGGCCTACAGCGCCTTTGCCCGTCACGGCAATGCGGCGCAGTTGCGCTGGCTGACGACACAGCCGCTGCAGGAGAGGACGCTGTTGTCGCCGGGCGCAGCATGGATTGTGCGGCGCATTCTGGCTGGTGCGGCGCAACCTCCGGCCAGCGGCGCGGTGGCGGAGATTGCACCTTTGGCGTGGAAAACCGGTACCAGCTACGGCTATCGCGATGCATGGACGATTGGCATCACGTCGCGCTATCTGATTGGCGTGTGGGTTGGGCGGCCGGATGCCACGCCGGTCGCCGGGCAATTTGGTTTTGCCTCGGCGGTGCCGGTGATGAATCAGGTCAATAATGTGCTGGCGGGACACATGCCGGTGAGCGGTGCGCCGCGCGATCCGCGTCCGCTTGCGGTCAGCGCCATGAGCATTTGCTGGCCTGGCGGTCAGCCATTGCCTCCCGGCGACGAAAACTGTCGCCAGCGTCGTCAGAGTTGGGTGTTGAATCAAACTGTGCCACCGACGCTGCTGGCGCCGGGGCAGGAAGGCGTCAATGGCTTGCGTCAGCGCTACTGGCAGAACAGCCGGGGATGGCGTGTGGCGGCAGATTGCCCGGATGCACAAAGTCGGGAGCGCCTGATGTGGCCGCTGCCGCTTGAACCCTGGCTGCCGGTTGCTGAACGCCGTGCGCAGCGCTTGCCGCCGATCGATCCCGCTTGTCCGCCGCGCAATCAGGGCAATGCGCCGCCGATGGTGATTACTGGTGTGATCAACGGCCAGCGCGTACAGCCGCTGCCGGGTAAAGTGGTGCTGGTGATGCCGGTTGCGGTGCAGGGCGGGCAAGGTGAGCAGCGCTGGTGGTTCTTAAACGGAGAGCCGCTGGAGCGGGACGCGAATGATAAGAGTGCGGCGCTGGTGCTGGATGAGCCGGGCAGTTATCAATTGGTGGTGATGGATGAAGCGGGGCAACTCTCATCGGTGTCATTTATCCGCGGTTAAGTGCATGGATATGGCATACTTTTTGCCTGCGCGCCCCGACAAAAATCAATTATTTTCAATAATTCCGCAAATCGCTAATAGGCAACGCGCTGCGATATCCCTATAATCGGCGCGTTTTCTTACCGGGAGGAGCTCCCGGATTCTTCAGGATGCTAACTAGAGGTCAACATGGCAATCGAACGTACTTTCTCAATCGTGAAACCAAACGCCGTCGCTAAGAACGTGATTGGTGCAATTTATAACCGTTTTGAAAGCGCGGGCTTCAAAATCGTTGGCGCAAAAATGCTGCACCTGACCAAAGAGCAGGCTGAAGGCTTCTACGCTGAGCACAAAGGCCGTCCATTCTTTGATGGTCTGGTTGAATTCATGACTTCTGGTCCGGTTGTGGTTTCTGTACTGGAAGGCGAAAACGCCGTTCAGCGTCACCGCGATCTGATGGGTGCAACTAACCCAGACAACGCGCTGGCAGGGACCCTGCGTGCGGATTACGCGGACAGCTTCACCGAGAACGCGACCCACGGTTCTGACTCTGCTGAATCTGCAGCACGCGAAATCGCGTACTTCTTCGCAGAAAACGAAGTCTGCCCACGCACTCGCTAAGTGCGTTGATGGCCTGAGCGGACACCCGTCTTTACAGCTGTTCAACCTCTGTGAAACGGTTCCCCTGGCATCATGCAGCAGATGTAGTACAATTATGCGCCCTTGTTGAGCCAGCCTCAGCGAGGGCGCTGTTTTTTTCCTACTATTAACCAGAGCCGTAACGTGTAACAACGAGGCCAGAGAACATTATGTCCGAACAGATTGTGACGCCGTCGTCCGCTTCCCCCGTGGTTGTTTCCCCAAAAAACGAAAAAATTAACCTGCTGGATCTTAACCGTCAGCAGATGCGCGAATTCTTTCTTGAGATGGGCGAAAAGCCGTTCCGTGCCGATCAGGTCATGAAGTGGATGTACCACTACTGCTGCGATGATTTCGAGCAGATGACCGACATCAACAAAGTGCTGCGCGGTAAGCTGATGCAGCGCGCTGAAATCCGTGCGCCGGAAGTGGCGGAAGAGATGCGTTCCACCGATGGCACCATTAAATGGGCGATTCGCGTGGGTGACCAGTTGGTTGAAACCGTCTATATCCCGGAAGCAGATCGCGCAACCTTGTGCGTCTCTTCGCAGGTAGGCTGTGCGCTGGAGTGCAAATTCTGTTCGACGGCGCAGCAGGGCTTTAACCGTAACCTGCGCGTATCAGAAATTATCGGCCAGGTATGGCGTGCCGCGAAAATCATCGGTGCCGCAAAAATTACCGGTCAGCGCCCGATCACCAACGTGGTGATGATGGGCATGGGCGAACCGTTGCTCAACCTGAACAACGTAGTGCCGGCGATGGATATCATGCTTGACGACTTCGGTTTCGGCCTGTCAAAACGTCGCGTTACGCTGTCTACCTCAGGCGTGGTGCCGGCGCTGGATAAGCTGGGCGATATGATCGACGTAGCGCTGGCGATTTCGCTGCACGCGCCGAACGATGCGATTCGTGATGAGATCGTGCCGATCAACAAAAAGTACAACATCGAGACTTTCCTTGCGGCGGTCAAACGCTACATCGGCAAGTCCAACGCCAATCAGGGCCGTGTGACCATTGAGTATGTGATGTTGGATCACGTCAATGACAGCACCGACAACGCACATGAACTGGCGGCACTGCTGAAAGAGACGCCGTGCAAAATCAACCTGATTCCGTGGAACCCCTTCCCGGGCGCGCCGTATGGCCGTAGCTCCAATAGCCGTATCGATCGCTTCTCCAAAGTGCTAATGGATTACGGTTTCACCACCATCGTGCGTAAAACCCGTGGTGATGATATCGACGCCGCTTGTGGTCAGCTGGCGGGCGATGTGATTGACCGTACCAAGCGTACGCTTCGTAAGAAAATGGCGGGCGAAGCCATCTCTGTGAAGGCGCTCTGAAAGCCAGCGCCTGCTGATATTCAGCGGGCGTAACTCATGTCAGTCTCTCCACATATTTTTCATGGAGAGACTGAAATGCGTAAAGGATTACCCGCCGCGATTCTGGCTGGCTTTGTTGTAACCGGTTGTGTCAATCATCCTGCAAAGCAGAGTGCAGCGGATATCCGTTTGCAGCTCGGATTGCATTATCTGGCGGTGAAGGATTATGCCGCTGCACAGCGCAATTTATTGCGTGCTCAGCAGGCAGCGCCGAAAGATTATCGCGTGCCGTTGGCCCTTGCTCGGGTGGCGCAGGCGCAGCAGAACAGTGCACAAACCCGCTGGCACTATCAGCGGGCGCAGCAGTTAGCACCGCTGAATGGTTATGTGGCTAACAATTACGGTGCGTTTCTCTGCGGTTTAAGGCAGTATGACGAAGCGCATCAACAGTTTAAGCTGGCAATTGAGGCGCAGGAAATCGATGCTCGTCAGGATGCATTCCTGTTTTCGGGCTATTGTTACCTGCAGGCTGATGAGAGTGCCGCAGCGCGCGAGCAATTAGGTTACGCGCTGGATGCCGCGCCGGAGCAGGGCAGTCAACTGCTAAGGGAAGTGGAAAGGCGGCTTGAACAGCAGGAACAGCAGTCGGTTCCGCTGCTTTTAGAAGTGTACCACCAGCGTTTGCCCGCAACGGCAGAGAGCCTGTGGTTACAGATACGTTTCGCCGCGCAACAGGGAAACGCTGCTGACGTTACACGTTATGGCGACCGGTTGGCGCGAAGTTTTCCACAATCGATACAGTACCAGCGTTATTTAGCTAATGAATACTGAAGCCACTCAAGAGAATTCTGCAGTACATTCCACAGGTGAACGCCTGCGTCTGGCCCGTGAGCAGATGGGGCTGACCCAGCAAAACGTCGCTGAACGCCTGTGCCTGAAACTTACTACCGTGCGTGATATTGAAGAGGATAAGTCACCTGCTGATTTGGCTTCGACATTCCTGCGCGGTTACATTCGCTCCTATGCCCGTCTGGTGCATGTGCCGGAAGATGACCTGCTGCCGATGATGGCAAAACAGGCTCCAGTTCGTGCTGCCAGGATCGAGCCGATGCAGAGCTTCTCATTGGGTAAGCGTCGTAAAAAGCGCGATGGCTGGCTGATGATCTTCACCTGGTTGGTGGTTTTCGTCGTAGTCGGTTTGACCGGTGCGTGGTGGTGGCAGAACCATAAAGCGTCACAGGCTGATTTGGTATCGATGGCCGATCAAAACGGCAGCGGCGACAATAGCCAGTCCATTCCATTGGGCGACAACAGCACCGACAGCAATACTGATGCGGATACTAACGCTGCCGGTACGCCAGTCGATAACGGTGCTGGCGCAGTGGCCACGCCTGAAAGCAACGCCAGCGCACCTGCGTCGAGCATGAGCAACAATGCGCAAACCACCGGCAGCGACAACGCCGTGGTTTCGCCAAGCCAGGCTCCAATTGATACAGCGCCGCCAGCGGCGACCTCTCCGGCGCCAGCAAACAGTGTTCCTGCTGGTCAAATGCCTACCGCGGATGCGGCAGTCAGCCAACCGGCAGGCGATCCGAATGCCATCGTAATGAACTTCAAAGCCGACTGCTGGCTGGAAGTCAGCGATGCGACCGGCAAGAAGTTGTTCAGCGGTTTGCAACGTAGCGGCGGTAAGCTGAGTTTGTCCGGAACGGCTCCGTATCGTCTGAAAATTGGCGCACCGGGTGCGGTTGACGTGCAATATCAGAATCAGCCCGTTGATTTAAGTCGTTTTATCCGTAATAACCAGGTTGCCCGTCTGACGCTGGGTGCGCAATAACGCGCAGCGCGCTTTCCGGGTAATTGTGGAGAGAGAATATGCATAACGAAGCACCCATCATCCGTCGCAAATCAACACGGATTTACGTCGGCAAGGTGCCAGTTGGCGATGGTGCGCCCATCGCCGTTCAGTCAATGACCAACACCCGCACCACTGACGTGGACGCCACCGTTAACCAGATTCGCCAGCTTGAGCGCGTCGGGGTTGATATCGTGCGCGTCTCCGTTCCCACTATGGATGCGGCTGAAGCCTTCAAACTGATTAAGCAACAGGTCAACGTGCCGCTGGTCGCGGACATTCACTTTGACTATCGCATCGCACTGAAAGTCGCTGAATATGGCGTGGATTGTCTGCGTATCAATCCAGGCAACATCGGCAACAATGAGCGTATTCGCCAGGTGGTGGATTGTGCGCGTCATTACAACATTCCGATCCGTATCGGCGTTAATGCCGGTTCGCTGGAAAAAGATCTGCAGGAAAAATATGGCGAGCCAACGCCGCAGGCGCTGCTCGAATCCGCGATGCGCCATGTGGATCACCTTGATCGCCTCAACTTTGATCAGTTCAAAGTGAGCGTCAAAGCCTCTGACGTCTTCCTTGCCGTTGAATCTTATCGTTTGCTGGCGAAAGCCATCGATCAGCCGCTGCACCTCGGTATCACCGAAGCGGGCGGCGCGCGTGCGGGTTCCGTGAAATCGGCGATCGGTTTAGGTTTACTGCTGGCCGAAGGCATCGGCGATACGCTGCGTATTTCGCTGGCGGCCGATCCGGTTGAAGAAGTGAAAGTCGGCTACGATATCCTCAAATCTCTGCGCATCCGCTCCCGCGGCATCAACTTTATTGCCTGCCCGACCTGTTCGCGTCAGGAGTTTGATGTCATCGGTACGGTTAATGCGCTGGAAGAGCGGCTGGAAGACATCATTACGCCGATGGATATTTCCATAATCGGTTGCGTGGTGAACGGTCCGGGTGAAGCGACAGTTTCTACCCTCGGCGTGACCGGCGGAGCCAAGAAAAGCGGCTTCTACGAAGATGGTGTGCGCCAGCGCGATCGTCTCGATAACAACGACATGATCGACCAGCTGGAAGCGCGTATTCGCGCTAAAGCCAGCATGCTGGATGAAAGCCGCCGTATCAACGTGCAGCAGCTGGAAAAATAATCGTGGTGCGCGCCTGTCGCGTGCCAGTTTGTGATTGAACCTGTGCGGTTTCATCCTCATAAGGTATGATGCCGCTCAGGTTTTTTTGTCTTAAGAGATTCTAACGTGGCGAAGAATATTCAAGCGATTCGCGGGATGAACGATTACCTGCCGGCGGATACCGCGATTTGGCAACGTATTGAAGGCACCCTTAAGCAGGTGCTGGCCAGTTATGGTTACAGTGAAATCCGTCTGCCAATCGTTGAGCACACCCCGTTGTTCAGCCGCGCGATCGGTGAAGTCACCGACGTGGTTGAGAAAGAGATGTACACCTTTGAAGACCGCAACGGCGAAAGCTTGACGCTGCGTCCGGAAGGCACTGCAGGTTGCGTGCGCGCCGGTATCGAGCACGGTCTGCTGTACAATCAGGAACAGCGTCTTTGGTACACCGGCCCGATGTTCCGCTACGAGCGCCCGCAGAAAGGTCGTTATCGCCAGTTCCACCAGATGGGTGTAGAAGTCTTCGGCCTGCAAGGCCCGGACGTAGATGCTGAGCTGATCATGATGACCGCGCGTTGGTGGAAAACGTTAGGTATTGCCGAGCACGTTGATCTGGAGCTGAACTCTATCGGTTCGCTGGACGCGCGTGCCAACTATCGCAGCGCGCTGGTAGCATTCCTTGAGCAACATCAGGACGTACTCGACGAAGATTGTAAACGCCGCATGTACACCAATCCACTGCGCGTGCTCGACAGCAAAAATCCTGACATCCAGAAACTGTTAAACGATGCGCCAACGCTAGGCGAATTCCTTGATGAGGAGTCACGCGAGCACTTCAGCGGCCTGTGCGCCTTGCTGGACGACGCGGGCATTAACTATCGCATTAACCAGCGCCTGGTGCGCGGCCTCGATTACTATAACCGTACCGTGTTTGAATGGGTGACCAGCAGCCTCGGTTCGCAGGGCACCGTGTGCGGCGGCGGACGTTACGATGGTTTAGTTGAACAGCTGGGTGGACGTGCTACGCCAGCGGTTGGTTTTGCGATGGGTATGGAGCGTCTGGTGTTGCTGGTGCAAGCAGTTAATCCAGAATTTGAACCGACGCGCATTGTTGATGTCTATGTTATCGCTTCGGGGCAGGGCGTTCAGTCTGCCGCGATGCAACTGGCGGAAAAACTGCGTGATGCTGATCCGGCACTAAAGATGATGACCAACTTTGGTGGCGGTAACTTCAAGAAGCAGTTTGCCCGTGCAGACAAGTGGGGCGCACGCATTGCGCTGGTGCTGGGCGAAGATGAAGTGAAAGCGGGCCAGGTTGTGGTGAAAGACCTGCGTACCGGCGATCAACAGACGCTGGCTCAGAGCGACGCCGCAGCAACGTTGCGCACGCTGCTGCAGTAAGCGCAGCACTGCAACAGCCATTTTAAAGAGAGGGATTGCGTGGAAGTTTACAGCAACGAAAACGAACAAGTTGACGCGCTGCGTCAGTTCTTTGCCAACAATGGCAAATTTCTGGCCGTTGGCGTAATCATCGGTATCGCTGCGCTGGGTGGCTGGCGTTTCTGGTCCAGTCATCAGGAAGGCACCGATAAAGCGGCATCAGCAGAATATCAACAGCTGACCAGCGCGATGCAAGCGGACAAGCCTGATTCGCTGGAAGCGGTCGCCACTTTCGCCAGCGAAAACAACAACACCTATGGTGCGTTGGCTTCGTTGGATCTGGCTAAGCAGTATGTTGAAACCAATCAGCTCGATAAAGCTATCACTCTGTTACAGAGTGGGCTGAAAGATACCAAAGATGCCAACCTGCAGGCGGTGATTAACCTGCGTCTGGCTCGCATTCAGTTGCAGCAAAGTCAGGCCGATGCCGCACTTTCTACCCTTAACAATGTTAAAGGTGATGGCTGGACAGCCATTGTGGCGGACATTCGTGGCGAAGCACTGCTGAGCAAAGGCGATAAGCAGGGCGCGCGTGATGCCTGGAGCAAAGGTGCTGAATCGCAGGCCTCTCCTGCGCTGAAGCAAATGCTGCAGATGAAGATGAATAACTTAAGTTAAGCCAGTCAAGAGAGCGCACATGGAATTACGTAAATACCTGCTGCCAGGGCTGATTTCAGTCACTCTGCTCAGCGGTTGCTCGCTGTTCAGCGGCGAAGAAGATGTAGTGAAAATGGCCCCGCTGCCTAAAGTGGAAAACCAGTTTACGCCGCAGACCGCGTGGAGCACCTCGGTTGGCGATGGCGTTGGTGATTTCTATTCCAATCTGCATCCAGCCTGGCTGGACGGTACCGTGTATGCTGCGGATCGTTTTGGTGTGGTTAAAGCGCTTGATGCCAGCAATGGTAAAGAGAAATGGAAAGTCGATCTCTCTGAGAAAACCGGCTTCTTCTCGAAAAACATCTCGGCACTGCTCTCTGGCGGCGTCACCGCCAGCGGCGACCGCATCTACATCGGTAGCGAACGTGGACAGGTATTTGCGTTGAATACCAGCGATGGTGGCATTGCCTGGCAGACCAAGGTCGCCGGTGAAGCGCTGTCGCGTCCGGTGGTGAGCGACGGTTTAGTGCTGGTTCACACCAGCAACGGTATGTTGCAAGGCCTTGATCAGAGCACTGGCGTGATCAAATGGACTGTTAACCTTGATATGCCTGCGCTGTCACTGCGCGGTGAATCAGCCCCGACCGTGGCCTTTGGTGGCGCAATTGTGGGTGGCGATAATGGCCGCGTGAGCGCAGTCATCGTCAATCAAGGTCAGCTGATTTGGCAGCAGCGTATTTCGCAGCCAAGCGGCGCCACGGAAATCGATCGCCTGAGCGACGTCGATACTACGCCAGTCGTGGTAAACGGTGTGGTTTATGCGCTGGCGTATAACGGTAACCTCACCGCGCTGGAACTGCGTTCTGGTCAGGTGCTGTGGAAACGTGAGATTGGCGGCGTGAAAGACATGGTGGTGGATGCGGGTCGTATCTATCTGGTCGATCAGGATGACCGCGTGATTGCCCTGAATGCTGACGGTGGCGTAGCCATCTGGCGTCAAAGCGATCTGCTGCATCGTAATCTGACCTCGCCGGTGCTGTTCAACGGTTATCTGGTTGTCGGTGATAGCGAAGGTTATCTGCACTGGATTAACACCCTTGACGGCCGCTTCGTGGCGCAGCAGAAACTGGACAGCGATGGCTTCCAGACTGAACCGGTTGTTGCCGGTGACAAGCTGCTGATCCAGGCGAAAGGCGGAGAAGTTTACGCCATCACCCGTTAAGGATTTGGCTCTGCGGGAACGCGTTTCCCGCTCGCTTACACGGCTCCTGATTCGTCAGGGGCCGTTTCGTTTTTAGTCAGGCATGGTATTCTTTGCGCCTTCAGCCTGACGCCTGGCGTCAAATGTCGTTATAATCACGCCATTCGGGCGAATTATTTTAAAAACTGAGGCAAGTGTTATGGTACCTGTGGTCGCGCTGGTTGGGCGTCCCAATGTGGGAAAATCTACGCTATTTAACCGTTTAACACGCACACGTGATGCGCTGGTGGCGGATTTTCCTGGACTGACTCGCGATCGCAAATATGGTCGCGCCGAAGTGGAAGGGCGCGAATTCATTGTTATTGATACCGGCGGTATTGATGGCACCGAAGAGGGCGTAGAAAACCGCATGGCGGAGCAGTCGCTGCTGGCGATTGAAGAAGCCGATGTGGTGCTGTTTATGGTGGATGCGCGCGCGGGCGTAATGCCGGCGGATCAGCAAATCGCCAATCATCTGCGTGCCCGTGAGAAAGCCACCTTTGTTGTCGCCAACAAAACTGACGGTATCGACCCGGAAGCGGCGGTGCTGGATTTCTATGCGCTGGGCTTAGGCGAGATTCACGCCATTGCAGCTTCGCATGGCCGCGGCGTTAACAGCCTGCTGGAAACCGCACTGTTGCCGTGGATGGAAGAAATCGTTCCAGAAGTCGAGCTCACTGAAGAAGAAGAGAACGCTGCTTATTGGGCCGATTTAGAAGAAGAGAGTGAGAAGGCGCTGGAGGAAGAGGAAGAAGAAGATTTCGACCCAACCACACTGCCAATCAAACTCGCTATCGTTGGCCGCCCGAACGTGGGTAAGTCAACGCTAACTAACCGCATTCTTGGCGAAGACCGTGTCGTGGTCTTCGACATGCCGGGCACCACGCGCGACAGCATCTATATTCCGATGGAACGTGACGGACGTGAGTATGTCCTGATTGATACCGCTGGCGTACGTAAGCGCGGTAAAATCACCGAAACCGTCGAAAAATTCTCAGTTATCAAAACGTTGCAAGCTATCGAAGATGCTAACGTGGTAATGCTGGTGATTGATGCGCGTGCCGGAATCTCCGATCAGGATCTCTCGCTGCTCGGCTTTATCCTGAACAGTGGGCGCTCACTAGTGATCGTGGTCAACAAGTGGGATGGCATGACGCAGGAAGCCAGAGATGAAGTCAAAGAGATGTTGGACTTCCGCCTGGGCTTTATCGATTTTGCGCGCATCCACTTTATTTCCGCCCTGCACGGCAGCGGCGTCGGCAACCTGTTCGAATCGGTGACCGAAGCGTACGACTGCTCCACCAAGCGTGTGGGCACCGCAATGCTGACGCGCATCATGACTATGGCCGCCGACGATCACCAACCGCCGTTGGTACGGGGTCGCCGCGTGAAGCTGAAGTATGCGCACGCCGGTGGTTATAACCCGCCAATCGTGGTGATTCACGGCAACCAGGTGAAAGATCTGGCCGATTCCTACAAGCGTTACCTGATGAACTACTTCCGTCGTTCACTCAACGTTATGGGTACGCCGATTCGCATTCAGTTCAAAGAGGGCGATAACCCGTACGCGGGCAAACGCAACCTGTTGACGCCAACGCAGCAGCGTAAACGTCAGCGTCTGATGTCGCATCTTAAGAAGAACAAGCGTTAAGATGAGAAGGGCCCATCAGGGCCCTTTTTTTATGCACCTGTAACTCGTAGGGTCGCCATTCATGGCGACCGCCATCCAAAGCGCAGAGGACAATTGATGAATTTTTCCTGCCCAGCCTGTCAGCAATTACTCACTCTCAGTGAAACCGGTTTTGACTGCCCCAACTGTGAACGTCATTTCGATCGTATCGCCTTATGCCCGGATTGCCATCAGCCGTTACAAGTGCTGAAAGCCTGCGGCGCTGTCGATTACTTTTGTCAGCACGGCGACGGTTTGATCTCGAAAAAGCGCGTCGAATTTACGCCTGCCTTCACCGCAGATTAAAAACTCCGGCTTTCACGCCTATATTTATTAACAAGTTACGCCTGGATTTGTAGCAAAAATGCTATTAACCAGTGACTGCCGCGTTATGGATATTCACTTCTTATTGTACCAGGTGGTACAATCCTGCCGCCTTGTCGCGAGAATCACTCTCACCTGCGTTGTGTCCTCGCTCACAAGCGCCGAATCACGGGCATTGCACCCGTACCAATAGATATAAAATAAAGCGTAACGGAATAGTTCCTGTCTCCCGCTTCGGCTGGGGCCTTGTCATCGGCTGCCACAGATTTATCGGCGCCAGCGCTTTATTTTTTCAGGAGAGTTTTTGTTATGGCAGAAAATTCCGCTCGTCCCGGCAAAGGGCTGAGCATCTGGTCCGTACTGTTTGGCCTGGTCTTGCTGGCAATCGGCTTGTTCTTCGCAATCGGCGGCGGCAAGCTGGTCGCGCTGGGCGGCAGCTGGTACTTCCTCATCGCCGGTATCGTCATGCTGCTGTCGGCCATTCAGTTCTTCCGTCGCAAATCATCCGCCGTCACCCTGTTTATTCTGGTGTTTGCTGGCACGTTGATTTGGTCACTGTTTGATGCAGGCCTGCATTTCTGGCCGCTGGTATCACGCTTGATGGTGCCGGCCGGTTTGATGCTGTTTGCATTCCTCACCTGGCCAGCCCTGCGTAAAAGCGAAGGCAAAAGCTCTCTGGCGAAAGTCTCTTATGTGCTCTCTGCGGTGATCGCGGTGGGCATGGTGGCGACCTTCGTGCAGATGTTCCAGCCGCATCCTACCGTGGCGTTTGACGGTAAACAGCTGCCGCTGATTCCGGTCGATAAATCAAAACCTCAGCAAGACTGGAGCAGCTACGGCCGTACGCCGGGTGGCGACCGCTTCGCTGCCATCGATCAGATTACCCGTGACAACGTGAAAGACCTGCAGGTTGCCTGGACTTTCCACACTGGCGATACGCCAATCAGCCCAACCGGTAACGGTGCGGAAGATCAGCAAACCCCGCTGCAGGTGGGCAACACGCTGTTCCTGTGCACCCCGCATAACAATGTGATTGCGGTTGCCGCAGACAGCGGTAAGGAAATTTGGAAACGCGAAATCAACGCGCAGGCAGAAGTGTGGAACCGCTGCCGTGGCTTAGCCTATTTCGATGCAACTAAACCGCTGCAGCAGCCAACCGAGCCGGGTTCAACGCCGGTTACTGCCGCTGTGCTGCCTGCTGGCGATACCTGTCAGCGTCGTATTCTGATGAACACCATTGATGCGCGTCTGATTGCTATCAACGCCGACAACGGTGAGCTGTGCGACACCTTCGGTACGCACGGTGTGGTTGACCTGAAAACCGGTCTGGGCAGTGCGCCAGATCCGCAATATCAGCTGACGTCACCGCCAGCGATGGCCGGTACCACTGTTGTTGTGGGTGGTCGTGTCGCCGATAACGTACAGACCGACATGCCTGGCGGCGTGCTGCGTGGTTTTGACGTCATCACCGGTCAGATGCGTTGGGCGTTTGACCCAGGCAATGACGACCCCAATGCGGTGCTGATGCCGGATAAAAATTACACCCGCAGTACGCCAAACTCGTGGGCGCCAATGTCTTACGATCCGGCAATGAACACCGTGTTCCTGCCGATGGGTAGCTCGTCAGTGGATCTGTGGGGTGCGAACCGTACCAAACTGGATCACACTTACGGCGCATCAATCCTGGCGTTGGATGCCACCACCGGTAAGCAGAAGTGGGTTTATCAGACCGTGCATAACGATCTGTGGGACTTCGACCTGCCAATGCAGCCGAGCCTGGTCGACTTCCCGATGAAGGATGGCACCAACAAGCCAGCCGTAGTTATCGGCGCGAAAACCGGCATGATCTGGGTGCTGGACCGCCTGACTGGCAAGCCTTTGACCAAAGTTGAAGAGCTGCCGATGCCGCAGGGTCACATCCCGAACGAGCAGTACACCAAAACTCAGCCGCACTCTGTGGAAATGCCAAATATCGGCAACCAGAAAATGACGGAATCGGATATGTGGGGTGCAACACCGTTTGATCAGCTGGCGTGCCGTATTGCCTTTAAAGGCATGCGTTACGATGGTCTGTTCACCGTGCCGGATACCGATAAATCCCTCAGCTTCCCAGGTTCACTGGGCGGTATGAACTGGGGCGGTATCTCGTTTGACCCGAACAACCAGTACATGTTCGTTAACGACATGCGTCTGGGCCTGTGGGTACAGATGATTCCACAAGACACCAGCAAAACGGCGGCCAGCAACGGTGGTGAAGCTATCAACACCGGTATGGGTGCGGTTCCGCTGAAAGGCACACCGTACGCGGTGAACAAAAACCGCTTCATGTCGCCGCTGGGCATTCCGTGTCAGGCTCCGCCGTTTGGTACGCTGTCAGCGATTGACATGAAAACCCGTCAGATCGTGTGGCAGGTGCCGGTGGGTACGGTAGAAGATACCGGTCCGTTTGGTATCAAAATGCGCGCGAAAATGCCAATTGGCATGCCGACCTTAGGCGGCACGCTGGCAACGCAGGGTGGCCTGGTGTTCATCGCGGGTACGCAGGATTACTATCTGCGCGCTTTCGATAGCTCAACCGGTAAAGAAGTGTGGAAAGCACGTCTGCCAGTCGGCAGCCAGGGCGGTCCAATCAGCTACGTTTCGCCGAAAACCGGCAAACAGTACATCCTGATCTCCGCAGGCGGTGCACGTCAGTCGCCAGACCGTGGTGATTACGTGATTGCTTACGCGCTGCCAGACAGCAAGTAAGTTAAAAAAGGAGAAAGGCCGACATCATGATGTCGGCCTTTTTTTTATCACCCTCCGTGGCACATCTCTTCCTTTAAGGCACCTTAATTACTGCTGCTTAGAAGGGCGACGGCTTTTTTGACCTCCTTTTCTTCCAGCTTCCCTGGCTCTTTCAGGATCGTTTCTGAAATTACCCCCACTGACTTTGCCGCCAGCGCTACCGGCTTCCCTGGCGCGCTCCGGGTCCTCTGCAAAGTTCCCGGCACCACCTCGTTGCTTTTTTTGTGTCATAGCAGAGACCTCATCTAAGGGTGTTTTCTTCGACGTGGACTAGCTAGCCACATAATGAGTATAGTCAATCAGTTACGCTCTGCCTTGAGAGATCTCCGATAACCTATTCACCGTCTCGCCACAGCGATTGCAGCTCGGGGGGCGCCAGTTGTTCGGGAATTAAAATCACGAAACTTCCCGCTTCGCGATGGGTGGCGTAGGTGATTTGAATGCGGAAGTAGCGCTGATCGCCACGACCGACATTTGCCGCCTGATCTTCCGTTTCCCCCAAGGGCATTGCCTGTTCCAGTACTTCGCAGACGCGCTGCTTTTGCGGTTCCGGCAGTTCCGCCAGCGCAAAGCGCCGTTCGCCGCGCAGTTTAGGGATAAAAGCGATTCCGCCTTCCCGCGCCAGCTCGATGATTGCGTCATCGGTCAGTTGGATGTCCATGTTACGCCTACCTGCTGCCAGGCGGATTGGATCTTTTCCGCCACTGAGCTGTTGAATCGTTGATTGGCATGCTGCACGGTAAAGCGCGCAAAGGTGCTGAAATCGGCATCCTGCGGCAGCGTTTTGTCGCACAGCGTGTCGTACCAGGCTTGACCGGCCTGTTCCCACGCAAAGCCGCCCAGCGCTTTAGCGGCGAGGTAAAAGGCGCGATTGGGAATGCCGGAATTGAGGTGCACGCCGCCGTTGTCGTCACGCGTTTCGATGTAGTGCGCCATATCGGCCGGTTGCGGATCTTTACCCAGCACAGGATCATCGTAAGCCGTTCCCGGTGACGACATCGAGCGCAATCCGCGCCCGTTGATGCCCTGTGCCAGCAAACCTTCGCCGATGATCCAGTCAGCCTGATCGGCGCTCTGCTTGAGGTGGAATTGCTTCACCAGCGAGCCAAACACGTCAGACATCGATTCGTTCAGCGCACCTGCCTGCTGGAAGTAGATCAATCCCGCTTCGGTTTCCGTCACGCCATGCGTCAGCTCGTGCGCCACTACATCCAGCGCGATGGTGAAGCGATTGAAAATCTCGCCGTCGCCGTCACCAAACACCATCTGCTGCCCGTTCCAGAAGGCGTTCTGATACTCCTTGCCGTAATGCACGGTGCCATCGAGCTTGAGGCCTTTGTTGTCCAGCGAGTTGCGTTGGTAGGTTTTCCAAAAGAAATCGTAGGTAATGCCGAGATAGTTCCAGGCTTCTTCGGCTGCAACATCGCCATTTCCCGGCTGGCCTTCTTCGCGCACCAAAGTGCCGGGCAGATTTTGCGTCCCTTCGGCGTCGTAAATAGCACGCAGCACCGTGCCTCGTTGCGCTGTGGCGGTACCTGCCGGTTTAACGTTATGTTCGCCCATCAAGTGTTGGACGTGGGTGAGGGTGCGGCGGGCGTAGTCTTGCTGCGCGCCGGAGCAGTTATCAATGATATTGCGCAGAATGTAAGGAGGAATAACGCTGTAAGACATACCAATCTCCCTGGCTCTTTTACGAATGTGCCAGAAAGTATAGTTTTCATACTATGAACGTGCTTTGCGACTCCGGGATTTCTGCGGTTCGAGGGCGGTAACCTGGCTTTCCACCCAGCCATCGTCGAGTCGGGTGCGTAGCAAGTCGCCTTTGCTGAGCTGCTGGGTTTTCTTCACCACCTGACCTTGAGTGTCGGTGGTTACGCTAAAGCCACGCGCCAGCGTCGCCAGCGGGCTTACGCCTTCCAGCTGTGCCGCCAGCGTGCCAAAGCGCTGACGATTGTGATTGAGCTGCTTCTCCATGCCCTGCTGTAAGCGATAGTGCCATTGCTGGAGCTGCTGCTGAGCGCGCAGAATACGTCCCTGCGGCTGCTGGGCGTTAAGGCGTTGCAGCAGGCGATCCTGCTGACGATTGGCCACACGCATGCGCTGGTCCATCGCTTCACCGAGACGGCGCTGCAGCTGGAAGAGCGCGGTTTGCTGGCGTGCCAGACGCAGCTGTGGATGCTGCTGCTGCAAGCGGTGCTGAATGCGCGTGAAGCGACGCTGCTGCTGAGCCAGATAGAAATCCATCGCCATCTCCATGCGCTGCTGCTGCGACTGCAAACGACGCAACAGTTCAAGCTGATTACGGCTCACCAGTTCTGCCGCAGCAGACGGCGTCGGCGCACGTAAATCCGCTACGAAGTCAGCGATGGTGACATCGGTTTCATGCCCAACGGCGCTGACAATCGGCAGGCGGCTGGCAAAAATCGCCCGCGCCACGCGCTCGTCATTGAAGCTCCACAAATCTTCCAGCGAACCGCCGCCACGACCGACAATCAGCACGTCACACTCATCGCGCTGGTTAGCCAGCTCAATGGCACGCACAATGCCAGCCGGCGCATCCACGCCTTGCACCGCGGTGGGATAGATAATCACCGGCAGTGAAGGATCGCGTCGATGCAGCACGCGCAGCACGTCGTGCAGCGCCGCGCCGGTGGCGGAGGTAATCACGCCCACCTGACGCGCCGGATCCGGCAGCGGCTGTTTGAACTGTTGATCGAATAAACCTTCCGCGGCTAAACGCGCTTTCAGCTGCTCGAATTGCTGCTGCAGCAAGCCTTCACCGGCCGGATGCATGCTTTCGATAATCAGCTGATAATCGCCGCGCGGCTCATACAGCGTGATGCTGGCGCGCACTAACACCTGCTGGCCATGTTGAGGACGGAAGGTGACGCGACGATTGCTGTTGCGGAACATCGCGCAGCGCACTTGTGCGCCATCATCCTTCAACGTGAAGTACCAATGACCGGAAGAGGGCTGAGTGAAATTTGAAATTTCAGCGCTGAGCCACACCAGGCCCATCTCATTTTCCAGCAGTTGGCGCACCGTGGTGTTCAGGCGGCTGACGGTAAAAATATTGGCGGTTGGCGGTAGCGACATGTGATGTAGATCAAATTTTAAATCAGAGGGTTAATCAACTGATACTACATTGCTTGCCCCGAGGATCAAGACATTTTCTGAAAAAACACTGGAGGCAATCGGTTTCGGCCTGTATAATGCCGCGGCAATATTTTATCTGTTTTAATCGCCCCCAGGTGGAGATATTGCAATGTTAAGAATCGCTAAAGAAGCCCTCACATTTGACGACGTTCTGCTCGTTCCCGCTCACTCCACTGTCTTACCGAACACCGCTGATCTCAGCACTCAACTGACGAAAAACATCCGTCTGAACATCCCCATGCTCTCCGCTGCAATGGACACCGTGACCGAAGCCGGTCTGGCAATTGCGCTGGCGCAGGAAGGTGGTTTAGGCTTTATTCACAAAAACATGTCAATTGAGCGCCAGGCGGATGAAGTTCGTAAGGTGAAAAAACACGAAAGCGGCGTCGTTACCGATCCGCAAACCGTGCTGCCAACCACCGCGCTGGCGGCGGTGAAAGAGCTGACCGAACGTAACGGCTTCGCCGGCTACCCGGTCGTGAACACCGACAACGAGCTGGTGGGCATCATCACGGGCCGTGACGTGCGTTTTGTTACCGACCTGACCTTACCGGTTTCCGCGGTGATGACCCCGAAAGAGCGCCTGGTAACGGTGAAAGAGGGTGAAGCACGCGAAGTTGTGCTGCACAAAATGCATGAAAAACGTGTTGAGAAAGCGCTGGTTGTTGATGACAGCTTCCACCTGCTGGGCATGATCACCGTTAAAGACTTCCAAAAAGCCGAACGTAAACCTAACGCGTGTAAAGATGCGGAAGGCCGTCTGCGCGTAGGCGCTGCTGTTGGTGCCGGTGCGGGCAATGAAGAGCGCGTTGATGCGCTGGTTGCTGCCGGTGTTGACGTGCTGCTGATTGACTCATCACACGGTCACTCTGAAGGCGTGCTGCAGCGTATTCGTGAAACCCGTGCTAAATACCCGAACCTGGAAATCATCGGCGGCAACGTTGCCACCGGCGCAGGCGCATTGGCGCTGGCGCAGGCCGGCGTGAGCGCGGTGAAAGTGGGGATCGGTCCTGGCTCAATCTGTACCACGCGTATCGTCACTGGTGTTGGCGTGCCACAGATCACCGCGGTTTCTGATGCGGTTGCCGCGCTGGAAGGCACCGGCATTCCGGTTATCGCTGATGGCGGTATCCGCTTCTCTGGCGACATCGCAAAAGCGATTGCAGCAGGCGCAGCGGCCGTTATGGTTGGCTCAATGCTGGCCGGTACCGAAGAGTCTCCGGGCGAAATCGAGCTTTATCAAGGCCGTTCGTTCAAGTCTTATCGCGGTATGGGTTCATTGGGCGCGATGTCTAAAGGCTCTTCAGATCGTTACTTCCAGAGCGATAACGCCGCTGACAAACTGGTACCGGAAGGTATCGAAGGCCGCGTGGCCTATAAAGGCCGCCTGAAAGAGATCGTGCACCAGCAGATGGGCGGCTTACGCTCTTGCATGGGCCTGACGGGTTGCCAGACCATTGACGATCTGCGCACCAAAGCGGAGTTCGTGCGTATCAGCGGCGCGGGCATCAATGAAAGCCACGTGCATGACGTGACCATCACCAAAGAGTCACCAAACTACCGCATGGGTTCATAATCCCGTAAAATTTAGCGCCCGGCACCCGCCGGGCGCTTTTATTATTAAGTCCATCCCAATGGAAACGCCTCAATGACGACTGAAAATATTCATAAACATCGCATTTTGATCCTCGATTTTGGTTCTCAGTATACGCAGCTGGTTGCGCGCCGCGTGCGCGAGCTGGGTGTCTACTGCGAACTCTGGGCGTGGGATGTCACCGAAGAGCAAATTCGCCAGTTTAACCCGAACGGCATCATTCTCTCTGGTGGTCCGGAGAGCACCACCGAGCTGAACAGCCCGCGTGCGCCGGAATACGTGTTTAACGCGGGTGTGCCAGTGTTGGGCGTCTGCTACGGCATGCAGACCATGGCGATGCAGTTGGGCGGCAAGGTTGAAGGCTCTAACGAGCGCGAATTTGGTTATGCGCAGGTTGAAGTGCTGACTCAGAGCGCGCTGGTGCGTGACATCGAAGATGCGATTAGCGCAGCAGGTAAACCGCTGCTGGACGTTTGGATGAGCCACGGCGACAAAGTCACCGCCATCCCAGCCGGTTTCGAAACCGTTGCCAGCACCGAAACCTGTCCGTTTGCCATCATGGCTAACGAAGAGAAGAAATTCTACGGCGTGCAGTTCCACCCGGAAGTGACGCACACGCGTCAGGGCCTGCGCATGCTTGAGCGTTTCATTCGTGACATCTGCGGCTGTGAAGCGCTGTGGACGCCAGCTAAAATCATCGAAGATGCGGTTGAGCGTATTCGTCAGCAGGTTGGCGATGACAAAGTGATTCTCGGTCTGTCTGGCGGCGTGGACTCTTCTGTGACCGCGATGCTGCTGCATCGCGCCATCGGCGAGCGTCTGACCTGCGTGTTCGTGGATAACGGCCTGCTGCGTCTGAATGAAGCTGAGCAGGTGCTGGAAATGTTCGGTGACCACTTCGGTCTGAACATCGTGCACGTTGCGGCAGAAGCGCGCTTCCTTAATGCGCTGGCGGGCGAGAACGATCCCGAAGCCAAACGTAAAATCATCGGCCGCGTATTCGTAGAGGTGTTTGACGAGCAGGCGCTGCGTCTGGAAGACGTGAAGTGGCTGGCACAAGGCACCATCTATCCTGACGTGATCGAATCGGCGGCTTCTGCCACCGGTAAAGCGCACGTGATCAAATCGCACCACAACGTGGGCGGTTTGCCGAAAGAGATGAAGATGGGCCTGGTTGAGCCGCTGAAAGAGCTGTTCAAAGACGAAGTGCGTAAAATCGGTCTGGAACTCGGCCTGCCGTACGACATGCTGTATCGTCATCCGTTCCCAGGTCCAGGTTTGGGCGTGCGCGTGCTGGGCGAAGTGAAGAAAGAGTACTGCGACCTGCTGCGCCGTGCAGACGCTATCTTCATCGAAGAGCTGCATAAAGCTGACCTGTACAACAAAGTCAGCCAGGCGTTCACCGTGTTCCTGCCAGTACGTTCTGTTGGCGTGATGGGCGATGGTCGTAAATATGATTGGGTAGTTTCACTGCGTGCGGTGGAAACCATCGACTTCATGACAGCGCACTGGGCGCACCTGCCGTACGATTTCCTCGGCCGCGTCTCTAACCGCATCATCAACGAAGTTAACGGCATTTCCCGCGTGGTTTATGATATTTCAGGTAAACCACCTGCGACGATTGAGTGGGAATAAATCCTGCTTTGATCACTGCGTAAAAACGAAGCCCGCTTAATTGCGGGCTTTTTTATGACTTCTGCTGTTTAGTGTTGTGGAATAAGACGCACACCTGCTGCACGCGTGATCTCCGTAAGAGTCGTCAATGTAGGATTGCCGTTTTCAGATAGCGTTTTATACAGTTGTTGACGTGACAGCCCTGATTTTTTTGATATTTCACTGATCCCACCACGCGCTTCAACAACACGGCGTAAGGCGATGAGGAAGGCTGCAATACCCCCTTCTTCATAAATATCTTCGAGAGCGGTCTGCAGATAAATTTGTGCATATTCAGGATTTTCGCGCAGCTCTGCTACCATCGCATCATCGTGGTTTATTGCTTTTTTCTTTTTAGCAGACTGAATGATGATAGTCATATTCTTACCTCTTTTGATAATCCCGCCAAAATTTTACAGCTTTCATTAAGTCGCTTGCTTGAGTGGATTTATCTCCACCAACGAGGAGTAAAATTATTCTTTCACCATCAAGGGTGTAATAGACACGATAACCGGGGCAATAATCAATTCTAAGCTCCCAAACACCATCCAATTCAAACTTATGATCGCCAAAATTGCCGCTTTCTGCGCGGTCAATGCGGATATCAATTTTTGCTGCAGCACGAGGATCTTTTTTACGTAACCTTTTGATCCACTCAGTGTAGGGGACTTTACCGGTAGCGTCCTGATAACGTTGAGTCGTGTACAGCATAGCGTCCTCGCAAGCACTGAATCCTTAGCAGATTGTCTTTTATAAATGACGGTAAGACAATCAAATTTTGTACAATCAATTTACTTCTGTTAGGCATGCCGCTTTTTCGCTTCATCGCATAGTTCGTGAATACAACCCCCCCCATTTCGATGCAAGATAGCAAGTGATTTTTACTCATCAGGATGCCGTCGATGTTGCCTTTCAAAGCCGTACTGATCTCTTTTCTTTGCATCATTTTGCTTTCATTAGGCGCGAGTCTGGCGCAGGCAACGCGTAGCGGTGAGCTCACCTCTGAACGCGGTGGCTGGGCGTCCGCAAGGCGCGATTCGGCCGGTATCGCACCGGATCCACAGCGTTATGCGGCAGAAGCTATCGTGCAGGTTTATGCTGCGCCGACTTATGGCTGGAAGGGCGCGGTGGCGGTACATCCGTGGATTATCTTCAAACGCGCCGGTGAAATCCGCTATAACCGTTACGAAGTGATTAGCTGGGGCAGCGGCGATAAAGTGCGTCGTAACAGTAACCTTCCGGATGGTTACTGGTACGGCGCGAAGCCGCGTTTGTTAGTTGATCATCGCGGCAGTAGCGCAGAAGCGATGATTCCGCAGATCGAAGCGGCAATTAAATCCTATCCGTGGCCGACCACGTATCACGCCTGGCCGGGACCCAACAGCAATACCTTCATGGCGCACATTGGCCGCGAGGTTCCGGCATTGAAGCTGGACTTGCCGGCTAACGCGCTTGGTAAAGATTATCGCTCGCTACTTAATCCAGTGGGTTTACCGCCTTCAGGTCGCGGCGTGCAGCTTTCCTTGCTGGGCGTGTTGGGGGTGACGCTTGGCGCAGAAGAGGGGCTGGAAGTGAATCTGCTGGGTTTAAATATGGGGCTGGATTTCACACCTTTCCGGCTGCGTCTGCCGTTTATCGGCGGCATCGGGCAGAACAATGTGCAGCGAGAAAATCCCTAAAAATGGCCCCGATTTGGGGCCGTTTTTTTAACAGACGCCGAAATCACCGTCTTCGTGATACAGATTCACGCTATCGGCTCTGACTTCAATTTCACGCTTGATGTGATCGTCAACACGAGCGCACCACAGCATATCGCCCTCTACGCGCAGCACCTGCATCTTTGGGCCACCGGTCTTAGACTGCACAAAATCATCCACGTTAAACATGCTTCTTCTCCGTCAGGTCAGTGATAACAATAGAGTCTATATGCACTTCAGGCGCTGTGCGGTTGATTTCGTGCGCTGTCTTCCAGCACAAAAAGGAACCAAAGCGCGTTGAGACCGTTCTGGTTATTTTCTGCAGCATTCGTCGCTGAAATAGTATCGAAATACCTCTTGGTTGTCAGTTGACAACTTGGTGTGCTGGGCATAAGGTAATCAGCGATGTCAGACAGGAAGCGGCATCCGCATAAAGCGGTCGAAGAAGCTTTGCGATATGCAGAAGCTAGTGGTTGGAAGATTACAGTTGGCGGTCACCATGCGTGGGGCAAGATGTACTGCCCAGATAACTCGGCAGAGTGTCGGTGTGGGGATTACTGTATTACCTGCATTTGGAGTACGCCAAAAAATCCCGACACACATGCCAAACTGTTACGGCGCGTGGTGGATAACTGCAGTGAAAGCCCTCAGCGGGTTAAGTGACGAGGAGTGAAACATGGAATTTGAGTTTACGCTGCGTTTTCAGCTCAGTGGTGAGATCGCCATCGATGTTGTGATCGAACGGCTCGGATCGCAAGGCTGCACTGATGCGTTAATTGGTGCGGGCGTGGCGGGAAAATTAAGCATGACGTTCTGCCGCGAAGCCAGCACTGCACAGGACGCGGTGCGTAGCGCGTTAGAGGATGTTTTTCAGGCATTGCCAGATGTTGAACTGATTGAAGCCGCGCCAGATTTAGTCGGGTTAACGGATATTGCAGAGTTGATTGGTGTTTCGCGGCAGAACATGCGCAAGCTGATGCTCAGCCACAGCCCGCAGTTTCCGCGTCCGATTCATGATGGAAAAACAGCCATATGGCATTTGATCGATGTGCTGGAGTGGTTAAATCAGCGTGGTTCAACGCGGGTCAATCCAGCACTGAGTGAACTGGCGCGCGCAACGTTGCAACTCAATTTACAGCAGATGCTGCAACGTTACGCACACTGTTTAAAGCCTTAATGATGCAGCAAAAATATCGTCGCCAGACCAAGGAAGATAAAGAATCCGCCGGTATCGGTGATCGCGGTGATCAGCACGCTAGAGCCAACGGCGGGATCGCGTTTCATTTTGGTCATGATTAACGGAATCAGCACGCCCATCAGCGCGGCCAGCAGCAGGTTCAGCACCATCGCCAGCATCATCACGCCGCCGAGTTGCAGGTTGTCATACATCAGCCAGGTGACACCGCCCATAATGCCGCCCCAGAACAGGCCGTTAATCAATGCCACGCCGAGTTCACGCATGATCAGGAACGAGAAGTTACCCGGTTCAACCTGATGCAGCGCCAGCGCACGCACAATCATGGTAATGGTTTGATTGCCGGTGTTGCCGCCGATGCCGGCGACGATTGGCATCAGCGCCGCCAGCGCAACCAGCTGCGATATGGTGGCTTCAAACAGGCCAATCACGCGCGAAGCGACAAATGCGGTACACAGGTTAACCGCCAGCCAGGCCCAGCGTTTGCCCACCGCTTTGCGCACCGGCGCAAACACGTCTTCGCCCTGGCTGATACCCCCCATTTTACGGATGTTGCTTTCGTTCTCTTCGTTCACCAAATCGACCACGTCTTCAATGGTGATACGGCCAATCAGTTTACCTTGAGCATCGGTGACCGCAGCGGAGATCAGGTTATAACGTTCAAACGCGCTGGCGGCGTCTTCCGCTTTATCGTTGAGCTGAAACGTGGTGGGATGCGAATTCATCACTTCTGCGACCAGCATCTTCGGTTTGTTGAGCAGAATATCAGTGAGCGTTAACTCACCTAACAGTTGATTCTGTTCGTCGGTGATAAAGATCTTATCGGTGCCGTCAGGCATTTTTTTGCCTTTACGCAGATAGCGCTGCACCGTGGCTAAGGTCACGTCAGAGCGCACCGTCAGGATATTGAAATCCATGATCTGCCCGACGCGATCGCGATCCAGCTCGATCACGCTCATCAGTCGCGCGCGCAGGCTAGGTTCAAGGGTGGTGAGCAGACGTCCGGTTAAATCGCGCGGCAGGTAGCGCGCCAGATATACCTGATCGTCGATATCCAGCGGCTCGATGGCGTGCAGAATATCGCGATCAGACATTTCTTCCGTCAGGCTGGCCCAAACGGTTTCTGAAGCCTCAACCAGGACGTGACCACGCTGTGCCGTCGGCACTAAACGCCACAGCGCCTGACGCTCTTCTTCCGGCAAGGCTTCGAGGATGTCGGCTAAATCCGCGGCGTGCAATTGCTGCAGCTCAAGCTCTAATTCATGACGCCAGTCGGTGATATCACGCAGTTCGGCGGCATTCAGATCGACGGATTTATCCAGCAGAACATCAACCAGATCGTGCTCGTTGAGCAGCAGGTTGAGAATGTGATGACGGGTTTCAGCTAATTTTTGTGAATGCGAAGCAGACATAACGCGTTCCTTGTGTCTGTAAAGTCAGCTCACAGTGTAGCGCGTTGCGGGTAACAGGACGTAAAAAGCAGCATTGTCTCAAAGGACAATGTTTAGCAGCGACAGCCGACCCGCAAATTATTTAGCGCGAATCACTGGTGCTCAGCGTGACCGGTTCAGGGATGGCTTTCTTTTGCTGATGATGCTCGATGGCACCGGGAATGATGAAAAGCAGGCGGCCGAACAAAATTAAGAAGCTGACCAGTAAAACAATGCGGGTCATGGTGCCAGTTTTGGGACGTCTTCGTGCAGAGATAGCGCTGTTCACGCGGGGTGGTTCCTGTAAATGCCCGATGGGCGGAGGCAATATTTAGTCACACTTAGATCGCTAAAGCAATCGCTGTGTGAAAAATGAGCGAAAAAGGTTCAGCGCACTGATCGACATCAGACAATCGAATGGCCGCACAAAGCGGCCGTTAATTCAGTAACTGGCTTTCTGCGCCAGCAGCGTGGCGAAACGGGTTTTAATGCGGTTACCGTTTTCATCACGACGATGCAGTTCACCGACCTCTTCGTTGTATTTCACAATATGCCAGTTGCGGTAATAGTGGCTAAGTTCACCGGATTTAAACGCAAATGGGAAGTTTTGCGTATTGGGATAATCATCGGTATCCATCGCCGCCACAATCAGGTTGTAGCCATATTTACGCGTGCTGGCCTGCATATCGGCAATCAGCTGCGGAATGGTTGCCGGCTGCAGGAACATCATCACCACGGTCGACAGCACAAACTGATAGCTGCCGTTGAAGCGCACGCTATTCAGATCGCACAGCTCGGTGTGAATGTTCTGTAGATTCTCTTCCGCGATGATGCTGTTCAGGCGCTCCAGACTGGCGGGATTGCTGTCCCAGGCCGTCACGTCAAAGCCATGCTGATTGAGAAACAGACTATTGCGGCCCTGGCCGCAGCCCAAATCCAGTGCTTTCCCTACTTCAAGATGAGGCAGGGCCGCCAGCACTTCAGAATGGGTCGGCGTGAGGCCGTATTGTTCAGCGTAATAATTATCGGGGCGTGTAGTCATAACCAGATTGCGGGCCAGTTGCCCGCATTACTCCTCTTCTTCCAGCATCAGTTTCCAGCCGGTGACATCATTCCAGTAAGCTTGCTCGCGCTCCAGATCCAGCTGCACCAGCGTATTCTGGCTCAGGAAGCCGGCAGGGAAGGTCAGCGTCCAGTGGCCGTCGTCGGTGCTGAGCTTGAGAGAATCCGGTTTGGTGGTCGCCTGACGCTGATTATTCAGCAGCGTGCCAAGACGCAGCAGGAATACCATCGGCAGAAACTGTTTCTTTTTAAACAAGGTGAAACGCGGCATCTCATCCTGCTTCACCGCTTTGCGGTGATAACGTACCAGCGTGGCCAACAGCATCTGTTGATCCTGATTAAAGCCCGGCATGTTGGAGTTCTGCAGGATGTAGGCCGAATGGCGCTGCATACCGCTGTGATTGATGGTCAATCCCACTTCATGCAGCAGCGCGGCCCATTTCAGCAGCGCCGACAGTTGCGGATTGGCTTGCTTGGGATTCTGCTCCTGCCACTGCAAATAGAGCTTCTCGGTGGTTTCCAGCACACGGCGCGCCTGATCGCTATCAATCGCATAGTGATTTGCCAGACTTTGCGCGGTGCGGCTGCGAATGTCCTGATGACGGAAACGGCCTTCCATCTCATACAGCACGCCTTCACGCAGTGCGCCGTCAGAGAGACGCAGCTCGCGAATCGCTAACGCATCAAACACGCCACACAAAATTGCCAAGCCCGGTACAAATACCGCCTTACGCTCTTCCGACAAGCCCGGCAGGCTCAGCGCGTTAAACGACTTATGCTTCAGCACTTCGCTGGTCAGCAATTCCAGCGTTTCTGGCGTAATCAGCTTCTCTTTTTCGCCCATCGCCAGCAGCACTTCGCAGGCCGCTTTAATGGAACCCGACGCGCCTAGCGCATATTGCCAGCCGTGCAAACGATATTGCCACGCCATGGTTTCCAGCTTTTGCGCAGCGGAGAGGCGCGCGCGGCGGAAGTTTTCTGGCGTAATTTCGCCTTTGGGGAAGAAGAGATTGGCGAAGCTGACGCAGCCCATGCGGCGGCTCTCTACCAGCTGCGGCTCAAAGTCTTCCCCAATCACCAGTTCGGTGGAGCCGCCGCCGATATCGATCACCAGCTTGCGGCCTTTTTCCGGCTGCGTGTGCTCCACGCCCATAAAAATCAGACGCGCTTCTTCGTTGCCGGAGATCACCTCGATCGGATAGGGAATCACCTCGGCCGCGCGCTGCAGAAACTCTTCCGCATTGCTGGCGATACGCAGCGTGTGCGTGCCGACGATCGTCACGTTGGCGGAACTGAAGCCCTGCAAACGTTCGGCGAACAACGCCAGACAGCTCAGCCCGCGCTCAATCGCTTCTTCGCTCAGGCGATTGTGCGCATCCAGCCCATCGGCCAGATGCACGCGCTGTTTCAGGCGTCCCAGCACTTGCAAAGCGCCATCCACCACGCGGGCAATGACCATATGGAAGCTGTTCGAGCCGAGGTCGATTGCCGCGAATTCCTGAGGTTTCGGCGTACTTTTATGTGAGATTGGCATAGGCGTTATTCGGGTTGTTCCAGTTTCTTGATGTAGTCATAAATGGCCAGCTGCGAACGCACCTTTTTACGGTTGCCGCGCGGCACATAACGATTACTCAGCTCTTTATCGACGATGCGGGCTTTCACCGTATCACTAAACAGAATGGCGATGATGTCCAATATGCGCTGCTTCACGCGGGGATCAAGAATCGCCACGGCTACTTCAATGCGGTGGTCTATGTTACGCGTCATCCAGTCCGCGGAAGAGAGGAACACCTTTTTCTCGCCGCCGTTCTCAAAAATATAGACGCGGTCGTGTTCGAGATAGCGGTCAACGATGCTGGTAATGCGAATATTTTCACTGATGCCCGGTAAATCAGGAATCAGCGAACACATGCCGCGCACCAGCAGATTCACTTTCACGCCTGCCGACGAGGCGGCGTAAAGTCGATCAACTAAACCATTATCCACCAGGTTGTTGATCTTCAACGTAATGCCAGCAGGATTGCCTTGCTGCGCGTTGGCGATCTCGGCATCAATGAACTTATACAGCACGTCACGCGAGTTCTGCGGTGACACCAGCAAATGCTCGAAGGTGACCGGACGATACGGATTCTCAATGAAGTTGAACACGCGACGCACTTCATTGGTGATGCGCGCATCGGCGGTCAGCAATGAATAGTCAGTATAAATGCGCGCGGTTTTTTCGTTGAAGTTCCCGGTACCGATATGCGCATAACGCACCACTTCTTCGCCTTCACGGCGCGAAATCAGGAACAGCTTGGCGTGAATTTTCAGACCCGGCGCGGAGAAGATCACATGCACGCCCGCTTCGGTCAGGCGTTTCGCCCAGCGGATGTTGGCCTCTTCATCGAAGCGCGCCTGCAGTTCCACCACCACCGTGACTTTCTTACCGTTATAGGCGGCGTGAATCATCGCATCCATGATGCGCGAGTTTTTCGCTACGCGGTAAATATTGATCTTAATCGCCAGCACGTTCGGGTCGAACGAGGCCTGACGCAGCAGCTCCAGCACATGTTCAAAGGTGTGATACGGGTAGTAGAGCAGCACATCGCGATTGCGGATGGCGTCGAAACCGTTGCGGAAGCCGTCAAAGCCGATGTGGCGAATCTGCGGCAGCGGACGGTTTTCCAGATTGCTTTTACCAACGTTCGGGAAGCCGATGAAATCTTTAAAGTTATGGTAGCGGCCGCCGGGCACAATCGAATCGTAGTTCGAAATCGACAGCTTATGGCGCAGCATTTCCACCATCGCATCCGGCATATCGCGCTGATAAACAAAACGGACCGGCTCGGCATTGAGACGCTGCTTCAGGCTCGACGACATCAGCTCCAGCAGGCTCGATTCCATCTCTGTAACCAGATCGTATTCGGCGTCGCGCGTCATCTTCATCGAATAGGCGTTCAGCGTATCGTAATCGAAGAAGCCTTTGAAAATTTCATCGAGGCAATAGCGCAGGATGTTATCCAGCAGAATCATTGGCTTGCGCCGACGTGGCGACTCAGCCGGCAAGTTAATAAAGCGCGGCACTTTATCCGACGGGATCTCCAGCAGCGCATAACGAATATCGTCGCCGCGAATGATCTCCACCGCCAGATAGGTGTAATCGTCTTTCAGGAATTCGATCAGATCGGTGTCATGGTTAATCAGAATCGGCGTAACGTGCTGGCGTAATTGATGTTTGAAGTAGTAGCGCAGCCACTCTTGCTGATTCGGTGACAGTTGACGTTCGTTAATCAGAAAGATCTGATTACGCGCCATTTCCAGCAGCAGATCGTTGTAGAGCGCATCAAACTCCTGATCCGATTTCTGCACCCGCAGCTGAATTTTCTTCAACAGATGCCGCAAAGAGGTCGGTTTGCCTTGCTCTTCGCTGATCAGAATTCGCCGCTTGAGATCGGCAAAGCGCACTTTATAGAACTCTTCGAGGTTATTGGAGTAAATCCCGAGGAAGCGCATGCGTTCAATCAGCGGATTACTTTTATCCGAGGCTTCCTGTAACACACGTTCATTGAAGCTTAACCAGCTTAATTCTTTTTCTATATACAGCTTATCCTGACCCATTCTGACTCCGAGATGCTGATGCTGGACGGAATGTCCGGCGGAAAAGACGCAAAAATGCGTTACCGCTCAGTGTCCGTCACCATTATGGCGAGAGTATGGCAGGCTTGTCCAACGTCAAAGGTTGTCTTATCAATCAGCTACGGGCAACATAGCGACTTGTTTCCACCGGTAACCTGGCCTGCATGAGCATAAATCGTATTCCCGTCCACTTTAGCGACCGTCGTCGACGCGCCACTGATAATTTAGTGCGCCGCGTCGTCACAGCTTGCGGCGTGGGAATTTTGCTGCTGATGTTACTGCTGTTCTTCTGGTTGATCTGGGTGGTGTTGCCGCTGTTTAGCGCGCCGGGAATGCATGCCACCACCAATATTCAGCTGTGGGACAAAGCCCCAATGCTGGCGATGGGCAGCGACGGCCATTTAGGCTGGCGCATCAGCCGCAACGAAGCGCGCTTTATTCCGCTTGATGGTCAACCTGCCGCTCCCGCACTGGCGCTGAATGGCAAACCCGATGCGGCGATCGCAAGCTTTGATAACCGCAGCGTGCTGCTCAATATGCAGGGCGAACTGCTGTTAATGCAACCGGTTATCCGCAACGGCAGCGGCGAATGGGGCTTCCCGCTCGGCGATCGTCCACTGCGCTTACCGCAAGGCCCGGTCAGTAACATGGCGTTGACGTCGCTCAACGACCATCAATGGTTGATCGCGGCGCAAACCGCAGCTGGCATCAGCTTGCTGACGCTGGAAAATCAGCAAAAGGTGAATCAGATCCTGTTGCCGCAGCAGCAGGCCGATCATCTGCTGCTGTCACCGGATGGCTCTTTGCTTTACGCCAGCAGCGGGCGTTTGCTGCGCGTGTGGCAAATCACATCTGATGGCGCACAGTTACGTGAAACGCAAACCCTCAATCTGCCGCCGCAAAGCCTGCATATGCTGGCCGGTGGACGCACCTTGCTGATTCAGGATGCGCAGGGCGTGCAGCAATGGTTCGCTATCGCCAGTAATAATGGGCCGCGCTTACAACAGATTCACACCTTCAACGGCAGCCAGCAGGCGCGCGGAATAACGCCGGAGCCGCAGCGCCGCGTGTTTGCCACTTACGATGCGCAGGGCACGGTTCAGCTGTTCGCCAGCAAGCAGCAGGGCGCGATTTTAACGCGTCAGCTGGCACCGGGCATTCAGGCACTGGCCTTCGCGCCGCACGGTGATGCCTTGATCATTGAACGCGCCGGGGAATGGCAACAGTTTGCGCTAGATAACCCGTGGCCGGACTTCACCTGGCGCAATCTGTGGCAAAAAATCTGGTACGAAAACTATCCGCAGGCCGATTGGGTATGGCAATCCACCGCGGCGGGCGACAGCTATCAAGCTAAGTTCAGCCTGATGCCGCTGGTACTGGGCACGCTGAAAGCCGCCAGTCTGGCGCTGCTGTTTGCCACGCCGCTGGCGCTGGCCGCCGCAATGTATACCGCCTGGTTTATGTCGCCGGGTTTACGTCGCTGGGTGAAACCGGCGATCGAAATGATGGGCGCGCTGCCCAGCGTGGTGATTGGTTTAATCGCTGGCGTGTGGCTGGCACCGCACATCAGCACCGCGCTGGTTGGCGTGCTGCTACTGCCGCCGGTGTTGGCCGCGACCTTATTATTGTGCGGCGTGCTGAGTCCGCGTTTGCCGGCCAGCTGGCGACGTCCCGGCTTTGAAGTGATTCTGCTGCTGCCGCTATTGTTAGTGGTGACGTTGCTGACGCTGTGGCTGCCGACGCTGTTCTGGCCGGAGATTGGCGAGCGTTTAGCCCATTACGAACAGCGCAATCTGTTGGTGGCCGCGCTGGCGATGGGTTTTGCGCTGGTGCCGCTGATTTTCACCTTATCGGAAGATGCGCTATTCAGCGTGCCGGGCGCGCTGGGTCAGGGCTCGCTGGCGCTGGGCGCCACGCCGTGGCAAACCCTGACGCGCGTGGTGCTGCCGGGCGCCTCGGCGGGCATCTTCGCCGCCTTGATGATTGGCTTTGGCCGCGCCGTCGGCGAGACGATGATTGTGCTGATGGCCACCGGCAACACGCCGGTTAGCGAAGGCGGTTTATTTGCTGGTCTGCGTGCGCTCTCCGCCAACATTGCCATTGAGATGCCCGAAGCCGCCGCGGGCAGTGCTCATTACCGCATTCTGTTCCTCAGTGCGTTGTTGCTGTTGATCTTCACGTTGGTGATCAACACCATCGCCGAGTTGATTCGTCAGCGCCTGCGCCAACGCTACAGCCAGCACGAGGGCCACGGATGACGGCGATGAAACAAAACGATCGCTGGCGCTGGCTTACCGCTGGGGCCGTCGCGGTTTGCCTGCTGGCGTTCACCTTGCTGATTGGTTTGCTCGGCTGGCAAGGCATGCGCGCCTTCTGGCCGCAGCCGGTCGATCAATATCAGTTCCAGCCGCCTGAAGGCAGCGCGGTGATGGTGCTGGGCGAAACCTTGCAAAAGCAGCAGCAGGGCGAACAGTGGCGCTACGTGGTGAAAACCGGCAACCGTGACTTTGCCGCGCCGGATTTTCGCGTGCTTTACAGTCAGGGCGAGGCGAAAACCCGTCGTCCTGCTGATGTGTTGGTGCTGCAGCGCCGCAACGGCGGCAATGCTTATGGCTGGCTGGTGGAGCTGCGCCAGGATAACGAAGTAATGACCGCTCAGAGCCGCGATGCTTTGCTGCATCAGCGTTTGCAGCAGGTACATGAGCAGCTGCGCCAGGCGAGTAACATCCGCCGCATTGAGATGGCGCGCCTTAATGCACAGCTGGAAAGCCTGCAGCAGCAGGCCGATGAGCAGCAGCGTAACGGCCGCTTCAGCCTGGAAGTGCAGTCTGAGTTTGATGCCAATCGCACGGCGTTACAGCGCCGCTTTAACGCGCTGGCGCAGCAGTTAACTCATCTGCAGCACGAAAGTCAGCGCGATACGCTGGTGCTGCGCGATGTGAACGGCGTGGATCACACCATCCCATTGGCGCAGGTGGTGGATGCGTGGTATCCGAATGCCATGACCTTAACCAACAAAACGCTGCACTTCTTCGGTCAGATTTGGCAATTCGTCAGCGATTCACCGACTTCCGGTGGCGGCGAGAGCGGGGCGTTTCCGGCAATTTTTGGCACCGTGCTGATGGTGCTGTTGATGTCGATCATCGTCATGCCGCTCGGCGTCATCGCGGCGGTATGGCTACACGAATACGCCGGACGCAATGCACTGACGCGGCTGGTGCGCATCGCGGTGGTGAATCTTGCGGGCGTGCCGTCAATTGTCTACGGCGTGTTTGGCCTCGGTTTCTTTGTGTGGCTGATTGGCGGCACCCTCGACCAGCTGTTTTTCTCCAGCGCCTTACCCAATCCTACTTTTGGTACGCCGGGCTTGCTGTGGGCCGCGCTGACGCTGGCGCTGCTGACGCTGCCGGTGGTGATCGTTGCCACCGAAGAGGGATTGTCGCGCATTCCGGATAATCTGCGTCAGGGATCGCTTGCGCTGGGCGCAACGCAGGCGGAAACGCTGTGGCGCGTGGTGCTGCCGCTGGCGGTACCGGCCATGCTCACCGGCTTGATTCTGGCGGTGGCGCGTGCGGCTGGAGAAACCGCGCCGCTGATGCTGGTGGGCGTGGTGAAGATGGTGCCTGAGCTGCCGGTTGATGCGGTGTTCCCTTATCTGCACCTCGATCGCAAATTCATGCACCTCGGTTTTCAGATCTACGATTTGGCGTTCCAGAGCCCCAACATCGATGCTGATCGACCGCTGGTTTACGCCACCGCTTTGCTGCTGGTGGTGATCATCCTGTCGCTCAATCTGCTGGCGATGGCGTTGCGCCATCGGCTGCGTGAGCGTTACCGGATTATGACGCACTAAAAAGGTTTCTGATGACGCCCGATTACGACATTGCCCTTAGCGTTAATCAGCTGTCGCTGTGGTATGGCGAACGCCAGGCGCTGAATAACATTGATCTGCAGATTCCGAAGAACCGCATCACGGCGTTGATTGGTCCTTCCGGCTGTGGCAAATCGACGCTGCTGCGCTGTTTCAATCGCATGAATGATGTGATCGATCGCTGCCGCATTGAAGGCGAGATTCTGCTCGGTGATTACGCGGTGATGCAGGCGAATCAGGATCTTCCCGCGCTGCGTCGCCGCATTGGCATGGTGTTCCAGCGGCCGAATCCGTTTCCGAAATCAATTTACGAAAATGTGGTTTACGGCCTGCGCTTGCAGGGCGTGCGCGATCGTCGCGTGCTGAATGAAGCCTGTGAGCGTGCGCTGCGTGCGGCGGCGTTGTGGGGCGAAGTGAAAGATCAGCTGGGGCAGAACGCATTAACGCTCTCTAACGGCCAGCAGCAGCGTTTGGTGATTGCGCGCGCCATAGCCATTGAGCCGGAAGTGTTGCTGCTGGATGAGCCCACTTCGGCACTTGATCCGATCTCAACGCTGGTGATCGAGGAGTTGATGACCACGCTGAAGCAGCATTTCACGCTGGTGCTGGTGACGCACAATATGCAGCAGGCGGCACGCGTGTCGGATTACACCGCGTTTATGCATAACGGACAATTAGTTGAGTTTGACGAAACCGACAGAATCTTCACCTCACCGAAAGCGCGGCGCACCGAAGATTACATTACGGGACGGTTTGGTTAAAAAAGTCTACGATGCGTAGCGGCGCAATTTATTGCGCAATGCCCGGATGGGCACGATGTTGCCATCGAAATGCGCGATAAATCGCGCCGCTACGGAATGTGCATAACATTCAATCGTGAGCATAGCCTTGCGTCGGTAATAACTGACCATCCAGCCATGCTTTACCTTCACGCATCTGCAAACGCCCATCAACAAACCAGCTGATCACCAGCGGATAGATCGCGTGTTCCTGATGCTGCACGCGCGCGCTGATCTCGTCTTCGCTGTCGCCAGCAAACACCGGCACACGCGCTTGCAAAATAATGGGTCCGCTATCCAGCTCGTCAGTGACAAAATGCACTGAGGTGCCATGCTCCTCGTCGCCGTTTTCCAGCGCCTGACGATGCGTGTGTAAGCCCGGATATTTTGGCAACAGCGACGGATGAATATTCACCAGACGATCGTGATAGTGCGCGACAAAAGCGCTGCTGAGGATGCGCATATAACCGGCCAGCACCACCAGATCCGGCGCGTAAGCATCAATCTCCTGCATCAGCTGGCGATCAAAGGCTTCACGGTCGGCAAAATCACTGGCGGCTAACGCATGCGGCGGGACGTTGGCTTCCCGCGCGCGCGTTAAACCATAGGCGCTGGCTTTATTACTGAAAACGGCAGCGACGCTGCCGTTGATACGCCCGCTTGCGCAGGCGTCGAGGATGGACTGAAGATTGCTTCCGTTGCCGGAGATCAGTACAACCAGTTTTTTCATGGGTTGATAACCACACGCTCTTCTGAATCAGACGCTTTAATCACACCGATTTTCCACGCTTTTTCGCCTGCGTCGGTCATCAGCTGTACCGCTTTATCGGCTTCTGCCGGGCTCAGCGCAATCACCATGCCCACGCCGCAGTTAAAGGTGCGGTACATTTCGTGACGGCTAACGTTGCCTGCCTGCTGCAACCAGCTGAACACTGACGGCCACTGCCAGCTGCTCTCTTCCAGCACCGCTTGGGCGTTATCTGGCAGCACGCGCGGGATATTTTCCCAGAAGCCGCCGCCGGTCAGATGCGAAATCGCATGCACATCAACCTGTTCGATCAGGCTAAGGATGTTTTTCACATAGATGCGGGTTGGCGCCAGCAGGTGATCGGCCAGTGATTTGCCATCCAGCTGTTTGGTGGCCGGATCGGTCTGGCTGACTTCAAGAATCTTGCGCACCAGTGAATAACCGTTCGAGTGTGGGCCGCTGGAACCCAGCGCGATCAGCACGTCGCCGTCCTGCACTTTCGAACCGTCAATGATCTCTGATTTTTCCACCACGCCGACGCAGAAACCCGCCACGTCGTAATCTTCGCCGTGGTACATGCCCGGCATTTCAGCGGTTTCACCGCCGACCAGCGCACAACCCGACTGCAAGCAACCTTCGGCGATGCCGGTGATCACCGATGACGCGGTATCCACATCCAGCTTGCCGGTCGCGTAATAATCGAGGAAGAACAGCGGCTCAGCACCCTGAACAATCAGGTCGTTCACACACATCGCGACCAGATCAATGCCGATGCTGTCGTGGCGTTTGAGATCCATCGCCAGACGCAGCTTGGTGCCGACGCCATCGGTTCCGGAGACCAGCACCGGCTCGCGGTACTTCTGCGGCAGCGCACAGAGCGCGCCGAATCCGCCCAATCCACCCATCACTTCCGGGCGGCGGGTTTTTTTCACTACGCCTTTAATACGGTCAACCAGATCGTTACCAGCATCAATATCAACACCGGCGTCTTTGTAGCTGAGAGAGGTTTTGTCGGTCACTGCGGAATCCCCACGCGAGTTGCGGTTGGTGGCAAAAATTAAGCGCGGCAATTCTAACAGCGCAGGCAAACGTTTGCGAGTCCCATCTCATGCTGCCTTTGCATCGCCTCAGATTTTCGCCAATCCTTAGAGTAAGCAGGCTATTGACCGATGACATGTGGCGCAGCGGCGAAAAGGCGGTATAATCCGGCGATTTTTTTTTAGCTCAACTCAATTCCGGGAGAACAATCATGAAGATCGTGGAAGTCAAACACCCGCTGGTCAAACATAAACTGGGCCTGATGCGTGAGCATGATATCAGCACCAAGCGTTTCCGCGAGCTGGCCTCGGAAGTGGGCAGCTTGCTGACCTATGAAGCCACCGCCGATCTGGAAACCGAGCGCGTCACCATCGAAGGCTGGAATGGTCCGGTTGAAATCGATCAGATCAAAGGTAAAAAAATCACGGTGGTTCCGATTCTGCGTGCTGGCCTCGGCATGATGGAAGGCGTGCTCGAGCACGTTCCAAGCGCGCGTATCAGCGTGGTTGGCGTGTATCGTGATGAAGAGACGCTGGAGCCGGTACCTTATTTCCAGAAGCTGGTTTCGAACATTGAAGAGCGCCTGGCGCTGGTGGTCGACCCGATGCTGGCAACCGGCGGTTCGATGATCGCTACTATCGATCTGCTGAAAAAAGCCGGTTGTACCAGCATTAAAGTGCTGGTGCTGGTGGCCGCACCTGAAGGTATTGCCGCGCTGGAGAAAGCGCATCCGGATGTGGAGCTCTACACCGCATCTATCGATCAGGGATTGAACGAGAAGGGATACATCATTCCTGGACTCGGCGATGCCGGGGACAAGATTTTCGGAACCAAATAAAAGAAACCAGCCGGCCAGAGAGTCGGCTTTTTTTTGGCAAAAACACAACATTGTCATCCTCGAGTTATTCGAGCCAACGCAGCCATGGCTCGAAGAACGAAGAGGATAGGGGATAATAATGACTCGTCGCGCTATTGGTGTGAGCGAACGCCCACCGCTGTTACAAACCATTCCACTCAGCTTGCAGCATCTGTTCGCCATGTTCGGCGCAACCGTGCTGGTGCCGATTCTGTTCCACATCAACCCGGCCACGGTATTGCTGTTTAACGGCGTCGGAACGCTGCTCTATCTGTTTATCTGTAAAGGCAAAATCCCCGCTTATCTCGGATCGAGCTTTGCCTTTATTTCGCCGGTGCTGCTGCTGTTGCCGCTGGGTTATGAAGTGGCGCTGGGCGGTTTTATTCTCTGCGGTTTGCTGTTCTGCATTGTGGCGCTGATCGTCAAGAAAGCCGGTACCGGCTGGCTGGACGTGATGTTCCCACCGGCAGCGATGGGCGCGATTGTCGCGGTTATCGGTCTGGAACTGGCGGGCGTGGCGGCGAATATGGCCGGTTTGCTGCCTGCTGACGGCGCATCGCCAGACAGCAAAACCGTGATCATCTCGATGGTGACGCTGGCGGTTACGGTGTTTGGTTCGGTGCTGTTCCGTGGTTTCCTCGCCATCATCCCGATTTTAGTCGGCGTGTTGGTCGGCTATGCGCTCTCATACGCGATGGGCATTGTGGACTGGACCGCGGTGGAAAATGCGCCGTGGTTTGCGCTGCCAACCTTCTACACGCCGCGTTTTGAGTGGGTGGCGATGCTGACCATTCTGCCGGCCGCGCTGGTGGTGATTGCCGAGCACGTGGGTCACTTGGTGGTCACCGCGAATATCGTGAAGAAAGATCTGATCCGCGATCCGGGCCTGCACCGCTCAATGTTCGCCAACGGTTTATCCACCATGATCTCCGGTTTCTTCGGCTCCACGCCGAACACCACTTACGGCGAGAACATCGGCGTAATGGCGATTACCCGTGTGTACAGCACCTGGGTAATTGGCGGCGCGGCGATTTTTGCCATTCTGCTCTCGTGCGTTGGCAAGCTGGCGGCGGCGATTCAGGCGGTTCCCGTGCCGGTGATGGGCGGCGTATCGCTGCTGCTGTACGGCGTAATTGGTGCATCAGGTATTCGTGTGCTGATCGAGTCGAAAGTGGATTACAACAAAGCGCAGAACCTGATCCTGACCTCGGTGATCCTGATCATCGGCGTGAGCGGTGCCAAAGTGCATATCGGCGCGGCCGAGCTGAAAGGTATGGCGTTGGCGACTATTGTAGGCGTGGGTCTTGCGCTGATCTTCCGTTTAATCAGCGTATTGCGCCCGGAAGAAGTGGTGTTGGACGCTGAAGAGAAGCGCGAAAGTTAAGGCTGCAAGCCGGGCAGGGAAGCCCGGTTCATCTCCGGCAAAGATCGTGATAAACTTGCGCGGTTTTCTGCCCGCTCATCCGTTGAGGTACTTCTGAACACGCCGGCACAGCTCTCATTGCCACTCTATTTACCCGATGATGAAACCTTCGCCAGTTTCTGGCCGGGGGAAAACACGTCTCTGCTGGCGGCGCTGCAAGGCGCACTCTCTCAGCAACACGGTAGCTATCTCTATTTCTGGTCGCGCGAAGGCGGTGGCCGCAGTCATCTGCTGCATGCCGCCTGTGCGGAGCTCTCGGCGCGCGGCGAAGCGGTGGGCTATGTGCCGCTGGATAAGCGCACCTGGTTTGTGCCGGAAGTTCTGGAAGGCATGGAGAATCTGGCGCTGGTGTGCATTGATAATATCGAGTGCATCGCGGGCGATCCGGAGTGGGAAATGGCGATCTTTGATCTCTACAACCGCATTCTGGAAATCGGTAAAACGCGTTTGCTGATAACCGGCGATCGACCGCCGCGCCAGCTCAATCTTGGCTTACCGGATCTGGCTTCACGTCTCGACTGGGGACAGATTTACCGTTTGCAGCCGCTTTCTGATGACGACAAATTACAGGCGATGCAGCTGCGTGCCGGATTGCGTGGTTTTGAGTTGCCGGAAGATGTCGGGCGCTTCCTGTTGAAACGCCTCGACCGTGAGATGCGCACGCTGTTTGATACGCTGGATCGTCTCGATCGCGCCTCCATCAGCGCCCAGCGCAAACTCACCATTCCTTTTGTTAAAGAAGCGCTGGAGCTTTAGATAATCTCCAGCACCGCTTCGGGTGGACGACCAATACGCGCCTGTTCGCCCTTGATCACAATCGGGCGTTCGATCAGTTTCGGATGATCCACCATCGCCTGCAGCAGCTGAGCCTCGCTTAACGCGCTATCCGCTAAAGCCAACTCTTGATACAAATCCTCTTTACGACGCATCAGTTCGCGCGCGCTGTGCATGCCGAGCTGTTTCAACAGACGTTTTAGCGTGGGGACATCGGGCGGCGTCTCAAGATAAAGCACCACATTGGGCTTGATACCTCGCTCCTGCAACAGCGCCAGCGTTTCGCGGCTCTTGCTGCAGCGCGGGTTGTGATAAATGCTGACCATCTTCTTATCCTTTTTGATAAACCTTAAAACGCTTCTGCAGTTCACGGAACTGGTCGATACGTGCGTCATAGCGCGCTTGTTTCAGGCTGCCGAGCGGCACTTGCGCGCTGGCGCTGCTCAAGGTGGAGATCGCCTGATCGAGCTGGCCGTTGAGCGCCAAACCTTCCGCGCGCGCCGAAAGTTCTTCATCGCGCAAACCCTGCGCCGCAGAGGCCTGCGCCAGCAGATCAAAGGCGTTAACATCGTCTGGATGGGCAAAGGTGAAGCGATTGAGGATGCGGCTGGCGTTGGCGGGCTGCTTCGCTTCAACATAGGCATTAGCCAGATTCAACTGCAACACCGGATTGCTGTTGCTGCCTTTGGCGCTGCTGAGCATGGCGATCGCCTGCTGCGGCTGATTCAGGCCGATGTCGATGTCGGTCATGATATCAAGGAACCAGACGTTATCCGGCTGCTTCGCCAGCAGCGGGGCGATCACCCGTTTGGCGCTATCAAAGCTTTTGGCCTGCAGGAACTGTATCGCTTTGCCGTACTGTGCCGCCTGCTGCTCGCGCACGTTGCCTTTGGCGTATTCGTTCAGCAGGTCATCGGTCAGCTGATTGCGGCCAGTGGCGTACATGCCGAGCGAGCGCACTTTCGCCATGTAGAAATCCTGCGATGACTGCACCACCACCGGACGCATCTGGTTGGCGCGGTTACGCGCATCGGCAAGCCGGCTGTCGGGTAACGGGTGCGTCAGCAAAATTTCCGGCGGCTTGGAGGAGAAGCGACTCTGATCCGCCAGCTTCTGCAGAAAAGTCGGCATCGCTTGCGGATCGAATCCAGCGCGTTGCAGAACCTGAATACCGATGCGGTCGGCTTCCTGCTCGTTGCCCTGGGTAAAGCTGATAATGCCTTGCTGCGCACCCGCCAGCGTACCGGTCAACGCCGCCATGCCGGCCTGCGGGCTGGCCATTGCCAGCAGAATCGATCCCAATGCGCCGACCCAGGTCAGCGGCGCATTGCGTCGCTGCTCTTCCATGGCGCGCGCCAGATGGCGCTGCGTGACGTGCGAGATTTCGTGCGCCATCACCGACGCCAGCTGGCTTTCGTTATCGGTATAGCGGAACAGCGATGAATGCAGCACCACGTTGCCGCCAAAGAAGGCGAAGGCGTTGAGTTCGTCGTTCTGGATCAAAAAGAAGTGGAACGGCGTCCGCACCGAGTTGGCATGCGCCACCAGTCGCTGACCAAGCTCGTTAATGTATTGATTCAACAGCGGATCGTTAATCAGAGGCGCACTGGCGCGCAGCTGGCGCACGTAGAAGTCGCCCATCTGCAGTTCCTGATTAATCGAAAGCGTTGAACCTGCTGTGGTGCCCATGTCGGGCAGCGTATCACTAACGTCAGCGCGCGCACTCAGCGCAGGCGTCAGCAGCAGCGTAGGAATAAGGGCCGCCAGCACTGATTTTTTCAACCGGTTAAACATGCCTTGATCCTGTAAAAGTCACCCGAAATTGGACAGGTAAGTGGTTCAAATGTTCTGCACTATTTTTCCCTTTGCGGAACGCGCTCTATCTTAACCAGACTGCGGCGACAAGCAAACGATGAAGATTCATCAGCTTTAAATGAAAAAAGGGTTACAGCATGACGAAATTGCAGCAAAAAATTGAATAGCACGCCGCGATTTAAACAGGCTTCTTCACTCGTAAAAGTTAAAGTTACGTAAAGTTGCTCAAAATTATTGAATTTGGCATGAACTTTTCCAGGTTTACTCTGAAAAGCGGCGGCAAATCAGCGGTGTTGGCCCGCTTTATCCATCAGTGTTTTTAATCGTGAAGACGACGCGCAGAGCATTCTACACAGTTATCATCGGACGGATTTTAAACGCACGTAAACTTATTCCCTCTGTATTAGGATCACAATTTCACGGCCACGCATTTCTCAACTGCTGCCAAAGCGACAATCGAAACCCTTTTTCAATTAACCTTGCTAATTATTTTTCACGCAATGAAAACGCCGGACAGCCCGTCACTACAGGAGTTTTGCCTTGCTCACGCTGTGGTATAGATAAGGCACTTTATTCAAACGGACTGTGAATTGACGCGCAGTGTAAGCCGGAGAGTTTTTATGCGTTCTGTAGTTTCATACGCCCTTATCGCAATTGTCGGTGGCTTTGTAGGCGCCACCGTGAGTAAAGGTGATGACCTGTATCAGCGTGTTGTCAGCCATTTTTCCTCTACACCCACCGATCCCGACGGCTTCTGGAGCACGCCCGCCGTCGACGGCTACGGCAAAATCCATTACGAACCGGATGCGGCTTTCAAACCGGTGGTCGGTTTAAGCAACAAAGTGGTGTTTCAAATTACCCGCAGTGAAGGGGAGATGACGCGCCCAAATCTTGGACTGGAGCGCGTAGCGCGCGTGGTCAATCTCTATATCGCTTCGGGCGTACCGGCTGACGACCTGCACTTTGTGGTATCGGTCACCGGTGATGCCACGCCAGCGATGCTGGACAACGCGCATTTCCAGCAGTTCTACAAAGCGGACAACCCCAATCTGGCGCTGATCGGCGCACTGAATAAGTTGGGCGTGAAGGTTTCTGTATGCGATCAGTCGGTGGCGTTCCATCACTTCCCGAGAGAGTGGATTGACCCATCGGTGATTCATGCACTCTCCAGCCCGACCACCGTGTCGACGCTGGAAAATCAGGGTTATGCACTCTTACAGATGTAAATCTCAGGCACAGGAGAAGTGAAATGCGTCCAGCATCCTATATCGTTATTGCGGCTCTGGCAGGGTTTGTCGGCGGCAATGTATTACAGCTCCCCGAATTGGTCGACAAGGTCAGCGACAAATTTGCTGACAAGAAAAGTGAACCGGCTGATTTCTGGAGCACGCCGGCGATCGACGGTTACGGCAAAATCCACTTTGTGAATGTACCGGACTACAATCCGGCCACCACGCCGGGATTGAGCAATAAAATCGTCTTCCAGATCAACCGTAATGAAGGCGATATTCATCAGGCCAACCTCGGGCTGGAGCGCGTGGCGCGCGTCACCAACCTCTATTACGCGGCGGGCGTACCGCTCGATCAGCTGAAATTTGTGGTGTCGATTAACAGCGATGCGGTTCCTGCGGCATTGAATAATGAGCAGTTCCGCAAAACCTACGGCACCGATAACCCCAATCTCAAGCTGATTGATGAGCTGAAAAAAGCCGGCGTGAAAGTGACTATTTGCGATCAGTCGGTGGCTTTCCATCAGCTGGAGCGCAACTGGATCGATACGCGCGTCACCCACACGCTGTCGAGCGGCACCACCGTGGCGTCGCTGCAGAACGAAGGTTACGCCTTCCTGATGTTGTAATTCCTGCCTGACAGCAGTTCGCGCTGCTGTCATCTCGCTGTCATTTATCCGCGATGTTGCTGTCACAGTTCGCCGCTACTTTAAGCGCCAATGAGATCGATCTCATTGGCACTTTACGAGGCGAACATGTCCGATTTAATCAGCGTGGCCAAACTGGCTGGCGTTTCTCGCGCTACCGCCGCCCGCGCATTCTCTGATCCGCACCTGCTGCGTGCTGACACGCTGGAAAAGGTGTTAAGCGCCTCTGAGCAGCTCGGCTTTCGCCCCAATCATATTGCCCGCCAACTGCGTACCCAAAGTTCAACCACCTTCGGCGTGCTGCTGCCGTCGCTGCTGAATCCGATCTTCGCCCGCCAACTGCAAGCGATGGAGCGTCAGGCGCGTGCCGCCGGTTACGGCCTGCTGGTGGCAACGAGCGATTATCAGCCCGAGCGGGAAGCGGCGATTGTGGAGCACATGCTGAACCAGCGCGTTGCCGGTTTGGTGCTCACCGTCGCCGACGCCGATAACAGCGCCATCCTGCATACGCTGCATCAAGCCAGCATGCCGTTTGTCCTGACGCACAACGTGCCGCAGGCCACGCACTGGCCCGCGATTTGCGTCGATAACCGCCAGGCGATGCAGCAAGCCACCGAACACCTGCTGCAGCTCGGCCATCGCCACATCGGCATGGTGGCCGGTCCCATGCTGCAATCGGATCGCGCCCGTCTGCGCTATCAGGGCTATTGCGATGCGATGCAACAAGCCGGACTCGACGCGCTGCCGGTCATTGAAATGCCCAGCCATACGCAATCCGACTTCACGCTGCTGCAGCCGCAGCTGAGTGGCAACACGCCGCTCAGCGCGGTGATCTGCACCAACGATCTGCTCGCCATCAGCCTGATTGGTGCTGCGGCGCGCGCCGGAGTGCGCATTCCGCAGCAGCTGTCGGTGATGGGTTTTGATGGCATCGATATCGGCGAGCACATCGCGCCGTCGCTGGCGAGCGTGAGCCAGCCAGCTGACATGCTCGGCGCCGGGGCGATCGACATGCTGTTACAACAAGCCAGCCGCGGCACGCGCGTGCTGCCACATCGATTAAGGCTCGGTGCCAGTATCGCCGCGCCAGCAACCACTTTTTCTTCCATTGCCAATATCAGGGAACCATCATGAAAAAAGTCACAATGATTGCCGGGGCTCTAGCACTGACCGCCGGCTCGCTGTTCAGTTCGCTGGCGCAAGCCGCCGATACGGCGATCTGCTACAACTGTCCTCCCGAATGGGCGGATTGGGGAACCCAGCTTAACGCCATTGCCAAAGACACCGGCATTCAGGTACCGCAGGACAACAAAAACTCCGGCCAGGCGCTGGCGCAACTGGTGGCGGAGCAGGGCAATCCAGTGGCAGATGTGGTTTATTACGGCGTCAGTTTTGGCATCCAGGCGGACAGCGCCGGTGTCATCAGCGCCTATAAGCCCGCGCATTGGGACGAGATCCCAGCCGGAATGAAAGATTCCGACGGCAAATGGGTGGCGCTGCACTCCGGCACCATGGGCTTTATGGTTAACGTCGATGCGCTGGGCGGCGCGCCGGTGCCGCAATCCTGGGAGGATCTGCTGAAGCCGGAATACAAAGGCATGATTGGCTACCTCGATCCGGCTAGCGCCTTTGTCGGTTACGTGGCGGCTGTGGCGGTCAACCAGGCGAAGGGCGGCAACATGCAGGACTTCACGCCCGCGCTGACGTGGTTCAAAAAATTACAGGCTAACCAGCCAATCGTACCGAAGCAGACTGCCTACGCGCGCCTGATCTCCGGTGAGATTCCGATCCTGCTCGACTACGACTTCAACGCCTATCGCGCCAAATATAAAGATCACGCCAATGTCGCCTTTGTGATCCCGAAAGAGGGCACGGTTACGGTGCCGTACGTCATCAGCCTGGTGAAGAACGCGCCGCACGCAGACAACGGCAAGAAAGTGATCGACTACGTGTTGTCGGATAAAGGTCAGGCTATTTGGGCGAATGCCTTCCTGCGTCCGGTACGCACCTCGGCGATGTCAGCAGACGCTAAGAAATTCTTCCTGCCAGACAGCGATTATGCGCGTGCGCAAACCGTGAACTATCAGCAGATGGCCGATGCGCAGAAGGCCTTCTCGGCGACATACCTGAGCGAGATGCGTTAATGTCGATGGCTGACACCCTGGCGGCCTCGCGCCGCCAGATACCTACGCAACCGGGCAGCCGCTGGTTGTGGCTGACGCTGCCCGCGCTGCTGTTCTTCTGCGCTTTCTGGCTGCTGCCGTTTGCCCGCCTGCTGCAAATCGGCATGCAGGACGATCGCAGCACCCAGCACAGCGGTTACTGGACGGTGATCACGCAGCCGCACTATCTGCTGAGCCTGCTGAACACTGTGCTGCTGTCGCTGGCGGTGACGCTGGTGACGTTACTCATCGCCGCTATCGTCGGCTGCTTTCTGGCGCGCCAGCGCTTTGCCGGGCGCGGCACCTTGCTGGCGTTGCTGACCTTTCCGCTGGCGTTTCCCGGCGTGGTGGTGGGTTTTCTGGTGGTGATGCTGGCTGGACGTCAGGGATTGCTGGCGCAAATCAGTATGAGTTTGCTGCATGAGCGCTGGACGCTGGCCTATTCGCTGGCGGGTCTGTTTATCGGTTACCTCTATTTCTCGCTGCCGCGCGCCATCGTCACGCTGGTGGCGGCCAGTGAAAAACTCGATCGCTCGCTGGAAGAGGCGGCGCGTTCGCTCGGTGCCAGCCAGTGGCGCATCACCTGGGATGTGATTGTGCCCGGCCTGCAACCGGCGCTGCTATCTACCGGCGCGCTGTGCTTCGCCACCAGCATGGGCGCTTTTGGCACCGCCTTTACGCTCGGCACCGATTTGGCGGTGCTGCCGCTGACCATTTACGGCGAGTTCACCAACTACGCCAACTTTGCCACCGCCGCTGCGCTGTCGGTGTTGATGGGCGGATGCGCCTGGCTGGCGCTGATGCTGGCGCGCCGTATGGCGCAGGCGAAAGAGGTGCAATCATGAAACGTCGTGGACTGTTTAGCCTGCAACTGCTTATCACCGCCATCACCGCGCTGTTTATGATCGTGCCGGTGGTGCTGTCGATGCTGGCGGGCGTCACCAATAACTACTTCATCGGCCTGCGCAGCGGCTTCACGCTGAAGTGGGTGGAGCAAGTGTGGCAGATGTACGCCGATACTTTCTGGCTGTCACTGCTGATCGCGCTGTTCTGCCTGTTGGTCACCTTGGTGATTGGTGTTCCCGCCGCGTGGGGATTGCTGAAAGCGCCGGGCCGCTGGGCGGCGCGTATTGAAGAGTGCTTGATGCTGCCGGTGGCGCTGCCCGGTCTGGCTACCGCGCTCGGCATCATTCTGCTCTACGGCCAGTTTTCCGGTCTGCGTGACAGCTGGCTGTTCATCCTGATTGGTCACGTGCTGTTTACCTTGCCATTTATGATGCGACCTGTACTGGCGGTGATGCAGGCGGTAGATATGCCGCGCCTGGAAGAAGCCTCGGCCAGCCTTGGCGCCAGCTTGTGGCAGCGCTTCTTTACCGTGGTGGTGCCGAACTGCCGTAACGGCATTCTCGCCGGCGCTTTTATGGTGATCACGCTGTCGGTGGGGGAATTCAACATTACATGGATGCTGCACACGCCGCTGACCAAAACCTTGCCGGTTGGCCTTGCCGACAGCTACGCCTCGATGCGGCTGGAAGTGGGTTCCGCCTACACGCTGATTTTCATTCTGATGATTCTGCCGCTGCTGCTGATGCTCAATGCCGTGAATCACTGGCTTAACCGCGCGGTTTCGCGCCAACACAAGGAGGCAGCATGAATCCTGCGGCCGTTACCGTGACGCTGCGCGGCTGCGCACGTCATTTTAATCATCATCAGGCGCTGCAACCGCTTGATCTCACGGTGCATGCCGGCGAAACGCTGGTGCTGCTGGGGCCGTCCGGCTGCGGCAAAACTACCACGCTGCGCATAATCAGCGGGCTGGAAAGCTGCGATGTCGGCGGCGAAGTGTGGTTTGACGATCGCAACGTTACCGCTTTACCGATTGAAAAACGCAACGTCGGCATGGTGTTCCAGAACTACGCGCTGTTCCCGAATCTCAATGTGGCCGGGAACGTAGCGTACGGCCTGAAAGTGCAGGGCGTGGCGCGTGCCGAACGGGAAGCGCGCGTACAGGAGATGCTGGCGCTGGTGGATCTCACCGCGCTGGCGCAGCGCAGCATCGACAAACTCTCCGGCGGCCAGAAGCAGCGTGTAGCGCTGGCGCGCGCATTAGCCGCGCGGCCCAAAGTGCTGCTGTTTGATGAGCCGCTGGCGGCGCTGGATGCGCGCCTGCGCGATCGTCTGCGTCTGGAGATCGGCGCGCTGCTGAAGAAGCTGGCGATCACCGCCGTTTACGTAACGCACGATCAGCAGGAAGCGATGGCGCTCGGCGATCGTATTGCGGTGATGGAGCAGGGACGTTTGGTGCAGATCGATACGCCGCAGAATATCTATCAGCATCCGGCGTCAAAATTTGTCGCCGATTTTGTTGGCGCGATTAACTGCGTGGATGTCGATACGCGCGGCAATCTGCAACGTTTCTGCCGCCCGGAAGATGTGCTACTGGCCAGCGATGAGCGCTATCCGCGCCAGGGTTTTATCGTCGCCAGCACCTTTTTGGGCGCGTCGCAGCGGCTGATGATCGACATCGGGTTGGCGACGCCAATTCAGGTGGATCGCCACGCGCGTGAAGCCTGGCATGCCGGACAAGCGGTGAGCTGGACGCTGGCGCATGACGCCGCGCTGCAGTTTTCATAATTGGCACGGTCGCCATAAATGGCGACCCTACAAAAGCGCGCAGTACCGTCGCCATAAATCTATGCAATGCCGTCGTAGGGTCGCCATTAATGGCGACCGATTAGCACCCAAATATCCAAAGGAAAAATTCGTGTCTGAAGCAATGACGCTCATCGCGCAAATCAGCGATTTACACATCAAGGCCTACGGCCGTTTATCCTATAAAAAAGTCGACACCCAAGCCGCGCTACTGCGGGTGATTGAGACGCTAAACCGCCTTGCGCCGCGCCCCGACATGGTGGTGATGACCGGTGATCTGGTCGATTTCGGCACCGCGGCAGAGTATCAAACGTTAAAGCAGGCGCTGCGCCAACTGCAGCTGCCGTTTCTGCTGATGCCGGGCAACCACGACGATCGCCAGGCGCTGCGTGCGGCGTTCCCGGATCATCACTATCTGCAGCACGGAGCAACCCTGAACTGGCAGATGCAGGTGAAAGGTGTGCAACTGCTGGCGCTCGATTCCAGCGTGCCGCAGCAGCCGTGGGGTTATGTGGATGAAGTGCAGTTGCACTGGCTTGATGAGCAGTTGCAGCGTCAGCCGCAGTTGCCGACGCTCGTGATGCTGCATCATCCGCCGTTTCTTTGCGGCATCAAACATATGGATAACCAGCCGCTGCGCAATCCGGCGGCGCTGGCGGCGATTATCCAGCGCCATCCGCAGGTGGAACGCGTGCTGAGCGGCCATCTGCATCGCTCAGTGCAGGCGCGTTTTGCCGGTACGCTGGCGTGCGTGGCGCCGGGCGTATCACATCAGGTGGCGTTTGATCTCGCTGAAAATGGCCCAGCTAATTTTGTGCTGGAGCCGCCGGGTTTTCTGCTGCATCGCTGGCATGCGCAGCAGGGCATGAGTACCCATTTGTGTGCCATCGGTGATTATCCCGGTCCGTGGCCGTTTTACGATGCCAACGGTTTGATCGATTAGCGCCAGCGCAGAGAAAGAATTGTGTGTGGCTGACAGGATGCTTCGTGCTCAATTTGCGTTGGAGGTGTACAATCGCCCGTTAGCTCACCAGGGCAAGTGCATCCAATTATAACAAGACTGTCAGGCACACATATCGATGAATCTATTCACTAAGGTCGGTGCGCTATGCTAACGCGCCTGCGGCCAAAAACTGACCTGCGCACGCTGATCGCGCTGTTGGCGATCACCAGCATCGTCATCACACTTGCCAACACGCTGTACGCCACCTGGCGCGTACAACGTATGGTCCTGATCGAAAGCACCCTCGAAGCCAATCGCGCTTACGCCACTAAACTGGCGGCGACGACAGAGGTCTTCTTTCAGCTGGCTCAGTCGCAGCTGCACTACAGCGCGACGCAGCTGGGCAATGATTTTGATGATGCCGATTTGGCGCAGCAGGAAGTCAATCGCCTGCGTGAGCAAACTAATAGCTTTAACTCGGTGGCGGTGGTGGACAGCAACGGCATCGTGAAAGCCATTTCACCTGAATCGCTGATGCTGAAAGGCATGCAGCTCACCAGCCAGGCTTCGCGTGAAGCGCTGGCGCAGCGTCAGCCGATGGTCAGCAAACCCAGCATCTCCGCCGCCAATAATCTGATTGTGTTTGTCTCCTGGCCGATCTGGAGCAAAGACGGACGTTACCTTGGCTACGTTGGCGGCACCATCTATCTGAAGAAGAAAAGCATCCTCAACGCGCTGCTCGGCGAGCAGTTCTATCGCGATGGCACGCATGTTTACGTGCTGGATCGCAATAATCAGGTGCTGTACCACCAGAATACCCAGCTGATTGGTAAAAGCGTGCCGGGCATCGTTAGCGATCGCCAACGCGAGGAGAAAACCAACGGTGAAGTGCAACTGACGGAAGAGAACGTGCCTAAGCTGGCCGGTTACGCCATCGTGCCCACCACCGGCTGGATGGTGGTGGCGCTCAAACCCACCGATGTCACGCTGGCGCCGCTCACCGGCTTGCTGCTGAAAGTGTTGAAAAACTCGGTGCCATTTGCGCTGCTGACCTTGCTGGTGGCGGTGATTCTGGCGCGTCTGATTGCGCTGCCGCTGTGGCAACTGGCGCGCAAAGCCAGCCAGATGGATTCCCAGGGCGTGTCGAACGAGATTGGCGGCATTCGCGCCTGGTATTTCGAAGCGGCGCAGGTCAAACGCGCGCTGCTCACCGGTATTGGTTTAGTGCAGGATAAGATTGGTCGCCTGAAATCGGAAGTGCAGAGCGATCCCATGACCAATCTGCTTAACCGTCGAGGCCTGAGCGCGGTGCTCGACTACTTCGCCACCATGCGCCAACCGTTCTCGGTGCTGGCGCTGGATATCGATCATTTCAAACGGGTCAACGATACCTTCGGTCATGACGTCGGTGATGAAGTGATTAAACATGTGGCGCGAACCTTACGCGGCAGCGCACGTCAAACCGATGTGGTGTGCCGTAACGGCGGGGAAGAGTTCCTGATGCTGCTGCCTGCGACGTCGGTTGAGGATGCACGCATTTTGGCCGAGCGCGTGCGCATCAGCATTGCGGAAAACTGGATTGATCAGGTTGGCAATGTCACGCTGTCGGTGGGCATTGCCGACTGGCAGCCGGAAAGTGGTTCGCAGGAGCAAAGCCTCAAGCAGGCCGATGCCGCGCTCTATCAGGCGAAAAATGCCGGACGCAACTGCGTGATGATCTCCGGTCAGGATGCGTTGGTCAGTAGCATTACGCATTAATCCCCTCAATCAAATTATCAATCGGTCGCCATGAATGGCGACCCTACGTACAACTGGAAGTAAAAATGCTCGTTCTGCTTTATCAATGGTACAAACGCCGCTTCAGCGATCCGCAGGCCATCGGGCTGCTGGTGATTCTGCTGGCGGCGTTTTGCATTCTGTTCTTCCTCAGCGGTTTGCTGGCACCGCTGCTGGTAGCGTTAGTGCTGGCTTATCTGCTGGAGTGGCCAACGGTACGCTTGCAGCGTGTTGGCTGTAGCCGAACCTGGGCAACCAGCGCGGTGCTGGTGGTGTTTGCGGGCATCTTGCTGGTGATGGTGCTGATTGTTGCGCCGGTGGCGTGGCAGCAGGGCATCAACCTGACGCGCGACTTGCCCAACATGCTGAATAAGCTCTACGTGTTTGCCGCAGGCTTGCCGAAGCGCTATCCGGCGCTGGTTGATGCCGGCATCATCGATATCATCGTCGAGAACCTGCGCAGCCGTCTCACCGGCCTCGGCGAATCGCTGGTGAAGTATTCGCTGGCGTCGCTGGTCGGTTTGATGACGCTGATGATCTATCTGGTGCTGGTGCCGCTGATGGTGTTTTTCCTGCTGAAAGATAAAGAGCAGATGCTGAATGCGGTACGCCGCGTGCTGCCGCGTAATCGCGGTTTGGCGGGCGTGGTGTGGCAAGAGATGAATCAGCAGATCACCAACTATATTCGCGGCAAAGTGCTGGAGATGGTGGCGGTGGGCTTTGTCACCTGGCTGGCATTCCTGCTGCTCGGCCTCAACTATTCGCTGCTGCTGGCGGTGCTGGTCGGCATTTCCGTGTTGATTCCCTACATCGGCGCGATGGTGGTCACCATTCCGGTGATCGGCGTTGGTCTGTTCCAGTGGGGATTGGGCAGCGATTTCTGGACCATGATCGCTATTTATCTGGTGATTCAGGCGCTGGATGGCAACGTGCTGGTGCCGATTCTGTTCTCTGAAGCGGTTAACCTGCATCCGTTGGTGATCATTCTGTCAGTGGTGATTTTCGGTGGGATGTGGGGATTCTGGGGCGTGTTCTTTGCGATTCCGCTGGCGACGCTGGTAAAAGCGGTGGTGCGTGCGTGGCCGGAAACACCGGCGCTCGAGGAGCCACGCGCAGAGTAAAAGAAAACGGGTGCGACCTGCGCACCCGTTTACATCAGGCTGACTTCAGATAATCCAGCACGATGTCGTGGTGATTGGAGGTTTTGAAATCGTCGAACACTTTCTCAACGTTGCCGTTGGCATCAATCAGGAAGCTGATGCGGTGAATGCCGTCATAGGTTTTGCCCATAAAGGTTTTCTCACCCCAGACGCCAAACTGCTCGCACACCTGATGATCTTCATCCGATAACAGCGTGAAGTTCAGCAGCTCTTTATCGGCAAAGCGTGACAGCTTCTCCGCTTTGTCGGTGCTGATACCCAGCACAACAACGCCCTCAGTTTTCAACTCATCCATGTTGTCGCGCAGGCCGCAAGCCTGCACGGTGCAACCCGGCGTCATGGCTTTCGGATAGAAATAGACCAGAACGCGCTGTCCCTGGAAGTCGGCCAAATTTACTTGTTCGCCGTCCTGGTCGGGCAAACTAAATTTCGGTGCGGTATCACCGGCTTTCAGTGGATTCATCACAACTCTCCATTTTTTTTACATGCTGTGGGTAATACACCATCAAGAGCAAAAGTGCCAGGTGGTGTTTACCGTCAGGGTTATTTCACAACACGGTTTGCCGCAGCGGCAGAGTGTGTGGCGAAATAACCCGGAGCCTGATTAAACGGTGCTGTCAGCATCGTCGGTGACACTATAAAGACGAATTGAGCCTTGTGCATGCAGTTCTTCGCACAGCTGATTGAAAGCCTGCTCGATGGGCGCACTGAACTGATTGGCCGGGCTGTGCGCCGTTATTTGAATATAGAGCGTCGGTGCCACGCCATCCTGCGCCGGTTTAATTCTCGACACCAGTTCGGCAATGTTCATCTGATGTTTATCGAACAGATCGGTGAAGCGCTCAATGATGTGCGGTGAATCCGGCACTTCGATTTGCACCCATACGGTGGCGGGCATCGGTGGCGTGGCGCGCGCATTGGTGCGCTTCATCACAATCAGCAACTCCAGCTCGGCACCTTTCATCGGCAGCGTCGATTCAATCAGGGTTATCGCATTCCAGCTACCGGACAGCAGCATGATAAAGGTGAACTCATCGCCCAGCATCGCTAAACGGCTGTCTTCGATATTACAGCCGCAGCTGCTGACGTGGCGGGTGATGGTATTGACGATACCCGGACGATCAACGCCCAGTGCGGTGATCACCAGATGGTGAGGCTGTGACTGCGACAAAATGGCATTTCCTGTACGTTCGCTAATAACTATAAGGTAAACATAAAAAAAACTGCTGACAAGCGCGGGAATGGCGTGGCTCGCTTGCTTTTCTTTCAATGTAAAACGTAACATGAGGCACTTGTTTGTCGAGGGGATAGCCCATGTTCACCGGAAGTATTGTTGCGCTCATTACGCCAATGAATGAAAAAGGTAATGTCTGCCGCGAAAGTTTGAAAAAACTGATTGATTATCATGTTGCCAGCGGCACCGCGGCGATTGTTTCTGTTGGCACCACCGGCGAATCTGCCACGCTCAGCCATGACGAGCACGGTGATGTGGTTATGCAAACCCTGGAACTGGCGGATGGCCGTATTCCGGTTATCGCCGGCACCGGTGCAAATGCCACTGCTGAAGGCATTTCTCTGACCAAACGCTTTACCGGCAGCGGTGTGGTGGGCTGTTTAACGGTCACGCCTTATTACAACCGTCCGACGCAGGAAGGTCTGTTCCAGCACTTTAAAGCCATTGCGGAAAGTACCGATCTGCCGCAGATGCTGTATAACGTTCCTTCGCGTACCGGTTGCGACATGCTGCCGGAAACCGTCGCGCGTCTGGCCGAAATTAAAAATATTATCGGAATCAAAGAGGCCACCGGGAACTTATCGCGTGTCTCACAGATCCAAGAGCTGGTTAATGATGAGTTCATCATCGTCAGCGGCGATGACGCGACGGCGCTGGACTCCATGCAACTGGGCGGCAAAGGCGTAATTTCGGTCACGGCTAACATTGCAGCGCGTGAAATGGTTGAACTCTGTGCCTTGGCGCAACAGGGCAAATTCGCCGAAGCGCGTCGCCTGAATCAGCGTCTGATGCATCTGCACCAGACGCTTTTCTGTGAACCCAATCCAATCCCGGTGAAATGGGCAGCAAAACAGCTAGGATTAATCGCGGATGACACGCTGCGTTTGCCAATGACGCCACTGACCGAAGCCGGTCAGGCGAAAACGGCGCAAGCGCTGATTAAAGCGGGTCTGCGATAATTTAGGGAGAATCAATGAGTTATTCAGTTAAGCGCTCGACGCTGGCAACGGTAGTGGGCCTTTCCACCCTGATGCTGCTCACAGCGTGTTCCAACGATCAGCGTTATAAGCGCCAGGTCAGCGGTGATGAATCTTACCTGCAGGCGCCTGAGCTGCACGATTTAAAAGCCCCAGCGGGCATGATTCTGCCGTTGCAGAATGGTGATTACGATGTTCCGCATAACGTGGCGAAAGGCGCAGTGGGCAAAGAGCTGGATATTCGTCCGCCAGCCCAGCCGCTGGCGCTGTTGAACGGCACGCGTGCACAGTTCACCGGTAATACGGGCGTGCTGGCAGTCGAAAGCAGCCGTGGTTCTATCTGGTCGCAGGTTGTGGGTGTGATTCAGTCTTACAAGTTCCCGATTGCCCAGCGTGATGACGCTTCGCAACAGCTGACCACCGATTGGGTGCAGTGGAACCGTGCTGACGAAGATAACCAGTATCGCGGTCGCTATCAGATCAGCGTGCAGAATCAGAGCTATCAGCAAGTGCTGACCGTACGTTTGCTGGAACTGCAGCAGTCGGGTCAAGCCGTTACTTCTCCGGCACAGATTCAACGCTATACCGGCCAGATGTTGAACGACATCAGCACCGGTCTGGATAAAGTCGATTCTGCCAGCCAGGATGCGGCGGCCAACCGTGCCACCGGACAGATTGATGTGCAGAGCGGCGCGGATGACACCGGTTTACCGCTGTTGATTCTGCGCGCACCGTTTAACGTCACCTGGCAGCGTTTGCCAGCGGCGCTGAAACGCGTGGGCATGGAAATCACGGATGACAACCGTTCGCAGGGCAGCCTGAAAGTGACCTACAAACAGCCGGGCAGCGGCGTGTGGGATCAGATCGGCGCCAAAGATCCAGAACTACCCAACGGCGATTACAAATTGCAGGTTGGCGATCTGGATAACCGCAGCAGTCTGCAGTTCATCGATCCGAAAGGTCACGTGCTAACCCAGGCGCAGAACGACGCGCTGGTGCAGGTGATTCAAGGCGCGCTGAAATAAATTGCCAAAGGGCCGGAGATTCTCCGGCCTTTTTGTTTTGGATTTGGCATAATAGCGCCCGGCGAAGTAAACGATTGCGTCACGCAATCGGCGCGCGGTGAAACACCGCTGAACACGGGTTCTTTCATGTTTGGAGTTAACAAGATGCAAAAGCGAGCTGAGTTGTATCGCGGTAAAGCGAAAACCGTATACAGCACCGATAATCCGGATCTGCTGGTACTTGAATTCCGCAACGATACGTCAGCAGGAGACGGTGCACGAATCGAGCAGTTTGATCGCAAAGGAATGGTAAACAACAAGTTTAACCATTTCATCATGACCAAATTGCAGGAAGCGGGCATTCCGACCCAGATGGAAGCGCTGCTGTCGGATAACGAAGCGCTGGTGAAAAAGCTGGAGATGGTGCCGGTAGAGTGCGTGGTACGCAACCGTGCGGCAGGATCGCTGGTAAAACGTCTGGGCGTGGAAGAGGGCATTGTGCTCAATCCACCGCTGTTTGATCTCTTCCTGAAAGATGACGCCAAACACGACCCAATGGTCAACGAATCCTATTGCGAAACCTTCGGCTGGGTGAGCAAAGCGAATCTGGCACGCATGCAAGAGCTGACCTTCAAAGCCAATGATGTGCTGAGCAAACTGTTTGATGACGCAGGTTTGATCCTGGTCGACTTCAAGCTGGAGTTTGGTCTGTTCAACGGCGAAGTGGTGCTGGGCGATGAGTTCTCGCCAGATGGCGCGCGTCTGTGGGACAAAAACACCATGGACAAAATGGACAAAGACCGTTTCCGTCAGAGCCTCGGCGGCCTGGTTGAAGCGTACGAAGAAGTTGCACACCGTTTAGGTGTCAAGCTGGACTAAGTCCATACGTCTCTCGTAGGGTCGTCATTTATGACGACCTTTTTTTATGCCCGCAATTCAGGTCGTCATAAATCACGGCGCAACGGTGTTCTGTCACTACAACACTGGTGCTTACCGCTGCCGCCAACTAAAATCATGCCAAACATGTTTAAAGGAGTTAGACCATGCGCTGGCAAGGGCGTCGTGAGAGCGACAATGTAGAAGATCGACGCAATGATTCACCAGGCCTTGGCGGCGGCGGTGGACGGCAAATCCGTATTCCACGCGGCAAAGGCGGCCTTATCTTGCTGGTGGTGGTCGCCGTTGCCGGCTATTACGGCTACGACCTCACCGCGCTATTGGAAGGCGGCGGGGGTAATGTCGCGCCAACGTCGCAGCAGCGTCAGGCAAACAGCGCGCAGAGCAACGAAGATGCCAAATTCACCTCGGTGATTCTGGCAACCACCGAAGATACCTGGAGCAAGCTGTTCCAGCAGATGAACAAAAAGTACGTGCCGCCGAAGCTGGTGATGTATCGCGGGGCAACGCGCACCAACTGCGGGACCGGCCAATCGGCGATGGGGCCGTTTTACTGTCCTGCCGATCAAACCGTGTATATCGATTTGTCATTCTACGATGACATGAAAACCAAACTCGGTGCCGGTGGCGACTTTGCGCAAGGCTATGTGATTGCGCATGAAGTGGGGCATCACGTACAAAAGCTGCTGGGTATTGAGCCGAAAGTGCGCCAGATGCAGCAGGGCGTGAGCCAGGCGCAGGCGAATCAGCTGTCGGTGAAAATGGAGCTGCAGGCGGATTGCTTCGCCGGCGTTTGGGGCCATTACATGGATCAGCAAAACATTCTGGAAGTGGGCGATCTGCAGGAAGCGCTCAACGCCGCTGAAGCAATTGGCGACGATCGCCTGCAACAGAAAGGTCAGGGCCGCGTAGTGCCAGACAGCTTCACGCATGGCACCTCTCAGCAGCGTTACACCTGGCTGAAACGCGGTTTTGATAGCGGCGATCCCGGCCAGTGCAACACCTTCGCTAGCAAGTGATCTCCTTGATTGAACCGACGGCGGCGATGCAGCGTGCAGGCATTCGCCGCCTTTGCGTTATTGCGGGTGATGCGGAGTGGGCGCAGCAGGAGGCCACAGGTTGGCACACCGCGCTGCCCGGCGACTGGCTGACGCTGAGCGACAGCGCCGATTTCCCGCACGCCGTCGCGCCCGCTGCCTTACGCACCTTGCTGGGCCGTGAATTCCAGCATGCGATATTTGATGCCCGCCGCGGTTTTCACGCTGAAGCTTTTGCAGCGCTGGCCGGAACCTTACGCGCGGGCAGCTGGTTATTGCTGTTAACGCCTGATTGGGAAAGTTGGCCCAAGCAAACCGATGCCGACAGCCTGCGCTGGGCGGATGTCGCCGAGCCGATCGCCACGCCGCATTTTATCCACCACCTGCAAGCACTGATGCGGCAAGACGCGCAGGTGATGTTGCAACGTCAGCATCAAGCGGTGCGTTATCCCGTGGAAACGCATCTGCCCGACTGGCGCTGTCAGGCACCGCAGCAGCAGTCGCAAATTCTTGAACAACTTGAAGCGATGCCGCAAGGCGTTGCAGTGATCACTGCCGCGCGCGGTCGCGGCAAATCCGCGTTGGCCGGCATGCTGGTGCAGCGCAATCAACACTGTTTAGTCACGGCGCCAGCTAAAGTCTCCACGGCGGTGCTGGCAGCGTTTGCTGGTGAGCACTTCAGTTTCATGGCACCCGATGCCATTCTCGCGCAGGAAAATCCGCTTCAGGCGCAATGGCTTATTGTCGATGAAGCGGCCGCCATTCCCGCGCCCATCCTGCAACAGCTGGTGCAACGTTTCTCGCGCGTGCTGCTTATCACCACCGTGCAAGGTTACGAAGGCACCGGACGCGGCTTTATGCTGCGCTTCTGCGCCACCTTACCTGACGTGCGCTACTACCAGCTCGACGAGCCGTTGCGCTGGTCGCCGAACGATCCGCTGGAGCAGTGGCTCAGCCAGGCGTTGCTGTTTGAAGATGCGCAGGAGAGCCGCACAAGCGGTGCTATCGCGATTTATCCAGCAACGCCAGACCACAACGTAGCGGCGCTGGAAGCGGGCTATCGCCTGCTTGCCAGCGCGCACTATCGCACTTCGCCACTGGATTTGCGGCGCATGCTGGATGCGCCCGGCATGCGCTTTTGGTTGGCGGGTGAAGCCGATCAGGTAACTGGCGCGCTGTGGCTGGTGGAAGAGGGCGGATTGGATCAGGTACTGGCCGACGCGGTGTGGGCCGGTCATCGTCGGCCACGCGGCAATCTGGTGGCGCAATCGCTGGCGGCCCATGCCGGGTTCGCGCAGGCGGCGACGCTGCGCTCACTGCGCATTAGCCGGATTGCGGTGCAGGCGTCACAGCGCCAGCGCGGGATCGGCAAAGCGCTGGTGGCCACGGCACATAAACAGGCGCAGAATTGTGATTATCTCTCGGTGAGTTTCGGCTACACCGAATCTTTGTGGCACTTCTGGCGCGCCTGCGGTTTTACGCTAGTGCGGATTGGCTCGCAGCGCGAAGCCAGCAGCGGCTGCTATGCGGCGATGGCGATGCTGGCAATCTCTGCGGCCGGTGAAGCGCTACAACAACAGGCAGCGCAGCGGCTGGCGCGTGATTGGCCGTGGCTGCAAGCGATTATAGATTTACCGTTAACGCTGGTAAGCGATGCCGGCCAGCAGCTAAACGAGGATGACTGGGCGCTGCTGGCCGGTTTTGCCTGGGCGCAGCGCCCGTTCGAAGCCAGCTACGCGGCGCTACAGCGGCTGGTGCGCCAGTCTCCTTCACCGTTGTTGAATGCCATCCTGCTGCAAAAACAGACGCTAACCGATGCCGCGCAACATGCCGGTCTCAGCGGGCGTAAAGCCTTGATAAACCAGCTGCGATCGGAAGCTGGCGCAGCACTGATTCGCCTCAATCCCGACGCGGCGCAGCGGCTGCGTTCATTGCAATAAATCCATTATCTCGTTCAAATTTTCCCGATATCTCTGTGCCCGCAGCGGCGTATAGTGATTTGAGGAGGATCTTATGGCACTACGATATGTAATTGTTCAGCAACCCAGCAGTGCAGAACAGCTGTTTCTGCTGTATCACGGCATCAACGACAACCCGGATTCGATGGCGCAGATTGGTAGCTGGTTCGCAAAAGCGTTCCCGCAAGCGCTGGTGGTGTCGGTCGGCGCACCTTACGCGGGCAGCGTGCCGCAAGGACGTCAGTGGTTTGCCGATATTCCGCCGCACGATCGTTCGGAACAGCAGGGCGTGGATGCGATCATGCCAGAGTTCGTGGCATCGGTGCGTCACTGGCAGCAAGAGAGCGGTGTGCGTGCTGAAGCTACGGCGCTGGTGGGCTTTTCCCAGGGCGGCATCATGGTGCTGGAAGGCATGAAAGCGCAGCCGGATTTGGCGGGACGCGCGATTGTGTTTAGCGGCCGCTATGCCACATTGCCGTTGCGGGCCAGCACGCGTAACACCATTCATCTGATTCATGGCGATTACGACGAACAGATCCCGCTGCAGCACGCTGAAGAGGCGAAGCAACGTCTGATTTCGTTGGGCGGCGATGTCACGCTGGATGTGGTGGAAGATTTACCGCACGCGATTAACGATCGCAGCATGGAGCTGGCGCTGAATCATCTGCGTTATACCGTGCCGCGTCGTTACTTCGATGAGGCGCTAAGCGGTGCGAAGCCGGGCGATGATGATGTGGTGATGATGATGTAGCAGGATGCGTAACGGCGCGAGTTATCGCGCCGTTTGCGATATGACGATTATTTCTTTTTCGGCCAGTCGTCCTCGTCATCCCATTTATCGTTGAAATCACGATGCGGCGGTAACGTCGGTTTGTTGTCCATGAATTTTTTATGGTCGATACGTTTTAGGTCTTTGTAAACGTTCATCAAAATACCAACCATCAGCAGGATCACCAGGATCCACCAGTACTCTTTAAAGAATTCCATCCCCTTTCTCCTTTTGCGCTTAGGCGATCAGCTGTTCCATGATGCGCTGATACATACGGCTCAGCATCTGCAAATCTGACGCTTTCACGCACTCATTGATCTTATGAATGGTGGCGTTCACCGGGCCCAGTTCCACCACCTGCGCACCCATGCGCGCAATGAAGCGCCCATCGGAGGTGCCGCCGGTAGTCAGCAACTGCGGCTTAATCTCATTATAGTGCGCCACAGCGTTCACCACGGCATCCACCAGCTTACCGCGTGATGTCAGGAATGGCTGGCCGGAAACATTCCACTCCAGCGTATAGCGCAGCTGATGACGATCGAGCAGCTCCGCCACGCGATCTTTAATCATCTGATCGGTCAACTGCGTGCTGAAACGGAAGTTGAACTGCACAAAGAATTCGCCAGGAATTACGTTGTTGCTGCCGGTTCCGGCCTGCACGTTGGCGATCTGCATGCTGGTCGGCGGAAAGAATTCGTTGCCTTCATCCCAAACTGTCTCCACCAGCTCATTCAGCGCCGGCATGGCGCGATGCACCGGATTATCCGCCAGATGCGGATAGGCTACGTGGCCCTGCACGCCGTGAATGGTGAGATTAGCTGTCATTGAGCCGCGACGGCCATTCTTCACCACGTCACCCACGATCTCGGTGCTCGACGGTTCGCCGACCAGGCAATAATCCATGCGTTCATTGCGCGCCATCAAGCGCTCAACCACTTTCACCGTACCGTTAACCGCGCTGGCTTCTTCATCGGAAGTAATCAGAAACGCCAGGCGACCTTTATGCTGCGGATTAGCGGCAACAAAGCGTTCCGCTGCCACCACCATCGCCGCCAGCGAACCTTTCATATCGGCGGCACCGCGGCCAAACAGCATGCCGTCGCGGATGCTGGGCTCAAACGGCGGGCTGATCCAGCGGTTGGCGTCGCCCGGCGGTACCACATCGGTATGACCGGCAAACGCCAGCGTTTCGCCCTGGCCGCGCGTCGCCCAAAAGTTCAGCGTATCGCCAATGTGCATTGGCTCGACCGTGAAGCCGATGGCTTCCAGACGCGCAATCAGCAGCGCCTGACAACCGGCATCATCCGGGCTGAGTGACGGGCGACGGATAAGCTGCTGAGCCAGCTCAATAACCGGACAGAACATGTTATGACTTCTCCTGGATAAAGGCGGAATAAAGGGAATCTTTGAAGCCGACCAGCAGATCGCCATTCGGCGCGGCTAACACCGGACGCTTAATGATGGCAGGCTGCGCCAGCATCACCGCTTTGGCGCTGGCGGCATCGTTTACCGCGTCGCGTTCGGCTTCCGGCAGCTTGCGCCACGTGGTACCGCGCGTATTCAGCAGCGCCTCATAACCGAGCTGATCGATAAACGATTGCAGCAGCGCGTCGTCAATGCCCTCCACGCGATAGTCGTGAAAACAGTAGTCGATACCGGAAGACGCTAAATAGTTGCGTGCTTTTTTAATCGTGTCGCAATTTTTAATTCCGTACATCACCCACTGCGCTGTCATCGCTTATTCCCGTTGAGTAAAAAATAAAGCGCGAGTTTACCACAGCGCTCTAAGGGCTGTGAGCGCTGACAGTGAAAGCCGGCCTTATTCACCCATTTTTCATGACCCTTAAGCCGTTATAAATTTTATTACTTAGGGCCAGGAAGCGCTTTCACTTACGCACTTAATAATTGCCTGCGATATCATTAAACCACTAAGGATTATCCTAAATGCAGATTTCTGCTAGCCGATTTAAGTCAGCCATTTTTCCTGCCGCATTATAGAGTTGCTGAAATGTGCGTCAGTACGCAATTTCAACAGATTGAAGCTTTTCTACGCTTTTGCCGATAGTGATAACAGGTGGAAACGTATTCACCACCAGAAAAAAACGGCGTAGAATTGCCGCTACAATAAGAGAGGGTTTTATGGTCGACACCGAAATGGGAAACTGGAAAGAATTCATCGAAGCGATGTTACGTAAGTAACGCGTGAAGAGAAAAGCAGGGCACTTCCCAACTTGCTGTAATTCTTACCACACACAACAATAAAGCCGCCATGGATGTTCATGGCGGCTTTTTTTGTAGGATCGCCATTCATGGCGACCGAATAAATGCACGGTGCGCAATGGCACGCTCAATCGTGCGGCTTCTCTTTTAGCGGGAAGCGGCGGCGTACCACCACAAAGAACAGCGGTACAAAGAAAATCGCCAGCACGGTGGCAGAAATCATCCCGCCCATCACGCCGGTACCCACCGCGTGCTGGCTGCCGGAACCGGCACCGCTGCTGATGGCCATCGGCAGCACGCCGAAGATAAACGCCAGCGAAGTCATCAGAATCGGGCGCAGACGCTGACGCGAGGCTTCCAGCGTCGACTCCATCAGCTCGCGGCCTTTACTGTTGATCTCATTGGCGAACTCGACAATCAAAATGGCATTCTTCGCCGACAAGCCAATCACCGTGAGCAAGCCCACCTGGAAATAGACATCGTTCTCCAGCCCGCGCATCCAGGTTGCCACCAGTGCGCCCACCACGCCGAGCGGCACCACCAGCATCACTGAGAATGGAATTGACCAGCTCTCATACAACGCCGCCAGACACAGGAATACCACCAGCAGCGAAATCGCATACAGCGCCGGCGCCTGCGAACCGGATAAGCGCTCCTGATAGGAGGCGCCGGTCCACTGGAAGCCTACGCCCAGCGGCAGCTGCCCAACCAGTTTCTCCATCTCGTCCATCGCGGTACCGCTGCTGACGCCGTTCGCCGCTTCACCGACAATCTCTAGCGCAGAGTAACCGTTGTAGCGCTCCAGACGCGGTGAACCGGTTTGCCAATGGCTGGTGGCGAAGGCAGAGAAGGGCACCATGCTGCCGCTGTTGTTACGCACATACCACTTATTCACGTCTTCCGGCAGCATGCGGAACTCAGCCGCCGCCTGCACGTAGACTTTCTTCACGCGGCCACGATCGAGGAAGTCATTAACGTAGGTCGAGCCCCACGCGGTGGTTAAGGTGTCATTGATGGTATCCAGCGACACGCCAAGCGCCTGCGCTTTGCGCTGGTCGACATCAATTTGCAACTGTGGGCTGTCGTCGAGGCCGTTGTGACGCACGCGCGACAGCGCCGGATTGCTGTCAGCCAGCTCAAGCAATTTATCGCGCATTGCCATTAGCTGCGTGTGGCCGATGCCGCCGTGATCCTGCAGCTCCATATCGAAGCCCGACGAACTGCCCATGCCGGTAATCGCGGGCGGGCTGCTGGCGATAACGCGCGCTTCGTTGATCGTGTGGAAGGCTTTAGTCGCGCGCTCGATGATGGCGAAAGAGGTGCGATCGCTGCCCGGACGCTCTTCCCAATCTTTCAAGCGAACGAACAGGCGCGCGACGTTCTGGCCGTTACCGCCGGGCCCGGCACCGATGGTGGAGAACACCGAAACCACATTGTCTTTCTCCTGCGTCATGTAGTAATTCTCGACCTTCGCCACCACGTTCGAGGTTTGTTGCAGCGTTGAACCGGCGGGCAATTGCACCTGCGTCAGGAATACGCCGCGATCTTCCAGCGGCAGGAACGAGGTGGGCAGGCGAATAAACAGGAATGCCATAAGGCCGATAATTGCGAGATAGAGCAGCAGCCAGCGACCGCCTTTGCGCAGAATTTTGGCGACGCCGCGCTCGTAACGTTCCGCGCTGGCGTTGAAGGTGCGGTTAAACCAGCCGAAGAAGCCACGACGACCGTGATGATGGCCTTGCTCCAGCGGTTTCAGCAGCGTGGAACAGAGCGCGGGCGTCAGAATCATCGCCACCAATACCGAAAGCACCATCGCCGAAACGATAGTGATCGAGAACTGGCGATAGATAGCGCCGACGGTGCCGCCGAAGAACGCCATCGGCACAAACACCGCCGACAGCACCAGCGCAATGCCGACCAGCGCGCCCTGAATCTGGCCCATCGATTTGCGCGTGGCGGCGCGCGGCGACAGACCTTCCTCGCTCATGATGCGCTCGACGTTTTCCACCACCACGATGGCATCATCCACCAGTAAGCCGATGGCGAGCACCATCGCGAACATCGTCAAGGTGTTGATGCTGTAACCAAAGGCATAGAGCACCGCAAAGGTGCCGAGCAGCACCACCGGCACGGCAATAGTCGGAATCAGCGTGGCACGGAAGTTTTGCAGGAACAGGTACATCACGAGGAACACCAGCAGGATCGCTTCCAGCAGGGTTTTCACCACGTCTTTAATCGAGGCCTTAACGAATGGCGTGGTTTCGTAAGCGACTTTGGCTTCCAGCCCGTGCGGGAAGTAATGCGATAACTCCTCAATTCGCTCGCGCACCAGTTTGTCGGTGTTCATCTCATTGGCACCGGAAGCCAGCTTAATGCCGAGCCCCGATGCCGCCTGACCATTGTAGCGGCTGAGGAAGTCATACTTTTCCGCGCCCATCGCCACATCCGCCACATCGCCGAGCGTCACCACCGAGCCGTCGCTGTTGGTTTTCAGCGTCACCGCTTTGAACTGCGCCGGGGTTTGCAGCATCGACTGCGCATTCACCGTGGCGTTGAGCGCTTGTTTGTCCACCGACGGCAATCCGCCTACCTGACCCACCGCCACCTGCGCATTTTGCGATTCAATCGCGCTCACCACGTCTTCGGTGGTCAGCGCGTAGGCAATCAGCTGGTTGGGATCGAGCCAGATACGCATCGCATATTGCGAGCCGTAAGCATCAACCTGGCCGACGCCATCAACACGGCTGAGCGGATCCTGAATGTTACTGGCGACATAATCTGAAATATCCTGTTTGTCCATACTTCCGTCGGTAGAGACGAAGGCAATCATCAGGATGTTGCTATCACCGGTTTTGTTAACCGTCACGCCTTGTGACTGTACCGCCGCGGGCAGTTTGCGCAGCGCACTCTGCAGCTGGTTTTGTACCTGCTGGCGCGCTTCATCGGGGTTGGTGCCGGCGGTAAAGGTGAGGGTGATTTGTGCCTGGCCGGTATTGCTGCTGTTGGAGGACATGTACATTAAATTATCGATGCCGGTCATATTCTGTTCGATAACTTGCGTGACGGTATTTTCCAGCGTTTCCGCGGATGCGCCGGGATAGTTGGCGGTGATACGCACGTTAGGCGGCGCGAGGTCGGGATATTGCTCAACCGGTAGCGAGATGATCGCCAGCGTGCCGCACAGGCAGAGCAGAATAGACAGAACCCAGGCAAAAATGGGGCGGTCGATAAAAAAATTCGACATGGAACCGACACTCCTCAACTGCGTATTTTTTACTTTTATTATGATGAGCGCGATGCGCGGACGGCGTCACGCTGGCGGAGTGCAAACTGCTCTCTCGAAAGACTCCTGCTGCAGACACTCTACGCGGCACAAATTAGAGAATCGTGAGTAAATTATGGAGAAAGTGTAAATATAGTGACGGTTTTTTGTGCGCGACTACAGATGTCGGCTTTCGAGCCACAGTACCGTAGCGGCAACGCGCGAACGGACATCCAGCTTGCGCAGCAGGTTGCGAATGTGCACTTTTACCGTCTCTTCGGAGATATGCAAGGTGGCAGCAATTTCCTTATTCGATAAGCCACGCGCCACTTCCTGCAGCACATCCAGTTCGCGTTCGGTGAGCTGTTTGAACGGATTTGTCGTCGGCTGGCGCGTCGCCAGATAATCGGCCACCACCTCGCTAAACACGTTTTCACCTTTAGCGCCGCGCATCACTTGCGCCAGCAGCAGTTCGGGTTCGCTGTCCTTGAGCAGATAGCCATCGGCACCAGCATCCACCATCGCATAAATATCACTGCGCGCATCGGAAACCGTCAGCACCAGAATCCGTGCGGCGATGCCTTCGTTACGCAGCGCTTTCAGCGTGTCCAGCCCGGACATGCCTTTCATGTTGAGATCCAGCAGAATAACATCCGGCGACAAACGGCGTGCTTCGGCCAGCGCTTCAGTGCCATTATTGGCTTCCGCTACCACGTCCAGCCGGGGCTCCAGCGCCAGCAACTGGCGAATACCACGGCGCATCAGTGGATGATCGTCAACGATCATAATAGTCAGGGAAGGGTTAGCCATAATGTCTCCAGTATCAAAGGCAACTTTCTTTCATTAACGCATCTGCCGTAGCGGCGCAGTTTATTGCGCGATGAATCGCGCCGCTACAGCAGGTGCGCTCTATAATCTGTCAGCTCAACCGGTGCGTCGGGCGCGGTGGAAAACGCAGCGTGACGCGCGTGCCTTGCGCCTGCGGGGTAATCATCAGCGTGCCGGATAACCGCGCGGCGCGCTCCGCCATGATGGTGAGACCATAATGTCCTGGCGGCTCTTCGAGGCTGCTGATGCCGCAGCCATCGTCTTCGATTGTCAGTAAGTGGTCCTCATCAGCGACACGCTGATAGTGAATCTGAATATTGTGCGCCTGCGCATGGCGAATCGCGTTGAGCAGCGCTTCGCGCGCAATCTGCAACACATGCACTTGCTGCTGGGCATCCAGCATCTGCAATCCGGGCTGATAATCGAAGTCGATGGCCGCCTGTGATTGCTCCTGCAGCGGCGCAATCATTGCCTGCATCGCCTGCACCAAATCGGCCTGTTCGATGGTCAGACGAAAGGTGGTCAGCAGTTCGCGCAGTTGCTGATAGGCTTCGGCCAGCGCGCGATCAAAATCAGCGATAATCGCCAGCGCCTGCGGTTGCGACTCATCGACATTACGCCGCAGCAGCGCCAGCTGGATGCGCAGGAAAGAGAGCGACTGCGCCAGCGAATCGTGCAGTTCGCGCGCAATGGTGGCGCGCTCTTCTATTAATAGCATCTGCTGATACTGTTTTTGCGTCTGCCAAATCCACAGCGCGCGCGCCAGCATGTTAGCCAGGCTCTGCATCAGTTCGTCGGCGGGCGGTGCGCGATGGGTTTGCCAGCACAGCTCGCCCAGCCGCTGCTCTTCCTGCATCAAGGGTAAACGCTGCCAGTTCACCTCATCCGTTGCCACACCGGCCTGAAACTCAATCCCTTCGCTAACAATTTTCAGCACCGTTAGCGCTTCACGCCGCTGTACCAGACGCAGCAATCCCTGAAAAAGTTCGGGATTGGGTGGGCTGCTGGTGAGAATTTGTGAGCTTTCATACAGCAGGGAAAGCGTGCGATTGGCCTGGGTGAGATCTTCGGTTTTATCGCGTACCGCGCACTCCAGCAGGCGATAGTGCGAATGCAGCCGTTCCGCCATGGTGGTGAAGGCCTGCGCCAGCACGCCCAGTTCATTCGGCTGTTGCACCGGCAGCGGCGGAAAAGCGAAATTCGCCTGCTCAACATATTGGCTGGCGGTCACCAGCGCGTTGAGCGGTCGCACCACGTTGCGGCGGATAAAGCGAATCGTCCACAGCGCCAGCGCCACAATTGCCAGAAAACCAAACAGGCTGCTGGCGGCCACCAGATGCATCTTCAGTTCAGCATAATGCTGCAATGCCAGCACGAAGCGGTCGATCTCGCTGACGTAGCCCGCAACACGCTGCTGGTAGATTTGCGCTCGCTCGGGCTGCAACGTCTCCTGCAGCATCGGCCAGCTGTCACGCAAATAGCGATAGCGGCTACTCACTTCAAGCGGCACCCACGTGCGCTGCAGATGCTGCAGCGCCGGGGATTCCAGCGTTTGTCGGTAGAGTTGGATGTGATGATCCAGCTGCTGCGGATCGCGCGTGCTGTCCCACGCCAGACGGTATATCTGCATGCGCAGCGATCCGGCGACATTCACCGCTTCGGCATCGCGCAGGCTGCTGGAGAGCGTCATCAGCGCCAGCCCGGTGGTCAACAGCGACAGCAGCACAATCACGCTAAGTGCGCGCGCAATGGTACGAGTAACGGGACGTTTCACAATCACAGTAATAACCCTTGTAAGAGCGGGGGATTATAGGGCAGCCGTGCGGTGACGGCGAGTGTCATCTCGTCACATCAGGTTACTTTTAACAGAGAAAACCCTTTCTCTTTACCTTTCTCTAAATAACCCGCGCTAAGCTGGCGAATTATTAAACGGCTTTACGGCCTGCTCAACCTGGTTTTCATTCCCTGCGTGATAATAAGTCCTGTAACGCTTAACCCTTAACGGAAGACAACAGGAGCATCACATGAAGAGACGTTATGCCGTTCTGACTGCTGCACTGCTTGCCACCGCAAGTTTCTCGACGCTGGCGGCCCAGCCCGTAAGCGCCACCCAAGCGCAAAACCTGCAAAGCGCGGGCACCGTTTCCATCAGCGGCGTACGCGGTACGCTGGATGATGCAACGCGTCATCTGTCGCAAAAAGCGCAAGAGGAAGGTGCCAGCGGCTATCGTGTTATTGGTGTACAAACCCCAGGTGATTCCAGCCTGTGGAGCGGCACCGCAGAGATTTACCGTTAATTCCCTCCAGTAGTTATCCCTGTAGTAATAGTTATCCCTGTAGTAATAGTTATCCCTGTAGCCATCCCTTTTACCGGTCAGCCCTCTGACCGGTTTTTTTGTGCACCGCGATGGATTATTACAATTCATCTTGTGCAGCCTGGCGGTATTTTTTGCTTCGTTCTTGCAGAACGGGTAGGATTCATCGCCGTAAATTCCCACCCCGCCACGCGACATCGTTCCGCCGCTGTGACACCGGGTTTTTACCCCATTTCGCACCGCCATACGCAATCGTTTGGTTCGGCGGTGATTGATGGTCAGGACAAACAGGATAGCTATGAAATCAACTAAAAAAACCGCAGCCGAACAACGCGCTGCGAAAAGACGCTGGCTCAACTCGCACGACAGCGGTTACCACAAAGCAATGGGTAATCGTCAGGTACAAATGATCGCCATCGGCGGTGCTATCGGTACCGGTCTGTTCCTCGGTGCTGGCGCGCGCCTGCAAATGGCCGGTCCTGCACTGGCGCTGGTTTATCTGGTGTGCGGTATCTTCTCCTTCTTTATCCTCCGTGCGCTGGGCGAACTGGTGTTACATCGTCCTTCCAGCGGCAGCTTTGTTTCTTATGCGCGTGAATTCCTTGGGGAAAAAGCGTCTTACGTTGCGGGCTGGATGTATTTCGTTAACTGGGCGATGACCGGTATCGTCGATATCACCGCAGTCGCGCTTTATATGCACTATTGGGGCGCGTTTGGCGATGTGCCGCAGTGGGTGTTTGCGCTGGGCGCACTGGCGATTGTCGGCACCATGAACATGATCGGCGTGAAGTGGTTCGCCGAGATGGAGTTCTGGTTCGCACTGGTAAAAGTGCTGGCGATTGTGGCGTTCTTAATTGTGGGAACGATATTCCTGGGAAGCGGTAAGCCGCTCGACGGCAACACCACAGGATTCCACCTGATAACCGATAACGGCGGCTTCTTCCCGCACGGTTTGCTGCCAGCGCTGGTGTTGGTGCAGGGCGTGGTGTTCGCCTTCGCCTCAATTGAGCTGGTGGGTACGGCGGCGGGCGAGTGTAAAGATCCCAAAACCATGCTGCCGAAAGCCATCAACAGCGTGATCTGGCGTATCGGCCTGTTCTACGTCGGTTCGGTGGTGTTGCTGGTGCTGCTGCTGCCGTGGAATGCCTATCAGGCGGGGCAAAGTCCGTTTGTGACCTTCTTCTCTAAACTTGGCGTGCCTTACATCGGGAGCGTGATGAACATCGTGGTGCTGAGCGCTGCACTGTCGAGCCTCAACTCCGGGCTTTATTCTACTGGGCGTATCCTGCGCTCGATGTCGATGGGCGGTTCTGCACCGCAATTCATGTCGAAGATGAGCAAACAGCAGGTGCCGTATGCCGGCATTTTAGTGACCATCGGTGTATACATATTTGGTGTGGTACTCAACTACTACGTGCCTTCGCAGGTATTTGAAATCGTTCTGAACTTTGCTTCGCTCGGCATCATTTCGTCGTGGGGCTTTATCGTGGTGTGCCAGATGCGTCTGCGCAAAGCGATTAAAGAAGGCAAGGCAGACGATGTTAGCTTCAAACTGCCGTGGGCGCCGTTTACTTCATGGTTGACGCTGCTATTCCTGGCGAGCGTGCTCGTGTTGATGGCGTTTGACTATCCAAACGGTACCTATACCATCGCCTCAATTCCGTTAATTGCCGTGATTCTGGTGCTGGGCTGGTTTGGCGTGCGCAAACGCGTGCATGCTGAAGCGCAGAAAGAGCACGAACATCATGCTGAGAATCACGATACGCTGGCGGAAGATTCACCACGCTAATCACAGCGATTCTCATCTGCGGGGGCCTTTTGGCCCCCGTTTCTATTTCAATTCCCCTTCACTTGATCCCACGTCGGGATTTACCCCTTTGGGGTGATATAGCCCTCATTAGCGTCAGGTTATTTTACGCACTATCTCTCTTTCCCCCGTTTAAGGTGAACCGATGGCACTGTCGCGACGTGAACTCTTTACCGGGCAGCGCGTAGCGTCTGCTGACGGCATCGCTTTGCCGTGGTGGCGGGGAGAGAAGGGTTGTGATGGCTGCGGCAAATGCGTCTCGGCCTGCGAAACCCACATCATCCGCCTGGCTGCCGGTGAAGTGCCGCACCTCGATTTTCTGCAGGGTGAATGCACGTTTTGCGCCGCCTGCGTGGACGCTTGCCCGCAGCCGCTATTCCACGCGCGTGAAACCGAGCCGTTTCCACAGCGCATTCGCATCGACAACCGCTGCATCACCTTCCTGGGCGTGAACTGCCGCAGCTGCCAGGAGAGTTGTGAACAGCAAGCCATCCGTTTCCAGCTGATGCCGAACGGCATCGCACAGCCTGAAACCCTTCCGCAGCATTGCACCGGTTGCGGCGCCTGCATCGCGCCTTGCCCGGTCTCAGCCACAGGATTAAATCATGAACCATGAAAACAGTTGGCACGTCTGCGGCCTGGTGATTCAGGCGCGGCCGGCGTCGATTCCCGCCATAAAAAGTGCGCTGCTGGCCTTTGCCGATTGCGACATCGCCGCGGAAGACGCCGCGCGCGGCACGCTGGCGGTGACGCTGGGTGCTACGGATAGCGCCGCGCTGCTGCGCAATATTGAAGAGAGCCGCAACATCGCTGGCGTGTTGGCGGTATCGCTGGTCTATCACCAGCAAGACGAAATTGAAGAACCTTGTAAGGAAGCATCATGAGCATAAGTCGTCGTGATTTTATGAAGGCCAATGCGGCGGCTGCTGCTGCAACGGCTGCAGGACTCACCATTCCCACCGTCACCAAAGCCGCGACCTCGCTGGCTGCGCCAATTCGCTGGGAAAAAGCGCCGTGTCGATTCTGCGGTACCGGCTGTGGCGTGCTGGTTGGCACCCAGGATGGCCGCGTAGTGGCGTCGCAGGGCGATCCGCAGGCAGAAGTGAACCGCGGTCTGAACTGTATCAAAGGCTATTTCCTGCCGAAGATCATGTACGGGAAAGATCGTCTGACCCAGCCGCTGCTGCGCATGACCGACGGTAAATATGCCAAAGAGGGCGAGTTCACCCCGGTCAGCTGGGATCAAGCCTTCGACATCATGGAAGAGAAGTTCAAAGCGGCGCTGAAAGCCAACGGCCCGGATTCGGTTGGCATGTTCGGTTCCGGTCAGTGGACGGTGTGGGAAGGTTATGCGGCCTCCAAGCTGATGAAAGCCGGTTTCCGCACCAACAACCTCGATCCCAATGCGCGTCACTGCATGGCTTCAGCGGTGGTTGGCTTTATGCGCACCTTCGGCATGGACGAACCGATGGGCTGCTACGACGACATCGAGCAGGCCGACGCTTTTGTGCTGTGGGGCTCCAACATGGCGGAGATGCATCCGATTCTGTGGTCACGTATTACCGCGCGTCGTCTCAGCAGTGAGAATGTCAAAGTGGCGGTGCTTTCCACCTATCGTCATCGCAGTTTTGAGCTGGCCGACAACGCGATGGTGTTCACACCGCAGAGCGATCTGGCGATCCTCAACTTCATCGCCAACTACATTATTCAGAACAACAAGGTTGATAAAACCTTCCTGCAGAATCACGTTACGCTACGTAAAGGCGTGACCGACATCGGTTACGGTTTGCGCCCCACCGATCCGCGTCAGGCTTCGGCGAAGAACCCGGACAGCGGCGAATCCACGCCGATGAGCTTTGACGAGTTTGCGAAGTTTGTCTCTGAGTACACGGTGGAAAAAGCCAGCGCAATGAGCGGTGTGGAGAAAGATCAACTCATCGCCCTCGCCGAGCTGTATGCCGATCCGAAAGTCAACGTGGTGTCGTACTGGACCATGGGCTTCAACCAGCATACGCGCGGCGTGTGGGCCAATAACCTGTGCTACAACCTGCACTTATTGACCGGCAAAATTTCACGTCCGGGCACCGGTCCGTTCTCGCTCACCGGCCAGCCGTCGGCGTGCGGCACGGCGCGTGAAGTCGGCACCTTCTCACATCGTTTACCGGCGGACATGGTGGTTAATAATGACAAACACCGCGCTACCGCCGAGAAGCTGTGGAAGCTGCCGCAGGGCACGGTGCCGGCCAAAATTGGTTTGCATGCCGTGGCGCAGGATCGCGCGCTGAAAGATGGCAAGCTCAACGCCTACTGGGTGATGTGTAACAACAATATGCAGGCCGGTCCGAACCTGACGCAGGAGCGTATGCCGGGCTGGCGCGATGAGCGCAACTTCATCGTAGTCTCCGATCCCTATCCCACCGTCAGCGCCTTGTCAGCTGACCTGATTCTGCCCACCGCGATGTGGGTGGAGAAAGAGGGCGCGTATGGTAACGCCGAGCGTCGCACTCAGTTCTGGCATCAGCAGGTGAAAGCGCCGGGCGACGCGAAATCCGATCTGTGGCAGCTGGTGAATTTCTCCAAACGTTTCAAGGTGGCGGAAGTGTGGCCGGAAGCGCTGCTGGCGCAGAATCCTGAGCTGCGCGACAAAACGCTGTTTGATGTGCTGTACGCCAATGGCCAGGTCAACCAATTCCCACTGAGTGAAGTGGCAGATGACCAGTTGAATGATGAAGCGCGCGAGTTTGGCTTCTACATCCAGAAAGGCTTGTTCGAGGAGTACGCCAGCTTTGGTCGCGGTCACGGCCACGATCTTGCGCCGTTCGATGCTTACCATCAGGCGCGCGGCCTGCGCTGGCCGGTGGTGGATGGCAAAGAGACGCGCTGGCGCTATCGCGAAGGTTACGACAGCTACGTCAAAGCTGGTGAAGGCGTGCGTTTCTACGGCAAGCCGGATGGTAAAGCCACCATTTTTGCGCTGCCTTACGAAGCGCCAGCCGAATCGCCGGATGAAGAGTACGACCTGTGGTTCTGTACCGGTCGCGTGCTGGAACACTGGCACACCGGCACCATGACGCGTCGCGTGCCGGAGCTGCACCGCGCAGTGCCGCAGGCGCTACTCTATATACATCCGCTGGATGCCAAAGAGCGCAATTTCCGCCGCGGCGAGAAGGTCCGCGTGGTGTCGCGTCGTGGCGAAACCCTTGCCACCGTGGAAACGCGCGGTCGCAATCAGCCGCCCAAAGGTCTGGTATTTATGCCGTTCTTTGATGCGGGCGTGCTGGCCAACAACGTCACGCTGGACGCCACCGATCCGCTGTCGAAGCAGACCGATTACAAAAAATGCGCCGTCAAGCTGGTTAAAATTTAAGGCAGGATGCAATGAAACCCTTAATCACACTTGTTACTTTGGCCGCCCTGATGCTGGGCGGCACGGTTTACGCCCACAACGGCGTCGATCTCAATCAGTCACCGGAAGTGACGGCCACGCAGCAGGGCACCATTCATCAGCCCAAAGAGCAGAGCCGCAAGCCGTTGAACTACGTGAATCAGCCGCCGGTGATCCCGCATAGCGTCGATGGCTATCAGGTGACGAAAAACGTCAACCGTTGCCTGCAGTGCCACGGCATGCAGAGCTATCTCACCACCGGCGCGCCACGCGTTAGCCCAACGCACTTTACCGATCGCGATGGACTGGTGAGCAGCACCGTGTCGCCGCGTCGCTTCTTCTGCCTGCAGTGTCACGTACCGCAAACCGATGCCAAACCGGTGGTGGAAAACACCTTTAAACCGGCTGACGGCTTCGGTAAGTGAGGACATGATGAAAGAGAAACTTCTGCGCATCTGGCGCTGGTGGCGGCGTCCGAGCCGTCTGGCGCTTGGTACGCTACTGATTCTGGGCTTTGCTGGCGGCATCATTTTCTGGGGCGGCTTCAACACCGCAATGGAGATGACCAACCGCGAGCAGTTCTGTATTGGCTGCCATGAGATGCGTAATAACGTCTATCAGGAATATATGCAGACGGTGCACTACAACAACCGCAGCGGCGTGCGCGCCACCTGTCCGGATTGTCATGTGCCGCACGAGTGGGGCCCGAAAATGCTGCGTAAGATCCAGGCGAGCAAAGAGGTGTATGCCAAGATTTTCGGCATCATCGATACGCCGCAAAAGTTCGAGGATCATCGCATCAAGCTGGCGCAAAACGAGTGGCGCAGAATGAAAAACAACAATTCGCAGGAGTGTCGTAACTGCCACAACTTCGATTATATGGATTTCACCGCGCAGAAGACCGTGGCAGCGAAGATGCACAGCAAAGCAGTTGAGGAAGGGAAAACCTGTATCGATTGCCACAAAGGTATCGCGCATCATCTGCCCGATATGAAAGATCAACCCAACGGTTTTTGAGGCCTAACAACGCGGCATGAATGGGCGTAATGCCGATCACTACCGCAGCGCATCAAACCACTGCACAATCCGTAGCGGCGCGATTTATCGCGCAACCCATTGCGCCGCTACAATCTGTGCACTGAGTCAGGAGCGCCCATCACAGCGACCGGCCTCACAATTCAGATAGTTTTCCCCGCCGCTTCGGCCTATCATCTCAGGCTCCCTCAATTTAGCAGTGGAGTGGTTATGTCGTTAAAGATCAACATCATCAAAGACAAGTTGCTGTCAGAAAACTGGTTTGTGCTGCGCAACTTCACCTACGAACTCACCCGCAACAACGGCGAAGTCTTGCGTCACAAGCGCGAAGTGTACGATCGCGGTAACGGCGCCACCATCCTGCTGTACAACACTGAAAAAAATAGCGTGCTGCTGGTGCGTCAGTTCCGCATTGCCACTTATGTCAATGGCAATGAAAGTGGCGAGCTGATTGAGACCTGCGCCGGGCTGCTGGATGACGACTCGCCGGAAGATTGCATCCGCAAAGAAGCGATAGAAGAGACCGGCTATCAGGTGGGTAAGGTCGATAAAGTTTTTGAAGCCTACATGTCGCCGGGCGGCGTGACTGAACTGATCCACTTCTTCGCCGCGGAATACAGCGATGCACAGCGCGCAAACAAGGGCGGTGGCGTTGAGGATGAAGAGATTACCGTGCTGGAGCTGAGTTTCCCGGAGGCGCTAGCGATGGTGAAAGATGGCCGCATTCGTGACGGTAAAGCCATTATGCTGCTGCAGCATGCGCAGATCGCCGGTTGGTTAAAGCCGTAGTTTTTACGTAGGGTCGCCATTTATGGCGACCTGGCCAATCACCGCACAACTATGGCGACCTGGCCAATCACCGCACAACTATGGCGACCTGGTCAATCACCGCACCACCTCAACCGATTCACCCAACGCTTCCGGCACGCACTGCGGATACGCCTGCAAACGCGCCAGCGCTTCGGCGTAAGAGGGCATCGAATGTGCCGCACCGGAGCGTTCCACACACAGCGAAGCGTAAGCCGAAGCAAACAGCGCCGCCTGTGGCAGTTCATCGCCTGAAGCCAGCCGTGCCGCCAGTGCGCCATTAAACGCATCGCCCGCGCCGGTGGTATCCAGCGGCTGAGCCGGAAACAGTGGAATACGCAGCGGTGGCTGGTCAGCTATTGACAGCAACGCACCGCAAACCCCCAACGTAATAATCACCTGACGCGCCCCTTTGCGATGCAGCTTCTCTGCGGCTTGCTGCGCGCTGGCGAAGTCGGTGACCTTCACGCCGGTCAGCTGCATCGCTTCGGTGCTGTTAGGCGTCAGCAAATCCACTTTTGCCAGCAGCGCATCGGTGACCTTCTGCCACGGCGCAGGATTCATAATCACAAAGGTGCCGCCAGCGCGCGCGTTGTCGATCATGCGCTGGATGGCGCTGAGATTATTCTCCAGCTGCACCAGCAGAATATCGGCTGCCGCAACGGTGGGTTGGCAGCGCGTCACCTCGGCGGCCGTTACGGTGGTGTTCGCGCCGGGATAGACCGATATCATGTTCTCGGCATCGTCCCCGGCGACATAAATCAGCGCATTGCCGGTCGGTTTCTCCTTGCAGGTAAACAAGGTGATGGCATCGAATCCGGTCTTTTCCAGATGGCGACGCGCAAACATGCCGAAGTCATCATTACCAATCTTACCGATATAGTGCACGCGCGCGCCGGCGCGCAGCGCGGCCGTCGCCTGGTTCGCGCCTTTGCCGCCCGGTCCCATCATGCTGGTATGGGCGGTGAGCGATTCGCCCGGCATTGGAAAGCGGTTCATTACCGCGACTACGTCGAGGTTGAACGAGCCAAACACACACACTTTTCCTTTCATCATGCACTCCTGAACAGACGTTCGGCGGCTAAACAGGCACCGCGACAACCGGTGTGGTCGGTGGATTGGCTAAACACGATCTTCAAACCCTCACGCGTGGCGGGTGGACGAAGATGCTGCTGAATCTGGCTGCGCAGCTGTGCCAGCGGGAAGTCCGCCATCGCCAGCACGCCGCCGCCCAGAATCAGGTATTCCGGATCGAGTATGTTCATCTCGGTGGCAATCAGTTGCGCCAGCCGCTGTACAAAAGCCTGCAGCTCCGGATGCTCACGATGCTGGGTAAACAGCGCCGACATGTTGGTTTCCGGCACATGGGTGCTCGCCCAGCGACTCAGCCAATGGCCCGACGTCACGGTTTCCGCACAGCCACGATTGCCGCACGGGCAGGGCAGATCGTTGCCGGCAACAGGCACATGACCAAGCTCACCCGCGCCACCGTGTTGACCATGATAAAACTGGCCGTTAAGCCACAGGCTGTTGCCCATGCCGGTGCCGGGATACAAACCCACCGCGCTGTCCGGTAGCTGCTCCAGCTGCAGTAAATCCCACAGCATCAGATGGTTAACATCTTTGTCCATCGCCACCGGTACGCCAAGGCGTTCGGTGAGCCGTGCGGCAACCGGTTGCTGATCCAGCGCCTGAATAAACGGCAGCGAAATCACCTGCTGGCGGTCACGGCTGAGAATGCCGGGTAATCCGAGCATCACGCCGCTAACTGGCTGCTGCTCCAGCGTTTCGCTGATTAACTGGCCCAACGCGTTAAGCGCATCAGGCTGCTGCGCCCAGCTGGCCGTCGGCACTTTACGGAAGCTCGACCAAACGCGCTCCTCTTCCATCAGCTGCAGACGTGTGCCGGTGCCGCCAATGTCGATACCGAGCCAGCATTTTTTCATGCGGATACCTGCGCCAATCCCTGAGCCTCATCAATGCTTTCGCGCATCATATTCCAGGCGGTTTCCAGATCGTCGTGAATATTGAACAGACCGGAGGTGCCGACAATCAGCACTTCTGCGCCCGCGCCGACCAGCGTGTTGTAGGTGCGGGTATTGCAGGAACCGTCAATCTCAATCAGATATTGATAGCCGTTGGCCTGCTTCAGCGCTTTCAGCTCTTGCACCTTCTGCACCATTTCCGGAATAAACGGTTGTCCAGCGTAGCCGGGATCCACCGTCATCACGGTGATCTTATCCACCAAATGAATGTAGTGGTGGATAAAGGAGACCGGCGTGGCGGGGTTGAGCACCACACCCACTTTCTTGCCGAAGCTGCGGATCATATTGATCACCCGGAATGCATCGCGGTTGATGGTTTCGGCGTGCGGGCAGATGTAATCGGCACCCGCTTTGGCAATCACTTCTATGAAATCGGTAGGCTGCTCGACCATCAAATGGACATCCAGCGCCACTTTGGTGAACGGGCGAATCTGCTCAATAAAGAACGGTGACAGCGTGATATTTTTCACGTAGTGACCATCCATAATGTCGATATGCAGGAAGTCGGCGCGGGAGTCCAGCACGGCGAGCTGGTGCTTGATCTCCATCAGATTCATACACATCAACGACGGGGAGACTTGAATACGCATCATACTTCCTTTTTTTCGGTCAAAGGGTTAAGCGCCGCCGCCAGTTTGCTGAGCTTGACGGCACGATGTTCGTTAAAGCGAGTTTTGAATTGTTTGAAGGCCAACACCACAATCAGCACCGTGCCCCACATTGCCAGGCTAACGTGCTGGCTGATGTTCATCAGGTTGAAGCCGGTGGAGAGCACTTGCAGGGCGATCAGCGCCAGCACCACGCCGGTCACGCGACCAAAGCCGCCATTCGGGTCGGTGCCGCCAAGGATAATGGCCAGCACCGTCAGCAGCAGATACGCATCGCCGTAACCCATACGCGCCGAGTTGAAGCGCGCCATCATGATCAAACCGGCCAACACGCACAGCAGGCTGGAGATGACGTACACCAGAATCACCATGCGATGCGTATTGATGCCGCTAAACCAGGTGGCGTTGATGTTGCTGCCGCCCATATAGATGCATTTACCGGCGCGGGTTTTGCCGAGGAACAGCGCCAGCAGCGCGGCGGCAAACAGGAACACCCACAGCGGCAGCGGAACGCCAAGCAGCGTGTTGGAACCGAGCGCCTGCACCACCGACGGCATGCCGCTGACGGCCGCGCCTTTGGTCAGCCAGATGCCGATACCGTTCAGCGTCATCATGGTTGCCAGCGTCACCAGAATCGGGTGCGCACCGATGCGCGTCACCATCACGCCGGTAATCACGCCGATCATCGCCGCAATCAGCATCGCGCCGATAATCGCAATAAACAGCCACAACAGTTGCATACCGGTTCCCGCATCGGCGGGCAGGGCGCGCATCAGCGTCCAGGCGATAAACAGCGCCGTCAGGTTGGCGGTGGCGATGATTGCCAGATTCAGTCCGCCGCTGAGAATGGCGATAAACATCGCCAGCGTCAGCAAGCCCAGCTCGGGCAGCTGAAATGCCATACTCATAAAGGTCGAATCAGTGAGAAAGCGACCCGGCAACATGACGGTAAAGATCGCCAGCGCCAGCGCGATTAACAGCATCAGGCCGATATTGGTGCCGTCCGGACGCAGAGCAGAGAGTGATTTCATGTTGATGCGGCTCCCGTTAGACGAAACTGACATCAGTTTCTTTACGTTTTTTGTAGTGAGTCACGGCGATAGCCACCATGATCACGCCGCCCACCACGATGTTCATGAAGTAGTTGGAGACGCCAATCAGGTTGAGGCCGTTCTTCAGGATGGCGATAAGAAAGACACCCATCAGCGTGCCGCTCACCGTGCCTTTGCCGCCCATCAGGCTGGCACCGCCCAGCACCGTGGCGGCCAGCACATCCAGCTCGCCGCCGACCAGCGCATTTGGCACCACTTCGCCCATGCGATAGACCTGCACCAAGCCGCCAATCGCCGCCATGGCACCCAGCCAGCCATAGGCGAAGACATGAATCAGACCGACGCGAATACCGATGCGGCGCGCCGATTCCGCATCGCCGCCCACCGCATACAGTTGGCGACCGAGATTGGTTTTGTTCAGCAGCAGCGCGGTGAGTCCGGCAATCACCAGCATGGTCACCAGCGGCAAGCCAATCTGGAAGCTGTTGCCTTGCCAGGTGAATGGCAGCACGCTGCGCAGCGTGATCCACCAGTCCGGCAGCGAATAGAGGCTTTTGCCGCCGGTTACCCACATCAACAGGCCAAACAGCAGCGACTGCATGCTGATGGTGATAATGATCGAGACGACGCGCAGCGTGGTGATCAGCAGGGCGTTGATCACGCCAAACAGCGTGCCGCACACCACCGCCAGCAGGATGCTGAGCAGGGCGTTATCAAACTGGAACTGCACAAACAGCGAGGCGATCAGGTATTGCACCACCGACGCCACCGCAGCAAAGGATATATCGATGCCGCCGGTCACCAGCACCACAAACAGGCCGAGGGCGAAGATGCCGGTTACGGCGTAGCTTTCTGCCAGATCCAGCAGGTTTTGCACCGTCAGGAACTGGTCGCTGGCGGCGGAGAAGAACAGGATAAAAGCCAGCAAAACCCAGGCGAGCCAGCCCTGGCTGGAGTGCGGGCGTAAACGAGAAAAATCAGGCATTGATCACCTCCGCCAGCTGCTGTTGCTCAACGGTATCGGGTTGGTATTCGGCATGAACGGTGCCATCACGGAAGTGCAGGATGCGGTCGCAGTTGTACCAAACCTCCGGCACTTCGTCGGAAATCAGGATGATCGACAAACCCTCTTTCGCCAGCAGATGAATTAGCTGATAGATGCTGGCTTTAGCGCCGACATCCACGCCAACGGTGGGCGAATCGAGGATCAGGATGCGCGGCTGGGTCAACACCCATTTCGCCAGCACGATTTTCTGCTGGTTGCCGCCGGAGAGCGTGGAGATCGCCAGATTGGGATCGGCAACACGCACGCCAAGCTGCTGAATCCACTGCAGGATCAGCTTGTTCTTACGGTATTCATCGATGATGTGAAAACGGTTCTGCAGCTTGTCGAGGATCGGCAGCACCATGTTGTCGGCCACCGATTGTTGCTGCACCAAACCCAGGGTTAAGCGATCTTCGGAGACGTAGCCGATGCCGGCTTTGATCGCATCTTCGTGTCCACGGAAACGCACCGGTTTGCTGTCGAGCCAGATCTTGCCGCTGTCCGGTTTGGTCATGCCAAACAGTGACAGCGCCAGTTCGGTGCGTCCCGAGCCTAAAAGGCCGCACAGGCCCAGCACTTCGCCCTGATAAAGTTTGAAATTAACGTCATGGTATTGTCCGGCGCGCGTCAGTTTTTCGACTTCGAGGATCAGGCGATCGTCATGGCGCGTCGGCGTTTTCAGCTGATAGTCGAGTTTCAGGCCGGTCATCAGCTCGGTCAGATGGTGCGGCGTCATCGCCTTGGCGGGCCAGCAGCCCATTTTGCGGCCGTCGCGGATCACCGTCACGCGATCTGAGATCTCCAGCACTTCATCCAGTCGATGGCTGACAAACACCACGCAGATGTTTTTGTCTTTCAGGTAACGCACGGTGCGCAGCAGCTGATTCACTTCGGTGCGCGTCAGCGACGCCGTCGGCTCATCCATGATCACCAGCCGCGCATCGGCGACCAGCGCGCGGCAGATCGCCACCTGCTGACGCTGCGCAATTGACAGCGACGCCACTTTCTCATCGAGATCGAGTTCAAACTTCAGTTCATCAATGATGCGCTGCGCGGTTTCACGCAGTTTGGCTTTGCGATGCCAGCCGAGCAGGCTATTCAGGTTGTGCTCGAAGGCGATGTTTTCCGCCACGCTGAGGTTGGGGAACAGCGACAGATCCTGATAAATCACCTGGATACCGAAGTCACGCGCCTGGCGAGTGGTCAGACGCGGAAAGCTCGGGCCGTCGCCCAGCGTGATGCGGCTGCCGCTATCCGGGGCGTGCACCCCGGAAATGACTTTGATTAAGGTGCTCTTGCCACAGCCGTTGGTGCCAGCGAGACAGTGCACTTCGCCAGCCAGTAAGGTCAGCGAGATATCGCTCAGTGCGCGGTTGCCACCAAATGTTTTCGACAGGTTGTCGAGCGCAATCAGCGTCTGTGGGATCACCTCATTCATCATTACAGCCCCATTTTCACCAGTTTTGGCAGGTTCTCTTTGTCCAGGCTTTCGGTATTGTTGCCGAGGATGGTGTGGGTCGCCTCGTCAACTTTCACTTTGCCCAAACCCTCGATGGTCATTCCGTCGGTGATTGGCTCTTTCTTCTGCATCATGTCGGCGATACGCACGAACACTTCGCCAGCGGTTTGTGGATTCCAGATGTAGCCGCCTTTGATCGCGCCACGCTGCACCAGCGATGCGCCCTGGCCAGGACTAAAGGCACCAATTACGCAGACCTGATCGATCTTGTTACGGTTCATCACCGCGCGACCGGCGCCAATCGGACCTTGTGAACCAAAGGCCATAATCCCTTTCAAATCCGGATACTTGGACATCAGTTCGTTAGTGGTGCGAATCGAGTCATCCAGCGATTCGCCGACGCCAAACTTGTCGGTGACCATCTGCATCTTCGGATAGTGTTCTTTCTGATAATTCAGCGCGGCGTCGGTCCACTGCTGGTGCAGCGGCACGGTCAGGCTGCCGACGTACATGGCGTATTTGCCCTCTTCATGCATGCATTTCGCCAGCGCTTTCATATGGTTGATGCCGTGCGTCGGCGCATCCACCAGTTCGAAGTCCCAGTTAGCGCCTTTCTGATCCGGCGATTCATGGGTGATCACTTCAATGCCAGCATCATGGGCGCGCTTCAGCACCGGCTCCAGCACTTTCGGGTCATTTGGCACCACGCCAATGATGTCGACCTTCTGGGCAATCAAATCTTCGATAGCGCGCACCTGCAGAGCCGGATCGGCCGCCGTTGGTCCCACCATCCACGCGTCAATGCCGCGTTTCGCCGCTTCACTCTTGATGCCCGCTTCCATGGCGTTGAACCACGGAATACCGCCAATTTTCACCACGATGCCCATGCGTAATTTGTCAGCAGCCTGCGCGCCGGAGGCGGCAAACAGGGCGAGCAGAGAACAGGCGATAAGATGTTTTTTCATAAAGACTCCGATTTAATTTTTTATTAGCTGCATAGAATGGCTGCGCTGGGAGCAATCAATAATATTGACGCCGTTCCACGCTAATTCTTGTTCCAGCTCTTTGTCTTTTAATTGGTCAGTAATGAGAAAGTCCACATCGCGATAATGACAAATACGCGCGAATGAGGGCCGCAGGAATTTACTTCCGTCCAGCAGCAGATGTTTTCTTTCCGCTGCTAATAACATTTGCTGTTTTAAATGTGCGTTGTTTTCGTTACCTTCACGTAAATAACCGTCATTGCCTAAACTGCTACAGGAGAAAAAGATCTTATTGATCTGAAATTCCCTGAGCGGTTGCTCGGCGACGACGCCGTGGAAATCTTCATAACGGTCAGAATATTCTCCCCCCAGACAGATGGTGCGGATGCTGCCGCGCGCCGCAAGGGTTTGTACAATCCTGATGGAATTGGTTAATACCGTTAATTCAATATCCGGCAGCTGTCGCGCTAAATACCAGCAAGTGGTGCTGCTATCGAGTAATATACAATCGCCGGGGCTAATGAAATCGAGTGCGCGTTTGGCAATAGCCATTTTTGCATCAACATGTTCATTGACTCTCTGGCGGAAAGATAATTCATACTCGTTAACACCTCGCGTATTTCCCTGAATGTTGGCGGCCTGTCGTTTTGCTGGTACCGCACCACCGTGACTGCGTTGTAACAGACCACGTTTCTCCAGCTGCGTTAAATCACGCCGAATAGTTTCTTGTGAAACCTGACATAACGTGACTAATTCAGCGACAATGACCCGACCATTTAAATTTAATTCGTCAATAATTCGCTGCTGTCTTTCAATCGGCAACATAACTAACCTCCGATGGCTATAAATTACTGGATAGCGCATTTGGAAAGTGTGGGCTGCGCACGAGTCCACAGTCACCAAAACGCCTTAGCTGATTAGAGTGATCTGGATCTGTCTTATATGTAAATGAGATGTCTGGTTATCAAAATTAAGTGATATACCTCACATAAATAAGCCTAATGGCGCTAAATCCGCGTTCTACGCGCGTTGCAAATCCAAAACATGGATTTAACCTAACATGACCGCTTATGACCGTTTGTGTGTATTTGACCGTTTTGTGATGAGTTAACAAGAGTCCGACGAATCCGATTGAGCAGTAATCGGTCAAAACGGATGATGAGCGCTTGCCCCATCCAGTACCCGCTCGCCACAGGTGACGGCTTTTTCAGCGGTTAACCTCGCTTTTAGGGCCGGCTCACAGTTTAGGCCTGCTGACAGCGTTCCCGTTGCGCTATTATTTTCTTTCCAGGAATTTGGGGACCGATTTTTTGATGTCGTATTGGATGAAGTTACTGCTTTTATTGCCCTTTCTTTTTGTCGCGTGCGTTCAGGCTCAGCCACTGCAAAAGTCATTTTCCGACTGGCAACTGACCTGTAACAATGCGGCTTTTTGCGTGGCACGCAGTTTTCCCGGTGACAACGGCTTAGTGATGACGCTCTCACGTCATGCTGGCGTCAACGATCGTCCCTTGCTGCGTATTGATTACGGCAGCGCCTACAGCGGTGAGCTGCCGGGCGGCCCGCTCAAGGATAACCTGCTACTCGATCAACGCCGTCTGACGCCGGATCTCAAACACTGGACGGTGGAACCGCATCATCTGGCGACCAGCAATGCTATCGCCATCGACGAGTTTCTTGCGCAGACGCTGGATGCGCAAAATCTGCAGCTGACCTATAAAGCCAACGCCACCATTCCGCTTAGCGGCATGAAGGCGGCGTTACTGTTGATGGATGACGTGCAGGGCCGCGTCAACGGTGCCAGCGCCTGGGTGAAGCGTGGCGACCGCGTGCAGTGGGATGTGCCGCCGCAGCCAGCGTTGCCGGCGTTACCTTCGCCATTACCGCCGCCGCCTCCTCTGACGCAGGAAGAGACCAGCGGTTTAATTGATTTTGGTACCTGGCGGGTGAATACCGATAACTGCTCGCTCGATCCGCTGCGGCGTGAAGTGAGCGTTTCACCGCTAACCGACAGCAAAGCGCTGCTGCTGATCAGCTGCGAAACCGGCGCCTATAACGTTATCGATCTGGCATTTGAAGTGACGCGCAGTGCGCCTTATGTGTCGCGTGGTTTGAGCTTAACGCTGCCGTTTACCCCCGCTTCGCGCAGCGATAATCAGCTGGAGTTGGTGAACGCGGAATTCGATGCCAGCAATGGATTGCTCTACACCTTCAGTAAAGGACGTGGCTTGGGGGACTGCGGGGTGGCAACGCGCTGGCAGTATGACGGCAACGAGTTTGTGCTGGCAGAGTATGCGGAAGAGAAGACCTGCGATGCGTGGCACAGCAGTGACGACTGGCCAACACTCTGGGTAACTGAATCGCAAAATCCGGTGCAGTCGCGTTAATCCGTAGGGTCGCCATTCATGGCGACCTTCCCCATATAATTAACGAATCGCTTGCACCGTCATCGGTGAACCCGACTGATTGCCCACCAGCTCGGTCAGCATATTATTCACGCCATCACTCATCGGGGTGAAACGCGTTAATGGCGAGCGAGTCACCACCACAAACACGCCGACGTTGTGCTGCGGCACCATCGCCATATAGGTAATGAAGCCGCCGCCGCCACCGGTTTTCTGAATAATCCCCGGACGACCTTCCTTCGGCCCCATATAGACCCAACCCATGCCCAGCGCATCGGCGCGGCCCGGCACATCCATGCCTTCCACTTTGTTTAGCTGGTCACGACGATAAATCAGCGTTTGCAGGCGATCAATTTGCGGCGTGCGGTGATTCACCGCCGAGTTAAGGAACTGCTGCATCCAGCGGCCCATATCGTCTGGCGTTGAGTAAACGCCGCCGCTACCGATGGCCGCCAGCGTGTTGTTACACGGACTGGCACCTTTCTCGGCAATCATCAGACGCTGACACTGATCCGGTGACGGCGTAAAGGTGGTGTCTTTCATACCTAACGGGCGCGTTATCAACTGCTGGAACAGTGCTGGATAGGGCATGCCCGCCGCTTTGGCGAGCGCATCGCTCAGCAGATCAAAGCCCAGGTTTGAGTAGGCGGCATTGGTGCCTGGCGCGGCCTTTAATGCCGCTCCGCTCAGCCATTGCCAGCGATCGGACTTGGTCGGCCAGACAAACACCGGACGATGCGGTTTACCGCCGGGCTGTTCGCGCGGCAGGCCGCTGGTGTGGGTGGAGAGGTTAATCAGGCGAATCGGCTGGCCGTTATAGCTTGGCACGCGTGCGCCAGGCGGCGCGTATTTGCTGAGCGGATCGTCAAGACGCAGTTGACCGCGTTCGGCCATCTTCACCATCACTTCGCTGGTCATCAGCTTGCTGAGCGAGGCAATACGAATCACCGAATCAGGCTGCGGACGCACGTTGTTGCCGGGGCGCGTATCACCAAAGCTGGCGAAAACCCGCTGATTGCCATCAATCGCCACCAGCGCCATGCCGGTTGCGCCGCTGCCATAGAAAATGTGCTCGGCGTAGCGATCAACAATTTGCGATGCCAACAGCGGATCGGGCGACGACTGCGCCATGCTTTTTAATGGAAGCACTGAAACCATTAAGGCCAGTAAAAAAGGAGTACGTTTTTTCAACGGGAAAGGGTCCGCTATGAGAATCGGAGGAAAGCTTATAGTAATCAGTTTGCGCGAGGCGTGAAGGGGGCAGGGCGGATTTTTTTCTGTATCAGGCTGTGATCAAAAAATGGCCCTTACGCCAAAAAGACGCAGGGCCAGATCGATTAGTGCGGCTTGAGTAATGCTTCAGTGTGGCTAACGATGTTCTCGACGGTGAAACCGAATTCCGGGAACAGTTTGCCGGCCGGAGCTGACTCACCAAAGGTGGTCATACCGACAATCGCGCCGTCCAGACCAACATACTTGTACCAGTAATCAGCAATACCGGCTTCGACCGCCACGCGCGCTTTCACGCCGGATGGCAGCACCGATTCGCGATACGCAACGTCCTGCTTATCAAACACGTCGGTGCTCGGCAGCGAAACCACGCGAATCTTGTGGCCAGCAGCGGTGAGTTTATCTGCCGCGCCCAGCGCGATTTCAATCTCCGAACCGGTGGCGATGATGATCGCATCCGGCGTGCCGTTGCTGTCCTGCAGCACATAGCCACCGCGTGCAATATTCGCCACCTGCTCTTTGCTACGCTCTGGCTGCAGCAGGTTCTGACGCGACAGGATCAGCGCGGTTGGCCCATGATGGCGCTCAACGGCGGCTTGCCACGCCACGGCGGTTTCCACCTGATCGCACGGACGCCACACACTCATGTTTGGCGTAACGCGCAGGCTGGCAATCTGCTCAACCGGCTGGTGTGTCGGACCATCTTCGCCGAGGCCGATGGAGTCATGCGTATACACCAGCACCTGACGCGCCTTCATCAGCGCCGCCATGCGCACCGCATTACGCGCGTACTCGACGAACATCAGGAAGGTGGCGGTGTAAGGCACGAAGCCGCCGTGATGCGCGATGCCGTTACCGATCGCCGTCATACCAAATTCACGTACGCCGTAGTGAATGTAGTTACCGGCACTATCCTCTTTGATCGATTTTGAGCCCGACCAGATGGTGAGGTTACTGGGTGCCAGATCCGCTGAGCCGCCGAGGAATTCCGGCAGCAGCTTGCCAAACACTTCCAGCGTATTTTGTGAGGCTTTACGGCTGGCGATTTTCTGTGGATTAGCCTGCAGCTCTTCAACAAACTTCTGCACTTCGCTACTCCAGTTAGCCGGCATTTCACCGCTCAGACGACGGGTAAACTCCTGCGCCAACTCGGGGTGTGCCTCTTTATAAGCGGCAAACTTATCATCCCAGGATTTCTCGCGCTGCGCGCCCGCTTCTTTGGCATCCCACTGCTGATAAATCTCTTTCGGGATCTCAAACGGCGGATAATGCCAGCCCAGTTTCTGCCGCGTCAACGCCACTTCTTCTTCGCCCAGCGCCGCGCCGTGCGACTCCTCTTTACCGGCTTTGTTCGGCGAGCCGAAGCCGATAGTGGTGCGGCAGATAATCAGTGACGGCTTATCGGTGACGCTTTGCGCCTCTTTAATCGCCGCAGCGATCGCTGCCGAATCGTGGCCGTCGATACCTTCTGCGCTACCGATGACGTGCCAGTTGTAGGCTTCGAAACGTTTGTGCGTGTCGTCGGTGAACCAGCCTTCGGTTTCACCATCGATGGAGATGCCGTTGTGATCGTAGAAGCCAATCAGTTTGCCGAGGCCGAGCGTACCGGCCAGCGAGCTCACTTCGTGCGAGATGCCTTCCATCAAACAGCCATCGCCCATAAACACGTAGGTGTGGTGATCGACGATGTCGTGGCCGGGACGGTTAAACTGCGCCGCCAGCGTGCGTTCGGCAATCGCTAAACCTACCGCGTTGGCCAGGCCCTGGCCGAGCGGTCCGGTGGTGGTTTCCACGCCTGGCGTGTAACCGAGTTCGGGATGCCCCGGCGTTTTAGAGTGCAGCTGACGGAAGTTTTTCAACTCTTCCATCGGCAGGTCGTAGCCGGTGAGATGCAGCAGGCTGTATAGCAGCATCGAGCCGTGACCGTTGGAAAGAATAAAGCGGTCACGATCGGCCCACGCCGGATTGTTGGGATTGTGTTTCAACACATCGCGCCATAACACTTCGGCGATATCTGCCATGCCCATCGGCATACCTGGGTGCCCGGAATTTGCTTTTTGTACCGCATCCATGCTGAGTGCACGAATTGCGTTAGCCAACTCTCTGCGTGAAGACATAAGGTTCTCCCTTGTGATTTGGCGATAGCGGATGAGCCAATGCCCATCCGCCATAAGAGTGAGTGCGGATTACAGACGAGAAGAGAGCACGTCTTCCAGCTTTTGCTGGTCGATGGCGAACTGACGGATGCCGTCTGACAGTTTTTCTACCGCCATCGGATCCTGATTATGTTCCCAGCGGAATTCCGCTTCAGACAGTGAAGCAGGCTGATGGAAGCCTTCGGTTGATGGCTCCAGCTTACGCTCCAGCGGCGCATCACTGTTGGCCAGCTCTTCCAGCAGGTTAGGGGAAATGGTCAAACGGTCGCAGCCGGCCAGCGCCTGAATCTGTTCCACTTTACGGAAGCTGGCGCCCATGATAACTGTGCTGTAACGGTGCTTCTTGTAATAATCGTAGATACGACGCACAGATTTCACGCCCGGATCTTCATCAACCACATACGGATCCATCGGTTTGCGGGTGTTGTACCAGTCGTAAATACGGCCAACAAATGGCGAAATGAGGAACACACCGGCTTCGGCACAGGCACGCGCCTGAGCAAAGGAGAACAGCAGCGTCAGGTTGCACTGAATGCCGTTTTTCTCCAGCTCCTCAGCAGCTTTGATGCCTTCCCAGGTTGACGCCAGTTTGATCAAAATGCGTGAGCGGTCGATGCCGTGCTCTTCGTACAGACGCACCAGCTTCTCAGCTTTGGTGACACACATGCCACGATCGAAGGAGAGGCGCGCATCCACTTCGGTCGAAACACGGCCCGGTATGCTTTTCAGAATTTCCATACCGAGGTTAATCGCCACTTTGTCGCTGGCGTTGATGATTTGCGTCTCTTTGCTGCCGCCCTGTTTTTTCGCGTAGTCGATGGCGTCATCAATCAGATGTTTATAACCCTCAAGACCGGCGGCTTTCAGAATCAATGAGGGGTTGGTGGTCGCGTCTTCTGGATTGTAATGGCGAATGGATTCGATATCGCCGCTGTCCGCCACCACGGTGGTGTATTGTTTCAATGCATCTAGCTGGTTCATCACTTAACTCCTTGATTAGCAATAATGTGGGCAAAGGTGTTGCACCCATTCCTGTTAAGTATTGGTCCAACACAGTGCTACAGACGTTACACGAAGAAAATGCGTTTTCTCTGATTGTGGCGTCGTGGCGCTTAAGAGGTGCGATAGTGAAAGGAGGACTGGCCTAAACGGTTCAGCTACGCTTTTTGCCATCAATAAGGATAGCAGGCTGTGCCGATCCCGCAGGCGAAGCGGTGGCAATCCGTGCCTTTCAGTCTGTGCGTTCTTTGAGCGCCTTCACCCTCTTTTGTGCCGCACATTCCTATACTGAATGCCTATTTAGCGATGCCAAAGGATGCCCAATGGACGATCAACTCAAGCAAAGCGCGCTCGATTTTCATCAATTTCCCACGCCCGGAAAAATTCAGGTTTCACCCACCAAACCGTTAGCCACGCAGCGCGATCTGGCACTGGCCTATTCGCCCGGCGTCGCTGCGCCTTGTCTGGAAATTGCCGCCGATCCGCTGGCGGCGCGCAAATACACCGCGCGTGGCAATCTGGTGGCGGTGATCTCCAACGGCACCGCGGTGCTGGGGCTGGGTAACATTGGCGCGCTGGCGAGTAAGCCGGTGATGGAAGGCAAGGGCGTGCTGTTCAAAAAGTTCGCCGGCATTGACGTGTTTGATATCGAAATCGATGAGCGCGATCCCGATAAGTTGATTGAGGTGATTGCCGCGCTGGAACCCACTTTTGGTGGCATCAATCTGGAAGATATCAAAGCGCCCGAGTGTTTCTATATTGAGCAACAGCTGCGTGAGCGCATGCAGATCCCGGTATTCCACGACGATCAGCACGGCACGGCGATCATCTGTACCGCGGCGGTGCTCAACGGCTTAACCATCGTTAAAAAAGCCATCAGCGAGGTGCGGCTGGTGGTTTCCGGCGCAGGGGCTTCGGCGATTGCCTGCCTGAATCTGCTGGTAGCGCTCGGCATGCAGCAGCACAACATTGTGGTGTGCGATTCCAAAGGGGTGATCTATCGCGATCGCGAGCCGAATATGACGCCGACCAAAGCGGCCTATGCGGTGGCCGACAGCGGCGCACGCACGCTGGATGAGGTGATTGGCGGCGCGGATATTTTCCTTGGCTGTTCCGGCCCCAAAGCGCTGACGCCGGAGATGGTGCAGAAGATGGCGCAGCATCCGCTGATTCTGGCGCTGGCCAATCCCGAACCGGAAATCATGCCGCCGCTGGCCAAACAGGTGCGGCCCGACGCGATTATCTGCACCGGGCGCTCTGATTTCCCCAATCAGGTGAACAACGTGTTGTGCTTCCCGTTTATCTTCCGTGGCGCGCTGGATGTGGGTGCCACGGCGATCAATGAAGAGATGAAGCTGGCGGCGGTGCACGCGATTGCGGCGCTGGCGCAGGCGGAACAGAGCGATGTGGTGGCGTCGGCATATGACGATCAGGATCTGAGTTTCGGCCCGGATTACCTGATCCCCAAACCTTTTGATCCGCGTTTAATCGTGCAGATCGCGCCCGCGGTGGCGAAAGCGGCGATGGAATCCGGCGTCGCCACGCGACCGATCGAGGATTTTGATGCTTATCGTGAGCAGCTCACCGAGTTCGTCTATAAAACCAACCTGTTTATGAAGCCGATCTTTTCGCAGGCGCGTAGAGATCCCAAACGTGTGGTGCTGGCAGAAGGCGAAGAGGTGCGCGTGCTGCACGCCACGCAGGAGCTGGTGACGTTAGGGCTGGCGAAGCCGATCCTGATTGGCCGGCCGAATGTCATCGCTATGCGTCTACAAAAGCAGGGTTTAAAGATCGAGGCGGGCAAAGATTTTGAGATCGTCAATAACGAATCGGATCCACGTTTTAAAGAGTACTGGAATGAGTATTACCAGATCATGAAACGGCGCGGCGTGACGCCGGAAACTGCCCAGCGCGCGGTGATCGGCAATCCCACGCTGATTGGCGCGACCATGGTGCATCGCGGTGAAGCCGATGCGCTGATCTGCGGCACCATCGGCGATTATCAGGAACATTATGATGTGGTGGAGAAAGTGTTTGGGCTGCGAGAGGACGTGAAGGTGGCGGGCGCGATGAATGCGCTGCTATTGCCGAGCGGCAATACCTTTATAGCTGACACCTACGTTAATGAAGATCCCAGCGCGGAACAGCTGGCGGATATCACGCTGCTGGCGGCGGAAACGGTGCGACGCTTCGGCATTGAACCGCGCGTGGCGCTGCTGTCGCACTCCAGCTTTGGCACCTCAAATGCGCCGGGCGCGCGCAAAATGCGCGACGTACTCGCGTTGATTCAGCAACGCGCCCCGGATCTGGAGATTGACGGCGAAATGCACGGTGATGCGGCGCTGGTCGAGAGCATTCGCCGTGAACTGATGCCGGACAGCCCGCTAAAAGGCACCGCGAATTTGCTGATTATGCCGAACGTCGAAGCGGCGCGTATCAGCTATAACCTGCTGCGCATCTCCTGCTCCGAAGGTGTCACGGTGGGACCGGTGTTGATGGGGATCAGCAAGCCGGTGCATGTGTTGACGCGTATCGCCTCGGTGCGGCGCATCGTGAATATGGTGGCGTTAGCGGTGGTGGAGGCGCAGACCGAGCCGTTGTAACGACTTGATTGGCGAATGTGTTGCGCCGCAATGAAATTCTGCACACCTTGTCGCGGCGCAATTCATTGCGCGATAAATCGCGCCGCTACGGGGTGTGCGGTTGGTTAATTATGTCGCTTCAACCACTCTTTCACCGGCAGGAAATCGCGGTACAAGGCGGCTTCGGGGGAATCGGCTTCTGGCTGATAATCGTATTCCCAGCGCACCAGCGGTGGCATCGACATCAAAATGGATTCGGTGCGACCGCCGGTTTGCAGGCCAAACAGCGTGCCGCGATCCCACACCAGATTGAACTCGACGTAGCGACCACGACGATAGAGCTGGAACTGGCGCTCGCGATCGCCCCACGGCAGCGCTTTGCGCCTGGCCACAATCGGCAGGTAGGCGTTGGCAAAACCGTTGCCGACTGCCTGCATGAAATCGAAGCAGTAATCGAAATCGGGCGTGTTCAGGTCGTCATAAAACAGACCGCCGATACCGCGCTGCTCGTCGCGATGCTTGAGGTAGAAGTAATCGTCGCACCACTTTTTGTAGCGCGGATAAACCTCCTCACCAAACGGCTGGCACAGATCGTGCGCGGTTTGATGCCAGTGCAGCGCATCCTCTTCGAAGCCGTAATAGGGCGTAAGATCGAAACCGCCACCAAACCACCACACCGGATCGGCGCCCGGTTTTTCCGCAATAAAGAAGCGCACGTTGGCGTGGCTGGTGGGCACGTAAGGATTGGATGGATGCACCACCAGCGATACGCCCATCGCTTCAAAGCTGCGCCCGGCCAGTTCAGGACGATGCGCGGTGGCGGACGCGGGCATTTGATCGCCGTGCACGTGCGAGAAGTTAACGCCGGCTTGTTCAAACACCGCGCCATCACGCAATACGCGACTGCGTCCGCCGCCGCCGCCGGGACGTTGCCACTCATCTTCGGCAAAGCTCGCCTTGCCATCTTCCGCCGCTAATTGGGCGCAAATCTCATCTTGCAGCGCCAGCAAAAAGGCTTTGACGCGGGAAATATCGGGATTGCTCATCAGTCACTCGTTCCGGAAATTTGCCGCGATTCTACCACAGGATAAAGACTATGCTTCGCGACGATCGACCTCATCGAAGTAGCGGGTGATGCCGTCGGCAATGGCGCTGGCAATTTTCTGGCGGAACGCCTGCGTGCCAAGCAGCTGCTCTTCACGCGGATTGGTAATAAAGGAGGTTTCCACCAGCACCGAAGGAATCGACGGCGATTTCAGCACCGCAAACGCGGCCTGTTCGGTGTGCTGGCTGTGCAGATGATGCACCGGGCGAATCTGATCGAGGACGTGTTTACCCAGCGTCAGGCTGTTGCGAATGGTATCGGTCTGCACCAGATCGAACAGAATCTGGTTGAGGTAATGATCTTTATCCTGCACCTCAGCACCGCCCACTTTGTCGGCATCGTTTTCACGCTGCGAAAGGTATCGCGCCATCGCGCTGCTGGCACCGCGATTGGAAAGGGCAAACACCGATGCGCCGTTAGCATCCGGGCTGGTGTAGCCATCGGCGTGAATCGACATAAACAGGTTAGCGCCGTGCTGGTGGGCGATTTCGACGCGCTGATAGAGCGGAATAAAGTGGTCGCTGTCGCGCGTCAGGCGCACTTCGATGCGTGGATGTGATTGCAGCAGCGTCTTCACGGTATTGGCGATCGCCAGCACAATGTGTTTCTCTTCCGAACCCTCTTCGCCGACGGCGCCGGAATCGATGCCGCCGTGGCCGGGATCGATCATCACGATGCGTTTGCCGTTGCTGGCGGGTTTCGGTGGCGTATGACGCGGACTGACGCGCAAATCGCTGTTCTGTTCTTTGGCCTGCACCGCACGCGGTGATAACACCGCCAGCGCTAAACCGGAAAGTATCAGTTGGCGACGATTGGTAAGGCGCTTAAGCAGTGAAATCTTCTTCATTTACGGGTCCATGGCAGGTAAATCCTGCCCAGTGTTATAGCGTAACAATAGCCAGGCAGCGACCTCGCAACTATTTCAAGTGTTTACTTTCTATTGCAACAGACTAACAGCGATGTCGCGCTTTTTTTGCTCCGTTGTCACGCGTGAGGGTTGCGCCTGGCAAAGAATGCGTGATAATCAGCGAATTGTGCCTAACAGCAGGGTAACGTCGATGGAAATCCGTTCTTTCCGCCAGGAAGATTTTGAAGAAGTGATCACGCTCTGGGAGCGTTGCGATTTGTTACGCCCATGGAACGATCCGGAGCTGGACATTGAACGCAAAATGAACCACGACGCGGAACTGTTTCTGGTCGCGGAAGTCGGTGGCGAAGTGGTTGGTACGGTGATGGGCGGCTACGACGGCCATCGCGGCTCCGTCTACTATCTGGCGGTGCATCCTGATTATCAGGGCCGTGGCTTTGCCAATGCGTTGATGAATCGTCTTGAGAAGAAGCTGATTGCGCGCGGTTGCCCAAAAATCAATTTGATGGTGCGCGAAGAGAACGATCAGGTGGTGGCGTTTTACGAAAAGCTCGAATACGAGCCGGTGGACTCGCTGCTGCTGGGCAAGCGTTTGATTGAAGATCGCGAGTATTGAGGGTCGGTTTGAAATACCTTCCCGAAGAGTACGATGCGAAAGGGCAGCTGCGGCTGCCGTTTCTTTTCTGGCTGATCCTGTTACTGCAGGCGCGCACCTGGCTGCTGCTGGTGATGGCGGGCGCATCACGCCAGCAGGGCAATGATTTGCTGGCGCTGTTCTATCCCGACCGCCAAAGCTTCTGGCTGGGGCTGGCGTTAGGCATTCCGGCGGCTATCGGCTTATTGCTGACCGGCTATCGCCAGCGCTGGCCGCGCCTGTGGCAAAGCTGGCGTCATGTGTTGAGCGCATCGCTATTTGTCAGCCTGCTGTGGCAGGGTTCCAGCCTGCTGCAAGGCGCCTTTCCCGACTCGCCGCTGCCGCTGTTATTGACGCTGTTTGACCTGCTGGCGTTGTTCTGGCTGCAAACGCAACCTCGCCTGCGCGACTGCTTTCTGCCGGAACATCAGCAGGTCGAATAAACTTTTTGCCGGTTTGTGACTCCAACAGGCACGCCAATCGGCTTAGCAGATCAAGGAGTTTTCATGAAAGTTGTTCGTCACGCACTGCTGGTTAGCAGCATGGTTCTGGCCGGCTGCGCCAGTTCGGGTTCATCTGGCAGCACGAGCGATAGCGAAAGCCATTGGTACAATCCGCTTAGCTATCACTGGTCGGCGCTCAATCCACTCGGCTGGTTTGGTGGATCGCTGGAGGTCACCGAGCAAGGCGTTGCAGGCCTGACGAGCACCACCTCAATGTCGGAAGACGCCATCCATAAAGCGCTGAACGGCGATTACACACTGCGTCAGGGCATGCGCACGCAGAATGGTCAGGTGGTGGATTTCTGGCAGGCGCTGGATGGCGACAACGTTAAATTGGTGATTAACGGCAGCAGCAGCGTGGAGCGAATTGAAGTGCAGGATGCCGATGCCAAAGCGGCGGACGGCAGCAAGATCGGCGATCTGTTCAGCGACAAGTTCAGCAAAGCCTTTAATAACTGCAAAATGGTCACCGGCCTTGATGCACGCGATGTTGAGTGCCGTGCGCCGGGCAGCCAGCACATCTCCTACATTTACAGCGGTGAATGGCATGGTCCGGAAGGCTTGATGCCGTCGGACGATACCCTGAAAAGCTGGAAAATCAGCAAGATCGTTTGGCAGCGTTAAACCAGATAAAACTTGCTTAAAAACCCGCTCAAAAAGTGTGGCTTTCCGGTATGATGCGGGCGAAAAAATATCGTCTAACCTTCATGCCGGAGAGCATAGCAATGTCTCAGTTTCAGAGCGGGATCCTGTTGGAGCACCGCCGTTTCGCCATTTGGCTAGAAGCCCGCGTCACGGCCGATCTTGACGCGCTGCGCCAGGGCAGCAAATTCTTCTTACAGCAGCTTGAAGCGCTGCAGACGCAATTCAGTGATGCCGGATTGGGCGCGGTGATCGCCTTTGGTGATGCGCTGTGGCGCGATCTGCAAGGCAACGCTTCTGCACCTGAACTCAAAGCTTTCGCCGCGCTTGGTAACGGCATTGCGCCTGCCACGCAGCGCGATTTGCTGATCCATATTCAATCTCAACGACACGACGTGAACTTCGCGCTGGCTCAGGTGGCACTTAGCGCCTTTGCCGCTGCGGTCAATATCGAAGAAGAGACGCACGGTTTCCGCTGGATTGAAGATCGCGATCTGTCGGGCTTCGTCGATGGCACGGAAAATCCGCAGGGCGAAGCGCGCAAGGAGGTAGCGATTATTAGCGCAGGTGCGGATGCGGGCGGCAGCTATGTGTTTACCCAGCGCTGGGAGCACAACCTTAAGCTGTGGAACCGCATGGCGGTGGAGAAACAGGAAGCGATTATTGGCCGAACTAAAGAGACGGATGAAGAGTTGCCGAGCGATCAGCGTCCTGCGACATCGCATCTCAGCCGTGTCGATCTGAAAGAAGAGGGCAAAGGGCTGAAGATTCTGCGCCAAAGCCTGCCGTACGGCAGCGCCAGCGGCACTCATGGCCTCTATTTCATCTCGTATTGTCATCGTCTTTACAATATTGAGCAGCAACTGCTGAGCATGTTCGGCGAGCGCGACGGCAAAATGGACGCGATGTTGCGCTTCACTAAACCGGTGAGCGGTAGCTACTTTTTTGCGCCGTCGCTGGATGTGCTTTCAGCGCTGTAATTAAGCGAGGTCGCCATAAATGGCGACCCTACAAACGCTCACTTGGCCAAAACGTCGCACAATTCAATCCCATTACAAACGCTCACCTCGTAGGGTCGCCATTTATGGCGACCTGGCCAAAACCCCGCACAATTCAATCCCATTCACCGCATAAACTCTCCCGCCGTCTTATGCTTTTTTAGACTTTGAAATCCCTAAACGATATATAAAACCGTTACAGCTTTCCCCTGAGTTATAAATACACTGACAGCATCTAATGGCATTGGCTTAATTGCCGTCTTTCAGGGTGCAGCATGACATTTCCGATTTCGAAAAAATGGCTTGGCGGTATCGCGCTGTCGTGTGCTTTAGCCGGTGCGGCGCAAGCGACCGAGTTGCTGAATAGCTCTTACGATGTTTCGCGCGAACTGTTCGTTGCCCTGAATGCGCCATTTGAAAAAGAGTGGGACGCTGCCCATCCGAATGACAAGCTGACCATCAAGCAGTCGCACGCCGGTTCTTCTAAGCAGGCGCTGGCGATTCTGCAAGGGCTGCGCGCCGATGTGGTGACCTACAATCAGGTGACCGATGTGCAGGTGCTGCACGACAAAGGCCAACTGATTCCCGCTGACTGGCAACAACGTCTGCCAAACAGCAGCTCACCGTTTTACTCCACCATGGCGTTTCTGGTGCGTAAAGGTAACCCGAAGCAGATTCACAGCTGGGCCGATCTGGCGCGCGATAACGTGAAGCTGATTTTCCCTAACCCAAAAACCTCGGGTAATGGCCGTTACACCTATCTCGCCGCGTGGGGCGCAGCCGATCAGGCGGATGGCAAAGATATAGCCAAAACCAGAGCCTTTATGGCGAAGTTCCTGAAGAACGTTGAAGTGTTTGATACCGGCGGTCGCGGTGCTACCACCACCTTTGCCGAGCGCGGTCTGGGCGATGTGCTGATCAGCTTTGAATCGGAAGTGAATAACATCCGTAATCAGTACGGCAAGGACCAGTACGAAGTGATCGTGCCAAAAACCAATATTCTGGCGGAGTTCCCGGTGGCGTGGGTCGACAAAAATGTCGAGCACAACGGCACCACCGACGCGGCCAAAGCCTATCTGAATTATCTCTACACGCCTGAAGCGCAGAAAATCATCACCAGTTACTACTATCGCGTGAATAACCCGCAGCTGATGGCGGAACAGAAAGATCGCTTCCCGCAGACTGAACTGTTCAACGTCAAAGACGCCTTTGGCGGCTGGGAAAACGTCATGAAAGTCCATTTTGCCAATGACGGTGAGCTGGACAAATTACTGGCAGCGGGGCGCGGTTAATGTTCGCGCTCGCTCAAAAACGTGTCTTGCCGGGCTTTGGATTGAGCCTTGGCACCAGCTTACTTTTTACCTGCCTGATTCTGCTACTGCCAATCAGCGCGCTGCTGATGCAGCTGTCGCAAATGACGCTGGCGCAATACTGGGCGGTGATTAGCCATCCACAGTTGATCGCCGCGTATAAAGTGACGATTCTGGCGGCGGGCGTGGCCTCGCTGTTCAACGCCGTATTCGGCATGCTGATGGCGTGGATTTTGACACGCTATCGCTTCCCCGGACGCACGCTGCTGGATGGTTTGATGGATCTGCCGTTTGCGCTGCCGACGGCGGTAGCGGGTTTGACGCTGGCGGGTCTGTTTTCGGTCAACGGCTGGTACGGTCAGTGGCTGGCGCATTTTGATATCAAAGTCTCTTACACCTGGCTCGGCATTGCCGTGGCGATGGCCTTCACCAGCATCCCGTTTGTGGTACGTACCGTGCAGCCGGTGTTGGAAGAGTTAGGTCCGGAATATGAAGAAGCCGCGGAAACGCTGGGCGCAACGCGCTGGCAGAGCTTCCGTCGCGTGGTGCTGCCAGAAGTGGCACCGGCGTTGCTGGCCGGCACTGCGCTGTCGTTTACCCGCAGCATCGGCGAGTTCGGCGCGGTGATCTTTATCGCCGGCAACATCGCGTGGAAAACGGAAGTGACCTCGCTGATGATTTTCGTGCGTCTGCAGGAGTTTGATTATCCGGCGGCGAGCGCCATCGCTTCAGTAATCATGGCCGCTTCCTTATTGCTACTGTTCGCGATTAACACCTTGCAGAGCCGCTTTGGCCGTCGCTTAGGAGGCCACTGATGGCGGAAATTTCACACATCAATCACGCTGACCGCCAGCCAATCAACTGGGGCAAGTGGCTGCTGATTGGCATCGGTGCGCTGGTTTCCATCCTGCTGCTGGTGGTGCCGATGGTTTCCATCTTCTGGGAAGCCCTCAACCAGGGTTTGGTTGCCTCGCTGAGTAACCTGAAAGATGGCGACATGCTGCATGCCATCTGGCTGACCCTTTTGGTGGCGCTGATTACCGTGCCGGTCAACATGGTGTTCGGTACGCTGCTGGCGTGGCTGGTGACGCGCTTCACCTTTCCCGGCCGCCAGCTGCTGTTGACGCTGTTTGATATCCCGTTTGCGGTGTCGCCGGTGGTTGCCGGTTTGATGTATCTGCTGTTCTGGGGCGTCAACGGTCCTGCCGGTGGCTGGCTGGATGCGCACAATATTCAGATTATGTTCTCCTGGCCGGGCATGGTGCTGGCCACCATCTTCGTTACCTGTCCGTTTGTGGTGCGTGAGTTGGTGCCGGTGATGCTGAGCCAGGGCAGTCACGAAGATGAAGCGGCGGTGCTGCTTGGCGCATCCGGCTGGCAGATGTTCCGCCGCGTGACGTTGCCGAATATCCGTTGGGCGCTGATGTACGGCGTGGTGCTGACCAACGCACGTGCGATTGGTGAATTTGGTGCGGTCTCGGTGGTTTCGGGATCGATTCGCGGCGAAACCTATACCTTGCCGCTTCAGGTTGAATTACTGCATCAGGATTACAACACCGTGGGCGCCTTTACTGCCGCCGCGCTGCTGACCCTGATGGCAATCGTAACGCTGTTTCTGAAAAGCGTGGTGCAGTGGCGATTAGAGCATCAGCAGAAGCGCCTACAGGAGGAAAATCATGAGCATTGAGATTAAACAAATCAACAAATCGTTTGACCGCACATCGGTTCTTAACGACATCTCTCTGGATATTCCTTCCGGCAAGATGGTGGGACTGCTGGGGCCATCCGGTTCTGGTAAAACCACGCTGCTGCGTATCATCGCTGGGCTGGAACATCAGAACAGCGGACAGATCCATTTCAATGGCAAAGACGTCAGCCGCATCCATGCGCGCGATCGTCAGGTGGGCTTTGTGTTCCAGCACTACGCGCTGTTCCGCCACATGACGGTGTTCGACAATATCGCCTTTGGCCTTACCGTTCTGCCACGTCGCGAACGTCCAGGTGCTGCTGAGATCAAACAGCGCGTTATGCGTCTGCTTGAGATGGTACAACTTTCCCATCTGGGCAACCGCTTCCCGGCACAGTTGTCAGGTGGACAGAAGCAGCGTGTAGCGCTGGCGCGTGCACTGGCGGTAGAACCGCAAATTCTGCTGCTGGATGAGCCGTTTGGCGCGTTGGATGCGCAGGTGCGTAAAGAGTTGCGTCGCTGGCTGCGTCAGTTGCATGAAGAGTTAAAATTCACCAGCGTGTTCGTGACCCACGACCAGGAAGAAGCGATGGAAGTGGCGGACACCGTGGTGGTGATGAGCCAGGGCAACATCGAACAGGTTGGCACGCCAGATGACGTATGGCGCGATCCATCGACGCGCTTTGTGCTGGAATTCCTTGGCGAAGTGAATCGCTTTACGGGCGAAGTACATGGCTCTCAGTTCCATGTGGCCGCGCATCGCTGGGCGCTGGGCTACACGCCTGCGCATCAGGGCGAAGTTGAACTGTTCCTGCGTCCGTGGGAAATCGATATTTCACGCCAGAGCAGCCTGGAAACGCCTTTGCCGGTGCAGGTGCTGGAGATCAGCCCGCGCGGCCACTTCTGGCAGTTGGTCGTTCAGCCGAGCGGCTGGCAGGGCGAGGTGTTCTCCGTGGTGTTCGACGGCGATCACCATGCGCCGATGCGTGGTGAACGCCTGTTCGTTGGCCTGCAACAGGCGCGAATTTACCATGGCACTACGCCGCTGCGCCCGGTTGCCTTTGCCGAGAGCGCCTGATATTTTTGACACTCCTTCGGGCGGGGCTTTCCCGCCCGTTTTATTTGCCCCTCTTTCGTCTGGAATTAAACCGTGACCACACTGGAAAATACCATCGGCAATACGCCGTTGATAAAGTTGCAGCGCCTGACGCCTGATAACGGCAGCGAGATCTGGCTAAAGCTGGAAGGCAACAATCCAGCCGGTTCCGTCAAAGACCGTGCGGCCTGGTCGATGATTCATCAGGCGGAGTTGCGCGGTGACATCAAACCGGGCGATACCTTAATTGAAGCCACCAGTGGCAACACCGGCATTGCGCTGGCGATGATCGCCGCGATGAAGGGCTACAAGCTGCGCCTGCTGATGCCCGATAACATGAGCCAGGAACGCCAGGATGCGATGCGCGCCTACGGCGCTGAATTGCTGCTGGTATCGCGCGATCAGGGCATGGAAGGGGCACGCGATTGGGCGCAGGCGATGGCCGACCGCGGCGAAGGACGCGTGCTGGATCAGTTCAACAATCCCGATAATCCGCTGGGCCACTATCTCACCACGGGCCCGGAAATCTGGCAGCAAAGCGCTGGCCGCATGACGCATTTTGTCTCCAGCATGGGCACCACTGGCACCATTACCGGCGTTGGACGTTACCTGAAAGAGTTCGCGCCGGCGGTGCAAATAATTGGCCTGCAGCCACAAGAGGGTAGCAGCATTCCCGGTATACGTCGCTGGCCTGAAGCCTATCTGCCCGGCATTTTCCGTCCGGAGTTAGTGGATGAGGTGATTGATATGGCGCAGCGCGAGGCGGAAGAGACCATGCGAGCGCTGGCGCAGCGTGAAGGGATCTTCTGTGGCGTCAGCTCTGGCGGCGCGGTGGCGGGCGCATTGCGTATCGCCACGGCGCAGCCAGGCAGCGTGGTGGTGGCGATTGTGTGCGATCGTGGCGACCGCTATCTCTCCACCGGCGTTTTCCACTGATCCCACTTTCCCGCCGATGAACTGGCCTGCGCGTACTGTGATGGTGCGTCCAGGCCATTTTTGTCTATAGTCTTCGTAATAATCGTCTGACGTAAGCAACGTAAGGATCGCGTAAAACCGGCTGCGTTCGTTGTGGACTCAGGACAAAATAGCGGCAATTTACACGAGAGATAACGATGAAAATTCTGCTGGTTGATGATGATGTAGAACTTGGCACCATGTTGAGCCAATACCTGATTGCTGAAGGTTTTGAAACACAACTGGTTTTAACCGGTAGCGCCGGTGTGGAAGGCGCGTTATCGGGCAACTATACCGCAATGATTCTCGACATCATGCTGCCTGATATGAGCGGTATCGATGTATTGCGCCAGGTGCGGCAGAACAGCCGGTTACCGGTGATTATGCTGACGGCGAAAGGCGACAATATTGATCGGGTGATCGGCCTGGAAATGGGTGCGGATGATTACATGCCGAAACCGTGCTATCCGCGTGAACTGGTGGCCCGTCTGCGTGCCGTGCTGCGTCGCTTTGAAGATCAGACTCCGCTGCCGGATAAGAAAGAGTTGCTGCGCTGGGGCGATCTCAGCCTCAATCCCGCCACGCGTATCACCGAGTGGCAGGGCAAAGCGTTCGATCTGACGGCTTCAGAGTTTAACTTGCTGGATCTGCTGCTGCGTGCGCCGGATCGCGTGGTGTCGAAAGATGAGCTGTCGGAAAAAGGCCTTGGTCGTCCGCGCGAAGCTTACGATCGTAGCGTTGATGTGCATATCAGCAACATCCGTCAAAAGCTGGCAGCGTTAACTGCCGACAGCGTCAACATTGAAACTGTGCGCAGTATTGGTTATCGCATTCGATGAAACACAGCTATCGCGGCCGCATGTTCTGGAAAATTTTGCTGGGCTTCTGGATTGTGTTTGTCATCATCAGCCAACTGTTGTGGCTTGGCTTTACGCTCTCCGGTAATCGACATGAGCCGCCAGAGCTGGTGGCGATTCGGCGTATCGTTAATCTGCAAATGGCGTCAGCGGTTTCAGTGCTGGAGCGCGGTGGTCCCAGCTCGCTTGATGACATGATGGCTGACTGGGAACCGAACGATCGGCAATTCTTCTCGGTGATCCAGCACGAAAAGCCCGCCGCGACGCCTAACAATGCGCCGCCAGAAAGCATCAACGAACCCTTTCAGGGACCGTTTCCTGATGTGATTGTGCGCTGGGTGCAAGGGCAGGATGGCAAACAGTACGAGCTGCGTTACGACGTTAAAGGCTTGCGCGAAGACAGCTCAATGGGCGGCGGCCGCCCGCGCCGCATCCTGAATATCCCCGAACCGATGTTTACCTTCGCTGGCGCATTGGGGCTGCTGTTTAGCCTGCTGCTGGCGTGGAACCTGACGCGACCAATGCGTCAGCTGCGTGAGGGCTTTGCGCGCGTCTCCAGCGGTGATTTGTCGGTACGGCTCTATCCGGTGATGCGTAAACGCCATGATGAGCTCTCGAACGTTGCGCAGGATTTTGATGCGATGGTGGAGCGCCTCGATACGCTGGTGAAAGCGCGTGAGGAGTTGCTGCATGATATCTCCCACGAGCTGCGTTCACCGCTGGCGCGCTTGCAGCTGGCGACCGGCCTGGCACGGCAGACGCCGGAATCCGTCGAATCCTCGCTCAATCGCATTGATGAGGAAGCCCGACGCCTCGACAAGATGATTGGCGAGCTGCTGACGCTTTCGCGCGCTGAGCACGAAAGTATGCCTGGGGAACAATATTTCGACCTTACCGGCCTGCTGCATGCGGTGGTGACCGATGTGCGCTACGAAGCGCAGATTCCCGGCGTGATTGTCGATTTTCAGGTGGATGAGAATGCCGATTACACCGTTCACGGCAATGCGGAACTGATTCGTCGTGGTGTGGAGAATGTGCTGCGCAATGCGCTGCGATTCTCGCACAAAGGGCAGCACATCAACGTGCGGCTGCAGGCGGAAAATCAGTGGCTGGCAATTAGCGTGCGCGATCAAGGGCCGGGCGTGGACGATGAGAAGCTTTCGAGCATCTTCGATCCTTTTGTACGGGTTAATTCTCCGCTGATGGGCAAAGGCTACGGTTTGGGGCTATCGATTGTGCGTAAGGTGATTCTGGCGCATCACGGTGAAGTTCAGGCGGTAAATCGCCCGGAAGGTGGTCTGGAGTTAACGTTAAGGTTACCGCGCTGGAAGCAGGAATAAGGCTTAGTGCAGCCGGTCAGGACAACGGGGCAGATCGTAAAGACGGCATAAACCGTCCCTGGGCCTCGGCTCGCGCCTTCCCTGGCGCGAGACGCTTTACTCCTCTGCCCCGTCGTCCCGACCTCTTCCCGCATTGTGCGCGTTGAGAGATGCAAGAGTAGGGCAGACTGAAACAAAAAACGGCACCCTTTGGGTGCCGTTTTGCAATTCTCACGAATCAGCCGAAGCTTACTTTTTAATGCGGATAACCGGAGTCTCGCCCACAGTTACCTGACCGGAGAGTTTGATCAGGTCTTTAATCTCGTCCATGTTCGAGATTACAACCGGCGTCAGCGTTGATTTCGCTTTCTCTTCCAGCAGTGCCAGATCAAACTCGATCACCACGTCGCCTTTCTTAACCTTCTGGCCTTCTTCAGCGATGCGTTTGAAACCTTCACCTTTGAGCTCAACCGTGTCGATACCGAAGTGAACAAACAGTTCGATACCGTTATCAGACTCGATTGAAAATGCGTGGTTAGTTTCGAAAATCTTGCCGATAGTACCATCAACCGGTGCAACCATTTTGTTGCCGGTTGGTTTGATTGCGATACCGTCACCCACGATTTTCTCAGCGAATACCACATCAGGTACGTCTTCGATATTTACGATTTCGCCTGACAGAGGCGCAACGATATCAATAGTGCCTGACGCGCTCTCTGATTTTTCGCCAAAAAGTTTAGAAAACAAACCCATGATCTTCTCCTAAGCAGTAATTTGAGGCTAGCGTCCGTGGATCAGCAGAGCGTTTTTTCTTTAATGAACTTGTTGACCAAATTCATCAAATCATCCGCTGTTGGTTGATCCAGAGCCTGCTCCGCCAATGCCTTCGCATCTTCGAAATTAGTATTACGAATGATTTTCTTGATGCTTGGGATTGAAATGGCGCTCATGCTGAATTCGTCCAGCCCCATTCCCAGTAACAGTAGTGTAGCACGTTCATCACCAGCCAGCTCACCACACATGCCGGTCCATTTCCCTTCGGCATGTGATGCGTCGATCACTTGCTTGATGAGGCCAAGAACAGACGGCGTCATTGGGTTATAGAGGTGTGAAATCAAATCATTACCACGATCGACCGCCAGAGTATACTGCGTCAGGTCATTTGTCCCAATACTAAAGAAGTCGACTTCTTTCGCCAGATGGCGAGCAATCACTGCGGATGCTGGCGTTTCAACCATGATGCCGACTTCGATGGTCTCATCAAAGGATTTGCCTTCTTCACGCAGTTGCGCTTTCAACAGCTCCAGTTCGCCTTTCAGAATGCGAACTTCTTCTACTGAAATGATCATTGGGAACATGATGCGCAGTTTACCGAATGAGGATGCACGCAGAATCGCGCGCAGCTGCGCATGCAGAATCTCTTTACGGTCCATGGCGATACGAATCGCGCGCCAGCCGAGGAACGGGTTGTCTTCTTTCGGCAGGTTCATGTAAGGCAGATCTTTGTCGCCGCCGATGTCCATGGTACGCACGATAACCGCCTGCGAACCCACGGCTTCAGCCACGGCTTTATACGCCTGGAATTGTTCTTCTTCGGTTGGCAGTGAATCACGGTCCATAAACAGGAACTCGGTACGATACAGGCCAACACCTTCCGCACCGTTGCGTTCAGCACCGGCAACATCACGCACGGTACCGATGTTAGCGCAGACTTCAACCTGATGGCCGTCCAGCGTAATGGCTGGCAGATCTTTCAGTTTCGCCAGTTCATGCTTTTCAGACAGATATTGAGTCTGAATTGCTTTCAGTTCTTCCTGCACGTCATCAGTTGGATTGACGTAAATTTTGTTGTTCACGCCATCAATGATCAGGAAATCACCGTTTTTCACGGTGGCAGTCACGTTGCCGGTGCCGACAATCGCAGGCAGCTCAAGCGAACGCGCCATGATCGAGGTGTGAGATGTACGCCCACCCAGATCGGTAATAAAGCCCAGCACCTTTTTCAGGTTCAGCTGTGCGGTTTCTGACGGCGTTAAATCTTTCGCCACCAGAATAGATTCGTCAGCAATCGCACTCAGGTCGACAATGTGCAGACCGAGAATGTTCTGCAGCAGACGCTTACCAATATCACGTACGTCAGCCGCACGCTCTTTCAGGTATTCGTCATCCAGCTCTTCCAGTGCAACGGCCTGGCCTTCAATCACGGTGTGAGCAGCGGCGTCCGCGGTAGCATGGTCTTTCTTGATGAGGTCGATGATTTCCTGCTCAAGCTCTTCGTCTTCGAGCAGCATGATGTGACCTTCAAAGATCGCCGCTTTCTCTTCACCGAAGGTTTCACCGGCTTTAATGCGAATGGCTTCGAGCTGTGAAGCAGCTTTGCTGCGTCCATCAAGGAAGCGCTGAACTTCCTGCTCAACCTGATCGTCAGTAATTTTTTTACGGCTGATGACGATCTCATCTTCCTTCAGCAAAAGTGCGTTGCCGAAAGCGATACCCGGTGATGCTAAAATGCCTGAAATCATAACCCTACCTTTTAATCACGATGGCTCATTGACCCGATGCGTCGCCACTGTCGCGGAGCAGTACTCTAAAGATGCAATAACGCGGACAGATTGTCCGCGATCAAGATATTTGCACTCAATGGGGCAAAGGGGTCGGTTTAGTTGCGAACTGAGCCGGTTACTCCAGCTCAGCCATCAGCTTGACCAGGTGCTCAACCGCTTGCTGCTCGTCTTCACCTTCAGCAGACAGCGTAACAACCGTACCTTGAGTCAGACCCAAAGTCTGCAGTTTAAACAGGCTTTTCGCGCTGGCAGATTTGCCATTAGAGGTCACATTGATTTCTGACTTAAAAGCCTTAGCTTCTTTGACGAACTGGGCTGCAGGACGAGTATGAAGGCCGTTAGGTGCGGTAATGGTAACTTCTTGCTGGAACATTCTATTTCCCCAACTTTATCAGGTTTGGTGTTATGGATCTAAAGTCTAGCCTGGAGCCGTAACTTTAGCCTGTGTAGGTGCGCTGGTATGGCTTTAAGCTCACCATAAAATGCGCTCGAATGAGTACGTCATTAACAGTGACAGATCAAAAACTGCACGAATGCGTCACTCTTATCATTATGCCGTGATTCGCCGTTTCGCCAAATCAGTAAATCGATTCAGCTTGATCCACTTCAAAGGCAGATTAATTTCAGGCACCGAAATAATTGGAAGCTTAAATACCAGAGCCGCATCACTGAAAGCAATCTGTCTGGTGATAAAAGTGAGATCTGCACCACAAAAAAGCACCCATTCGGGTGCTTTTTTCGTCAGTTTCAGACTTTCAGCATCACTGCTGAAGTTCTTTCTCAGTGAAGAGATCGGCAAACAGCGCGGTACTTAAATAACGTTCGCCGGAGGAGGGCAGAATCACCACGATGTTCTTGTTGGCGAAGGCTTCATCTTCTTGCAGCTTCAGCGCGGCAGCAACGGCAGCACCTGAAGAGATACCTGCTAAAATACCTTCTTCTTCCATCAGCTTACGGGCGGTGCTAATGGCTTCTTCATTGGTTATCGCCACTACGCGGTCGATCAATTCCAGATCAAGGTTGCCAGGAATGAAGCCGGCACCGATGCCCTGGATTTTATGTGGGCCTGGTTTGATCTCTTCGCCCGCCAGTGCCTGAGCAATAACCGGTGAATCGGTTGGCTCAACGGCAACGGTAATCAACTCTTTTTTGCCTTTAGTATTCTTGATGTAGCGGCTCACGCCTGTCAGCGTACCGCCGGTGCCCACGCCCGCAATAAACACGTCTACTTCGCCGTCGGTGTCTTCCCAAATTTCTGGACCGGTGGTTTTTTCGTGGATCTCCGGGTTGGCTGGGTTGCTGAACTGCTGCAACAGCACATATTTGTCCGGATCGCTGGCGACAATCTCTTCCGCCTTCGCGATGGCACCTTTCATGCCTTTAGGACCTTCGGTTAGCACCAGGTTAGCTCCCAGCGCTTTCAGGAGTTTGCGGCGCTCAATTGACATGGTTTCTGGCATGGTTAGCGTCAGCTTGTAACCGCGCGCTGCGGCGACGTAAGCCAGCGCAATACCGGTGTTACCGCTGGTTGGTTCAACCAGCTCAACGCCCGGCTTCAAAATACCGCGTTTTTCCGCGTCCCAAATCATATTGGCACCGATACGGCATTTGATGCTGAAGCTCGGGTTGCGCGACTCGACCTTAGCCAGAATGCGGCCGTTACCGATGCGGTTCAGTCGAACCAGCGGCGTATGACCAATTGTCAGAGAGTTGTCTTCATAGATCTTACTCATAGCTCGTCCTTAACTGTATGAAATATTGGGAACCCTCAGAGCATACCTTTTCTAATGATGTGCGGAAGGAAAGAAATCGCATATCTATATAGCGCACAACCATAAGCCTTACGCAAAAATGCATAAGACGATTTAAAGCTTTAGCGGCGCGCATGTTGTGCATGATAACGATCCACCCACATGGCCGTTGCACCGCATACCGCAACCGGCAGAATCGCCAGATTGATAATCGGGATCATGGTGAACAGGCTAACCAGCGCACCAAATTGCATATTTGCGCTTTTGTGCTGGCGCAACGCCTGGCGCATCTGCTGGAAACTCACTTTGTGGTTATCAAATGGGTAGTCGCAATACTGCACGGACAGCATCCACGCACTGAATAAAAACCATAGAACGGGCGCCACCGTTTGTCCAAAGCCGGGGATAAAGTGCAGCAACAGCAAACCAAGCGCACGCGGCAAATAGTAGCCGAGCTTCTGAAACTCTCGCTTCATGATGCGCGGTATGTCTTTTATCAGGCCCACCCAACCGCTATCTGGTAATGGCGTTCCGGTCAATCGCCCTTCAAGCTGCTCGGCGAGCAAGCCACAGAAGGGCGCGGCAATCAAATTTGCCAGAGTCGAAAAGAAGTAACTGAATACCAACACAATCGAAATCACTGAGAGCGGCCACAGCAGATAACTCAGCCACTGCAGCCAGTCAGGGATATGTGACATTAAAGCCGGGATCCACTGACCCAAGCGCTGAAACAACCAGATAAAGGCACCGCCAAGAAGCACGATGTTGATCAGTAGCGGCATGATGACATAGCGACGAATGCCGGGCAGGCGCACCAATTTCCATCCTTCAGCGAAGTAGTGAACACCATTAAATGTTGAGACCGAATTTCCTGCGGGCATAGCGAGCCTTTCTCCTAAATATAGCGGCGCGACCATCATAACCTAGCTTTTTGTCGGCTCCAGGCAGTGTTTGCGCGAAAAAACAGCAAAAAACCGTGGGGCAGCTATCTAATTTGTCAGAAAATACTGCACAGACTTGCACTTGTTTAGCTGGGCAAATACAGTTAGAGGATAAAGTTTGCCGTGGTGGCAAGGTATTGGAACAACAGAGAATACAATGATGCAGGATTTGCGTCTGATATTAATCGTTGTTGGCGCGATCGCCATAATAGCGCTGCTACTTCATGGACTGTGGACCAGCCGTAAAGAGCGCTCCTCCGTGTTTCGTGATCGCCCGCACAAACGTCTGAAACAGCGCGAAGAAGCCGATGAAGATCTGCTGAGCGAAGAAGATGATGGCGTCGGCGAAGTCCGTGTACGTCGTCAGCGTGATGCGGATGAAGAACCTGAATTCACTGCGCGTCCAGCCAGCGCACCGCGTGCGTCTGAATCTGTGCGTCAACCGGCATCACGTCAGGCTGACCCGTTATTAGGTGACCCGCTGCTGGATGATGAGCCGGAGGTGCGTAAGCCGCAAGCGCCAGTGGCGAAGCCAACGCCAGCGCCTGCACCACAACCGATTCAGGCCGATCCATTGCTGGATAACGAACCGCTTTCCGCAACGCAGCCTGCGCCTGAATTCCTGGCGGCAGAAGAGCCAGAATTGGAACCTGAAGCGCCAGCTGCGCATCAACCGGAAGCGCCACAGCCAAAGGCTGCTGCGCCGGGCAGTAAAAAAGAAGCCGTATTAGTGCTGCATGTTGCTGCACACGCGGGCGGCGAACTGAACGGTGAAGCGCTGTTGCAGGGCATCCTGCAGGCCGGATTCCAGTTCGGTGAAATGAACATTTTCCATCGCCATCTCAGTCCAGCCGGCAGCGGTCCGGTGCTGTTTAGCTTGGCGAACATGGTGAAACCGGGTTCATTCGATCCTGATCAAATGGGGAATTTCTCTACGCCAGGCATTTCCATCTTTATGATGGTGCCGTCGTACGGCGATGCGAATCAGAACTTCAAGCTGATGCTGCAATCCGCGCAGCGTATCGCCGATGATGTGGGCGGCGTGGTGCTGGATGATGAGCGTCGCATGATGACGCCACAGAAGCTGGAAACCTACAAAACGCGTATTCGCGAAGTTATCGGTTAATCGCCGTTAGCTGAGCCAAAACAAATATAACCCCCGCCTGTCGGGGGTTTTTTATCGGATAAGAGACTATGAAATCGGTTCAGGAGCAGATCACCGCGCTGCGCACCACGTTACGTCACCACGAATATCTCTACCACGTGATGGATACGCCGGAAATTCCGGATGCAGAGTATGACCGATTGATGGTTCAGCTGCGCGAGCTGGAAAGCGCACATCCTGATTTGATTACGCCTGATTCACCCACCCAACGCGTGGGCGCGGCACCGCTGGCCGCTTTTGAGCAAGTACGTCATGAAGTGCCGATGTTGTCGCTGGACAACACCTTTGATGAAGCGGGCTTCCTTGCCTTCAACAAGCGTGTGCAGGATCGCCTTAAAAGCACTGACGAATTGACTTATTGCTGCGAACTCAAGCTGGATGGTTTAGCCGTGAGCTTGCTGTATGAAGATGGCCTGCTGGTGCGTGCCGCTACGCGCGGAGATGGCACCACCGGCGAGAATATCACGGCTAATGTACGCACAATTCACGCCATTCCGCTGCGTCTGCATGGCGATAACATCCCCGCACGCGTTGAAGTGCGTGGCGAAGTGTTTATCACCGAAAGCGGTTTTGAAAAACTGAATGAAGAAGCGCGTCGCACCGGCGCGAAAGTCTTTGCTAACCCACGCAACGCCGCAGCCGGTTCACTGCGCCAGCTCGATCCACGCATCACCGCTAAACGTCCACTGACCTTCTTCTGCTACGGCTTTGGTCTGCTGGAAGGCGGTGAAATGCCTGCCAGCCATTGGCAACGTCTGCAACAGTTTAAGGCGTGGGGATTGCCAGTCACCGATCGTATTCGCCTGGCACACAGCGCCGATGAAGTGCTGGCGTTTTATCGTCAGGTTGAGCAGGAGCGCCCGTCGCTCGGCTTCGATATCGATGGCGTGGTTATCAAGGTCGATTCTCAGGCGCTGCAGGAGCAGCTCGGCTTTGTGGCGCGTGCGCCGCGCTGGGCTGTGGCCTTTAAATTCCCGGCGCAGGAACAGATGACGTTCGTGCGCGATGTCGAATTCCAGGTGGGCCGCACCGGCGCGATTACGCCCGTCGCGCGTCTGGAGCCGGTTCAGGTTGCGGGCGTTGTGGTAAGTAATGCCACGCTGCATAACGCCGATGAAATTGCCCGACTGGGTTTGCGCATTGGCGACAAGGTGGTGATTCGCCGCGCCGGTGACGTGATTCCGCAAGTGGTCAACGTGGTGGAATCGGAGCGCCCGGCAGAGACGCGTGAAATCGTCTTCCCAAGTCATTGCCCGGTGTGCGGTTCAGACGTTGAACGCGTGGAAGGTGAAGTCGTGACGCGCTGCACCGGCGGCCTGATTTGTGGCGCGCAGCGTAAAGAAGCGCTTAAACATTTCGTTTCGCGTCGTGCGATGGATGTCGATGGCATGGGTGATAAGATCATCGATCAGTTGGTCGAGAAAGAGTACGTCTTAACGCCAGCCGATCTGTTCCGCCTTACTGCCGGTAAGCTAACCGGACTCGATCGCATGGGCCCTAAATCGGCTCAGAACGTGGTTGATGCGCTGGAAAAGGCCAAATCCACCACGCTGGCACGTTTCCTCTATGCGCTGGGTATTCGCGAAGTGGGCGAAGCCACTGCCGCCAACCTTGCCAATCACTTTGGCGAGCTGGAAAAGGTGATGAACGCCGATCTCGATGCGCTGATTGAAGTACAAGATGTCGGCAAAGTGGTGGCGACGCATGTGCGTAACTTTATGGATGAAGAGAGCAACCGCGCCGTTATTCGCGATCTTACTGAAGAGATTGGCGTGCACTGGCCGCAGGTTGAAGTGGTCAATGTCGAAGAAATTGATAGTCCATTTGCCGGTAAAACCGTGGTACTGACCGGCTCTCTGTCGCAGATGAATCGCGATGATGCCAAAGAGCGTCTGGTAGCGTTGGGCGCTAAGGTGAGCGGTAGCGTGTCGAAGAAAACCGATTTGCTGATTGCGGGTGAAGCGGCCGGTTCCAAGCTGGCGAAAGCGCAGGAGCTCGGCATTCCGGTGATCGACGAAGCGGAAATGATTCGCCTGCTCGGAGCGTAATGTGGATAAACAGCAACTGGTTGAAATCGCCAATACCGTGATGCCGTTCGGCAAGTACAAGGGCAGAGCGCTGATTGATGTGCCGGAGGAGTATTTGCTGTGGTTCGCTCGCAAAGATGAATTCCCGGCCGGTAAGTTAGGCGAATTGATGCAGCTTACGCTGACCATCAAGATCGAAGGGCTGGAAGGTTTAATCAAACCGCTCAAGCGCAATGAATAATAAAACGGCCCGCTTTTGCGGGCCGTTTTATTTAGGACTTCTGCGCTTCTACTTGCTGCTGCGCCAGCCGTTTTTCATTCCCGGCTTTGTAGCGCTGGGCAATGAAAGAACACACCATTAACTGCACCTGATGGAAAATCATCAGCGGCAGCACGATTATCCCCACGGAACTGGCCGGGAACAGGATGTTAGCCATCGGCACACCGTTCGCCAGACTCTTTTTCGAGCCACAGAACAGCACCACAATCTCGTCCGCACGGCTGAAACCAAACAGGCGCGATGCTGCCAGGTTAATCGCCAGTGCGATAAACAGCACCAGCACGCTACCAACCAGAATCCACAGCAAGGTATCCACGCCCACGCGATGCCAGATGCCGTTCACCACCGCTTCGCTGAACGCGGAGTAAACCACCAGCAGAATCGAGGTTTGGTCGGTTTTACCAATCAGGCTGCGATGTTTTTCGACCCACGCGCCAATCCAGCGACGCGACAGATGTCCTAAAACAAACGGCACCAGCAGTTGCAGCATGATTTTGCCAATCTGCTCCAGACCGTTGCCCGGCATTTCGCTGTGAACATTCATCACCAGATTCACCAGCAGCGGCGAGACAAATACGCCGAGCAGGCTGGAGGCTGAAGCCGCACATACTGCAGCGGCGACGTTGCCGCCCGCCATTGAGGTGAAGGCGATTGAGGATTGCACGGTCGCTGGCAGAATACACAGATAGATAAAGCCGGTGTAGATTTCCGGGCTGACGTTAACCGGATGCCACCAGACAATTAGCAAACCAATAATCGGGAAAATCACAAAGGTGCTGCACATAATCCACAAGTGCAAACGCCAGTGGCTGCTGCCGGCAATGATCTTCTCGCGCGACAGTTTGGCGCCATGCATAAAGAACAGCAGGGCGATGGCGGCGGTGGTCAGATATTCGAAGATATCGACAAAGACGCCTTTGGCAGGAATAAAGCTGGCCAGCAGCACGGTAATGATGAGTTTAATCATCATCGGATCGAGGCGTAAAAATCCCATTGTTAAAATCCGGTTAAATTTAAAAAATGATGGTGCTGATTGTGCGCCTGCTAGGTTTAGAAATAAAATTGATTTATTGCATCAATCTATGAGCGATATCGATGAATTACACCTTACGTCAGTTGCGCACCTTTGTCGCGGTGGCGCATCACGGCAGCTTCAGTCTGGCCGGACAAGCGATTGGTTTAAGTCAATCGGCGGTCAGCCATAGCATTAAAGAGCTGGAAGCGGAAATGGGCGTGCGCTTACTCGATCGCACTACGCGGGAAGTAATGCTGACCGAGGCGGGGCAGCAGCTGGCCACACGGCTTAACCGTCTGCTGGACGACCTCAATACCACCGTGTTGGATGTGCGCAGCTATGGCGAACAGCGCAGCGGCACGGTGCGTGTTGCCGCCAGCCAAACGCCTTCTGCCCATCTGATGCCGCAGTGCCTGGCCAGCAGCCAGCAGCGCTATCCGGATATCCGCGTCATCCTGCATGACCGCGTACAGCAATGGGTGCTGCAAAGCGTACGCAATGCGGAGGTTGATTTTGGCATTGTAATTGGCCCGCTCAACGACACTGATTTCGACAGCGAAGAGATTCTGCAGGAGCCTTTTTTACTGCTGTGTCATGAAGATGACGAGCTGGCGCAAATTGAACAGGCGCAATGGTCGATGCTGGCCGGACGCAATATGGTGCTACAGGATTATGCTTCCGGCAGTCGCGTGTTAGTTGATGCCGCGCTGCAACAGCTGGCGTTGAGTGTGCATGTGGTGCAGGAAATCGGTCATCCCGCTACGCTTTATCCGATGGTGGAAGCGGGAATTGGCATCAGCATTCTGCCTGCGCTGGCCTTGCCGTTGCCGTCAGGACGCAAACTCACGGTGCGGCGTCTTTATCCGGAAATTAATCGCAGCCTGATGCTGATAAAGCGCAAAAATCGCTCGCTGACACCCGCCGCAGAAGCGATCTGGCAGGAAGTGCGCCAGCAGGCAGCCCTGCTGACGCAACAACGCATGCTAAAGCCGGCGTTTTAAACGTACACGTTGATTTGATTGGTATCAGTTGGGCGGTTAATACCATCAGCTTTGGTGGCCGCAGGTTGCTGTGCTTCCTGTTTCTGTTGCGCTTTCTCAGCTTGCTGCTGCTCAATCTGCGCGATTTGCGCTTCAATCATTTGAATCTGTGATTGCAGCATCTGCTCCTGTTCAGACTTTTGCTCATCGGTGAGCGTATCGTCGCTGGAAAGATCTTTCAGCTGCTTAGTGATGGATTGAATCTGTTTATAGAGGCTGGCGATTTCTGAGGTAGAACCGCTGCCGCTACTTGCGGTGCTGACACTACCTACGCTGGATATAGACATGGTTTTCTCCTTGCAATAGACCATTATCGTTATCGGTCAGAGTATAAGGAGGCTTGAGGGCAGGGAGTGTTAAACTTGCGAAAAGGGGTTGTTAGGATTTGGCGCTAACCACAGATTTAACGCATAGCAAAAAGGCGCCTTTAGGGCGCCTTTCTACATTGGTGGGTCGTGCAGGATTCGAACCTGCGACCAATTGATTAAAAGTCAACTGCTCTACCAACTGAGCTAACGACCCGAAGTGGTGGGTGATGACGGGCTCGAACCGCCGACCCCCTCCTTGTAAGGGAGATGCTCTACCAACTGAGCTAATCACCCACTTCGGTACTGCTTAACAAGAGTGTCATCTGACTAAGATATGGTGGGTGATGACGGGCTCGAACCGCCGACCCCCTCCTTGTAAGGGAGATGCTCTACCAACTGAGCTAATCACCCATATCTTATCTCTTGTTCACTGCGGGCCATCTTTAAACCTTCTAAAGAGTGGTGGGTGATGACGGGCTCGAACCGCCGACCCCCTCCTTGTAAGGGAGATGCTCTACCAACTGAGCTAATCACCCCCGCTGTGTGGAGTCGCATTATAGGGATCCTTCAAAGTGAGTCAACGGTTTTTAAAACTTAAATGTGCGTTCGCTTTAAAAATAATCATCGTGGGGCGCTTTTCGCCAATGTGCTGGTTTTATTAGCAGAAAAGCGCACAGCAAACCGGGATGCCACCGCGACAATCATTGAGGAATCAGCCTCACCTGCTAGAATGTGCGCACTGTTTTTTCGCGTTAACCCGTTTTTTTGTCATCCAGACAATGAAACCTGCGCATTTAAGGCAATGCTGAATGAAAATCAAAACTCGCTTCGCACCCAGCCCAACGGGCTATCTGCACGTAGGCGGTGCTCGTACTGCTCTTTACTCCTGGCTTTATGCTCGCCATAACAAAGGCGAATTCGTTCTGCGTATCGAAGATACCGATCTGGAGCGTTCCACACCGGAAGCCATTGAAGCCATCATGGATGGTATGAACTGGCTGAGCCTTAACTGGGATGAAGGTCCGTATTATCAGACCAAGCGTTTTGATCGCTACAACGCGGTGATCGACGACATGCTGGAAGCGGGCACGGCCTATAAATGCTACTGCAGCAAAGAACGTCTCGATGCGCTGCGTGAAGAGCAGATGGAAAAAGGCGAAAAACCACGTTATGACGGTCGCTGCCGCGACAGCCATGAACATCACGCCGCTGATGAGCCGTGCGTGGTGCGCTTCCGCAACCCGCAGGACGGTTCTGTCATCTTTGACGATCAGATTCGTGGTCCGATTGAATTCAGTAATCAGGAACTGGATGACCTGATCATTCGCCGTACCGACGGTTCGCCCACCTATAACTTCTGTGTGGTGGTGGATGACTGGGATATGGGCATCACTCACGTGATTCGTGGTGAAGACCATATCAACAACACGCCACGCCAGATCAATATCCTGAAAGCGATCGGTGCAGAAGTGCCAACTTACGCGCACGTATCAATGATCCTCGGCGATGACAGTAAGAAGTTGTCCAAGCGTCATGGCGCTGTTGGCGTGATGCAGTATCGTGATGACGGTTATTTGCCGGAAGCGCTGCTCAACTATCTGGTACGTCTTGGCTGGTCACATGGCGATCAGGAGATTTTCAGCGTGCCGGAAATGGCAGAGCTGTTCACTCTGGATGCCGTGAGTAAGTCGGCCAGTGCTTTCAATACTGAAAAACTGCAGTGGCTGAATCATCACTACATTAATACGCTGCCGCCGGAGTACGTTGCTACGCAGCTGCAATGGCATATTGAACAGCAGAAGATTGATACCCGCACCGGTCCGGAGCTGGCAAAGCTGGTTACCTTGCTGGGCGAGCGTTGCAAAACCCTGGTAGAGATCGCGGCATCTTGCCGTTACTTTTATGAAGAGTTTGAAGCCTTTGATGCTGACGCGGCGAAGAAGCATCTGCGTCCGGTCGCGCGTCAGCCGCTGGAAGTGGTGCGCGACAAACTGGCTGCAATCAGCGACAGCAACTGGAACGCAGAGAATGTGCATCATGCAATTCAGTCTGCGGCAGATGAGCTGGAGCTGGGGATGGGCAAAGTCGGTATGCCACTGCGTGTAGCGGTGACCGGTTCTGGTCAGTCACCGGCGCTGGATGTGACGGTGGAAGCGATTGGTCGCAGCCGCAGCGTTGCGCGAATCGAAAAAGCGCTGGCATTCATCGCGGAGCGCGAAGCAAACGCATAATGTGAAAAAGCCGGAAGCATCTGCTTCCGGCTTATTTATTCTTCCTGAATCCCCAGACGTTCCATTACGCCTCGAATTCCCTCCCGCAACAACAACGCCGCAAATTGCTCTTGCTCCGCTGCCGTCATTTGCTGGACAGAATTTATTAATAACGCAGGTAACGTATTTTGTTGTGCACCGTAATTAGCCGCCGGTTCGTTCGCGTGGCGGGTGGATTGAACAAAGCTCTTTACGCGCTCATCTATATGGATCAATCGCGCTTTACCGCCCTGAACACCGGGCTTTGGCGTGGTTGTCCAGTTTTCACGCTTGATCCATTTATTCACCGTTTGCCGACTGTAGCCCGTTTCCTGCGCGAGCTCCTCGGGGGTAAGCCATTCCTTTTTCACGATGCTGTCCCTGTTAAATACATTAGTTCTACATATTACAACAAAACGTAACGGGGAAAAGTAACCTGAACAGAAAATGCCTTCTGCTCTCCAACAAAAGGCAAAATTAGGTTATTGCGCCTGGCTCACTGCGGCTTGTTCCGGACGGAAAGCGATGAAATAGGTGAGGCCAACAAAAATTGCACCGCCCACGCCGTTACCGAGGAACACCGCGATCACGTTTGGCGCAAATTCCGCCCAGCTCATCTGGCCGGCAAAAATTGCCGCCGGAACAATAAACATGTTTGCGACGACGTGCTGGAAGCCAATCGCCACGAACGCCATCACCGGGAACCACATACCGAAAATTTTACCCACTACATCTTTACTGGCGAAGGCGAGCCACACCGCCAGACACACCAGCCAGTTGCAGCCCACGCCGGAAATAAAGGCATGCAGGAAATCGGCATTCACTTTTGCGTGCGCAATCGCCACGGTTTTTTTCAGGTAATCGCCTTCGGTCATGCCCAGCATGTGACCAAAGAACCATGCAACCGCAACGCTGCCAATGAAATTGGCGAGGGTAACCCAAAACCAGTTACGCAGAACGCTGAAGCCACTGATGCGACGAGCGAACCAGGCGATGGGCATCGTCATCATATTGCCGGTCAGCAGCTCGCCGCCCGCCAGTACCGTCATGATCAACCCGACCGGGAACACCGCAGCGCCGAGTAGCACGCCGAATGAACCCCATTCAGCAGGCAGTTGGTTAATGACATGCAGATCGAGCAGGAAGCCAGTGGCGATAAACGCACCGGCCATAAAGCCAAGAATCAACAAGGTGGAGATAGGCAGGCGGCTTTTAGCCACGCCAGCTTGAATCGCCAGTTGGGCGATCTCTTTAGGTGTATGCAGCGACATAGTTCACTTTTCTTTTATGGATTAATGGGGACGTTGCTGGCCGGTCATTGAGAGAACACCCTGGTAGGATGACCGGTTAATTAGCGCGCTAAGTTTTACACGCACTTTTAACGAAAACAAGACTGCTTCTAACATCTTTAACCTAAAGTTAACGCTGGGTTGAGGTTGGAGTGGGGAAGCATTGTTGGATAATGCATATAAATAGTCGCGAAGCGGGATGGCGTGTTGAAAAAAAACCATGCTGACGCGGGGTTGACGCCTTTTTCAGCGATCAAACACAGAACGAGAATTTGACGTTGACACTCAAGGGGCGGTTTCATATTATCCCGTCCGTCGAGTTTACTCGGCAGTTTTTCGGTTCGGGGGTATAGCTCAGCTGGGAGAGCGCTTGCATGGCATGCAAGAGGTCAGCGGTTCGATCCCGCTTATCTCCACCAAACCGCTCCCAACGGTTTGACCGAAAAATGATTTCCAGATGTGGGGGTATAGCTCAGCTGGGAGAGCGCTTGCATGGCATGCAAGAGGTCAGCGGTTCGATCCCGCTTATCTCCACCAAATCTCTGTTCGTTCTGAACACATTCAAAAAATCATCCTCTAAACGCAACGCAATCAATTGCGATTTTTGTCGTTGTAGGGTCGCCATTTATGGCGACCAACCTGTACGCGAGCAATACGTCCCACATAATACGCTATCAGACGGTTGCTACCTGCGGCTGCAACTGCAGCACCCGGAAACCGTGCGTGCCATCGCGATCCAGCTGCGCCACCAAGCCGTATTCCCAGTCCAGATACGCCTGCATCACGCCCGCTTCAATATCGGTGCCTTCATACGGGCGACGATAGCGATCGATGGCCGGTGACAGCAAATGCTGCTCTCCTTGCTCCGTTGGCAAACCCGCACCGCGCCAGGCAGCGTTACCGCCTTCCAGCACAAACACCGGCTTGCCGGTCAGCTCAGCCACTTGTTCCACCGCATAACCCGCCAGCAGGCTGCTGCCGCAGGTCAGAACATAGCGACGTGCCTCCGGCAACAATGCTTTGCCTTGCTGCTGCAGGGTAGAGCGCAGCAACCAGGCCGCGCCCGGAATATGGCTGTTGAGATGGTTCGCGCGCGTGGTGAAATCCAGTACCTGCGTTTGTCCTTCCTGCAGCCATTCCGCCAACTGTTGCGGTGAGATGAATTCGGGTTGAGCGACGGGCGGCACCTGCGCTTTCCAGTTACCGCGTTCACTGAAATCACTGGCCTGCAGCTCCTCCAGTACCGAAACCTGCCAGCCAAGCTGCGCCAGCCAGGATGCGGTCATATTGGCGCGCACGCCGTCATCATCAATCAGCACGATGCGCGCACCGCGCACGCTGGCGTAATGATCGGTCTCCTGCACCAGTTGACCTCCCGGCACATGGCGGCTGCCAGGCAGATGCCCGGCAGCGTATTCGTCGGCATCACGCACATCAAACAGATAAGTGGTGCGCGTCTCCTGCTGCCAGCGCTTCAGCGTGGCGAGTGGGATACGTTCCACACCGGCGCGATCGGCGATGATGCGCGCATTGTTCGCCGCCTGATGCTGTGCGGTTTCGCTGGCCTCGCCGTAGCGGCGCGACTGGCCTTTATCCAGCGCATGCCCGGCCAGCGTCCAGCCGATGGTACCATTACGCAGTGCGAACACCGGATTGCGAATCCCGGCGTTCACCAGCGATTGCGTGCCAATGATGCTGCGCGTGCGACCGGCGCAGTTAACAATCACTGTGGTCTCCGGCGATGGCGCGATGTCACGCACGCGCAGCACCAGTTCACCGCCCGGCACGCTGGTGGCGCCTGGAATACTCATGGTTTGATATTCATCGAAACGACGCGCATCGAGCACTACCACGTTAGCATCGCTGTTAATCAGCTGATGCACCTCGTCCGCAGACAAAGAAGGTGTGTGATTGTGATGCTCAACCAGCTCGCCAAAGGCTTTGCTGGGTGAATTCACGTCGATAAACAGTTCGCCGCCCGCCGCTTGCCAGCCGGCCAAATCATCTGCCAGCAGCGCGACGTTGCTGTAACCCAGCGCGGCAATCCGTTCGGCAGCGGTTTGCGCCAGGCCTTCGTTACCGTCATACAGCGTGATCGCGGTGGTGCGCTGCGGAATGCGGTCCAGCAGCTCAAGCTCCAGTTTTGACAGTGGAATATTCACCGCAAACAACGGATGCGCGGTGGCAAAAAGCGCTTCATCGCGCACATCGACAATCGCCACTTCCTGCTGCTGACGCAGGGCCTCAATAATTTCCGCCGCCTGGCGTAAAGGGAAAACCGATTTAGTCATGTGAAAGGTCCCAAATGTTCGGTAAGTAACGGTTGCTGTAACCGGAGATAAACGTTTTTTCACTGCCGTCTTCGCGGTAGACCGCGCGTTTGACCGCGCCAATGTTGGCGCCATAAACGTGAATGCTGATGGAGACGCGGTCGTCATAGGCGTTGCTGACGCGATGAATATCGCCCACCGTCGGCGACACCGCTTCAACGCGGCCGGGATCGAGTCGGACTGGCGCGCCTTCCGGCTGCAATCCGTTTGGCCCCGGCTGCCAGGATTGTGAAATCTCTGCGCCGCGCAGCATGCCAATCAATCCCCATACACGATGGTCGTGAATCGGCGTTTGCTGGCCTGGCCCCCAGACGAAACTCACCACCGAAAAGCGCTGCTGCGCATCGGCATACAACAAATATTGTTGATAGTGTTCGGGATGAGGTTGGGTAAAGGCGTCGTCCAGCCAGTCGTCGTGGCGAATCAACTCGCCAAGCCACGCGCTGCCACGTTGCAACACCGTGGCCTCCTCCGGCTGCGCATCCAGCAAGTTGGCAAGATTGGTGACAAAATCACGCAGGCGCTGGTGCTGATACTGGCTCATAGGCTTCAGGCGCTCCTTTTATCGGCGGCGGAGAGCGCATCGACTTTCGCGCGCGTCAGCGGAATCAGCTCGCGACCATATTCCACCGCATCGTTAAGCGGATCGAAGCCGCGAATCAAAACGCTATGAATGCCAAGGCGATAATATTCCAGCAGTGCATCGGAAACTTGCTCCGGCGTTCCCACCAGCGCAGTGGAGTTGTAGCCGCCCTGAACCAGTTTTGCGACGCCGGTCCACAGCACTTTATCCAGACGATCGCCTTCATTGGCGGCGGCGAGTAAACGCTGCGCGCCAACGCTCTGCGGCTTCGCCTTACCAAAGGCAAAGCCACTTTCGTTAAGCTGTTTTTCGGCCGTGGCGCGGATGTGCTCCGCACGTTCCCAGGCTTCTTTTTCAGTTGTACCAAGAATCGGCCGGAACGAGATGTTGAAGTTAATTTCGCGGCCCTGTCTGGCGGCAGCGACACGCACGTTGCGTACCGTCTCTTCCGCGCCTTTCAGCGGCTCGCCCCACAGCGCAAACACATCGGCATGGCGTGCTGCAACATCAATCGCCTCCTGCGACGATCCGCCAAAATAGATGGGCAGTTTATTCTGCAGCGGTTTGATGGCTGAGAACGCCTGCTCGGCCTGATAAAACCGGCCTTGATGATCGTACGGCTGCGCGGATTCGAGACTCTGCTTCAATACGGTGAGGAACTCATCGCTACGCGCATAGCGCTCGGCTTTATTGAGGAAGTCACCGTCGCGGCGCTGCTCGGCATCGCTGCCGCCGCTGATGATGTGCACCGCTAAGCGACCGTCGGTGAGGTGATCAAGCGAAGCCAGTTTGCGCGCCGCTAGCGTCGGCGAGACAAAGCCGGGACGATGCGCCAGCAAAAATTTCAGCGTCGAGGTGTGCGCCGCCGCGTGCGCGGTGACCAGAAAACCATCCGGCTGATCCGACCAATAGCCCACCAGAATGCGATCAAAACCGGCGTCTTCGTGCGCCCGCGCAAAACGCGCAATGTACTCTTTATCGAACAGCGGGCCGCTAGCCGGAATAATTTCGGAAGCGAGGCGGTGGCCAATCATGCCAAGGAATTGAATGCTCATGCGGTTCTCCTGAAGTGACGTCATGGAGAAAAACTACGGGCGCAGGCGGTGTGAACGGAAATTCAATATTGTGCAAAGGTTTTGCGTTTAACAGTGAAGCGGGTGATAGCGGGGGAAAAGCGGAAGCGACGCGGATTAGAACCGATGGAAATAATTAAGAAGAGAAGGGCGAGCCGCAGCTCGCCCCGTATATCAGAAGGCCAATACCAGACCAGCGATAGCGGCTGACAGCACGCTCACCAGCGTTGAACCGTACAGCAGTTTCAGGCCGAAGCGTGAAACCACGTTACCTTGCTCTTCGTGCAGACCTTTAATCGCGCCCGCCACAATCCCGATTGAGGAGAAGTTAGCAAAGGAGACCAGGAACACCGAGAGAATACCTTCCGAGTGTGGCGACAGCTGACCGGCGATTTTCTGCAGATCCATCATTGCCACGAATTCGTTGGAAACCAGTTTGGTGGCCATGATGCTGCCTACTTGCAGCGCTTCGTGTGAAGGAACACCCATCACCCACGCAAATGGATAGAACACATAGCCCAGCACGCCCTGGAAGCTGATGCCGAAAATCAGGTCGAACAGCGCGTTCAGACCGGTGATCAAGGCGATAAAACCAATCAGCATTGCGGCAACAATCATCGCAACTTTAAAACCGGCGAGGATGTATTCGCCCAGCATTTCGAAGAAGCTCTGGCCTTTATGCAGGTCCTGCAATTGCAGATCTTCTTCGCTATCCACGCGGTACGGGTTAATCAGCGACAGCACAATAAAGGTGCTGAACATGTTCAATACCAGCGCGGCCACCACATATTTTGGCTGCAGCATGGTCATGTAGGCGCCGACAATTGACATCGAAACCGTCGACATGGCAGTCGCTGCCATGGTGTACATACGGCGCTGTGACATTTTGCCAAGGATATCTTTATAGGCGATGAAGTTTTCTGACTGTCCCAAAATCAGAGAGCTCACGGCGTTAAAGGATTCCAGTTTGCCCATACCGTTTACTTTGGACAGCACGGTACCAATGCCGCGAATCACCCACGGCAAGATGCGGAAATGCTGCAAAATACCGATTAACGCAGAGATGAAAATGATGGGGCAAAGCACGTTGAGGAAGAAGAAAGCGAGACCTTTTTCGCTCATATTGCCAAACACGAAGTTGGTGCCTTCGGCGGCATATTTGAGCAGATGATCAAAGAATCCTGCGAAGCCCTGCACAAAGCCGAGACCGATGGAGGAGTTCAGGAAGAACCAGGCCAGCAGAATTTCGATTACCAGAAGTTGAACGATATAACGAAGACGGATGCTTTTACGATCGTGGCTGACCAGCAAGGCCAGCACCGCTACCACCACTAGTGCTAAAAGAAAATGCAAAACATGGGACATGTCGGCTCCAAATTTGAGGAGGGTTGTATTTTGTTGCGTATTCTATGTAACGCGTTACTTAAAAACGAGATCAAAACCACATTATAAGTATTCGCTATCGCGTTTTTTCTCAGATAAGTCTGACCGCTCACAACCCTATTACAAATTCATCACAAGAAATATCCACAAAAACATTGTCTATAAAATAACCCAAGAGTAGAGTCTTTTGCGTTGCACTTGTTTTTAGCAAGAACTGACTTTACCGCAATGTATAGCAATGGCTATACTTTATAGCACCATCTATTACTACAATAACTATAACCAAATTTCATCTGCCTTGAATGACCCTTAATCTGGACAGGTCAACAAGCATTAGGACAGGGTAAAACTATGCTAGAAAGCCGCACCGCCGAGCGCGCCGCTCGCGGAGCCAGAAAGATCAAACTCGCGCTGCTGGGCCCCGCCTTTATTGCGGCGATTGGCTACATCGATCCCGGCAACTTCGCGACCAACATTCAGGCCGGCGCCGCCTACGGCTACAAGCTGTTATGGGTGGTGGTGTGGGCCAACGTCATGGCGATGCTGATCCAGCTGATGTCCGCCAAGCTGGGCATTGCTACCGGCAAAAATCTTGCAGAACACATCCGCGATCGCTTCCCGCGCCCGGCGGTGTGGTTCTATTGGGTGCAGGCGGAAATCATCGCCATGGCCACCGATCTCGCTGAATTTATCGGCGCGGCGCTCGGCTTCAAGCTATTACTTGGCATTTCCCTGCTGCAGGGTGCGGTGTTAACCGGTATCGCGACCTACCTGATTCTGATGCTGCAAAGTCGCGGGCAGAAGCCGCTGGAACTGGTGATTGGCGGTCTGCTGCTGTTTGTAGCGGCGGCTTATATTGTGGAGCTGTTTTTCTCCCAGCCTAAAGTGAGTGAGCTGGTGGTTGGCATGGCGCTGCCATCGCTGCCAACATCGGATGCGGTATTCCTCGCTGCTGGTGTGTTAGGCGCCACCATTATGCCGCACGTGATTTATCTGCACTCGGCGCTGACGCAGCACGGCAATAAAGGCAGCAAGGCGCAACGTTACAGTTCAACCAAGCTGGATGTGGCTATCGCCATGACCATCGCTGGCTTTGTGAATCTGGCGATGATGGCCACCGCCGCCGCGGCGTTTCACTTTAGCGGTCACTCCAGCATCGTCGATCTCGATCAGGCATACCTAACGCTGCAACCGCTGTTGGGTGAAGCGGCAGCAATTGTGTTTGGTTTGAGTCTGGTGGCTGCCGGTCTCTCCTCAACCGTGGTTGGCACGCTGGCGGGACAAGTGGTGATGCAGGGCTTTATCCGTTTCCACATTCCGCTGTGGTTCCGCCGCACCATCACCATGTTGCCCTCTTTTATAGTAATTTGGGCGGGCTGGGATCCCACGCGCATTCTGGTAATGAGTCAGGTGCTGTTGAGTTTTGGTATCGCGCTGGCGCTGATTCCGCTGCTCTCCTTTACCGGCAACCGCGAATTGATGGGCGATGAGATGGTGAACTCGCGCCTGATGCAAAATGCCGGGCGGCTGATTGTGGTGCTGGTGATCGCCCTCAATCTCTATTTGCTGGTCGGCGAAGCGCTCGGTTGGTAACTGCCAGAGAAAAGAAAAATCCCGCCATTGTGCGGGATTTTTTGTTTAGTGATGATGGTGATCGTGGTGACCTCGACGATCATCATGGCGATGATCGTGGCGGTGATGTTCACGACGTTCACGCTCATGCCAGCGGCGTTCGCGCTCACGTTCATAGGCGCGATGACGTTTCCACTCTTCGTGACGCCACCAGCGATGATCGTTGTACTGATAACGATCGTTCCACCAGCGCGGCTCGCGCCAGCGCCCCCCGTCCCAGTAATTACCGTGACGATCGCGATCGCCGAGATGCAGCGTAACGCCCGGACCCAAATTGATGGTGGCGCTGTCGGCTTGTGCTGTGCTGATAGCCAACGGGGATAAGGTTGCCAGCAAGGCGGCAAACAAAATGGCACGTTTCATAACTTCTCCTTTTCAGTAGCTTATAACTGCCACCGTTGCGCTAGTTTGCCACATCGGACCAGGGAAGCCTTGAGAATCAGTCTGAAAACGCTGAGGGAAATCTGAAATGAGAATTTTCTGCTGCGGAAAACGCCCGACCAATGCCGGGCAGGTAAACGTTTACACTAAGATATTGTGGATAGCGTCGATCTCATCCCGGCTTAGTTCCGGCTGGCTCAACATCTCAACCGCATCATCAATTTGCGCGGTTTTACTGGCGCCAATCAGCACCGAGGTGACACGCGCATCGCGCAGCACCCAGCTCAGCGCCATCTGCGCCAGCTTCTGGCCGCGCTGTTGGGCAATCGCCTGCAGCTGACGCACTTTTTCCATCTTCTCTTGCGTCAGCTGGTTTTCATTCAGGAACTTACTGCCGCTGGCGATGCGCGAATCTTGTGGAATACCCTGCAAATAGCGGTCGGTTAACACGCCTCCCGCCAGCGGCGAGAAGGCGATGCAACCAACGCCGTTGTCGCCCAGCACATCCAGTAAACCCTGCTCAGGCGTACGTTCAAACATCGAATAACGCGGCTGGTGGATCAGGCAAGGCGTGCCGAGGTCGCGCAGAATCGCAATCGCTTCGGCAGCTTTGTCTGCCGGATAGTTGGAGATGGCGGCATACAGCGCTTTGCCCTGACGCACCACCTGATCAAGCCCACGCATGGTCTCTTCCAGCGGCGTTTCGGGATCGGGGCGGTGATGATAGAAGATATCAACGTACTCCAATCCCATGCGCTTCAGGCTTTGATCGAGACTGGAAATCAGATACTTGCGCGAACCCCAATCGCCGTATGGGCCGTCCCACATGGTGTAACCGGCTTTAGTTGAAATCACCAGCTCGTCACGCAGCCCCTGAAAATCCTCGCGCAGAATGCGACCAAAGTTGGATTCCGCCGATCCCGGCGGCGGGCCGTAATTATTGGCGAGATCGAAATGGGTAATGCCGCGATCAAAGGCATGGCGCAGCAGTTCACGGCTGTTATCGACGCGCGTACTGTCGCCAAAGTTATGCCACAAACCCAGTGAAATCGCCGGTAACTTCAGGCCGCTACGGCCACTGCGGCGGTATTGCATCTGTTGATAACGTTCGGGATGGGGAAAAGCACTCATGCAGCGTTCCTGTCTCATAGGGGAGAAAGTGACATCAGCATATCAGTGTATGCGTTTACACTAAGGCGAAACGCGCCGAAGATCGCAACTTACAGAATTATCTGTCGTCGTAACGAATGCTTGCCACAAATCACCACGCCACGATGATGAATATCTCGCCAATTCAGCCACATCGCTAATACTCCTGATTATCCCCTTAACAAGGAGCTGTCGATGAAAAACCCGAACGTTGGCGATTATTTACTGCACCGATTACAGCAAGCTGGCATCCGTCATCTGTTCGGCGTGCCCGGCGATTACAACCTGCAATTTCTCGACAGCGTGATTGCGCATCCCGACATTGCCTGGGTTGGCTGTGCCAATGAACTGAATGCGGCGTATGCGGCGGATGGTTACGGGCGCTGCAACGGTGCGGCGGCACTGCTGACCACCTTTGGCGTCGGCGAGCTAAGCGCGATTAACGGCATCGCCGGCAGCTATGCCGAATATGTGCCGGTGATTCATATCGTTGGCGCGCCCGCCAGTCAGGCGCAACAGCAGGGCGATTGTGTGCACCATTCGCTGGGCGACGGCGATTTTGGTCACTTCCTGCGTATGGCGCAGGAAGTAAGTGTGGCATCGGCGGTGCTGACGGCGGAAAACGCAGTGACTGAGATTGATCGCGTTATCAGCGAGGCGCTAACGCAACATCGCCCCGGCTATTTATTGCTGGCGGTGGATGTGGCGGCGGCTGAGATTTCGCTACCAGGGGAAAAAGCCACAGCCGCAGATAACCATCAGCAGGTTGCCGTGGCCTTTGCCGATGCGGCAGAACGCTTGCTGGCACCAGCACAGCGCGTGGCGCTGTTGGCCGATTTCCTGGCCTCACGCTGGCAGTTGCAGCCACAGCTTGAGGTGTTGCGCCAGCTGCGTGCGATTCCTGCCGCCACCTTGTTGATGGGCAAGGGCGTGCTGAACGAGCAGCAGCCGGGCTTCGTCGGTACATACGCCGCGCAAGGCAGCAGCGATGCGGTGCGTCAGGCCATCGAAGATACTGACGTTACGATTTGCGTCGGCGTGCGGTTTACCGACACCTTAACCGCCGGCTTCACACAAAATCTGCCCGCCGAGCGCGTGATCGATCTGCAGCCGTTTCAGGCCACGGTCGCTGGCGAGGTGTTTGCGCCGTTGAGCATGCAGCAGGCGCTGGCGGCGCTGACGCCGATTTATCAGCGTCACTGCGCGCACTGGCGGCTGGCAGATGCGCCTGAGTGCGAGGAAAGTGAGCAAATTGCTGCGGCGGTAATCAGTCAGCAGGCATTCTGGCAGGCGATGCAGCGCTTCCTGCAACCCGGTGATATTATCCTTGCCGATCAAGGCACTGCGGCCTTTGGCGCGGCGGCGCTGCGTTTACCGCAGGATGCACAACTGTTGGTGCAACCGCTGTGGGGATCGATTGGCTATACTTTACCCGCCACTTTTGGTGCGCAAACCGCGCAGCCAGATCGGCGGGTCATCCTGATCATTGGCGATGGCTCTGCGCAGCTGACGATTCAGGAGTTAGGTTCGATGCTACGCGACGGCCAGCAGCCGATTATCTTCTTGATTAATAACGATGGTTATACCGTTGAGCGCGCGATTCACGGTGCTGAGCAACGTTACAATGATATCGCGCAATGGAACTGGACCGCGCTACCGCAGGCGCTGAGCCAGCACTATGCGGCGCAAAGCTGGCGCGTCAGCGAAACGGTGCAACTCGACGCGGTGATGGAACAATTAATGCGGAATCGACGTCTGTCGCTGGTGGAAGTGGTGATGGACAAACAGGACTTGCCGCCGCTGCTGCGTAAGGTCACCGCCGCATTGCATCAGCGTAATAGTGGCTAAATTTCGGAAAGTTGCCGCTGGGAAGTCGGGCAGGTGATCGGTAGGCTGTGCAGCATCTTTGAATGGATTACGCCCATCGTGCAGGTGGGCGTTGTTGTTTTATTGGCAGGCTTTTATAGTGTCCTGCAATTGTTTATGACCCAAGCGGAGCAGCAGAAGAATGACAACATACGCCCTGGTCGGCGATGTGGGCGGTACCAATGCCCGTCTCGCATTGTGTGAGGTAGAAAACGGCGCTATCTCGCAAGCCCAAACTTTCTCAACATCAGACTACGACAATCTCGAAGCGGTGATTCGCCACTATCTGGACGAGCAAAAACAGGACATTAAGCACGCCTGTATCGCCATTGCCTGTCCGATTACCGGCGATTGGGTGGAGATGACCAACCACGATTGGGCGTTCTCGACCAAAGTGATGAAAGAGCATCTGGCGCTGGAAAGCCTGGAAATCATTAATGATTTCACCGCCGTTTCCATGGCGATTCCGATGCTGAGCGAACAGGAAGTGATTCAGTTCGGCGGTAGAGCGCCGGTTGAAGGCAAGCCTATCGCGATTTATGGTGCGGGTACCGGCCTCGGCGTCAGCCATTTAGTGCACGTGGATAAACGCTGGATCAGCTTGCCGGGCGAGGGCGGTCACGTTGACTTTGCGCCAAATAGCGAAGAAGAGGGTGAAATTCTCGAAGTGCTGCGCGCGGAGATTGGCCACGTTTCGGCGGAACGCGTGCTGTCCGGTGCCGGTTTGGTCAATCTGTATCGCGCCATCGTGAAGTCTGATGAGCGTGAGCCAGAAAACCTCAAGCCTAAAGATGTTACCGAACGCGCATTAAAAGATACCTGCATTGATTGCCGTCGCGCGCTGTCGCTGTTCTGCGTGATTATGGGCCGTTTTGGCGGCAACCTGGCGCTGAATCTGGGCACCTTCGGCGGCGTTTATATCGCGGGCGGTATTGTGCCGCGCTTCCTCGATTTCTTTAAAGCCTCCGGTTTCCGCGCGGCATTTGAAGATAAAGGTCGCTTCCGCGATTACCTGGTCGATATTCCGGTATATATGATTACTCACGATCAGCCGGGCTTACTCGGCGCCGGTGCGCACCTGCGTCAGGTGTTGGGCCGCGAGCTGTAAACACGCAGGCGAGCGGCATCCGCCGTTCGCCTTATAATCTCATCAACTGCCGAAAGGCTTTCACCTTGCTGCGACTCACCGGCACCTGCGCATCCAAATCACGCAACTTCACCAAATAGGTATTGTTAAACCACGGCTCGATTTCACGAATCTTGCTCAGGTTGACGCAGTAAGAGCGATGGCAGCGGAAGAACTGCTGTTCCGGTAAACGGCTGCAAAACTCACTGATCACCATCGACATCACATAGGCTTCGCGCCGCGTATACACAAACGTCAACTTCTCGTGCGCCTCAACGTAATAAATCTCGTTGATATCGGTGACGATAATGCGTTCATCTTTCACCAGATTGACGGTTTGTGGCGAGCTGGTGGCTGCGTTTTGTGGTTGCAACTGCTGTTGCGCGCTGGCTTCCAGTTTCTGCAGCATGGTCATGATGCGCGACTCATGATACGGCTTGAGAATGTAGTCAAACGCGTCCAGCTCAAACGCTTCAACCGCATGCTCTTTCCACGCGGTGATAAACACAATCAGCGGTTTGTGGGCAAACTGATTGATGTTTTGCGCCAGCAGCATGCCATCGAGCGAAGGAATGTTGATATCAAGGAAAATCACATCCACACGATGGTTCTGCAGATATTTCAGCACTTCCAGCCCATCATCAAAGCAGGCCTCAACGCTGATTTGGCTATGATGCTGAATCATCCAGCTTAACTCTTGCTGGGCGAGAAACTCGTCTTCAACGATGATGGCTTTCACGTGGCGGTTTCCGTGGTGGGGCGCAGCGGGGCAGGCAGCCGCTGGCCATTCTTGCTAAGCGTAAAGGCAATTTCCGTGCCGGGATGATGGCGGGTGATGACCAAACCCTGGCCGGAGAGCAGCTTAACGCGATGATGCACATTCAGCAGACCAATTTTATTGCCGGGCATCTCGTTTCGCGCCACGCGGCTCATCACATCATCGCTGATGCCATCACCGGTATCGCGCACCGCAACGCGCACCCGATCGCCTAAATCCTTCACGCTCAGCGTCACTACGCCTTTGCCGCGACAAGGCTGAATGCCGTGCACAATGGCGTTCTCTACCAGCGGCTGAATCAGCAGGCTGGGCAGCGTGAAGTGCAGATCTTCATCCACGTCATAAATCATCGACAGCTTATCGCCGAAACGCGCCTGCTCAATCGCGATGTAATCCTTCACCTGCCACAACTCTTTCTTGATATCGATAAGCTCGTCATCGTTGAGTTCGAGGTTGTAACGCAGATAACGTGACAAATTGATCACCAACTGGCGCGCGGTGTCCGGATTAAGGCGAATCGAAGAGGAAATAGCATTCAGGGCGTTAAACAGGAAATGCGGGTTAATTTTGCTCTGCAGTGCGCGCAATTCTGCCTTGTTCGCCATCTCGCGCAGCTGTTCAGCCCGCGAGACTTCCAGCTGGGTGGAGATGATTTGCGACAGCCCAATCGCCATCTCTTTCAGCGACCCGGTGATGCGATGCGCACGGCGATAATAGATTTTTAGCGTGCCTGTTACTTCCCCTTTTTCCCAAAGGGGAATAACCAGCATCGAGTGAATATCTTTGGTGCGATGTGCCTCGTCGTTGTTTTTAATAATAATTTTACCGCTGGCGATCGCCTGCGCGGTGGTCGGGCTGATAGCATCATCGCCGTTGTGATAGTTCTGCTCGCCGTAACCGACATAGGCGAGAATCTGTTTGTTATTGGTGATGGCGACTGCATCGGCGTGAATGTCGGTGCGGATGATATCACACACTTTATGCAGCGACTGGCTATCAACCTGGCGAAACAGCGGCAATGTTTTGTTGGCGATCTCCAGCGCAAGCTTGGCCTGACGCGCCGCAATCGCCTCTTTTTCACCTTCGACGCTCTGCACCAGCAGCACGATTAAACCGATGCTCGATGCGCCCAAAATCATCGGCAGCGCAATCTCGGACACAATCGCCAGTCCCAGCGTCATTGGCTTGGCCCACAGCACAATCAGCAGCATGGTCAGGCTTTCGCACAACATGCCGCCAAGAATACCGGCGCGCCAGCGCTGCTCTTTATTCACCCGGCGATTAATCACGCCCGAAGCGATGCCGGCAATGATGCTGGTGATCAGGCAAGGCACCGCCGTGACGCCATCCATATCAATTAGATAGCGATGCAAACCGGCAATCACGCCGGTGGCGATGCCCACCCACGGACCAAACAGAATGCCGCCGGACATCACTGCAATCACGCGCACATTGAGCAGCGAGCCGTCGACGTTAATGCCTGACCAGGTGCTGAACAGCGCAAACAGCGAGAATATTGCCGTCACCACCAGTTTTTCTCGCACCGAATGCTCATCTTTTTGCAGCAGCTGACGAAACACCCGCGTGCGAGTGAGGAAGAACAGGCAAATCAGCATCAGCGCCGCGCGGTCAAAAACCGCCAGCAGCATGTCGAAGTGGGAAGGCAAGGGCATCTCTCAGGCAAGAAACGGGAGGCTATGATAAAAAATGTGATCACGATGCGCCAGCGCCACAGCATTCAGCAGACCTTTCTCGTAGTCGAGATCAATTTTTAATATGCAGGTCGCCATAAATGGCGCCCCTACGACGTAATGGCGGATCAATATCGTTACGACTTTGTAGGGTCGCCATTCATGGCGACCTCCCCAAAAGAGGAAAACTTGACCAGAAAAAAGAGGATTAGCTAAAGCGTGCGCCGATCGCTGGTTGTGAATACTCCGGTTTGCTATGTTGCCGTATAAAAAAAGGGGAGCTCAGCCATGCAATTACTCACTCCACGTTTGTCCCTTAGTCGGCTTCAACCTGAAGACTGGCAGATTTTCAAGGCTGTACATCAGGACCGCGCGACCATGACGTGGGTCAGTGAAATCCCGGATGAAAATGATATTCGTCAACGCTTTACTGAGCGTCTGGCGCCATGGCAGGCGAGCAGTTTTCATATGCTGTGTCTGGTGGCGCGCATCCGGGAAACCGGCGAGCCGATCGGCCTGTTTGGCTGCAGCGCCGAGTGGCATCCTTATCGTCAGGCCGAAGTGGGTTACATGCTGCGCGCGGCGTTTACCGGCATGGGTTATGGCAGTGAAGCGCTCGACGCGCTGTGCCAATTTTTGCTGCAGGTAGAATTTCATAAACTGAAAGCGATGGTGATTGAGGGAAATTGGCCGTCACGCCGCATTCTGGAGAAGAATGGTTTTGTTCTTGAGGGCACGCTGCGGGATAATTATCTGCTAAACGGCCAATGGGTAAGCGATTGGGTGTTTGGCCGCCTGAATCCGCAACATTAAAAAAATTTCCGTCTGCTCTCGACAATCTTGTAATCAGCGCGTTATGTTCTTGGTGCGGTCACCACAGTGACCCACGTCGCTCGGACGGTCCGGGCGCTTACGTAAACCAGAGGACATCATGGCTGATAACAGCACACCCCGTCGTTTCTCGCGTATTGAACGCCTTCCACCGTATGTTTTTAATATTACAGCTGAATTGAAGATGGCTGCGCGTCGGCGCGGCGAAGACATCATCGATTTTTCGATGGGCAATCCGGATGGCCCCACGCCGCCGCACATCGTCGAAAAACTCTGCCAGGTAGCGCAGCGCGAAGACACGCACGGTTACTCGACCTCAAAAGGTATTCCCCGTTTGCGTCGCGCGATTTCGCGCTGGTACGCAGATCGTTATCAGGTGGAGATCGATCCGGAATCGGAGGCGATTGTCACCATCGGCTCCAAAGAGGGTTTGGCGCACTTGATGCTGGCCACGCTCGACCACGGCGACACCGTGCTGGTGCCAAACCCCAGCTATCCAATTCACATTTACGGCGCGGTGATTGCCGGTGCGCAGGTGCGTTCTGTCCCGCTGGTGGCGGGCGTTGATTTCTTCAACGAGCTGGAGCGGGCGATTCGCGAAAGTTATCCCAAGCCGAAGATGATGATTCTCGGCTTCCCGTCAAACCCTACGGCGCAATGCGTTGAGCTCGACTTCTTCGAGCGCGTCATCGCGCTGGCGAAGCAGTACAACGTGCTGGTCATCCACGATCTCGCCTACGCTGATATTACCTACGATGGCTGGAAAGCGCCGTCGATTATGCAGGTGCCAGGCGCGCGTGATGTGGCGGTAGAATTCTTTACCCTGTCGAAAAGCTACAATATGGCGGGCTGGCGCATCGGCTTTATGGTCGGTAACAAAGAGCTGGTTTCCGCGCTGGCGCGTATCAAGAGTTATCACGATTACGGCACCTTCACGCCACTGCAGGTCGCGGCGATTGCGGCGCTGGAAGGCGATCAACAGTGCGTGCGCGATATCGCTGAACAGTACAAACGCCGCCGTGATGTGCTGGTGAAAGGCCTGCACGAAGCGGGCTGGATGGTCGATCTGCCGAAGGCGTCGATGTACGTCTGGGCGAAAATTCCCGATCACTACGCGCATCTCGGCTCGCTGGAGTTCGCCAAATTACTGATGCAGGAAGCCAAAGTGTGCGTCTCGCCGGGCATCGGTTTTGGTGATTACGGTGATACCCATGTGCGTTTCGCGCTGATTGAAAACAGCGATCGTATTCGTCAGGCGGTGCGGGGGATTAAATCGATGTTCCGTGCCGATGGCATTTTGCCGGGAACGGTAAAAGCGCTGGAAGAAGAAGAGGAATAACCAGTAAGTGGGGCGACTCAGCGTCGCCCCGCCTGGCGGCTCTACAGCATCAGTACAAAAGTACCGACCCAAAGCAACAGGAAGAAAGAAATTCCCATCAAAGCGTATCTCACAAAACAACTCCTCTGAGCGGCTACCCGGCGGGCGATCCCAAACCCGCGTAACCCGAACAGAATAAGAGAAAGGTGGAGTTCATCATCGCTACACGCTTTCTTCTCAGGTCGCTCCAGGCAAGCCCGAAACAGGATCGAGGGCTAATTTACGCGGATTTGTCCCAAAAATAAATAGGCCGCTTCTGAGATATTGCTCACATTTTCAGCGGGTCTCAATCTCCGGTATCGCCGACATTCCCACGCGCAGTTTGGCCAGATCCGGCTGGTTTTCATCGAGCACAATTTTCACCGGTAAACGCTGTACCACTTTGGTGTAATTGCCGGTGGCGTTGTCCGGCGAAATGGCGGAAAAGGTCGCGCCCGTCGCCGGAGCGATGCTGTCGACGCGGCCGCTAAATACCTTGTCTGGCAAGGCGTCCACCTTCACGCTCACTTTCTGCCCTTGCTTCACATCCGCCAGCTGGGTTTCCAGATAATTAGCGGTGATATAGGTTTGCTGCAGCGGCACCACCGCCAGCAAACGCGTGCCTGCGCTAACGTAGGCGCCGAGGCGCACCGAACGCTGACCGACCATGCCATCCACCGGCGCTACAATCCGCGTGTAGGAAAGATTGAGCTGCGCCTGATTGACGCTGGCCTGCGCGGCAGCGACATCGGCAGCAGCCTGACGCACCGCAGCTTGCAGCACACCCACTTGCTTGACGGCGGAAGCCAGCGCCGCTTCGCTCTGGCGGACGGTAGCCGAGGCGGAGCGCTGCGTTGAGTTGGCTTTTTGCTGATCGTCTGCGGCGATGGTGCCACTTTTATACAGCTGGTTGTAACGCGCGGCGCTTTGTCCGGCGTACTGCGCGGAAGCCTGGCTCGCCGCTAACGTGGCCTTCGCCTGGTCGATAGTGGATTGCTGCTGTTCCAGCTGCGCCTGGCTACTCAAACGCTTCGCCTCGCTGACCTGCAAATTGGCCTGCGCGGTCTCTAACGCCACACGGTAATCGCGATCGTCGAGTGTCGCCAGCAGTTCGCCGGCCTTCACGCGCTGGTTGTCTTGCACGTTGACGCTGGCGATGTAGCCGGAAACTTTCGGTGCAACCAGCGTGTAATCGGCATTCACGTAGGCATCGGTGGTGCGGTGATCGTTGCCGGTCATTGATGACCAGACAAAAAAAGCCATCGCTAATAACACCAGTAATAAGGCGCTCAACAGCACCGTTCTCTTCAAAGCAAAAGCTTGCATATCAATTATCTCGACGTCGTCGTAACAGGTTGGATCAGTGTTTGTGGTGGCCACACGCGTTTTGGCAACCAGGCGGTTAACAGTAAAAGCAGGGCGGCGAAGGCAATCAGCATCTGGTAGCAATCACTCAGGCTCAGCACCATTGCCTGCTGTTTCAGCAAGGTGGCGAAACCGCTGAGGTTTTCCGCGCTGCTGGCGCTGCCGTCCGGCAGCAACGGCACGCTGCTGCTGGATTGTGCGCTGTTCGGCGCCGTCATCAGCCATGAACGGCTGGCGGCGCTATCGACCAGCACGTTGGAGTGGAATTTTTCACGGTGGCTGATAAACCATTCCACCAGCGTGCTGGCGGCGATGCTGGAGAAACCGCGCACCGTGTTGAACATCGCCGAGGCAAAGGGGCCTTCTGGTGGTGCAACCACGCTGGTGGCACTCATCAGCACCGGCAAAATCACCATGGGCTGGCCGAACGCCTGCAAAATCTGAATCAGCCAGAAATTCTGCCGCGCCCAATCGGTGGTGATGTGCATGCCCATCAGGCAGGACGTCACCAACAGCGCTACGCCCGCCGTCAACATCCAGCGGCAATCCACCCAGCGAATATTCAGTAGCGCGGCAACAAAAGGCGCGATCAGCAACTGCGGCAATCCGATGGTCAACGCCAGCGGGGCGAACTGCAGCGTGCGGAAGCCTTGCACCTGCGCCAGATAGGCCGACGGCAGCGCCGAACCTGACAGCGACAGAATCAGCACGCCCGCCAGCACCAGCAAGCCGTGCGCGAGATTGCGCCGCCCCAGCATCTGCAATTTGAACAGCGGCAGCGGGTGAAACCATTCATTAATAAAGAACACAGTCAGCAACGCCAGTGCGCTGAATAATAGGCCGCAAAATAACGGCGATTCGAGCCAGTCGAGTCGCTCGCCCTGCGTCAGCGCCAGAATCAACAGCGCCATACCGGAGCAGCCGGTCAGCATGCCGAACAGGTCGATCTGTTTAAAACGCTCAAGGCGCAGCGGATCCTGCGGCAAACCCCAGCTAATCAGCAGCATGGCAATCAGCATGGCGGGCACCACTTGCCAGAAGACAAACAGCCAGCTGACGTCATCGGTCCAGAACGCCGCCAGCGAAGCGGCCATATTCGGACCGAAGGTGGCGGTCAGCGCATATCCGGCTAAACCGTATAATTTGATCGGCGGCGGAAGAAAGCGCAGCGCAACGGTCATCAGCATTGGCGGCAGCGCGCCGCCAAATAACCCCTGCACCACGCGCAAGGCGATAAACAGCGTGGCGTTAGGCATCAGCGGCAGCAGCAGACCGCTCAGCATAAAACCAGCGGAGACGGTGAGCGCAAAGCGGCGCAGCGAAAAGGTGACGGCGAACCAGGGCGCAATCATCATTGCCGCCACTTCAGCGGCCTGATACGCGGAGATGATCCAGCTGCCTTGATCGTAACTGATGCCGATGGCAGCGCGGATATCGGCTAACGCGATATCAGTGACGCGATCGTTTAATCCCGATGTGAGCGCGGCAATCAGCACGCCAACCAATCCCAGCGCGAGGCGCAGAGTAAACGGATGGGGGGCCGGAGCCGCAATGGGCTGGGCGTTCATAGCAGGCTTCTCGTTATAATGTTGATGCAGTGTATTGCAATGTGATACAGATGGCATCTTACATATCGATATGCTGTATTGCAATGTGATACAGGGTGTAAAAGTGCGATCATTCGCGTTAAAGTAGGGCAGGCCAAAAAGGAACGCATCATGGTTGAACTTCCCTCAAGCCGTGAGGATGAAAAAGCGGGTGGCATTCAGGTCATCGCGCGTGCGGCAAAAATTCTGAACGCGCTGGGTGAGCATCCCGGCGGCATGAGTTTAGGTGAAATTGCGCAGGTGGTTGATCTGCCGCGCTCGACGGTGCAGCGAATTATTGGTGCGCTGGACAGCGCACAGCTGGTGCGCAGCAGTGGTGCCGGCGGGTTACGTCTTGGTCCGGCGCTGCTCAAGCTGATCTCCAGCGTGCACAGCGACGTGGTGGAAATCGTGCGTCCATTCCTCGAACAACTCTCTGCAGAGATTAATGAAACGGTATCGCTGGCGCGGGCCAGCGGCACGCAGCTGGCGATCGTGCATTATGTGGTGGCCTCGCGCGAACTGCGCGTGGTGCCGCGCATCGGGCTGAATTTGCCGCTTTACAGCACATCGGGCGGCCGCGCTTTGCTGGCGCTGGAGAGCGATGAAGATGTGCGCGTGATGGTGGGCGAAGCCTATAAAGAGTTAACCGAGATGACGGTGAAAACGCTGCCGCAATTGCTGGAGCTGATTGCCGAGGTACGCGCCAGCGGATTGGCGATTGATCGCGGTGAGACGCTAGAGGGCATTTCGACCATGGCGGTCGCCATTGATACGTTGTTTGGCCGCTTCTCCATCTCATTACTGGTGCCGACCGCGCGTTTTCATAAGCAGGAAGCGCACTATCGTGAGCAAATCATCAAGTGCAAAGACGCCTTAATTCGTGAAATTGGCAAAATGACCGCTGTGGAAGGATAACCAACTGATGAAAACCTTGCTGATGGCCATCGATAACTCTCCGGTGGCGGAAAAAGTGATTGCGTTGACCATTGAACAAGCGCTGGCGCATCAGGCGCAGGTCACGGTACTGTGCTGCGTTGATCCCGCTTACTCCTCCTGCAATCAACCGATTGAGATTGATGCCGGTGAAGATCCGGATGATTTTGTGGCGGCGAAAGATGAGCAGAACACCGCCGAAATGGTGGTGCGTCATGCACTGGCGCCGCTACTGCGCGCGGGCGTGGCGGCAAAGGGATTGATTCTGGCCGGTGAAGCGGCGGAAACCATTGTGGCGCAATCCACACTTTTGCATGCCAGCATGATCATCATGGGACGTCGCCATTTGTCGCCGTTTAATCGTCTGCTGAAAGGCTCGGTCAGCGCCGCAGTGATTGAGCGCGCCAATTGCCCCGTTTTAATCGATGTACGTAAGGATTAATCCCGCTCGATGCTCTCGCTTTTTCCGATTACGCTAGCGGCGTTCGCGCTGCTGGCGATCATTATTATTCTGCTGGTGCGCACCACCTCGCTGCGACTGTGGCAAGGCGTGCTGTTATTTATCTTGCCGCTAATACTGGCGAATCTGCTGTGGTTCAGCTGGCTGCATCCGCGTCAGGAGCGTCAGGCACTGGTGGAAGAGGTGGCAACCCAACTCAGCCTCGCGCCCGGTTATCGCCTGCTAAAAATTCAGGAACCGGCCTTGTGGCAGTTGCTCAATCGCGAACTGCTGCATAAACGGCTGGAAGGCGTTCCCGCCGATCAGGCGTTGGGGGATATGCGCGGCTGGTTGATGGATCTGGTCAATCAACGTCTGACAAGAGCCAGCGATGCGGCGATCATTGACTACATCCGTGTCTCGGTCGAGGAGATGCAGGCGTTGCAGCAGCAGGAACCGCAGCGCTGCTTCCGCTTCCTCTATCCGCAGGTGAATGGCGGCGTCAATTTGCAACAGGTGCTGTCACCGGAACTGAATCAGCGCGATGCGCAGGCGCTCGAAACGCTGCTGCAGCAAAGCACTGGCAATGAACAGCCGCTGGATCAGGCTGCGGCGCAGCGCGATCTGCAAAGCGTGGTGGAAAAGCTGTATGGCAAGTGGGGCGATCGGCTGCAACAGCTGAACATGCCGGCGGATACTGCGGTTGATCGCAGCGCAATGTGCGCGATGTCGATTGATCTCTACAGCGGCATTCTCGCATTGCCTGACAAACAAGCGGCCAATCTTTTACGTAAGATGGTCAGCCTTACCGGTTAGCGGGCAAAAAAAAGCCCGCTCAGCGCGGGCATGAAGGTCACTATCAGTATGTTTATTATTAACTCACCTGGTGTGGTGCAGACTTCGCTTTGTCTGGGTACATAATCGCACCGCTAAGTTGATAAGGGAAACCGTTTGGTTTTATCGATTTGATTGGCGAAAGCTTCAATAATCCCGGACATTTCGCGCTTTAATCCTATAGATAAGCGCGGCGTTGCATTTTAGACTGCGACGTTTTAGAGGAAACCCTAATGAAAAAAATGCTTATTAGCGCAATGGCGCTTTTTATGCTGGCCGGTTGTAGCGTCAGCAAACCAGGAGGATTTGAGCGTGTCGATGAAGATACCAGCTCAAATACCGTGCAGTATCGTTACGATCCGCACACGCTGAATAAAGACGCAATGGAGATCGACCTTGCGAATTATTGCAGTCAGCGTGGATTTGATAAGGTGGAATCACTGCCGTCGCAAAATAGCCATTTGCCCGGACTAAAGAAAGCCTGGTATCAATGTAATTACGCGGTAAAAAGCTAAAAAATAGGGCGGGATAATTTCCCGCCCTTTTTTATTTTCTTATTATTTGCTGTGTGTGCTTTGCCCAACTATCTGCGGTGTCCATAACCGCCGTGCCCATGATGCCAGCCTCCGCCACCATGATGGCCCCAACCTGGGGCGCCGCCTCCACGATGATGATCGATAATACAGCCACTCAACATCGTCATAATGGCTACAACCGATGCAAGCTTAATAACTTTCTTCATGGAGAGTCCTCCTCTGTTCCAATGACGTCAGATTACAGGGGAATAGTGGAGTGAAGATGCAGGAAATGTAGAGTTATTGCGGGATGTATTACGAAGTGTGTCAATTAAATGCTAAAAAAGTCGCGGGGTAAAATAAACCAATCGGAATAAGCCGAATGCCTGATAATAATAACGAGATTCCTCCGAAAGGCAAGGCTTAATAATAGTGGTTCTCAATTAATGCGTTATTGTGGATCAATTATGGAGAAATGGGATGCCGAGTATTAATGCGGCATCCCAGCGAACTTAATTATTGCAGTAAAGGTTCTGCCACGTTTTGGCGATTTGGCATACGAATGCTCAGCGACAACACCAGCGAAATCACCAGTAAGGTCATAATCAGGCTGAAGGTGACGGTGAAGCCGCCAAAGGCGGAAGCAACCAGCGAACCCAGCACGCTGCCGATACCGAAGCCAAGGTAAATCAGACCATAGTTTTTGGTCAGGTTGTTCAGGCCAAAGAAATCGCTGACCAGCGATGGGAACACGGTAATGGTGCCGCCGAAGCTGAAGGCTACGCAGGCTAAGGAGAGGAAGAAGGTCGATTCACTCATATGGGTGAACAGCAGAATACTCATCCCCACCAGCGAGACGATCTGCGCCAGCGTAATCACGCGGATGCGCGCCATTTTATCCGACAGCACACCAAGAATCAGACGCCCGCTGAGGTTGGCAATCGCAATCACCGTGACCGCATTGGCGGCGGTTTGCGCGCTCAGATGTACCATGCCTTCACCGATATCTTTCGCCACGCCAATCACGTACAGGCCGCTCATGCAGGCAGTCAGGAACATCAGCGCCAGCATCCAGTACTGCGGTAAACGCACCGATTGCGCCAGCGTATAATCTTTGGCTTCCAGCTGCGTATTACGGCCACTCTTCTGCATCGGTGCATCACGCATCAGCAACGCGCCGACAATAATCATGCTCATCGCCAGCACGCCCCAGATCATGAAGGTATTCTCCAGACCTTGTGCACTCAGCAGTGCGCCGCAGATGAATTTGAAGCCGAGGCTGCCCAAACCGTACGCACCAATCGAGCAGGCCGAAATGAGCCCTTTGCGCTCCGGGAACCACTTCACGCAGTTAGAGAGCGTCATCAGATAACCAGCACCATCGGCCAATCCCACCAGAATCCCGGCGCTGAGGTAAAGCATCATCAGATTATCGGCATGCGCGGTCAGCCAGAAACCTACCGCCATCAGTATGCCCGCACCGATGGTGACGTTGCGCACGCCAAAGCGCTCCTGCAATTTCCCGGCAAGCGATGAAGCGATCGCCAGGCCAAGACTGAGCAAACCGAACGAGAAAGCCACTTCACTGATGGGCGCATCCAGCTTATTTGCCAGCGGGCCGTTAAACAGGCTCCAGGTATAAACCGAGCCCAAAGCGAACTGGGTGATAATGGTGCCAATAAGGGTGAGCATGCGGGTACGTTGGTAATTCGCGGGGGTTGCTGTTGTCATTTTTATCTCTCACTCGAGAAAGCGGAATCTGTGGAGATAATAAGTTGCTCTCGCGCGTGCGGGGGAAACAGAGGCGTGAATGAACCGGACGGTGGAATGAAATGCAGTTATACGGGTATGAATGACATTGTGATGACAGCGAATGATGTCATTTAAACCGCAGCGGTTGCCACGGGTAACCATGTGTAAGCATTTGTATCGATCGCGCCATATAGCCTGCAAAGTTGTGGATGTTTGCCAGGCTTAGAATTCATTCAAGAGGAGGAAATATGAAAGACCGAACATATGAATCCGCGTCAAATGAGGATGAGGTTTGCTGCATTATCGGTCAGGCGGTGATCGAGTTAAGCGATGAGCATCAACCAGTGAATAAATCCACGTTGTCGCTGAAATTACTGGCAATGGCCGACCGCGACAAAGATGATGAACGCGTCCTGCTTTACTGGATTGCCAGAAAAGCCATAACTAAACCTCACCAGCTCAATATCGGCGTTCAGGGCTGGCGCTAGAGGAACAAAAGAGCGGGCGCAATGCCCGCTCTCGTTATTTAAGCGGTCCGTAATCGCCCCATCGTCGGCCAGCGCACAAACATCACCATATTCCCCGCCAGAATCATTACCAACCCGACAATCGCATTACTGTGCCAGTGATAACCTTCGTAAAGCGTGGAGAGCGTTAGCGCCACCAGCGGGAACAGCAAAGTACTGTAAGCGGCCTGACTGGCACCAATACGGCCCACCAGCGTGAAATAGGCACCAAATCCTACCACCGAACCAAATATCGCCAGGTAGCTCATCGCGCCTAGCCACTGCATATTCAGCGCTGGCGCCAGCGAATCGCCGTTGATGAATGCCAGTGCGGCCATCACCAAAGCGCCATACAGCATCGCGTAGCTATTGGTGGTCAACACATCACGCTGACGGCGTTGATGGCGCAGCGAAATCATATTGCCGAAAGAGAATCCCAGCGTGCCAAGCGCGCTGAGGCCCACGCCCCACAGCAACTGCGGAGCCGGATGCGCCGCCTGAATATCATTCCAGAACAGCGCGACAATACCGCCCAGGCCAAGCACCGCCGCTGGTAACAGGCGAAACGATGGGCGCTGACGGAAGAAGATCCAGCTGTTAAGCGCGTTATACAGCACGGCCATCGAGAAAATCACCGACTCCAGTCCGCTGCTGATCCACGCGGCAGCATGATAGAAGCAGACAAAATTGAAGCCAAACACGCAGCAGCCCTGCAGCAGACAAAACAGATGATCGCGCTTATCCAGCGTTCGTAGCCGATGCAGCAGTTTGAGGATCACCAGCATCACCAGCGACGCCAGTAAGAAACGCCAAAATACCGCCACCAAAACGGGCGTATCGCCCGCTTCCTGCTGCAGGAAAATGGCAATCCAGGTGGTTCCCCAAATCATCACCACGGCAAGGTATAACATCACATTCATAGCGCACTCTCCGACATAATCTGGCCCGCAGTGTGGCGTGAAAAGCAACCTGCGGCTTGCACGTTTTTGCGCGGCAATTGCAAAATCTTGCGCTTTTTACTTCTGTGTCCGGCTGTGGCCTGTTTTCTGTCTGCGGAGATCCGTACACTGGGCGCTCATGAACTTCGAGTGATATGAACCATGGCCGATTACCAGACCTTCAACATGCTGCAGCGCCACAAAGCGCAGCTGCGCGACAGTGTGCAGTTGTCGAGCGGCATTAAGCTGGCGGCCTGGTTTAACAGCGGCGATCGCGTCACTAATCTTAGCGATCATCATACGCTGAGCCTGTATACCGCCGACGGCTATGAAACCTGGTATAAAACTCAAAACGGCTGGCGCAACGGCGGCGGCCCGGATCGCTTTTGCCTGATGCCCAGCGGGGTAGAATCGGTGTGGGATATTCGCGCCGATTTGTCGTTTGTGCATCTCTATTGCACCGACGAACATCTGCGGCATTTGGGCGAGCAGATTTGGGATCGCAGTCCGTCGCAGCTTAATCTGCATGAAAAGATCTTCGCGGCGGACGATCGCATCACTCAACTATATCGCCACTTCTTGCTGAGCACCGACTGGCAACAGCCGGCGAACCAATTGATGCTCAGCAGCGCATCAACGTTGCTGATGACGCATCTGCTGCAACGCTACAGCGATGTGCAATGGCAAGCGCCGCAGGTGCGTGGCGGACTGGCGCCCGCCGTGTTGCGGCGAGTCATGGCGTATATTGATGCGCAGCTCGATCAGCCATTAACGCTGGCGCAACTGGCAGCTGAAGCGGCGCTGAGCGAATACCATTTTGCCCGCATGTTCCGCAGCAGCGTTGGCGAGGCCCCGCATCAATATGTGATGCGCCGCCGCATGGATGCGGCGCTGCAGTTGCTGAAATTCAGCCATTTACCGCTAACAGAAATCGCATTGCGCTGCGGTTTTCACTCCTCGAGTCACTTCAGTAACCGCTTCCGTCAGCTGCATGGCGTGACGCCATCGGCATGGCGCCACGATCAAGTCTGATTACGATCTCACTTTTAAAACGTTGTAATCGGCTGCAAGAACCCCTGTTTTTTTCTGAACACATCTCTCAGTTGAGCATTTTCAAACTCAGTGAGGCATTTTTTCCATGGATTTTGGAGTAGGATGCTTTGCAGGAAAATTAAGCTATCACATTGATTACAATGACAAGTTACAAGAGGCCGTAATTATGGAAAAGCGCGTGTCAAAGCTGGAAGCGGATATTGACGATATCAAAACCGATATGGCAGTAATGAAAACGGATATCGCGGTGATCAAATCGAATTACGTCACCAAAAGCGATCTTTATCAGGAGATCGGCAAAGTGCATCAGGATATTGGGAGAATTCATCAGGAGTTGAGCAAACAGACAAAATGGATAGTCGCGGGGATGCTGAGTACCGCAGGTATGACGCTGGCACTGGCTCGCTGGTTGTTTTGAGTGAATTGATGATCAAGGAGTGAACATGGAAAAGCGCGTTTCAAAGCTTGAAGCGGATATCGACGATATCAAAACCGATATGGCGCTGATGAAAACGGATATCGCGGTGATTAAATCGAACTACGCCACTAAAAGCGATCTTCATCAGGCGATAAATCAACAAACGAAATGGATTGTGGCGGGAATAATGAGCACCGCTGGACTGACACTTGCTCTGGCGAGATGGCTGTTTTAGGCGGGAGAACGATGAAAATCTGGTGTCCCCTGCAGGAATCGAACCTGCAACTAGCCCTTAGGAGGGGCTCGTTATATCCATTTAACTAAGGAGACGCCGGGCGCGCAGTATAGCGCACCGCGAACCTGATTTTAACTATGCAGCGGTTGTTTGCTCAATCTATCAGCAATTTAAGACCAGGCTTACGCCTGTTTTTGCTTCTCTTTCCGCTTCTGTTCCGCACGCGCTTTGGCTTTCGCCGCTTCACTCATATCGTTACGAATCTGCGCATGGCTGATCAACGCAAATATCAGCGTACCGCCCGTGATGTTGCCAAGCAGCGTAGGCAAGGCAAATGGCCAGAAGAATTCGTACCACGGCAGCGTGCCCGCAAACACCAGATATAGCACCTCAACCGAACCGACCACGATATGCGCTAAATCACCTAACGCCACCAGCCAGGTCATCATCACAATCACTACAATCTTTGCGCCACCCGCATACGGGAACATCCATACCATGGTGGCGATAATCCAGCCTGATATCACCGCATTAGCGAACATTTCGCTTGGTGAGTTCACCATCACTTTTTCACTGATGGCGGTAAAGGCCTGACGCGTCGCATCGTCGAATATTGGCATATGATTAAAGGCCAGCGCCCCCAATGCGGTGCCAATCAGATTGCCGAGCAGCACCACGCACCAGAGCCGTAACAGCAGCGCAAAGTTGCTGCCGGTCGGTTTGTGCATCACCGGCAAAACGGCGGTAACGGTATTCTCGGTAAACAGTTGCTGGCGCGCCATAATCACGATGACAAAGCCAAAGGTATAACCCAAATTTTCCAGTAAAAATGCGCCCGGCACGCCTTTAAGATGGACCTGAAAAATGCCTTTCGCCATCAGCGAAGCGCTCATTGACAGTCCCGCCGCAACCGCGGACCAGAGCAGCGCCATGCCGTCACGCTCGAGCTCTTTTTCCCCATCCTGGCGTATCTCTTCATGAATCGCCGCAGCCTGCGAGGGCAGGGCATCTTCATCGACTTCTATCTCCTTACCTTGCTCCTTCTCATCACTCTCTACATCGTTGTCACTGTTTGAAATCGATGGTGATTGTTTCATGTTTTCCTCAGGTGATAATGCCATTGCGTCATAAGCGTAGCTGGTTTTTGCAAGGTCGATTTGTTACGAAGATTCAAATTAAGAGTAACGAAATTTTAACTGAGTTGGATTTTTGAGCAATTTGTTGATCTGGGGCGCACGAATACCCCATTTGGGGTAAGTGGGAGCCAGCTCACAGACTTCGGCCCACAGATTCAATGTGGTATTATCCCCGCCTCATTCATTGCCGCGATTCTCCCTTCTATGCTTGAAGTCATTAATCTCTCATGCGTTCGTGATGAGCGAACCTTGTTTCATGGGTTGAGCTTCCGCGTGCAACCGGGTGACATTGTGCAAATTGAAGGGCCAAACGGAGCCGGGAAAACTTCGCTGTTGCGCCTGCTGGCCGGATTAAGCCGGGCGGAAGAGGGCGACGTAACGTGGCAGTCACAGCCCCTTCGTCAACAGCGCGAAGTATGGCAACAAAATCTGCTCTATCTTGGCCATCATCCCGGCGTGAAATCGGTACTCTCACCGCTAGAGAACCTGCATTTCTGGCACGGTAGCAGCAAAGAAGACGCGATTTTTGCCGCGCTTGAGCAGGTCGATCTGCTGGGCTTTGAAGAGGTGCCGGTGGCACAACTCTCCGCCGGACAGCAGCGGCGCGTGGCATTAGCACGCTTATGGCTTAGCCCAGCGTCGATATGGATCCTCGATGAACCCTTAACCGCCATCGATAAAGGCGGTGTGGAAAAATTAATGGCGCGATTCGTCAGCCATGCCGATAACGGCGGAGCGGTGATTCTGACCACGCATCAGGATCTGCCCGATCACAGCGCGCGCGTGCGTAAAATTCGTCTTACTTCGGAGTGGGCTTGATGTTAGGCCGGGTCATTCAGCGTGAATTAAAAATCGCCTTTCGTAGCGGCGGGGAAGTGATCAATCCGCTGTGGTTTTTCCTGATTGTTATCACGCTGTTTCCGTTAGGTATCGGACCGGAGCCACAGCAGCTGGCGCGCATTGCGCCGGGCGTGGCGTGGGTTGCCGCGTTACTGGCCTCATTGCTGGCGCTGGAACGGCTGTTTCGTGACGATTTTCTTGATGGTTCGCTTGAGCAACTACTTCTGTTGCCGACGCCGCTGCCGATCACGGTGCTGGGCAAAGTGATTGCTCACTGGCTGATTACCGGGCTACCGCTGATTTTATTGTCGCCGCTGGCGGCATTGTTGCTGTCGCTGGATTTTGCCAGCTGGCGCGCGATGGCATTGACGTTATTACTTGGCACGCCAACGCTGAGTTTTCTCGGCGCGATTGGTACCGGATTAACCGTTGGGTTGCGGCGCGGCGGCGTATTACTGAGTTTACTGGTATTGCCGTTGTCGATACCGGTTTTGATATTTGCCAGCGCGGCGATTGATGCCGCCGGAATGGGATTGCCGATCGGGGGTTATCTGGCGATTCTTGGCGCGATGCTGGCGGTAAGCGCAACGCTGTCGCCGTTCGCGACGGCAGCGGCCTTGCGTATCAGTCTGCATTAATTCGTGCCGCCCCAGAGCGGTCGAAACCTGAATTCTCTTTATTGTGAGCTATGCAAAATGTGGAAATGGTTACACCAGTGGGCAAAGCCTGAGCGGCTTTACCAGCTATGCGGTCGCTTGATTCCGTGGTTCGCTGTGCTGGGTTTTGGCACGCTGTTACTCGGCTGGGTCTGGGGCTTCGGCTTTGCACCGGCGGATTATCAGCAGGGCAACAGCTTCCGGATTATGTACATTCACGTGCCTGCAGCGATGTGGTCGATGGGCGTGTACGCGTCAATGGCAATCGCGGCGTTTATCGGCCTGGTGTGGCAGATGAAGATGGCCGATCTGGTCTCGGCGGCGATGGCGCCGATTGGCGCGGTGTTCACCTTTATCGCGCTGATTACCGGCTCCGCCTGGGGTAAACCGATGTGGGGAACCTGGTGGATCTGGGATGCACGCCTGACATCTGAGCTGGTGCTGCTGTTCCTCTATATGGGCGTTATCGCGCTGTATCACTCCTTTGAAGACCGCCGCACCGCCGGGCGCGCCGCCGGCATTTTGATTCTGGTTGGCGTGGTTAATCTGCCGATCATTCACTTCTCGGTGCAATGGTGGAACACGCTGCATCAGGGCTCATCAGGCATTCTGCAGCAGGCTATCGATCCAAGCATGCGCACACCGCTGCGCTGGTCCATTCTCGGTTACCTGCTGGTGTTTGGTGCGCTGACCTTAATGCGCCTGCGCAATTTGATTCTATTCACCGAGCGTCATCGTCCGTGGGCGATTGATGTGGCGCAGAGAGTAAGCAAATCATGACGCCAGCCTTTGCATCGTGGAGCGATTTCTTCGCCATGGGCGGCTATGCCTTTTACGTCTGGCTCGCCGTTATCCTCACGTTGATCCCGTTATTCGGTCTGGTGCTGCACACCGTGCTGTTCCGCCGCCGTTTGCTGGCGGAAATTCGCCAGCGTCAGTCCAGGGATCGCCGCATTCGCGCGGCTAAATCGAAAAAAGCTGCCAGTGGAGCAGCGGGAGAATCCGTGTGAATATCCGTCGTCGTAATCGCCTCTATGTGGCGATCGCGGTGTTGATCGGGCTTGGCCTGGCGACCGCGCTGGTGATGTACGCGCTGCGTTCCAACATCGACCTTTTTTATACCCCGAGTGAAATTATCAACGGCAAAGGTGAAGATCATCAGAAGCCTGAGCCGGGCCAGCGCTTGCGCATTGGCGGCATGGTGATGCCGGGCAGCGTAAAGCGCGATCCGAAAACGCTCGCCGTCTCTTTCAAACTGTATGACGCCAACGGCGTGGTCAGTGTGACCTATGAAGGCATTCTGCCGGACCTGTTCCGTGAAGGGCAAGGCGTGGTAGCGCAAGGCGTGCTGGAAGAGGGCAATCTGGTGAACGCCAAAGAAGTGCTGGCGAAACACGATGAAAAATATACGCCTCCCGAAATTGAAGATGCCATGAAGAAGAATCACACAGGACCTGCAGCAGCCTATCAGCAGTCGGGTGCGCAATCATGATGCCGGAAATTGGTAGCTTTCTGCTGTGTCTGGCGCTGGCTTTAGCGCTCCTGTTGAGCGTCTATCCGTTGTGGGGCGCTGCGCGGCAGGATGCGCGTTTGATGGCCATGGCGCGCCCGTTGACCTGGGGCATGTTTATCTGTGTCGCCGCCTCTTTTGTGGTGTTGGTGCACGCCTTTGTGGTGAATGACTTTACCGTTGGCTATGTCGCCACCAACTCCAACACCTTGCTGCCGGTCTATTATCGCATCGCGGCAACCTGGGGTGCGCACGAAGGTTCACTGCTGTTGTGGGTGCTGTTGCTCAGCACCTGGACGCTGGCGGTGGCGATCTTCAGTCGCGGGATGCCGCAGGATGCGCTAGCACGCGTGCTGGCGGTGATGGGCATGATTAACCTTGGTTTCCTGCTGTTTATCATTCTCACCTCGAATCCATTTACCCGCACCTTACCAAACTTCCCGATTGACGGGCGCGATCTCAACCCGATGCTGCAGGATATCGGGCTGATCTTCCATCCGCCGCTGCTGTACATGGGTTACGTCGGCTTCTCGGTGGCCTTTGCGTTTGCTATTGCCTCGCTGATGGCCGGACGTCTGGATACCGCATGGGCGCGCTGGTCACGTCCGTGGACTACCGCCGCGTGGGTCTTCCTGACTATCGGTATCGTCCTCGGTTCGGCGTGGGCTTATTACGAACTCGGCTGGGGCGGCTGGTGGTTCTGGGATCCGGTCGAAAACGCCTCCTTTATGCCGTGGCTGGCTGGTACCGCGCTGATGCACTCGCTGGCGGTGACGGAAAAGCGCGGCAGCTTCAAGTCCTGGACGGTGTTACTGGCGATTACCGCGTTCTCGTTAAGCCTGCTTGGCACTTTCCTCGTGCGCTCCGGCGTGCTGGTTTCCGTGCACTCGTTCGCCTCCGATCCGGCGCGCGGCATGTTTATCCTCGCCTTCCTGGTGATTGTGATTGGCAGCTCGCTGCTGCTGTACGCGCTGAAAGGCGGTCAGGTGCGCAGCCGCGTACAGAGCGAAGCCTGGTCACGCGAATCCTTCCTGCTGGGTAATAACGTGCTGCTGATCGCCGCGATGCTGGTGGTGTTACTCGGTACGCTGCTGCCGCTGGTGCATAAACAGCTCGGTCTCGGCAGCATCTCGGTGGGCGAACCGTTTTTCAACACCATGTTTACCTGGCTGATGGCACCGCTCGCGCTGATGCTCGGTATCGGTCCGCTGGTGCGCTGGCGTCGTGACCAACCACAGAAACTGTGGAAACGCCTTGGCGTGGGCCTGTTGGTGACGCTGATTCTGTCGATCGCCCTGCCGTGGCTGCTGCAGGATCGCATTGAGGCGATGACGGTTATCGGCCTGCTGATGTCGATCTGGGTGATTATGTTGACGTTGATGGAACTGCACGAGCGCGCCACCCATCGCCACTCTTTCTTCAAAGGTTTACGACATCTATCGCGCAGCCATTGGGGCATGGTGCTGGGGCATTTAGGCGTGGCGGTGACCGTGGTTGGTATCGCCTTTAGCACCCAATACAGCGTTGAGCGTGATGTGCGCATGAAGGCGGGCGACACCGTAGATATTCACAATTATCACTTTACCTTCCACGGCGTGCGCAACCTGCAAGGGCCGAACTACAGCGGCGGCGTGGCGGTGATTGAAGTGACGCGTAACGGCAAGCTGGAAGCGGTGATGCAGGCGGAAAAACGCTTCTATGCAGCCGCGCGCACCATGATGACCGAAGCGGCAATCAGCGGCGGTTTCACCCGCGATCTGTATGCGGCGCTGGGCGAAGAGCTGGATGACGGTTCGTGGGCGGTGCGGATTTACTACAAACCGTTTGTGCGCTGGATCTGGTTCGGCGGCGTGTTTATGGCGGTGGGCGGCTTGTTCTGCCTGTTCGATCCGCGCTATCGCTCACGCAAAAAAGAGCAGCGCGAGGAGCTGGCATGAACAAAAAAATCCTGTTTATCCCGTTAGTTCTGTTTTTGCTGCTGGCCGCAGCGCTGCTATGGCAGCTGTCGCGCAACGCCAACGGCGATGATCCAACGCGTCTCGAATCAGCGTTGATCGGCAAACCGGTACCCGTATTCAAACTGGAAGCGCTGGATCAACCCGGCAAAATCTATGATCAGCAGGTGCTGACCGACGGCAAACCGATTCTGCTCAACGTCTGGGCAACCTGGTGCCCAACCTGCCGCGCGGAGCATCAATACCTCAACACGCTGGCGGAAAAAGGCATTCGCGTGGTTGGCCTCAACTATAAAGACGATCGCACCAAAGCGGTGACCTGGCTGAACACGCTGGGCAATCCTTATGCGCTCAGCCTGTATGACGGCAACGGGATGCTCGGTCTCGATCTCGGCGTTTACGGCGCACCGGAAACCTTCCTGATCGACGGCAAAGGGATCATTCGTTATCGCCACGCAGGCGACATGAACGATCGTGTCTGGCTCGAAGAAGTGAAACCGCTGTGGGACAAATACAACAAGGAGGCGGGCGTATGAAACGGCTGCTTCTACTGTTAGCGGGCATTCTGCTCAGCACCAGCCTGTGGGCGGCGATTGATACGTATCAGTTCGATTCGGTGCAGCAGGAAGAGCAATACCGCGATCTCACCGCATCGCTGCGTTGCCCGAAATGCCAGAACAACAGCATTGCCGATTCCAATGCGATGATCGCGTCGGATATGCGTCTCAAAGTCTACGAGTTGATGAAGCAGGGCGAAAGCCGCCAGCAGATCATTGATTACATGGTGGCGCGTTACGGTAATTTCGTGACGTATGAGCCGCCGGTAACGCCTTCCACGCTAATTTTGTGGGTGGGTCCAGCGCTGTTTGTGGTGTTGGGCGCGCTGATCATTATTCTGCGTAATCGTCGTGGCAAAGCGCGTAGCGAACTCGACGACAGTGAACAACAGCGCCTTGCGGCGTTACTCAAGCGTGACGGGAAGCCGTAATGACTGGATTCTGGATTACCCTGATTATTTTACTGCTGGCGGCTATTGCGCTGTTTCTGCGTTCTGGCTGGCGTCAGCGCGAGGCCAGCAGTGGCGATCGCGATCGTCTCAACACCGATTTCTATCAGCAGCGCCTGCGTGAGCTGGAGCGTGATGAAGAAGAGGGCGTGGTGGCTGAGCGCCCGGAAATGGTGCGCGAACTGCAACAAACGCTGTTAACCGATGTGCCGCAGCAGGATGCCGCGACCATTCATCGCAGCAGTCGCTGGGTGTTGCTGCCGGGCGTGATTGTGCTGCTGGTGGTATCGGTTGGCGTGTATCTGAAAACCGGCGGACTCACGCAGCAAACCGCGTTTGTTAGCGTGCAACAAGAGTATCCTGCCTTACGCGCGCGCGTGATGGATCCCCAGGCTAAGCCGCTGACCATGGAAGAGCTGGCGCGTCTGCAGCTGGGTCTGCGCAGCTCGCTGCAAAATGACTCTTCAAACCTCAACGATTGGGCGATGCTGGGCCGCTTAGGGATGGTGCTGAATAACGCCACCGATGCCAGCCAGGCATTTGAACATGCGCTACAGCTGGCGCCAGACAACATCGAACTGCAGCAGGATTATGCCGAAGTGCTGACGCGCTCCAGCGATCCGCAGGATAACCGTCAGGCCAACGTGTTGCTGAAAGCGCTGCTTAAACGCGATCACAGCGATGTGCGTACGCTGAGTCTGCTGGCGTTTAACGCCTTCGAACAGCAGCAGTACAACGAGGCGATTGGTGCGTGGCAGGTGATGCTGAAACTGTTACCGGCAGGCGATCGCCGCATCACCATGATCGAGCGCAGCATTGAACAAGCGAAAACCGACGCGGGACAGCAAAATAGCAGCCTGGCATTGACGGTGAGTTTGACGCCGCAGGCAGAAAAAATGTTACCGCAAGGCGGAGTGTTGTATATTTCTGTGTCTGACGGTGTTTCACCGGTGCCTGTGGCTGTAAAGCGTTTACCGCTGAGCCACTTCCCGTTATCGCTCACGCTCGATGACAGCAATGCCATGATGCCCGATCGCCTGCTTTCGGCACAGCATCAGGTGCAAGTCAGGGTGCGCATTTCGCGCGATGGCAGTGCCAATCCACAGTCTGGCGACTGGTTGGGTTTAAGCGCAGTTACACCCTGGGATGGTCATCAGCAACTGGCTGTGGAAATTAATCAACAGCAGCCCTGAAGCGATACCTTACTGATCCGCACAGGGAGAGAAGAATGAATAACCGCCTGACCGGTTTGGCGTTAGCCAGCTTACTGCTGGTGGGTTGTGCCAGCTCAAAACCGGCTGAAAATACGGAACCTGCGCAGCGCAGCGATCCGCTGGAAGGCTTTAACCGCACGATGTTTAACTTCAACTACAACGTGCTGGATCCGTATGTTCTGCGTCCGGTGGCAGTCGCCTGGCGCGATTATGTGCCGGTGCCGGCTCGTAGCGGCATCAGTAATGTGTTATCCAACGTTGAAGAGCCCGCCAGCATGGTCAACGCCATTCTGGTGGGTGAACCGCGCCAGGCAGGCATCCACTTCACCCGCTTCTTCCTGAACACCGTGTTAGGGCTGGGTGGCTTTATCGACGTGGCGGGCAAAGCCAATCCGGCACTGGCGCGTGAAGTGCCGCATCGCTTTGGTAGCACGCTGGGACGTTATGGCGTGGGTTACGGCCCGTATGTTGAATTGCCGGCCTACGGTAGCTTCACCATCCGTGAAGATGGCGGTGACTTCGTTGATACGCTCTATCCGGTCTTAAGCTGGTTGAGCTGGCCGATCTCGGTAGGTAAATGGACGCTGGAAGGGATTGAAACCCGTGCGCAGTTGCTGGATTCGGACGCCATTTTGCGTCAGCAGCAAGATCCGTACGCCTTTATTCGTAATGCCTACTTCCAGCGACATGACTTTATTGCCAACGGCGGTAAGCTGAAGCCGGAAGATAATCCGAACGCCAGTGCGATTCAGGATGATCTGAAAGATATCGACTCCGAATAAAACAAAAAGGCGACTCAATGAGTCGCCTTTTTTTATCAAGCTACGTATCAGAACTTGTAGTTAAAGTTCGCGCCGTACAGCCAGGCTTTACCTTCAGAGTTAAAGGTATACGGGCCTTCTTTCACGGTGACTTTCTGACCGTGCATGTAAGAAATACCCAGGTCGACAGAAGCATCTTCATTGAAGGCGTAAGACGCACCGGCACTCAGCCACAGACGATCCTGATCCGGGATAGAGATAGAACGCTTATCGGCCGGAACCGGGCTGTCATCAAAGGCGATACCGGTACGGAAGGTCCAGTTATCATCGTAGAAGTAAGTGGTACCCAACGCGATACGGTAGGCATCGTGGAAACTTTCATCCTTATAGAACAGCGTCTGGCCATTGCTGCCGGTGGCTTTCAACTCCTGGAATTGACTCCAGCTGGTATAAGTCAGGCTATAGTGAACCGCCCATTGCGGCGCCACTTTATGCCAGCCGGACACTTCCCACATCTCTGGCAGATTCAAAGTCAGAGAACCTGGAATCGTGGTGCCGCTGGTGCCGTAAGGCAGGCCTAAAGCCAGTGCCTGCGGTGTACCGTTAAAGGCGGTGGGGATGTTGCTTTTGTAGTCGCCATCAAAGTCGACTTTTACTTCTGAGCGGTAGGTAAAGCCAAAGCGGTTATTTTTATCCACTTCGTACAGGATGCCGGCGTTCCAGCCGTAACCCCATTCATCACCTTTTAAATGCGCAATCTGGGTATCGGCTGGCAATCCTGCAACGGCACCTGCTTCACCGGCATAACGCTCAATTTTCGCTTTTGCGTAGACCGCATCAAATCCGATACCGAAGCTGAAATTCTCATTCAGTCGATAAGCGGTGCTGATATTAAAATTACCGGTCATCAGGTCGGTTTTGCCGCCATAACCTCCTGCGGTATAGCCGTTATTAAATTCGGTTGCCAGACCATAGTTGGAGGTCGCAGATGCACCAATCCACCACTGATCGTTAATTGGGTGCACATAGTGAAGATTAGGGATCCACTGATTTGGGGCGATATTTTTGGCATCGAGGCTGCGACCAGTCGGGCTCTGACCGCTAATATCCACTTCGGGATCAATATAAACCGCGCCGATAGAGAAAGAAGGGCGATCCATTAACGCCATGGTTGCCGGGTTACGGCTGGCAGAGGCGGCGGTATCACCCATCGCACCTTCGCCGGAATATGCACGACCTAAACCAATTGCTGAGAATTCATTCAGTTGAAAGCCCGCGGCGTAAACATGAGAACAGACGAGCGTTACTGCAGCTGCCACAGCTGACTTTGCAAACAGGTTTTTATGGTTCATGACCACAACCTCATCTAGATTTATTATTTAACGTTGTTACGTCGCGTAACAAAGAGCGGCGAATTGTAGGGACTGATGGCAAAACCACATATCAGACCAGTGCGACGAGTATAGGTCCGACCTGTATATTTGTTGCAATATTGTTTTTTAAATATTTCTGATTTGATCGATAAAATCAGATCTGCTTAACAAAATCTTAGCGGTTCGACTTAAACATAGCGTTCAATTTTGCTGTGGATCAATTTTTAGTGTGATATTCGTCACTTAGCGGCTTGATCGTGGATGTGAAAACGCAGCAGGCGTACACTTTGCGGCAGAAAATAATCCGATCATGTTGAAATTATCGTCAGGAGAGAATCATGACTGATGCCATTAAAAATTGTAATGCCAACGAAACGGCGGCTTGCTGCTGTGTCGATGTGGGAACCGTGATGGATAACACCGATTGCACCGCAAGCTGGTCTGGCGTGTTTACCGATCGCCATGCGGCGGAAGCGATGCTGGCGCATTTGACTGAACGCGCGCGTCAGGTGGAATCCGATCCTTGCGATATTCGCGCGGATTTTGTCAATGAAGGCGACGCGGTGCGTTTGTCTATCGACTTCACCTTTGCCTGCCAGGCCGAAACCCTGATTTTCCAGCTCGGCCTACGCTAATCATGCCGCTGCCGAAACCCCTTCGGCAGCCTTAACTCATTTTCGTGTATTCCCTCGCACTTTTTTCCTCTGCTTATTGGCTACTTAGCAACACTTAGTTAACACTGATGATCAGGTCAGACCTGTTTGGCAATGATGCCCCGGTCGAAAAATACAGGTGATTGCAATGAGCAAAGCGCAGCCGCTGCTGACGCGTCAGGGCGAACGTATCGCCATAACCCACGGATTACGCACCCCTTTTGCCCGCCAGGCTACAGATTTCCACGGCATTCCCGCGCTGGAGCTGGGGCGCATGGTGATCAGCGAACTGATGGCGCGCAGCGAATTACCGGTCGAGATTATCGATCAACTGGTGTTTGGTCAGGTGGTGCAGATGCCGGAAGCACCCAACATTGCGCGTGAAATTGTTCTGAGCAGCGGATTAGGCGTGCATACCGATGCCTATAGCGTTAGCCGCGCCTGCGCCACCAGTTTTCAGGCGGTGGCAAACGTGTCGGAAAGTTTAATGGCTGGCACCATCGATGCCGGCATTGCCGGTGGCGCGGATTCATCCTCGGTGCTGCCGATTGGCGTCAGTAAAACTCTGGCGCGTGCGCTGGTGGATCTCAACAAAGCGCGCAGCTTCAGTCAAAAACTCAGCATCCTGCGTCGTTTGCGTCCGCGCGATCTGTTGCCGGTGCCACCGGCGGTCGCGGAGTATTCTACCGGATTACGCATGGGCGATACCGCCGAGCAGATGGCGAAAAGTCACGGCATTACGCGTGAACAGCAGGACGCGTTAGCCCTGCGTTCGCACCAGCATGCGGCGCGCGCCTGGCAATCGGGCGTGTTAAGTCAGGAAGTGATGCCCGCATTTGTGCCGCCGTGGAAAGCGCCCATCGAGCAGGACAACAATATTCGCTTCAACGCCAGCGCCGCCGATTACGCCAAACTGCGCCCGGCGTTTGATCGTCGCCACGGTTCGGTGACCGCCGCCAACAGCACGCCGCTGACCGATGGTGCCGCAGCGGTGATCCTGATGCGTGAAGGGCGCGCGCGAACTCGGCATTCAGCCGCTCGGCTATCTGCGCAGCTATGCTTTTACGGCGATTGATGTCTGGCAGGATATGCTGCTTGGACCGGCCTACGCCTCGCCGCTGGCGCTGGAGCGCGCCGGCATCACGCTCAACGATCTGACGCTGATTGATATGCACGAAGCCTTTGCCGCACAAACCTTAGCCAACCTGAAAATGTTCCGTGACGAACGCTTTGCGCGCGAGGTGCTGAATCGTCCGCATGCGTTAGGTGAAGTCAATGAAGAACGCTTTAACGTGCTTGGCGGATCGATTGCTTATGGTCATCCGTTTGCCGCCACTGGCGCACGCATGATCACGCAAACGCTGCAGGAACTGCGGCGGCGCGGTGGCGGATTGGGATTGGTCACCGCCTGCGCGGCGGGCGGCCTGGGCACGGCAATGGTTTTGGAGGCCGAATAATGAGTGAATCCGCCTTTCATTTACACATGCGCCTCGACCACGTTGGTGTGATCACCATCGATGTGCCGGGCGAGAAGATGAACACGCTGAAGGCCGAGTTTGTGCCGCAGATCAAAGCGGTGCTGGACGAAGCGCGCAGCCATCAGCAGTTGGCTGGATTAGTGTTGATCTCCGGCAAGCCAGACAACTTTGTTGCTGGTGCGGATATCAGCATGATCGCCAACTGCAAAACGGCGCAGGAAGCTGAGGCGCTGGCAAAGCAGGGACAAGATGTGATGGCGATGATTGCCGCGCTGCCGTTTCCAGTGGTGGCGGCGATTCACGGTGCCTGCCTCGGCGGCGGTCTGGAACTGGCGCTGGCCTGCGATGCGCGCATCTGTTCGCTGGATGACAAAACGCGCCTCGGTTTGCCGGAAGTACAGCTCGGTCTGCTGCCGGGTTCTGGCGGTACGCAACGTTTGCCGCGCCTGATTGGCGTACAGCAGGCGCTGCCGCTGATCCTTACCGGCAAACAGCTGCGCGCTAAACAGGCGCTTAAGCTCGGGATTGTCGATGACGCGGTGCCGCAACCAATTTTGCTGGAAACGGCGATTGCGCGCGTACATAAAGGAAAAGGCGCGCGCCGGGAGCTTTCGCGCCGCGATCGTTTGCTGCAGGGACCGATTGCGCGTCAGGTGCTGTTCTCGCTGGCGCAGCGGCAAACCCACAGCAAAACCCAGGGCAACTATCCAGCGGCCGAGCGCATCCTTGACGTGGTGCGCATCGGTCTGGAGCAGGGCAGCAGCGCCGGACACGAAGCGGAAGCGCGCGCCTTTGGCCAACTGGCGATGACGCCTGAATCGGCCGCGCTGCGCAGTTTGTTCTTCGCCTCGACTGCCTTAAAGAAAGAGTCGATGGCCAGTGTCGAGCCGCAAGTGCTGAAGCAGATTGGCGTGCTCGGCGGCGGTTTGATGGGCGGCGGCATCGCCAGCGTTACGGCGCTGAAAGCCGGTTTGCCGGTGCGTATTAAAGATATCAATCTCAATGGCGTGAATCATGCGCTGCAATACAGCTGGGATCTGCTGAGCAACAAGGTGAAGCGGCGTCAGCTAAAAGCCGCCGAACGTCAGCAGCAGATGGCGCGCATCAGCGGCGGCACCGATTATCAGGGATTCAGCCAGCGCGATCTGGTGATTGAAGCGGTATTTGAGGATCTGGCGCTCAAGCAGCAGATGGTCAGGGAAATCGAAAGCCATTGCCAGCCGCACACCATTTTCGCTTCCAATACCTCGTCGCTGCCGATTGCCGACATTGCCGCCAATGCGCAGCGACCAGAAAATATTATCGGCCTGCACTACTTCAGCCCGGTGGACAAAATGCCGCTGGTGGAGGTGATTCCGCATGCCAACACCTCGGCGCAAACGCTGGCGAACACCGTGCAGCTGGCGCGACAGCAAGGCAAAACGGCGGTGGTGGTGGCGGATCGTCCCGGCTTTTACGTTAACCGCATTCTCGCGCCCTATATAAATGAAGCGATGCACTGCTTGCAGGAAGGTGAGCCGATTGAGCATATCGATCGCGCTCTAGTGAAGTTTGGTTTCCCGGTTGGGCCACTGCAGCTGCTGGATGAAGTGGGCATTGATGTCGGCAGCAAAATCAGCCCGATTCTTGAGCAGGCTTACGGTTTACGTTTCAGCGCCCCCAACGCCGCGAACGCCATTCTGGCCGACGGCAGAAAAGGGCGCAAAAATCACAAAGGGTTTTACCTCTATCAACGTTCGCGCTGGCCGGGAAAACGCAAAGTCGATGCTTCCCTTTATTCACTGCTGAATATCAAACCGCAGGCAAGGCAGAGCGAAGCGCAGATCGCTGAGCGCTGCGTCTTGATGATGCTGAACGAAGCGGCACGCTGTCTTGATGAAGCGGTGATCCGCAACGCGCGTGATGGCGATATTGCGGCGGTATTTGGCATCGGTTTTCCGCCGTTCCTTGGCGGTCCGTTCCGCTATATGGATCAGCGCGGCATTGGCGATATCGTCAAAGCATTAAGGTCATTAATGCAGCAACATGGCGAGCGTTTTGCGCCGAGTGAGGCGTTGATCGCAATGTCAGAACAGCAAACGAATTTTTACACTTCTGCACAATCGTGAATAGGCGCAAAGATTCAGCGGGTTAGTCAGCGGGCCGCGCAGCGGCAAGCGCGGCACCATTCTGAGATATGCTTATTTAATAAACAACCGGTTGACTATACTGAAGCCATTGGGGTAAAACACACCGTTCATTCGCAGAATGAAGCGTCTGGTGCTGTGGTACCGGCCGATATCGACAAACAACAGCGGTGCTTTATGCAAGTTTTTATCATGCGTCATGGCGATGCAGCTCTGGAAGCAGCGAGTGATTCCGTTCGACCTCTCACACTCTGTGGCTGTGATGAATCGAGAGCGATGGCGAGCTGGCTCAACGGCAAAACGCCAGAAATTGATCGGGTATTAGTCAGTCCTTACCTGCGTGCCGAGCAAACGCTCGCCACGGTGCGCGAAACCCTGAAATTGCCAGAAGGGCAGGATGTCTTGCCGGAACTGACGCCGGGCGGCGATCCAGGCATGGTGGCCTGCTATCTGCAGGCGCTGGCACAAAAAGGGGTTAAATCGGCGCTGGTGATTTCGCATCTGCCGCTGGTGGGTTATCTGGTGTCTGAACTCTGCCCGCAGGAAGCGCCGCCGATGTTCGCGACCTCGGCAATAGCCTGTGTGAACTTTGATGCAGAGGCCTGCGAAGGCAAGCTGGAGTGGCAGGTCAGCCCGTCAAAATTGGCTAAAGCGATGTAATTCCGCTCTATGGGCCGCTTACAAATGCGGCCCTATCCTTTTTTACCGCAGCTTTTACGGCAGTTCAGGCGGTTGCCACTCTTCTACCTCTATCAGCACCAGCAATGCGGCGTCGCCGCCAAACATTTTCGGTGCCTGATGAAATGCCATCACATGCGGATGTTGTGCCAGCCACAGCGGTGTTTGCTGCTTGAGGATGTGTTTGCCGTGCCCGGTCATCACGCTGGCGCAGAACAGATGTTCGCGGCGACAGGCGGCAATCAACGCACCGAGTTCCTGCTTGGCCTGCATCTGCGTTAAGCCATGCAGATCAAGAAAAATTTCTGGCGTGTAATCGCCACGACGCAATTTCTTCTGCTCGTAATGGCTGACATCCGCGCGCACGTAGCGCACCGGACCTTCGCTCGACAGCAACGGCTGAAACTCGTCTGAAAAATAATGGCTGTTATCAACCTGTTCTGAAAGCAGGCGTTTAAGCGGTACTTCGCGCGTTTTCACTACCGGTTTATGCACGATAGTGTCCTGTTTCAGCTTGCGGGTTCCACTCATTAACTGGCGGAACATCTGCTGATCGTCCTGGCTTAGCGGCGTTTTCTTACTCATGGCTCTGTGATTGGGTCAGAAAAGGCTGGTTAAACAGCCGGTGGCATACCTTAACCGTTACTGTTAACAAATGTCAGCTTTTTCGCCTCGCTGCGCTGAATTCTGCCCGGCTTCGTGGCACACTATCGGCCGATTGATTTTATGGCCTGCGGAGGGCTACGTGGACAAGATATTCGTCGATGAGGCAGTGAATGAACTGCACACCATTCAGGACATGCTGCGCTGGGCTGTCAGCCGTTTTTCGGCGGCAGGCATTTGGTACGGCCACGGCACGGATAATCCCTGGGACGAAGCAGTCCAACTGGTTCTTCCAACGCTGTGGCTGCCGCTGGATATTCCAGAAGATATGCGCAATGCGCGCCTGACTGCCAGCGAGCGTCATCGCATTGTTGAGCGCGTGATTCGCCGCGTCAACGAGCGTATTCCGGTGGCGTATCTCACCAACAAAGCCTGGTTCTGCGGCCACGAATTTTACGTTGATGAGCGCGTATTAGTGCCGCGTTCACCGATTGGTGAACTGATTGAGAACCGCTTTGCCGGTTTGATCAGCGATTCGCCTCATCACATTCTGGATATGTGTACCGGCAGCGGCTGCATCGCCATTGCCTGCGCTTACGCCTTCCCGGAAGCGGAAGTGGATGCAGTCGATATCTCCACCGATGCACTGGCTGTCGCCGAGCAGAACATTGAAGAGCACGGCCTGCTGAACCACGTCACGCCAATCCGCGCCGATCTGTTCCGCAACTTGCCGCCGGTGAAATACGATCTGATCGTCACCAATCCGCCGTACGTGGATGCGGAAGATATGGACGATCTGCCGAACGAATATCGCCACGAGCCGGAACTGGGTCTGGCGGCGGGCAGCGACGGCCTGAAACTGGTGCGTCGCATTCTGGCCTGTGCGCCGGATTACCTCACCGAACAAGGCGTGCTGATTTGCGAAGTGGGTAACAGCATGGTGCACATGATCGATCAGTATCCAGACGTGCCGTTTACCTGGCTGGAGTTTGATAACGGCGGTGACGGCGTGTTTATGCTGACGCGCGAGCAAATCGTGGCGGCACAGCATCACTTCTCATTTTACAAAGACTAAATAAGAGGGCGAGCGCTCGCCCGCAACATCGCAACAAGGAACCAGCATGGCCGGAAACAGCATCGGACAAGTTTTTCGCGTAACCACTTTTGGCGAGTCGCATGGTATTGCGCTGGGCTGCATCGTTGACGGTGTGCCACCCGGCATTCCGCTGACGGAAGCCGACATCCAGCACGATCTCGATCGTCGTCGTCCTGGCACTTCGCGCTATACCACGCAGCGCCGCGAGCCGGATCAGGTGAAAATTTTGTCTGGCGTGTTTGAGGGCGTGACGACGGGAACCTCAATCGGTTTGCTGATTGAGAACACCGACCAGCGTTCACAGGATTACGGCACCATCAAAGATCTGTTCCGTCCTGGCCATGCCGATTATACCTACGAGCAGAAATACGGCCTGCGCGACTACCGTGGCGGCGGCCGCTCTTCGGCGCGTGAAACCGCGATGCGCGTGGCAGCAGGGGCGATTGCCAAGAAGTATCTGCAGATGAAGCACGGCATCGTGGTGCGCGGCTATCTGGCGCAGATTGGCGATGTGGCCTGCGAGCTGAAAGACTGGAGCATCGTGGAAGAGAACCCGTTCTTCTGCCCGGATGCCTCCAAACTGGAAGCGCTGGATGAGCTGATGCGCGGCCTGAAAAAAGAGGGCGATTCCATCGGCGCCAAAGTTACCGTGCTGGCAGAGAACGTGCCGCCGGGCCTGGGCGAGCCGGTATTTGATCGTCTGGATGCGGATTTAGCGCATGCGCTGATGAGCATCAACGCGGTGAAAGGCGTGGAGATCGGCGACGGTTTCGCGGTGATCAACCAGCGCGGCAGCCAGCATCGCGATGAGATTCGTGCCAACGGTTTCCAAAGCAACCACGCGGGCGGCATTTTGGGCGGCATCAGCAGCGGCCAAACCATCAGCGCCAATCTGGCGATGAAACCGACCTCCAGCATCACCGTGCCAGGTAACACCATCACGCGCGAGGGTGAAGAAGTCGAGATGATCACCAAAGGTCGTCACGATCCCTGCGTCGGCATTCGCGCTGTGCCGATTGCCGAAGCGATGATGGCGATTGTGTTGATGGATCACCTGCTGCGCCAGCGTGCGCAAAACGGTGACGTCAACAGCAGCGTTCCGCGCTGGTAAACCCGATGATGCGCCGTCTGCTCATTATCTGTGCCGCGCTGCTATGCAGTGCGGCCGCCGTTGCCGCCACGCCGTGGCAGCAAATTCATCAGCCGATTGCCGGCAGCCCGCAGTCGATTGGCGGCTTCGCCAATGGCTGTATTGTTGGTGCGCAACAGCTGCCGCTTAACTCACCCAATTATCAGGTGATGCGCCAGGATCAGCGTCGTTATTACGGCCATCCCGATCTGATTGCCTTTATTCAGCGTCTCAGCACCCAGGTTCATCAGCTTCAGCTGGGGCAAGTGCTGATTGGCGATATGGGCATGGCGGCGGGCGGCCGTTTTAGCAGCGGCCACGCCAGCCATCAAACGGGTCTGGATGTCGATATCTGGCTGCAGCTGCCGAAAACCCGCTGGACGGCGCAGCAATTGCTCAAGCCGCAGCCGCTCGATCTGGTTTCTGCCGATGATAAGCAGGTGATCGCACGTCACTGGCAACCACAAATTGATAGCCTGATTAAACTGGCAGCGAAAGACGACGAAGTAACGCGTATCTTCGTCAATCCAGCGATTAAGCGGCAGCTTTGTGCCGATGCCGGTAGCGATCGCGCGTGGCTGAATAAGGTACGTCCGTGGTTTGCCCATCGCGCGCACATGCATGTGCGTTTGCGTTGTCCGGCGGGCAGTCTGGAGTGTGAAGATCAGGCGCCTCAACCGGCAGGCGATGGCTGTGGCGCAGAGCTGGATAGCTGGTTCCTGCCGAAAAAACCAGGCAGCACGCCGCCGGTGAAGAAAACGCCGCCGCCACTACCGCCGTCCTGTCAGGCGCTGTTAGATAAACATCTTCTGTAGGTATCTCAATGGATTGGTTTGTTGTCAGCCCGCTAGTCGTTGGCGTGCTTTTTTTTGTGGCAATGCTGGCGGCATTTATCGACTCGATCGCGGGCGGTGGTGGATTGCTTACCGTGCCGTCATTGCTGGCGGCCGGACTCTCTCCAGCGCAGGCGTTAGCCACCAATAAGTTGCAATCGGTCGGTGGTTCGTTCTCTGCCAGCCTCTACTTCATTCGTCGCGGCGCGGTAAAGCTGAACGAGCAGTGGCTGAATATCGCCATGACCTTCCTCGGCGCGATTGCTGGGACCATTTTGATTCAGCACTTACAAGCGGATGTACTGCGCCAAATCTTACCGCTGCTGCTGATCTGCATCGGTTTGTGGTTCCTGCTGATGCCGCGTTTGGGTGAAGCCGATCGCGAACGTCGTCTGCACGGTTTGCCCTATGCGCTGGTAGGCGGCGGCTGCGTCGGCTTTTACGACGGCTTCTTTGGTCCCGGCGCCGGCTCGTTCTATGCGCTGGCCTTTGTTACGCTGTGTGGCTTCAATCTGGCGAAAGCCACCGCCCACGCCAAAATCCTAAATTTCACCTCGAATTTTGGCAGTTTGCTGTTCTTTATGTTCGGCGGAAAAGTGGTGTGGGGCACCGGCGCGATTATGTTGCTCGGCGCCTTTATCGGCGCGCGCCTCGGCGCCAGGCTGGTATTGAGCCGTGGTCAGAAACTGATTCGCCCCATGGTAGTGATCGTTTCTGCGGTAATGAGCGCTAAATTGTTATGGGACAGTCATGGCGCAGAACTGATGGCCTGGCTGGCCACGCTGTAATCCAACACTCGTCAAGACCGGCTGCCAATGCGACAATGGCGCCGGTTTTTTTAAAGATTAAAAATTATGAGTACAACACACCATTACGATCAGCTGATTGCCATCTTTGATGGCTGCTTCGTTGACGATTTTCAGACCCGTCTAATTAAAGGCGACGACGAACCTATTTATCTTCCAGCGGATGAAACCTCACCGTGGAATCGCGTGGTGTTCGCGCACGGCTACTACGCCAGCGGACTGCATGAAATTTCCCACTGGTGCATTGCCGGTGAAGCGCGCCGCAAGCTGGTGGATTTTGGTTATTGGTATTGTCCGGACGGACGCGATGCGCAAACGCAGAGCCAGTTCGAATCGGTTGAGGTAAAACCGCAGGCGCTGGAGTGGTTATTCTGCGTGGCGGCGGGCTTTCCCTTCAACGTAAGTTGTGACAATCTCGAAGGCGATTGTGAGCCAGATCGCATTGCGTTTCAGCGCAAGGTTCATGCGCAGGTGATGACGTATCTGGAGCAGGGCATTCCGGCACGACCAGCTCGCTTCATTGATGCACTGACGAATTATTACGGCACGCCGGCGCTGACGGCGGCACAATTCCCCTGGCCGGAAGATCTGTAATCCGCGAAGGTTATAAGAAGAGAGGAAGAGATGATCGTAGAATTTGAAACCCGAATTCTGGCCCTGATTGACGATATGGTCGATCACGCCAGCGATGACGAGTTGTTTGCGGGCGGCTATCTGCGTGGTCATCTGACCCTGGCAGTGGCGGAGATTGAGCTGAGCGGTGAACACACGCCGGAAGCGCTGCAAACTCACGTCACCAACAGCCTGCAAAAAGCCATTGCTGCTGGCGAACTGTCACCACGCGATCAGGCGCTGGTCACCGGCATGTGGGACAATCTGTTCCTGCAGGCACGTCAAACCGCTTAACGTCTCGGGGCGATCGCTCGCCCCGCAGATTATCGACCCGCTTTTTTACCCTTCAGCAGTTTCCGCACCCAATAGCGATTCGGACTCATCGCCGCCAGCGTGGCTGCATCCAGCGGCTGCGGTTCGCCGCTCATCTGCGCCGCCAGGACTTCGGCTGCCAGCGGTGCGCTGCACAAACCACGCGAACCTAATGCGCCCAATACAAACAAACCGTTGTGCACCGGCGCATCGGCTACGCTTGCACCGCGCGCACGCTGTTCTGGTAGATCGGCGTATTGCGTGAGTGTCGCTTCATAATCTGGCGCGCTGCCGCTCATCGGCAGATGATCGCGCGTGGCACAGCGCACGCCGTTGCGCGCCTGGTTATCGGACACATCAATCTGTTGCGGCCATTGGCTCTGCGGCAGACAGTTAATCAGCCGCTGGCGATTCTCGTGCTGATCGTCGGTGCGGAAATCTGTGGCGATATCGCCGCGATGATAGCTGGCGCCGATGCAATGGGTGGCGAAGTTCGGGCTGACCGGCGTGAGATAGCCGTCGTAACACAGCACGGTGCGCAGCGCGCCCAACGACGGATTAGTCGGCGCGTGGCTCACTTGTCCCGCCACCGCGTACACCGGCAGCGTTTTGCTGTGCTCAAGTTCCAGCAACGCGTGACCATTCGCCAGCACCACTTGGGAATGCTGCACCGGCGGCTGCTCATCAAAGTGCAGCGTCCAAAGATCTTCATCGCGCGTTAATTGCGTGACGCGATGCAGCCAGTGCAGGTGTAATCCCCGCGATTGCGCGTATTCCAGCAGGTTGCTGGTCAGTTGTGCAGGCGACAACCAGCCGCCTTGCGGATAAAAAATCCCGCCGACATCAAGTTCAACGCCCGCCAGCTGTTGCGCTTCTTCTTTATTAACGCCGTAGGCGATGTCATGCGGCAATGCCATGTTGAGCATCTGCGCAATTTTCTCCGCACTTTTCTCATCCCACCCCAGCTGCAACACGCCGCTCCAGTCATGCTCAAACTCCACTGGCAGCCGATCGTACAGACGTCGGGCAAAACCAAAAGCCGCCGGGAAGAAGGTGGCCAGCGCGGGATCGTGCTGATTCAGCAGCGGATAGAGCGCGCCCTGACGATTGCCGGATGCGCCCAGCGCGGGCGCGTCATCGGCGCAGTAGAGCGTTACGCGCCAACCGCGTCGCAGTAGCGCGAGCGCCAATACTGCGCTGGCGACGCCGCCGCCAATCAGCGCTACTTCATTGCTGCCTGCCGGTGGGCGCGCATACCACGGCTGGCTGTGCGGCAATGCAGCGGCTTGCTCCAGCACGCCGACCAGCATTTCACGTTTGTGACCAAAGCCTTTGCGCTTCTGCATATTGAAACCGGCGTCCTGCAACCCGCGTCGCACATACCCCGACGCGGTAAAAGTCGCCAGCGTGCCGCCCGGCCGGGCGAGACGCGCCATCGCGGCGAACAGCGCTGGCGTCCACATCTCAGGATTTTTTGCCGGCGCGAAGCCATCAAGGAACCACGCATCCACCTGACGATTGAGGCTGTCATCAAAGGTGTGAATTAGCGCGTTAATATCACCAAGCCAGAGGTCCAGCGTGACTTCGCCGCCGTTGAACAGCAGGCGCTGACAACCCGGCAACGCCTGCGGCCACTGCTGTTGCAGCTGTTCGGCCCACGGCTTTAGCTCCGGCCAATGGGCATGTGCAGCCACCAGATCGGCGTGCGTCAGCGGGAATTTCTCGCAGCTAATGAAGTGCAGACGCTGCAAAGTGGCGTTGGGTTGCTCATTGCGGAAGCGATCGAAGGCTTGCCACAGGGTAAGAAAGTTCAGACCAGTCCCAAAACCGCTTTCGGCGACAATAAATAAATCGCGTGAATGTTCAGCAAAACGGTGCGGAATATGGTTGCCATCAAGGAACACATAGCGCGTTTCCTCCAGTCCATTATCGTTGGAGAAATAGACGTCGCCGAACGCTCGGGACACAGGTGTACCCTGTTCATTCCAGTTTATTTGGGCGTGTTCAACCGGGGTTAATTTCACGGGAAAGGCTCATATTTCAGGCAGTGGCGCGAGTTTAGCGATAGACGTCACATGACGCAAATTTACAAAGGGAAATGGCTGATCGGACTTGTTCGGCTTACAACTGTACGCTAGAGTGCACCACATCCAAATATGTGGAACGAGGATTATTGAATGAAACGTGCAGTGATTACTGGCCTGGGTATTGTTTCCAGCATTGGTAATAACCAGCAAGAAGTGCTGGCTTCTCTGCGTGAAGGCCGTTCCGGTATTACTTTCTCTGAAGAGATGAGAGATGCCGGTATGCGCAGCCACGTATGGGGCAACGTCAAACTGGATACCAACGGGCTCATCGATCGCAAAATCGTGCGTTTTATGAGTGATGCCTCTATTTATGCCTACCTTTCAATGGCCGAAGCGATCAAAGACTCAGGCCTGACTGACGAACAGTATCAGCAAAACCCACGTGTGGGTTTGATTGCCGGTTCTGGCGGCGGTTCTCCGCGTTATCAGGTATTTGGTGCTGACGCCATGCGTAGCCCACGCGGCCTGAAAGCGGTCGGTCCTTATGTGGTGACCAAGGCGATGGGTTCAGGCGTTTCTGCTTGCCTGGCAACCCCGTTCAAAATTCACGGCGTGAACTACTCCATCAGTTCAGCCTGTGCTACTTCTGCACACTGCATCGGTAACGCGGTTGAGCAGATTCAACTGGGTAAACAGGACATTGTATTTGCTGGCGGCGGTGAAGAGCTGAGCTGGGAAATGGCCTGTGAGTTCGATGCGATGGGCGCACTGTCGACCAAATACAACGAAACGCCAGAAAAAGCCTCACGTACTTACGATGCCAACCGTGACGGCTTCGTTATCGCTGGCGGCGGCGGTATGGTGGTGGTTGAAGAGCTGGAGCACGCTCTGGCACGTGGTGCACACATTTATGCTGAGATCGTGGGCTACGGCGCAACCTCAGATGGCGCAGACATGGTAGCTCCTTCAGGCGAAGGCGCAGTGCGCTGCATGAAGATGGCGATGCAAGGTCTGGATACCCCAATCGATTACCTCAATACCCACGGCACTTCTACGCCGGTTGGTGATGTGAAAGAGCTGGGTGCGATTCGCGAAGTGTTCGGCGATAACTGCCCATCACTGTCTGCTACCAAAGCCATGACCGGCCACTCACTGGGTGCGGCGGGCGTGCAGGAAGCGATCTACACCTTGCTGATGCTGGAGCACGGTTTCATCGCACCAAGCATCAACGTGGAAGAGCTGGATGAAGCGGGTAAAGGTCTGAACATCGTGACCAAGCCAACTGAAAAAGCGCTGACCACCGTGATGTCAAACAGCTTCGGTTTCGGCGGTACCAACGCCACCCTAACAATGCGTAAGTTGCCAGCATAATCCCGTAGGGTCGCCATTTATGGCGACCAAATTATGCCAGCACTATCTCTAGGGCCAGTTAATCTGGCCCTTGTTGTTTTTGACAATCCACCTTCTGCTTGCCTACACTCTCACTCCATCCGAAACAAAATTATCACTTCACACTAACGTGAACCAAATATCCCGTTTCTGTTTTGGCAGCAAGCGCGTGTCTGGTTATTACAAGGAGTTCGACCCATCATGCCCACGACTGCTGACGCGCAGACGCAATCCGTTATGCCGCTGGCCTGCACCTCATTTGCGGTGTTCCTCACCTATCTAACCGCCGGCCTCGCGCTGCCAGTGATCCCGCTATATGTCCATCATGAACTCGGCATGAGCAACCTGATGGTTGGTGTGGCGGTGGGGATTCAGTTCTTCGCCACGCTGTTGACACGCAGCTTTGCCGGGCGTCGAGCCGATCAACACGGTGCGAAACTCACCACGCAGCACGGCATGCTGGCCATCGCGCTGGTGGGCGTGGCGTATCTGGCGGCCGCGATGTTACCGGTTTCTCCGTGGGCGAAGTTCGGTTTGCTGGCGGTAGGGCGCTTGCTGTTAGGATTCGGCGAAAGTCTGCTGCTGACCGGCAATCTGACCTGGGGCATGGGATTGGTGGGCAGCAAACGTTCCGGATTAGTGATGTCGTGGAACGGCATGGCGATTTATGGATCGCTGGCAGCCGGTGCGCCACTCGGCTTGCTGATCAATCAGTACGGCGGCTTTGCTGCTCTCGGTGCGGTTGCGCTGCTGTTGCCGCTGCTGTCGCTGGCGATTAATGGCTGGATCCGCAAAGTGCCGGTGGTGGGCGGTGAGCGCCCATCGCTGCTTAGCGTGGTGAAAACCATCTTTCAGCCGGGACTAGCGCTGGCGCTGCAGGGCACCGGTTTTGCGGTGATCGGCACCTTTACGTCACTCTATTTCGCTGCGGAGAACTGGGGCAATGCCGGTTTCGCGCTGACCGCCTTCGGCTGTGCGTTTGTGCTGGTGCGCGTATTCTTCGGCGGCTTGCCGGATCGTCACGGCGGCGTAAAAGTGGCGATGGTCTCTTTACTGGTGGAAACCGCCGGTCTGCTGCTACTGGCATTCGCAACTTCCGGCTGGATGGCGCTGATTGGTGCGGCTCTGACCGGCTGCGGCTGCTCGCTGATCTTCCCGGCGCTGGGCGTTGAAGTGATCAAGCGCGTATCACCGCAGATTCGCGGCACCGCGCTTGGTGGTTTCTCTGCGTTTCAGGATATCGCGTACGGAGCCAGCGGCCCGTTGACCGGCTTACTGGCGACGGCGCTGGGTTACGGCTCGGTCTATGTCGCGGGTGCCTGTTGTGCGGCGCTGGGCATTCTGGTTATCTGGACGTTTGCGCGGGCTGCGACAACAGCGTAACCAGCTTATCGCAGGCGCTGACAATCTCACCGGGCGTCAGCGCCGCAAAGCCCAGCAGCCAGCCCGCTTGCTGCACGTCACCGGCATAAAGCGGCGACAGGCGCGGCAGCAATAATCCGCTCTCTTTCGCCTGGGCGGTTAAGCGCGCTTCATCACCTTGTAACAGCCGCACTGCTAACTGTAAGCCGCCAGCCGCCGGCAGCGGCTCCAGCCAGGTTGTTAAGCGCGTTTCGATCTGCTGCAGCAAGCAGTCACGTCGGCTGCGATAGAGTTGGCGCATCAGGCGCAAATGGCTGGCGAAATGGCCTTGCTGCAAAAACTCCGCGCTGATCGCCTGCGGCAGCAATGCGCTATGACCATCCATCACGCTGCGCGCGCGGCCCAACGGTTCCACCAGTTGTGGCGGCACCACCATCCACGCCAGCCGCAGCGACGGGAACAGCGTTTTGGAGAAAGTGCCGAGGCAAATCACCCGACCATCCGCGGCTAATCCTTGCAGTGCCGGAGCCGGGCGATCCTCGTAGTGAAATTCGCTGTCGTAATCGTCCTCAATCAGCCAGCTATCCTGCTGCCGCGCCCACGCCAGCCACTGCAAGCGCCGCGCCAGGCTCATGGCTGTGCCGGTGGGATAGTGATGCGCTGGCGTCAGATAGACCAGTTTCGCGCTGTCTTTGAGCGGCACCGCACCTTCTGCATCCAGCGGCATGGCGCGACAGCGCGCCCCGGCGGCAAGAAACGCATTGCGCGCGCCGGGATAACCCGGCTCTTCCAGCCACACTTCGTCACCCGCATCAAGGAACATCAACGCCAGCAACTGCAGCGCCTGCTGTGAGCTGGTGAGGATCACCACTTGCTCCGCCGTGCAGCGCACGCCGCGTGATAGCGCCAGATAATCCGCCACCGCCTGCCGCAGCGATGGCAAGCCAAGCGGATCGCCGTAGCCCATCACTTTGCTGCCCAGCGAGCGCTGCACCTGATTGCTGATGCGACGCCACTGCGCATGCGGGAAGGCGCGTAACTCGGGTGAACCGGCGGCAAAGGCGAGCGGAAAGGGCGGATCCTGACAGCCGCCCGTTGCCAAAACCTGCTGGCCGCGCTGAGAAAAGTGTGGCGAGCGCTTGATGCGGGTTTTGTTGGTGGGCGACGCCATGCGAATCGAAACAAAGGTCCCGCGCCCGCCGTGACGCTGCAGATAACCTTCGCTTTCTAGCTGCGCATACGCCGCCTCCACCGTGACGCGCGACAGCGATAAATCGCTGGCTAACTGGCGGCTGGACGGCAATTTCTGCTCATGCCGCAGATGCCCGTTGGCGATGGCCTGACGCAAGGTGTTGCACAGTCGCTCACGTAAACCGCCCTGAGTTTGATGGCTAAATAGCGCGAGAAATGATGTGGTCACGGTGGTCTTATCACTATGGTGAAAGTGGTATCAATATGCAGACCACTTTGCCGTAAACTCAGGGGAAATCACAACAGGAGAATGCGATGTCAGCGGTCTTAAAAATTGCCCCAGCCAGCGCCAGCGCAAGCGTGGCGTATCTGCAACATAAACTGGCGTACTACACCGATGCGTGGGATTTAGCAGAGGATTTGGCGCAGGGCATCACAGCAATCGTGGTGATTGATGCGCGCTCTGACGAGGTTTATCAGGCTGGACACATTTGCGGTGCACTTTCGTTTCCACATCGCACTATGAATGCGGAATCCACGGCGCATCTCGATTGCAGCAAGGTTTACATCACCTATTGCGACGGCATCGGCTGTAACGGCTCAACCAAAGCCGCGCTCAAGCTGGCGTCGTTGGGTTTTCAGGTCAAGGAGTTGATTGGCGGGCTGGATTTCTGGAAACGCGATGGCCATCCAATGGCGTGGGGCGCGGCAGCGGGTGAGTGGCCACTCGGCACGCCCGCTGCACACTGCGGCTGCTAGATAAACAGCCACAGCAGGAAGATAAACAGGAAGATGCCGACAATCAGCGTTAACGCTGGGCGCTGGGCCAGCGGCTGCGGCAGCATCTGGATAAACGGCGACCAGATTGGCTGTGGCCGAATTTCGCTATCGGCCAGCGGCTGTTCGTGCAGTTTTTCGGCGCGGCGGCTAAACAGCAGATTCAGCAGATCCTGCGTCTGCGCTGGCGTCAGCACGGTGGTCGGCAGCGCCTGGAAACGTTGCTGGCTGTAATCTTCCAGCAGTCGCTGCTCATCATGGGTTAACGGCTGGCGCAGCGAGGTTTCCAGCATCTGCAAGGTTGGCGCACTGTGCTGAGCCAGCGTCTGGCGCACCTGCAAATATTGCGTCAGCAACGGGAAGTGGCGCGATGGTATCGGATCGCCACTTTTCAAATTCACCAGCTTCAGCGTATCGGCCAGCAGTTTCACCGGCGATTCACCGGTTTTCGCTGCAAGGCGCGTAACCTGCTGATTGAGCGATTGCTGTTCTGCCGGCAACAAGCTGCGATCGGAGACGCGCGTTTGCTGCGGCTGCGGAATCGCCATCTGGCCGTTTTGCAGCATGGTCAACACCTGACGCAGCTGATCCTGCGACAACGCGCTCAACACCGTTTGGTTAAACTGCTGACGAATAAATTCGCTCACCGCCTGGCGATTATTGCCCTGCGGCAATTTTTCCAGCAGCTGTTGCAGCAGCTGGCGCGTAGCGAGGCTGTTTTGAACCTGGGTTAAGCGACCATTGAGATGCTGCTCCGCTGCCGGGAAATGGCGCGATTGCAGCTCGGCCTCACTCTTCACCCCGACTTCATGCCGCACGCCAGCCCAGAGTTCCGGCGCTTTCAGCGTACTCAAAGACATAATGCGAACAATCAGTCGTTCCAGCGTGGTGCGCTGGGCAGGAGAGAGCGGCTGCTCACCGGCTGGACCGCCAGGACGCGTTGGGCCAGTGGCCTGAGATAAAGGGGAACGATCGCCCGCGGGCACACCGGGACCGCTGAGAGGTTGCATGGCGGAATCCTTGAAAACGGGTCAGATCCGGGTGCGCCGGAAAAAAGAGGCCACATGATAGCAAAAGCCCCCAGGAAATCCACGGGGGCTGCGGCCTTTCCGGATAATAAAATCAGGCGGCGGGATCGGGAAGGTTCGCGCTGCGCGGCTTACGCAGCGGGGTTTTCAGCCGTTGCGCCAGAATAACGCCGACTAACGTCATGCCGCCGCCAATCCAGTGATAGCCATGCAGCTGCTCATGCAGGAACATTACGGCAATAATGGCCGTAAATGCCGGCACGAAGTTCATAAAAATGCTGGTGGTGCTGGCGCCCAGACGCTGTACGCCAAGGATCCACAGGAACGGCGCGATGATCGACGCAAACAGCCCGGCATACAGCACCAGCGGCAGATTGTGCCCGTTGAGCGTGACATCCGGCGCGCGCAGGAAGCCAGGCAGCAACAGCAGCACGCCAAAGAAAATCTGCACATACAGGCTTTGCCAGGTCGGCAGCGGAATCGCCCAGCGCTTGGTCAGCACGCCGTACAAGGCGTACGAGGTCGATGCTGCCAGCATCATCAATTCGCCATTGCCGAGCCGTTGATTCAGCAGCTGCGCCGGATTGCCTTCGCTCACCAGCCATACCAAACCGGCGAACGACAGCACGCCGCCAATCAGAATGCCGCGCGTCGGCGCGAGGCGCAGCACAACCAGACTGAGCAGGATGGTCAGCAGCGGAATGGTCGCGCCGAGAATTCCCATCATCACCGCAGAAACGCTGTGCGCCGCGTAATAGGCGAGGCTTTGATACAGCACCATGCCAAGCAGACCAAGGAACAGCAATCGCCAGCCGTTAGCTTTAATGGTGTGACGATGGCGCCACACGCCCGGCAGGCAAAACGGTGCCAGCACCACCAGCGCCAGCAGCCAGCGATAAAAGGAGATCGCCGCAGGATCGATGCTTCCCGCCGAGAGTTTGCTGACGATAGTGTTGATCGACCAGATCAGCACCGAGATCAGCGGAAACAGTAAATTCATAATACAGCTCCTCAGATAATCGCGAATAGTTTACGTTTGACCGGTTTAAAGCAGATAGTTAAAATCGGACAATATTTGTTAGTGACCGGACAGAATGAATCTACAAGTCGAATACCAGCCGCCGATTGATGCGCCCTTGCTGCGCTTCTTCATGCGTTACGACGAGGTCAACGCCAAAACCGAATACCTCACGCATGCGCATGATTGGGGTCAGGTGATTTTCGTCACCAGCCACGTGCTGGAGATGGAAGTGGAGGGCGAACGTCTGCTGACGCCTGCGGATATTCCGATCTGGATCCCGGCCGGTCATCGTCACAGTAGCTACAACCACAACGATGCGCGCTTTCGCACCTTTAATCTTGCCGCCGATCTCTGCGCGGGCCTGCCGGATAAAGCCTGTTTATTGCATGTCGATGCCATTGGGCACGCCATCATGAATGATTTTGCCCGCCGTGAACTGGAGCAGCCGCAGACGCAAGCCGACTGGCGCATGTGTGAAGTGTTGATCGACCGCCTGCGTCTGGCGCCGGTGCATAACAGTTATTTGCCGATGTCAGATGACAAATTCCTCGCGCCGATTCTGCGTGCGCTCGAAGCGCATCCCGGCGATAACACCACGCTGGCACAATGGGCGAAGCGCGTGTTCACCACCGAGCGTACGCTAGCGCGACGCTGTCAGCAGCAGTTGAATATGTCATTCAGCGAATGGCGGCAGCGTTTACGCTTTCTGCGCGCTATCGCGCTGCTGGAGCAGGGCTGCAGCGTGCAGGGCATCGCTCACGAGTTGGGTTACAGCTCTGCGTCGGCGCTGATAGTGATGTTCCAGCAGCAGGCCGGTACCACGCCCGATCGCTATCGTAGTCGGTTAGGTTAATCCCCGGCTTTATGGCAAAATACGCGCCTCAAATTTTTGCAGACAGGACCGCCGCAGTGAAAATTCTCGTCGATGAAAATATGCCTTATGCCCGTGAACTGTTCAGCCGCACCGGCGATGTTGTGGCGGTGCCGGGACGTCCATTGCCGGAAGCCGAGTTGCAAGATGCCGATGGCCTGATGGTGCGTTCCGTCACCAAAGTGAATGCGGCGCTGCTGGCCGGTACGCCGGTGAAGTTTGTCGGCACCGCGACCGCCGGCACCGATCATATTGATGATGCATCGCTGGCGGCGGCGGGCATCAGCTTCTCTGCGGCGCCAGGCTGTAATGCGATTGCGGTGGTGGAGTATGTGTTCTCCTCGCTGCTGCTGCTGGCGGAGCGCGATGGTTTTGCATTGCGCGATCGCACCGTGGGCATTGTTGGCGTGGGTAATGTTGGCGGCCGCCTGCAGAAGCGTCTGCAAGCCTGGGGCGTGAAAACGCTGCTGTGCGATCCACCGCGCGCCGATCGTGGCGATCAGGAAACCTTCCATTCGCTGGATGATCTGGTGGCGCAGGCCGATATCCTGACCTTCCACACGCCGCTGTTTAAAGATGGCCCGTATAAAAGCTGGCATCTGGCCGATGCGGCGCTGCTGATGGCGCTCAAACCTAATACCATTCTGATCAACGCCTGCCGCGGTGCGGTGGTGGATAACGCGGCGCTGCTGGAAGTGCTGAAGATGCGCCACGATCTCAGCGTGGTATTGGATGTGTGGGAGCCGGAGCCGGATTTGTCGCTCGATCTGCTGGATAAAGTGGATATCGCCACCGCGCATATCGCTGGCTACACGCTGGAAGGTAAAGCGCGCGGCACCACACAAGTATTTGAAGCCTGGTGCGACTTTATCGGCCAGCCGCAACAGGTAGCGTTGGAAAGCCTGCTGCCGGCACCTGAATTTGGTTCTATCACCCTGCGCGGCAAGCTCGATCAGCCAACGCTAAAACGCTTAGTGCATCTGGTGTATGATGTGCGCCGCGACGATGCGCCACTGCGTAAAGTGGCGGCAAAGCCAGGCGAGTTTGATCGCCTGCGCAAGCAATATCAAGAGCGTCGTGAATGGTCATCGCTGCAGGTGCATTGCGATGATGCGGAGACGGCGGCGATGCTCAATCAACTTGGCTTCCGCGCCAGTTTGTAAAGAAATTTCAATCACCTGCACTATTGCGGGGGATAATTCCTAAATCTCGGGCGATGTTTTCATCGCCTTCTGTTTTTGTGTCAATCTCTGGAGTAACCAACATGTCTGACGGCTGGAATATCGCGCTTTTGGGCGCAACAGGCGCAGTAGGGAACGCTGTACTGGAACTGCTGGCTGAACGCCAGTTCCCGGTTGGTGAGTTGTATTTGCTGGCGAGTGAAAACGGTGCCGGTGAGAACAAACGTTTTGAGGGACGTACCGTGCTGGTGCAGGACGTGGCCGAATTTGACTGGACGCAAGTGCAGCTGGCGTTCTTCACTGCGGGTCGTGAAGCCTCGGCGCGCTATGCCGAAGAAGCCGCCAGCCAGGGTTGTCTGGTGATCGATAGCAGCGATCTGTTCGCGCTCGAACCGGACGTGCCGCTGGTGGTGCCGGATGTGAATCCACAGGTGCTGGCGGATTACCGCAATCGCAACATCATTACCGTTGCTGATAGCCTGGTGAGCCAGCTGCTGTGCTCAATCAAACCGCTGGTGGATCTGGCCGGTCTGAGCCGTTTGCAGGTCACCAACCTGATTGCGGCCTCCAGCCATGGTAAAGCGGCGGTGGATGGCCTGGCCGGTGAAAGTGCGCGTTTGCTGAACGGCGTGCCGGCGGAAACGCACTATTTTGGCCGCCAGTTGGCGTTCAACATTCTGCCGCTGCTGGCTGACAGCAATGGCAGCGTCGAGAGCGAGCGTCGCGTGGTTGACCAGGTGCGTAAAGTGCTGCAGGACGAAGGTTTGCCGATCGCGGTAAGCAGCGTGCAGGCGCCGGTATTCTACGGCAATGCGCAGATCGTACATGTCGAGAATCTGCGTCCGCTTTCCGCTGAAGAAGCGCGCGATGAACTGGGCCGCTCCGGAGATATCAACCTGACTGAAGAGAGCGATTACCCCACGCAGGTGGGCGATGCTTCCGGCAGCGACGTGCTGAGCATTGGCTGCGTGCGCAATGATTACGGCATTCCAGAGCTGCTGCAGTTCTGGTCTGTGGCAGACAACATCCGCTTCGGCGGTGCACTGATGGCGGTAAAAACTGCTGAGAAACTGGTGCAGGAGTATTTCTATTAATGTTGCCTGAAGGGAAGACGCTTAAGCTGGCGTTGGGTATTGAATACGATGGCAGCCGTTATTACGGCTGGCAGCGGCAAAATGAAGTGCGCAGCGTGCAGGAAAAGCTGGAAAAGGCGCTGTCGAAGGTGGCCGATCATCCGGTGGTGGTGTTCTGCGCGGGCCGCACTGATGCTGGCGTGCACGGCACCGGACAAGTGGTGCATTTCGAAACCACCTCGCCGCGTGCTGACGCGGCCTGGACGTTAGGCGTGAACGCCAATCTGCCCGATGACATCGCGGTGCGCTGGGTGAAAGCGGTGCCGGACGAGTTTCATGCGCGTTTTAGCGCCACGGCACGCCGCTATCGCTACGTGATTTACAACCATCGGCTGCGTCCGGCGATTCTGGGCAATGGCATTACCCATTATTACCATCCGCTGGATGCAGAGAAGATGCAGCGCGCTGGTCAGGCGCTGATTGGCGAGAATGACTTCACTTCGTTCCGCGCGGTGCAGTGTCAGTCACGCACGCCGTGGCGCAACGTGATGCATCTCAACGTCACGCGTCATGGGCCGTATGTGGTGGTGGATATCAAAGCCAATGCATTTGTGCATCACATGGTGCGTAACATTGTCGGCAGCCTGATGGAAATCGGCACCGGCAACCAGCCGGAAGAGTGGATGGCGACGCTGCTCGCGGCCAAAGATCGTAAGCTGGCGGCGGCGACCGCCAAAGCCGAGGGGCTTTATCTGGTAGCGGTGGATTATCCATCCCACTTTGCATTACCTCAGCCTGCGTTGGGACCGTTGTTCCTCGCGGATTAACCGTTAATTGTTGGGTGTTAGGGGAGTTGTGGTTATATGGATTTCATCCACTTTTTAGTCGATTTTATTCTGCATATTGATGTGCATTTGGCCGAGCTGGTGGCGCAATACGGCATCTGGATTTACGCCATTCTGTTCCTGATTCTGTTCTGTGAAACCGGTTTGGTGGTCACGCCGTTCCTGCCAGGTGATTCCCTGCTGTTTGTTGCCGGTGCGCTGGCGGCCTTGCCGGGGAACGATCTCAACGTACACCTGATGGTAACGCTGTTGGTGATCGCCGCCATCCTCGGTGATGCGGTGAACTACACGATTGGGCGTCTGTTCGGTGAGAAGCTGTTCAGCAACCCGAACTCGAAAATTTTCCGTCGCAGTTACCTGGATAAAACCCACGCGTTCTACGATCGCCACGGCGGCAAGACCATTATACTTGCGCGCTTTGTACCAATCGTGCGAACCTTTGCCCCCTTTGTGGCGGGGATGGGACACATGTCTTATCGCCACTTCGCGCTCTACAATGTGACGGGCGCACTGCTGTGGGTGCTGCTGTTCTCTTACGCCGGTTATCTGTTTGGCGACCTGCCGGTTGTGCAGGAGAACCTGAAGCTGCTGATTGTCGGCATCATCGTGGTTTCTATACTGCCAGGCGTAATTGAAGTGTGGCGTCATCGCCGCCAGCAGAAGTCGCAGTAAGCTCGTTACCAGATTTTTATCCACAGCGTGAACGGGTTGTGGTTTAATGAGCGACATTTACGGCCTGCTGAAGGTGATTTCAGCAGCAATGAGAAGACTGGACCAGGTCAGCATTAAATAGAAAGGTCATCAATGAGCTGGATTGAACGCATACTGAATAAAAGCACTGCCACGCCAACGCGCAAAGCCAGCATCCCGGAAGGGGTGTGGACCAAGTGCGATAGTTGTGGGCAGGTGCTGTACCGCGCCGAGCTGGAGCGTAACCTCGAGGTCTGCCCGAAGTGCGACCATCACATGCGTATGCACGCCCGTGAGCGTCTGCATAGCATGCTGGATGAAGGTTCGCTGGTTGAGCTGGGCAGCGAGCTGGAACCGAAAGATCTACTGAAGTTCCGCGACTCGAAGAAGTATAAAGACCGTTTGGTCGCCGCACAGAAAGACACCGGTGAGAAAGATGCGCTGGTGGCGATGAAAGGCACGCTGCACGGCATGCCAATTGTTGCTGTGGCCTTTGAGTTCTCCTTTATGGGCGGCTCAATGGGTTCAGTGGTTGGCGCGCGCTTTGTGCGTGGCGTTGAGCAGGCGTTGGAAGACAACTGCCCACTGATCTGCTTCTCCGCGTCAGGCGGTGCACGTATGCAGGAAGCGCTGCAGTCGCTGATGCAGATGGCGAAAACCAGTGCGGCACTGGCGAAAATGCAGGAGCGCGGCTTGCCGTATATCTCCGTGCTGACTGACCCAACCATGGGCGGCGTTTCAGCCAGCTTCGCGATGCTGGGCGATCTCAACGTGGCGGAACCGAAAGCGCTGATCGGCTTTGCCGGTCCACGCGTTATCGAGCAGACCGTGCGTGAAAAACTGCCGCCGGGCTTCCAGCGCAGTGAGTTCCTGATCGAGAAAGGCGCGATCGACATGATCATCCGTCGTCCGGAAATGCGCTTTAAGCTGGCAAGCCTGCTGGCGAAAATGATGAACCTGCCAGCGCCGCAGCTGGATGGTGATCAGCCTAATGTGGCTGAGCCGGAGAGCAACGAAGCCTGACAGGCAACGGAATGAGGCAGTAATGTTTCCTTCCTCCAATGCACCGTCTACATTGAATACTTAAGGTTGCATCCAACGTGGTCCGCGACCTTAAGTTACTCGATGTATTGATTTTGAACGGGACACATGGACAAATCTCTTCCTCAAGCCACGTCGCCTTTGGCCACGTGGCTTCATTATCTTGAGCATCTGCATTCGCAGGCCATTGAACTGGGTCTGGATCGTATTCAACGCGTCGCCGCACGCCTCGACCTGCTCAAACCCGCTCCTTTTGTCTTCACCGTCGCCGGTACCAACGGCAAAGGCACCACCTGCCGCACGCTGGAAACGCTATTGATGGCCGCGGGCTATCGCGTGGGCGTTTACAGCTCGCCACATCTGGTGCGTTACACCGAACGTGTACGTGTGCAGGGCGCTGAACTGGATGAAGCGCAGCACAGCGCCAGTTTTGCCGCGATTGAAGCCGGGCGCGGTGACACTTCACTGACCTATTTTGAGTTCGGCACCTTGTCGGCCTTCAATCTGTTCCGCGCGGCGAATCTCGACGTGGTGATCCTTGAAGTCGGCCTGGGCGGACGTCTTGATGCCACCAATATTGTCGATGCCGACGTGGCAGTGATCACCAGCATCGCGCTCGATCACACCGATTGGCTGGGTCCTGATCGTGAAAGTATCGGTCGGGAAAAAGCCGGCGTGTTCCGCGCAGGTAAACCAGCAATTGTCGGTGAAGCCGATATGCCGGGCACCATCGCCGACGTCGCAGCGGAGAAGGGTGCGGTGTTGCTGCAGCGCAATCGCGACTGGCAGTGGCAGCAAACGGGTACCAGCTGGACGTTGCAGGATGCGCACGGCGAGCTGCGCGATTTACCGCTGCCGCAGGTGCCGTTACCCAATGCCGCCACCGCGCTGACCGCGCTGCGTGCGTCGGGTTTAACGGTGAGCGAAGCGATCATTCGTCAGCATCTGCCGCTGGCGATTTTGCCGGGGCGCTTCCAGACCGTCAGCGAAGCGCCGCGCGTGATACTCGATGTGGCGCACAATCCGCATGCCGCTTATTATCTGGCTTCGCGTCTGGCTGAAGAGCCGCGCAGCGGTGAAGTGCATGCGGTGGTTGGCATGCTGCACGACAAAGATATCGCGGGCACGCTGGCGGCGCTGGCACCACAGGTTGATCGTTGGTACTGCGCGCCGCTCGACGGCCCGCGCGGTGCCTCTGCCGATGAGCTGCTGGCTCATCTGGACGGCGGTGTGGCTTACAGCAACGTTGATGCAGCCTGGCAAGCGGCGCGTCAGCAGGCGCGTCCCGAAGATGTGATTCTGGTGTGTGGCTCTTTCCACACCGTAGCGCAGGTTATGGAATCGATGGCAGCGGAGAACGGCAGTGGCAAGTAAGTTCCAAAATCGCTTAGTCGGTACGGTCATTCTGGTGGCGATTGGTGTCATCGTCTTGCCCGGCCTACTGGACGGTAAGAAGAAACATTATAAAGAAGAGTTCGCCGCCATTCCGCTGGTGCCAAAACCGGACGATCAGCAGGATAGCGAAATGGTGCCGCCGGTGACGCAACCTTTACCGGCGCAGCCGCCGGAAGGGGCGGGCGCGGCCCAGAATCAGAACGGTGGTAAAACCGCCACTAACGGCAGCGCGCAGCCCACGCAGAATAGCGAGCCCAGCGTGGTCACGCCGCCGCCGGTGCATCAGCAAGTGCAGCCGAAACCGGTGGAACAGTCGAAGCCAAAAGCGGTCGAGCAGCCGAAACCGAAGCCGGCTGAACAGCCGAAGCCAAAACCGGTGGAGCAAGCTAAGCCGAAGCCCGTCGAGCAGCCGAAACCGGTAGAGCAGTTGAAACCGGTGGAAACGCCGAAGCAGAGCGAACCCGCAGCGCCAGCTGGTCAGGCATTTGTGGTGCAGCTCGGAGCGCTGAAGAATGCGGCGAAAGTGAGCGAGATTGTGGCGCAGCTGCGTCTTTCCGGTTATCGCGCCTTTACCGTGCCGTCTACGCCGGTGCAGGGACAAATCACCCGCATTTACGTCGGTCCGGATGCCAATAAAGCGAAGCTGCAAGGCTCGCTGAGTGAGTTGCAAAGCATCTCCGGCCTCGGTGGCGTGGTGAAACCGTATAGCGCGCGATAACGCGCTGATAAGCCGCGCCAATAGCAGAAAAAGGCGCGGCTTTACAAAATTTTTGTAGCGAAGCGCGACAGGAAAATCATTGAATATCAGTGGATTAAATCACTGATAATACACAGGGCGAGGAAAGTTTTTTTCATCGCCCTTTTTGCGGAAACAGAACCGGAAAACCCTACGCAAACGTTTTCTTTTTCTGTTAGAATGCGCCCCGAACTGGATGCAGGGGTGCGATAGCACTGGGCTGGAAGAGTTCATGATCTGGATTGATTACGTCATTATTGCGGTAGTTGGTTTTTCGGCTCTGGTCAGCCTGATTCGCGGGTTTGTCCGGGAAGCCTTATCTCTCGTTACCTGGGGATGCGCGTTTTTTGTCGCCAGTCATTATTACGCCTACCTTGCAGTCTGGTTTACAGGTTTTGACGACGAACTGGTTCGCAACGGCATCGCTATCGCGGTGTTGTTTGTTGCCACCCTGATTGTGGGTGCCATCGTGAACTATGTGATCGGCTCGCTGGTTGAAAAAACCGGCTTGTCGGGAACCGACAGGGTGTTGGGTGTCTGTTTCGGGGCGTTGCGCGGTGTGCTGATCGTGTCTGCTATGCTGTTCTTTCTCGATACATTCACCGGCTTTTCTAAAAGCCCGGACTGGCAACAGTCGCAACTCATTCCCCAGTTCAGTTACATCATCAGGTGGTTTTTCGATTACCTGAAAAGCACGTCGAGTTTTTTACCCCGGTGACACCATCGGGAGTGCGGCTAATGAGGAAATGACAATATGTGCGGTATTGTTGGTATCACCGGTTTCATGCCAGTAAACCAGTCAATCTATGACGCGTTAACGGTGCTTCAGCACCGCGGGCAGGATGCCGCCGGCATTTGTACCATCGATGCTATTAACTGCTTCCGTTTGCGTAAAGCCAACGGCCTGGTCAGCGATGTGTTCGAAGCGCGCCATATGCAGCGTCTGCAGGGTAACATCGGGATTGGTCATGTGCGCTACCCAACGGCAGGCAGCTCCAGCGCCTCTGAAGCGCAACCTTTCTACGTGAACTCTCCTTACGGCATCACGTTGGCGCATAACGGCAACCTGACTAACGCCCACGAACTGCGTAAACAGCTGTTCGAAACGGGTCGCCGTCACGTTAATACCACCTCAGATTCCGAAATCCTGCTGAATATCTTCGCGCAGGAGCTGGACCGTTTTCAGCACTATCCGCTGGAAGCTGACAACATTTTTGCTGCGGTGGCGGCTGTGCATCAGCAGGTGCGCGGCGCTTACGCAGTGGTTTCAATGATTATCGGACATGGAATGGTCGCCTTCCGCGATCCCAACGGTATTCGTCCGCTGGTGCTGGGCAAGCGCGTTATCGCCGATGGCCGCACCGAATACATGGTGGCGTCAGAGAGCGTCGCGCTGGATACGCTGGGCTTCGAGTTCATTCGTGACGTAGCGCCTGGCGAAGCGGTGTACATCACCGAGCAGGGCCAGCTCTCTACGCGTCAATGCGCTGAGAACCCGAAAACCAATCCGTGCCTGTTCGAATACGTCTACTTCGCGCGTCCGGACTCGTTCCTCGACAAAATCTCGGTGTACAGCGCACGCGTGCGTATGGGCACCAAGTTGGGTAACAAAATTGCCCGCGAGTGGGAAGATCTGGATATCGATGTGGTGATTCCGATTCCGGAAACCTCAACCGATATCGCCCTGGAAATCGCACGCATCCTCGACAAGCCTTATCGTCAGGGCTTCGTGAAGAACCGCTACGTTGGCCGTACCTTTATCATGCCGGGCCAGCAGCAGCGCCGCAGCGCCGTTCGCCGTAAGCTGAACGCCAACCGTGCTGAGTTCCGTGATAAGAATGTGTTGCTGGTGGATGACTCCATCGTACGCGGCACTACGTCTGAGCAGATCATTGAGATGGCACGTGAAGCGGGCGCGAAAAAAGTGTATCTCGCCTCAGCGGCACCGGAAATCCGTTTCCCGAACGTCTATGGCATTGATATGCCGAGCGCTACCGAACTGATTGCGCATGGCCGTGAAGTTAACGAGATCTGCCAGCTGATTAAAGCGGATGCGTTGATTTTCCAGGATCTCAACGACCTGATTGAAGCGGTGCGTGAAGAGAACCCGGATATCGCCAACTTCGAGTGCTCAGTATTTAACGGCATCTACGTCACTAAAGACGTCGATCAACAGTATCTTGAGTATCTGCAGTCGCTGCGTAATGACGATTCCAAAGCCATCGCGCGTCAGACAGAAGTAGAAGGTCTGGAGCTGCACAACGAAGGCTAAGCCAGCGGTTGTGGCAGATTAAAAGCAGGGCGGGCGCAATCCCGCCCTGCTTGTTTTTGTATTTTTGTTCAGCGAGCCGCTATCATTGCCGCAATCTGAACCTGCAAGGCTGAATTATGAAACGACTGATCATTGGTATTTCCGGCGCCAGCGGCGCGATCTACGGCGTGCGCATGTTGCAAGTGCTGCAACCGCTGGCGGAGGTGGAAACCCATTTGGTGATCAGCCCCGCCGCGCGGCAAACGCTGGCGCTGGAGACCGATTTCAGCCTGCGCGAGGTGCAAGCGATGGCCGATGTGGTGCATGACGTGCGCGACATCGCCGCCAGCATCTCATCCGGATCTTACAAGACTCTTGGCATGGCAATCGCGCCGTGCTCGATGAAAACGCTGTCAGGGATCGTGCACAGCTACAGCGATAGCCTGCTGACCCGCGCCGCCGATGTGGTGCTAAAAGAGCAGCGTAAGCTGGTGCTGTGCGTACGTGAAACGCCGCTGCATTTGGGACATCTGCGCATGATGACCACCGCCGCAGAGTTGGGCGCGCTGATCATGCCGCCGGTGCCAGCGTTCTATCATCGTCCGCAATCGATCGGCGATTTAGTCGATCAAACGGTGAATCGTGTGCTCGATCAGTTCGATATTGAGCTGCCAGAAGATCTTTTCACTCGCTGGAGTGGCGCATAATGGTGCATTAATGCACTGCTCGTGTGCAAATTCGCGTGTGCGATCACTCTTCGTGCATCTTGTGCACCAAAAGTTAACAATGTCGCTTTTTCTTCCTCACACCACTGTTATATTTCCCTCACAAACTAAGTGCTTGCGCCGCTAACCGGCGCAGTATTTAGCGCGCTTGCGCAGCGTTTAACCAATTCGCACAACTGGCATGAAACGTGCACATATTACAGCGCAAACCAACACATCACGCACCACATAACAATAAGCACTTCACTTGAGGGTTACCTATGAAAAAGCGAGTTCTGGCTCTTTCTCTGATGCTGACAATGGTAAGTAGCGCGAGCGTCTTCGCCGCTGTGCCGCAGTCGCTGCGCATCGGAACTGACCCGACTTATCCGCCATTCGAATCCAAGAACGCGCAAGGTCAGCTGGTGGGCTTTGATATCGATCTGGCGAACGAAATTTGTAAACGTATCAAGACTAAATGTACTTATGTGGAAAGTGATTTCGATGCGCTGATCCCGTCGCTGAAAGCGAAGAAGATCGACGCCATCATCTCTTCTCTGTCAATTACCGAAAAGCGTCAGGAAGAGATCAATTTCTCTGAAAAACTGTATGCGGCAAACGCGCGCTTAGTGGCACCGAAAGGTTCTACGCTGCAACCGACCATTGAATCCCTGAAAGGGAAAAACATCGGTCTGCTGCAGGGCACCACTCAGGAAACCTATGCAAAAGAGTACTGGCAGCCAAAAGGTGTCACCGTTACGCCTTACGCTAACCAGGATCTGGTGTATCAGGATCTGAATGCCGGTCGTATTGATGCCGCGTTCCAGGACGAAGTGCAGGCGAGCGAAGGTTTCCTGAAGCAGCCTGTTGGCGCTAAATATGCGTTTGCCGGCCCGGCAGTGAAAGACGACAAGATCTTTGGCGTCGGTACCGGTATGGGCTTGCGTAAAGATGATGCCGATCTGAAGGCCGCGATCGATAAAGCTTTTGTTGAGATGCGTAAAGACGGCACTTACGACAAGATTGCTAAGAAGTACTTTGATTTCAACGTGTACGGCGATTAATTATCCTGTTTCCTAATCCTGGTCTGTGAAAGGCAGGAAGGTTGCACATAAGTATTCACTCCGGGCGCTTACCTATGTAAACTGCCCGGCTTCATACGCTTGCCGCCATCCATCCTGCGATTCAAATTCCCTGGTTAGGACTGTCCGTCAGTTGGGCAGCGTTTGTAACTTACCCTCACGACAGGATTGAACCCATGTTGTATGGCTATTCCGAAGTAATTCTCAAGGGCACCCTTGTGACGCTGGAGCTGGCGCTCAGTTCCGTGTTGCTGGCGGTGGTGCTCGGCTTGATTGGCGCTGGCGCCAAACTTTCCCGCAGTCGCCCGCTGGCGATGCTGTTTGAAGGCTACACCACCTTAATCCGCGGTGTGCCCGATTTGGTGTTGATGCTGCTGATCTTCTACGGTCTGCAGATCGCCTTGAATACTCTCACTGATGCGCTGGGACTGGCGCAATTTGATATCGACCCGATGGTCGCCGGTATCATCACGCTCGGCTTTATCTACGGCGCCTACTTCACTGAAACCTTCCGTGGTGCGTTCCTCGCGGTGCCAAAAGGGCAGATCGAAGCGGCAACCGCCTTCGGTTTTACTGGCTCGCAAACCTTCCGTCGCATTCTGTTCCCGGCCATGATGCGCTTTGCGCTGCCGGGCATCGGCAACAACTGGCAGGTTATTCTCAAAGCCACGGCGCTGGTTTCGCTGCTGGGGCTGGAAGATGTGGTGAAAGCCACGCAGCTGGCAGGTAAAAGTACCTGGCAGCCGTTCTACTTCGCCATTGTGGCGGGTGTGATTTATCTGGTGTTTACCACGCTGTCGAATGGCGTGCTGTGGTGGCTTGAACGTCGCTACACGGTGGGTGTGAAAAGGGCAGAGCTATGATTGAGATTATTCAGGAGTATTGGAAACAGCTGCTCTGGACCGATGGTTACCGTTTTACCGGCATCGCGATTACGCTGTGGTTATTGATCATCTCGGTGGTGATTGGCGGTTCGCTCGCGGTGCTGCTGGCGATTGCGCGCGTCTCCTCTAACCGCTTTATCTCCACGCCGGTTTGGCTGTTCACCTATGTGTTTCGCGGCACGCCGCTGTATGTGCAGCTGCTGGTGTTCTACTCCGGCATGTACACGCTGGAAGTGGTGAAGGGCACCGAGTTGCTGAACGCCTTCTTCCGCAGTGGATTGAACTGTACGCTGCTGGCGTTCACGCTGAACACCTGCGCCTATACCACCGAAATCTTTGCCGGTGCGATTCGTTCGGTGCCGCACGGTGAAATCGAAGCGGCGCGCGCCTATGGCTTCTCACCGTTTAAATTGTATCGCTGCATCATTCTGCCTTCAGCACTGCGCACCGCGCTGCCGGCGTACAGCAATGAAGTGATCCTGATGCTGCACTCCACCGCGCTGGCGTTTACCGCGACGGTGCCGGATCTGTTAAAAATCGCGCGCGATATCAACTCGGCCACCTATCAGCCGTTTACCGCGTTTGGCATCGCTGCGGTGCTGTATCTGATAATCTCTTACGGGCTGATTAGCTTGTTCCGCAAAGCTGAACAACGCTTCCTGGCGCACGTAAAACCTTCTTCATCGCATTGAGTATCACTATGGCTGACAATAAATTAAGCGTTACCGAACTGCACAAACGTTACGGTGAACATGAAGTTCTGAAAGGCGTATCGCTGCAGGCGAATGCCGGCGATGTGATCAGCATTATTGGCTCGTCCGGTTCCGGGAAAAGTACCTTCTTGCGCTGCATTAACTTCCTCGAGAAACCGAGCGAAGGCACCATTGCGGTCAACAACCAGCAGATCAATCTGGTGCGCGACACCGATGGTCAACTGAAAGTCGCGAACAAAGAGCAGCTGCGTATGCTGCGCACGCGCCTGACCATGGTGTTTCAGCACTTCAACCTGTGGAGCCACATGACGGTGCTGGACAACGTCACCGAAGCGCCGATTCAGGTGCTGGGGCTGAGCAAGGCGGAAGCGCGTGAGCGTGCGATCAAGTATCTGGATAAAGTCGGCATTGATGCGCGTGCGCGTGCCAAATATCCGGTGCACCTTTCCGGTGGTCAGCAGCAGCGCGTGTCGATTGCGCGGGCGTTGGCGATGGAGCCCGAAGTGTTACTGTTTGACGAACCCACTTCTGCGCTCGATCCGGAACTGGTCGGCGAAGTGCTGCGTATCATGCAGAAACTGGCGGAAGAGGGTAAAACCATGGTGGTGGTGACGCATGAGATGGAGTTTGCTCGTCACGTCTCTAATCATGTGATCTTCCTGCATCAGGGCAAAATTGAAGAGCAGGGCACGCCGGATGAGCTGTTCGGCAATCCAAAAAGCCCACGTTTGCAGCAGTTTTTGAAGGGATCGTTGAAGTAGATTTTGTGCCCGCTGTCCCCCATCCAGGCCATTCCTCGCTGTCCCCCTCCTCGGTCCTCCCCCAAAATTGGGGGAGGAAGATGCTGCTATATGTGGGTGTTGAAGTGGCATTTGGCAGCATCTCCTTACCCCGCGGGCGGGGGAAGGCCGGGATGGGGGACAGCAAGCACCCTCTACCCCCGCAACAACTTCAGCGCCGTATCCTCATCGGTCACCAGACCTGACACCCAGCCGCCCTGCAACGCCGCGCGAATCGCCGGATATTTACGCTCGCTGCCGGCAAAGCCAATAATCTGGCGTTGCGTCTGGCTCTCCAGCAACACGCTGGTGAGCAGTTCATCGGTTTCACCCCACACGCGTTCACCTTGCTGATTGAAAAAGTGCCCGAGCATTTCGCCCACTACGCCGCGCGCGTTGAGCGCAGCCACTTGCGCATCGGTGATAAAGCCTTCGGCATGCAGCGGGCAGCCGGGCTGCACTTCGCCGATGCCAACGAAGGCCACATTCGCCTGTAAGGCGCGTAACGTCACGCGCTGATAAACCTGATGCTGAATCCACATCTCTTTATCTTCGGGCGTATCCGCATACAGCGGCGCAGGAATGAAGAAATACTTGCCCTGCATCTTCTCCGCCATCTTCAGCGGCACGTCGTAGCGCGTACCCGAGTCGTCCCGCGCAATCGCGCCAATCATCGAAACGCACTGATGCTGCGGTCGCTCAACCCAGGGCAGCGCATCAATCATCGAGCGCAGCGTCTTACCGGAACCAATGCCAAATACCTGCGGCTGCTCCTCGCTGATGTATTGCGCCATCACCGCCGCGCCTTCCACTGCCAGCATCTGCTGAATAGCGTCATCATCCAGATTGGCGGATGGCACCACACGGCACAGTTGCAGGCCAAATTTATCCTGAACGTCGCGCGCCAGATGCAAGCAATGGGTAACCGGATGATCAATCTTTACGCTCACCATGCCCATTTCACGTGCGCTGGAGACCAATCGCTGCGCCACCTGACGTGACAATCCTAATGCGCGCGCAATCTCTTGCTGCGTCACGCCCGCCACGTAATACATCCAGGCCGCACGTGCTGCCAGTTCTTGTTTTTTCTCTTCTCTGCTCATCGCGCTGTTCCGTCAAAACCGGTGCGCCATGTTAACGCGAGATGCCGATGAAGTGTTAACTGAGCAAAAGCCCTAAAAAAGAGCAAAAGTATTAATTGTGATTGAGCTCGCAGAACAAGGCTGCTCGCTCGCACTATGCTACGCCTCATCGGGCAAATGCCCTTAATCGTGGCAAATGTTTATTTTGAGGCGACTATGACCAATCAATCAGTGTGGATGCATATCGGCGCAGGATCTTTTCACCGCGCTCATCAGGCGTGGTATCTGCATAAACTACGCGAGCAGGGCGATGACAGCTGGAGCATTGCCCTCGGCAATATCCGCAATGATGCCGCGCCGTTGCTAAAGCAACTCGCTGCGCAAGAGGGCGAATATGTGCTGGAAACCGTTACACCCGATGGCGAACGCGCCTACGAAACCATCACGTCACTGCGCAAAATCTTGCCGTGGGATAGCAACATCAGCGCGCTGGTGGAGCAGGGAGCGAAAAGTGAAACCCGCGTGATAGGTTTTACCGTCACCGAAGCCGGTTACTATTTGACACCGGAATTCGAACTGGATCTGACGCAGCCGGATGTGCAGGCCGATGTGAAAGGCGACATCCGCACGATTTATGGCGCGCTGGCACGCATCCTCACGCAGCGCGTGGCCAACGGTGGCGCGCCCGTTACGCTGCTCAACTGCGATAACCTGCGCCACAACGGCGAACGTTTCCGTCACGGCTTCCTCGCGTTTCTTACCGCCAAAGGTGACAACGCCTTAGCGAATTGGGTGCGCGAAAATACCACCTCGCCCAACACCATGGTGGATCGCATAACGCCGCGTCCAACGCCGGATGTGGCTGAGCGCGTTAAAGCCGCTACGGGTAAAGAGGATGGTGCATCGGTGATGGCCGAATCCTTTATTCAATGGGTGATTGAAGATGACTTCATTGCCGGTCGGCCGGCGCTGGAGAAGGTTGGCGTTGAGCTGGTGGAATCGGTATTGCCGTGGGAAGAGGCGAAAATCCGCATCCTTAACGCCACGCATGCGGCGATTGCCTGGGCAGGCACGCTGATTGGCCTCAATTACATTGATGACAGCACGCGTCAGCCGGCGATTTACCAACTGGCCTATGACTACGTGACCCAGGATGTGATGCCATCGCTGTCGCCGAGCCCGCTGGATTTGGCCGATTATCGCGATGTGGTACTGGCGCGTTTTAGCAATCCCTACATTAAAGACACCAATCAACGTGTTGGCGCGGACGGTTTGTCGAAAATCCCCGGCATGGTGACGCCAACACTGCGCGAATGCTACCAGCGTGGCGCAGAACCGGCGGCCACTGCCGTGCTGCCTGCACTGTTCTTCCTGTTCCTGCAACGCTGGGCCAGTGATGATTTGCCTTACACCTATCAGGATGGCGTGCTGCAAGCCGATGCTCTGCGCCAGCAGTTTAGCCGCTCCGATGCACTGAACGCTTTCCTCAGCGATAGCGCGCTATTTGGCGAACTGGCACAGGACAAGGCGTTTCATGCGCTGGTGACGCGCAGCGTGGCGGATCTGCAACTGTGGCTGAAACAGCCAGAACGCATGCTGGCTGCGGTGTAAGGAGCGCGTTATGTATCTTGGGATTGATATTGGCACCTCCGAGCTCAAAGCGCTGATCATTAATGCGCAGGGCGAGATCATCGCCTCGAATCACGCCACGCTCAACGTGCAGCGCCCGCATGCGCACTGGGCAGAACAGGATCCCGAGCGCTGGTGGCAAGCGTGCGGTGATGTCCTTGCTGGATTGCGCCAGCAGGACGCGCTGGCCTGGAGCGAGATTCGCGCTATTGGTTTATCCGGGCAGATGCACGGCGCGGTGCTACTGGATGCGCAGGGCAAGGTGCTGCGCCCGTGCATTCTGTGGAACGACACACGCAGCGCGCCGCAATGTGCCGCGCTCAGTGCCCAACATCCGGAAATGATGCAGCTCAGCGGCAATATGATTATGCCGGGCTTCACCGCACCTAAACTGCGTTGGGTGGCGGAACATGAGCCTGAGATTTTCCGTCGCATCGATAAAGTGCTGCTGCCGAAAGATTACCTACGCTGGCGTTTAACCGGACAATTTATCAGTGAACCTTCAGACGCGGCAGGCACGTTGTGGCTCGATGTGGCTCAGCGCGACTGGTGCGACGAACTGTTAGCCATCACCGGTCTCACGCGCGCCAATATGCCGGCGCTGGTGGAAGGCAGCGCGGTGAGCGCCCCATTGAAAGCCGAACTGGCAAGTGAATGGGGCTTGTCGGCCGCGGTCTGCGTGGCGGGCGGCGGTGGCGACAATGCCGCATCGGCGGTTGGTGTGGGCGCGGTTAATCCGGGTGATGCTTTTATCTCGCTGGGTACCTCCGGCGTGATTTTTGTCGTCAACGATCGTTTGCTGGCCGATCCGCAATCGGGCGTACACGCCTTTTGTCACGCCTTGCCCGGACGCTGGCACCAGATGAGCGTGATGCTCAGCGCCGCCAGCTGCCTGCGCTGGCTGTGTAATCTGCTCTCCGTTACCGAAAGCCAACTGATGGAAGAGATGGCACAGCTCAGTGAAGAGCAGCGGCGTCATGCCCCTTTTTTCCTGCCCTATCTTTCCGGTGAACGCACGCCACACAACGATCCTGACGCCTCCGGTTCTTTCTTCAATCTGCGCCACGAAACGCCGCGTGCGCTGCTCGGCTATGCGGTGATTGAAGGCGTGGCGTTTGGTCTGGCCGACGGGTTCGCGGTGCTTGGTGATGCGCAGCGCCAGATTCAGCAGTGCAGCCTGACCGGTGGTGGGGCGCGCAGCACGTTGTGGGCGCAGTTGATCGCCGATGTGCTGCAACTGCCGATCGTCACGCATTCCGCCAGCGCGTCCGGCGCTTTGGGGGCTGCGCGTCTGGCATGGCTGGCCGCGGGTGGTGTGGAGAGCGAAGTTTGCCTAAAACCGCCGGTGCAGGCGCGATATCAACCAGATGCTGCGCGCGGCAAGGTGCTGCAGCAGCGATTGCAGCTGTTCCGCACGCTCTATGCACAACAGCAGCAGGCGCGAGTGTTGTTGCCTGAATAATTCCAGACAGAGGATGAATGAGATGCAATCGAATGATTACTGGTTTGGCTTACCGAAAAAGATGTTCTGGGGCTTCCTCGCCATCGCTATTTTTATGGCGGGTGACGGCTTTGAAATGGCATTTCTGTCGCGTCACATCACCGATATGGGCTTCACGCCAGCGCAGTCGGCGGTAGTATTTACTTTTTACGGACTGGCGGCAGCGCTAGCGGCGTGGGCATCGGGCGTGGTAGCGGAACTGATTACGCCCCAGCGTGCCATGATGATTGGCTTCGTGCTGTGGATTGTCATGCACACGCTGTTTATGTCGCTGGGACTTGGCATGCGCAACTATCCGCTGATGGTGCTATTTTACGGCATTCGCGGTCTGGCGTATCCGCTATTCATTTACTCATTCATGATGATGCTGGTGCAGGTGCTGCCGCGTGAAAAACTGGCGGCAGCCACCGGTTGGTTCTGGGCAATGTATTCCGTCGGTATCGGTGTGGTCGGCAGCTATTTACCGAGTCTGACCATCCCGATGCTTGGCGAAACCGGTACGCTGTGGCTGGCGATTATTTGGGTTGCCTGTGGTGGCGTGCTGGCCTATTTCAGCTTGCGCCATGTGCCGGTTGATCGTTCGCGCGTCAATTTGCCGATGCGCGATAAAATGACCGAAATGTCGCGGGCAGTAACTATTCTGTTTACCAACCAGCACGTGTTTTATGCTTGCCTGATTCGCATCATTAATACGCTGTCACTGTTTGGTTTCGCCATTATCATGCCGCTGCTGTTCGTTGATCGTCTTGGTTTTACCATTTCCGAATGGCTGCAAATCTGGGCGGTGTTCTTCTTCGTTACCATTTTTACCAACATCTTCTGGGGCATTACCGGTGAGAAACTGGGTTGGATCCGTCAGGTGCGCTGGTTTGGCTGTCTCGGTATGGCCATCTCCAGTCTGGCGTTTTACTACCTGCCGCTGTATGCCGGGCATAACTTCTGGGTGGCGCTGATTCCGGCGGTGATGTTAGGAATTTTTGTCGCCGCCTTCGTGCCGATGACCGCAGTGTTTCCGACACTGGAGCCGCATCACAAAGGCGCCGCCGTGTCGATTTATAACCTGTCGGCCGGACTGAGTAATTTTGTCGCGCCCGCGATTGCGTCGGTGTTGCTGCCGTTTTTCGATATCGTCGGCGTGGTGTGGGCGTATACCGCGCTGTACGTGTTTGCTGGCGTGCTGACCTTTATCATCCGCGTGCCGCAGCCGGGACATACGCATGAACCTGCGGCAGTGAAATCACGCGTGGCGCAGCAAAGGAGTTAATCTGTGATAGGCGGGCGCCATTAATGGCGCCCCTACACGACATCCCGCAACGCTTCCTCCAAATCGTACCAGCGAAAACCAAAGCCTGACTCTTCCAGGCGCTTCGGCAACACATGTTGGCCGCCGAGCACCAGTACCGCTGATTCGCCCATCATCAGCTTGATGGCGCTGGCGGGCGTGCGCATAAAGGCTGGGCGATGCATCACATGGCCGAGCGTGGCGGCGAACTGCTCATTGCGCACCGCATAGGGCGCAACCATGTTGAACGGGCCGCGCAGTTCAGAGTGATCGATTAGCCACAGCAGCGCGTTAACCAAATCGTCGATGTGAATCCACGGTAAATACTGTTTGCCGCTACCAATCGGACCGCCTACGCCAAGCTTAAACGGCAGTTTCATCTTCGATAACGCGCCGCCTTCTTTCGCCAGCACCACGCCGGTGCGCAGCAAACAGACGCGCGTGCGATCGCTCTGTGCAGTTAACGCCAATTGTTCCCAACGTGCGCACAGCGTATGGGTAAATTCATCCTGGCCCGGATCCTCTTCGGTCAGCACTAAGTCGCCGGTATCGCCATAAAAGCCGGTAGCCGAGCCGGAAATCAAAAATTGCGGGGGATTGCTGCTGGCGTGAATCAGCGACACCAACTGCTCGGTGATCTGCCAGCGGCTTTCGCACAGCCGCTGCTTCTGCTGTTCGGTCCAGCGTTTATCGGCGATCGGTTCGCCCGCAAGATTAATCACACCATCAATACCGTTTAAATCGGTTTGCTGATTGATGCCGGACCACAGCGCCACGCTGGCGTCGAGTTTCTCACGTGCGGCGGCGACATCGCGCGTGACGACGCTCACCTGATGGCCAAGCTGCAACAGACGCGGAATCAGATGGCGGCCAATCAGGCCGGTGCCACCGGTGATCAGTAAATGCATGTTGAGCCTCCTTGTCATTTTTTATCTGCTCAGATTGAGCATAGAAGAGAAGCGTGCGCGCGGCGTGACTCGGCTTACGCTTATGAAGAAAAAGGAAAAGTCAGCGCTGGTCTTAGCCGCTAAAGATCCGACCAGCGCACCATTGCCTTAATAAATAAAAATCGGTAAACATGATGCACACCTGACGCTTTTCTGAGGCAGCCAATGAATTATCCAACCATTACTTTGTGGTCAGATTCTTGCTTTTTCAGCCCTTACGCCATGTCGGTTTATGTTGCGCTCACCGAGAAGGGCATTCCCTTCACCCTTAAGCGCGTCGATTTATCGCAGAATGCGCAGTGGGATGAGGAATACCGCGCGCTGTCGCTGACCTGCCGCGTGCCGACGCTGCAAATCGATGATGTGCTGCTGACGGAATCTTCAGCCATTGCTGAGTACCTGGAAGAGCGTTTTCCGGCGCCAGAGTTCGAGCGGCTCTATCCGCGCGATCGTGAGAAACGGGCGCATGCGCGCGAAGTGCAGGCATGGCTGCGCAGCGACTTAATGGCGCTGCGCTCTGAGCGTCCAACCGAAGTGCTGTTCGCCGGCGAACGCTTTGCGCCGCTTACGCCGGCGGGTGAGCAAGCTGCCAACAAACTCATTGCTGCGGTGCAGCGCCTTTTGCCTGATGGTCAGCAAAATCTGTTTGGCGAATGGTCGATTGCGGATACCGATTTAGCTGTGATGATTAATCGACTGGCGCTGCACGGCGATGCGCTGCCGGTGAAGCTGCAACACTATGCTGAGTTCCAGTGGCAGCGTGCTTCGGTGCAACTCTGGTTAGCGGAATCGGGTAAAACACGCTGAGCACGATGCGCCTTGCGATGGCGAAAAGAACGCTTTACCTTACCGCTCATTCTAATAAAGCATGGCAAACAGGCGCGTGCTGGGCACGCCGAAAACAGAAAAGGGTTACGGATGGTGGATCAAACGGCAGGTGACGGTATCGAGTGGGTTGATATCGTTAACGAAGAGAACGAAGTCATTGCGCAGGCCAGCCGTGCGCAGATGCGTGCGCAGTGTCTGCGTCATCGGGCTACCTATATTGTGGTGCACGATGGCATGGGCAAAATTCTGGTGCAGCGTCGTACTGAAATCAAAGACTTCATGCCGGGTATGCTGGATGCCACTGCCGGTGGCGTGGTGCAGAGTGGCGAAGACCTGCTGGAATCGGCGCGTCGTGAAGCGGAAGAAGAATTGGGTATCGCGGCCGTTCCGTTCGCCGAGCACGGTCAGTTCTACTTTGAAGATCAGCATTGCCGCGTATGGGGCGGGCTGTTCAGCTGCGTTTCCCATGGCCCGTTTGCCATGCAGGAAGAGGAAGTGGATGAGATCTTCTGGATGACGCCGGAAGAGATCACCGCGCGCTGTGACGAGTTCACCGATGATTCGCTTAAGGCGCTGTCGCTGTGGCTGAGCCGAAACAGTGATGCTGCACGTCGTAAACAGAGCAGCGAAGCGTAATCTTGCCGTAAGGTCGCCATTTTTGGCGACCTTATACACAACATTGTTAATGTTCCCGCAGAATCCCCGCCAACAGTGCCAACGCATCCTCGAACTGCGCATCGGGAATAGTCAGCGGATAGAGGAAGCGGATCACGTTGCCGTACACGCCACAGGTTAGCAGAATCAAACCTTTTTCCAGCGCCTGCTGCTGAATAGCTTTGGCAATCTCCGCCGACGGCTTGCCCGCCGCATCATTGAATTCCGCCGCCATCATTGAGCCATAACCACGAATTTCCGCCAGCGCTTTACAATCTGCTCGCTGCAACGTCTGTTTTAATCGGCTGCCAAGCTGGTTGGCGCGGCTGCACAGCGCCTCTTCTTCGATAATGTCTAACACCGCCAGCGCCGCCGCAATCGCCGGTGGACTGCCAGCATAGGTTCCGCCCAGGCCGCCGGGTTCTGGCGCATCCATGACTTCTGCGCGTCCCGATACCGCCGAGAGCGGGAAACCACCGGCCAGACTTTTCGCCATGGTGATGATATCAGGCTGCACGGCGTAATAGTCGCTGGCGAACAGCTTGCCGGTGCGCGCAAAACCGCTCTGGATCTCATCGGCGATCAGCAGTATGCCGTGGCGATCGCACAACTCCCGCAGCGCAACGACAAACTCTGGCGGCGCATCGTAGAAACCGCCTTCGCCCTGAACCGGTTCAAAGATAATGGCTGCCACCTGCTGCGGGCTGATATCGCTGCGGAAAATCGCTTCCAGGCTGTCGAGCGCATCGCTCACGCTGACCTTGTGCAGCGCGTTGGGATAGCGCGCGTGAAACACCGGGCTGGCGAAGGGGCCGAAGCCGGTTTTATACGGCACCACTTTCCCGGTCAGCGACATTGTCATATTGGTGCGGCCATGAAACGCGCCGGTGAAGGCGATGATGCCGGGCCGACCGGTGGCCGCACGCGCGATTTTGACCGCGTTTTCGACCGCTTCAGCACCGGTTGAGAAAAAGGTGGTTTTCACCGGCCCGCTAATCGGCACCAGCGCATTTAGTCGCTCAGCGAGATGAATGTAGTTCTCATAAGGGATGATTTGAAATGCGGTGTGGGTAAAGCATTCTAGCTGCTGTTGCACCGCAGCCATCACTTTCGGGTGACGATGCCCGGTGTTAAGCACTGCGATGCCTGCGGAAAAATCGGTGTATTCGCGGCCATGCTGATCCCAAACCGTGGCATTCTCGGCTCTTACCGCATAGAAATCACACATCACACCTACGCCGCGCGGCGTGGCTTGTAAACGACGGCGGTGCACATCACTGTTGCTCATTATTCACCTCGCAATTAGCGGCAGACTTCAATCAGTGTTAGCGCAGCGTGAGGTTTATGCCAGTGAAGTGCGGAGCAAAAAAAAGCACGCACCGAAGTGCATGCTTTTTTGGCGGGCGGGGAAGGGGATTAGCCTTCGGCCTGCTGCGATTGAATCGCCGTCAATGCGATGGTGTAGACGATATCATCCACCAGTGCGCCGCGCGAGAGGTCGTTCACCGGCTTACGCATGCCTTGCAGCATCGGTCCGATGGAGATCAGATCGGCAGAACGCTGTACCGCTTTGTAAGTGGTATTACCGGTGTTCAGATCTGGGAAGATGAACACGGTAGCGCGGCCGGCAACCGCAGAGTTTGGCGCTTTGGATTTGGCGACGTCTTCCATAATCGCGGCGTCGTACTGCAGCGGACCATCGATCACCAGATCCGGGCGTTTTTCCTGCGCGATGCGCGTGGCTTCACGTACTTTCTCAACGTCGCTACCGGCACCGGAGTTACCGGTTGAGTAGGAGATCATCGCGACGCGTGGATCGATACCAAAGGCTTTGGCTGAGTCGGCAGACTGAATCGCGATCTCTGCCAGCTGTTCTGGATTGGGATCCGGGTTGATGGCGCAGTCGCCATACACCAGAACCTGCTCCGGCAGCAGCATGAAGAATACCGACGACACCAGCGAGCTGTTTGGCGCGGTTTTGATCAGCTGCAGCGGTGGACGAATGGTATTCGCCGTGGTGTGAACCGCGCCGGATACCAGACCGTCAACTTCGCCGCTCTCCAGCATCATGGTGCCGAGCACCACGTTATCTTCCAACTGCTCCTGCGCGACCACTTCGGTCATACCTTTGCTCTTACGCAGCTCAACCAGACGCGGCACATAGTTTTCGCGTACCACTTCTGGATCCACGATCACGATGCCTGTGCCGAGTTCAACACCCTGCGCCGCCGCGACACGCTGAATCTCTTCCGGATTGCCGAGCAGCACACAGGTAGCGATGCCGCGTTCGGCGCAGATTGCTGCCGCTTTGACGGTACGCGGCTCGTCGCCTTCTGGCAGCACGATGCGTTTGCCGGCTTTGCGCGCCAGCTCGGTGAGCTGGTAGCGGAATGCCGGTGGAGACAGGCGACGGCTGCGCTCAGACGTCGCAGTCAGTGATTCCACCCAATCTTCATTAATGAAGCTGGCCACGTACTCCTGCACTTTCTCGATGCGCTGTGTATCGTCAGTCGGGACTTCGAGGTTGAAGCTCTGCAGGCTAAGCGACGTCTGCCAGGTGTTGGTTTTCACCATAAACACCGGCAGGCCGGTCTGGAACGCACGTTCGCACAGGCGTGCGATTGGCGCTTCAATCTGATATCCACCGGTTAACAGTACTGCACCGATTTCAACACCGTTCATCGCGGCCAAACAGGCGGCAACCAGCACATCAGGGCGATCGGCGGAGGTCACCAGCAGTGAACCCGGACGGAAGTGCTCCAGCATGTGTGGAATGCTCCGCGCACAGAAGGTGACAGATTTCACACGGCGCGTCTGGATTTCACCTTCGTTGATGATATCGGCGTTCAGGTGACGGCACATGTCGATGGCGCGGGTGGCGATCAGATCAAAGCTCCACGGCACACAACCCAGCACCGGCAGCGGACTGTTAGCAAACAGTTGCTTAGGATCGATGTTGGCGATGCTGGCTTTGGAAGAGTCATCGAAAATTTCTGACAGATCCGGGCGCGTACGACCTTGCTCATCCACCGGCGCATTCAGTTTGTTAATGATCACGCCAGTGATGTTTTTGTTTTTGCTGCCGCCAAAGCTGCTTTGCGTCAGTTCGATACGCTCTTTAAGCTGCGCCGGAGAATCGTTGCCCAGCGCCATGACGAAGACGATTTCGGCGTTCAGGGTTTTAGCGATCTCATAGTTCAGAGCAGATGCGAACTGATGTTTACGCGTGGGGACCAGACCTTCAACCAGCACCACTTCCGCGTCTTTAGCGTTTGCGTGATAGTTGGCAATGATCTCTTCCATCAACACGTCTTGCTGGTTAGATCCAAGCAGCGACTCAACGCGTGACATCTGCAGCGGTTCTGCGGCAGGAATTGCGGAGCTTTTACGGATAATGCTGGTGGTTTGGTCTGGCGCATCGCCACCCGCACGTGGCTGGGCAATTGGCTTGAATACGCTCAGGCGCACGCCTTTGCGCTCCATGGCACGGATCACGCCGAGGCTGACACTGGTCAGACCGACGCTGGTGCCGGTAGGAATGAGCATAATTGTACGTGACACGATAGAAACCTCTCAGGTGTTGCAGACTGTCTAAAACAACTCCGTCAGCCTAAGCTGACGGAGAGAAGTGTTTTTAAGCGGTGAGACGCGCGGCGTCTTGAGCAATCACCAACTCTTCGTTGGTTGGGATCACCACGGCTGGGCGCGTGCCTTCTTTGTTGATGAAACCCGATTTGCCGAAGCGTGCTGCCAGGTTGCGCTCGTGATCGACTTCGAAGCCGAGCAGACCCAGTTTCTGCAGCGCCAGCTCGCGCACCATCGCCGCGTTTTCACCGATACCACCGGTGAAGACCACGGCGTCCAGACGGCCTTCCATCAGCGCAGTGTAGCTGCCGATGTATTTCGCCAGACGGTGGCAGAACACATCCATCGCACGCTTAGCATCTTCTTTGGTGCTGTAGTTGTCTTCCACATAGCGGCAGTCGCTGGTGACTTCGGTCAGACCTAACAGGCCAGACTCTTTGGTCAGCAGCTTGTTGATGGCATCAACGCTCATGCCCAGGGCATCATGCAGGAAGAAGATAATCGCAGGATCGATGTCGCCACTGCGCGTGCCCATCACCAAACCTTCCAATGGCGTCAGGCCCATTGAAGTATCAACACACTGACCATTGCGAATAGCAGAAACGGAACCGCCATTACCCAAGTGGCAGGTGATGACGTTCAGTTCGCTAACGGGTTTGTTCAGCATTTTCGCGGCTTCCTGCGTCACATAGTAGTGGCTGGTGCCGTGTGCGCCGTAGCGACGAACGCCGTGCTCTTTATACAATTTGTACGGCAGAGCATAGAGATAGGACTCTTCCGGCATTGTCTGATGGAATGCGGTGTCAAAAACCGCGACATTTTTATCAGAAAGATGTGGGAAGTTTTTCAGCGCTTCATCTATACCGATCAGATGCGCAGGATTGTGCAGCGGCGCAAAAGAAGAGGCGTCTTTGATGCCCTGAATAACAGATTCGTCGATGATGACTGATTTGGTCAGCTGCTCGCCGCCGTGAACAATACGATGGCCGATTGCAGCGATTTGTGCCGAAAGCTCTGGTTTTTGTGCCAGAATAGTTTTGACCATGAAATTCAGTGCTTCGCTGTGTGCCGCACCCGCGCCAAGCTGAGCTTCTTGTTTGCTGCCGTCCAGTTTCCACTTAATACGTGCTTCCGGTAAATGGAAACATTCAGCCAAACCGGAGAGGTATTCGTCGCCGGTAACAGGGTTAAGGATGGCAAACTTAAGTGAAGAACTGCCGCAGTTCAGAACCAGAACTAACTTCGTCGACATGGAAGTACCTATTTTTGTTAAATAGTGGCTAAAAAAAACGCAATCAGACTAACAGCGTAGCCCATGAAAGCTGGTAGGTTAATGATAAACATCATGTGCTAGTCAAAAATTCAGTGACATGCAAAAAATTTTGGTGATTTTACGCTTATTTTTGATAAGCACTTAGCGAAACATGGCTCTGGCCGCTCTTTTATTGAGCTAAAGCTTCCGGTAATGTTACTCAAACGGCGTCAGAATACTCACTGTCACCCGCAAAGACAAAAACTTTTGAAGGATGTCACGTAAAGTTGTGTAGTTATCGGTTTATTTTAAATATTGCAGATTTAGTTGAGGTCTATCATGGCGAATGAGACAGACAAACCCGGCTGGTTCGGCTTGTTCCAGCGCGGACAGCGATACATGAAGACCTGGCCTGCAGACAAGCGCCTGGCGCCGGTATTTCCTGAAAATCGCGTGGTGAATGCAACGCGTTTTGCCATTCGCTTTATGCCGCCGCTGGCGATTTTCACCTTGACATGGCAAATCGCGATGGGGGGACAACTTGGTCCAGCAATTGCCACCGCGCTGTTTGCTTGCAGCCTGCCGATGCAAGGATTATGGTGGTTGGGTAAACGTTCTGTGACGCCGTTGCCGCCGACACTGCTGCAGTGGTTCCATGAAGTGCGTAGCAAACTGCAAGAAGCGGGGCAGGCGATTGCACCTGTCGACGGTAAGCCGACATACCAGTCGCTCGCCGATGTGTTGAAGCGTGCCTTTAAACAGCTCGATCGCACTTTCCTCGACGATCTTTGATCCGCTGACGCTTTTACCTGCCGGAGAATTTGAGCCAAATCCCGGTTCAAATCAAAGAAAAGTGGTGCGGACATACACGCATCACTTTCCTTGTGTAATCATTTCTTCATTGTTTAAATCTTAAGCGGCCGCCTGGCCCGGGAGCAAACCAATGGAAATGACCCACGCACAACGACTGATCCTCTCCAATCAATACAAAATGATGGCCATGCTGGAACCCGATAACGCCGAGCGCTATCGTCGTTATCAAACCATTATTGAACGCGGCTATGGCTTGCAGTTACGCGAACTGGATAAAGAGTTCGGCGAGCTAACCGAAGCGACCTGTCGCCTGCTGATCGATATTATGGAAATGCACCATGCGCTGCATGTTTCCTGGTCAAACCTCAAAGATGGCAGCGCGATTGACGAGCGTCGCCTGGCGTTTCTCGGCTTTGATGCGGCCACCGAAGCGCGTTATCTCGGCTACGTACGCTTTATGGTGAACGTTGAAGGGCGCTATACCCACTTTGATTCCGGCACACATGGCTTCAATGCTCAAACGCCGATGTGGGAAAAATACCAACGCATGCTAACGGTGTGGCACACTTGTCCGCGTCAATATCATCTCAGCGCGAATGAGATCGCGCAGATTATCAATGCCTGAATAAGGAGCTATGCGTGAAGTACAGGGGTTTTCTGTTTGATTTAGACGGTACGCTGGTGGATTCACTGCCTGCTGTGATTCGCGCATGGTCATTGTGGGGCGAGCGCCACGGTTTGTCGGCGGAAGAGGTCCTGAGCTATATACACGGTAAGCCTGCCATCAATTCGCTGCGCCATTTTATGGCAGGACAATCTGAAGAGGCGATCCAGGCGGAGTTTCTCTGGCTTGAACGTCTCGAAGCGGAAGACACGCAAGGCGTGCAGGCGATTCCGGGCGCATTAGCGTTACTGACTACCTTGAACGAGCTTCAGATCCCATGGGCGATTGTGACGTCGGGTTCGATTCCTGTTGCCCACGCGCGCCATAAAGCCGCCAATCTACCCATGCCAGAGGTGTTCATCACTGCGGAGAACATCAAGCTCGGTAAGCCGAATCCCGAGCCTTATATGTTGGGTGCTGAGCGTTTGGGGCTTTCGGCGACGCAATGCGTGGTGGTTGAGGATGCGCCAGCGGGTATCATTTCAGGATTGGATGCGGGCAGTGCGGTGATCGCCATCAATGCGCCAGCCGATGCGCCGCGCCTCGACGAAGTCACCTTCCGCGTGGCAACGCTTGAACCGCTAAACGTCACCAAGGAAGATAGCGGCGAATTTACCCTTTCGATCACCGCATAAAGTAACGGGCCGCAGCGGCCCGTTTTTTTACAGCGGCGTATCCTGTGAGATTTCATCCAGCGACAGGCTAAAGCTGGGAATAAACACCTCAACAAAATAATCCATTTCCGGCGAGCGCCGCTGCGTCAGGGTTTTTTCCAGGCGCGCTTTGGCCAGCAAAAACTCGTTATTACCCGCCGATAACTCTTCCAGACACTTCACATAGGCGCAGAGTGCATCCGCTTGCTTCACCACGGATTGTTCACTTTCGCTATGCAAGTGTTCATCAATCAGCGGGCGATAAGCGTCCTGCAGTTCGGGCGGCAGCATATCGATGAGTTTCTGTTGTGCAATCTTCTCGATCTTTTTGTATTCGTGCGCAATTTGCGCGTTGTAGTACTTCACCGGCGTCGGTAAATCCCCGGTCAGCACTTCGCTGGCATCGTGATACAGCGCCAACATGGCAATGCGCTCGGCGTTCAGATTGCCGTTAAACTTTTTGTTTTTGATGATGGCGAGTGCGTGAGCAACCATCGCTACCTGAAGACTATGCTCGGAGACGTTTTCAGTGCGCACATTGCGCATTAATGGCCAGCGGTTGATTAGTTTGAGGCGCGAGAGGTGGGCGAAAAAATGGCTACGAGTCATGGACGGTTCCTGTTCGTATGGCGGGGAAAGTTAGCTTTCCCCGAAATACGATGACTATACTCGTAGCTTGTTACTGACGATACCCTTGCAGGAAACGACCAAACTTGCTGACGGCCATTTCCAAATCGTCCACGCGCGGCAGCGTAACGATACGTACGTGATCCGGCCACGGCCAGTTGAAAGCGGTGCCCTGAACCAGCAGCACTTTTTCCTGCAACAGGAAATCCAGCACCATCTTCTGATCGTCGAAGATGTTGAATTTCTTGGCGTCAATACGCGGGAACATATAGAGCGCACCTTGCGGCTTCACACAGCTGACGCCAGGAATATCATTAATCAATTCCCACGCACGCTGGCGCTGTTCATACAAACGTCCGCCGGGCGCGATAAATTCACTAATGCTTTGATAACCACCCAATGCGGTCTGAATCGCGTGTTGTGCCGGAACGTTGGCACACAGGCGCATCGACGCCAGCATCTCCAGCCCTTCAATGTAACCTTTGGCGTGTTTCTTCGGACCATTCAAAACCATCCAGCCCTGACGGAAACCCGCCACGCGATAAGTTTTGGACAAGCCGTTGAAGGTCACCGTCAGCAGATCGGGTGCCAGCGCAGCAATCGAATGATGTTGTGCTTCGTCGTAGAGAATCTTGTCGTAGATTTCATCGGCGAAAATAATCAGATTGTGCTGGCGCGCGATTTCAACAATCTCAAGCAACAACTCTTTGCTGTAAACCGCGCCGGTCGGGTTATTCGGGTTAATGATGACAATGCCACGCGTGCGCGGGGTGATCTTGCTGCGAATATCATCCAGATCAGGGAACCAACCTGCTGATTCATCACACAAATAATGCACCGCTTTACCGCTCGACAGCGAAACGGCAGCGGTCCACAGCGGATAATCCGGCGCAGGCACCAGCATTTCATCACCGCTGTTGAGCAATGCCTGCATCGCTTGCACAATCAGTTCGGATACGCCGTTACCAATATAGATGTCTTCGACAGTGACATCGCGCATGTCACGCGCCTGGTAATGCTGCATGATCGCTTTACGCGCCGAATACAGCCCCTTTGAATCGCAATAACCCTGCGAGCTCGGCAGATTGCGAATGACATCGACCAGAATTTCATCAGGCGCTTCGAAACCAAACGGGGCAGGGTTGCCGATGTTCAGCTTGAGAACTTTGTTGCCTTCTTCTTCGAGACGTTTAGCTTCTTTCAGTACCGGGCCACGGATGTCATAACAGACATTTTCCAGCTTGCCGGATTTATCAATTTGAAAATTCATTGTTACCGCCTTTATGGGCAGAGTCCTTTAACCTGCCACCAAAAATCAAACTCGCCCAATTTACTCTTCTCACCTTAACAAAAGAAGGGCAGCGCTTGGTTTTGGCGTGTTTGCCATTTTTTCCCCCTTCACTTGGCGTAAAAGTCATTGGAAATCGATTAATCTGGTTCATTAGTCCACAAATGTGAAGAATGTTAATATTAAACGCTGGTAAGGTGTGCCTGACGTGTAAATGCCTTCTTCCATCGACATCCGAGACAATTCAGAAATTTTTCAGTCAAAACTGGCTTAAAAAAACATTAGCGACCAGACGAAATAGTTAAATGAATCTTGTTGGATGGCGAAAAATTGTCTGGTAATGATTAAGCACTGTTTGGCGTCACAAAATAGAGTTCATTCTCATACACTTTTTATTGGCAGGATTAAGCACCATCGTCAGCTGCAACTCAGTGTAAAACACGCGCAAAATGGCATTTGCGCTGTATCTTTAACGTAAGTCTTTAATATTCAGAACCTGGAGGGGTTAAAAAAAGAGCAGCATTATGGCAGGATGTGTGCGAAAAGACTTTTGGTCAAAAATTGCGATGTTTTGAACAAAAACATTTCCATTTATAGCGTAAAAATGATTAAGTATAATTTATTATTTGATGCACTTTATCGCTTCGCATCTACATAACATGATGTTATTTCTTTTAACCCGCAGGGACTTTGTGCGGGAGACATAGACAACTACGCAGCTTCCAGCACCTGTACGACTTACGTTTTCGGCCCAGAAGTTCTGCTGTCTATAATGACGACGCTGCTCTGATCTCAGAGTGGTGCAATCGTCGGCATCCGCCTGACAAAATTTTTTCATGGCAGCTCCACACAGGGCTGTCATTAAGCACCATTGCCTCTTATCTCTTTGATAAGTCGGGTAATACACCAGGGTAGTAGTTTTAAAAAATCTTATAAGTGAAGAAAAAACATGACTAATGCAAATCGTCCGATACTGAATCTCGACCTCGATCTGCTGCGTACATTTGTTGCCGTTGCCGATCTGAACACTTTTGCAGCTGCCGCTGCCGCCGTGTGCAGAACGCAGTCCGCAGTGAGCCAGCAGATGCAACGTCTGGAACAATTGGTAGGTAAAGAGCTGTTTGCCAGACATGGACGTAATAAATTGCTGACGGAGCATGGCATTCAACTGCTGGGTTACGCCAGGAAAATCCTTCGTTTTAATGACGAAGCTTGCACCTCTTTAATGTACAGCAACATCCAGGGCGTTCTGACCATAGGCGCTTCAGATGATACTTCAGATACCATTCTGCCGTTCCTGCTTAACCGCGTAACGTCGGTCTATCCGAAGCTGGCCATTGATGTGCGTGTTAAGCGCAACCCGTTCATGATGGAAATGCTGAATCAAGGTGAAGTCGATTTGGTTGTGACCACGTCCAGCCCAGGAAACTTTACTTATCAGGTACTGCGTACATCACCAACATTGTGGTACTGCGCGGCAGATTATATCTTCCAGCGTGGAGAGGCCATTCCTTTGGTTCTGTTGGATGAGCCAAGCCCGTATCGCGATATGGCCATTGATCACCTCAACGAGGCTGGCATTCCGTGGCGCATCTCCTATGTTGCTTCAACGCTGGCTGCCGTCCGTGCAGCGGTTAAAGCCGGTTTGGGTGTGACAGCGCGTCCAGTTGAGATGATGAGTCCAGAACTGCGTGTGATGGGCGCGGCAGAAGGTTTGCCAGTATTGCCTGATACGCAGTATCTGCTGTGCCGTAATCCCGACAGCGATAACGAACTGGCGCTGGCGATCTTCAATGCCATGCAGTCCACCAACGATCCTTATAATTTGAGTGCTAATCCAGACGGTACCTTGTTACTGGATGATGAAGAGTAAGGGTTGCAGTTACTGGTAATTCCTCTCAATTGGAATACCGGTTAATTGTTAAAAGCGACAAAAATGAGCCTTAGCTGGGTAATTATCCGCTAAGGCTTTTTTTATGCCTTTTAACACGTCATTTTTAGAGCGATTTTCTGAAAAAGATTTCACTCGACATCTTAAAAATGAAATGTGTTCCATTTTTACTCTACATGGAATGATTTTATCAATTCGTGCCAACTTTCCCAGGGCAATTGCCCGTCCACTCCGCTGTTTTTTGCAGCATAAAACCCAGTTATGTGCTTTAGATCAAAAAAATACCCCTGACAAGGGGGGGGAATCTCGGGCGAGACCTGTCAAAATATGATTGTTAAATGCACGATCCACGCATGTGAATACCCGCTACACTAAAATTAACCTCACAAACTGAAGCGATTTAGCTGGCGCTCAGAGGGTTGAATGTTAATAATATGATGCAGCTGTAAAATAATGTTTGGATACTTTTGTCAAAGTTGACAAAAGGTTATAGAAAGGAGTAAAAACCCCTATAAAATTGCTGCTTTATTGCTAATGACAGCAAAGTTTATAAGGTTTTTTATCCTTCCCTTGAATCGATGTGGTGTGTTTGCTGCAACAGCGCAGGATGCCATCACCACTTTTGATGAGTAAGCAAAGAGTATGTCGACAACTACAGAAGTGATCGCTCATCACTGGGCATTTATTGTTTTTATCGTTATCGCATTCGGCCTGTGTGCCTTTATGTTGACCGGTGGCTGGTTGTTAGGTGGTCGTGCGCGTGCGCGACACAAGGACACCCCGTTCGAATCGGGTATTGAGTCGGTCGGTGACACTCATATTCGCCTCTCTGCAAAATTCTATCTGGTTGCGATGTTCTTCGTCATATTCGACGTCGAAGCCCTCTATTTATACGCATGGTCGACTTCCATTCGCGAAAGCGGTTGGGTCGGCTTTGTCGAAGCCGCAATTTTCATTTTGGTGCTCTTGGCAGGCCTGGTTTATCTGGTGCGCATCGGTGCGCTGGATTGGGCTCCTGCGCGTCGTCGCGTAGTGGTCAAATCTGTCCCGGTCAGTCACAGCCACACCAACCCTCATAAGCAGTAAAAGCGAGGCAATAAGATGGACTACACGCTGACACGCGTAGACCCGAACGGGGGCGGCGATAACGATCGTTATCCTCTGCAGAAACAGGAAACGGTTACCGATCCGCTGGAGCAACACGTTCACCGCAGCGTCTACATGGGCAAGCTCGAGCACGCTCTGCATGACATGGTGAACTGGGGTCGTAAAAACTCTCTATGGCCGTATAACTTCGGCCTTTCCTGTTGCTACGTGGAAATGACCACATCCTTCACCGCAGTGCATGACGTGGCACGTTTTGGCGCCGAAGTTATGCGCGCCTCGCCACGTCAGGCTGACTTCATGGTGATCGCCGGTACGCCATTTACCAAAATGGCGCCGGTTATTCAGCGTTTATATGACCAAATGCTGGAGCCGAAATGGGTGATTTCCATGGGCGCTTGCGCTAACTCGGGTGGCATGTATGACATCTACTCGGTGGTGCAGGGCGTGGATAAATTCCTGCCGGTTGACGTTTACATTCCTGGCTGCCCGCCGCGTCCAGAAGCTTATATGCAGGCGTTGCTGCTGCTGCGCGAGTCGATTGGCAAAGAGCGTCGTCCACTTTCGTGGGTGGTCGGTGATCAGGGTGTTTATCGCGCCAATATGCAGCCAGAGCGTGAAAGAAAGCGTGGCGAGCGTATTGCCGTCACCAACCTGAGATCGCCAGACGAAGTTTAAGCTTCCCGTACACGGATGGAGCCACGGCCACAGCAGAACATCACAATTTAATGTGCGCCGCCATCCTGACGCCTTCTTTTGAGCGCCTGATTACAGGCCGGAATGGTGAGTAACGTATGACTGATTTAACCACGCAAGATCTCGCACAGCCTTCATGGCAAACCCGCGATCACCTGGATGACCCAGTGGTCGGCGAGCTGCGTAACCGTTTTGGGCCGGATGCCTTTACCGTTCAGGCTACCCGCACCGGGATTCCGGTTGTCTGGGTAAAGCGTGAACAGCTATTAGAAATCGTTGAATTCCTGCGCAAGCTGCCAAAGCCGTATGTCATGCTTTATGACTTGCACGGTTTTGATGAGCGCTTACGCACTAACCGCGCCGGTTTGCCCGCCGCTGATTTTTCCGTTTTCTATCATCTGCTTTCAATTGAACGCAACCGCGACATCATGCTCAAGGTCGCTTTATCTGAAAACGATCTAAATGTGCCAACCATCACCAAAATTTTCGCCAACGCCAACTGGTATGAGCGCGAAACCTGGGAGATGTTTGGTATCACTTTCAATGGTCACCCGCACCTGACGCGCATCATGATGCCGCAGACGTGGGAAGGACATCCGCTGCGTAAAGATTATCCGGCGCGTGCTACCGAGTTCGATCCTTTCGAGCTGACTAAGCAGAAAGAAGATCTGGAGATGGAGGCGCTGACCTTCAAGCCTGAAGATTGGGGCATGAAGCGCAGCACCACCAATGAGGACTTCATGTTCCTCAACCTCGGTCCGAACCACCCCTCTGCGCACGGTGCTTTCCGAATCATTCTGCAGTTAGATGGTGAAGAAATCGTCGATTGCGTTCCCGATGTCGGCTACCACCATCGTGGCGCGGAGAAGATGGGCGAGCGCCAATCCTGGCACAGCTACATTCCGTACACCGACCGTATCGAGTATCTCGGCGGCTGCGTGAACGAAATGCCGTACGTGCTGGCGGTGGAAAAACTGGCGGGCATTACCGTGCCGGATCGCGTCAATGTGATCCGCGTGATGCTGTCTGAACTGTTCCGCATTAACAGCCATCTGCTCTATATCTCCACCTTTATTCAGGACGTCGGCGCGATGACGCCGGTGTTCTTCGCCTTTACCGATCGTCAGAAAATTTATGATGTGGTGGAAGCGATTACCGGTTTCCGTATGCACCCGGCGTGGTTCCGCATCGGCGGCGTCGCGCATGACCTGCCGAAAGGTTGGGAACGTCTGCTGCGCGACTTCCTCGACTGGATGCCGAAGCGTCTGAAAGAGTACGACAAAGCCGCACTGCGCAATACCGTGTTGATGGGCCGTTCGCAAGGTGTTGCGGCGTACAACATGGACGAAGCACTGGCGTGGGGCACCACCGGCGCAGGTCTGCGCGCCACTGGTTTAGATTTTGACGTGCGCAAATGGCGTCCATATTCAGGTTACGAAAACTTCGATTTCGAAATTCCGGTTGGCGCTGGCATCAGTGATGCGTACACCCGCGTGCAGCTGAAAATGGAAGAGATGTGGCAGTCACTGCGCATTCTGGAACAGTGCCTGAACAACATGCCTGAAGGCCCGTTCAAAGCGGACCATCCGCTGACAACGCCGCCGCCGAAAGAGCGCACGCTGCAGCACATTGAAACCCTGATCACTCACTTCCTGCAGGTTTCGTGGGGCCCAATCATGCCGGCCAACGAATCCTTCCAGATGATTGAGGCGACCAAAGGGATCAACAGTTACTACCTGACCAGCGATGGCAGCACCATGAGCTATCGCACCCGCGTGCGTACGCCGAGCTTCCCGCATCTGCAGCAGATCCCATCGGTGATCCGCGGCAGCCTGGTATCCGACTTGATCGTTTACCTCGGTAGTATCGATTTTGTTATGTCAGACGTGGACCGCTAATTATGCACGATCAAAAAATTGCTATTCACACCATCGACCCTACTGAGGTCTTCGTGCTGAGCGAGGCCGAGCACCACGCTATCGAGCACGAGAAACACCATTACGAAGATGCACGCGCCGCTTCGATCGAAGCGTTGAAGATCGTGCAGAAACAGCGTGGCTGGGTGCCGGACGGCGCGATTAACGCCATCGCAGACGTGCTGGGGATTCCAGCCAGTGATGTTGAAGGCGTAGCGACTTTCTATAGCCAAATCTACCGTACGCCGGTTGGCCGTCACGTTATTCGCTACTGTGACAGCGTGGTGTGCCACATCACGGGTTATCAGGGGATTCAGGATGCGCTGGAGCAAAATCTGAACATCAAGCCGGGCCAGACTACGGCGGATGGACGCTTTACGCTGCTGCCAACTTGCTGCCTGGGTAACTGCGATAAAGGGCCAACCATGATGGTGGATGAAGATACCCACGTTCATCTGACGCCTGAAGGCATCGCCAACTTGCTGGAGCAGTATCAATGACCATTAAACAGATCATTCGTACTGCCGAAACGCATCCACTGACCTGGCGTCTCCGTGACGACAAGCAGCCGATCTGGATCGATGAATATCGCAGTAAAAACGGTTATGTCGGCGCAGAAAAAGCGTTGAAAGATTTCAGCCAGGACGAAATCGTCGCGGCGGTAAAAGACTCCGGCCTGAAAGGCCGCGGTGGTGCAGGCTTTAACACCGGCCTGAAGTGGAGCCTGATGCCGAAAGACGAATCCATGAACATCCGTTACCTGCTGTGTAATGCCGATGAAATGGAGCCGGGCACTTACAAAGACCGCTTGCTGATGGAGCAACTGCCGCACCAGCTGGTGGAAGGCATGCTGATCAGTGCGTTCGCGCTGAAAGCCTATCGTGGCTATATCTTCTTACGTGGTGAGTACATCGAAGCGGCCGTTAATCTGCGTCGCGCGATTGCTGAAGCCACCGAAGCGGGCTATCTCGGCAAAAATATTCTTGGTACTGGTTTTGATTTCGAGCTGATCGTCCACACCGGCGCAGGTCGTTATATCTGCGGTGAAGAAACAGCGCTGATCAACTCGCTGGAAGGACGTCGTGCGAACCCGCGTTCTAAGCCACCATTCCCGGCCAGCGCCGGCGTGTGGGGCAAGCCGACCTGCGTTAACAACGCCGAAACGCTGTCGAACGTGCCTGCCATCTTCCTTAACGGCGTTGACTGGTACAAAAACATCTCTACCAGCGAAGACACCGGCACCAAAATGATGGGCTTTTCTGGCCGCGTGAAAAATCCTGGCGTCTGGGAATTGCCGTTCGGCACCACGGCACGTGAAATCCTTGAGGATTACGCCGGTGGCATGCGCGATGGCCTGAAATTTAAAGCCTGGCAGCCAGGCGGAGCAGGCACTGACTTCCTCACCGATCAGCACCTCGATTTGCCGATGGAATTTGCCAGCATTGGTAAAGCCGGCAGCCGTTTAGGTACTGCGCTGGCGATGGCGGTCGATCACGAAATCAACATGGTTTCGCTGGTGCGTAACCTGGAAGAGTTCTTTGCGCGCGAATCCTGCGGCTGGTGTACGCCGTGCCGTGATGGATTGCCATGGAGCGTGAAGATCCTGCGTGCGCTGGAGCAGAAGAAAGGTCAGCCGGGTGATATCGAAACCCTGCAGCAACTCTGCCGCCAGCTTGGCCCAGGTAAAACCTTCTGTGCCCACGCACCGGGCGCCGTCGAGCCATTGCAGAGCGCGATTAAATATTTCCGTGAAGAATTTGAAGCTGGCATTGCGCCGCAGGTGTTTGGCAATACCCGAGCCATCGGCGGTATTCAGCCGAACCTGCTGAAAGCGCGCTGGTAATCAGCCGCCGTACACGGAACTCACCTCATGCCGAAATGGCGTGGGGAAAGAATTAGATGTTTAACGCTCGTCTTATGGCGAGCCTTACGGAAGCATGTTCACTATGGCTACAATCCATGTAGACGGTAAAGAATATGATGTGAACGGAGCGGACAACCTGCTGCAGGCGTGTCTTTCTCTGGGCCTTGATATTCCTTATTTTTGCTGGCATCCGGCGCTGGGAAGCGTGGGGGCCTGCCGCCAGTGCGCGGTGAAGCAATTCCAGAATGCCGAAGATACCCGCGGTCGCCTTGTCATGTCCTGCATGACGCCAGCGTCGGACGGCACCTTTATCTCCATCGACGATGGCGAAGCGAAAGAGTTTCGTGAAAGCGTGGTGGAATGGCTGATGACCAACCATCCGCACGACTGCCCGGTGTGCGAAGAGGGCGGTAACTGCCATCTGCAAGATATGACGGTAATGACCGGACACAGTTTCCGTCGTTATCGCTTCACCAAACGTACCCACCAGAATCAGGATCTCGGCCCGTTCATTTCTCATGAAATGAACCGCTGTATCGCCTGCTATCGCTGCGTGCGTTACTACAAAGATTATGCCGACGGCAAAGATCTTGGCGTTTATGGCGCTCACGACAACGTCTACTTTGGTCGTCCGGAAGATGGCACGCTGGAAAGCGAATTCTCCGGTAACCTGGTGGAAATCTGTCCGACCGGTGTATTCACCGATAAAACGCACTCCGAACGCTATAACCGTAAATGGGATATGCAGTTCGCGCCAAGCATCTGTCAGCAGTGCAGCGTGGGTTGTAACACCAGCCCAGGCGAGCGCTACGGCGAATTGCGTCGTATAGAAAACCGCTATAACGGCACCGTAAACCACTATTTCCTCTGCGATCGCGGTCGTTTCGGTTACGGCTACGTCAACCGCAAAGATCGTCCACGTCATCCGGTACAGCAACGCGGCAACGATTTGGTCAGCCTGAATGCTGAACAAGCGGTGAATGCGGCGGCGGATGTATTGCGTCGGGCGAAGAAAGTGATCGGTATCGGTTCTCCGCGTGCCAGCATTGAAAGCAACTTCGCGTTGCGTGAGCTGGTTGGCGCAGCCAACTTCTCAACCGGTATGCCAGCCGGTGAGCAGGCTCGGGTTGAGCTGATGCTGAAAGTCCTGCAGGACGGCGGCATCTACACGCCATCACTGCGCGAGATTGAAGGCTACGATGCGGTGCTGGTGCTGGGTGAAGATTTGACTCAGGTTGGCGCACGCGTGGCGTTGTCTGTACGTCAGGCAGTTAAAGGTAAAGCGCGTGAGATGGCAGCGGCACAGAAAGTGGCTGACTGGCAGATCGCGGCAATCCTTAACATCGGTCAGCACGCTAAACATCCGCTGTTCGTGACCAACGTTGACGAAACCCGTTTAGATGATATCGCTGCGTGGAGCTATCGCGCACCGGTGGAAGATCAGGCGCGTCTCGGCTTCGCTATTGCCAATGCGCTGGATGAAAGCGCGCCGGCAGTCAGCGGCTTCGACAGCAAACTGAACGGCAAAGTAGATGTGGTGGTTCAGGCGCTGGCAGGTGCGAAAAAACCGCTGATTATCTCCGGTACCCACTCCGGTAGTATCGCGATGATTGAAGCCGCAGCGAACGTGGCGAAAGCCCTGAAAGCGCGCGGTGCCGATGTCGGTATTACCTTCCTCGCGGGTGCGGCGAACAGCTTTGGCCTCGGCCTGATGGGCGGTCAATCGCTGGACAGCGCGCTGGAGCAGCTGAGCAAAGGCGAAGCCGATGCGCTGGTGGTGCTGGAAAACGATCTCTATCGTCATGCGCCGAAAGCCAACGTAGATGCAGCGCTCGATACCACCGCCAACGTGATCGTGGTTGATCATCAACGTACCGCAACGCTGGAAAAAGCCGGTTTGGTGCTTTCAACCGCCAGCTTCGCGGAGAGCGATGGCACCTCCATCAACCACGAAGGCCGTGCGCAGCGCTTCTTCCAGGTTTACGATCCCGCTTATTACGATGACAGCGTCGTGATGCTGGAGAGCTGGCGCTGGTTGCGTTCGCTGCACAGCGCGGTTGAGAGCCGTCACATCGACTGGACTCAGCTGGATCACGTGATTGATGCCACCGTAGCGGCGCTGCCACAGCTGAAAGGCATTAAGGATGCCGCGCCAGACGCGAGCTTCCGTATCCGCGGTCAAAAACTGGCACGTTCACCGCACCGTAACAGTGGCCGTACTGCGATGCGCGCCAACATCAGCGTGCATGAACCGCGTCAGCCGCAAGATAAAGACACCATGTTTGCTTTCTCAATGGAAGGGAACAACCAACCCAGCGCACCGCGTTCGCAGATTCCATTTGCCTGGGCGCCGGGCTGGAACTCACCGCAGGCATGGAACAAGTTCCAGGCTGAAGTGGGCGGCAAACTGCGTCATGGCGATCCGGGCGTGCGTCTGTTTGAAGCCAGCGATCGTTCGCTGCCGTGGTTTACCGCGATTCCGGAAAGCTTTGTTGAAGGCAGCCAGTGGCGCGTCGCACCTTACTACCAGCTGTTTGGTAGCGAGGAGATGACACAGCGTTCAACCACCTTCCAGAAACGTATGTCACCGGCCACGCTGGTGATCAACCCGGCTGATGCTGAGAAACTGGGCGTTAATAACGGTTCTTCCGTTGAGCTGGTGTGTGCGGGCGAAACACTGCGCTTGCCGGTACGTTTCTCTGCGTCGCTGCAAGCAGGGCAGGTTGGTTTACCGCTCGGTATGCCGGGCGTGCCGCCGTTCCTCTCAGGTGCGCAAATTGACAAACTGCAGGAGGCCGCGCAATGAGTTGGCTGACACCGGACGTTATTGAAATCCTGATCAACATCGGCAAAGCGCTGGTCATCTTGTTGGTAGTTGTCGGTTGCGGTGCTTTCATGAGTTTCGCCGAGCGTCGTCTGCTCGGCCTGTGGCAGAACCGCTACGGACCAAACCGTGTGGGTTGGGGCGGCTCGCTGCAACTGGCTGCTGACATGATCAAAATGTTCTTTAAAGAGGACTGGGTTCCGCCATTTACCGACCGCTTCATCTTTACGCTGGCACCGGTTATCGCCTTCGTATCGCTGCTGCTGGCTTTCGCCATTGTGCCAGTTTCGCCGACCTGGATGGTCACCGACCTGAACATCGGTCTGCTGTTCTTCCTGATGATGGCGGGCCTGGCGGTGTATGCGGTGCTGTTCGCGGGCTGGTCGAGTAACAACAAATACTCACTGTTGGGTGCGATGCGTGCATCGGCGCAGACGCTGAGCTATGAAGTGTTCCTTGGTCTGTCACTGATGGGCGTGGTGGCGCAAGCCGGCTCGTTCAACATGAATGCCATTGTCGAAAGCCAGGCGCATCTGTGGAACATCATTCCTCAGTTCTTCGGCTTCCTTACCTTCTGCATCGCGGGCGTAGCGGTATGTCACCGTCATCCGTTTGACCAACCAGAAGCAGAGCAGGAACTGGCGGACGGTTACCACATCGAATACGCCGGTATGAAATTCGGTCTGTTCTTCGTCGGTGAATACGTGGCGATCACCACCGTTTCAGCGCTGATCGTGACGCTGTTCTTCGGTGGCTGGCACGGTCCGTTCCTGCCGCCATTCATCTGGTTCGCTCTGAAAACAGCGTTCTTTATGGTGATGTTTATCCTGATTCGTGCTGCGCTGCCGCGTCCACGCTATGACCAGGTGCTGTCGTTCGGCTGGAAAGTGTGTCTGCCGTTGACGCTGTTGAACCTGCTGGCGACCGCCGCAGTGATTCTGTACACCGCGCAGTAAGGGACATTGAGATGACTTTAAAAGATATTGTCGTTGGCTTCGGCACGACAGTGCGCAGTATCTGGATGATAGGCATGCATGCCTTCGCCAAGCGCGAAACCCAAATGTATCCGGAAGAGCCGGTTTATCTGCCGCCGCGTTACCGTGGCCGTATCGTGCTGACGCGCGATCCGGACGGTGCAGAGCGCTGCGTTGCCTGTAACTTATGTGCGGTAGCTTGTCCTGTCGGCTGTATCTCACTGCAGAAAGCCGAGACGCAGGATGGACGTTGGTATCCCGAGTTCTTCCGCATCAACTTCTCACGTTGCATCTTCTGTGGCCTGTGTGAAGAGGCTTGCCCAACCACCGCAATTCAGCTGACACCCGATTTCGAACTGGGTGAGTTTAAGCGTCAGGATCTGGTGTATGAGAAAGAAGACTTGCTGATTTCCGGTCCGGGTAAATATCCGGAGTACAACTTCTATCGTATGGCTGGTATGGCGATCGACGGAAAAGAGAAGGGCGAAGCGGAAAACGAAGCCAAGCCGATCGACGTCAAAGGGTTGTTACCTTAAGGAGCCAGGTATGGAATTTGCGTTTTATCTTTGCGGACTGGTGGCGGTGTTGACGACGCTGCGCGTCATCACCCACACCAATCCAGTACATGCGCTGCTGTACCTGATTGTTTCGCTGCTATCGATTGCCGGCGTGTTCTTCTCAATGGGCGCCTACTTTGCCGGTGCGCTGGAAATCATCGTCTACGCAGGTGCCATCATGGTGCTGTTCGTCTTCGTGGTGATGATGCTGAACCTGGGAAAAACCCAGCAGGATCAAGAGCGCGAATGGCTGAAGCCTTCGCTGTGGATTGGTCCGGGCATCGTCTCTTTACTGCTGCTGGCGGTAATGATTTACGCGATTAGCACGGCAACCGATCAGGGCATTGATGGCACCGTCATCGACGCGAAAGCAGTCGGTATCAGCTTGTTTGGTCCCTATGTTCTGGCGGTTGAGCTGGCATCAATGCTGCTGCTCGCCGGTCTGGTCGTGGCCTTCCATATTGGACGTGAAGAGCGTCACGGCGAAGTGCTGAGCAATCGTCAAGCTGATGCGCAAGCGAATAAGGAGGATCACGCATGATCCCGTTACAACACGGCCTGATGCTGGCCGCTGTGCTGTTTGTTCTCGGCCTGACCTCCGTGGTGCTGCGTCGTAACATCCTGTTTATGCTGATTGGTCTGGAAATCATGATCAATGCCTCCGCGTTAGCGCTGGTGGTAGCAGGCAGCTATTGGGGACAAGCTGATGGTCAGGTGATGTACATCCTGGCAATTAGCCTTGCGGCGGCGGAAGCGAGTATTGGTCTGGCGCTGTTGCTCCAGCTCTATCGTCGTCGTCAGACGCTGAACATTGACACAGTGAGCGAGATGCGCGGATGAATCTTCTCTATTTAACCGTATTATTTCCGCTGATTGGCTTCCTGCTATTGGCGTTTTCACGCGGTCGCTGGTCGGAGAACCTGTCGGCAGCAATCGGTATGGGTTCTGTTGGTCTGGCAGCATTAACCACTATTTATGCCGGTTTCGACTTCTTCAACCAGGGTCAGCAGCCGTTTACTCAGGCGCTTTGGACCTGGATTCACGTCGGCAACTTTGACATTAAAGTGAATCTGGTGCTGGACGGACTTTCTCTGACCATGCTGTCCGTCGTCACCGGCGTTGGCTTCTTCATCCACATGTTCGCTTCATGGTACATGCGTGGTGAAGAGGGTTATTCGCGCTTCTTCGCTTACACCAACCTGTTCATCGCGAGCATGGTGGTGTTGGTGCTGGCCGATAACTTGATGCTGATGTATCTCGGCTGGGAAGGCGTGGGCCTGTGCTCATATCTGCTGATTGGCTTCTACTACAGCAATCCAGAGAACGGCAAAGCGGCGATGAAGGCCTTTATTATCACCCGCGTAGGTGATGTGTTCCTCGCTTTCGCCTTGTTCATCCTCTACAACGAACTGGGCACGCTGAACTTCCGCGAACTGGTTGAACTGGCACCAGCCCACTTCGCTGCAGACAACCACATGCTGCAGTGGGCAACCCTGATGCTGTTGGGTGGCGCGGTCGGTAAATCGGCACAGCTGCCATTACAAACCTGGCTGGCGGATGCGATGGCCGGTCCAACTCCGGTTTCGGCACTGATTCACGCCGCGACCATGGTAACCGCCGGTGTTTACCTGATTGCACGTACACACGGTCTGTTCCTGTTGACGCCGGAAGTACTGCATCTGGTAGGTATCATTGGTGCGATTACATTGGTGCTGGCAGGTTTTGCTGCGCTGGTGCAAACCGACATCAAACGCGTGCTGGCTTACTCCACCATGAGTCAGATCGGCTACATGTTCCTCGCGCTTGGCGTGCAGGCATGGGACGCGGCGATTTTCCACCTGATGACGCATGCCTTCTTTAAAGCCTTGTTGTTCCTCTCTTCGGGCTCGGTCATTCTTGCCTGCCATCACGAGCAGAATATTTTCAAAATGGGCGGCCTGCGTAAGAGCATCCCGCTGGTATATGTCTGCTTCCTGGTGGGCGGTGCCGCGCTGGCCGCGCTGCCGCTGATCACCGCAGGTTTCTACAGTAAAGATGAAATCCTGTTTGGTGCGATGGCGAATGGTCACATCAATCTGATGGTAGCGGGTCTGGTGGGTGCATTCCTCACTTCGATCTACACCTTCCGCATGATCTTTATCGTGTTCCACGGTGAAGAGAAAATTCATGCTCACGCCGGTAAAGGCATTACGCATCACCTGCCGCTGATTGTTCTGATGGTGCTCTCCACCTTTATTGGTGCGCTGATTACACCTCCTCTGGCGGGTGTTCTGCCGCAGAACGAGTTTGGTGAAGGCGGCAAAGTGATGCTGGAAATCACCTCAGGCGTGGTGGCCATTGTCGGTATCCTGATCGCGGCAGCACTGTGGCTGGGTAAACGTCAACTGGTGACCAGCATTGCTAACAGCGCGCCGGGGCGTTTCTTCGGCACCTGGTGGTTCGCGGCCTGGGGCTTCGACTGGCTGTATGACAAGGTGTTTGTAAAACCTTATCTCGGCATTGCCTGGTTACTGAAGCGCGATCCGCTTAACTCACTGATGAACCTGCCTGCGCTGCTGTCGCGCATTGGTAATAAAGGTTTGGTAGTGAGCGAAAACGGTTATCTTCGCTGGTACGTTGCCTCGATGAGTGTTGGTGCCGTTGTGGTGCTGGCGCTGCTGCTGGTGATTTAAAGATTGATGAGCGGGGCGGGTTCGCTCGCCCAATTAGAATGTCAAAAATTGCCTGAAGTAAGGCAATAAAAAGGGAAGTTTGCCGTGTTATTACCTTGGCTAATTATCATACCTTTTGTCGGTGGCTTGCTCTGCTGGCTTGCGGAGCGTCTTGGCGCAAAAGTTCCGCGCTGGATTGCCATGATCACCATGGGCCTGACGCTAGCGCTTGGCCTGCAGCTGTGGTTGCAGGGAGGCTATTCACTGACGCAGGCTGCGGGCATTCCGCAATGGCAATCGACTTTCTCAGTACCGTGGATCCCGCGTTTTGGCATCAACTTCCATCTGGCGATTGATGGTCTGTCCCTGCTGATGGTGGTGCTGACCGGACTGCTCGGTTTGATGGCGGTGCTGTGCTCCTGGAACGAAATTGAGAAATATCAGGGCTTCTTCCACCTCAACCTGATGTGGATTCTCGGTGGTGTGATTGGCGTTTTCCTCTCCATCGACATGTTCCTGTTCTTCTTCTTCTGGGAAATGATGCTGGTGCCGATGTACTTCCTCATCGCACTGTGGGGCCACAAAGCATCAGACGGTAAAACGCGTATCAGCGCGGCGACCAAGTTCTTCATCTACACCCAGGCATCTGGTCTGATCATGTTGGTGTCGATTCTGGCGCTGGTCTTTGTCCATTACAACGCCACCGGCGTATGGACTTTCAGCTACGAAGAACTGCTGAAAACCCCAATGTCGCACACCGTTGAATATCTGCTGATGCTCGGCTTCTTTATCGCCTTTGCGGTGAAAATGCCAGTGGTGCCATTGCACGGTTGGTTACCCGATGCGCATAGCCAGGCACCCACCGCTGGTTCGGTTGACCTCGCAGGTATCTTGCTGAAAACCGCGGCCTACGGCTTGCTGCGCTTTAGTCTGCCGCTGTTCCCGAATGCGTCAGCAGAGTTCGCACCGATTGCCATGTGGCTGGGTATCATCGGCATCTTCTACGGTGCATGGATGGCATTCTCACAAACTGATATCAAGCGACTGATCGCTTACACCTCTATTTCGCACATGGGCTTCGTGCTCATCGCCATCTACACTGGCAGCCAGCTGGCCTTCCAGGGCGCGGTGATTCAGATGATTGCGCACGGTCTCTCTGCTGCGGCACTGTTCATCTTGTGTGGTCAGCTGTATGAGCGTCTGCACACCCGCGACCTGCGTCAGATGGGCGGCTTGTGGTCACGTATCAAATGGATTCCGGGTCTGTCACTGTTCTTCGCGGTTGCAAACCTTGGTATGCCGGGCACCGGTAACTTTGTTGGCGAATTTATGATTCTGACCGGCAGCTTCCAGGTGGTACCGGTGATTATCGTCATTGCAACCTTTGGTCTGGTGTTTGCTTCGGTTTACTCCCTGATCATGATGCAGCGCGCTTACTTCGGCGAAGCAAAGTCGAAAGATCCGCTGCCAGGCATGTCACCGCGTGAGTTCATGACTATCGGCGTATTGGTGGTGTTGCTGGTGCTGCTGGGGATTTATCCTCAGCCGATCCTCGACACATCCCATGCTGCGATGAGCAATATTCAGCAGTGGTTTACCGCTTCAATTTCAACTACAAGGCCGTAATTCGCCATGACAATAACTCCTCAACATCTGATCGCGTTACTGCCGCTGTTGATCGTCGGATTGACGGTGGTGGTGGTGATGCTGTCCATTGCGTGGCGACGCAATCACTTTGTTAATGCCACGCTGACGGTGATCGGACTTAACATTGCGCTGTTTTCTCTGTGGTTTGTAGGCCAGGCGGGAGCGATGGACGTCACGCCGCTGCTGCGCGTTGATGGCTATTCGATGTTCTACACCGCGCTGGTGGTGCTGGCGAGTTTAGCCACCTGCACCTTCGCTTATCCGTGGCTGGCCGGTTTCCCGGACAACAAAGATGAGTTCTATCTGCTGGTGCTGATTGCAGCACTCGGCGGGATCGTGCTGGCGAGCGCCAATCATCTGGCAGCGCTGTTCATCGGTATCGAACTGCTGTCACTGCCGCTGTTTGGTTTGATTGGTTATGCTTTCCGCCAGAAACGTTCGCTGGAAGCGTCGCTGAAATATACCATTCTGTCGGCGGCGGCCTCATCGTTCCTGCTGTTCGGTATCGCGCTGATTTATGCTGATTCCGGCAGCCTGAGCTTTGTGCAGCTGGGTAAAAGTCTGAGCGATAGCATGATTCAGGAGCCGCTGTTGCTGCTCGGTCTGGGCATGATGATTATCGGACTGGGCTTTAAACTGTCGCTGGTTCCTTTCCATCTGTGGACGCCAGACGTTTATCAGGGTGCGCCTGCGCCGGTTTCAACCTTCCTCGCCACCGCCAGCAAGATCGCCATCTTTGGCGTGATCATGCGCCTGTTCATGTACGCGCCAGTCACTGACAGCGAAGCGGTTCGTACCGTGCTGGGCATCATTGCCTTTGCGTCGATTCTGTTCGGTAACCTGATGGCGATTTCCCAGAGCAACATTAAGCGTCTGCTCGGTTACTCCTCGATCGCGCACCTTGGTTATCTGTTGGTGGCGCTGATTGCGGTGAAAACCCATCAGCTGTCGCTGGAAACCGCAGGTGTTTATCTGGCCGGATACCTGTTCAGCAGCCTTGGCGCGTTCGGCGTAGTGAGCCTGATGTCGAGCCCATATCGCGGTCCGGATGCCGATACGCTCTATTCCTATCGTGGTCTGTTCTGGCATCGTCCGATTCTGTCTGCGGTAATGACGGTGATGATGTTGTCACTGGCGGGTATCCCAATGACGCTTGGCTTCATCGGTAAGTTCTACGTTATCGCCTCGAGTGTGAATGCACATCTGTGGTGGTTGAGTGGCGCGGTGGTAGCGGGTAGTGCGATTGGTCTTTACTACTATCTGCGCGTGACGGTGAGCCTGTATCTCAGCCCACCAGAACTGCACAATCGCGATACGCAAGCCAACTGGGCGTTTACGGCCGGCGGCGTTGTAGTGCTGATCTCTGCGATTCTGGTGCTGCTGCTCGGTGTTTATCCGCAGCCGCTGATTACACTGGTGCAGATGGCTCAGCCGCTAATGTAATTCAGATTCACGAAACCACTGAATCAGGCCTGCGGGCCTGATTTTTTTGCCTGCAGTTCACGGCGTAGTGAGAGGTTGAGCACAGAGTCACCACGAGGTTTTCAGCTGCCGCTGCTGCTCACTGCGTTTGGCGTAGCCAGTGTGATATTCTCAGCGGATCCCTTTTTTTCGCTCAGACAAGGAAGCACCATGGAAATGCTTTGGCTTGATTGCCACCACAGTGAACTGACAGCGCAACAACTCTACACTTTGCTGGCACTGCGCAATCATGTCTTCATCGTGGAACAAAACTGTCCTTATCAGGATATTGATGGCCAGGATCTAGCTGCCGAAAATCGCCACATTCTCGGATTTCTCGACGGTAAGCTGCTGGCCTATGCGCGCGTGTTAACGCCAGCGCTAGACTCTGCGCCGGTAATGATTGGTCGTGTGATTGTTTCTGAAGAAGCACGCGGTTTGAAGCTGGGCTATCGCTTGATGGAGAAGGCGCTGGAGAGCTGTGAAAAGTATTGGTCGCAGCGCGCTATTTATCTCTCTGCGCAGGCACATCTGGAAGGGTTCTACGGTCGTCTGGGCTTTAAAGCGGTGACTGAAGTCTACATGGAAGATGACATTCCGCACATCGGCATGCAAAAAGCATAACGGCGAGGATTGCTCCTCGCCGTCAATCATCAGCCTGGCGTCATCTGCCGGTCATCAACGTATTTACGTTGATCTGGCGGCGGCGGGAAGTACTGATAAAGCCAGGTTTCACTCAGCGTTTCATCTTTGGTACGTAGGAACAGGCGCATATCAACCGGTTTGGTCGAGTCGCTGTTTGGATACCAGTCAAACAGAATGCGGTAACCGTTGAGTGGCTCGACGTAGAGAATCTCAACCTGCTTAAATGTGCCTTCTGAAACGGTAATCACCGGCTCAATACCTTTCGGCGCTGCGGCTTTCAGATCGCCACCAACAAAATCAATGGCAAAGCGACGTGACCAGGTATCCGGGAAGTGTTCGCCTGGCGCCCAACCTTCCGGGAATCCGCCGATACCGGTGCGCGTGGCATCGACACGCGCCAAACCACTGCGCACTGGCGGCAACTGGCTCCAGTAAAGCTTGTACTGGAAGCTGAACTCGCTGCCGGCTTTCACCGGTTCTGACGGCTGCCAGAAGCACACCACGTTATCCAGCGTTTCGCCGGTGGTAGGAATCTCCATCACGTTAATGGCGCCTTTGCCCCATTTACCAATCGGTTCCACCCACAGGCTGGGACGTTTGTCGTACCAGCCAATCACATCCTGATAATTTTTAAAGTCATGATCGAGCTGCAACAGGCCAAAACCACGCGGGTTTTCGTCCTGATAAGCGTTGAACTGCAAACGCTGCGGGTTGTTCAGCGGACGCGCAATCCATTCGCCTTCACCGGTCCACATCGCCAGACGATCGGAGTCATGGATTTGCGGATGGTAAGTGTTGCACATGCGGCGCTCGTTGGTGCCACAGCTGAACATGCTGGTCATCGGCGCGATGCCGAGCTGACGAATGTCGTTACGTGCAAACAGGTGGTTTTCCACCTCCATCACTACGCGTTTCTCTTCGCAGTGAATGGTGAACTTGTAGGCACCGGTGACGCTCGCGCCATCCAGCAGGGCATAGACCACGAAAGTGGTGTCATCCGCTTTTGGCGTTTCGAACCAGAACGCGGTGAAGTCCGGGAATTCTTCTTTGCCGTTGCTGAAGGTGTTTACCGCCACGCCGCGCGCGGAAAGGCCGTACTGGAAGGTCTCATCAACCGCGCGGAAGTAGCTGGCGCCGAGGAAAGAGACGATATCGCGGCGCGCCAGTTCAGGTTTCTTAAAAGCACGGAAACCGGCAAAGCCGAGATCGGTTTTACCGACCAGCTGCTTAGTATCGACGTTGGCGTTGTGATAATTGAACAGCTCCGGGCGGAAGTGGATCTCACGCGCTTCACGGCTCTGGGCATCGACCGAGAACATGCGGATGCGGCGCTTGAAGCCCATACCGACGTGGAAGAATTGCACGTCCAGCTGACGATCGGGGATGTTATTCCACAGCGAGTGATTGGCGTCGTACTGAATTTCGTTATAAGCCTGCGGAGTGAGATTGGCCAGGGTGTCGGGCAAGGGGCCGGGGGCGCCGCCCCAGGGCTGTTTTGCCAGCGCGGAGGCTTTCTTTTTCAGTGAGTCGAAATCGAAGCGAACCGCGGTACCGTCGGCGATACCATCATCGGCCCAGGCGGATTGTGCAAACAGCGTGGAGAGACCCGTCATGCCGCTAACAGCGGAGAGGGCCATGGACGCTTTCATAAATTTTCTACGATTCATGCCGGAAATCTAATCCTTAGCTGCTCGGGTGTATTTTGACTCTCGTAAGACGAGAAGCGTCTGACTACAGGGGGTTACGACAGTCGTGAAAATGAAAAATTCAGTCTGCGGAAAATTTATCAGATTAATCAAATAAGCGAAGCAGAATTCGCGCCGCTCCGCCGCTGATGACACAACTTTTCATTGAGAGGGATGAAACTCGGTTAAATCCTGGCAGCTGCCGCCCAGCAAATCTGGAATTTATGACTATAGTTAAACCACAACGAGTTAGGAACATGGAGGAACTACATAGTGTCATCTTCAGACCAATTTGAAACGCACCTTGACGACGACCTGGCGCTGCTGACGGAAACGCTGGAAGAAGTGTTACGCGCGTCAGGCGATCCGGCCGATCAGAAATACATCGAACTGAAACTCAAAGCTGAACAAGCGCTGGAAGACGTGAAATCGCGCGTTAGCCAGGCGTCAGACAGCTATTACTATCGTGCCAAAAATGCGGCCTATCGCGCCGATGATTATGTGCATGAAAAACCGTGGCAGGGGATTGGCATCGGTGCCGCCGCTGGCCTGTTTGTCGGTTTACTGCTGGCTCGACGTTAAGTTCCAACGGGCGCGACACGCTTCGCGCCCGCTTCCTGATTTCCTCGCCGCTTTTCCCGCTAAATCCCTGTTTCGCATCATCCGCGATTGTGTTTAGCCTGCGCGCTTCCTACAGTAAAGCGACAGGGAAAAGGAGAACGCAACGTGATACGTGTAGAAATGCTCTCAACGGGCGATGAAGTGTTACATGGGCAGATTGTCGATACCAACGCCGCGTGGCTGGCCGATGTGCTGTTCCAGCACGGTTTACCGATGACCAGCCGTAGCACCGTCGGTGATGCAATGACCTCGCTGGTGGAGGCGCTGCAGAGCCGCAGTCAGATTGCTGACGTGCTGATCGTGAATGGCGGTTTAGGACCGACCAGTGATGATCTCAGCGCGCAGGCCGCAGCCATTGCCAGCGGCAGCGAATTAGTTATTCAGCAAACCTGGCTGGAAAAAATGGAAGCCTGGTTCGCCAGCCGCGGACGTGTGATGGCACCGAGCAACCGCAAGCAGGCAGAAATCCCCGCCATTGCTGAGATGCTCGATAATCCGGTCGGCACCGCATGCGGCTTCGCGCTGCAGCTCAATCGCTGCTGGATTTTCTTCACCCCTGGCGTGCCGTCGGAATTTAAAGTGATGGTTGAGCAGGAGATTATTCCGCGCCTCAAAGCACGCTTTGAACTGCCTGAGCCACCATTGTGTTTGCGCCTCACCACCTTTGGACGTGGGGAAAGTGACATTGCCGCCGAGCTGGAGCCGCTCCCGTTGCCGGAAGGCGTGGTGATGGGCTATCGCTCATCGATGCCGATTATTGAAATCAAACTCACCGGACCCGCCAGCCAGCGCGTGGCAATGGAGCAAGTGTGGCAGCAGGTAAAACTGTTGCTGGCTGAATGCACCATCTTTGAAGGCACCGAAGGTTTACCGGCGCTGCTGGCGCGCGAGTTGCAGCAGCGTGGCTTCCATTTGGCGCTGAGCGAGCAGTTCACCGCCGGCTTACTTAACTGGCAGCTGGCCGCAGCGGACGTGCCGCGCAGCAAAGCAGAGATTCTGCCGCCGCAGGATGAGGATCTGGAAGCGCAGGTTGCACGCACGCGTGACTGGGCGAAACAGCAGGGCGTGGCGCTGGCGTTGTCGGTGGGAAATTTAGTGGAAGGCGAAGTATCGATTGCGCTGCATACGCCGGAAGCCAGCTGGGGCCAACGCGTAAAGTTCACTCATGGACGTCATAACGTGGAAACGCGGCAGAAAGTGGTGGCAATGATGGCGATGAACATGTTGCGTCGCTGGCTGCACGGCAGTGAAGTCAGCACCGGTCACGGTTGGATTGATGTGCTGGAAACGGTGAAACGCTGATTGATCACCAGGTCGCCATAAATGGCGGCCTGGTCAATCACAGCTCGATCTCAATCTCCCCTTTGGCGCGACAGCAGCACGGCAAAATCTCGCCTTGCTGCACAAACGCCAACGGGGTTTCGGCATAATCCACTTCGCCTTTTAGCAAACGCATGCGGCAAGAGCCGCAGTAGCCTTCGCGACACTGAAACTCAACGCACAGATTATTAGCTTCCAGCGTCGCCAGCAGATTGGGGTGATCTTCTGCGCACTCCAGCCGGGAGCCGGAGCTACGCAGAATAACAACAGAGCGGCTCATGCTTACAGCTGGAAGCCGTCGAAATCGTCTTCGCCCACTTCAGAATCAATCTGACCGACCAAATACGAGCTCACTTCAACTTCCTGCGGTGCAACCTGTACGTTGTCCGACACCAGCCACGAGTTGATCCATGGAATGGGGTTGGAACGCGTCTGGAACGGCAGATCGAGACCCACCGCCTGCATACGGATGTTGGTGATGTACTCGATATACTGGCACAGAATGTCTTTGTTCAGGCCAATCATCGAGCCGCCGCTGAACAGGTATTCTGCCCACTCCTTTTCCTGCTCGGCTGCCTTCTTGAACAGATCGAAGCATTCATCACGACACTCCGCGGCGATGGCTTTCATCTCTGGATCGTCTTCACCGGTGCGCAGCAGGTTCAGCATATGCTGGGTGCCGGTCAGATGCAGCGCTTCATCGCGTGCAATCAGCTTGATGATTTTGGCGTTGCCTTCCATCAGCTCGCGCTCGGCGAAAGCAAATGAACAGGCGAAGCTGACGTAGAAGCGAATCGCTTCCAGCGCGTTGACGCTCATCAGGCAGATATAGAGCTGCTTTTTCAGATCGCGCAGGTTAACGGTAACGGTTTTACCGTTGACCTGATGCGTACCTTCACCCAGCAGATGCCAGTAACTGGTCATCTCGATCAGGTCGTCGTAGTATTTCGAGATATCTTCGGCGCGCGCCAGAATCTGCTCGTTGGTGACGATATCGTCAAACACCACCGCCGGATCGTTAACGATGTTACGGATGATGTGCGTGTAGGAGCGCGAGTGAATGGTCTCGGAGAATGCCCAGGTTTCAATCCAGGTTTCCAGCTCAGGGATGGAAATCAGCGGCAGCAGCGCCACGTTCGGGCTACGACCCTGAATCGAGTCCAGCAGCGTTTGATACTTCAGGTTGCTGATGAAGATGTGCTTTTCATGCTCCGGCAGCGCCTGGTAATCGATGCGATCGCGCGAGACGTCCACTTCTTCCGGACGCCAGAAGAAGGAGAGCTGCTTCTCAATCAGCTTTTCAAAGATGTCATATTTCTGCTGATCGAAACGGGCAACGTTGACGGACTGGCCAAAGAACATCGGCTCTTTCAGCTGGTCATTTTTGTTCTGCGAGAATGTGGTGTAAGCCATTTTGAGTCCAAATGTGAAGAGGGCCGACCAATGTCGGCCCTGACAAGATGAGATTAGATCTTACATGCGCCGCTTTCGCAGCCATCATCCTGAATGGAAGGTGCCAGATCGTCCTGTGCATCTTCCGCACCGTCGCGGGTGTTTTGATAGTACAGGGTTTTCACGCCGAACTTGTACGCGGTCAGCAGGTCTTTCAGCAGCTGTTTCATCGGCACTTTGCCATTCGCAAAGCGGCTCGGATCGTAGTTGGTGTTCGACGAAATCGCCTGATCGATGAACTTCTGCATCACGCCAACCAGCTGCAGATAACCGTCGTTAGACGGCATTTCCCACAGCAGTTCGTACTGGTCTTTCAGACGCTCATACTCTGGCACCACCTGACGCAGAATGCCGTCTTTCGATGCTTTGATGCTGATGTGTCCGCGCGGCGGCTCAATGCCGTTGGTGGCGTTCGAAATCTGCGAAGAGGTTTCAGACGGCATCAGCGCAGAGAGCGTCGAGTTGCGCAGACCGTGCGTGGTGATGGATTCACGCAGGCCTTCCCAATCCAGATGCAGCGGCTCGTTGCACACTGCGTCGAGATCCTTTTTATAGGTATCGATCGGCAGAATGCCCTGCGAGTAAGTGGTCTCTTTAAACCACGGGCACGCACCTTGCTCTTTCGCCAATTCGTTCGAGGCTTTCAGCAAGTAGTACTGAATGGCTTCGAAAGTTTTGTGCGTTAGATTGTTGGCGCTGCCATCAGAGTAACGCACGCCGTTTTTCGCCAGGTAATACGCGTAGTTGATCACGCCAATACCCAGCGTACGACGGCCCATGGCGCCGCGTTGTGCTGCCGGAATGGGGTAATCCTGATAATCCAGCAGTGCATCAAGCGCACGCACCGCGAGGGTGGCCAGCTCTTCCAGATCGTCAAGGCTGTTAATCGCGCCTAGGTTAAAGGCAGACAGCGTACACAGGGCGATTTCGCCGCTTTCGTCATTGACGTCGTTCAGCGGTTTGGTCGGCAGTGCGATCTCGAGGCACAGATTCGACTGACGAACTGGCGCGATGCTTGGATCGAACGGGCTGTGCGTGTTGCAGTGATCGACGTTCTGAATGTAGATACGGCCAGTTGACGCACGCTCCTGCATCATCAGTGAGAACAGCTCAACGGCTTTCACGCGCTGTTTGCGGATGCTGTCGTCTTTCTCGTATTTGGTGTACAGACGCTCGAACTCGTCCTGATCGGCGAAGAACGCATCGTACAGGCCAGGCACGTCAGACGGGCTGAACAGCGTGATGTCTTCACCTTTCAGCAGGCGGGTGTACATCAGTTTGTTGATCTGTACGCCGTAATCCATGTGACGCACGCGGTTGCCTTCAACACCGCGGTTGTTTTTCAGCACCAGCAGGCTTTCAACTTCCAGATGCCACATTGGGTAGAACAGCGTCGCTGCGCCGCCACGTACGCCGCCTTGTGAGCAAGACTTCACGGCAGTCTGGAAATGTTTGTAGAACGGAATACAACCGGTGTGGAACGCTTCGCCACCGCGGATCGGGCTGCCCAGCGCACGAATGCGGCCAGCGTTGATGCCGATACCCGCACGCTGAGAAACGTATTTCACAATGGCGCTAGAAGTGGCGTTGATAGAGTCGAGGCTGTCGCCGCACTCGATCAGTACGCAAGAGCTGAACTGGCGCGTTGGGGTACGCACGCCGGACATAATTGGCGTTGGCAGCGAGATCTTAAAGGTTGAGATCGCATCGTAGAAGCGCTTCACGTAATCCATACGGGTTTCGCGCGGATAGCCAGAGAACAGGCACGCCGCCACCAGAATGTAGAGGAACTGGGCGCTTTCGTAGATTTCGCCGCTAACGCGGTTCTGCACCAGATATTTCCCTTCCAGCTGCTTAACCGCTGCGTAGGAGAAATTCATGTCGCGCCAATGGTCGATAAACTCGTCCATCTGCTCGAACTCTTCGGTGCTGTAATCTTCCAGCAGATGACGGTCGTATTTGCCCATCTCAACCATCTTCACCACCTGATCGTACAGCTTCGGCGGCTCAAACTGGCCGTAAGCTTTTTTACGCAGGTGGAAGATAGCCAGACGCGCGGCCAGGTATTGGTAATCCGGCGCATCACGAGAGATCAGGTCTGCGGCAGCCTTGATGATGGTCTCATGAATATCAGAAGTTCTGATGCCATCGTAGAACTGAATGTGTGAGCGCAGTTCAACCTGTGAAACTGAAACATTGTTCAGCCCTTCGGCTGCCCAATCCAGTACACGGTGAATTTTGTCGAGATCAATGCGCTCCTGGCGGCCATCGCGTTTAGTAACGAGCAGACTTTGGTTCATGTCGCGTTTTTACCTGTCCATGCATGAATGACGTATTTATCCCCCATCTATGCACAAGGTTTATGCACAAGCCGCTCGTTGTGAGTAAGCCTGTGGATAAACACTATATATAGGGGGTGCGGGAAGTTTGAACAACAATATGGTGAGTATTCTAGTCAGCAATCTCTTCTTAACAAGAGTTGATTTTCACTCAAAAATCGTCCTTACCGGCTGGCTAAAATCCTGGATCCGCATGCCGCAAGGCCTGCACTTAGTGTCAACCGCTCAGCACTTTTTTTTCACTTTATGATCGGACGCGTGTTTCTTGCTCAACCACCGTGCTTCAGGAATTTTCTTAGATGAAAAAAGCCCCGACAAGGCCGCCAGCAGCGAACTTATCTAAAATTGCTTATGAATTTTTTGTGACTTGCTTAGCCTATAAAAAAGGCTGGTACGCGTCTAAAAGGAAATTGATCTGGATAGGGCCAAAATTAGGGGATAAGAGGTCGCCATGAAAGAGGTAATGCTTGTTAGTTAAGAAAGCATTTTGCTTGAAATCTGCTGCGGGCTCTGACACATCTGCTGCGTCACGGGCCGTCCTCGCGCCGCTAGCGCGGTGCCTTCGGCTTCCACGTCGTGCCAACGGACCGTTCGCGGATCGGCCATCTCGGCCGGCCCCGAACTGCCTCACGCATCCCTGCGTGAGGCTCCTGACCCAATGTAAAAGCCTCAGCGCTGCGAATGGCCCTTTTGCCGCAGCAGAAGCGCCAGCGCCTCTGGCAAAGGATGACATCACTCCTGACGATGCGTATGAATCATGTAGTTCACATCGACACCGCGACCCAGACGGAACTGGTTGGTTAGCGGATTGTAGTGCAGGCCAATCATATTTCTTTCACGCAGCGGGGTTTCATCCACCCAGTTCAGCAACTCGGCGGGACGGATGAATTTCTTCACGTCGTGCGTCCCGCGCGGCACCATGCGCAGCACATACTCAGCACCAAATACCGCCAGCAGCCAGGCTTTTGGATTGCGGTTGATGGTGGAGAAAAACACTTCGCCGCCGGGCTTCACCAGCTGCGCGCAGGCTAAGACTACCGAGCGCGGATCCGGCACATGCTCCAGCATCTCCATGCAGGTCACCACGTCATATTGCCCGGCGTGACTTGCGGCGTGATCTTCCACGGTTTGCTGCACATAGTTAACGTTAACGCCGCTCTCCAGCGCATGCAGACGCGCCACTTCCAGCGGCTCAGCGCCCATATCCAGGCCGGTAACCTCAGCGCCTTCACGCGCCATGCTCTCCGCCAGAATGCCGCCGCCGCAGCCGACATCGAGCACTTTCTTGCCGAACAGGCCATTACTGTGCTGCGCTATCCAGCCAAGTCGCAGGGGGTTAATACGGTGCAACGGCTTAAATTCACCCTCTAAATCCCACCAGCGGGATGCCACGGCCTCAAACTTGGCGATCTCGGCGTGGTCAACGTTCTGGCGGCTTTCCTGCGGTTGTTCACTCATTGAATCATCACTCCAGACAAAATATTCCCTCAGTATAAACGCTTAACTCACGCGAACGCATCTCTCACGCTCAAGGAAAAGCGGGATTAAGGCCTGGTTAACGTTCACCGAAGGGAAGCAATGTGATATACTTTCGCACCTTTAAATCCGGGATTATGTAGAGGGATAGCGGCTCCATGAGCGACCTTGCGAGAGAAATTACACCGGTCAATATCGAAGAAGAGTTGAAAAACTCCTACCTCGATTACGCCATGTCGGTCATTGTTGGCCGAGCCTTACCCGATGTGCGTGATGGTCTGAAGCCGGTACACCGCCGTGTGCTTTTTGCCATGAGCGAACTGGGCAACGACTGGAATAAACCCTATAAAAAATCCGCCCGTGTGGTCGGTGACGTCATCGGTAAATATCACCCGCACGGCGATTCCGCGGTATACGAAAGTATCGTGCGTATGGCCCAGCCATTCTCCCTGCGCTACATGCTGGTTGACGGTCAGGGTAACTTTGGTTCGGTCGACGGCGACTCCGCCGCAGCGATGCGTTATACCGAAGTCCGCATGGCAAAGATCTCTTCGGAGCTGCTGGCTGACCTGGAAAAGGAAACCGTCGATTTCGTGCCGAACTATGACGGCACCGAGCAGATCCCTGAAGTCCTGCCAACTAAAATTCCTAACCTGCTGGTAAACGGTTCTTCCGGTATCGCCGTTGGTATGGCAACCAACATTCCACCGCACAACCTGACGGAAGTGATCAACGGCTGTCTGGCGTTTATCGAAGATGAAGACATCACCGTTGAAGGCCTAATGGAGCACATCACCGGGCCAGACTTCCCGACGGCGGCCTTCATCAATGGTCGTCGTGGTATTGAAGAAGCCTATCGCACCGGGCGCGGTAAGATTTACATTCGCGCACGTGGCGAAGTGGAAACCGATGCCAAGACCGGCCGTGAAACCATCATCGTGCACGAACTGCCGTATCAGGTGAACAAAGCGCGTCTGATCGAGAAGATCGCCGAGCTGGTGAAAGAGAAGCGCGTGGAAGGCATCAGCGCACTACGTGACGAATCTGACAAAGACGGCATGCGTGTTGTCATTGAGATCAAACGCGATGCGGTGGGTGAAGTGGTTCTCAACAACCTCTACTCGCTGACACAGCTGCAGGTCTCTTTCGGCATCAACATGGTGGCGCTGCATCAGGGCCAGCCGAAGATCATGACGCTGAAAGGCATCATCGAAGCCTTCGTGCGTCACCGTCGTGAAGTGGTTACGCGTCGTACCATTTTCGAACTGCGTAAAGCGCGCGATCGTGCTCACATCCTTGAAGGCCTGGCGATTGCGCTGGCTAACATCGATCCGATCATCGAACTGATTCGTCGTGCACCAACGCCAGCCGAAGCGAAACTAGGCCTGCTGGCGCAGTCGTGGGATCTGGGTAACGTTGCCGCGATGCTGGAACGTGCCGGTAATGACGCTGCACGTCCGGAATGGCTGGAAGCCGAGTTCGGTATTCGCGATGGTCAATATTATCTGACTGAGCAGCAAGCGCAGGCGATTCTGGATCTGCGTCTGCAGAAACTGACCGGCCTCGAGCACGAAAAGCTGCTCGACGAATACAAAGAGCTGCTGGATCAGATTGCTGAGCTGCTGCACATCCTGCAAAGCGCTGAGCGCCTGATGGAAGTAATCCGTGAAGAGCTGGAGCTGATGCGCGATCAGTTCGGCGACGCACGTCGTACTGAAATTACCGCGAACAGTGCAGACATCAACATCGAAGACCTGATCAATCAGGAAGACGTTGTGGTGACGCTGTCGCATCAGGGTTATGTCAAATACCAACCGCTGACCGACTATGAAGCCCAGCGCCGCGGTGGTAAAGGCAAATCCGCCGCACGTATTAAAGAAGAAGACTTTATCGATCGTCTGCTGGTGGCCAACACCCACGACACCATTCTGTGCTTCTCCAGCCGTGGCCGTCTCTACTGGATGAAGGTCTATCAGCTGCCGGAAGCCAGCCGTGGTGCGCGCGGTCGTCCAATCGTCAACCTGTTGCCGCTGGAAGCCAACGAACGTATCACCGCCATTCTGCCGGTGCGTGAATACACCGAGGGCTTCAACATCTTCATGGCTACCGCGAGCGGTACCGTGAAGAAAACCGCGCTGCAGGAGTTCAGCCGTCCGCGTAGCGCGGGCATCATCGCCATCAACCTGCGTGAGGATGACGAGCTGATTGGTGTGGCGCTGACCAACGGTAGCGACGAAGCGATGCTGTTCTCTGCCGCCGGTAAAGTGGTGCGCTTCGCTGAAACGGCAGTACGTGCGATGGGCCGTTCGGCTTCAGGCGTTCGCGGTATCAAGCTGGCTGAAAGCGACAAAGTGGTGTCGCTGATTGTGCCACGCGAAGAGGGCGCGATCCTCACCGTGACGCAGAACGGTTACGGTAAACGTACCGCCAACAGCGAGTATCCAACCAAGTCGCGTGCGACGCAGGGCGTGATCTCGATTAAAGTCACCGAACGTAACGGACCGGTTATCGGCGCGGTACAGGTGGTGGATGGCGATCAGATCATGATGATCACCGATGCCGGTACGCTGGTGCGTACTCGCGTGTCGGAAGTCAGCGTGGTAGGCCGTAACACTCAGGGCGTGATTCTGATTCGTACTGCGGAAGATGAAAACGTGGTGGGTCTGCAACGCGTCGCGGAGCCGGTGGAAGAGGAAGAACTCGACGCCATCGACGGTAGCGTAGCGGAAGGCGAGGAGGATATCGCGCCGGAAGTGGACAGCGACGACGAAGCACCAGAAGCTGACGACGAAGAGTAATTCGTAACGGCTTTAATAAGCGGCAGGTCAGGAAACTGGCCTGCCGTTTTTTTATCTGAGTTTTCCCCTAAAGGCGCGGGCTAGCTGGCTTTTTAGGGCCGATAAAGCTAGTGTATGGAAGCTTTTCAACATCCTGATAACCTCTTACCGCCAGTGAGCCTCTTTTGAAATATCTCGTCTCCTTTCGCACTACGCTTCGAATTTCGCGCTATCTGTTTCGTGCGCTGGCGTTGCTGCTCTGGGCGCTGGGTGCGCTGCTGACCACTTTCTACATCATCAACGTGCTGCATGAGAAAGAGAACGCGGTGCGTCAGGAGTTTGCCGCCAATTATGGTCAGGCTGAGTGGTACGTGCGCCATTCGGCGGACGTGATGCGCGAGCTGAAATACATCACCGAAAATCGCCTGAGCAGCAGCGCTAATGGTCTGGATGTGCTCAACGGTTTGCCGCCGGGCAAAGGTGCGCTGCCGCAGTTCACGCCGCTATTTTCCGATGGCGACTGCACGTCAATGAGCAATACCTGGCGTAACTCGCTGGACTCGCTCAGCTACTACATCAATTACTGGAAAAGCAATTTTGCCTCGGCGTATGAATTGAACCGCGTGTTCTTCATCGGCGGAGAGAATCAGTGTCTGGCTGATTTCACCATCGGCAGCAACAATTCGGTCGATCGTGAACGTAGCCTGAAAGCGCTGCGCGAACGCGTGCTGCATTATCGCAACGGCAATGAAGAAGAGCGCCGCCAGCCGATGTATTGGATCACCAGCAGCGCGCAGCCGGGCGTCGGCAACTTCTATATGGTGATGCCGGTATATGTGGCGAACAAGCTGCAGGCGTTGCTGGGCGTGGAGCAGAATATTCGCCTTGATGAATTTATTCAGCCGGGCGGTTTGCCGCTGGTGGCCACCATCACCGATGAAAACTACCGTCCGCTGATCAGTTCGCGTCGTGGCGGGCCGGGCTACTCGCTCGACGATCTGCCGGATAACAGCACCTGGTTCGGCTATCTCGACAGCTATCGCCAGCTGGTGCTGAAAAAGCCGCTGCCGCCGTCGAATCTCAATGTGGTGTGGTCGCTTTCCACCGACGTGTTAACCGATCAGCTCAAGCTGATGCTGATTAACGCGCTGCTGCTCAATATCTTAACCGCGGTGATTTTGTTCACGCTGGCGTGGATTTTTGAGCGCCGCATGTTCCTGCCGGCCGAGGAGAATGCGCATCGGCTGGAGGAGCACGAGCAGTTCAACCGTAAGATTGTCGCCTCGGCGCCGGTCGGCATCTGTATCCTGCGCACCAGCGATGGCACCAACATTCTGAGTAACGAGCTAGCGCATAACTATCTGACACTGCTGACGCAGGAAGATCGCCAGCGTCTGAATGAAATCATTGGCGGTCAGCAGGTCAACTTTGTCGATGTGCTGACCGGCAGCAATACCAACCTGCAAATCAGCTTTGTGCATTCGCGCTATCGTAATGAAAACGTGGCGATTTGCGTGCTGGTGGATGTTTCGGCGCGCGTGCGCATGGAGCAGTCGCTGCAGGAGATGGCGCACTCGGCCGAGCAGGCCAGCCAGTCGAAATCGATGTTCCTCGCCACCGTCAGTCATGAACTGCGCACGCCGCTGTACGGCATTATCGGTAACCTCGATCTGCTACAAACCAAAGTGCTGCCAAAAGGCGTCGATTCACTGGTGACGGCGATGAATAACTCGTCGAGCCTGCTGCTGAAGATCATCAGCGACATCCTCGACTTCTCGAAGATTGAATCCGAACAGCTGAAAATTGAACCGCATCCGTTCTCACCGCGTGAAGTGGTCAATCACATTGCCAGCAACTATCTCTCGCTGGTGGTGCGTAAACGCCTAACGCTGTATGTGTTTATCGAAAACGATGTGCCGCTGATCATGGATGGCGACGCCATGCGTCTGCAGCAGGTGATATCCAACCTGCTGAACAACGCCATTAAATTCACGCATACCGGCTGCATCATCCTGCATGCTTACGTCAAAGAGGGGTATCTGGCATTCCGCGTACGCGATACCGGCGTCGGTATTCCGGCCAAAGAGGTAACGCGCCTGTTCGATCCGTTCTTCCAGGTGGGTTCTGGCGTGCAGCGTAACTTCCAGGGCACCGGCTTAGGGTTGGCGATCTGTGAAAAGCTGATCAACATGATGGACGGCGACATCGAAGTCGATTCCGAACCGGGTATGGGCAGCCAGTTTATCGTGCGTATTCCGATCTATTCCGGTCAGCTGGCGGCGCCACCGCTGCTCGACGGCTTGCAGGAAAAAGCCATCTGGCTGGATATGCGTAATGAGTATCTCGCCAGCTTCCTGCTGCGTCTGCTGCAACAGCAGGGCATTCAGGCAGCGTATTACCACGGCCAGGCGGCGGCTGATGATGTGATCATCAGCGATCACGATGAGCCTGCCGCGCAAACTGGACGCGCACATATTCGTATCTGTGGTGAGCACATCGATATGCCGCACGAAACCGCGCCGGGGCAATGGATTCAGAGCAGCGCGATGCTCCACGATCTGCCGCAGCTGCTGGGCCGCATCTACCGCATCAACATTAATAGCCAAACCGCCACGCCGCTGCCGTTAACCGCGCCAAAAGCCGCCGCGACTTTCGAAGATATTATCGTGCTGATTGTTGATGACCATCCGATCAACCGCATGCTGCTATCAGAACAGCTCGGCACCGTCGGCTATCAAACCAAAACCGCGCAGGATGGCGTTGATGCGCTGAACGTGCTGAGTCGCAACCATATCGATATCGTGCTGAGCGACGTGAACATGCCGAACATGGATGGTTATCGCCTGACGCAACGTCTGCGTCAGCTGGGACATACTTTCCCGGTGATTGGCGTCACGGCAAATGCGTTAGCGGAAGAGAAGCAGCGCTGTATGGATGCGGGTATGGATAACTGTTTGTCGAAGCCGGTCACGCTGGATGTGTTGAAAAGCACGCTGGCGGTGTATGCGGAACGCGTCAGAAAGGGCAGGGTAGAGGCGTAAAGCGGATACTAAAAAATGGGCGGTGTCAGAAGACGCCGCCCATTCGTATTACTCTTTGTCGACCTGAGTGGCGCTGACAGAAGAGAGATAGTTCAGCAGCGCGATATCGTTTTCCACGCCCAGTTTCATCATGGCTGATTTCTTCTGGCTACTGATGGTTTTGATACTGCGGTTAAGTTTCTTAGCAATCTCAGTCACCAGGAAACCCTCTGCGAACAGACGCAGTACTTCACTCTCTTTCGGCGACAGACGTTTGTCACCGTAACCACCGGCGCTGATGCGCTCCAGCAGTTTTGCCACGCTTTCCGGCGTATATTTTTTGCCTTTCTGCAGAGCCGCGAGTGCTTTTGGCAGATCGGTTGGTGCGCCTTGCTTCAGTACGATCCCTTCGATATCCAGATCCAACACCGCGCTCAGGATCGCTGGGTTATTGTTCATGGTCAGAACGATAATCGAGAGGTCCGGATAGTGACGTTTGATGTATTTAATCAGGGTGATACCGTCACCGTACTTCTCGCCTGGCATGGAGAGGTCGGTAATCAGGACATTAGCGTCCAGTTTGGGCAAGCTGTTTACCAGTGCTGTTGAGTCTTCAAACTCACCTACAACGTTAACCCATTCAATCTGTTCCAGTGACTTACGGATACCGAACAGAACGATCGGATGGTCATCGGCAATAATTACGTTCAAGTTATTCATCTTATTGGTTACCTTGCTGCAGCAGTTGGCTGACGTAAGCGTCAATTTCACTGGTGGTATTTTTAATGGTTAAATCGTCACATACTTTAATGTGTTGTTCTAACGCTTCACAAAGCTGTTTACCTGAACCCAGATTGAGCATGGCAAACACGCCTTTCAGGCGATGTGCTGTCTGAGCAAGCGAGGGATAATCCTTTTCCGCCGCTTCAGTATACAGTCTCTTCACATCTGGCGGTACTGTCTCGGTAAACAGCTGGAAATAGCCTCCGCTCATTAGCGGCGTGGCTTCTTCATCTTCGCGACTCTCCTCTAACAAATCATGAGAAAGTTGCTTTTCAATCAGGGCCAGCAGCGCATCAAGCAGTGCATTACTGAGATTGAAGTTGACCCGGAATTGCTGATCGTTCAACGCGTGATGACCCATTTCGTCACCGGCCAGCAGCAGCGCCCAGCCGTTCAGGCGCGCCGGATCGTCGGTCACCAGCACATCATGATCCTGACCAGTTAAACGCTCATCCGAGGTCAGGCATTTCGCTCCCCAGTTTTCGAGGTGGCGACAAACGATCTTGTGTACGTCTTCTACGGCGATATCCACCAACGCGGTCACCCCTTCCAGCAGTTTTTCTTCCTGCTCGCCTTGCTGCTCTAACGCCAGCGGCAGCTGAATATTGTAGCGTGTGCCGATATCGGGTTTAGCGATGATCTCCAGCTGGCCGCCCATCTGTTTGCACAGCTGCTTACAGAGGAAAAATGCCATGCCGGACGCCTGGCCAAAACGATCTTGCGTGGTGTCGCCGAGATAGGGGAAATCGACATTCGCCAGTTCATCGACGCTCAAGCCGGAGCCGGTATCCACCAGCTGCAGCAAGACCTGGTTGGGCTTGTCTTCACTGGTTTTGATCTCCAGCGAAATCTTGCCCCAGCGCGTGGTGGTCAGCGAATAGTGCATCAGCGTGGTCAGCACTTTACGCAGCGCACGACGATCGCCAAAACGCATCTCGTCATTGGCTAAATGGTTATTCACCACCAGCGCTAAACCTTTACGACGCAGCAGCGGCAGGCTTTCCAGCGCGATTTCGTCCAGCATATCCTGCAGGTTGAACACGCTGGCATCAGGCGACCAGTCATGCGCTTCCAGGCGATTAAGCAGCACGATGTCATCCACCAGGCGCGCCAAACCCTGGCTCTCGTCGAGCAGATCGAGCACGCTTTCGTCATCGTCACGCTGGCTAAGTTGTACTAGTTGCTTAACCATGCTTTGCAGTGGACCATTGAGGGCGTGACCGAGGTTATGCATTAACTGCTGACGCATCTGGTGATTACGATCCAGCACCTGTTGCGCCTTCTGCAACTTCTTATTCACCAGTAATTCGCGGTCCTGATCGCGCATCATAAATAGCTGAGTATGCGGCGACAGCACGCTACGCGCGTGGCGAATTTCATACACTTCGTTATTGATGGTCGCCTGCAATACGCCCTGATGTTGATCGGACATATTGATGATTTTCTGCAGATTCAGGTGCGGCAACAGATGTTCAGCGATTTTATTGCTGAGCAGCGTGCGGTTAGTGGCGAAGTCGTACACCAGCAAGCCGACCGGCAAACTGGCGACGATCTCTTCGTTAAGCATGCGCAGCGAATCCAGCTCGGCGCTCTGATTCTCGTTCGGGCGCAGCGATTGCTGACGCAGCAGCGTAATGCCCGCAATCGACAGTAAAAACAGCACAAGGTTGATCAGCAGCGGCCACATCAGATTATGCAGCGTATCCAGCGCCAGGCTGGTGAGCGGCACGCGATACACCAGCTGCAGCGAAGTGCTAGGCAGCGAGGCGGCGATCTCCAGATTCGGGTTTACAAGCGCCACGTGCGTGCTTTCGCTGCTAGTGTCGTCGCTGGTGGTGGTGTTGGTGGTCGACGTTTGCGTCGCGTCCTGACGCAGTTGGAAGTTCTCCAGCGGCATATTACGCGGAATCAGATCGTTAACCGGCAAATCAAATGCCACCACGGTGGCTAAATGGCCCGGCTGATTGAAAGTGGTGCGCAGGGTAAAGTAGTGATCGTTCTGCCAGGCGAAGTGACGCAGCGGCGAGAAGCTTTCGCGCTCATCCAGCGCATTGGCCTGCTGCAGCATCTCGGCGCGGCGGCTATCAACCAGCGAATTGATCGCACTCTCTTTATAACGTGTCGCCATGTCTTTCAGCGGCAGCGTGGAGATCATAATCAGGCTGTTATCCTGACCATTGAGGAAGTACATCGACCAGGTCGGATTTTCCGCGCCCCACAGCGTATCGAGATAGTTGGACATGCGCATGGTCATATCCAGCGTGCTGCTATCGTGCGAACCGAAAATCAGTGCTTCGGTTTTGCGGCGGGTTTTTTCCAGATAATAGACATCCGGGCGCAGGCGGGTTTCCTGAAGATTACTGTTCGGCGACGAACCGGCGGCGCTGGTGGCCAGGTTCTCATAGATCTGCCACGTAGCGAAGCGCGACGCATCGATGCGTTTCTGCATCGCACGCGCCAAATCGGTCATCGCATAGCGCTTCTCTGTCATCCAGGCATTCACGCTGTTGTGCACCATCGCGCCCAGCGCCAGAAAAAGCACCAGGTTAAACACCACGAAAAAGCGCGTTACATTGCCGGATGTCAGAGGAAATTTATAAGGCAGCATAGTGTCTCAGGATCATGGAATTAGCGCGCAACCCGTCGGGCACTGGCAGCGACGGCCAGCAGCAGCAGAGCGATAAGCAAAAATGCACCACTCAGGCTGATCCACTGGGAAATTAATCCGATTAAAGCCGGACCTGAAAGAATACCTGCATAGCCTAACGTTGTCATGGCCGAAATCGCCAGATTCGACGGCATATCGTGTTGATTCCCGGCAGCATTGAACAACATCGGCACCGTATTGGCGAGGCCAAATCCCACCAGCAGGAAAGCCAGCAGCGCAATTTGCGGCCACGGCAGCAACACCGCCAACGTCATGCCTGCGGCAGCGGCTAACGCACCGGTCAACATCACCGGATAACGGCCGAAGCGCTGAATCACTTTATCGCCGGTCAGACGACCAATGGTCATTGCCACCGAGAACACCGCATAACCTAAACCGGCGTGCGCCGGGCTCATCTCCGGGCTTTGCAGCAGCAACAGCGCTCCCCAATCCAGCACCGCACCTTCGGCAAGAAACAGAATAAAGCAGAGTAAACCGAGGAATGCCACCCAACCGCGCGGAATAACCAGCCACGGCTGATCGGGCTGATGCAGGCGTTCGGTCATCAGCGTCGGCAGGCTCCACACCAGCAGCAGCACAATCAGCGCCATCACCGCGCCAACCGCTTGCAACGGCGTCAGGCCGCTGCCGAGTAACAAGCTGACGGAACCGGCGCCGATGATCCCGCCGAGGCTAAAGAAGCCGTGGAAACCGGACATCATCGGCTTGCGTGCGGCTTTTTCCACTTCGACAGCCTGCACGTTCATCGCGACATCCAGCATGCCGAGTCCGGCACCAAACACCATTAAAGTGGCGGCCATCAGCCACATCACATTAAGCGTCGCCAGCAGCGGTAACATCGCCAGCACCACCAGCGTGGAGCACAACATCACCCGACGACCACCGAAGCGCGCAATCAAACCGCCGGTAATCGGCATCGCCGCCAGCGAGCCAATTCCCAGACACAGCAGCAAACCGCCCAATGATGCGCCGCTCAATGCCAGACGCTGGCTGGCGAATGGCACCAGCGGTGCCCATGCGGACATGCCCAATCCAGCGATGAGGAAAACGATACGTGTCCCGAGGTTGACACGGTGATGCAATTTATTTTGCGGCGCGGCGTCCAGTGCTGTCATAAAGAGTAGTTTTCATTAGCGGGTGAAGCGACGAAGTTTAGCATCAAAGCGCATGTCACACCGCGCATCAGACCCTATCAGATGGCAGCGATTAAACGCCAGAAACAGGCATATTACCGATTTTTTACGCATCGCTGCGCTTTTCCAGAACTTTCCTGGCATGTGCCAATCATTACTGGAGTGACTTAAGTAAAATTTTTTCTGCCGAATGATGCAGTATACTGATGAAAGATTCCGCGCCACATGCGGCCTGGACGTCAATTTTTTGGCGCTGTCGCAAAGCATGCATTTCCGGATTTTCGCCAATAGGCAGCGACCACGTAAAACCGATATGTTAGTCATCCCATCAGCTCCCGATGCGGAATATAGCGAGATCGAGATTATTTCTCCCCCTTTGGGAGAATTTTGCTGTGCCTTATTTTAGTCCTTGTTACCTGCGGGTAACCCGTTTTCATCAGGCGAAGCGGGCCATTGATTAATGGCCTGTATGGCGCACCGGTACGCTTAAAACATTAATAAGCTTAATGACCGTTGCAATACCTTCCCTGTAACGAGGTTACCTATGTCTTCACGTCAATCCGAACAACAATTAGCGGCGATTCTGCACTCTGCGGTCACTCTTTATCCGCTGGCAGACGACACATCATCTTTGCAAACGCGCAGCGTGGATACTACGCCGCCCGCGCCGTTACGTCCTTATGAACCTATTGCACAAGATGGCGTGATTGCCGCATGGGAATCCGGCAGGAATATTCACCTGCGCGGTCGCGCCGAATCTGAGCCAGGCGCCACCGTAACGCTGACCTTTAACGGCGAAGTCTGGCACAGCACGGTAAATAAATGGGGTTACTGGAATGCTTCGATGCCGCCGTCGGTGCTCAACGGATTGTCCGACGGTGCTTATTCGCTGACGCTAACCCTCACCGACAAAGCCGGTAATAGCACCGATACGCAGGTGGGCTTTGGGGTTTACGTGGATAAAACCATCAAGCCTACGCTGACGGTGGATCCGATCAGCGGTGATAACGCGGTCAGCGTGGCAGAAGGCATTTACGGCGTGGAGGTGCACGGCAGTGTTACGCACATGCCGGCGAACAGCCATATCACGGTGATTTTAGCCGGGAAAAAATACTCTGGCGGCGTTAACGATAAAGGCGAATGGACCGCCGCTATTCCTTCACAGGATCTTCAGGCGTTACAGGATGGCGTCTACAGCCTGAAAGTCAGCGCTACCGATCCCAACGGCAAAACCGCCGCTTATCTGCAGGATGTCACCTTAATTACCCACGTTAGCAGCCTGCCGCACATCAGTTTCGATAAGGTCACGGCAGACAACGTGATCAATAAAGAAGAGAGCCAAAACGATCTCACCTTTAGCGGCGATCTCTCGGTGGTGGTACCGGGCCAGCAGCTGTTGCTGTGCAGTGGAGATGCGGTCTATCACGCGCAGATTGGCAGCGACGGTCACTGGCAGGTAACGATTCCGGCCAGTGAAGTGGCGAGCTTTATTGCACTGGGCGAAATCCGCGTTTATGCGCAGGATGGCGCTGGCAACAGCACTGACGCAATGCTGGAACTGAACGTGGTCACCCAACTGCCAGACATCTATTACGAAATCAATATTGGCGGCGATACCACGCTGAATCAGCAGGAAGCGCAGCACGATCTCAGTTTCTATCTCGAAGGCGTGAAGGAGCTGACGCTCAACGGCAAAAACTACACGCCGGTCAACGGCATGGTCACCATCAGCGCCGAAGATCTGCAGGCGCTGCCGGATGGCGAAGTGTCGGCGCTGGCCACGCGCTGGGATGAGTACGGCAACCACGATACGCAGATTATTGAGAACCTGTTCAACGTTGCCACGCATCAGGTGCCTACCATTACGCTGAATCAACCGTTTGGCGACGGCGTGCTGGATGCGGCGGAGCTAAATAGCTGGCATCTGATTCAGGGCAGCAGCAGCCATCTCGATCAGGGCAGTTTGGTGACGTTGACGCTAGGCGATCAGAGTTACACCGCCACGGTTAAAGCCGACGGCAACTGGGCGCTGACCATTTTGGCGGGTCAGTTGGCACCGCTGGATGATGGCAGCTACCAAATGAAGGTCAGCGCGCAGGACAAAGCGGGCAATGTGGCGACGGCGACGCAGCCGGTGACCATCGATAGTCATGAGGCGGCCGCCAGCGTCAGCAGCGAGCCGCTGAATACGCTGCTGACCAACGCAGGCGACAGCGCCGCCGCTCAGCCCAGCGATGCGCGCGCCACGGAGAGCCACTACAACGCCAGCGATAGCAGTTACACCCTCGGCGATCATCTGCAGCAACATCAGGTTCAGAGCCTGGCGTAATCCGCCATCAACCGCTAGTAACATCGGCTAGCGGTTGCCTGCCCACACTCATTGCTCACGGGACAACAGGGATGACAGCACAACCCTTTAACAGCGACAACGGCATCGCGGCGATGCTGCGCGTCGCGGCACGCTTCGGTAAACCGGCGGACGGCAGCACGCTGCGCCAGCAGATGCGCTGGTTTCAACATCTGGCCCCGACGCAACAATTAGAACGTTTAGCCCGGCTGTTAGGCCTGCATTTGATGCTGGTGCCGCACAGCAAACTGCGCTGGCGGCAGGAAATTGTGCCGGTATTGCTGCTGCTGGAAAACGGCAGCGTGGCGTTGATAGAAGAGGTGGATAGTAACGGTGGCGTAAGTTACTGGCTGAGTGAAAGTGGCGATGTGGTGCGCGCAGGTCAGCTGCAGGATTTGCTCATGCAGGCCGACATGCAGGTCGGCGTCGTTGGTGTGGCGGCGCGGGCGCGTGATGCGCGCATCGATGAGTTTGTGCAGCCTTATCAGCCGCACTGGTTCTGGCATCACTTTCGTGGCATGAAGCGGCGCATTGCGGAAATCAGCCTGGCCTCGCTGGTCGGCAACGTGCTGGCGCTGGCGGGCATTCTGTTTTCCATGCAGGTGTACGATCGGGTGATTCCGGCGCAGTCGCAGCCAACGTTGTGGGTGTTGTTCGCCGGCGTGGTGCTGGCGGCCGCCATTGAGTATCTGATTCGTCTGATGCGCACCCAGGTTTCTGACCTGATGGGCAAACGCATCGACCTGAAAATATCCGCCATGCTGTTTGCGCGGGCGATGAACATCCGCAACGAAGCGCGTCCGCGTTCCACCGGCTCCTTTATTGCCCAACTGCGTGAAATTGATCAGGTCCGCGAGCTGCTGACGTCCACCACGGTGAATGCCGCCGCCGACCTGCCGTTTGTGCTGCTGTTTCTGCTGATCATGGCGTCGATTGGCGGCTGGCTGGTGCTGATTCCGTTACTGGCAATCCCGCTGATCGTCATTCCTGGCTTACTGGTGCAGATCCCGATGGCGCGTCTGGCGCAGGAAGGGTTGCGGGAAAGCGCGCTGCGTCAGGCGGTGCTGGTGGAAACCTTAGAAGGTGTAGAGGATATCAAAGCGCTGCAAGCGGAACCCTATTTTCAACGCCAGTGGGAGCAAACGCACGAAGTTAGCGCGGCCATCAGCAATCAGCAACGTTTGTGGGGCGCGCGCCTCACCGGTTGGTCGGCCAGCGTGCAGCAGCTCACCTATGCCGGCATGTTGGTGTTCGGCGTCTATCTGGTGCTCGACAATCAGATCACCACCGGCACGCTGGTGGCGTGCAGCTTGCTCTCATCACGCACCATCGCGCCGCTGATGCAGCTCACCATGGTGTTTTCGCGCTGGCAGCATGCGAAATCGGCGATGAAAGGGCTGGATGAACTGTTAAAGAAGCCGCTCGACCAACCCGATCACGCCACGCTGGCGCACTGTCCGGTGCTCAGCGGCCACTATCTGCTGCAAAATGTGCATTACCGCTACGAAGAGGAGAGCGGTAATAGCGTGCTCAACATTCCGCAGTTGCAGATCACGCCCGGCGAACGCGTGGCGATTCTCGGTAAAGTCGGCGCGGGCAAATCGACGCTGCTGAAGATGCTGGCCGGTCAGGCGCGCGCCAGCCAGGGCAAAGTGCTGGTGGACGGCGTCGATCTCACCTGCATCGATCCGGTCGATCTGCGGCGTCAGCTTGGCTGGCTGTCGCAGGATGCGCGGCTGTTTTTCGGCACGCTGCGCCAGAACCTGCTGCTCGGGAATCCGCACGCCAGCGAGCAGGAGATGCTGCAAGCGCTGCGCATCAGCGGCGCGTTAGCCTTGGTGCAGCAGGACGCCGCCAGCCTCGATCGCATTATTCATGAAGGCGGACGCGGCTTGTCCGGCGGCCAGCGGCAAATGGTGCTGCTCAGCCGGTTGATTCTGCGCCAGCCGCAGGTGGTTTTGCTGGATGAACCGACCGCGGCGATGGATGAGCAACTGGAGGCGCAGGTGATTCGTCAGCTGGCGCAATGGGGCACCGGGCGCACGCTGGTACTGGTCACGCATCGTCCCGCTCTGCTGCGCATGGTTGATCGCATTATCGTGATGGATAACGGCCGCATCGTGGCCGATGGCGCGCGCGACGAGATTCTGCGTCACGCCGCCAGTAAAAAAGGAGATGCGGCATGAGCGTGATGCTGTTGGATAAAGATCTGACGCGGCGTGAACGTCGCACCTCGGCGATCATCTGGCTGTGCGTGGTGGCGCTGCTGCTGTTTCTGCTGTGGGCGTACTTTGCGGTGCTGGACGAAGTCACGGTCGGCATCGGCAAAGTCACGCCTTCCAGCCGCGCGCAGATCATTGATAGCCTTGATGGCGGCATCGTCAAACAGCTCAATGTGCACGAAGGCAATATCGTGCAGCGCGGCGAGGTGCTGGCAACACTCGATCCTACGCGCTTTCAAACCAACTTTGGTGAGGCGATTGCGCGGGTGCGCACGCTGCGTGCCTCCTCTGAACGTTTACAGGCCGAGCTCAGCGACACGCCGCTGAGGTTCAGCGCCGATATCCTGCAACATCCCGAACTGGTGGCGCGCGAAACGCAGCTCTATCAGGCGCGGCGGCAGAATTTTGTCGAGACCATCGGCAATTTGCAGCAATCCCTTGCGCTGGTGCAGGCAGAACTCAACGTGACGGAGCCGCTGATGCTGCGCGGCGCGGCGGGTAAGGTGGATGTGATTCGCCTGCGTCGCCAGGTTAGCGATCTGCGCGGCAAAATCGACGAAGCGCGCAACGATTATTACGTGCGCGCCCATGAAGAGCAGGTGAAGAACAACGGTGAGCTGGATGCGCAGCTGCAGGTGGCGGCAGGCAAGCAGGATCTGCTGACGCGCACTACGCTGATTTCGCCGGTGCGCGGCATTGTGAAGGATGTGCGCGTCACCACCGTGGGCGGCGTGCTGGAGCCGGGTGGCAAGCTGATGGAGATTGTACCGCTGGAGGATCAATTGCTGATTGAGACGCGCATCAATCCACGCGATATCGGCTATATCCGGCCGGGTTTAACCGCGGTGGTGAAGATCACCGCCTACGACGCGTCGATTTATGGCGATCTGCACGGGGAAGTCGAAACCGTCTCGCCTGATACGCTGCAGGACGAAGTGCGGCACGACGAGTTTTACTATCGCGTCTATGTGCGCACGCAAAAAGCCGAACTGACCAATAAAAGCGGCCGCAGGTTCGCCATCATGCCCGGCATGGTAGCGAATGTTGAGATTAAAACCGGTCAGAAAACCGTGATGGATTATTTGCTTAAGCCACTGAATAAAGCCAGGGAATCACTGCGTGAGCGTTAACAATATGTGCCGGCAAATATTGCAGCGATCTTTGTTACGCCCCGAAATTAACATTGCCGATTTAAGACTATGAATTGAACGAAATGTGCGAAAAGAGACAAATAATGCGCGGCAATTATTGTGGTTAATTTAACCTGCGTAATTAACTTTACGCAATATAAGGCGATGTCTGAATTGCGGGCAAAAAAATGCCGGACCATCTGGTCCGGCGGGAAATTAGGGTAAATCAAAACATTCGGGGTGAATGAAGGTAATAATGAAATAAATGATGATAGCGGGGATAATTGTATGCTCTGGATGGCTTAGAGTTTTGTCATTCAGTGCGGAAATGTAACTCATGTAATTTGATGTTTTTAAACAATTAAAATATATGTTGTCAAAAAGTGCTATATTTTTTACCTATCTGTGCTGGTTATTAGTTCCCCGTAATTTACATTCTGAAATAACTATTAAATACACTGAAACAGTTTTGGAAATTTAGTAGCATTTTCGTGATAGATTATTGCCCAACATAAAATAACAATGGCGTGCCGGCTGAATTTTTAATCATTCAGTTCGCAGTGGCAAAAATAAAGGCACATTATAGAGGGTAATAAAAATGAAACGTCGCGTTCTCTCCCTGATGATTCCTGCATTGCTGGTGGCAGGATCAGCAAGCGCAGCTGAAATTTACAATAAAGATGGCAACAAATTAGACCTTTACGGCAAAGTGGACGGTCTGCATTATTTTTCTGACAACTCTGGCTCAGACGGTGACCAGTCTTACCTGCGTTTTGGCTTCAAAGGTGAAACTCAGGTGACCGATCAGCTGACCGGTTACGGCCAGTGGGAATACCAGGCTGCACTGAACACCGCAGAAAGCGAAGGCACCGCGAACAGCTATACGCGTGTTGGTTTTGCCGGTCTGAAATTTGGTGATGCAGGTTCATTCGATTACGGCCGTAACTACGGCGTGATGTACGATCTCGGCGCATGGACTGACGTTCTGCCAGAGTTCGGTGGCGATACCTACGGCGCGGACAACTTCCTGTTCCAGCGCAGCAACGGCCTCGCAACCTATCGTAATACCAACTTCTTCGGTTTAGTCGATGGCTGGAACTTCGCGGTTCAGTATCAAGGCAAAAACGACAACCCAACCGAATCTACTGGCTCTGGTCGTGATGTGTTGGGCGAGAATGGTGACGGCTACGGCCTGAGCACCACTTACGATCTGGGTTCAGGTTTCGGTATTGGTGCAGCGATGTTCCAGTCTGACCGTACCAATAACCAGAACGGTAACAATCCACGTACCGCCAACATCCTGGGTCGCGGTGATAAAGCCGAAGCTTACAGCGGTGCGCTGAAGTATGACGCTAACAACGTTTACCTGGCCGCAATGTACAGCCGTTCATACAACGCGACGCGTTTCGGCGCCAGCGATAGCGGCACCGTTTACGGTTACGCCAACAAAGCGGATAACTGGGAATTGGTGGCACAGTACCAGTTCGACTTCGGCCTGCGCCCATCTCTGGCGTTCGTCTCTTCTCGCGGCTCTGACATCGAAGGTTACGGCAGCCAGAACCTGAAGAAATACATTGATGTAGGCGCAACCTACTACTTCAACAAAAACATGTCGACCTACGTTGATTACCAGATCAACCTGCTGGACGACAACAACTTCACCGACGCAGCCGGTATCAATACCGATGACGTCGTAGCACTGGGCTTGGTTTACCAGTTCTAAGGGTGATGGAGCGTGACTTGCCGGTCACGCTCCCGTTTTCAGCAGCGCATCCAGCGCGGCATGCAGTACCTCAACCACCCGTTCCGCCTCCTCGCCAATCTGTACCTGCACAATCGCGCCCTCAACCAGTAACACAATCTGCGCCGTTTTCACCTGCTGATCGGGCAACAGTTTGTCGCTGATCGCCTGCGCCATCTCACGCTTATGCTGACGTATCAGTTCGCTGGCTTCCGCTAACGTGCTGCCCAGTTCCGCAGCGGTATTGATAAACGCACAGCCACGATAATCGTCATCCCTGAACCAGCTCAGTAACGCCGCGGGCAGCGCATCGATCAATGCCGCGTGCTGATTTAGCGCCTGGCGAAACGCCAGCATCCAGCGCTGATGGCGCTGCTGTAAAAACGCCAGCACCAGCGCATTCTTCGCCGGAAAGTGACGATAGAAAGTCACTTTGGTCACGCCCGCTTGCGCAATCACCTTATCCACACCGGTGGCGCGAATGCCTTGTTGGTAAAAAAGCTGTTGCGCGCACAGCAAGATACGATCGCGCGCGGAGGCGGTGGCATCAAAGATCAGAGGCTCAAGCATAAAAATTCCTGTGTTTGCATGTAGACAGAATTGTCTACATACGGCAGGATGAATCAAGTAGACAGACCTGTCTACATAATCGGGAGAAATAACATGCTGGTGCCACCGTTCAATCAACAAACCGCATTACAGAAAGTCCGCATGGCGGAAGATGCCTGGAACAGCTGCGATGCGCAGCGTGTTTCGCGGGTGTACAGCGAAGATACGCGCTGGCGCAATCGCAGTGAATTCGTCAATGGACGCGCAGAAGTCGTGACCTTCCTGCAGCGTAAGTGGATGAAAGAGTTGGATTATCGACTGATCAAAGAGCTATGGGCGTGGCATGAAGATAAGCTGGCGGTACGCTTTGCCTATGAATGGCATGATGACAGCGGTAACTGGTTTCGCAGCTATGGCAATGAGAACTGGCACTTTGGTGCCGATGGTTTGATGATTCAGCGATTCGCCTGCATCAACGATCTGCCGATCAGCGCAGATCAGCGTCTTTTCCACTGGCCAGCCGGCACGCGCCCGGACGATCATCCGGGCCTGAGTGAGTTGGGACTGTAAAGATTACTGAATACCGCGCCATTTTTTGGCTTTGGGCGCCGGTTGCGGCGGCGGGTTGGTGATGGCGCTCAGGCTGCCTTCCATCGCGACACCCGCCAGCGTAAAGGCCGAGAAGCTCAGCCAGTGCTGCCATTTACTGTTTTGTGTTTTGCTATTTTCCATTCTGCACCTCGCTGAAGTTCAACTCATCTTCAACAATGCAGCATTCATGCCAGCGCACCGCTCTCAGCGCCACGCGGGTTGCAGCGACTTTGCTACACTGCGCCAGCGCTGAAGCGGTGCAGAAGGGTGATTTTCTGGTGCAATAATTTAACGTCGGCGTGCAGGATAGTGCTGAATCAGGCGATGGCGGTACGTCTGCCAACATTTGAAACTGCCATAAATAAACAGCCCGGCGGTTACGGCAATAATCATATAAATCATCTGATGCTCCTGTAGGCATAACGTTGCAGGAACCGGTTATCCTGTGTCAGCGTTTATCGAACATCAAGCAGCTTTAGACTGCTTTACAAGCGAGTTATGCTTTGTAATTGGCTGTAGTAATGGTTTACAGATGAGGAATTGATGAGTTTTCAGAACATTCTGCTAATTAGCCTGCTGGCATTAGGACTCAGCGGTTGCGAAAAAAACAGCAGCCAACCCGCGATGGTGCTGGAAGGCAAAACCATGGGCACCGTGTGGCGCGTCAGCGTCGCCGGCGTTGATCCGCAGCGTAAAGCGGCGTTGCAACAGCTGATCCAGCAACAGCTGGATCGCGATGACGGCGAACTCTCGACGTGGAAAAGCGATTCGGTGCTGTCGCACTTTAATCAGTATCAAGGCAACGCACCGCAGCCGGTAAGCGCTGATATGGCGGACATCGTTACTGAAGCGCTGCGAATCGGGCATAAAACGTCGGGTGCGATGGATATCACCGTGGGCCCGCTGGTCAATCTGTGGGGTTTTGGCCCGACGAAGCAACCGGCGCATACCCCCAGCGAGGCAGAAATCGCCGCCGCTAAAGCGCGGACTGGCTTGCAGCATCTGCGCGTGATTCAGGGCGTTAACGGTCAATGGCTGCAGAAAGATCTGCCCGGCCTGTATGTCGATCTCTCCACCATGGGCGAAGGCTATGCCACCGATCATCTGGCGCGTCTGATGGAGCAGCAAGGCATCACTGATTATCTGGTTTCAGTGGGCGGCGCAGTATTGAGCCGTGGCGTCAATGCTAATCAGCAGCCGTGGCGCGTGGCGATCCAGAAACCCACCGATCGCGAAAACGCGGTGGAAGCGCGCGTCGATCTGCAAGGACACGGCATTAGCACCTCCGGCAGCTATCGCAACTATTATGAACTGGATGGCAAACGCATTTCGCACGTCATCGATCCGACTACCGGAAGACCGATTGAGCACAAGCTGGTGTCGGCAACGGTGATAGCCACCACCGCGCTGGAAGCGGATGGCTGGGATACCGGTTTGATGGTGCTCGGCAGCGAACGCGCTAAAGCGTTAGCGGTGAAAGAGCATCTGGCGGTCTATTTGATCAGCAAGCAGGGCGACGGTTTTACTCACTGGATGTCGCCGCAGTTTAAAACCTTCCTCATCGATCAGGCATCTCAATAAAGGAGGCGCACATGCTGGATTTATTTAGTGACGAAGCGCCGTGGCAGGAACCGCTAGCGGATGGCGCGGTGATTCTGCGACGTCGTGCCCGCGAACAGGCCGACGCGCTGCTGGCGGCGATTCACGATATCGCCGCGAAAAATCCCTTTGCCCATCGCATCACGCCCGGTGGCCATCGCATGTCGGTGGCGATGACCAACTGTGGTGATTTTGGCTGGTCCACCGATTCGCGCGGCTATCAATATACCGAGCAAGACAGCAACAGCGGACACCATTGGCCGCCGATGCCCGCGCTGTTCCGCGAGCTGGCGCAGCAAACTGCGCGCGAAGCGGGCTTTGCCAGTTTCAATCCTGATGCCTGCCTGATTAACCGCTATGAACCCGGCGCAAAACTGACGCTGCATCAGGATAAAGATGAGAAGGATCTGCGCCAGCCGATTGTGTCGGTTTCACTGGGATTGCCTGCGGTATTCCAGTTCGGCGGTTTCGAACGCGGCGACGCCACCCAGCGCGTGCTGCTGGAACATGGCGATATCGTGGTGTGGGGCGGGCCATCGCGCCTGCGTTATCACGGCATTCTGCCGCTCAAACCTGGCATTCATCCGCAGGCGGGCGCTTTCCGTTTCAACCTGACTTTCCGCCGCGCATTTTAGTTTTTGTTGTGGCGGCACAATTTATTCTTAATGTTAGTTAAGCCAGTGATGAGGGCGCTGGCCGGTGCCACTTTGGGCCGGCGGTCCTCGCGCCGCTTGCGCGGTGCCTTCACTTCGTTCGTCTGCCTGACGGACCGGCGGAGACGGGACATCCTTGTCCCGGCTCCGCCTTTCGCCCGCGTCCTGCGGGCTCTCCTGGCTTCCTCGCTTCGTTCAGCGCTGCGGAATGCCGGCCCAAAAGTGGCCCCGACCAGCTCCGAACCTTCATTGCGCGTTATTAAAAAGGGCACATTAGCAGAGGCGCTGGCGCGTCTGCTGTGGCAAAAGGGCCATTCGCAGCGCTGAGGCTTTTACGTTGGGCCAGGAGCCACGCGCATGGATGCGCGTGGCAGTTCGGGGCCGGCCAGGAAGGCCGATCCGCGAACGGTCCGTTGGCACAATGTGGAAGCCGAAGGTACCGCTTTAGCGGCGCGAGGACGGCCCTTGACGCAGCAGATGTGTCAGAGCCCGCACCAGCTTTAAATCGAAATATCTCCTTATCTGACAAGCATTGCGCAAGTTAATGCGCGATAAATCGCGCTGCTACAAACTAGCGGCAAGCAACACTGTGCTTAGGCAACTATAGGATGAGAATTATTCTTGCTATCAGCCAAGGCGACATTAAACTGCAGGCTGCTTTATTGACCGCTGGAACCCTTTGATGGCATTGCTGCAAGTCGTTTTTCGCCAGTACCGCTGGCCTTTTATTGGCGTCATTCTTCTCACGTTGTTAAGTGCCGTGCTCGGTATCGGCCTGATTGCCTATATCAATAATGAGCTGATCGTCGCGGTGAATACCTCGATTTCGGTGCTGCCGAGTTTCCTTGGGCAGCTGTTCCTATTGATGGCGGTGACGCTCGGCTCCCAGCTGGCGCTGACCATGCTCGGCCATCACTTTGTCTGGCGGCTGCGCGGCGAATTCATCAAACGGATCCTCGATACGCGCGTGGAGCGCATAGAACAGATCGGCAATGCCCAACTGCTGGCCGGTCTCACCAGCGATGTGCGTGCCATCACCATCGCCTTCGTGCGTTTACCCGAGCTGATTCAGGGCATCATTATTACGCTCGGTTCGGCGCTTTATCTCGCCTGGCTCTCGCCAAAAATGCTGTTGATCACCTGCCTGTGGCTGGTGGTGACGCTGGTTGGCGGCTGGTTGCTGGTATCACGCGTTTATCAGCACATGGCTAAGCTGCGTGAAATCGAAGATGACCTGTATCGCGATTTCCAGACCATTATCGAAGGGCGTAAAGAGCTGCAGCTTAACCGCGAACGTGCGCAGCTTATTTACGACAGCGTTTATCAGGAGAATGCCAAAAGCTATCGCCACCACATCGTGCGCGCCGATACCTTCCACCTCAGCGCGGTGAACTGGTCGAATATCATGATGCTCGGCGCGATTGGCATCGTGTTCTTTATGGCGAACGGGCTGGGCTGGGCAAATACGGCGGTGGCGGCAACTTATTCGCTGACGCTGCTGTTCCTGCGCACACCGCTGCTGGCGGCGGTCGGCGCCTTGCCAACGCTGCTCAGCGCGCAGGTGGCGTTTCGCAAGCTCAACAGGTTTGAACTGGCGCCCTATGAAGAAAAGTTCAAGGCGCTGCCAAAAGTCAGCGACTGGCAAACGCTGGAGCTGCGCGACGTCTGCTTCCACTACGGCGAGCACGGATTCCAGGTTGGGCCGATCAATTTGACGCTACGCCGCGGCGAGCTGGTGTTCCTGATTGGCGGCAACGGCAGCGGAAAATCGACGCTGGCGATGCTGCTCACCGGCCTCTATCAGCCGCAATCGGGCAGTTTGCTGCTGGATGGCAAGGTGGTGGATTGGCAAAACCTCGATGCGTATCGCAAACATTTCTCGGCGGTGTTTACCGACGTGCATCTGTTTGATCGCCTCATCGGCGATCAAGGGCAGCCAGCCAATCCTGCGCTGGTGCAGCAGTGGCTGGAGCGTCTGAAGATGCAGGACAAGCTCAAGCTGGAAGGCAACAGAGTGCTTAATCTGCAACTGTCGAAAGGGCAGAGCAAACGTCTGGCGCTGCTGCTGGCAGCCGCCGAAGAGCGCGATATTCTGTTGCTCGACGAATGGGCGGCGGATCAGGATCCGCATTTCCGTCGCATCTTCTATCGTGAGCTGCTGCCGTGGTTACAGGAATCGGGTAAAACGGTGTTCGCTATTAGTCATGACGATCACTACTTTATTCACGCCGATCGCTTGCTGGAGATGCGCGAAGGTCAACTGAGTGAGTTAACCGGTAATGAACGCGAGATGGCAACGCTGGATGCGGTGCAACGCACCGATACCGGCCATTAACGCCAGCCGGGAAAGCTTAGCGAAAACCCTTATTGGGCAAGAAGTTGCGGAGTGAGTAAAGTCACTCCCAGCAGAAATCCTCGTTTCTGCGTCCCTGGAACACTTTTCTGTCGTCTTGTGTTGTCACCGGCTCGGGTTTATTTCTGAGCCGGTTTTTTATTTTGTCGGAAGCGGATGCGTCAGCAACGTAATCACGCGATCTCCAGTCAGCCAGAAACGCGCCTGCAGCAACGCTTTGGTGGTGAAATACGCATCAAAATCCTGACACAACCGCAGCGTTGCGCGGCCTTGCTGCACGTCCAGTTCCAGCACTTCCGCCTGAAGAAAATCCATTGGCTGATGCAATTGCGGCCACAGCGCTTTGTATACACTCTCTTTCAATGAAAACAGCAGCGTAGCGGCCTGGGCAAAGGGCAGAGGCCGCGCCAGCAGGCGCTGTTTTTCCGCCGCGCTCATCAACATCCCAGCGGTTTCATCGGCGGTTTCCTCCGCCATAATCTGCTCAACATCCACACCCACGCACAGTGGCTCGCGCGTCGCAGCCATCACCGCAACGCTGTGCGTATGCGACAGCGACGCCTGAATGCCGGCGGGCCACAACGGTGAACGATCGGGCGCATTACACAACACAAAATGCGCTAAACCGAAGTGCGCGAAATTTTGCTGCACCAGCCAGCGACTCGCCAGATGCTCGGCTTTGCGTTTGGTCACCGCGCTCTGTAGCGACGCGGGCAGCGGCAGCTGCCACGCCTGATGCAGCTCAGCATGCCAATGTTGTTGATCGAATTCGCACCAGGCGATCGGTAATGTATCCAGCGACATGCCAGCAGCGCGGATAAACGGGGAAGAGGGCAGAGCAAGCGACGTTTGAGAGGCGAACATAAAAAATCACGGCTGACGGAAAACGTAGTTTTACCAGCCAGCCGGATGGAGAGCAAGCCAAAGGGGCTCGCCTACTTTTAGTTGTTTGGCGGAATCGCCATGCCTTTAATCTGCACTACGAAGTGCTGATGGCCTTTGGTGATGCGCGCACCGCGATCGCACCAGCGCGAGGCGAGACGGAAGAAATCGTCGCTGCCGATATCGTAAGCCAGTTCAACTTTATTGATACCCGAGTGCAGGAGTTCTTCCGCATCCTGCAGGTTTTTTGCTTTGATGACCATAATGGTTTCCATCGAAAAAACAAGAGCCCTAAGAGTAAGAGAAGTCTGTGACAGTTTTGTTTCAATTTGATGAAGCGCTGTAACATTTATCCAGAAATGTGATCTGGCTCGGGTTGAGTTGCTTTCGGTAAGTTACTGATTAAAAGCCAATAATCAGCATTTCTTTGGCGATAATCTGAGAATGCTTTATTGCATGGAAAACATATGAAATCGCCAGACTTTATATTCTGCCTTTACTTCCAACACATATGAATTACCATATGTAATAGATTTTTACTGGAACCTGGCCCAATGCTCCCTGTTCAACTTTTCAAACTGCTTGCCGACGAAACGCGTACGACCATCGTTTTATTATTACGAGAGGCCGGAGAGTTGTGTGTCTGCGATCTCTGCACCGTTACCCAACAATCACAGCCAAAGATTTCACGCCACATTGCCTTGCTGCGCGATGCTGAGCTGATTCTGGATCGACGTGAAGGCAAGTGGATACACTATCGCCTTTCTCCGCATATGCCGGCCTGGGCTGCATCGATTATCGATACGGCCTGGAATAGCCAGCGTGAGGAAGTGCGTGAGTCGCTGAAGAACGCCGCTGCTACGGGTTGTGAATAATCATTAAACACATTCGATTATTCGAATGCATTGGAGGCGTGATGTTTCTGGCTGGCGCAATATTTGTTTTGACCATCGTGTTTGTCATCTGGCAGCCGCGCGGCCTGAGCATTGGCTGGACGGCAACGATAGGGGCTTTACTGGCGCTGGTGACCGGCGTTATCCAGTTAAACGATATTCCCGCGGTGTGGCATATCGTCTGGAATGCGACAGCGGCTTTTATCGCCGTCATTATCATCAGCCTGTTGCTGGACGAATCCGGTTTTTTTGAGTGGTGCGCTTTGCACGTAGCGCGCTGGGGAAGTGGGCGAGGGCGGCTGCTTTTCACCTATATCGTGTTGCTCGGTGCATGCGTTGCCGCGCTTTTCGCCAATGATGGTGCGGCTCTGATATTGACGCCGATCGTTATCGCGATGCTGCTGGCACTGGGCTTTAGTAAAGGTGCAACCCTGGCTTTTGTCATGGCAGCAGGATTTATCGCCGATACCGCGAGTTTGCCGCTGATCGTATCCAATCTGGTTAACATCGTTTCTGCTGATTTCTTCAAATTGGGATTCAACGCTTACGCGGCGGTGATGGTTCCGGTTGATATTGCCGCTATTATCACCACGCTAATAGTGCTGCACCTTTTCTTTCGCAAAGACATTCCCGCCAGCTATGAGGTTTCACGCCTCAAACTACCAGCTGAAGCCCTAAAAGATCCCGCTACCTTTAAAGCCGGTTGGCTGGTGCTGTTATTGCTATTGGTGGGATTTTTCCTGCTGGAGCCGCTGGGCATTCCAGTCAGTGCTATCGCCGCACTGGGCGCGTTAATTCTGTTTATCGTTGCCAAAAGAGGTCAGGCGATTAATACCGGTAAAGTGTTACGCGGCGCGCCCTGGCAGATCGTGATTTTTTCCCTTGGCATGTATCTGGTGGTTTATGGCCTTAAAAATGCCGGGCTGACGCAACATCTTACTGACTTACTCAACCTCTTTGCCAGCCACGGTTTATGGGCCGCTACCCTGGGGACCGGTTTGGTGACGGCGCTGCTTTCTTCAGTAATGAATAATATGCCAACGGTGCTGATTGGTGCGCTGTCGATTGATGCCAGCACCGCGCAGGGCGTGATAAAGGAAGCGATGATTTATGCCAATGTTATTGGTTGCGACCTGGGACCAAAAATTACGCCGATTGGTAGTCTTGCCACCTTGTTATGGCTGCACGTACTCGACCAGAAGAATATCAACATCAGCTGGGGTTATTACTTCCGCGTGGGTGTCGTGATGACGTTGCCCGTGCTGCTGGTCACCCTGAGCGCGCTGGCCCTGCGCCTAACGTTGTCCCATTAAGATGAGAAAACCATGACTGACATCACCATCTACCATAATCCTGCCTGCGGCACATCGCGCAACACGCTGGCGTTAATTCGCAATAGCGGCGTTGAGCCGACCATTATTCTCTATCTTGAGACGCCGCCAAATCGTGAGCAGCTTAAGGCGTTGATTGGCGCAATGGGGATCAGTGTGCGCTCTTTATTACGCAAAAATGTCGAACCTTACGAACAATTGGGGTTGGCTGAAGAGAGTTTTAGTGATGAGCAACTCATCGAGGCGATGTTGAATTATCCCATCCTGATTAACCGCCCGATTGTTGTCTCCCCGCTGGGAACGCGTTTGTGCCGGCCTTCAGAAGCCGTGCTCGATATTCTTACCGATGCGCAGCAGGGCGCATTCAGTAAGGAGGATGGTGAGAAGGTGATAGATCAGCAAAGAAATCGAATCGTTTAGACCGAATTAGAAACAATAAAAAAGCAGCCATTAAGGCTGCTTTTTTTGGCTTTTGGTCGGCACGAGAGGATTTGAACCTTCGACCTCGGACACCTCATATGCTTTGGGCGTTTCCATCAACTAGCCAGGGTGGCAAAGTGAGTAAGGATGATGGGAATGTTTCTATAGTAGAGATATTAGTGTGATTAAGATCAAATTTCCGACAATTGAGAAGTGTATAAATACGTCAACTTATTATTTGCTACGAATAAACCGAGCTCTGACGAGCTTTTCAATTCGGAAATTAACAAATGAAAAATACTATGCTTGCTTTACTGGTAATGAGTTCATTTTCTACCGTGGCTGCAACTGTAGCGCAAGGTGAAGAGGCTGTATCTCATGCAGGCCGTATGATGGATGCTGCTAACGCTCGTGTAGATGCTGCTGCTTCTTCTTATGGAACAGGTACGCCAGATTCATGGGCTAATGCTTCTGATAGTGCAGCAAGAGAACAGGCTAACGCTCATGCACAAATGAACGGGGCAATCAGTACGCTAGCTAGTTCTGTTGCTACTCAGGCTGGCCCTATGGCTACGCCTCAGAAAACACCACAAACCACACCAACAACTAACACACCTCAAGCAACACCACATAAAACACCATCTTACAGTGTGCCTACTCCTACAGCACAGTTAACGTCTCAGATCGCACCTACTGAACAGTTAACTCCTTCCTACAGTGTTCCGACTGTTAAGCAACAGCTCACCCCGCAAGCCGTACCAACCAAACAACCTAAGATTACCGGTGCTTCTTACCGTGCCTATGTTAATCAGCTTGAGCAAGCACAAACAATAAACGTAGCTGTTAGCAGCCTGAAACCTTCAACACTGGTTAACGTCACTGTGAACGGGATAACTAAAACTATAACGGCTGGAGTTATTGCGGCTGTTAATCCATCCGTACAAGTATCAGTCCCACACGTTCCCGCGTTTCAGGTTAATAGGGGCAAAGGTTCCAAAAATGATAAGGCTTCATCACATTCTTTTGGCGGTAGCGGTAATGGTGCTAATAATGCTGCTAACACTAATAGCGCTCACGGCTTAGGCGGTGGGCCGCATATTGGTGGCGGTTCAGCGATGGGCGGTGGATTCCACGGTAACTGGTAAGCGAGAAAATTCAGATATGAAAAAGGGATTATCCCGCAAGATAATCCCTTTTCCGAAGTGATTTGGTCGGCACGAGAGGATTTGAACCTCCGACCCCGGACACCCCATGACCGTGCGCTACCAGGCTGCGCTACGTGCCGAACGTGGAAGAATATTACTGTTTCTACACACGATTGCAATATGAGCAGCATTTAACTGCCTCATAATTAATCAGTTTGCGACGAATCGCTTCTCTTCCGTCAATACCTGCAGCAGCAACGCCAGCTGCGGTTTATGATCTTTCAGCTTGTGACCCTGCGCATCGTAAGCGCTGTAGCTGCCGTTGTTATTCAGCACTAGCGTCACGGTTGGCGTGGTCACCACCAGTTTGCCATCTTCGCTGCTCGCCACCCAATCGTGGCTGCGTTGCGCGGCAAACAGATCTTCACCCTGCGAGAAATTGGCGGGGTTGGTGCGCACGTGCAGCAGACGCTGCATCAGCGTGGTCATCACATCCTGCTGATCGGTCAGGCGATCGATGGTTTGCGCTGGCGTATTCGGCCAATGCACCACCAGCGGCACCTGTAACGTCGCACGATTGCCTGGATTGTCATCGTTGCTATCCAGATTGACCGCACGCTGCGCCGTGATCACCACCACGGTATTTTTCAGCAAATCGCGATCCTGCAAGGTTTGCAGCACCGCATTAATCTGCTCATCGACACTGCTTGCCTGACGCGTATAGTTGCGCTGGCGTGCCTTCAGGTTGTCGCCATTAACCGTGACACCGTTCAGAGCAATCCACGAGAACCACGGCGCGCTGTTAGATCTCTGGCCGTTGAGCCAGTTTTGCCACTGCGTCACCGTGGTGCTATTCGGCTGGGTATCGGCCTGCGGCAGCGAGTAATCGGCTAACAAAGCCTGACGATACAGCGGTTGGCTGAAGCCGTCCGATGAGAACAAGCCAAACTGATAGCCTTGCGCGTTCAGCGCATTCAGCAGCACGGAAGGCGTACGCGACGCTAACACGCCATCCATATAGCTGGAAGAGATGCCGTAGAACAGGCCAAATAACCCTTTTTCCGGCTGTAGCCCCGCGCTGAAATGCTGGGTGAAGCGCACGTTCTCACTGGCGAATTGATGAAGCGACGGCAGCGCTTTTTCCACCGTGGCGTTGTTCAGACCATCAACGGTTAGCACCAGCAGATTGTGGCGCGTACCACCATCACGGAAAGTAATATCACTCAGCGGATACTGCACTGACAACGCTTCCGGATCGCCCTGTTGCACCAGACGGCGCTGATACTCTTGCGCATCTAGCAAACCGTGACGCTCAAGGAAGCGACGCGCGGTCATCGGATAGGAGAGCGGCAGATTGGCACGCTGCATGGTAATCGGGCGATAGAAATTGGCATCGGCCCAGATATAGAGCAGATGACTGGCGAAGAAGGCGCTGATAAACAGCGCAGCCAGCGGTTTACCGAACGAGCGTCGATTAAGGCTGCGCAGCTTTTGCCAGCTCCAGGTCGCGAACAGCATCTCGACGAGGAAAATCAGTGGCACGCTGATAAACATCAGCTGCCAGTCGCGCGCCATCTCGCTTTGATCAGGGTTGATCACCAACTCCCATACCACCGGATTGAGGTGCAAGTGGAAGCGGCTGAATACGGCGCTGTCGACCATTATCAGCGTCAGCCCGGCGGTGGCGATAATCGCCGACAGCACCCTGAGCAATCGCTGTGACATCACCACAAAGGTGAGCGGGAAAATGATCAGCAGATAGGCCGCGAAGACAATAAAACTGAAATGACCGATCCAGCTGGTAAAGGCATAGATACGTCCCGCGAGCGACGCGGGCCAGTCGGCGACCAACAGGTAGCGGCTGCCTAATATAAACGCGAAGATAATATTAAACAGGGCAAACCAATGCCCCCAGCTGATCATCTGGGAGACTTTTTCGCGGTAGCGCTGCCGGTTGGTTACCATATTATGAGGTCAAATCTGCATATTAATGAGCGTTATCGTCGCGTACGGATGACTGCAACGCATCCGCGAAAGATCGTGCCAGAGTGCGGCGTTGAGCCGGTGAAACGCTGGTATTGATCAAGTTAGTTACCATGTTACCCAATACCATCAGGGAAAGGTCGGTTGGCGCTTTGTCTTTTTCAAGAATCTGCGCCATCTCTGCGAGGAGCTTTTCCACGCGTTCGTCACTGTAACGGGATGATTGTGGCATATCGTCGTCTAATCAAGGGTGAAAAGGCGGTATATTACCGTAACAACGCACTTTTTTCCGCAATTTTATCGCAAGCAGAGCGATCAGTTTGTGCTGGTAGTTGAAAGCGGCTGCGGGCGGTGTTTGAATACGCGCCTGAGCTAAAAGGAGAGTCTACCATGAGTCTGGATATCGACCAGATTGCCCTGCATCAGTTAGTTAAACGTGATGAAAACCAGCTGGAACTGGTACTGCGCGACACTTTGCTGCCTGCGACCCGCGCGGTTGAAGAGATGGCAGAAGAGCTGCACCGGGTTTATAGCGCCAAAAGCAAAGCTTACGGCCTGTTTAACGAAGATAGCGAACTGGCCGATGCGTTGCGTAACTGCCGCAAAGGGGAAGATGACTTTCTGGCGTTTAGCCGTGCGGCGACCGGACGTCTGCGCGATGAGCTGAGCAAATATCCGTTTGCGGAAGGCGGCGTGGTGCTGTTCCTGCACTATCGCTATCTGGCCGTCGAATATTTGCTGATTGCGGTTCTCAACAGCCAGTCGAGCATGCGCGTCAACGAGCAGCTGGATATCAGCAGCACCCATTATCTCGATATCAATCATGCGGATATTGTGGCGCGTATCGATCTCACCGAGTGGGAAACCAATCCGGAATCTACCCGTTATCTGACTTTCCTGCGCGGTCGCGTGGGACGTAAAGTAGCGGATTTCTTTATGGATTTTCTCGGTGCCAGCGTTGGTTTAGACACCAAAGCGCAAAACCGTGGATTGCTGCAAGCGGTGGATGATTATTGCGCCGAATCGGATCTCGATAAAAACGAGCGCCAGAACTATCGTCAGCAGGTTTACACGTACTGCAACGATCAGCTGCAGGCCGGTGAAGAGATTGCGTTGCACGATCTCTCCAGCGAATTACCGCCGCTGGGCGAAAAAACCTTCCAGGCGTTTACTCAGGAGCAGGGTTACGAACTGGAAGAGACCTTCCCAGCGGATCGCAGCACCTTGCGTCAATTGACCAAGTTCGCAGGTAGCGGCGGTGGCTTAACCCTGAACTTTGATGCCATGCTGCTTGGCGAGCGCATCTTCTGGGATCCCACTACTGACACGCTTACTATCAAAGGTACGCCACCGAATCTGCGCGATCAGTTGCAACGTCGTACCAGCAGTAAATAAAATAAGCCGGGTCACCAAAGTGCCCGGCTTTTTTATCAGAAAGAATAGTTTATTCCACTGCTGATGAGTGAATCGGTGCGGAACTTGCCACCAAAGCTGTGTTTTGCGCCAATATTCGCTGACCAGTTGTCGCTGATTTTCCCTTCGAAGCTCAGATGAGCCCGGTAACGATCGTCGTCCATCGCGGCATACACGCGTCGGCTGTGGCGATCCTCAAGGGTCAGTGAAGAGCCGGAGCTGCCCGGTGAAAACTGTTTTTCAACGGTTGCGCTGAATCGCACCCTTGGTAGCAGCGCACCGAGCCCCTGCTTGCTGACTTCAATACCCGGCGTGAGTCCCCACGGCATGGCTGAACTCAGAGTAATGCTGGCATCTCGGCTTTGCAGCGTATAACCCGGCATATGGCCTGCGCTGGCCTTCACGTAAGGCGACAGCGTGAACGACGTGTCCACCAGAGGAAAGGATTTACCCAGTTTTGCACTGCCGGCCAACATATGACTGGTTTTTGAGGTGCTTTCCACTCCCAATATCGGGTCAAGGTTGATGTCCTGACGCAGGTGCAGGTAGCTGGCAGCAAGATCCATAAACCATCCATTTTCGCTCATGCCGCTTGCATACAGACCCAGAGTACTCAGCTTATGGCTGACGCTGGCTTCATCCCGGGCATTTCCCAGGCTGTAACTGGCGGTGACGCCGTACAGCCAGGCATCCGCTTGCGTATCGGCACCGACCTCCAGCTTACTGTCTTTTAACGTTATGCTATCCATCCTGCCGCTATTCTGGCTAAGACTGGCCCATGCACCGCTGTCTTCATGGCTACCGCGCAGCAGCTGAGCGCGATCGGTCAGCATGCTGCTAATTTCACTGAACAGGTAGTGGCGCGAAGCGAGTAGGGCGCGAGTACTCTGCACCAGTGGCTGATTATCAATGACGTCAAACCAGTCTTCAGCAGTACCCGGTTTTGGCGTGATCTCTGGCTCAGGCTTCACTTCAGGCTCAGGCTTAATTTCGGGCTCAGGATTAATTTCGGGCTCAGGCTTAATTTCGGGTTCAGGCTCAGGGTTAGTTACCGGATCGGGTGGCAGCACCGGATCGGGCGTTTTGGCAATGATCCATTTCACGCGACCATTCTCTTCCACAACCTGATGATCGGCGGTATACAGCGAGAACCCGCGTTTAACCGCAGGTAGCGTGAAATAGTCATGCGCGGTACCGGCGGGTGCGTTTACCAACACGATCTCTTTTGCGATGCGATTGGGGAAGGTTTCGCCCAGCATAAAACCGAGATCGAGCGTGTTGCTGCCGCCCTGCGCGCTGGAACCAATGTATAAACTGTCGCTGATGGCGGATTGTGGCGCGATACCGAAACCAAGCTGCAGATTATTTGCCGTCAGATGTTCAACAGAGAGCAGCTTCGGCGTCCAAGCCATTTCATCTGCAGAAAGCAGGGAGATGATACCGCCTTTACCTGCATCCAGGCGGTGCACGCGGCTGTTACCGTTCATGTTCCAGAACGTCTCACTGCTCAGGGTCATTCGCGCTGAATGACTGTCGTTGATGTGGCCGTGATAATTGACCTTGCCAAGATGGAGCGCTGCGTTATCGCCCAGCGTGATGTTGCCTTCGACTGTACTGGCGGGTAGCACGCGTAGCTCATCATTGTTTCTGCGTGCGACAGTGCAACTGCTGGAACTTTTCAGTACGGTTGAAGTGCAGCGTAAAATTTGTTGCTCATCAGCAGCATCGGGATGGTAACCAAGAATAACCTGACTGTTGTCACCAGTCTGAATATCGGCTTTAACCTGCGCGTATTCACCCACCTGGAAGCGCGCGCCACTGGCGACCACTACGTTATTGGCGGAGAAAGAAGAGGCATACCAGTCATCGTCAATAATCAGGCCACCGGCATGAGGAACGGGCTGGCCGGAAAGCAATAATGTTCCGTTATCGACATTGATATTGCCGTCAATATCAACATTGCCGGTGAGTGCTAAATTATATTTTTCATCCACTGGAGAAAAGCGTAAATTAAATTTGTCACGTTTTTTATCCTGAGAAACTGAGCCAATGTCTCCACGAAAGACTAACTGATTCAACTGAGTCAGTCGATAATCTCTGGCCTCATTCAGGTCATAGCCCAGATACTTCCAGTCGGCATTGTCCTGCTGGTTGGTGGGGAAGTACCAGTATTTTTCTTTTTTTAACTGGAAGTATTCTGTACGAGCAGTACGAGAGTTATAGTATTGATAAATATCTCCAATATTACCCTTATCGACACTGCTCCAGGTATTGATTTTGATGTCGCTATTCGAAAAGCCTGTGAGCGTTAAATTAGCTAAAGAAGTCTGGTTTTGATTAATTAATGTTGCGCCACTGTCAGTGTGATTAATTCTTTTCATTGTCAGGCTGTTGCCATTCAAATCGAGATTTCCACCTCGGTATCCAAAGAAGATGTTATTCGCATCAACCTGATCGCTGCTGTTCATTACTACTGTTGGGCGACCACTGGTTATATAAAGGCGAGAAAACGCCTGACGATTGCCCTGCGCATCTTTTTGTTGATCGAGAATAACGGTGCCATCGCCGATATTCAGCCCCCCTTCATTGATGCCGTTTGCATTAATGTGCAGCACGCCACCGCCAATTTTATGCAGATCGTCATCTTTCAGGCCATTCACCTGCCATCGCACGGTTTTATCTTTATCGACTTCAACGCCGCCGCCCACCCAGGTGGCGTCAACATCAGCGGCAGATTTGAGCGTGTAATTATTAGAGAACTGCAGCTTACCTGCCCCTAGGTTGACGGCATCGGAGAGAATAATGTCGCCACCGTCACCGTTAAACCTTATATCCTTACTCGCGTCCAGTTCGGCATTACTGGCAGCCGCAGGGGCAAGATGACGATATTTTTTATCCAAGCCTTTCCAGCTCCATTGCTGGCTGCCTTGATCAATTGTTGTCGCATTCCATAAAATAGCACCGGCATTGTTACTGTCCTTAACATCAGGAGATGTATTAATAGCAACAATGCTTTCATAAAAACCATCTGGAATTAACGTACCGCCTGACTCACGAGAATAAGGATATGGGGCTTCACCATAACCACTTCCATAATGAACAGCGACAAGTTTCCACTGCTTATCTATTGAGTCGTAGCCATAGTAAGGGCTACCACTGTCGCCGGGTTGTCCGGTAATAGTAAGTGCTGTAGAAAGGGGGTTATCAGGTGATAACTGTGTAAAATAAAAATAATTTTTGGTAAATTCGACGAGTTTTGGGTCGATAGCACCACCTGCAAGCCATGAATAAGCGCCTGCGAGTTGTACAACATCCTTTTGATCATCGGTTACTTGAACCATTTTCCCTGCACCGGCTCGCGCATAAGCATTATAACGCGAAACATGGCCTTTTTTAAGCTCGCTATTTTCAATGAGATCAAGCGGTGAAGCTTCTGTAACAACTTTGTTTAATCGCGGCATCATGTAATCTTGATCGATGACATCTGGAATGGCATTACGACTAATACCAACATAGTGCCGAGAGTATTCGGAATTACCACCAAAAAATATACGATCTAAATCTGTGTTATGACGGACGCTAATAATATAAGAGGGAGCGTTTAAAGTAGCATATCCACCTCGAATGATGCCACCCAGATCAGGCATAGGAAAATTCAGATTACCCGATAAATCGCCATTTTTTTTATAAATTGGAATATTACTGATGCCAGGACGAAATTTGCCCATATTCTCAGCAAAATCGCGGTAATCTTGCACATTGGTATCATGGCGCATGACTCCCGCATACGAGGGGAGCGCAACAAGCAGCGCGCTGTAAAATAAAGCGGTGATTTTATTCATTTGAAGTCCTTAGGGGGCGTTTCCTTGAAAATGCTGAGCAAACCGCATTGTCCAGAAAGTCCTATGACTTCACCCTGAAGAATGGTCTTAAATACAATAAGAACGAGGCTGAGGAGGGAACAAGGTAATTACGTCGATAACGAAATCGGGTTGATTTTAGGCAAAATAAAAGGGCCGGTTTCGCAACCGGCCCTTCTACTTACAACTCATTTCGCGATTATGCGCGAACGAAGTCGATGTGGAACAGTTTTGGCTTGAACGGATGACGCTGTACCGCCTGAGCCTTAACTTTAACTTCTTTGCCATCAACCGCGATGGTCAGCACTTCGCTGTAGAACTCAGGTTTAACCTGTACATTCATCACTGCATCGTGGTCGAGTTCGATAGCAATTGGTGCTTCATTTCCGCCATAGATGATGGCTGGGAATTTGTTTGCTACACGCAGGCGGCGGCTCGCACCCTTACCCTGGTCTTTACGTACTTCAGCGTTAATAGTGAACATTTGATGTCTCTTCAATAGTTCCTGCTACAGGCGACCCAGCAACAGGACGGTTATTCAAACTGCTTTTACGGATGCAAAAGCGGGCGGCATTATAGCCCCAATGATGCCACAGGGGCAAATGATTCCGCCGCTTAACGCAGCTCATTGGCACGGCGATAACGGCCCTGATAATCAAACATTTTTTCGCGAATCTGCCAGAAATGGCCTTTTGCGCGTGCCACCACAAAGTCCGGATGACGCAATAAAGGCTGTAAGGCGATGACATCCGCTGCGGTTTGCCAGCCGAGTTCCACGCCAGGCGCGCGCTGATGCGGGCGCATAAACAGCTGCTCAAAGGCTTTACGTTGTGCCGGCGTTTGCAGGCGAAAACGCTCGCTGACGCTGGTGCCATCTTCATCGAAATAGGTGGCTTTCAGCCATTCGCCTTTATCATCGCGTCCTTGCTCCAGCGTCATGCCGGCGCAGCGCAACACGCGCGCATCTTTCAGTTTCAGCGCGGCTTTCAGCATGTCATCCGCATCGACCAGAATTTTGTCGCATTGATTGCAGCGCCGCGCGGCGATGTCATTCTCGGCGCCGCAATCCGGGCAGCTTTTGAAGCGGAAGCGATAATCACACTGTTCTCGCTCGCCTTCGTCATCTTCCAGCACGCCCTGACAGCGGCGGCCAAAATGCTCGATGATGTGTCCATCTTCGGTGGCTTTGCCCCAAAACGTGTTGGCGAAACCGCAAGCGGGACAGAACACTTGCACCGGCTGATTATCGCTGGTCCCTTTCGGTGCGCCGACTTCGGGGGTGAAAAGATCGTGCGGATTACCGGCGTAATCCAGCACCAGACAATCGCTTTTGCCGGGCGACAAGCGTAAACCGCGACCCACGATCTGCTGATAGAGGCTGACGGATTCGGTAGGACGCAATATGGCAATTAAATCCACATGTGGCGCGTCAAAGCCGGTGGTCAGAACGGCAACGTTGACCAGGAACTTCAGCTGCTGCGCTTTAAATGCACCAATTAAGCGATCGCGATCCTTCACCGCCGTTTCCGCTGAGACCAGCGCGCTGTTTTCAGGCAGCAGCGTGAGGATTTCGCGGGCATGTTCCACGGTGGAGGCGAACACCATCACGCCACGTCGATCTTCAGCGAACTCGATAATCTGACGGATAATATGCGGCGTCACGCGTTGCTGTTGTTTCAGCTCGCGGTTGAGATCGGCTTCGCTAAACAAGCCATTATTTTGCGGGATCAAACGGGTGAAATCGTACTGCACCACCGGCATATCTAAGCGCTCCGGCGGCACCAGAAAGCCGTGTTTTATCATATAGCGCAGCGGCAGCTCATAAATGCAGTCGCGGAACAACGCTTTCTCATCTCCGCGCACCATGCCGTGATAGTGGAACTGGTAAATCCAGCCTTTGCCGAGACGGAAGGGCGTGGCGGTCAACCCCAACAGGCGCAACTGCGGATTGTGCTGCCGCAGGTGAGTGAACAGCAGCTGATACTGGCTCTCTTCGTTATCGCTGATGCGGTGACACTCATCGACGATCACCAGCGAAAAGGCGCTGTCGAAGCGGTCGAGATTGCGCGCCACCGACTGCACGCTGCCAAACACCACTTTGCTTTCGCTCTGCTTGCGCTGCAAACCGGCAGCGAAGATATCGGCTTGCAAGCCATACGCCTGATATTTGCTGTGATTCTGCTCCACCAGCTCTTTGACGTGGGCCAGCACCAATACACGTCCGCGCGCTAAGCGCGCCAGTTCAGCAATCACCAAACTCTTACCCGCACCGGTCGGCAGCACAATCACCGCAGGCGTGGTATGGCGACGAAAGTGGTTGAGAGTGGCGTCAACCGCCTCTTGTTGGTATGGGCGCAGGGTGAATGACATCGGGGCAAACTTTTTTCTGGAACGGACGCGCATTATGGCATGAAAGCCAGTTAAACGCAGGTTCACTACTGTTAGCACTCTAAGGATCAAGCTATACTGCCCACACTTTCTTAACGGACAAAAACACCGTTTCAGTTTCCCCCGCAGTAACAGGCAAAGCGAATTCATGCGACTCGAAAAATTCATATCTCAGCAACTGGAAGTTAGCCGTGCTATCGCCGGACGCGAAATCCGCGCCAAAAAAGTCACCATTAACGGCGAAGTTGTGCGCGATGCGGCATACAAAGTACAGCCAGACGATGAAGTCGAATACGACGGCAATCCGCTGGTGGTGCAGCAAGGGCCGCGCTATTTCATGCTGAATAAGCCGCAGGGTTACGTCTGCTCAACCGACGATCCCGATCATCCCACCGTGCTGTTCTTTATCGAAGAACCCGCAGCGTTCAAGCTGCATGCGGCGGGCCGTCTGGATATCGACACCACCGGTTTGGTGCTGCTGACCGACGATGGCCAATGGTCACACCGCATTACCTCACCGAAGCATCACCTGGAAAAAACCTATCTGGTGGAAGTGGAGGAGCCAATCGATCCTGCTCTGGTTGAGAAGTTCGCTGCGGGTGTACAGCTGCACAATGAAAAAGAGCTCACCAAGCCGGCCGTGCTGGAGATTCTCGATGAGAAAGCCGCCCGTTTGACCATCAGCGAAGGGCGTTACCATCAAGTCAAACGCATGTTTGCGGCGATGGGTAATCATGTCTCAGCGCTGCATCGCGAACGTATTGGTGACATCGAGCTGGATGAAGATCTCGGCGAAGGTGAATATCGTGAACTGACCCAGCAAGAGGTCGACAGCATCGGCCTGCCAGAAGAACTCAAACAACGTAAATAGCGGGAGAACGCGGTGCGCAAGGAAAAGAATTCACCGGTCGGTTTAGTGGTCATCCTCGGATTGCTGGCAATGCTGATGCCGCTCTCTATCGATATGTATCTGCCGGCCATGCCGCAAATCGCCCATGAGTTTGCGGTTTCGGCGGGCAGCGTGCAGATGACGCTCAACCTTTACATCCTCGGTTTCGCCATTGGCCAGTTAGTTTATGGTCCACTGGCAGACAGCTACGGACGTAAACCGGTAATTGTGCTGGGAACGCTGATCTTTGCCTGCGCCGCCGCGGCTTGCGCGCTGTCACAAACCATCGATCAGCTGATCTTAATGCGCTTCCTGCACGGCTTATCGGCCGCCGCTGCCAGCGTGGTAATCAACGCCTTGATGCGCGATACCTACTCGAAAGAGGACTTCTCGCGCATGATGTCGTTTGTAATGCTGGTGACCACCATCGCGCCGCTGCTGGCACCGATTGTTGGTGGCTGGCTGCTGTTGCTGTGGAACTGGCACGCTATTTTCTGGACGCTGGCGGGTGCCGCGCTGATCACCACCGTGCTGGTGGTGACGCAAATCCGTGAAACGCTTAAGCCCGAACAGCGCCAGCGCTTTCATCTGCGGACCACGTTGGGCAACTTTGTGGCGCTGGTGCGCCACAAGCGCGCCTTTAGTTACATGCTGGCGAGCGGTTTCTCCTTTGCCGGATTATTCACCTTCCTCAACGCCGGTCCGTTTGTCTATATCGAAGTGAACCACGTTTCCCCGCAGAACTTCGGCTATTACTTTGGCCTGAACGTGGTGTTCCTGTTCGTGATGACGCTGATCAACAGTCGCGCCGTGCGCCGTTTTGGTCCGGTGAAAATGTTCCGCATGGGATTGTTGATTCAGTTCGCGATGGGCGTTTGGTTGCTGATCTCCAGCGCGCTGGATTTAGGCTTCCTGTCGCTGGTGTTTGGCGTGGCGATGTTTATTGGCTGCGTTTCGACGGTGTCGTCGAATGCGATGGCGGTGATTCTGGATGAGTTTCCGCATATGGCTGGCACCGCTTCCTCGCTGGCGGGAACGCTGCGTTTTGGTGTCGGTGCTTTAGTCGGCGCGCTGCTCTCATTAGTCAGCATTAACAGCGCCTGGCCGATGGTTGCCACCATTGCGCTGTGCGCCACAATTTCGATTGTGCTGTTCACCTATGCTTCGCGGCCTCAACAGCCGGCGTGACATCCCCAGGGTCGTCATAAATGGCGACCTGGCCTCTCTTAATTCTTCTCCCTCACTCGCTAATCCCCATTCATTCGTTATGCTTAATGTTTCCATTATGTGAAAATTTAGAGATAAAAAAGTAACGATAATGCGTCTAAAATGATTGTTAACCGCAGCCGAACACGGTAAACATAGGCATAAATGTGAGAAGCCTCGCAAATTATAAATTGGCTACACGCTTTGTGCTTAAAACGAGAAGGCAGACTGAATTGGTATTCAGAGCTAATCAGGTTGGGATTCACCACGTTGTGCCGTCGTCGTGAATAAAGTTAACGTCTCTGGGGGCCGTATAACTATGCTGCAACTTTCCGTTGTGCATCGCTTGCCACAACATTATCGCTGGTCGCTGGAACATGCGGGTGAAATTGAGCGTCAGGAAGCGGCGAATGGCGTGCATGCCGAAGATTTAGTGGTGCTGCGCTTGCTGAGTCACGATGGTCATCCGGCGCTGGAGATTCTGCACCAGCTGAAAGACACGCTGGCGCAGATTCAGGTCGAGTGCAAAATCGCCGAGTGCGAAGGGCAACCTTGTCTGCTGATTCAACGCGATGACGAAAGCGCGACCAACTGCTGCCTGAAAAATCAGGGTGTCGCTATCGCCGAAACCTTCGACGGTCACTGACTCAGATCTTTTCCCTGCGCAGACGCCAGTAGCTGCCGCGTGTAATCGGCTGCTGGTGCGTTAAACAGCGTTTCGCAATCACCTTGCTCCACCACTTCACCCTGACGCAGCACAATCAGCTGATGACAGAGCGCGCGCACCACCTGCAAATCATGGCTGATAAACAGATAGGCGAGCTGATGCTGCTGCTGCAAACGGCGCAGTAAGGTGAGAATTTGCTTCTGCACCGAGCGGTCCAGCGACGAGGTGGGTTCATCCAGCACAATCAGCTGCGGCTCCAGGATCAACGCGCGGGCGATCGCGATGCGCTGGCGCTGACCGCCTGAAAACTCCGCCGGATAGCGTGAGCGGCTGTCGGCATCGAGTCCCACTTCCTGCATCACCGCAATCACTTTGGCTTCCTGCTCCGCACTGCTCAGTTCCGGGCGATGCACCGCTAAACCTTCCGCAATCACCTGTTGCACCGTCATGCGCGGATTGAGCGACGAATTGGGATCCTGAAACACCACCTGAATGCGCTGGCGCAGCGGCAATAACTGCTTTGGCAACAGCTGATGCAGCGGCTGATCGTCAAACCAGATCTCACCGCGCGCGCTAATTAAACGCAGCAGCGCCAGGCCCGTTGTGCTTTTGCCCGAGCCCGATTCGCCCACCAGTCCGAGGCTTTCGCCACGCCGCAGGGTAAAGCTAAGATCCTTCAGCGCCATCTTCTCTGCCACAGTGCGACGCAGCAATCCCCGCCGGATCGGGAAACCAACCTGTAAATTCTTCACCTGCAACAGCGGTTGCGCATCCAGCAGCGGCACCGGTTCGCCATCCGGCTCGGAGGCGATCAGTTCGCGCGTATAGGGCTGCTGCGGCTGGCTGAACAGCGTATCGCAGCGATTATGTTCCACAGCACGGCCATTGCGCATCACCGTGACGCTGTGCGCCAGTTGACGCACGATATTCAGGTTATGGGTGATGAACAGCATGCCCATGTTGAGTTCACGCTGCAGTTCGCGCAGCAGTTGCAGAATTTGCGCCTGCACCGTCACATCCAGCGCGGTGGTCGGCTCATCGGCGATCAGCAGCTTCGGCTGGGTTAGCAGCGCCATGGCGATCATCACGCGCTGTCGCTCACCACCAGAAAGCTGGTGCGGAAAATCCTGCAAGCGCGATGCCGCATGGCGTATGCCGACGCGATCCAGGCAGCTCAGCATTTCGCCACGCGCGGCTTCGCGCCGCATGCCGCGATGCACCGACAGCACTTCATACAGCTGCTTCTCCACGTTATGCAGCGGATTAAGCGACACCATCGGCTCCTGAAAAATCATCGCCATCTGGTTGCCACGCAGCCCGCGCAGGGTGCGTTCGCTGGCTTGTAAAATATCCTGGCCGTTAAACAGAATTTCGCCTTGCGGATAGTTGACCGGCGGCTGCGGCAATAAGCGCATGATCGACAGCGCAGTCACGCTTTTACCTGAACCGGATTCTCCCACCAGCGCCAGCGTTTCGCCGGCGTCAATCTGCAGCGAAATGTCTTCTACCACGCGGCGATCCTGAAAGGCCACCGCCAGATGATTCACCGTTAACAGGCTCATTTAGCGTCCTCGACTCGGGTCAAAGGCATCGCGTACCGCTTCGCCGATAAAGATCAGTAACGACAGCAGCAGAGCGAGGGCAAAGAAGCCCGCCAGTCCCAGCCACGGCGCCTGTAAATTGTTTTTGCCCTGTAACAGCAGCTCGCCGAGCGATGGCGATCCCACCGGCAAACCAAAACCCAGGAAGTCCAGCGAGGTTAACGTGGTGATTGAGCCGCACAGGATAAACGGCAAAAACGTCAGTGTGGCGACCATGGCGTTGGGCAGCATGTGGCGCAGCATAATGCGGCTATCGCTGACGCCGAGCGCGCGCGCCGCACGGATATAATCGTAGTTACGTGCGCGCAGGAATTCGGCGCGCACCACGCTCACCAGGCTCATCCAGCCAAACACCACCGTCACCAGCAGCAGCCACCAGAAGCCGGGCTGAATCACGCTGGAGAGCAGAATCAGCAGGAACAGCGAAGGCATGCCGGACCACACCTCAATCAGGCGTTGACCCACCAAATCGATGCGGCCGCCAAAGTAGCCTTGCACCGCGCCAACCACGATGCCAATTACGCTGGAGAACAGCGTCAGCATGATGCCGAACAGCAATGAGATGCGCGTGCCATACAGCAAGCGTGCCAGCACATCGCCACCGTTAGCATCGGTGCCGAGCCAGTTTTGTGCGGAAGGTGGCGAAGGGAAGGGCACATCGGTGGCGAAGTTGATGGTGCTGTCGCTGAAGCGAATCGGTGCCCAGATCGCCCAACCTTGTTGATCGATGCGCTGCTTCAGCCAGGGATCCTGATAATCAGCGGGTGTGGAAAAATCGCCGCCGTAATCACTTTCGCTGTAGTTGAACAGCAGCGGCACGTACCAGCGTTGCTGATAATGCACCAGCAGCGGTTTGTCGTTAGCCAGCAGCTCAGCGCACAGCGACAGAACAAAAATGATCAGGAAAATCCACAGCGACCAGTAACCACGTCGGTTATGGCGAAAACGCTGCCAGCGCTGCTGGTTAACCGGAGATAAGCGCATCAGCGTCCCTCAAAATCAATGCGCGGATCGACCAGCGTGTAGGTCAGATCGCTAAGAATGTTCATCAGCAGGCCAATCAGGGTGAAGATATAGAGCGTGCCAAACATCACCGGATAGTCGCGCTGAATAGTGGCGTCATAGCCGAGCAGGCCCAAACCATTGAGTGAGAACATCACCTCTATCAACACCGAGCTGGTGAAAAACATGCTGATAAAGGTGGCGGGGAAACCGGCGATCACCAGCAGCATTGCGTTGCGGAACACGTGGCCGTACAGCACGCGCTTCTCATCCAGCCCTTTGGCGCGCGCGGTGACCACATATTGTTTGCGGATCTCATCAAGGAACGAGTTTTTAGTCAGCATGGTCAGCGTGGCGAAACCGCCAATCACCGTAGCCAGCACCGGCAGCGTGATGTGCCACAGGTAATCGCTGATTTTGCTGTACCACGGCAGCGCATCAAACTGCGGTGACGTCAGGCCGCGCAGCGGGAACCAGTCGAAATAGCTGCCGCCGGCGAACAGCACAATCAGCATGATGCCGAACAGGAAGGCCGGAATCGAATAGCCAATGATGATAAAAGTGCTGCTCCAGATATCGAAAGCGCTGCCGTTACGCACCGCTTTTTTGATGCCCAGCGGAATTGATACCAGGTAAATGATCAAGGTGCTCCACAATCCCAGGCTGATGGAGACCGGCAAACTCTCTTTGATCAGCTGCAGCACCGATGCGCTGCGGAACAGGCTGTCGCCGAAATCAAAACGGATGTAGTTCCACAGCATTTCACCGTAACGCTGCAGCAGCGGTTTATCGAAGCCATAGCGATGCTTAATTTCCGCAATCACTTCCGGATCGAGTCCGCGAGCGCCGCGATATTGGCTGTCGCCGGGATTGTCACGCATCAGCGCACCGCGCGCGCCGCTGTCGCCGCCGCCTGAGCCAGGAATGCCGGTGCTGTGACCAAACTGCACATTGGCTAACGCCTGATCCACCGGGCCGCCCGGCGCAATCTGCACAATAAAGAAGTTCAGGGTGATGATCGCCCACAGCGTGGGGATAATCAGCAGTAACCTGCGTAGAAAATAGGCTGCCAAACCAGACTCCTCAGCGTCGATCGGCCGGCAAACGCCCGGCTTTGTTCACATCGTACCACCAGTTTTCCAGACCGGTAGCAAACGCGGGTTTAATCTCGGGATGGGAAAACTTGTCCCAATACGCCATGCGATCTTCCGCGCTGTACCACATCGGAATCATGTAGGCATTCCACAGCAGGATGCGATCCAGCGCCTGGCCGAGCGGCAGCAGCGCTTTCTCATCGCCCTGATGCTCAACGATCTGCTGCACAAAATGGTCGACTATGGGATCTTTCACGCGCGGCCTGTTCCAGGAAGAGTCAATAAATTGAGATTGCCAGATCGTTTGCAAGCTGGTCGAGGGCCATGGCATGGCGTAATAGAGCGATGGGATCATGTCGTAGTCGCCTTCGCGCATACGGCGGAGATATTGCGAGCTGTCAATCTGGCGCAGCGAGACCTGGATGCCAAGCCGTTGCAGGCTGTGCTGGAACGGCAACGCCCAGTCGTTTTGCGTACCGCTGCGCATCAGTAATTCGAAACGGAACGGCTGGCCGGATTTCACATTCACCAATTGCTGATTTCTGATTTCCCAACCCGCCGCTTTCAGCAAGTTCATGGCTTGCAACAGGTTGCCGCGATCGAAACCGCTGCCGTCAGAACGTGGCGGGGCATACTCATTGTTGAACACTTCGGGCGGCAGCTGCGCTTTGTAGGGCGCCAGCAGGATCAACTGCTCGGCTTTGGGATAGCCAAGCGCTGCATATTCAGTGTTCTGGAAATAGCTGCGCGTGCGTTTATAAGCGCCATAGAACAAGGCTTTGTTCATCCACTCGAAATCGAACGCCAGCGTGATGGCTTCACGTACGCGACGATCGGCGAACAGCGGTTTTTCGTTGTTAAATGCCAGCCATTGCGTGTCGGTGGAAACGGTGTTGGGAATGGTCGATTTGACGATGGCGTGACTGTCAAAGTTGCGACCGCGATATTGTGTCGCCCATTTCTTCGCTGAACTCTCTTCGCGCAAATCGTAAGCGCCGGCTTTAAAGGCCTCAAACGCCACGTTGTCATCAAGATAATAGTCATAACGCAAAGTATCGAAGTTAAAACGCCCGCGATTCACCGGCAGATTGGCGGCCCAGTAATCTTTCACCCGGCTGTACTGGATAAACTGACCCGATTTATAGGAGGTGACGCGATAAGGCCCGCTGGCCAGCGGCGGATAACCAATCGGCTCGTTAAACTTTTTGTTTTGCCAGAATTTTTCCGGGATGACCGGCAGCGTTAGCCAGCTGAGAATCCGATCTTTGTCCGGTTTCGGCATGTCGATACGCACGGTGAGACGGTTTAGCGCTTTCACTTGCACGTCACGAAACGCCACGCGGAACTGCGGCACACCTTCGGTCATGAATTTCTGGAAGGTGAAAGCCACATCCTGCGCGGTAATCGGTGTTCCGTCCTGAAACTGTGCATGAGGATTGATCGACACTTCCATCCAGCGATAGTCGTCGGGATAGCGCGCTGATTCCGCGATCAGCGGATAGTAGCTGCCAGGTTCATCATCGGAGGTGGTGAACAAGCCGTCATACAGCGTATCGGTACCAATGCCGGGATTGCCGCGCGAGGCGAAACGATTGAAGTTGTCGTAGGTGCCCACCACCGCCAGCGTGATTTTGCCGCCTTTGGGCGCGGCGGGATTGGCGTAATCGTAGTGAGTGAAATTCACCGCATATTTCGGCTCGCCCAGTTTAGCGAAGGCATAGCTTTCATTGATGGTGGCGGCATGCAGCGGCGCAATGGCGCTACAAATGAACAACGCTGTGACAAGACGCAGCAGCATAAGTGGGGCGATCTCCTGTGGTGTTCCGCACTTTATGGTAGCAGTTTCATGGGGTTCGCGTGATGTTAACTCAGTGCGCGCTGGCGTTGATAATAGCTGACGAGGTTTTCGGGGCGTAACGGACGACTAAACAGATAGCCCTGCAAATGCGTCACGCCGCGATTCACCAGCCACGCTGCCTGATCGCCCGTTTCGACCCCTTCAGCCACGGTTTTGAGATTGAGTTTTTTCGCCAGCAGCAGCACTGCATCAAGCACCGGTGAGGTGACAGTTTCTGTACCAATGCTTTGCACAAAGCCGCGATCGATTTTCAGGTAATCGAACGGATATTTTTCCAGATAGATCAGCGCGCTATGCCCGGTGCCGAAATCATCAATCGCTATTTTAAAATTGTTCTCATGTAGCCAGGCGAAGATTTCTCCCGCGCTTTTTTCACCGACCATGCTGCGTTCGGTAATTTCAAACACATAGTTGAAGTGATCGGTGGGCATGATGTTAATCCATGCCTGGACATCGCGCCGGAAGCTCTCTGAAGCGAGATGCAGCGGCGAGAGATTGAGGCTCAGGCGCGTGCCGCGCGGCAGCTGTTTACAGAGAAACTGGGCATCGCGCGCCACCAGCGTGAACAGATGCTGAGTGAGCGGAATAATCAGGTTTTGCGCTTCGGCGTAGCTGATAAAGGCATCCGGCGGAATCATGCCTTCAGTGGGATGCGTCCAGCGCAGCAGCGCTTCCACGCCGTAGGGTTGTCCATCGTGCGCAGTGACCAGCGGCTGATATTCAACATGAAACTGGCCACGTTTAATGCCCTGCATGATCTCTTTGCCCGGCCGCTGATGTCGCGTCAGCAACAACCCGCTTAGGGCGGAAATCAGCAGTGAGAAGAGTAGGCCGGTCAGCAACGTCAGTGAGTAATCGCGTGGCGCTAAGGTGGTGCCAAACAGCACGAAGTGCAGATCGCTGTTATTAAAGGCTATTTCATGCAGCGATGCCGGTAAATCACTCGCGCGTACCACGTTGTTGCTGCCGCTCAACAGCGCTTTGTTGCCGACCACCAGCGCCATGCCGGTGATTTCGGGATGATAAGAGGCCAGCAGCTGATAAGGCGTCAGGCTGATGTTCATGGTGGCGAAAAGGCCGGTCTCGGCTGAACCTGGATTTTTCACCCATAGCACCAGCGCCGGTTTCTTCGGTAGCAATGGCGTGCCTTCAAGCAAGCGCATATCGCGATCGCGTTCCAGTTCAGACTCAGGAGAAATATCGTTGGCCGGCATCAGAAAAGCGCCGGTGGCAGAAGAGCAGTAAGCGTTGCCATCACGCACCAGCAGGATGGCGCGGATATTACCGGCAAAGGCGGCGCGAGAAGTGAGCTCACGACTGACGTTGTTGCAGGCTAACTGGGTGTATTGCTGTAAGGGATAAAGTGTATCGACCAGGCTTGCTATCACCTGTTGTAAATCGTCGCGGCTGTGTGCCAGAAGCTGTTCGTGTTGTTGTACACGTTTTTGCCAGGTGAGTGTTAATAGCACGGTGACAAAAAGCAGAAAGAATGCCGCGCCGATAATCGCACTATGCCAGGCGATACGGCGTGAATAACTGCGGTGGTGTTTTAATGTCCCTGACAGTGGCATGGAGTGCATTCCCCTTGTCTTGCCATTTTTTATTATGTTTATCGTTTGGTCACTACCCATTTCAGACCGCAGCCACGGTGATAACGGTGTCTGCAGCGCAATATCTGGGTATCAGGAAGTCAACGAGAATATAACGAGAGCGCGAAGAATGTCTCGTTATATTTTTGATTCTCAATTACTTTTTATCGGTTGGATTTGAGTTAAAAACTACGGGCGAAAAAAAACGCTGCCGGGGCAGCGTTTCTGATTCTCTGGCTGAGAGGATCATCAAAGAAATACGTTAGCTTGGGTTTTTAGCAAGAACCCGACGCGCTTCGCGGTAACGATTTTTCCAATAACTGTCATTCAGATTGGAAATCATTACGCCACTGCTGGTGGACGCGTGAACAAAGTTATCGTTGCCAAGATAGATGCCCACGTGGCGACCGGTAGAACCGGCGCGGAATAGCACTAAGTCACCTGCGCGCAATTTATTGCGTGAAATCTCTTTGCCGGTGTCTTGCTGTTCAGACGTTGAGCGTGGCAAATCTAAACCGAACTGCTCGCGAAAGGTGCGCTGAACAAAAGCAGAACAATCAATGCCGCGTTTGGTGTCGCCGCCTAAGCGATAACGTACACCTTTCCAGTCACTGTACTGTTCCATGATGCGGGACTTAACGTCCACGTTCTGCACCATCTGTTCAAATTCGTCCTGAGACGCTTGAAGTAAAAAACCATTCTGGTTGTTAACTTCATGATTCTCGTTATTCGCGTTCTGACCGTTATGGGTACTGCTGCATGCTGATAAAAGTGTTGCGAGTGCTACCGCGGGAATGATCCGCCTGAGGTATCTCAGAATTGGTTGAGACTTGACCATTGTACGTGTTTTCCTTCGATTTCCTTACGACAGAATGTCGTCAGCCAGATGACAAAACGGGTTGAGATTAATAAGTACGACCGTCTAAGACAAATCCTTAATTACTAAAATGTGTTAATGCACACATTTTTGTCGCTTTCAGCACCGCATTTTATGCTGTTGCTTACTAATCGGATTCGAGGTTAACCGATTACAGACCGCGTGGCGAGTGCTTTTATATAAATATTCAAAGGTTTTTTCGATGTGAAATCAATCTGTAACACAATGGCGAGTTTATCAACAATTGGCAGCGATTTAATAGCCAAACAGCGGTGCAATAAGGGGGTAATTCTGGCGCTAAGACCGATTTTAAGAGGGTTCGGGCTGGACAACTTAGGATTAAGGCTATTGTTCCGCGTTTTTCATCATAATCTTTTCTTTTACCTGAATAATGTTAGTTTGCTAATAGTTTATTCAGGTTTTAAATAAGCGCGAGCGACTGACTTTTTGTTCTATGATCACTCGCGCTTAACAATTACGTGCGCGGCTTATATTTGCCCGGCAACGAACGGTTCAGCCAATTCACCAGCTTGTCGCTGAAGGGCGTTAACAGGCACCAGCTCATGCCAACCAGCACGACTGACAACGAACCCACAGCGATATCAGTAAACCAGTGCGCACCCGCCATCACACGTGGCAGAGCAAACACCACGGTAATCATCAAACCCACCAGAAACGCGCGGAAGCCGAAATAGCGCCACATAAAGCAGGTGAAGATCATCAGCATCATGCCGTGGTCGCCAGGGAAGCTATCTTTCGAGGCATCTTTGGCCGGGATGCCGGTCAGTTCGCTTACGCGATGCACATTCTCAAAGAACAGCGTTGGGCTGGAGTGCTGTACCGGCAGCAGATGACCGAGTTGGTTCAGTACTACCGCGCTCAGCAGCATCGTGATGCCAATGGCCAGCAAACGGCGGCGACCTTGCGGTGTCTCGCGACGCCAGTAGCTTAAATAGAGCAAACCCATAGCCAACAGCGAAACCACATCGAAACCGCGGAAGTTAGTGATAGCCACTAACAGTGCGAAACCGTGATGATCAACCATCTGGTCATTGAAGCCATAAAAGATGGCTTTATCGATACCAAACCAGAACCCGTGATCCGGCGGCAGGTACCATGAAAGGAAAAGCATCACACCCAGTGCATTCAGCAGCAGGATGGTGACTAATCGAGAAGCGCGCATAGAAAATAGACTCAAAGTGAAAACAACGGGGCAACCTAACGCATCTAATTTAAACGAATCTTCAACAAAGCGGTCTGCAAAAGGTTCCAGTCAGCAGGCTGATGATGAATCAATTCGATGCGGCTATCAGGCGGTGTAGTAGGGCGGGTTTCTATAAACAAATCGTCGCCCTGGCGATTGATATTCACTAAACCATCGGCAGTGCGCAACACACCTTTAACGCGATCAACCGGCGCATGCCTTGCCCACTCTAGCGCTTTAATCGTATCAAACACGGTTTCACCATCGAAAATCCAGCCACAGGAAGCATAGCCCTGGCCTTCATTTAGCGCACGACGCCAGCGCGCCTGGCCATCCAGTTTCAGTGCGGCCAAGCCTTGTGGACGTGAATTCTGGTGGTGATGTGCTGCATCGGGAACCGCACGATCCGCCAAGGCGGGTTGAGTCAACAGCGCGGGATCGATGCGTCCCCACGCCGCTTCCACCAGCTGACGCTCGCCCAAAAATTGCTGTTGCCAGGTGTGTAAACGCTGACGATCATCATCGTTCCAGCGGTCGCTTTTGTTCGCCACGATGATATCGGCCGCCACCAGCTGATCGCGGAAATTCTCATTCTCCACTACGCGTGCGTCGGCAAGCTGGCGCGGATCGAGCAGCGTTAAGGTGGCATCCACCTGAATCCAGGGTTGATAGACGGCAGCACGCAGCATGTTCAGCAGCTGTTTGGGATGGCCAAGGCCGGTAGGTTCGATAATCAGACGATCGGGTTTCGCCTGCTTCAGCAGCATGTTTAGCCCAACCTGCAGCGGCAAGCCGTTCACGCAGCACATGCAGCCGCCGGGAATCTCTTTCAGCGTGGCACCGCGATCGGCGAGCAGTGCGCCGTCGATGCCAATTTCGCCAAATTCGTTGACCAGAATCGCCCAGTTTTCATCCGCGGGTTTATTGGCTAACAGATGCAGCAGAGTGGTGGTTTTTCCGCTGCCGAGAAATCCGGTGATGAGGTTTACGCGCGTCACAAAAGGGCTCCCAAAAAAAGAGAATAAATCGCGCGTGGATGAGAGGCATCCGGCGCGCACGGCCTTGTTATACTATAACAATCACCGGCCGCCGGACGGAAGCACGTTATGAGTCAGCGCGTCCCATATAACGACGTTCAGCAATATGAATGCGGATGCGATCGCCATTACTCAGGTATTCCGGCACCTGAATGGATAAGCCGGTGCTCATGCCTGCGGGTTTGGAGCGGGCGCTGGCGGAGGCGCCTTTAATGCCCGGCGAGGTATCAACAATTTCCATATCGACGGTTTGTGGCAATTCAAGAGCCAATACCTGGCCGTCCATCGTCAGCACCTGAATACCGGGAATGCCGCCTTCGGGAATAAACAGCAGCTCTTCTTCGATCTGCTCTTTTTTGAAGTTGTATGGCGTGTAGTCTTCGTCATCCATAAACACATACTCATCACCATCTATATAGGAGAAGGTGACGGCGCGGCGGCTGAGCGAAATGGCGTCAATAATATCATCGCCCTTGAAACGCTCTTCCACTTTCAGGCCGGTGCGGACATCGGTAAAACGCATCTTATAGAGCGTCGCGGCACCGCGAGCACTTGGGCTCTGTACATCAATGTCTTTCACCAGCAACAGTTTGCCGTTCCAGGTGACAGCCATCCCTTTTTTGATCTCATTTGCCTTTGGCATGGTGTTTTTCTCGCTGACAGGAGGTTAATGCGCGTCACGTTACTCGCGCGGCGAAAAACTGGCAAGTCAGCCAATGTAAAATTGTTGCCACTGCATGGCATTCGCGTTCTGGGACTGTTATTGTCGCGGCGAATTCTCTGCAGGAGCGCATGATGTTTTGTCGTGACCATTGCGGTGCCTGTTGCACAGCCCCCTCAATCTCGTCCCCGATTCCTGGCATGCCGCACGGCAAGCCGGCCAACACGCGTTGCGTACAGCTTGATGAGCAACAGCGCTGCAAAATCTTTGGTTCACCGCTGCGTCCGGCGGTCTGTGCTGGCTTACAGCCCAGCGCCGAAATGTGCGGCAGTAGCCGTGATAGCGCCATGACATTTCTGCTTAAACTGGAAGCCGAGACGGCGCCCTGAAGCACTGCTGACGCATAGCTGAAGAATTGGGTTTAATGCCGTTGGTCTGTACAGCAAAAGCATCAGCCTGCCTGCCGGTAAAAATCTTAAATCCAACATGAAGTGTGCGGAACGTCAAAAATCTGCTACTCAGATCGCGCATTTTCTTGCCTGCTGTACGTGGCTGTACCATATTCCCTGAAACGTTTCAGCGTTGTCATTCCGGCTAAGTCCGCGATGCATAGCATCTTTTTACATCATCTAGCTGAAACGATTCAATACAGTAAGCGAGGAGAGATATGTTCCAGCTCGAAGTTCAGGCCATTCATACCGGTGCTAGCGCACAGAATAAAGAAGAGGCCATTCGTCAGGTTGCCGCTGCGTTAACCGCTGCAGGCAATGTGGCCGAAGGCTACGTTAACGGCATGCTGGCGCGCGAACAGCAAACCACCACTTTCCTGGGTAACGGCATCGCCATTCCGCACGGCACCACCGACACCCGCGACCTCGTGCTGAAAACCGGTGTCCAGGTTTATCAGTTCCCGCAGGGCGTGGATTGGGGCGAAGGGCAAACGGCGTATGTGGCGATCGGTATTGCCGCTAAATCGGATGAACACCTCGCGTTGCTGCGCCAGCTCACTCACGTATTAAGTGATGACAGCATTGCTGAACAGCTGAAAACCGCCTCGGCGGAAGATCTGCGTGCGCTGCTGATGGGCGAAAACCAGGCGGCAGAATTCAAATTCGATACCTCGCTGATTGCCGTTGATGTGGCGGCCAGCGATTTAATCACGTTACAGGCACTGAACGCCGGACGTCTGCAGGCTGCAGGCGCGGTGGACGCATCCTTTATTGCTGACGTGATTTCCCGCGCCCCACTGAGCCTCGGTCAGGGCATCTGGCTGAGCGACAGCGCCAACGGCAATCTCGGCAGCGCAGTGGCCGTAAGCCGCGCGGCAGCGCCATTCCAGCATCAGGGCGAAAACGTCGCGCTGTTGCTGACCGTGGCGGCTAACGATCAGCGTCCGTTGGAAGTGCTGGGCTATCTCAGCAATCTGCTGCTGAGCAACAAAGCTGAACGTCTGCTGAAAGCCGATGCCGCCGGTATCCTGGCGCTGCTGACCAGCGAAGTCGATGAAGCTGCCGAGCTGCTGACCGCTGAATTCACCATCCGCAACGAACACGGTCTGCACGCGCGTCCGGGCACGGCGCTGGTGACCGTCATCAAACAGTTCAACAGCGACATCACCGTAACTAATCTCGATGGCAGCGGTAAGCCTGCTAACGGCCGCAGCCTGATGAAAGTCGTTGCGCTCGGTGTGAAAAAAGGCCATCGCCTGCGCTTCACCGCCAGCGGCGAAGATGCACAGCAGGCGCTGAACGCAATTGAAGAAGCGATCAATTCTGGTTTAGGCGAGGGGGTTGCATGAGCCGTCGTGTCGCAACAATTACCTTAAACCCGGCTTACGATCTGGTCGGATACACGCCAGAAATTGAGCGCGGCGAAGTTAACCTGGTGAAAACCACCGGCCTGCACGCGGCGGGTAAAGGCATCAACGTTGCCAAAGTGCTGAAGGATCTCGGTATCGATGTCACCGTCGGCGGTTTCCTCGGCAAAGAGAATCAGGACGGCTTTCAGCAGCTGTTCAGCGAACTCGGCATCGCCAACCGTTTTCAGGTGGTGCAGGGCCGTACGCGTATTAACGTTAAGCTGACCGAAAAAGACGGCGATGTGACCGACCTGAATTTCTCTGGCTTTGAGGTCACCGCGCAGGATTGGGAGCGCTTCACCGCCGATTCTCTCACCTGGCTCGGCCAGTTCGACATGGTGTGCGTCAGCGGCAGCCTGCCAGCCGGCGTGGCGCCAGAAGCCTTCACCAAATGGATGAGCGATCTGCGCACGCTGTGCCCGTGCATCATCTTCGACAGCAGCCGCGAAGCGCTGGTCGCCGGTCTGAAAGCCGCGCCGTGGCTGGTGAAACCGAACCGCCGCGAGCTGGAGATTTGGGCTGGTCGCAAACTGCCTGCGCTGCAGGACGTGATCGGTGCTGCACATGAACTGCGTGAGCAAGGTATTGCGCACGTAGTGATTTCTCTCGGTGCGGAAGGTGCACTGTGGGTGAATGCCTCCGGCGAATGGATCGCCAAACCGCCTGCCTGCGAAGTGGTCAGCACCGTCGGTGCCGGCGATTCGATGGTCGGCGGCCTGATTTACGGCTTGCTGATGCGTGAATCCAGCGAGCACACGCTGCGTCTGGCGACGGCAGTGGCGGCGATGGCCGTCAGCCAAAGCAACGTTGGCGTGAAAGATCGTACCCAGTTGGCCGCGATGATGGCGCGCGTCGACTTACAACCCGTTAACTAACAGCAGGAGAGCGATAATGAAAACGCTGCTGATAAAAGATTCTTCACTGGGACTGGCGTCAGGACATCTGGCGCTGGAACGTTTACGCGCGACGGCGGCACAAGCTGGCCTGACGCTGACCAACAATGCCGCCGAAGCTGAACTGGTGCTGGTTGCTGGCCACAATATGCCAAACGACGCAGAGCTGGCTGGTAAATCGCTGGCGCTGGTTGATGTGCAGCAGGCGCTGCGCGATCCGCTGGCGGCAATCAATCAAGCCAAAGCGAGTGCCAAAACCTGGCAGCCTGCTGCTGCAACCGCTGCCGCGCCAGTAGCTGCGCAGAGCGCTGCTCAGAAACGCATCGTGGCGGTGACCGCCTGCCCAACTGGCGTGGCGCATACCTTTATGGCCGCCGAAGCTATTCAGGCCGAAGCGAACAAACGTGGCTGGTGGGTGAAAGTGGAAACCCGCGGTTCAGTGGGTGCAGGCAACGCGATCACACCAGAAGAAGTGGCGGCGGCCGATCTGGTGATTGTCGCGGCCGATATTGACGTGGATCTGGCGAAATTTGCCGGTAAGCCGATGTACCGTACCTCAACCAGTCTGGCGCTGAAGAAAACCGCGCAGGAGCTGGATAAAGCGCAGGCCGAAGCGAAAACCTATCAGCCGAGCGGCAATCAGGCGGCCAGCGCACAGGGCGACAGCAAAGAGAAAGCCGGTGCCTATCGTCACCTGCTGACTGGCGTTTCGTACATGCTGCCGATGGTGGTTGCCGGTGGTTTGAGCATCGCGCTGTCATTTGCCTTTGGTATCACCGCATTTAAAGAGCCGGGCACCTTAGCGGCGGCACTGATGCAGATCGGTGGCGGCAGCGCCTTCGCGCTGATGGTGCCGGTGTTAGCCGGTTTCATTGCCTTCTCGATTGCGGATCGTCCAGGTCTGACGCCAGGTTTGATTGGCGGCATGATCGCGACCAGCATTAACGCCGGTTTCCTTGGCGGCATCATCGCCGGTTTCATTGCCGGTTACGCCGCGAAGATGCTCAGCAGCAAAGTAAAACTGCCTCAAAGTATGGAAGCGTTGAAGCCGATTCTGATCATTCCGCTGGTGGCGAGTTTGATTACCGGTTTGCTGATGATTTACGTGGTAGGTAAGCCGGTTGCGGGCATCATGACTGGCCTGACAACCTGGCTGGCCAACATGGGCACGGCGAACGCGGTACTGCTGGGCGCGATTCTCGGTGGCATGATGTGTACCGACATGGGCGGCCCGGTGAACAAAGTGGCCTATGCGTTTGGTGTTGGTCTGCTGAGTTCACAAACCTACGCACCGATGGCGGCCATTATGGCAGCCGGTATGGTGCCACCGCTGGCGATGGGCCTGGCGACGCTGGTTGCGCGTCGTAAGTTCAACAAAGGTCAGCAGGAAGGGGGCAAAGCGGCGCTGGTGCTCGGTCTGTGCTTCATCTCTGAAGGTGCTATTCCGTTTGCGGCGCGTGACCCAATGCGTGTGCTGCCGTGCTGTATCATTGGCGGCGCGGTAACCGGTGCGATTTCCATGGCGATTGGCGCGAAACTGATGGCACCGCACGGTGGTCTGTTCGTCCTGCTGATTCCAGGCGCGATTACTCCAGTATTGGGTTATCTGCTGGCGATTGTGATTGGTACTGCGGTAGCGGGACTTGGTTACGCCATCCTGAAACGTCCGGAAGAAGAGCTGGTTAAAGCCGCGTAATCTTCGTCAGACATAAAAAAGGGAGCTGCGGCTCCCTTTTTTTTAATCAGATATTTAACCCTGCTGCTCCGACTTCAACCACGCAATCTCATCCTTCCAGATATCCGGATTAATGGTTTCCAGAATCATGGGAATGCCGTCAAAACGTTTATCTTTCATCAGCCAGCTAAACGCCGTTTTGCCAATATTGCCTTCACCCAGACTGTGATGGCGGTCAACGCGACTGCCCAGCGTGCTCTTGGCATCATTCAGGTGCATACCGCGCAAATACTGGAAACCAACGATGCGCTCAAAGTCGCTGAAGGTCTCGGCGCAGGCTTCTTCGGTACGCAGATCGTAACCGCCCGCAAAGGCGTGGCAGGTATCAATGCACACGCCAACGCGCGACTTATCTTCCACGTGCTCAATAATGGTGGCGAGGTGCTCGAAGCGGAAACCGAGGTTGCTGCCCTGACCGGCGGTGTTTTCGATCACCGCCACCACGCTGCTGGTTTTATCCAGCGCGATGTTGATCGATTCGGCGATACGCTTCAGGCAGGCTTCTTCTTCAATCTGCTTCAGATGGCTGCCCGGGTGGAAGTTCAGCAAGGTCAAACCCAACTGCTCGGCACGCTGCATCTCATCGAGGAAAGCCTCGCGCGATTTCTCAAGCGCTTCCATCACCGGATGGCCGAGGTTAATCAGATAGCTATCGTGCGGCAGAATCTGCGCGGAGGTGAAGTTATAGCGATCGCAGGCGGTTTTGAACGCATCGATCACTTCTCCTGACAGCGGTGCGGCTTTCCACTGGCGCTGATTTTTGGTGAACAGCGCAAAGGCTGTGGCTTCGAGTTCGTGGGCACGGATAACTGCCTGGTCCACGCCGCCTGATGCACTGACGTGTGCGCCGATATATTTCATGCCGCTCTCCTGATTGGGCGATTGCTGCTGCAAAGCTGCCCATCATAGCGGATGCGGTTACGCCATGAAATGTTGCACCAGCACATTGAGTGCTCCGCCGCCAACGATCAACCAGCCAAACATTATCAAGCCGAGCAGCAGCGGTTTCAAACCGGCCTGCTTTAAGGCACTGAAACGTGTGGTTAAACCCAGCGCCGCCATCGCCATCGCCAGCAGCAGATTTGCCAGCTGATTCAGTGTGCCAACAATATTGGCAGGCAGTAGATGCAGCGAGTTAAACAGCGCCACCACAATAAACAGCAGCGCGAACCACGGGAAGCTCACCGCCGAGGATGACTCTGCGCGTTGGTTACGCTGACGTTTCAGCCAGCTGCCGAGAATCAGTAAAAACGGCGCCAGCATCATCACGCGCAGCATTTTGGCAATCACGGCGGTGTTTTCGGCCTCGGCACCCATCGCGTGTCCTGCCGCAACGACCTGCGCTACTTCATGCAACGTCGAACCCGTGAAGATACCGAAATGTTCCGCGCTGACGTTTGGCAGCAGCGACCACAGCAGCGGATAGAGCACGATACCGAGGGTACCAAACAGCACCACAGTCGCAACAGCCACCGCCACTTTTGACGGCGCAGCCTTAACGATAGGTTCACTCGCCAGCACCGCCGCCGCGCCACAAATGCTGCTGCCCGCCCCAATCAGCCACACGGTTTCGCGATCCATCTTCAGCAGACGAATGCCGATAAAACAGGTCAGCAGGAAAGTGGAGCTGAGAACCATCACATCAATCAATACGCCGCTAAGACCGACATCAGCAATCTGCTGTATGGTAATACGAAAGCCATACAGGATGATGCCGAGGCGCAGCAAGCGCTGTTTCGCCAGCATTACGCCGCTGTCACAGGCGCCGGCCATCTGCGGATAAAGGGTGTTACCGAGCACGATGCCCAAAATAATCGCTAACGTCAGCGCACCGAATCCGGCCCCGGCCAACCAAGACTGATTGCTTAACCACGCCGCTGTACCTGCAATTGCGATGGTTAGCAGCAACCCAGGCAGCCAGTGATGTAGATGAAACGGGGTTTTATTGACACTTAACTCAGCCATACTCTTCTCCTCGATGGGCCGGCATAAATGCGCACCCTACAAAACCCTGTAGGGTCGCCATTCATGGCGACCTTCTAACCATCTCTCTCTGCCCTAAGCGTGCGCTGCGCTGGTATAAAAGTAAAATTGATAATATATTTATAATTAACCACAATAAGTAATATAAGGGAAACCGTATGCACATCACATTGCGCCAGATTGAAGTGTTTACCGAAGTGCTGAAGAGCGGCTCGACGACGCAGGCCTCGCAGGTACTGGCGCTGTCGCAGTCGGCGGTGAGCGCCGCGTTAGCAGATTTGGAAAACCAACTCGGTGTGCAGCTGTTTGACCGCGTCGGTAAGCGACTGGTGGTGAATGAGCATGGCCGTTTACTCTATCCGCGCGCCGTGGGTTTGATGGAGCAGGCGGGCGAAATCGAACAGCTGTTTAAGGAAGATAACGGGGCGATTCGCCTGTTCGCCAGCAGCACCATCGGTAATTACCTGCTGCCGGGCATGATCGCCGCCTATCGCCGCGATTTCCCCGCGTTGCCGCTGGAGCTGAGCGTCGGTAACAGTCAGGATGCGATTAATGCGGTGGCGGATTTTCGCGTCGATATCGGTTTGATCGAAGGTCCGTGCCACGAGCTGGATATTATCAGCGAGCCGTGGCTGGAAGATGAGCTGGTGGTGTTTGCCGCGCCGGATGCCGCCATCCTGCAGCAGCCGATTACGCTGGAAGCGCTCGCCGCCGCGCCGTGGATTCTACGCGAGCGCGGTTCAGGCACGCGCGAGATCGTTGATTATCTGCTGCTGTCGCATCTGCCGCAGTTTCAGCTCGGCATGGAGTTGGGCAACTCAGAGGCAATTAAACACGCAGTGCGTCACGGCATGGGCATCAGCTGTTTGTCGCGGCGGGTGATTGAGGATCTGCTGGAAGCCGGCACGCTGGTGGAAGTCGCGATCCCATTGCCGCGCCTGACGCGCACGCTGTATCGCATCCATCATCGACAGAAGCATGTGTCCAAAGCTTTAAGCCGTTTCCTGTCGTATTGCCGTGAATAATCACAGCGCTGATCACGCTGCGGCTAATAATTCCCGGCCGATCATGAAGGTAACTAATAACCCGACGTGAATGCTATACAGCTTGGGGCTAGCTGCTACAATCTCGCCTCATTTTTATCCAGCATAGCGTTTACACATGCATAATGACTCAAAAACAACACAACAACCTGGATTGCGCCGTGAATTAAAAGCGCGTCATCTCACCATGATCGCCATTGGTGGTTCCATCGGTACCGGCCTGTTTGTCGCCTCGGGTGCCACCATTTCTCAGGCCGGACCCGGCGGCGCGCTACTCTCCTATGCGCTCATCGGCCTGATGGTTTACTTCCTGATGACCAGCCTCGGCGAACTCGCGGCCTTTATGCCGGTTTCTGGCTCCTTCTCCACCTACGGTTCAAAATATGTTGAAGAAGGCTTCGGCTTCGCGCTGGGCTGGAACTATTGGTACAACTGGGCGGTGACCATCGCCGTTGACCTCGTCGCCTCGCAGCTCGTCATGAACTACTGGTTCCCGGACACGCCCGGCTGGATCTGGAGCGCACTGTTCCTTGGCCTGATGTTCCTGCTCAACTACATCTCAGTCAAAGGCTTCGGCGAAGCGGAATACTGGTTCTCGCTGATCAAAGTGACCACCGTCATCATCTTTATTGTGGTTGGCGTGTTGATGATCACCGGCATCCTGCGCGGCGCAGAAAACGCCGGCTGGCATAACTGGACCGTGGGCGAAGCGCCGTTCGCCGGTGGTTTTGCCGCGATGATAGGCGTGGCGATGATCGTTGGCTTCTCCTTCCAGGGCACCGAGCTGATCGGTATCGCGGCCGGTGAATCTGAGGATCCGGCGAAGAACATTCCGCGCGCGGTGCGTCAGGTATTCTGGCGAATTCTGCTGTTCTATATCTTCGCTATTCTGATCATTAGCCTGATTCTGCCGTACACCGATCCGAAGCTGCTGCATAACGATGTCACCGATATCGCCATCAGCCCGTTCACGCTGGTGTTCCAGAATGCCGGTCTGCTCTCGGCGGCGGCGGTAATGAACGCGGTGATTCTGACGGCGGTGCTGTCGGCGGGTAACTCCGGCATGTACGCCTCAACGCGTATGCTGTTCAACCTGGCACGCGAAGGTAAAGCGCCACGCATTTTCGGCAAGCTCTCGAAAGGTGGCGTCCCGCGTAACGCGCTGATTGCTACCACTGTGGTGGCGGGATTGTGCTTCCTGAGCTCGAAATTTGGTAACCAGGAAGTTTACCTGTGGCTACTGAACACCTCAGGCATGACCGGTTTTATTGCCTGGTTGGGTATCGCTATTAGCCATTACCGTTTCCGTCGCGGTTATATCGCTCAGGGTCACAATCTGGCCGATTTGCCGTACCGTTCGGGCTTCTTCCCGCTGGGACCGATTTTCGCCTTCATTCTGTGTCTGATCATTACGCTGGGGCAGAACTATCAGGCGTTCCTTGCCGACCGCATTGATTGGTATGGCGTGGCCGCGACCTATATTGGTCTGCCGCTGTTCCTGGTGATTTGGTTGGGCTACAAGCTGACACGCGGCTCGCGCTTTGTGAAATACAGCGAGATGGAATTCCCGACGTTTAAAGAGTGATTGTTGTGTGAAGGTTGCCATTAATGGCGATACGACAATCCTGCAAAGTGCGCAATTATGCGCACTTTTTTTTGGATTTTGTTACTCAGATTGAATTGATAATTATTATCACCTGCACTATTGTGGCTGCCGTTATGATTTCGACAAGAAACGGGTAGAACAATGCGTACCACCGACGCCACACTGCTGGCGGAAAACGGCCTCGAAACCGATACCATGACGCGCTATCGTCAGGTACTGCGCCAGCGACTGATATTAATTGGCGTGCTGGTGCTGGCGATACTGGCGTCAGTGATTCTTGATTTCACGCTCGGCCCGGCTGGGCTCTCCCTCGAAACCTTATGGCAAACGCTGACGCATCCCGATGCGGTCGATGCGGGCACGCGCGTGATTGTCTGGGATATCCGTTTACCGTACGCATTAATGGCGGTGGTGGTGGGCTTCTCGCTCGGCCTCGCCGGTGCAGAGATGCAAACCATCCTGAATAACCCGCTTGCCAGCCCGTTTACGCTCGGCGTCTCGTCGGCGGCGGCCTTTGGCGCCGCGCTGGCAATCGTCCTCGGTATCGGCATTCCCGGCGTGCCGGATCAGTGGTTTATCTCCGCCAACGCGTTTGTGTTTGCGCTGTTTGCCGCCTTAATGCTGGATGGCGTGACGCGCTGGACCAAAGTTTCGACCTCTGGCGTGGTGCTGTTTGGTATCGCGCTGGTATTCACCTTTAACGCATTAGTCTCAATGATGCAGTTCATCGCCAGCGAAGATACCTTGCAGGGCCTGGTGTTCTGGACCATGGGCAGCCTCGCGCGCGCCTCGTGGGAAAAACTCGGCGTATTAACCGCCGCCTTTGCCATCCTGATTCCGTTCTCCATGCTCAGCAGCTGGAAGCTGACCGCGCTGCGCCTCGGCGAAGATCGTGCAGTGAGCTTTGGTATCGACGTGCGCCGTCTGCGCCTGGCGACGCTGCTGCGCATCAGTATTCTCTCCGCGCTGGCGGTGGCGTTTGTCGGCCCGATTGGTTTCATCGGTCTGGTCGCGCCGCACATTGCGCGCATGATGTTTGGTGAAGATCACCGCTATTACCTGCCAGCCAGCGCGCTGGTCGGTGCGCTGGTGCTGTCGCTGGCTTCGGTGGCGTCGAAAAACCTGATTCCCGGCGTGATCATTCCGGTGGGAATTGTGACGTCGCTGGTCGGCGTGCCGTTCTTCCTCAGCATTATTCTGCGTCATCGGGGGACGGTGTAATGGAGCAGGGATTACGTCTGAAGCATTTCTCCGCCGGTTACCCGAAGCGCAAGGTGATTGACGATCTCAACGTGACGGAACTGCCGCAGGGCAAAATCACCGTGTTGCTCGGCCCCAACGGCTGCGGCAAATCGACGCTGTTGCGCGCGCTGGCCGGCTTGGGCAAAGGGCAGGGCGAGCTGTGGCTGAACGGTGAGGAGCTGATGAGCCAGCCGTTTGCGCGCCGGGCGCAGCGTGTGGTTTATCTGCCGCAAAGTTTGCCGGCGGGCGTGCATCTGCACGTGCTGGAGTCGATTATCGTGGCGCAGCGTGCGTCGGGTGGCTTGCACAGCGCCTCGAGCGAAGCGGAGATCATGCATCTACTCGAGCAGCTCGGCATCGCGCATTTAGCCATGCGCTATCTCGATCAGCTATCGGGCGGGCAGAAGCAGTTGGTGGGTCTGGCGCAATCGCTGATTCGGCGTCCGGAACTGTTGCTGCTGGATGAACCGCTCAGCGCGCTGGATCTTAACTACCAGTTCCACGTGATGGATCTGGTGCGTCGTGAAACCCGGTTGCGCAATATTGTGACGGTGGTGGTGGTGCACGATATCAACATCGCGCTGCGTCATGCGGATCACGCGCTGATGCTGAAGGATGGCAATCTGCTGGCGGACGGCGAGCCGTCGAAGGTGATTACGCCGGAGACGCTTGCGCAGGTGTATGGGGTGCGCGGCCGTATCGAGCACTGCTCACGCGGTATGCCGCAGGTGATGATCGACGGGCTGGCGGAGACGTTGGTGTAGTTGGGTGCACGCTGTCCCCCATATGGTGCACGCTGTCCCCCTCATTAGGTGCACGTTGTCCCCCTCCTCGGTCCTCCCCCATTAATGGGGGAGGAAGATGCTGCCATATGTGAGTATTGAAGCTGCATGTGGCAGCATCTCCTTCCCCCGTTTACGGGGGAAGGCCGGGATGGGGGGCAGCCAGCAAGATCTGGAACAACCAGCACAATCACACCAACAAATGCTTCGCGTGGAAACGCAGATGGTCTTCCACGAAGCTGGCGATAAAGAAGTAGCTATGGTCATATCCCGGCTGAATGCGTAACTCCAGCGGGAAACTTTGCTCACGCGCCACCGCTTCCAGTCGCTCTGGACGCAGCTGATCGGCGAGGAACTGATCGCTATCCCCTTGATCAATCAGAATCGGCAAGCGCTGTTCCACGTCACGCATCAACAGGCAGCTATCCCATTCACGCCACGTCTGACGATCTTCCCCCAAATAAGCGGTAAAGGCCTTCTGGCCCCACGGCACTTCGGTAGGATTGACGATTGGCGCGAAGGCAGAAGCCGACGCAAAACGTCCGCCAAGACGCAATGCCAGCACCAGCGCACCGTGTCCGCCCATTGAATGACCCATCACCGACTGACGATCGCTCAGCTTAAAGTTATCCGCCACCAGCTCCGGCAGCTCCGCGCTGAGGTAATCGAACATGCGGAAGTTCGCCGCCCACGGCTGCTGCGTGGCGTTGAGGTAGAAACCTGCGCCCTGGCCGAGATCGTAACCGCTGTCGTTCGCCACATCGTCACCGCGCGGGCTGGTGTCTGGCATAATCAGCACCAAACCCAGCTCCGCAGCCACGCGCTGTGCGCCGGCTTTGGTGGTGAAGTTCTCATCGCTGCAGGTCAATCCGGCGAGAAACCACACCACCGGCGGCGGTGCGTCACTCTGCGGCGGCGGCAGAAAAATGCTGAAGGTCATCGGACAGTTCAGCACCGCCGACTGATGACGCCAGCGCTGCTGCCAGCCACCAAAGATGCGATGCTCTTCTAACAGCTCCAAAGTGGAAGCCATAACGTCTCCTGATTACTTAGTAAAATGCACCACCGTACGGATGGATTTCCCTTCATGCATCAGATCAAAGGCGTCGTTAATCTCTTCCAGCGGCAGGTTATGGGTGATGAAATCGTTCAGGGCGAATTTACCGTCGAGGTAATCCTGCACGATGCCCGGCAACTGTGAACGGCCTTTAACGCCACCAAAAGCGGAACCACGCCATACGCGACCGGTCACCAGCTGGAATGGACGGGTAGAAATCTCCTGGCCCGCGCCAGCCACGCCGATAATCACTGATTCGCCCCAACCTTTGTGGCAGCACTCCAGCGCCGAACGCATCACGTTAACGTTACCGATGCACTCGAAGGAGAAATCGACGCCGCCGTCGGTCAGTTCAACGATCACATCCTGAATCGGTTTATCGTGATCTTTCGGGTTGATCAGATCGGTTGCACCCAGTTTGCGCGCCAGATCGAATTTACTGGTGTTGAGATCGATACCGATGATGCGACCGGCTTTCGCCATCTTCGCGCCGATAATCGCCGACAAACCAATGCCGCCGAGGCCGAAGATCGCCACGGTATCGCCTTCTTTCACTTTGGCCGTGTTCATCACCGCGCCCATGCCGGTGGTGACGCCGCAGCCCAGCAGGCACACTTCTTCAAGAGGCGCTTCTTTGCTGATCACCGCCAGCGAGATTTCCGGAACCACGGTGTATTCAGAGAAGGTTGAGGTGCCCATGTAGTGGAAAATCGGCTTGCCGTCTTTGAAGAAGCGGGTGGTGCCGTCTGGCATCAAACCTTTGCCCTGGGTAGCGCGAATCGCCTGGCACAGGTTGGTTTTGCCCGAAAGACAGAACTTACACTTGCCGCACTCTGGGGTATAAAGCGGGATCACGTGGTCGCCGACGGCCACGCTGGTCACGCCTTCACCCACTGCTTCCACCACGCCGCCGCCTTCGTGGCCGAGGATCGCCGGGAATACGCCTTCCGGATCTTGTCCCGACAAGGTGTAAGCATCGGTGTGGCACACGCCGGTGGCCACGATGCGCACCAGCACTTCACCTTTTTGCGGTGGCATCAGATCCACTTCTTCGATTTTCAGCGGTTCGCCAGCTGCCCAGGCAACGGCGGCGCGGGTTTTAATCATGTTCATGCAATCCCTCTTCCTGTAGATGCGGGGTAAGTGGCCCCGATGGTCGTGATGTCGATAAAACAGAAACTCACTCGGCAACGTGCAGCGGATGCCGCAACTCGTCGTTAACCGGGCGATCGTCAAACAGTTCAATAATCAAGTATTTCAGCGCTTCCACATTGGGTGTAAACGCATCGCGTCGCCACATCAGCCAGGTGGCGGTATCGCGGTAAGCAGGCGGTAGCGCATGTTCCTGCACGCGTGCGCGCGCCGGCATTTGTGCCAGCACCGAGGCGGGAATCATCGCCACGCCCGCGCCGCCGGCCACACACGCCACCATCGCGTGGTAAGACTGTATCTCCATCACGCTGCTCGGCGCGGTTTGGCTTTCGCGATACCAGGCTTCCAGCTTGGTCCGGTAGGAACAGCTGTTGCGGAAAGCAAACAGCGTGTCGCCTTGCACATCGCGCGCGCTGGCAATCGGCGCATGCTCCGGGCTGGTGATCAGCACCATCTGCTCATTAAAGGCAATGCAGCCATTGAGATCGTCGTGTGCCACCGGGCCATCCACCAGCGCGGCGGCCAGCGTGCCTTCGCGCACTTTGTCGATGATTTCACCGGAGGTATTGGTGATCAGCGACAGCTCCACCGCCGGAAAACGCTGGTGATAGGCCGCCAAAAGGGCAGGGAGGCGCGTCGCGGCGGTGCTCTCCATTGAACCGAGCGCGAAGTTACCGCCCGGCTCACCGGCGCGCGCCATGTTCAGCGCTTCATCGCTCAATGCCAGGATGCGCTGCGCATAGTTAAGAAAATTGTGGCCCATCGGCGACAGGCGAATGCGTTGCTTCTCACGAATAAACAGATCAACGCCAATTTCATCTTCCAGCTGGCGCAGACGCGTGGTGAGATTGGAAGGTACGCGATGGAGTTGCTCGGCGGCACGGGCCAGCGAACCGGATTCGGCCACGGAGCAAAACATGCGGAGCTGTACTAAATCCATATTCTCTTCTCGTAAACAACTTGGTTAGTATTATTCACTTTCCGTGAGTTTAAACGTCATGCATGCTAGTGACAAGTGATAAAACATCCTGAGGTCGGTATGGCGTTTCGTGTCGCGCTTAGCGCGTTCTTAAGTTTAGTGGTTGCGATGGGGATTGGGCGATTTGCTTTTACGCCGCAGGTTCCGCTGATGATTCATGACCATCAACTGACGCTCACCAGCGCCAGCCTGGTGGCGGCACTCAACTATCTTGGTTATCTGTTTGGCTCGTTTGATGCGATGCGCGCGCGCAACCGCGTCGAGTGGCGTTTACAGGCGGGCGTGTGGGGCGCAGTGATTTTAACGCTGCTCTCGGCCTGCGTCAGCGGTACGTGGTTACATGGCCTGATTCGTTTCCTGATTGGCTGGGCCAGCGGCTGGGCGATGGTGTTGCTGGCGGCATGGGCCAGCGATCAGCTGCATCATCACGGACGTCCGGGCTTGCTGGCGGCGGTATTTGCCGGACCCGGCACCGGCATCTTTATCAGCGGCATGCTGGCGGTGGCGCTGCACGCCAGCGGTGTTAGCGCGGCCTTTGCGTGGGCGGCTTACGGTTTGCTGGCGCTGTTGTTGATTGCCGCGATTGCGCGTTTCCTGCCGCGTACTGGTCAATTGCATCGTCCCAATCAAGCTGCATCGCCGCTGGTGCTGAATGGCGATCTTAAGCGATTGGTACTGAGCTACAGCCTCGCCGGCTTTGGCTACATTCTGCCCGCCACCTTTATGTCGCAAATGGCGGCGGCGCGTTTTCCTGACAGCGCCTTTGCCCAGTTCGTCTGGCCAGTGTTCGGTGGCGCGGCGGTGATCGGCATCGTGTTAGGCATCCTGACGCGTCACTGGGGCAGCAGCCATGTGCGTCTGGCGATGGTGCTGTGGGCGCAGGCGTTGGGCGTTATCGCCGCGATTGTGCTGCCCGGCTTAAACGGCCTGATGCTGGGTGCGGCGCTGATTGGCGGCGGCTTCCTGTGTGTGGTGCAACTGACGCTGCAATATGGGCGTGAGCTGGCACCGCAGCATGCGCGCTATCTTGCCGGTTTGCTCACCACCGGTTATGCGGTCGGGCAACTAGGTGGTCCGCTGCTGTCGTGGATTTCCAGCATGCTGTGGCATCAACTGGAACCGGCGCTGTGGGTGGCGGGCGCCAGCTTAATCCTTGCGGGAATGCTGGTTTTACGTCGCCGCACGTGATGAAAAGCTTATCAGAATGATTACTGGATTAAGGGCGCGGAGTATTTCACAATACGCGCTCAGAATTTCCCCCGTGGGCGAAAACCCGCGGGCGCATCACCTGTCGGAGAAGAGTAAATGAGCACCTTAAGTCAGGAAGCCGCCCTGGTTCACGAAGCGCTGTTGGCGCGTGGTCTGGAAACGCCGTTACGCGCCCCGGTGCGTGAAATGGATGACGCCGCGCGTAAACGCGAAATTGCCGGCCACATGACGCAAATCATGCAGCTGCTGAACCTGGATCTGGAAGATGACAGCCTGATGGAGACGCCGCACCGCATCGCCAAGATGTATGTGGATGAGATTTTCTCAGGTCTGGATTACGCCAACTTCCCGAAAATCACCGTCATCGAAAACAAGATGAAAGTGGATGAGATGGTGACGGTGCGTGATATCACGCTGACCAGCACCTGCGAACACCACTTTGTGATTATCGATGGTAAAGCCACCGTGGCCTATATCCCGAAAGAGAAAGTGATTGGCCTGTCGAAAATCAACCGTATCGTGCAGTTCTTTGCCCAGCGTCCGCAGGTGCAAGAGCGCCTGACGCAGCAAGTGCTGGTGGCGCTGCAAACGCTGCTTGGCACCAATAACGTTGCGGTGTCAATTGATGCGGTGCATTACTGCGTGAAAGCGCGTGGCGTAAAAGATGCTACCAGCGCCACCACCACCACCTCGCTGGGTGGCTTGTTCAAATCCAGCCAGAACACGCGTCAGGAGTTTTTGCGCGCGGTTCGTCACAGCTAATCTGTTTGGGCAACAGCCTGTTGCCCGATTTCCTCTCTCCGTCAGGGCACTCGATGCAACGCTATCTCGCGCTGGATTTCATTCGTGGTTGCGCCATTCTCGGCATCTTGCTGCTGAACATTGTCGGCTTTGCGTTGCCATCGGCCGCCTATCTCAATCCGGCGTGGCGCGGTGAGGCTGCTACGTCTGATGCCTGGACGTGGGCAATCATGGATGGCCTGGCGCAGCTGAAATTCCTCACGCTCTTTGCCTTGCTGTTTGGTGCCGGCCTTTATATGCAGGCGCCGCGCGGCAGCCGCTGGATGTCGGCGCGTCTGACGCTGCTGGTGCTGCTCGGTTTCATTCACGGCATCTTTTTCTGGGAAGGCGACATCCTGCTGGATTATGGCCTGATTGGGCTGATTATCTGGCGCATGCTGCGTGATGTGCCTTCCGACCGCGCTTTGTTACAAACCGGCGCATTACTCTATCTGGTCGGCTGCGGCGTGCTGCTGATTTTCGGCGCGGTCTCCAGCCCCAATCCCACGCGATCCTGGCTGCCGGGTGCGGCGGACCTGCAGTATGAAAGCTACTGGAAACTGCTCGGCGGTTGGGAAGCGGTGCAGAACCGGCTGGATCATCTGTCATCCGGCTTGATGGCGCTGGCATCGCAATATGGCTGGCAGCTGGCGGGTTTGATGCTGATTGGTGCGGCATTGATGCGCAGCGGCTGGCTCAGCGGGCAATTTAGCGTGCAGCACTATCGCCGTTCGGCGGCGCTGCTGCTGACTATCGGCTGGCTGATCGCCATTCCCGGCATCGCCGCGCAGTGGATGATTGGCTGGGAATTCCGCTGGACCGGCTTTTTCCTGCAGGTGCCGCGCGATCTCGCCAGTCCGTTTATCAGCCTCGGTTATGCCGCACTTTGCCTGGGATTCTGGCCGCAAATTGCGTCAACGCGTGTCAGCTACGCCATTCAATGCGTTGGCCGCATGGCCTTGAGCAATTACCTGTTACAGACGCTGATTTGCACCACGCTGTTCTACCGCTTTGATCTGTTCCTCAGGTTCGATCGACTGCAGCTGCTGGCCTTTGTACCGGCTATCTGGCTGGTTAATATCCTGTTTTCCGTACTGTGGCTGCGCGTCTTCCCGCAAGGCCCAATGGAGTGGATCTGGCGCAAACTGACACGTCTTGCCGCGGGAAAAGCTGATCCTTCCTCCTCGCTCAGATAATGATGTTCATCACAAAGGTTGCAGAATTGTATGTAACCGTTTTCATTGCTGTGACGTGATTCACGTAGTCGTTTCACATGCCCTGACAGAATAGCGCCGTTACGCGCTTGTCGCGCATTTTCAGCCTCTGTGGAACAGCTGCATGATAACGATTCGTGATGTCGCCCGTCAGGCCGGTGTGTCAGTAGCCACCGTGTCGCGTGTGCTCAACAACAGCAGTGCAGTCACCGCCGATACCCGGGAAGCCGTGCTGGCCGCCGTTGATGCGTTAGGCTATCGCCCGAACGCCAACGCGCAGGCGCTGGCTACGCAAATCAGTGACACCATTGGCGTGGTGGTGATGGATGTTTCCGATCCCTTCTTTGGCGCGCTGGTAAAAGCGGTGGATACCGTGGCGCAGCGCGTACATAAACACGTGTTAATCAGTAACTCCTGGCATCAGGAAGAGAAAGAACGTCACGCAATTGAGGTGCTGATACGTCAACGATGTAACGCATTGGTGGTGCACGCGAAAACGCTTTCAGACGCCGAACTGACGCAGTTTATGGATCAGGTTCCCGGTATGGTGTTGATTAACCGCACAATTCCTGGTTATGAACACCGCTGCGTTTGCCTGGATAACGTCACCGGCGCGCAGGTAGCCACGCGCATGTTGTTACAACAGGGACATCAACGCATCGGCTTTCTTAGCTCCAGCCACCCGATTGAGGATGTGACGCAGCGGCGTGAAGGCTGGCTGCAGGCCTTGTCAGAGCAGGGAATTCGCCCGCAGGAGTCATGGATTGCGCATGCTGAACCCGACATGCAAGGCGGCGAAGCAGCGATGGTGGAATTGCTGGGTCGTAACTTACATTTAACAGCAGTGTTTTCCTACAATGACGGCATGGCGGCCGGTGCATTGACCGCTTTGAAGGACAACGGCATCCAGGTTCCGCAGCATTTCTCTGTCATTGGCTTTGATGATATTCCCATCTCCCGCTATACCGATCCGCAGTTAACCACGGTCCGTTATCCTATTGTTTCTATGGCGAAACTCGCCACGGAATTAGCGCTCAAAGGTGCCGCAGGCGAGCTGGATCAGCTGGCTACACACTGCTTTATGCCCACGCTGGTGCGTCGCCATTCTGTTGCCCAGCGGCAAATTGTGGAGTCGGTCACTAATTCAGGCGATAGCCCAGTGTAACCGTTTCCAATCTGTGATTGCATTCACAGTTAATTAACATGCCGCTCACTATGATGGCAGCGTCTTACCGGACTGAAACATCATGTAACGCTGAGAAATCCTCTTCCCAGCCGGTTTCAGTAGCCGATTGAAATAGTTCACAACACTCTTCAGGAAGCGTTTACCTACAGGGAAGTCAGGATTGCGATGGTGGCCCGGCTTTGCGTTACGCGTCCGCCCATTATCAGGTTTACAACCGACGGCGCTGTTTGCCCGCAGGCAAATAGCGCAATGAAATGCCCTACATAAAAAACCGGAGATACCATGAATAAGAAGGTTTTCACGCTCACAGCACTGGTTGCCAGCATGATGTTTGGTGCAACTGCGCACGCCGCCGATACCCGCATTGGCGTGACCATCTACAAATACGACGACAACTTCATGTCGATGGTGCGTAAGGACATTGAGAAAGAAGCAAAATCATTGGGCGGCATTCAGCTTTTGATGAATGACTCTCAGAACGACCAGTCTAAACAGAACGACCAGATTGACGTGCTGATGGCGAAAGGCGTGAAAGCGCTGGCCATCAACCTGGTGGATCCGGCTGCTGCGGCAGTGGTGATTGATAAAGCGCGTGGCAACGATGTGCCGGTGGTGTTCTTCAACAAAGAACCTAACGCCAAAGTGCTGGCCAGCTACCCGAAAGCGTATTACGTCGGTACCGACTCTAAAGAGTCAGGCATCATCCAGGGTCAGCTGATTGAGAAGCATTGGAAAGCCACGCCAGCCTGGGATCTGAACAAAGACGGTACCATCCAGTTCGTACTGCTGAAAGGCGAGCCGGGCCATCCGGATGCCGAAGCGCGTACCAAATACGTGATCGATACCCTGGACAAAGACGGCCTGAAAACGCAGCAGCTGGCGATGGATACCGCGATGTGGGATACCGCACAGGCAAAAGACAAAGTTGACGCCTGGCTCTCTGGCCCGAACGCCAACAAGATTGAAGTGATCATCGCTAATAACGATGCGATGGCGATGGGTGCGGTTGAAGCGCTGAAAGCGCACAACAAAACCAGCATTCCGGTGTTTGGTGTCGATGCACTGCCAGAAGCGCTGGCGCTGGTGAAATCAGGCGCGCTGGCCGGTACCGTGTTGAACGATGCGGAAAACCAGGCGAAAGCGACGCTGGATATTGCTAACAATCTGGCCAATGGCAAAGAGCCAACCGCAGGCACTAACTTCAAGATGGACAACAAAATCGTACGTGTTCCTTACGTACCAGTAGATAAAGAAAATCTGTCGCAGTTTGTGAAGTAATTCATCCTGGGCGCGGCATATCGCCGCGCCTTATTGCATCTGACCAACGCTTTATTTAGCCAGGTAAATTATGGCCAGTGAGAATCCGACCACACAGCGTGAATATCTGCTGGAGATGACGAATGTCTCGAAATCATTTCCAGGGGTTAAAGCCTTAGATAATGTGAATTTAAAAGTGCGGCCGCACTCTGTTCATGCATTAATGGGCGAAAACGGCGCCGGGAAATCTACATTATTAAAATGTCTGTTTGGGATTTATAAAAAGGATACGGGGAGCATCCTTTTTCAGGGTGAGGAAATTGATTATAAGAGCTCCAAAGAAGCGCTGGAAAATGGCGTTTCCATGGTGCACCAGGAATTAAACCTGGTTCTGCAACGCAACGTCATGGATAACATGTGGCTTGGCCGTTATCCACGTAAGGGCGTGTTTGTCGATCAGGATAAAATGTATCGCGATACTAAAGCGATCTTTGATGAATTAGATATTGATATCGATCCGCGCGATAAAGTTGCCACCTTATCGGTGTCGCAGATGCAGATGATCGAAATCGCCAAAGCCTTCTCCTATGACGCCAAAATCGTCATTATGGATGAGCCGACATCATCGCTGACCGAAAAAGAAGTGAACCACTTGTTCACGATTATTCGTAAGCTGAAAGATCGTGGCTGCGGCATTGTGTATATCTCGCACAAGATGGAAGAGATATTCCAGCTGTGTGATGAGATCACAATTTTGCGTGACGGACAGTGGATCGCCACCCAGCCGCTGGAAGGTCTGGACATGGACAAAATCATCTCGATGATGGTTGGCCGTTCATTGAACCAGCGTTTCCCGGACAAGACCAACGTGCCGGGGGAAACCATTCTTGAGGTGCGCCATTTAACCTCACTGCGCCAGCCGTCGATTCGTGATATCTCGTTCGATCTGCGTAAAGGTGAAATTCTTGGTATTGCCGGTTTGGTGGGCGCTAAGCGTACCGACATCGTCGAAACCCTGTTTGGCATTCGCGAGAAGTCAGGCGGTACAATTAAGCTGCACGGCAAGAGTATTAATAACCACAGCGCCAACGAAGCCATTAACCACGGCTTTGCGCTGGTGACGGAAGAGCGTCGCTCCACCGGTATTTATGCGTATCTGGATATAGGCTTTAACTCGCTTATCTCCAATATTAAAAAGTATAAATCCAGCATGGGGCTGCTCGATAATAAACGCATGAAAAGCGATACCCAATGGGTCATTGATTCGATGCGCGTGAAAACGCCGGGTCATCATACGCAAATTGGTTCGCTTTCCGGTGGTAACCAACAGAAAGTGATTATTGGTCGCTGGTTATTAACGCAGCCGGAAATATTGATGCTTGATGAACCGACGCGCGGGATTGATGTAGGCGCGAAATTCGAAATCTACCAACTTATTGCTGAGTTGGCGAAGAAAGAGAAGGGCATCATTATTATCTCTTCTGAAATGCCAGAACTGTTGGGTATTACCGATCGTATTTTAGTGATGAGTAATGGCCAGGTAGCAGGCATTGTTGATACCAAAACGACCTCGCAGAATGAAATCCTGCGTTTAGCGTCATTACACCTTTAATGAAGCAAGGGCTTTAACATGAAAGCGACTACTAAAAAGAATGCGCTAACCTGGTTAAAAGAGGGCGGCATCTACGTTGTCCTGTTTGTACTGCTGGCAATTATTATTTTCCAGGATCCAACCTTCTTAAGTTTAATGAACCTGAGTAACATTCTGACTCAATCTTCGGTGCGTATTATTATCGCACTGGGCGTGGCCGGTTTGATTGTCACCCAGGGTACCGACCTTTCAGCGGGTCGCCAGGTTGGCTTAGCGGCGGTGGTTGCAGCCACGCTGCTGCAGGCAATGGATAACGCGAACAAGGTGTTCCCGCATCTGGATACCGTGCCAATTCCGGTGGTTATCCTGACCGTGTGCATCATCGGCGGTGTGATTGGTCTGGTGAACGGGGTGATCATTGCTTACCTCAAGGTAACGCCATTTATCACCACCTTGGGCACCATGATTATCGTTTACGGCATCAACTCACTCTATTACGACTTCGTGGGTGCATCGCCGATTGCCGGTTTCGATCCTGGCTTCTCCAAATTTGCTCAAGGCTTCCTGCGTTTCGGTGATTTTAAGCTGTCGTTCATCACCTTCTACGCTGTGATTGCCATCGTCTTTGTTTGGGTGCTGTGGAATAAAACCCGCTTCGGCCGAAACATCTTCGCTATCGGTGGTAACCCGGAAGCAGCGAAAGTGTCTGGCGTGAACGTACCGTTCAACCTGATTCTGGTGTATGCATTGTCTGGCGTGTTCTACGCGTTCGGCGGGATGCTGGAAGCGGGCCGTATCGGCAGCGCCACCAACAACCTCGGCTTTATGTATGAGCTGGATGCGATTGCGGCTTGTGTGGTCGGCGGCGTGTCGTTTGCTGGTGGCGTGGGTTCCGTGGCGGGCGTGGTGACCGGTGTCATCATCTTCACTGTGATCAACTACGGTTTGACCTACATCGGCGTTAACCCTTACTGGCAGTACATCATCAAGGGCGGCATCATCATCTTCGCCGTGGCGCTGGATTCACTGAAGTACGCACGAAAAAAATAAGACATCACCCAGCAAACAAAGGGCCGCGCAATGCGGCCCTTTTTGCATTGGCGGTCGCCATAAATGGCGTCCCTACAAAAAATGCACCGGCCACACTTACTTCTGCAGTTTCTCTTCCAACTCTAAAAGCTGCTCCGGCGTCACCGCCGGATAACTCTGCGCATCTTCCGGCACTTCATGCACCGCAGGAATCGGCACTAACGGGCCGAGGAAACGCGGCTCGCGCTTCATCAAATACAAATCCGCCAGCGCACCCAAACGTGCACCCACTTCGCGGAAACGTACCGACAACATGTTTTTCGGCGATGGCACCGCATAACACTGCGCCTGAATCCCCAGATGCTGCGCGATATACAGCGCGCGTTCGCAGTGGAAGCGCTGAGTAATGATGATGAAATCGTTGGTATCGAACACTTTGCGCGTGCGCACAATTGAATCCAGCGTGCGGAAGCCAGCGTAATCCAGCACGATGTCCGACGGCGCTACGCCCGCTTTGATCAAATCGCGGCGCATGGTCATCGGTTCGTTATAGCTTTGCTGCGCATTATCACCGCTCAGCAGCAGGTAATTGACCTTACCGCTGTTATAGGCGTTCAACGCACCCTGAATGCGATAGAGGTAATACTGATTGATAACGCCTGTGCGGTAATACTTGGCTGTGCCCAAGACCACGCCGACCTGACGATGCGGCAGCGAGGTGACATCTTCGTAAATAAAGGGCGCGGTTTTCCAGCTGATCCAGCGATCCAGGCCGAGCGCGGTCGCCACCATCAGTAAGATGATGAAAAACAGACCAAAGAAAACGCGTTTAATCATGCGCGCGGGCACTCGGTTGGCAGAATTCAGAATGGATAAAGGCTACTTGAGGCGGGCGGGGGAAGCAAGTAAACGCCAGTTGGCTGACGTTTTTTTAAACGTTGCCGGATCTAAATGATCCGGCAACGAATTTATCAGATCGAAGTACGACGATAGTTACGATACTGCGGCAGCCAGAAGTTGTTGCTGACAGCTTTCGACAACACATCTTCCGACGTCACCACCGCCACGCCCGCCAGCTGCGCGGCTTTACCCACTTCGATGGCAATCAGCTTGGAAACGCCCTGAATGTCTTTGATCTCCGGCAGAACCGGACCTTCACCATCGTTAACCAGCGGCGAGCAGTCGGCCAGCGCGCGGCTGGCGGTCATCAGCATCGAATCCGTCACGCGACTGGCGCCCGCCGCGATAACACCCAAACCAATACCAGGGAAGATATAGGAGTTGTTGCACTGGGCGATTGGATAGGTTTTACCTTTCCAGGTCACCGGCGAGAACGGGCTGCCGGTGGCAACCAGCGCGGCGCCATCGGTCCAGGCAATGATGTCGGCTGGCGTCGCTTCAACGCGTGAAGTCGGGTTCGACAGCGGCATAACAATCGGACGCTTGGTGTGCTTGTGCATCTCGCGGATGATCTCTTCGGTGAACAGGCCAGGTTGGCCAGACACGCCGATCAGAATATCCGGTTTGGCGTTGCGCACCACGTCGAGCAGCGAAATTGAGTCGCTGCTGGTGTCCCAATCTTTCAGGCTGTCGCTCTTCTGCACCAGCTTGCTCTGGAAATTGAGCAGGTTCGGCAGCTTGTCGGTGAGCAAACCGAAGCGATCGACCATCATCACGCGGGCACGCGCTTCATCATCGCTCAATCCTTCCGACTTCATTTGCGCGATGATCTGCTCAGCGATACCGCAACCGGCAGAACCGGCACCGAGGAACACCACTTTCTGCTCGCACAGGCGGCTGCCGGCAGCGCGGCTGGCGGCGATCAGGGTGCCGACGGTCACTGCGGCGGTGCCCTGAATATCGTCGTTGAAGCAGCAGATCTCATCGCGATAGCGCTCCAGCAGCGGCATGGCGTTTTTCTGCGCGAAGTCTTCGAACTGCAACAGCACGTTCGGCCAGCGACGATTCACTGCCTGAATAAACTCATTGACGAACTCTTCGTACTCTTCGCCAGTGATACGCGGATGACGCCAGCCCATATAGAGCGGATCGTTCAGCAGCTGCTGGTTGTTAGTACCGACATCCAGCACCACCGGCAAGGTATAAGCCGGACTGATGCCGCCACACGCGGTATACAGCGACAGTTTACCGATTGGGATGCCCATGCCGCCGATACCCAAATCGCCGAGGCCGAGAATACGTTCGCCATCGGTCACCACGATCACTTTGACATTCTGCTTGGTGGCGTTCTGCAGCATGTCTTCAATGCGGTCGCGATTGTTATAAGAGATGAATACGCCACGCGCGCGACGGTAGATTTCAGAGAAGTGTTCACAGGCGGCGCCGACCGTTGGGGTGTAGATAATCGGCATCATCTCTTCGAGATGATTGTCGAGCAGGCGGTAGAACAGGGTTTCGTTGGTGTCCTGGATGTTGCGCAGATAGACATGCTTGTCGTTGTTGTTTTTAAAATCCAGGAACTGGCGCCAGGCACGTTCTGCCTGCTCTTCAATGGTTTCTACCGCTTCGGGTAGCAAGCCGTTGAGGTTAAATTCGTTACGTTCTTCGAGGGTGAAGGCGCTGCCTTTATTCAACAGCGGAAATTCCAGCAGGATCGGACCCGCATAAGGAATATACAGCGGGCGTTTACTTTCGTAGTCGAGTTCCATGCAGTGCTTGCTCCGGTTGCAGTGTTTTCTGACGTATCGCCGGGAAAAGGTAACGCCAGTCCATCTTGAAGTGAAGAGGTTCTGGCGCCCGATCCTATGAAAATTCCTGCAGATGTACAGCTTTTGTTAACAGAAGGTCACAAAAGCGGTAAAAGGATCACTAAACTGATGTTTTCGAAACTAAAGTAAGTGAGAAATCCTCACATCCTAACGCCTTAAGCGTAGCGCGGGTGGCATCCAGCTGACTCAGCGTGCTGTCCTGGCATTCCGCCAAAACCGCTTGCTGAATTGTCTCCAACGCTTCGTTGCTCATGTTCATCAAAATCAGTGCAGCCTGCAGCGGCGGCAAGCTGGGGTTGAAGGCGGCGTTTTCCGCATAGCGACCGGTAAAGACCTTGCCGCTCTGGCTGCGCAGCGCCACGCCGCTGTAACTCTGGCTGTAAGGCGCGTGACTGTGATTGGCGGCGGTAATGGCAGCTTGTTGCAATGCATCGCCTGCAACCGCAAAACCATGATCGACCGGCGTCAGCAGACGTTCGGTGATGTTCAGATCGGCAGGGCCAAACGCATCCGGCAGATAGTCGCCCAGCGTACTAACCGCGCGTCCCGGCAGGCTGATGCGAATCGCCGTGCCGCTATTCAGCTCGTTCATAAACTGACGACAATGTCCGCACGGCGTGTAGTTAACGGTAATCGCCGCCAGCTTCTCTTCACCGCGCAGCCAGGCATGCGTAATGGCACTTTGCTCGGCGTGTACCGTCTGCTGCAGCGGGGTATGCAGGAACTCCATGTTGGCGCCGAAGTACCAATGGCCGCTGACGCCGCGCGAAATCGCGCCGACGTTAAAATGAGACACGGTTGCCACGGCGCAGCTCGCCGCCAGCGGCAGCAGTTCCAGCGCCAGCGCATCATCATCCAGACCGGTAAGCTGTTTCAGTTGCGCGACATCCTGCGGACGCAATACGCCATGGAAATCCGGCGCATCCAGCAGCGGCTGAATCGCAGCTTGCAGCGCAGCGGGCAGGGCGGAAAAAGCAGTAAGGAATCGTGAATGCATGATGTGATGGCCTCAGTTACGCGTTAGCGGCGATGCGCCGCCTGACGTTTTATATGTGATCCAAGTCGCTCTGACAATGCAAGCTGATTGGGTTGTTTCAACTTTGCGAGATCTCTCGCAAGTTTTAGCCCCACCAATGCATTAATAGCGGAAAAAGCAGCGGCGCCAGTAACGAGGTGATGATGCCGCAAATCACCAGCGCAAGGGAGCTGAACGCGCCTTCCTGATAATCAATCTCGGCTGCGCGCGCGGTACCTAACGCGTGCGATGCGTTACCAATTGCTAACCCGCGCGAGGATTTGTTTTTCACCTTAAACAGATTGAGTAGCATATGGCCAAACACCGCACCCAGCACGCCGGCGATAAGCACGCAGATGGCGCTGATGGCAGGAATACCGTGCAGCGATGCGGAGACCGCCATCGCAATTGGCGTGGTGACGGATTTCGGCATGATGGTGGCGGCGATTTCCGGCGTTGCGCCCATCCACAGCGCAATCGCGGTGCCCGATACCATTGCCGTGATGCTGCCGATGAAGCAGACGCTGATGATGGTTTTCCAGCGCGCGCGAATCTGATGCATCTGCTCATACAGCGGCAACGCCAGTGCCACAACCGCCGGTTGCAGCAACTGATTGAGCAGGCTGCTGCCGGCAAAATAGCGCGTGTAAGGGAGGTTAGTCAGCAGCAGAATCGGAATGACAATCGCCATCGCTACCAGCAATGGATTGACGATGGATATATTAATTTTCACCGCCAGCTTACGCGCCAGGAAATAGGCGATCACGGTCAGCGGCAGCGACCACCATGCATCACTCATTCGGCTTCTCCTGCGGGCGCTGCAGGCGCTCTGCGCTGAGCCCGACAATCAGTAGCACCATAAAAGTACTGACAATGCATGACACCACAATCGGGCCAAACTGCGCGGTGAGAATATCGGTATAGCCCATTACGCCGACGCTAATCGGCACAAACAGCAGCGCCATATAGCGAATCAGCAAATGGCATCCGGGTTTCACCCACTCAACCGGCATGATTTGCAGACCCAGCAGCAGGAACAGCAGCAGCATGCCGATGATGCTGCCGGGAATGGTTATCGGGAGCAGGGCTGAAATCCCCATTCCGGCGTAAAGCGCCGCATAAATGATCACGAAGGCGCGCACATAGCGCCAACAAGCAGAGAGAACGGCAGGCATGTCAGGCTCCTGTTTTCGTAGCGCTTTATCATACGCATTAAGCGATTAGCGTGCTAGCGATCACAATACTGTCTGGCCTGGTCGCCATAAATGGCGACCCTACGAAAAACGCGCCAATCCTTTGTAGGGTCGCCATTAATGGTGACCCCACAATGCGCAGGATCAACAGGTACAAAAAAGCCGCCCTAAGGCGGCTTGTTAGCTTACTTAACCGGCATGCCCGGCACTGCGCCGCTATCAACGGACAGCACAAACAGGTCTTTGCCGCCTGGACCCGCTGACAGCACCATACCTTCGGAAATACCGAAGCGCATTTTACGCGGCGCGAGGTTGGCGACGATGATGGTCATCTTGCCGACCAGCACCGACGGATCCGGATACGCAGCGCGAATGCCAGAGAAAATCTGACGCTTCTCGCCCCCCAAATCCAGCTCCAGACGCAGCAACTTGTCAGAACCCTCAACCAGCTCCGCTTTCTCGATCAGCGCCACGCGCATATCGACCTTGGCAAAATCATCAATGGTGATGGTGTCGCCAATCGGCGCATCAGCCAGCGGACCGGTGGCTGCAGGCTTATTCGCCGCCGCCGCATCTTCTTTCGAGGCCTCAATCAGCGCGTCAACTTTGGTCATTTCGATACGGCCATACAGCGCTTTGAACGGCGCCACTTCATGATCCAGCAACGGTTGGGCAATTGCATCCCAGCTCAGTTCGCTCTGCAGGAAGGCTTCGGCACGCTCGCTCAAAGATGGCAGCACTGGCTTCAGCCAGGTCATCAAGACGCGGAACAGGTTAATGCCCATGGAGCAAATCGCCTGCAGGTCGGCATCGCGGCCTTCTTGCTTTGCTACCACCCAAGGTGCCTGCTCATCGACATAGCGGTTGGCCAGATCGGCCAGCGCCATGATTTCACGGATCGCGCGGTTATATTCGCGGCTGGCCCAGGCTTCGCCAATCTTCTCTGAGGCCGCCACAAAGGTTTGATACAACGCGGGATCGGCCAGTTCACTCGCCAGCTTGCCGCCAAAGCGTTTGGTCAGGAAGCCGGCATTACGTGACGCCAGGTTCACCACTTTGTTCACCACGTCTGCGTTCACGCGCTGCACGAAATCTTCCAGATTCAGGTCGATGTCGTCGATGCGTGAAGAGAGCTTGGCTGCGTAGTAATAGCGCAGGCTATCGGCATCCAGATGCTGCAACCAGGTGCTGGCTTTAATAAAGGTGCCGCGCGATTTAGACATCTTCGCGCCGTTCACCGTCACATAACCGTGTACGAACAGATTGGTTGGCTTGCGGAAGTTGCTGCCTTCCAGCATCGCCGGCCAAAACAGGCTGTGGAAATAGACGATGTCTTTACCAATGAAGTGATACAGCTCAGTAGTGGAATCTTTCTTCCAGAACTCGTCGAAATCGATATCGCCGCGTTTGTCGCACAGGTTTTTGAATGAACCCATGTAACCGATTGGCGCATCCAGCCAGACGTAGAAGTATTTACCCGGCGCGCCAGGGATTTCGAAGCCGAAGTAAGGTGCGTCGCGGGAGATATCCCACTGCTGCAAGCCAGACTCGAACCACTCTTGCATCTTGTTAGCCACCTGCTCTTGCAGTGCGCCTGAACGCGTCCACGCTTGCAGCATCGCGCTGAAAGAGGGCAGATCAAAGAAGAAGTGCTCGGAATCGCGCAGCACCGGCGTCGCGCCTGAGACCACAGATTTCGGGTCGATCAGCTCGGTTGGGCTGTAGGTTGCGCTGCACACTTCGCAGTTGTCGCCATACTGATCCGGTGACTTACATTTCGGGCAGGTGCCTTTGACGAAACGGTCCGGCAGGAACATGCCTTTCTCAGGATCGTACAGCTGCGAAATGGTGCGGTTCTTAATGAAGCCGTTCTCTTTCAGGCGACCATAAATCAGCTCGGACAGCTGACGGTTTTCGTCACCGTGCGTCGAGTGATAGTTGTCGTAGCTGATATTGAAGCCAGCAAAATCCGTTTCGTGCTCCTGCTTCATCTCCGCGATCATCTGCTCCGGCGCGATGCCCAGTTGCTGAGCTTTCAGCATAATCGGCGTGCCGTGAGCGTCGTCTGCACAGATGAAGTGAACCTGGTTGCCACGCATTCGCTGGTAACGGACCCAAATGTCAGCCTGAATGTGTTCAAGCATGTGACCGAGATGGATTGAACCGTTTGCGTACGGCAGTGCGCACGTTACCAGAATTTTTTTAGCGACTTGAGTCATGTTTGCGTAGCGTTCCGTTGAAGAAAAATCGGTGTTAGATGTTAACCGAAGCACCCTCTGGCGTAAACACAGCTGGACATCCACGTCACTTTTAGCGCCTATCTGATATTATTGAACAGACACCGCCGCAATCTGGCGTGATGAATAAACAAGGAGAGGGGATGACTTCACAATCCCAGCAACATCATTCACCTGAGGCGCTGCGAGCATTGGTTATCGGCGTGTTGAGTGACTTTGAACATCCGACGCTGCAACATAACCTGACCACGCTGAAAGCCCTGCGCCATGTCGCGCTGCTGGATGACAAGCTGCATATCGAGCTGGTGATGCCGTTCGCGTGGGCCAGCGCTTTTGAAGAGCTGAAAGCGCAAACCAGCGCCGAACTGCTGCGCCTGACGGACGCCAGCGCCATTGACTGGCGACTGCGCCACGACATCGCCACGCTGAAGCGGGTGAAAAACCATCCGGGCGCAACCGGTGTGAAGAACATCATCGCCGTGAGTTCTGGCAAAGGTGGCGTGGGCAAATCCAGCACCGCTGTGAACATGGCGCTGGCGCTGATCGCTGAAGGGGCGCGCGTGGGGATTCTCGATGCGGATATTTACGGTCCGTCGATCCCTAACATGCTCGGCACCGAAAATCAGCGTCCCACCTCGCCGGATGGCACGCACATGGCACCGATTATGGCGCACGGCCTGGCAACCAATTCTATTGGTTATCTGGTCACCGACGACAATGCCATGGTGTGGCGTGGTCCAATGGCCAGCAAAGCCCTGATGCAGCTGCTCAACGAAACTCTGTGGCCGGATCTCGATTACCTGATCCTCGATATGCCGCCCGGCACCGGCGATATTCAGCTGACGCTGGCGCAAAACGTGCCGGTGACCGGCGCGCTGGTGGTCACCACGCCGCAGGACATCGCCTTGATTGACGCGCGTAAAGGGATGGTGATGTTCGAGAAAGTGAGCGTGCCGGTGCTGGGTGTGATCGAGAATATGAGCATGCACATCTGTAGCCAATGCGGACATCAGGAGCCGATTTTCGGCACCGGCGGTGCGCAGAAGCTGGTGGAAGATTACAGCACCCGTTTGCTGGCCCAGTTGCCGCTACACATTACGCTGCGTGAAGATCTGGATGATGGCGAACCGACCGTGGTGCGCCGTCCGCAGAGTGATTTCACCGCGCTCTACCGCCAACTGGCGGGTCGCGTTGCGGCGCAGCTCTATTGGCAAGGGGAAATTATCCCTGGCGATATCGCGTTCCGCGCCGTTTAACGGCGTCCATTTCCGCTGGTGCGCGTCGCTAGCGGAAAATGCATCAGCACATATTTTCCCTGCTCACTCTCGCCAACCGCTTCGCGCCGCCAGCCGTGTTTGAGATAAAAATCCATCGCCGCCTGATTCTGTTGCAGGCATTTCAAGGCGCCCGTCGAGCTAAATCGCGATTGCACTTTTTCTAACAGCGCGCTGCCCACGCCTTGTCCCTGCGCATCGGGGTCGACATACAGGCTATGCAGGAAGTTGTCATTATCCAGCACCGCCGCAAACCCCACGCGATGCCCATTCAGTTCAGCGACCAGCACGGTTTCGCCCAAAATCACCGCATCGAAATCTTCTAACTGCCAATCATCGCCATCCAGCCACGTCCAGTTATGGCGTCGCGCGGCAAGATACAGTGTGCGCAGAAAAGGCCGATCGGCTTCGTCAAAAAAACGTATATGCACCTGAGAGCTCCATTATGTGAGATGCGCAGAGGCCGTAGCGGCGCAATTTATTGCGCACAATTGACGATTGTTCCGTCTGAATGACGCGCGATAAATCGCGCCGCTACAAATCCGTGCGATAACGCAGCTTAAACTAGCAGTTTCACCGCAAAAAGATAAAGCCTGACAGAACCGCGCCCTTTTTGTGTAGAATGCCTCCGCGAGCCGCATGAAATCAGGTGTCGGCGCTTTGATAGCTTTTGGTTATCTGATTGATAACGTCTGCATATTAGAAGTTGGCCCGAAAATTCTGTAGCCTGCATCACATCTTTTAACGGAGGTCACCATGTCCATCATTAATACCAAGATCAAACCATTTAAAAACGCAGCGTTCAAAAACGGCGAATTCATCGAAGTCACCGAGAAAGACGTTGAAGGTAAATGGAGTGTTTTCTTCTTCTACCCGGCTGACTTCACCTTCGTATGCCCAACCGAACTGGGTGACGTTGCAGACCATCACGAAGAGTTCCAGAAACTGGGTGTAGATATCTACTCTGTTTCTACTGACACGCACTTTACCCACAAAGCCTGGCACGGTTCTTCTGACACCATCGCGAAAATCAAATACGCAATGATCGGTGACCCAACTGGCGCGCTGACCCGTAACTTCGAAATCATGCGCGAAGACGAAGGTCTGGCAGACCGCGGTACCTTCATCGTTGACCCGCAAGGCATCATCCAGGCGATCGAAATCACTGCAGAAGGCATTGGCCGTGACGCATCTGACCTGATCCGCAAAGTGAAAGCCGCTCAGTACGTTGCTTCTCACCCAGGTGAAGTTTGCCCGGCAAAATGGAAAGAAGGCGAAGCAACTCTGGCTCCATCACTGGACCTGGTTGGCAAAATCTAAGTTAGCTGCCATTCGATCTTTCTCTATCGGGTGCTACGGCACCCGATTTTCATGACAGGAACTCACTATGCTCGACACCAATTTAAAATCCCAACTCAAGGCTTACCTTGAGAAACTAACGAAACCGGTTGAGTTGATTGCCACATTGGATGATGGCGCCAAATCGGCAGAGATTCGCTCTCTGTTGGCCGATATCGCGGGCTTGTCAGACAAAGTCAGCTTCCGCGAAGAGAACGATCGTCCGGTGCGTAAACCCTCTTTCCTGATCACTAACCCAGGCAGCCAGAGCGGTCCGCGTTTTGCCGGTTCGCCAATGGGTCACGAATTTACTTCACTGGTTTTAGCCCTGCTGCAAACCGGTGGACACCCTTCGAAAGAAGCGCAGAGCCTGCTGGATCAGGTTGTGGCTTTGGAAGGCGACTTCCACTTCGAAACGTATTACTCCCTGTCGTGCCACAACTGTCCTGACGTGGTACAGGCGCTGAACCTGATGGCGGTGCTGAACCCGCGTATCAGCCATACCGCGATTGACGGCGGTATGTTCCAGAACGAAATCACCGAGCGCAACGTGATGGGCGTGCCGGCGGTATTCCTCAACGGCAAAGAGTTCGGTCAGGGCCGTCTGAGCCTGGCGGAAATCGTCGGTAAAGTGGACACCAACGCCGACAAGCGCGCGGCGGAAGAGCTGAACAAACGTGATGCCTACGAAGTATTGATCGTCGGCAGCGGCCCGGCGGGCGCAGCAGCGGCCATCTACTCGGCACGTAAAGGCATCCGTACTGGCCTGATGGGCGAGCGTTTCGGTGGTCAGGTGCTGGACACCGTAGACATTGAAAACTACATCTCCGTACAGAAAACCGAAGGCGCGAAGCTGGCCGGTTCTTTGCGTGCCCACGTTGATGATTACGATGTTGATGTGATTGATACCCAGAGCGCCATCAAGCTGATTCCGGCGGCGAAAGAGGGCGGTCTGCACGCAATTGAAACCGCATCTGGCGCAGTACTAAAATCCCGCAGCATCATCATTGCTACCGGCGCACGCTGGCGCAACATGGGCGTACCGGGCGAAGAGCAGTATCGCACCAAGGGCGTAACTTATTGCCCGCACTGCGACGGCCCGCTGTTTAAAGGCAAACGCACCGCGGTGATCGGCGGCGGTAACTCAGGCGTGGAAGCGGCAATCGATTTGGCCGGTATTGTTGAGCACGTGACGCTGCTGGAATTTGCCAGCGAAATGCGCGCCGACAAAGTGCTGCAGGACAAACTGCGCAGCCTGAAAAACGTCGATGTGATTCTGAACGCACAGACCACCGAAGTGAAAGGCGACGGCAGCAAAGTCACCAGCCTGACCTACATCGACCGTAACAACCAGAGCAGCCACGAAATCGCGCTGAGCGGCATCTTCGTGCAGATTGGTTTGCTGCCGAACACCACCTTCCTGGAAGGTGCGGTTGAGCGCAACAAGATGGGCGAAATCATCATTGATGCCAAGTGCGAAACCAGCCTGAAAGGCGTGTTTGCCGCAGGCGACTGCACCACGGTGCCGTACAAGCAGATCATCATCGCCAGCGGTGAAGGCGCGAAAGCCTCACTCAGCGCCTTTGATTATCTGATTCGCACCAAACCGGCTGAATAAGTTTTGCGATAGCCACGCAATAGCCCTGCAACGCATGTTGCGGGGCTTTTTTTTATATAGGAACAATGATTAGCCTAACCAGCGTATGGCTTGCGCATCGCTAATATCGCGGTAATAGATTTTATGCAGCCGTTCGCCACAGCCTTTACATTGTGCTTCAACATGAGTTGAGAAGTAGGCTCGCCCGGTGGGAGAAATAGCGCCTTTGCGGGAAATACGGATGTTATGCCATTTGTGTGCATGCGGAATAAAGCTGAAGAATTTTAATTTCATTATCGCTACCGGAATGGAGTGGGCGGTGTTTATCTTCAAATCCGGAGCGCAATTAGGCCCGTTTTCTGGCCTAATAAATTTGATAAGTATCAAGGTGATTAAAACTTTGCTTATTTCACCGCGCTTCTGTTGCTTCCGGTGCGAATAAAAATAGATTCGCACCGGATTATTTGATCGCGGAAGGATTACAGCGTTAGCGCCATAAACACGATTTCATCACTAAACCGTGCAACCTCCTGTTTCATACTGCTCATCACCTTAAAACCTTTCTTGCGATAGATCATAGCTGCCGGGTTCGATTGCCAGACGCATAAGGTGATGCGGCGCATTTTTTGCTGTTTGGCTTGATCCTTAAGCTTTGACAAAATTTGATTGAAATAGCCTTTTCCCTGTTCCTCTGGCTCCAGCGCCACGCTGCAAATGAAGAAATCGTCCGGCTGGCGATGCTGATTCACGAAACTGTCGTAAGCCACATCCAGTGGAAAAACCTCCTGACGATAGCCATATTGCACCTTGATGTGATCGTAATCCTGAATCGGCGCAGCGTTAACGAAACCCACCATTTTTCCCTGCGGATTATAAATCACGGCAATCTGTTGCAGGAAAGGCTGGATATTTTGCCGCAGCTGTAGGGTGGTTATATCAGTGGCATAAATATTATCGACCGAGCAGTATTCCAGATAGCTGGTGGTGAAAATTAATTTCGCCATCGCGAGTTGTTCTTGCTTGTCTGTAATACTTCCCGGTTTGAAGATCAGTGGCGACGCTTTCTGACCATCAATCGGCTGCCAGAAATCACCTGCTTTAATATTCTTTGCGGTAAGCGCAATTAAAAAATCGCTGAATAATGCATTCACTTTATCCAGTTGCGGATCCTGAGAGAGCACGCCGTAATAGTGATAATAGGGAATTTCAGCGCGCAGCTGCGGCGCATAAGCAATTTGCAGCATATCGCATTCAGAAAGCAAAGGTACCAGTTCACCCAACTGCAGAGGATCGCTTAATTGCCAGTCGCGTTGTGCTAGCTGAGTAATCGTATGCTGATAATGCTGCTGCTCTTCACCACTCAGCGGGCGACGTTCACCGCTGAGAATATCCTCCGTCAGGCGCATGCCTTTAATCCCGCTCACGCGATGCTGCTGAACATCAAAACCCCATACGGCAAACCGGCTGAAATCCTGATGGCTGAGCTGCGTGACCTGCAATTGCTCGCACCATAACTGGTAAAAAGGTTCGAAGATGGCGCGTTCGCTTTCCGGCGTTTTTGCTGGAATTGGCTGAGGCCAGCCGCGATACACCGCACTGAGCCGCCGTTGTAAATTCTGCAACACCGGATTGTTTTGATGACTGATGATCATGCCGGTTTCATCGGTGAAGAGATTCAGCCAATTTATTTGCTGCTGTTCTGCCGTAAAATCAGGCAGTTCAGGATGACAGAGAAACAGCGTCGCAGGCTGAGCGGGAAGTGTATCGGCATCCATATAAACGCCGCCGCACCGATTGAGAATCGCCAGGCGGAAGAAGTCAGAGAGCGTGGCGTAATAGCGCTTATCATGCAGTTGCTGCAGCACATTGATCAGGGCGCCATCAAATGACTGCATCAGTGCGCTCAGGCTGTTGACCTGCACCAGCGCATCAGGCAGAAACAGCGTGCCAGCATGAAAGGGGCTGTTTCCCTGCTGAGCGACGAAGCGGCCCTCTGTCGCCAGCTGCTGTGCATCCCACACCCATAGCGTTTGCTGGAAATCACTGCGACTGGCTTCTATCGCGCGTTGCCATTGGGCAATGGTGCGGTTGACGTTGAGTGGTGATGGTCCGCCGAGCCAGACGCGATGGAGCGTGCATTCATTACCTGTCAGTCGGCTGGTGGGCACCGCGAACATCGAAGAGAGTTCCGCAACGCACACCTCGTGCGGCTGGTGTTCCACTTGCCACTGTTTAAACTGCCGTAACGCTTGTTGCCAGTCTGCTGTCGCGGGATAGGTAAAGCGCTTTTTAAGCGCGGCGAGTTGGCGTTCGTAGTGAGGTAAAAACGTTTCGCGCGTCATCATCAGATTTCGCTCCCGGCTGGTTGAGCAACATAGCCTTGCGGATTTTGCGTATGCCAGCGCCATGCGTCGCGCAGCATGTCTTCGAGGCCGCGAGTTGCTTGCCAGCCCAATTCTTTTTTCGCCTGACCGGGATCGGATAAGCAGATGGCGACATCGCCGGGACGACGCGGGCGCATATCGAGCGGCACGCTTCGGCCGCTCACCTGTTCAAACATCTGCACGATTTCCAGCACCGAGTAGCCTTGTCCGGTACCCAGGTTGTAATGGCGATAGCCCGGTTTGAGATGATTTAGCGCCTGAATATGACCTTCGGCTAAATCCATCACGTGGATGTAGTCGCGCACGCCGGTGCCGTCGGGCGTTGCATAGTCATCACCAAATACCGGCAGATGGCTTCTTAGTCCATTGGCAACCTGAAACAGATAGGGCAGCAAATTGTTGGGAATCCCTTCAGGATGCTCACCAAGCTGGCCGGAGGGATGTGCGCCGGCAGGATTGAAATAGCGCAGTGCGGTAATGGCTAACTCAGGTTGTGCATCAACCACTTCACCCATGATCTTCTCCACCATATATTTGGAGGCGCCATAAGGGTTGGTGGTATTGCCGGTATCACAGTTCTCACACAGCGGAATCTTTACCGGAATGCCATAAACCGTGGCGGATGAGCTGAAAATAAGTTTTTTCACCTGATGCTGCTTCATGGTTTCCAGCAGCATTAGCGTTCCGGCAATATTGTTTTGATAATACTTCACCGGTTTCTGCAGCGATTCATTTACCGATTTCAGCCCAGCCATATGAATAACCGCATCAATTGGCTGATGGCTAAATACCAGATTTAGATCGGTGCGGCGGCGAATATCGCCCTGATGAAACGTCATTTTCTTTCCGCTTAACGCTTCGACACGCCTTAATGCCAGTGGTGAGCTATTACACAAATTATCCAGCACGATCACACGATGGTTTTTTTGCAGCAGGCTAAGGGCAATGTGTGAGCCAATATAGCCCGCACCGCCAGTAATTAAGACATTCATTTACGTACACTCCATGTGTTTTGTTGCGCGCAGCGGTGCGCGACGAATGAGGGTGTTTAAACATTGTCGACCTTTGTTATCAGTAGTAATGACATCACCAACAGCACACAGGCTGCCGGCCAGATGGCCAGCGGTGAGACGGTGGTGATAATTCCCTGTAAAACGCCAGCAAGCAGCACGCCGATGGACATCGAATTGGTATACAGCGTGGCCGCCATTCCCTGACGATGTTGCAGTAAATCCTGAAACCAGAACATGCCAACGGTAGCGATGATAGCGATGAAAATGGCATTGAAAATTTGCAGTAACATCAGTGGGATAAAACTTTTACTGAAGTAAATTCCCACATAAAACATCATGCCGCACAGCATGGCTGCCTGCATTTGCGTTTTCTTACCCCAGCGTTTGAGCATGCTGGCGCTGAGCAGCATGATCGGTATTTCCAGCGCCGCAGCGAGGCCAAAAAGCACGCCACTCCAGTCGGCAGACAAGGTTGGCTGCTCTGCCAGATGCAAAGGAAACGCAATCAGATAGAGTGCGCTGCAGCTCCATACCAGCAAGGTGGCAAACATCAGGAAGCAAAGGTTTTGCCCCAGCGGCTGCCGGTCCGGTTGCTTTGCAGGAGTAGCGCTTGCCAGCCGCTCGCCAGGCGGCAAGGTGACAGCCAGCAGCGTCACGCTCAGTAACAGCACGAACATGACGGCATACAGCCAGGTGAAGCCGGCCAACTGAACAATCCAGAATGCCAGCGGTGGGCCGAATACCCACGCCAGCGAAAATTGCGCGCGTAAAATGGCGCTGAAAGCATTGTCACTGCGGGTTTGCCGTGCCAGCGCGAACAGTTGCGGTATCGCCGCACTGCCGCAAGCATTGAGCAGCGAGCCGAGCGAAATTAACAGCAGATAATCGCGGCAGAAGATAAACAGCAGCGCATTGAGCGCCTGTGCGAATAAGCACAAGAGCAGTAGCGGGCGACGCTGCGTGACACGATCTGAATAACGGGCAATCAGTAAGCTCATCGCAATACTGCTGAGCGCATTAACGCTGTAAAAGGCGCCGATTTTCCAGGCTGCTACGTTGAGTTCAACTGCCAGAAATAAGCTGAGCGTCGGAATGAACAGGGCGCCGCTTAAACCGGCACCCAGCGCAACCATATAAAAAGAAAAGGTTGAGTGTTTCATCGACATCCTTGTCAGTGTTCGCCCCAGGCACTCCAGCGAGGGGCAGAAAGTTTTTAAAGTGCTTCAGCGCGGCTGAAGCGTTTGCCATCCGGACTCACGCTACGCACCCAGACTTTATCGCTAGTAGTAATCGCCGGTTTGGCATGCGGTTGATAACGCTGCCAGCGCTTACCCTTATCCAGGCTGTACTCCAGCGGCAGACCCGGCAGCGCAATGTTCATGGTCAGCGTGCCATTCTCGACGCGCGCACCCGGCACCGGTAAACGGTAGTGAATACCGGCTTTATCCATCTTGCCTAGCTCACGCTGGCCTAACAGGTTGGCGAAACGCTGCCAGTCCTGATTGCGCTGCTGCTGGTTAACGAAGTGGGTTTCACCGCCTTTAAAGGTGCGGCCTTGCTGATAATCCAGCTCCCACTCCGCGCGATGCCAACCGCGTTCGGCCACCGACAGCAGGCGCGGGAATACCATGTAATCCATCTGCTGATCGGTACGCGTGGTTTCACTCCACAGCTGTACTGAAATGCCGTATGCGCCTGACCACGGCTTATTCGAGGTGGCATCAAAGGTCTTCCCGTCGCGATCCACCGAGGTTTCAGCGTTCTGCGGCAGGTTGTCCGGCGCGAAGCCAAACATCTTGCGCTCATCGCTGAAGCGTGTGCCCCAGTAATAGCCGCGCTCGTTAGGATTCACCTCATACGGGAAGTCCATGTAGACGTAATCCGGATTGGAGATCACCACTTCATAATCTTTCAGCGTCCAGTCGTTGGCGGTGTCAAAGCCGCCCCAATAGAGCGTGTCCCAGAAGTTAACGCGTACGCGCGAAGTGGCGAAGGCGTGCGCGTCAGTGGCATCTTTCAATCCATCCTGCCAGGCCTGCATCACCGGAATGCCGTGCGCTTTCACCATCTTGCTCACTTCCAGCGCGAAGTGACTTGGCAAGTGCTCCAGATCTTCCACCTTGCCGGATTTCACCACCGCCTGGCAGACCTGAGATTTTGCCCAGGGTTTGTCCTCTTTGCTTTGGTCTAAAATGCCCGTTCCCGCTTTCGGGTTCTTAACATCGCTGTAGCCGCTACCGAGGCGAATGTTTTTCGCTTCATCACCGCCAAAGTGCCAGGTGGTCAACGGTTGGCCGGCTTCGCGGTGCATCGCCTGCACTTCACCCATCACTTTATCGACAAATCGCTTCGAGGAATCGAGGCAAGGATTGAGATAGCTGGTGCGGTCGTACAGCTGCACGGAACGGGTATTCGAGGTATCCGTGGGATCCACCAATCGATATTCACTGGCCTGCTGCGGTTTACCCGCTTTCATCAGTTGCTGATATCGCGCCTCCATAGAGATCACCGCCGCGCGTGCATGCGCGGGCATATCGATTTCCGGGATCACTTCGATGTTGCGCGCCTGCGCATATTTGACGATCTCGATATAATCGGCGCGGCTGAAATGTCCGGTTCCGTTGTTATTCGTGAGCGGGCCGGAGCCCAATTGCGGCAGAAGACATTGCTGCTCAGTCAGATCGTGACAACGCTTACTGCCGACGTCGGTCAACTCTGGCAGACCGGGGATTTCGATACGCCAGGCTTCGTCATCGGTCAGGTGGAAGTGGAATTTATTCATCTTCCACGCCGCCATTTGATCGAGCATGCGCAGCACCGCTTGCTTGCTGTGGAAATTACGCGCCACATCGAGGAAGGCACCGCGATAGGCAAAGCGCGGTGCATCTTTCGCTTCAAGCGTGGCGATAATCGGTTTACCTTCAGCCGGCACCAGCGACAGTAACGACATTAAGCCGTAGTAAACGCCAGCCTGATCGTAACCAATGATATCGGTGCCGCGCGGTGTGATGCGCAGTTGATAAGCACCGGAAACCGCCTCTGCGCCGTGGAAATGATTGACGGCGATACGGGTATGAATGTCATAACCCGCTGACTGCGATTTGAGCCCCATCAAATCGAAACGCTGTTTAACTGCATCGGCCTGGTTGTCCGCCAATACCTCAAGATGCAAGGCAACGCCACGGCTCAGATCTACATCCGCCGCATGAACTTTCACCGAACGCGGCGTTGGGGTGATTTGTCCGCGCAGCGCGCTGGCAGGCAGTTGCGCCACATCGGCATTCTTTGAGAAGCGACTTTGCGGCAGCATTAGCACGTTTTTATCGTCGGCAATGCGCTTCCATTGGCCGCCAAACGGCTTAACAAAGTCGCTGAGGTTTTCGGTATCGGTGCTGGTGATAATTTTTGGCGTGGCATTGGCGGCGGTGACATACCAGCGCGGCATCACGTCGGTGATAAACAGCTGCCAGTATTCATTGACGATAGGGATCTCAATCGACTCACCCGCCGCGATACCTTTGAATTTCTCCGTCGGTTCCAGACGGGTTAAATCGCCGACGATATGGGTCATTTTGAACTGATCCTTATCCACCCGCAGCGTTTCGTGCACGTTGCTCATGTAGATTGCCCAGTTTTTACTGGTGAGCGCCGGACCGTTGTTGGTCAGCGTGATGGTAGCGGTGTTGCAGGATGCCCAATCGGCACCGAGTTTCGCGCAGTTCACGCCGTGATCGGCCGCCTGGTTGTCAGTGACCTGATACTGCACGCCGAATTGACTGATTTGATCGACGACCTGCTGATTACTGCGCGGGGATGAACTGCAGGCGGCAAGGCTCATCACGCTCAGCGCCAGTAAACTGATTTTTAACTTTTTCATGTTGTTATCCTTCTCCACGGAGGTAAGTCTCTGGCTCCTGCCAGATCGGGGTCAAAACAGGGTGAATGGCGCGACGACCATAAATTTGATGTCTTTCTCGTCCTGGAAGATGTTGCCGTAGCCGCCGCTATAGCTGGGAAGATCGCTGTGATTGTCGTAGCGGGTGTAGTGCAGTTTGAATTGGGTGTCTTTGGCGCGGCCTTGCTGGATGGTGTAAACCAGGTCGAGGCTCCACGCTGATTCTTTCAGGCGCTGATTTTGGTCGTAGAGGGGATTGGTGGAAGGCTTCGCGTCCCAACCGTAGGCGTACGATGTACCGACTTGCCAGCCAGGTAATTGCCAGTGTCCCAAATCGACCATCACACCGGCGAAGAGCGCTTTCTCACCGTTGGCGTTCCAGTCTGAGCGAGAATCCCACCACACGTCCATGCGGCCATTCGAGCTGGCGTAAGACGGCGTCATACGTTGCAGGAAGAAGCCCTGATTACCCTCGGCTTTTACCCATGTGCCTTCGAGGCGGAAATCGAACGCGCCGAGCGTGTAGCCGAACGTCAGCGCCTGCAGCCACGCGAGGCCATCGTAAACATCGTTCACCTGGCCAACGCCGCTGTTGTCACGATCCTTCGCGCCATAAAATTGATAACTGGTGCGCAGCGGTGCATCGGCCAGCGGCAGCTGATAAGAGGCTTTGGCAAAATACTGATCCATGTAATTTGCCGCCTGGCCGTAGGCGCCTTCCAGCACCAGCGCGTTTTTAAAATCGTATTTGGCACCAAAGGATTGCAGCCACGGAATCTCCGTCACGCCATCGGCTTTACGGAAGTTGTACATGTCGCGATACCACGGCGCTTTGTATTCGTCAGTCCACATCCAGGAGACGGAAAGGGCGCCGGCGTCGCTAAAATCAAAGGAGGTGCCGGCCTCAACGCCGCGATAGGTGCCGGGCAGGAAGCTCCAGTGCGGTGCCAGCAGCGTCTGCCCGGTGGGCTGCAGATAGCCTGCGCGCAGCCAGTTATCCTGCCATTTTGCCTTGATGGCGGCTTTATAGAGACTTAAGCCGCTCTTATCTCCGCTCCAGTCCTCATCCCAGCGCGTACGGGCATTGCTGAAACCAATTTCATTCGGTGCCGCCGGGCCGCCGTTGCTTAACTCCAGCGCGCCAAACGCTGCCAGATCGAGGCCGATCACCTCACCGGCGTAACCGGATGAGAAGTCGAGATTGGCATTCGCAGAGGCGTGATGCAGATTGGCATCATACTGACCGTACGAGCCTTTTTGCGGATCCATCTCTTTGCGATCGCGCTGGCGTTGCCAGTAAAACAGATTGCCAGAGAGAGTGGCGTCTTCGACAAAACCCACGGCGTGGGCGGAGGGAACCGGCACAAAAGTGCCGGCAAACAGGGCAGAGACAATGGCCGCAGAGAGCGGCGCGCGTGGAATCCGACGCATAGCAAATCCTCCGTGATGCTTCCATGAACAATTAATAAATCCGTATTGTTTCGTCATGAAACAAGTTGCCGAGGATGCTATTTTTCGCGACGCGAATTATCAATGGGATTTATTACAAAGTATGACGCAGCACGCAAAAAAGCGTCGTTTTAAGGCGTTTTATCAATAAGTTACATGAATGTGTAATTTGTTGCTTTGTGAGCCAGATTCCAGGAAAGCGGCGTTTACTTGCTTTACCCCAACTTGTTCCCTATGCTCGCCAACGTAGTTTTGACTCGGGGTGCCCCTCTAATACAGGGCTGAGATACACCCGCCGACCTGATCTGGATAATGCCAGCGTAGGGAAGTCAGATGCCTGACCGCATTCGCCTTCTTGATCGCCGGTTGGGAGCCTTATGAAACAGCCTGACCTTCTTTCCCCCGCGCAACTCGCGCACTCTCTGCAACGGCTGCGTCAGCAAGCGCCGCTGGTGCACTGCATGACCAATGACGTGGTGCAAACCTTTACCGCCAACGTGCTGCTGGCACTGCAAGCTTCGCCCGCGATGGTGATCGATCCCGAAGAAGCGGCGCAGTTCGCCGGTTTTGCCGATGCGTTGTTGATAAACGTAGGTACGCTGACGCGCGATCGCCGTGATGCGATGCTGGCGGCGGTGCAAGCGGCGCAAAGCGCAGGCACGCCGTGGACGCTGGATCCGGTGGCGGTCGGCGCATTAACGCTGCGCACCGCCTTTTGCCAGCAGTTGCTGAGCCTGCAACCGGCGGCGATTCGCGGTAACGCTTCAGAAATTCTCGCACTGGCGCAACAGGCTAGCGGCGGACGCGGTGTCGACAGTCTGCATCAGGCCGATGCCGCGTTAAGCGCTGCCCAGCAGCTGGCGCGTGATTACCACACCGTTGTGGCGGTGACCGGTGAAGTGGATTATGTCACTGACGGCGTGCAGACATTCGCCATCCCCGGCGGCAGCCCGCTGATGACGCGCGTGGTTGGCACCGGCTGCGCGTTGTCGGCGGTGGTTGCCGCCTGCACCAGCTTGCCGGGCGATCGCCTGCAGCATGTCGCTGCGGCCTGCCGCGTGATGTCGCTGGCGGGTGAGCAGACCGCACGTCAGGTCGCCGGGCCAGGCAGCTTTGCCGCTGCTTTCCTCGATACGCTGTGGACGCTGGAGGTCGAGTCATGAAACGCATCAATGCATTGACCATTGCTGGCACCGATCCGAGCGGCGGCGCAGGTATTCAGGCCGACCTCAAAGCTTTCTCCGCGCTGGGCGCGTATGGCACCAGCGTCATCACCGCGCTGGTGGCGCAGAACACCTGCGGCGTGCAGTCGGTGTATCGCATCGAACCTGATTTTGTTGGCGCACAGCTCGATTCGGTACTGAATGATGTGCGCATTGATGCTGCGAAGATTGGCATGCTGTCCGAAACCGCGATTGTCGAAGTGGTCGCCGAGCGGCTGAAACGGGCCAGCCTGCCGTTTGTGGTGCTGGATACGGTGATGATTGCCAAAAGCGGCGATGCGCTGCTGTCGCCGGATGCGGTGGCCAGCGTGCGCGAATTGCTGCTGCCGCAGGTATCACTGATCACACCAAACCTGCCGGAAGCCTCCGCGCTGCTGGGACGCGCGATGGCGCAGGATGAGAAAACCATGTTGCAGCAGGGCGATGCGCTGCTCGATCTTGGCTGTGAAGCGGTGCTGATGAAGGGCGGACATCTTAGCGATGCCGAAAGCCCGGACTGGCTAATAACGCGCGACGGACGCCAGCGCTTTACCGCGCCACGCGTCAATACGCGCCACACGCACGGCACCGGATGCTCGCTCTCCGCGGCGCTGGCGGCGTTGCGTCCGCGCCATGATAGCTGGGCGGCAACGGTGGCCGAAGCCAAAGCGTGGTTACAGCAGGCGCTTCTGCACGCCGATTCGCTGGAGGTCGGCAAAGGCATTGGGCCGGTGCACCATTTCCATCAATGGTGGTAGGGCGTAACGCCAGATTGCCGCTTTTTCACTGCACATCCGTCTGAAAAATGGAGTCAGCAATTTGCCAGCCTGGCGCTTTCCGGTCCAGGCTGTTGGGGGCGAATCGGCAACGGCCGGTTCCAATCCAGCCATTTATCAGGAGCGAACATGACGGACATCGTACAGTTATTGGGCAAAGAGGCGGATAGCCTTCTTCAACATCGCTGCATGACCATTCCAGCGGATAGCCTCTATTTACCCGGCGCGGATTATGTTGATCGCGTGATGATCGACAACAATCGTTCTCCTGCCGTACTGCGCAACATGCAAACGCTGTACAACACCGGACGTTTAGCCGGCACCGGCTATTTGTCGATTTTGCCGGTCGATCAGGGCGTTGAGCACTCGGCGGGCGCATCCTTTGCGGCCAATCCAGCTTATTTTGATCCAAAAAACATTGTTGAGCTGGCGATTGAAGCCGGCTGTAACTGCGTCGCCTCTACCTACGGCGTGCTGGCTTCGGTTTCTCGTCGCTACGCGCACCGCATTCCGTTTATGGTGAAGCTGAACCACAACGAAACGCTGAGCTATCCGACGCAATACGATCAGACGTTGTACGCCAGCGTGGAACAGGCCTTTAATCTGGGCGCGGTGGCGGTTGGCGCCACCATCTACTTCGGTTCTGAACAATCACGTCGCCAGATTGAAGAGATCTCGGCGGCCTTTGAACGTGCGCACGAGCTGGGCATGGTGACGGTGCTCTGGGCCTATCTGCGTAATGATGCGTTCAAGAAAGAGGGCGTCGATTACCACGCCAGCGCCGATTTAACTGGCCAGGCCAACCATCTGGCGGCGACCATTGGTGCGGATATCGTGAAGCAGAAGATGGCGGAGAATAACGGCGGCTATAACGCGGTGAAATTTGGTCATACCGATGAGCGCGTCTACAGCAAGCTAACCAGCGAGAACCCGATTGATTTGGTGCGTTACCAGCTGGCGAACTGCTATATGGGACGCGCAGGTTTGATCAACTCCGGCGGCGCTTCTGCGGGTGAAACGGATACCGCGGAGTCAGTGCGTACGGCGGTGATCAATAAGCGTGCCGGCGGCATGGGGCTGATTCTGGGGCGCAAGGCGTTTAAGAAGACGTTGAAAGAGGGCGTGCAGCTGATTAATGCGGTGCAGGATGTGTATTTGTCGAAGGATGTGACGATTGCTTGATTGAGTGGGGTTGTGCTCGCTGTCCCCCATCCCGGCCTTCCCCTGCAAGCGGGGGAAGGAGATGCTGCCACATGCTGCTTCAACACTTACATTTTGCAGCATCTTCCTCCCCCATTAATGGGGGAGGACCGAGGAGGGGGACAGCGAGCACTAAATCAAGGCGCCTCAAACCACTCACTATTACGCTCGGCAATCGGCGTAATGGTCAAAATCATCTCCTGCAGATGACGGCGCATTGCGCTTTCAGCTGCGTCAACATCATGCGCTTTCAACGCGTTATAGATATCTTCATGCTGCTGAATCAAACGCTCCGGTGGTGACACTTCGCTCAGGGTCAGAAAGCGCACGCGGTCCATGGTAGCTTTGATGTTCTCCACCGTTTCCCACGCCAGCAGGCAATTAATCCCTTCAGCAATCAAGCGGTGAAACTCATCGTCCAGCCCCAGGAAAGCCTGGCTGTCATGACGTTCAGCGGCGAGACGCTGCAGCTGCAGGTTATGCTCCAGCGCCATCAATCCGGTCGCACCCATCTCCTGCGCGGCGCGGCGAACCACGGCGATCTCTACCGCTTCACGGATAAAGCGACCGTCGGCCACGCGCTGAGCGGAGATTTTGCGCACGAAGGTGCCGCGCTGCGGTAGCACTTGCACCAGTCCGGCTTCCGCCAGCTTGATAAAGGCTTCACGTACCGGCTGACGTGACACGTTGAAACGCGCCGACACTTCCTTCTCCGACAGCAGCGAGCCCGGATGAATAACGCAGGTCACAATATCTTTGCGCAGATAACGATAGATCTGCTGATTTACCGGTTCGCTGGTGGTTATGGTATAGGCAGTCGACATGCAGCAATATCCGTATTACGGCTGGCATCTGCCAGCCCGTTAAGAAAGGTTCAGTCTAATCAGCACGCTGCGTCTGCGCTACACATTTGTGCAGTCGCTTAGCCTGGGGTGACGAGGCTTTGAACGGTGGCGCGCGCGCCCTGTTTAACCAGTTGCTGATAGAGTTCAGTCACGCGTGAGATAAAGGCGGGCTGCTGCTGCAGATCGTCACCGAACACGGCGTTGAGGCCGAGCAACGCCTTAACACGTGGCGCACCGTCCTCACTGTTGGCCACAATGTCCGCCAGCTGATCTTTCAGCGGATCGCGAATCTCAATGGCCTGACCTTGCTCATCCACACCGCTGACATAGCGCATCCAGCCCGCCACACCCAGCAACACGAAATCGCACGAGGTGCCATTGCGCAGATGCCAGCGCGCGCTATCCAGCAGGCGCTGCGGCAGTTTTTGCGTGCCATCGGTGGCGATTTGATAGGTACGATGTTTGATGGCGCGATTCTCGTAACGCGCAATCAGGGAATCAGCGTAGGCTTCGAGATCGACGCCTTGCGTGCGCAGCGTCGGCGCCTGATCCTGCAACATCAACGCGCGCGCCGCCGCACGATAGCTGGCATCCGCCATGCAATCGCTGATGTGTTCATAACCGGCGAGAAAACCGAGATACGCGAGGAACGAGTGGCTGCCGTTGAGCATCCGCAGCTTCATCTCTTCGAACGGCAGCACATCGCTGACCAGCTCAGCGCCCGCGTTTTCCCACGCCGGACGTCCGCTAACGAAGTTATCTTCGATGACCCACTGGAAAAACGGTTCGGCTTCAACCGCCACCGGATCGCGGCTGCCCAAACGTTCCGTCAGCGTGTCGAACGCTGCATCGGTCATGGCCGGGACGATGCGATCAACCATGGTCGAAGGGAAAGTAATGTGCGCCTGGATATACTCCGCCAGCGCAGGGTTGTGGCGCGCGGCCAACTGGGTGATCACGTTGCGCGTGACATGACCGTTCTCTGGCATATTGTCGCAGGACATCACGCTAAACGGCGGCAGATTGCGTTCGCGGCGGCGGATAATGGCCGCCAGAATCAAGCCGGGCAGCGAACGTGGCTCACCAGGATGAGCGAGGTCGTGCACAATATCGGGATGATCGGGATTGAGCTTGCCGCTCGACGGCATGTAGCAATAACCCTTCTCGGTTACGGTCATCGAGACAATCGCCACGTCCGGCTGGCTCATCGCCTCGATCACCGCCTCAATGCCGTCGCCTTTGCCATGCAGCGCTTGCGTCACCACGCCAATCACCCGCGTGTGTAATCTCTCATCCGCCATTTCGGTTAGCGTGTAGAGCAGATCCTGCTGACGCAGCGCCTGAATCAGCGTGCCGCTGTTGAGATTCACCTCGCAATAACCCCAGTCGCTGCCCTGAGCGGCCAGCTTATCGGTCGCCAGCGCCTGATGCGCGCGGTGGAAGGCGCCAAAGCCGATGTGCACCATGCGGGTCTTGAGTTGGCTACGATCGTAAGCGGGGCGTTGGACATCAGCGGGGAGGCGTTCAAGCTCTAACATAGTCATTCCTTTTAGCAAATGGGGCGCTCAGCGCCCCATGAGATTTACACTGAAACCGGTTTATTGGTGGCTTTAGGTTCACGAATTACCAGCAGTACCAGCAACGCGCCGACGCCAGCCACCGCACCTGCGAGGATAAAGGCGCTGTCAAACTTACCGGAGTGCTGCACGATGAAGCCAGTCACCACCGGGCCGATCACACCGGACAAGCTACCTATCAGATGGATAAAGCCACTGATGCTGCCGACGCGGCTTTTGTGCACCACGTCCTGCACAATAGCCCAGTAAATTGCGCCGGTGATGTAGAGGAAGAAGATCGAGATCGACATCATGATCACCGCCGAGTTGACCTCTTTTATCGTACCTGCCAGCGCCACGCAAATCGCCGCGGCGGTAAGTGAAACCACCAGCACAATTTTTCGAGAAAGTAGCAGCTTGCCGGTGATGTTGAAAATCTTATCGGAGATCCAGCCACCCAGCGCCAGGCCCACGAAGCCAACAATCCACGGGATCATGGTGGTGATGCTCATCGCTTTGATATCGAGGCCGTGCGCCTGCACCAGATACGCCGGGAACCAGCTCAGGAAGAAGAACAGAATGTAGTTGTAGCAGAAGAAGGCAAAGGCGGTGACCAGAATGATCGGCTGGCGCAGATAAAAGCCCAAACCATGCGCGGCGCCGCTTGAGTCGATCACGTCGGCCGGTTCTTCGGCTTTCAGTTTTTCTACTAAGGCACGCTCTTCTGCCGAGACGCGCTTACTTTTCGCCGGATTATCTGACGCGAAGAAGAACCACAGCGCCAGCCAGACGAAGCCAATCGCGGCGATCACTACAAATGCCGGACGCCAGCCGAACGACAGCGCCAGATAGCCAACAATCGGACCGGCAACCGCGCCACCCAGCGGTGAACCCGAGCTGAGTAAGCCCATTGCGGTGGCGGCCTGTTTTTTCGGGAACCAGCCGTTAATGGCTTTGTTCGCTGAGGCAGAGATGGGGCCTTCCGCCATGCCAAACAGCACGCGCAGAATCATCATCGACCAGAAGCCAGTCGCCATCGCGGTCAGGCCGCAGAACAGCGACCACATGCCAACGGCGGTGCCGAGCACGATGGTCGGGCCAAATTTATCCGTCGCCAGCCCGCCGATGAAGTTAAACAGGGCATAACCGAAGAAGAAGCTGCCGAAAATCATGCCGAACTGCTCGGCGTTGATCATCAGGTCTTTTTCCACCAGCGGTACCGTCAGAGAGAGGGCGATACGATCAAGGTAGTTGATCATAAACACCAGGAACAACAGCAGTACGAGGGTCCAGCGCAGGTTCTTAAACATAGAAACTCCGTCATCGTCATTTTTTATAGTAATAATGCCGGCAGGTAAGGGACCGGCATGGGGACACCTGGTGTGCGGGTTAACTTAACCCATTTGTAGGATCACTTTGCAGCAGGTGCGGGGATCTTTTTCGAACAGCGTCATGGCTTGCTCTACGTCTGCCAGCGGGAAATAGTGCGTCACCAGTTTCTCCGGCTGGATCTGGCCTTGCTCAATCCACTCAATCACCTGCGGGAAGCGATTGCTGTTGAGACGCGAGGTGAACAGCGACAGCTCTTTGCTGGTGAGACTTTGCTGCGTGATGCTGCACGGCTCGCCAGAAAAACCCAGCAGGCCGATACGCGCCGCCGGTGAGGCGAGGGCGGCGGCTTCTGCCAGGATCGAAGGATGGCAGGCGGCGTCGATAATCAGCGTTGGCTGCACGCCTTCCAGCTGCGCGGCGAGTGGAATCTCACTGTTGTTGAACACCTGATCGGCACCGTTTTCCTGCGCCAGCGCCAGGCGTTCTGGCAGACGATCGACCACCAATACCTGTTCAACGCCATACACGCCTTTTAGCACCTGAATGGCGGTGAGGCCCATTGGCCCGGCACCATAAATCAGCGCCACATCGTTTGGCTGTGGTTTGAGGAAGGCGGTGATATTGGCCGCGATGGTGAAGGGTTCGACCATGCTGGCGAGTTTGTCGGGAACGCTATCCGGCAGGCGGAAGGCGTTTTTAGCTGGTGCTACGGCATATTCGCTAAAGCCGCCGTCGCGGTGCACGCCAATCACCTGCAACTCTTTGCAGACGTTTGGGCGACCAATCGAGCAGGGATAGCAGTGACCACAGCTGACCACCGGATCGACCGCCACGCGTTCGCCAATGCGGCTGGCGGCAACGTCATCGCCAACCGCATCAATCAGGCCAAAAAACTCGTGACCAATCACGCGCGGATATTTAGCAAAAGGATTGTGACCGTGCCAGATATGCACATCGGAACCGCAGATGCTGGCAAATTGCACCTTCACGCGTACTTCACCGGCAGCGGGTTGCGGCAGCGGACGCTCTGCCAATATCAGTTCACCCGGTTGCTCAATCACTACACTTTTCATCATTTACTCCAACGGGAATGCAATGATGAAAAAATACGCGCACAAATACTACCATACAAGTCGGCGTTAAAGAGTTGTGAAGAGAATCACAGAGGAACAGTTACGTAGGGGCGCCATTCATGGCGACCGGGAAATCACGGCCACCCTAAATGGCGACGCTGAAATGACAAAAACCCGCTCAGGTTTCCCTGAGCGGGTTTTTTAAATTTGGCTCCTCTGACTGGACTCGAACCAGTGACATACGGATTAACAGTCCGCCGTTCTACCGACTGAACTACAGAGGAATCGTTTGAACGGGGCGCATATTATCGAGCGGCCCTCGCCTTGTCAAAACTCTTTTTCACAATTCGTTCTGACTGCTGAATAAAGCGTCAATTGCGGGCTATGAGCGGACTCAGCGCGGCAAAATCACGACTGATACAACCTCTTTTGTGACGATGATCACCATCTCTATGCAAAATTACATTCTGATTTGTCGATTTTGTCAGATACCTCGCATGCATGATCACAGATATTTCATTTCGCCGTTGTCGGGGCCAAAAGCGAAACATATATTCCAGATCAACTCTTAAGCGAATGCGGGAATAGTCATGAACAAAGTCAGAATCGGAATGATTGGCAGTGGTTACATCGGTCGTTGTCACGCGATTGCTTACGCTCAGGCACCTACAGTTTTTGCCCTGAAAGGCGAGATCGTGCGTGAGATGCTGGCGGAAGTGAATCCTGAGCTGGCAGCGAAACAGGCGGCAACTTTTGGCTTTGCCCGTTCTACTGGCGACTGGCATGAGCTGGTGCGCGATCCGAACATCGATGTGGTTGATATCTGCGCACCGAACTTCCTGCATAAAGAGATGGCGCTGGAAGCGATTCGCAACGGCAAACACGTCTACTCCGAGAAACCGTTGTCGCTATCCGTGGCCGACGCGGAAGAGATGGTGCAAGCGGCACAACAAGCGGGCGTGAAAACGCTGGTCGGCTTTAACTACATGAAAAATCCGACCAGCCAGCTGGCACGCGAGATTATCGCTCGTGGTGAAATCGGCGACGTGGTGCACTTCTACGGCACGCACAATGAAGATTATCTGGCACGTCCGGAAACGCCGCTCGACTGGCACTGCCAGAAAGCGCTGGCCGGATTAGGCGCGCTGGGCGACCTTGCCGCGCATATTGTGAATATGGCGCACTATCTGGTCGGTGATATTGAAGAAGTCAGCGGCGATATGATGACGGTGATTAAGGAGCGTCCGGATCCAAAGGATGCTTCGCGCCTGCTGCCGGTGGAAAACGAAGATCAGGCCAGCGCCTTACTGCGCTTTAAAAACGGTGCGCACGGTGTATTTGAAACCTCGCGTATCGCCTGCGGCAGCAAAATGGGCCTGACCTATGTGGTTACTGGCACCAAAGGCACGCTGCGTTACACCCAGGAACGTATGGCCGAGCTGGAACTGTACATCCACGATGAACCGGCAGGGCGTCAGGGTTTCAAAACCATTTTGACCGGTCCGGCGCATCCGGATTACGCCAACTTCTGCGTTTCAGCCGGGCACGGCATCGGTTTTAACGATCAGAAAACCGTCGAGATTCGCGATTTAATCAATGGCATTGCCGCCGGCGATCGCATGTGGCCGGATTTCGCCGAAGGATTGCAGGTGCAGAAAGTACTCGAAGCGGTAGCGGTTTCCGCGCTGGAACGCCGCTGGATGAAGGTGTAAATCAGCTTGCGGGTCGCCATGATTGGCGACCCGCAAAAAATCACGCTAACAACGGGCACTGCGGCGGCAAACGGCAGCTCAGTGCGCCCGCCATCACTTCAATCTCAAACTCACTTCCCGTCAGCGGTTCGCCATCCAGATTAAACGTCATCTCATGCGGTGAACGAATGGTAAGCGACTGCAACTGCGCCGTGACGATATTCGGATTCTCATCATCACGCGTCAGTGAATGCAGCAACGTTGGCAGCAGCTCTTGCGCGGTGACAATGCTGAGATTGAGCTGTCCGTCATTGATCAGCGCATCCGGGCAGAGCTTTTGTCCGCCGCCAGCCTGACGTCCATTGCCAATGCCAATCACCAGCGCATCGCCTTGCCAGTTAAAGCCGGGGCCGCTGATTTCACAGCGATCCGGTTTTAGCGCATCGACGCGCATCAAACCATGAATAAAGTACGACACGCCGCCGAGCGCGGATTTCAGCTTTTCGGGGGTTTCGGTAGTAATGCGCGTGCCAAATCCGCCGGTTGCCATATTGATAAAGTAGCGATCGCCGTTCACGCGCGCCAAATCGATAGCCGTGGCTTTTCCCACCAGCGCGAGACGTAAAGCCGGTTCCATGCCTTCCGGAATACCGACGCTGGTGGCGAAATCATTGGCGGTGCCGAGCGGTAAAATGCCCAGCGCCGGACGCTGCTGCTCGGGTAATCCCGCCAGCGCGGTGGCGATCTCATTGATGGTGCCATCACCGCCGCCAGCCACCACGGTTTCTGCCTGCAAAGCGACCGCTTCTTGTACATAACGATCGCCATCACCTTTTTCCCAGGTGACGCGCACCGCCAGATTAAAGCCTTCATCACGCAGCGTATTCACCGCAGCGCGCAAATCTTCATTACCTGCGCCTTTCCCGTTGAGGATCAGCAGCGTCAGCGGTTTGTTTTGCATTATCAGTTCCTTGATGCGAGAGACAGAGCACTGGTTATAGCATAGCTGGGGAGAGAACTTTATCGGCGGGCGACGAAAAAATCGGTGGGCGATCAAAAAAGAAAACCCGCACGGGGGAGCCGGGCGGGTGAATGAGGTGGTTCCTGGTACTACCTGCTTTTATTCTTACTCGTTAGCAGCAGGCGAGATTCTAAAGCGAGGCGAAGAAAGGGTCTGTGATCCTACTCTAACTTCGCTATTTTCTTTTCTTTATGTGCGATTTTTCCCGTGTGGATCGTAGGTGCTGTGGCCATCGGTGAAATTACGCAACAGCAGGGCGAAGGCGAGGTTGACCGATTCCGGGACCGGGATCCACACGCGGTGTCCATCGCCTGGCGCCACGTCCACCGCCGATCCTTTATCGTTCTGCATGGTTTCCAGCGTGCAATTAAGGTTGCCTTCGGGCGTCATGATCTCGACAGAATCCCCGAGCATAAACTTATTCTTTACCGCAATCTGCGCCCAGTCACCGCGACGTTCGCCGGTGAATTCGCCGACAAACTGCTGGCGCTCGGAGATGGAGAAACCTTGCTGGTAGTTCTGATAGCTGTCATGGGTATGACGACGCAGGAAACCTTCGGTGTAACCGCGATGCGCCAAACCTTCCAGCGTCTCCAGCAGCGCCGGATCGAAGGGTTTACCCGCAGCGGCATCGTCAATAGCACGGCGATAAACCTGCGCGGTGCGCGCGCAGTAGTAGAAGGATTTGGTGCGGCCTTCGATTTTCAGCGAGTGAACACCCATTTGGCTCAGACGTTCAACGTGCGCCACCGCGCGCAGATCTTTTGAGTTCATGATGTAGGTGCCGTGTTCATCCTCGAAGGCGCTCATCACCTCACCCGGCTTCATCTTCTCTTCCAGCAGGAACACGCGGTCGGTGGTCGCGCCGGCGCCCAAAGTCGGCTCCTGCACCTTAACCGGCTCATGGAAACCGACGATATTGCCCATCTCATCCTGCTTGCCTTCTTCCACTTTATATTCCCAGCGGCAGGCGTTGGTGCAGGTCCCTTGATTCGGATCGCGTTTGTTGAGGTAGCCGGAGAGCAGGCAGCGGCCGGAGTAAGCCATGCACAGCGCGCCGTGCACGAAGATCTCAATCTCCATTTCCGGCACTTGCTGACGGATTTCGGCAATCTCATCCAGCGACAGCTCGCGTGAAAGAATCACGCGCGTCAGCCCCATCTGCTGCCAGAATTTCACCGTGGCCCAGTTAACCGCGTTGGCCTGCACCGACAGATGAATCGGCATCTGCGGAAAGGCTTCACGCACCAGCATAATCAGGCCGGGATCGGACATGATCAGCGCGTCCGGCAGCATGGCAATGACTGGCGTCAGATCGCGGATAAAGGTTTTCAGTTTGGCGTTGTGCGGGGCGATGTTGACCACCACGTAGAATTTCTTACCGAGCGCATGGGCTTCATTGATGCCCTGCGCCAGAATCTCGTGGGTGAATTCGTTGTTGCGCACGCGCAGGCTGTAGCGCGGTTGGCCAGCGTAGACGGCATCAGCGCCGTAGGCAAAGGCATAGCGCATATTCTTCAGCGATCCCGCTGGAGAAAGCAGTTCAGGTTTTAACATGGATTTTCTCACTGATGTCAGGTCAGCATGCCATCGTGGATGGCAGGTGCAGCGGCCGCATTATACGGCCCTGCAAAAGGTGGGGAATTGTAGGCAGGCCCGCACCCGATGTAAATTGACCTGGATCAATGTAAGCCGTTGCAGGCTACAGCAAGCGGCAGACGTCCGCTTCCCAGCGATACCCCATGCCGTACACCGCGCGGATAAACGGCTGTTCCGCATCGAGGCTTTCCAGCTTGCGGCGCAGGTTTTTGATGTGACTGTCGATAGTGCGATCGGTGACTACGCGGTAATCGTCGTAGAGATGATTGAGCAACTGCTCGCGCGAGAACACTTTTCCCGGCTCCAGCGCCAGCGTTTTCAGCAGACGAAATTCGGCGGGCGTCAGCTCCAGCTGTTGTTCACGCCAGCTGGCCTGAAAGCGGCTCTCATCAATATGCAGAGGCGATTCCTGCTGCGCCTCTTCCGGCGAACGTTTGACGCGGCGCAAAATGGTTTTGACGCGCGCCACCACTTCACGCGGGCTGAACGGCTTGCAGATATAGTCATCAGCGCCGATTTCCAGCCCCAGCAGGCGATCAATCTCCTCGGTGCGCGCGGTCACCATGATGATCGGCAGTTCCGAGAAACGTCGAATTTCGCGGCACAGCGTTAAGCCGTCGCGGCCGGGCAGCATCAAATCCAGCAGCATCAGGTCCGGCGGCGTGTGCTGAACATAGCTCAACACCGCGTTACCGTCGGCAATGTGGTGCGTGCGATAGTTGGACGCCTGCAGATAATCAATCATCAGCTGCGCCAGTTTGGGTTCATCTTCTACAACAAGGATCAGAGGATCGCTATTTTCCGGGCTCATAAGTGGCGTCTAGTGAGGAACATACGGCAAGTTTAGCGTGATTTGCAGTCCACCTAAATCAGAGTGATCCGCACTGATGCTGCCGTCATGTGCTTCCACGATGTTTTTACAGATCGCCAGGCCAAGCCCAGAGCCGCCGCTGGCGCGATTGCGTGAACTTTCCGCGCGGAAAAATCGTTCAAATAATTGTGCCTGATGGGCCGGATCAACGCCCGGCGCGCTATCCGCAAACCGCAGCTGCCAGTTTTCGCCCGCCAGCTGCATCGAGAGCTGCACCGCGCCGCCGCTGTCGGTGTAACGCAGGCTGTTTTCCAGCAAATTGGTGAACAGCTGCATCAGGCGATCGGGATCGCCAAAGCTCTCCGCCTGCGCGGGCAATGCCAGATTCAGCGCCAAGCCGCGGCTGCGATAACGTTCGCCGAAGCTGCCGGCCACCACTTCCAGCAGATTGACCAGGTCAACCGGCTGCTTGCGATAGGCGAGGGCACCCGCGTCAGACAATGACAGCTGATGCAGATCGTCAACCAGTTTGGTCAGCACCACCACTTCGCTCTGCAGCGAGCTAATGGCTTCCGGCGTCAGCTTGCGCACGCCATCCTGCATCGCTTCCAGCTCACCGCGCAGAATCGCCAGCGGCGTGCGCAGTTCATGGGAGATGTCGGCCATAAAGGCGCGGCGGTTGCTTTCGTTCTTTTCCAGCGAGCTGGCAAGCTGGTTGAAGTCGCGGCCCAGTTGGCCGAGTTCATCGCTGCTGCCGACTTCCACGCGGGTAGCGAAATTGCCCGCCGCCAAATGGTGCGTGCCATCCACCAGCCGTTTCACCGGTGCCAGTAAACCGCGCGCCAGCAGCCAGGTGACCAGCGCGGCGAGTAACCCGGTCAGCGCCACAATCATCCAGCTGGTGCGTCGCTGCTGCTGATCAAAGTTGATGTCGGTGCTGCGCGTCAGACGTTCAGCCGGTGAGGCAATCACCCAGCCAACAATCTTGCCGTTGCTGGTGGTGATATTGCGCCTTGTGCCTTCCGGCGGCACCGGCTGACGCGGCCCTGACAGCACTTTGTATTGCTGATCGATAATCCAGAATTGTGTGCGCCAGCCGTGCGGCGGTAACTGATTAACGCTGCCCGGATTCTGCTCCAGCGAGCGCAAAATAGAAAAAATCAGCTTGTCATTGCTGCGCAGAAAATCCCAGCTACCGTGCTGTTCATACTGATCGGCCAGCGCATCGCTCAGCAGGGTTAAGCGCTGCTCATTGCCCTTTTTGATGTAATCGACAAAGCCGTGCTCAAAGCTGAGCCGCACGCCCCAATGCATGGTAATGATCACCAGCATGCAGGTGGAAAAAATCGCCGCAAACAGCTTGGCGCCAATGCCCCATTTTACCGGCCGCTTCATCCTTTGCTCCTGCCTCTAAGGTCAACGTTTTTACTGACATCCTTCGGTACGCGCCAGAACACCAGCGCCGGCAGCGCAATCACCAGCGCCATGCACAGATAGGTGTAAATGAAGGTTTGATGCGCCGCCGCGCTGTCGGTTACCACGCCGCGGCCAAATGCGCCCAGCAGCAAACCGGCCACGGTGACGCCAATACTCATCGACAGTTGCATGATCATCGACAACAACGAGTTGCCGCTGGAAGCCAGATCGTCCGGCAGCTCTTTGAGCGTCAGCGTGTTCATCGAAGAGAAGCGGATGGCGTTGACCATGCCCTGCAGCAATAACACCACCGGCAGCAGCCAAATCCATCCCAGCAGCGCCACCAGCGGGAACAGCAGCACCACCAGCGCCAGCGCCAGGGTCGCGCCGACCAGCGCATTGCGATAACCAAACAGGTTAACGATGCGCACCACCACGCGTTTGGTTCCCATGTTGCCGAGCACCATCGGAATCATCATCAAACCAGCGTGGAAAGGGCTGTAGCCGAGGCCGACCTGCAGGAAAATGGGCGTCATAAACGGCAGCATGCCGCTACCGATGCGGCCGGTAAAACTGCCGAACAGGCCAATTGAATAGATGCGGCTATCAAACAGTTTCAGGCTAAACAGCGCGTTATCGTTGTTGCGGCCGTGCATCAGGTAGAACAGCAGCGAAAACACCCCAACCAGAATCAGTAAGCCGAGCAACAGCGGCGATCCGCCGGCGCTGCGCTGACCATCCAGCGCCAGCGTTAAGGTCGCCATGCCGACGGCCAGCAGCACAAAACCGAGGAAATCAAAGCGCCGCGTCTGCATGGTGTAATTCGGCATCAGCGTGAGCGTGGCAATCGCACCAATGATGCCAACCGGAATGTTGATCAGGAAAATCCAGTGCCAGCTGGCGTACTGCACCAGAATCCCGCCCAGCGCCGGGCCGAGCAGCGGACCAATTTGTCCCGGCGTGGTGACGAAGGTCATTGCCGACATATATTGCTCGCGCGGCACAATTTTCATCACCGTTAAGCGGCCAACCGGCACCATCATCGCGCCACCAATGCCTTGCACCACGCGCGCCATAATCAGCTCATCGAGCGTGGCGGAGAAGGCGCACAGTAGCGAGCCGATGCTGAATAGCACAATGGCGCAGAAGAAGATATTGCGCACGCCAAAACGGTCCGCCAGCCAGCCGCTGATCGGCAACGTAATCGCCACGGTCAGCACATAAGAGACGATCACCGAGTGCATATTCAGCGGGCTGACGTTGAGATCGCGCGCCATTGACGGGATCGCGGTATTGACGATGGTGGTATCCAGCGCCTGCATAAAGAAGCCAAACGCGACGATCCACAGCTGCCAGCGCACGGTGGCGTTTTGAGGTGACATGCAGGTACCCGTTATGTCAGATCCAGTTTTCGCAGATCAGCCCATTCACGCGTGAAAATTCACGCAAATTGTTCGATACCAACGTCAGGGCGGCACTGCGTGCATGAGCGGCGATGTGAAGATCGTTCAGGCCGATAGGCGTGCCATTTTTCTCAAGCTCTGCGCGGATAGCGCCATAGTGGAAAGCGGCTTTGGCATCGTAATTCAGCACATCAAGGCGTGAGACAAAATCTTCAACGGTACGTAGGTTCCGCTCAGGAAAGGCGCTCTTTTCTGAGCCGTGAAACAGCTCCGCCAGGGTGATCGTCGAGATAACCATCCGGCCGACATTGGCGTTGAAACGTTCGAGCACTTCAATCGGCCGCCGCTTGATGACGTAGATAACAATATTGGTATCCAGCATGTAGCGATGCATTAAAACGCTTCCCGCTCAGATTGTTCCTGCGAAGCACGCTCATCCATAAAATCATCGCTCACCGTCGGACCGTCGAGGAAAAAACTGTCCCAGGCGTTCTCTATGGGCGTGAGGATGCGCTCCTTGCCAATCGCTCTGACGGTGACGTTTTTTACATCATCAGGAAAACGAACGTCTGCTGGAATGCGAACGTTTTGTGTCCTGTTGCTGGTGAACACGGTACCTTGTGACATATAAACCTCCACAGTAATGAACGGGTTAAAGTTTACGCTCTTCATGCTACATAGCAAGCGTATGTAGCAGGTCATTCAGCGGTTAACTGAACCTTTTTCTTACGCCGCCGCAGCTTATCCATCATCAAATAGACCACCGGCGTGGTGTAGAGCGTCAGCAACTGGCTCATCACCAAACCCCCGGCGATGGTGATGCCGAGCGGTTGACGCAGCTCCGCGCCGTCACCGCTGGTCAACACCAGCGGCAGTGCGCCAAACAGCGCGGCGAGCGTGGTCATCAAAATCGGGCGGAAACGCAGCTGGCACGCCTGGAAAATCGCGTCGCGCGGCGACAGATTGCCGTTGCGCTCGGCATCCAGCGCGAAGTCGACCATCATGATGGCGTTTTTCTTCACGATACCGATCAGCAGCAGAATGCCGATCAGTGCAATCAGGCTGAACGGCGTGTTGAACAGCTCCAGCGCCAGCAGCGCGCCGACGCCCGCCGACGGCAGCGTGGAGAGAATGGTCAGCGGATGCACATAGCTCTCATACAGAATGCCCAGCACGATATACACCGCCGCAATCGCCGCCAGCATCAGGTAGAGTTGATTGGATTGCGACTGCTGAAACACCTGCGCGGTGCCGGCAAAGCTGCCGCGCACGCTGGAAGGCACGCCAAGCGCGGTAATGGTGCGGTCAATAGCTTCAGACGCCTGCGACAGCGATACGCCTTCCGGCAGGTTGAAGGAAACGGTGGACGCCGCCGACAAGCCTTCGTGGTTCACCGATAGCGGCGCGTTGGCCGGTTGCCATTTGGCAAACCAGCTCAGCGGAATTGCTTTGCCGTCGCTGTTGATCACAAACATCTGATCGAGTGAACTGATGTCCTGGGTGTAGCGCGGATCAACTTCCATCACCACTTTGTACTGGTTGAGCGGTTGATAAATGGTGGAGATCTGGCGCTGACCAAAGGCGTTATTCAGCAGGGCATTAGCGGCAGAGACATCAATGCCGAGCCGCGCCATGCTTTCACGGTCGTAAGTCAGATTCATTTCGCTGCCGTTGTCCTGCTGATCCGAGTTGACGTCCGCCAGCTCGGGCAGGGCGGCGAACGCCTGACGGATTTTCGGCTCCCATTCGCGCAAATCATTCAGGTTATCCGACAGCAAACTGTACTGATAGCTGGCGTTGGACTCACGTCCGCCAATACGAATGTCCTGCACCGCGTTGAGATAGAGATTGGCACCGGGCTCTTTCGCCAGCTTGATACGCAGCCGGGCAATCACTTCCTGCGCGCTTTCGCTGCGCTCGGAGAGCGGCTTGAGCGAGACGAACATCGAACCGCTGTTGGTACGTGAACCGCCGGTAAAGCCGGTGACGTTATCCACTGCCGGATCGGCTTTGATGATGTTCATGAAATCCTGCAGCTTGCCGCGCATCGCCTGAAACGAAATGCTCTGATCCGCCGAGATAAATCCTTGTAAGCGGCCGGTATCCTGCTCCGGCATAAAGGTTTTCGGAATCGAGATGAACAGCCAAACGGTGAGCGCCACGGTGCCGAGCAGCAACATCAGCACCCAAATAGCGTGATTCAGCACCCAACCCAATGAGCGCGCGTAGCCGTTTTGCACCTTCATCAGCAGCTTGCCAAAACCGCGGATACGCGGCTGGCTGCGTTTGACCTGCGGTTTCAGCAGATAGGCGCACATCATCGGCGTCAGCGTGACCGAGATAAACAGCGAGATCAGAATCGCCACCGACAGCGTAATAGCGAACTCCGAGAAGAAGCGGCCAATAATGCCGCCAATCATCAGCAGTGGCAGGAACACGGCAATCAGCGACAGGCTCATCGACAGCACGGTAAAACCGACCTCGCGCACGCCGGTCAGCGCCGCCTGCAGCGGCTTCATGCCCGCTTCGACGTGGCGCGCAATGTTCTCCAGCACCACAATGGCGTCATCGACGACAAATCCGGTGGCGATGGTCAACGCCATCAGCGAAAGGTTATTCAGGCTGAAGCCACACAGATACATGGCGGCGAAGGTGCCAATCAATGAAACCGGCACCGCAGCAGCGGGGATCAGCGTGGCGCGCCAGTCGCGCAGGAAGGCAAACACCACCAGAATCACCAGCGCGACGGCGATGATCAGCGACTGCTCCACTTCATGCAGCGAGGCGCGAATCGTTGGCGAGCGGTCCTGCGCAATTTGCAGATCGATGGCAGCGGGGATCACGTCGTGCAGTTCCGGCAATTCGCCACGAATGCGATCGACGGTATCGATGATGTTGGCTTCCGGCGATTTACGCACCACCAGCAGCACCGCCGCTTTACCGTTGGTCATCCCGGCGTTGCGTACATCCTGCACCGAATCCTGCACGTTAGCGACATCGCTGAGGCGCACCGCCGCACCGTTGTTGTAGTGCACCACTAGCGGCTGATATTCGCTGGCGGTTTGCAATTCTCCGTTAGTACGTAACTGCCAGCGCTGCTGCACGTCGTCAATCGCGCCCTGCGGACGGCGCTGGTTGGCGTTGCTGATGGCGGTACGCACCGCATCCAGTGATACGCCCTGGTTGAACAGCGCCTGCGGATTGAGTTCAACGCGCACCGCCGGCAGCGAACTGCCGCCGACCGTCACATCGCCTACGCCCTCGATCTGCGACAGCTTCTGCGCCAGTTGCGTTGAGGCGTAATCATACAGCTGACCGGGATTATAAATGTCCGAGGTCAGCGTCAGGATCATGATCGGCGCATCGGAAGGGTTGGCTTTGCGATAGCTGGGACGGCTCGGCATGCCGGTTGGCAGCAGGCTTTGTGCGGCGTTGATCGCCGCCTGCACATCGCGCGCCGCACCGTTGATGTCGCGATCAAAATCGAACACCAGAATGATACGCGTGCTGCCCAGCGAGCTGGTGGAGGTCATTTCGCTGACGCCCGCGATGCGTCCTAGAGAGCGCTCCAGCGGCGTTGCCACCGATGCCGCCATGGTTTCCGGCGACGCACCGGGCAGCGAAGCCGAAATCAAAATCACCGGGAAATCCAGCTGTGGCAGCGGCGCCACCGGCAGCAGACGGAAGCCGAGAATACCGGCCAGCGCAATCGCCAGCGTCAGCAAGGTGGTGGCGACCGGACGATGGATAAACAGCGCGAAAAACTTCACGACTGCGCCTCCGGGCGCTTAAAGCGACGGCGCGTAGCGTGCGACAGGCGATCAAACAGCAGATAGATCACCGGCGTGGTGAAAAGCGTCAGCACCTGGCTCACCACCAAACCGCCCACCATGGCGATCCCCAGCGGACGACGCAACTCCGCGCCAACGCCGGTGCTCAGCATCAGCGGCAGTGCACCGAGCAGCGCCGCCAATGTGGTCATCAGAATCGGGCGGAAACGCAGCAAGCACGCCTGATAAATCGCCTCGCGCGGCGCCATGCCTTGCTCACGTTCCGCTGCCAGCGCGAAGTCGATCATCATGATGGCGTTTTTCTTCACGATACCGATCAGCAAAATAATGCCGATAATGGCGATGATATCCAGCTCATTACCGCTCAGCATCAGCGCCAGCAGCGCGCCGACACCGGCGGTGGGCAGCGTCGAGAGAATAGTGATGGGATGGATAAAGCTCTCATATAGCACGCCGAGCACGATATACATCGCCACCACCGCCGCCACGATCAGCCACACGGTGCTGGACAGCGCCGCTTCAAAGGCCAGCGTGCTGCCCTGGAACTGCGTCATCATTTCGGCGGGCATGCCGACCTGATCTTCCGCTGCGCTCACCGCCTTCACCGCATCGCCCAGCGAATACCCCTCCGCGACATCAAACGAGAAGGTCGCCGACGGGAACTGGTCGAGATGGTTGATGCTGAGCGCGGCGTGGCGCTCCTCAATCTGCGCGATGGCGCTGAGCGGCACGCTGCCGCCGTCGCTGCTGGTCAGGCGAATGCCGTCAAGGCTCGCCAGTCCCGGCGTGGCATCACTGTTCTGTTCCAGCACCACGCGATACTGATTAGCCTGGGTGTAAATGGTCGAGATCAGGCGCTGGCCAAAGGCGTTATACAGCGCGTTATCCACGTCGGCCATGCTGATGCCGAGGCGGCTGGCGCTGTCACGATCGACACGTACAAAAGCTTCCAGACCTTGATCCTGCCAGTCGCTGCTGACGTCGCGCAGTTGCGGCAGCGTGTTAAGTTGCGCCAGCAGTTTCGGCACCCACAAACTCAGCGACTCCAGCGAACCCGATTGCAGCGTGAACTGGTACGGCGTGCGACTCGCCTGGGTATCAATGGTCAAATCCTGCACCGGCTGCAGCCACAGGGAAATGCCGGGCACTTTGGCTAACGCCTGTTGCAGACGCTGCTGCACGGCCGGAATGCGATCGTCACGCTCATCCAGCGGCTTCAGGTTGATTTGCAGGCGCGCGCTGTTGAGCGCGGCGTTGGTGCCATCGACGCCGACAAACGAGGTCATGCTCTGCACCGCCGGATCTTTCATGATGATCGAGGCGACATCGCGCGTGCGCTCTGCCATGTTGGCGTAAGAGACCGACTGCGGCGCCTGCAAGGTGCCCTGAATAATGCTGTTATCCTGCTGCGGGAAGAAGCCTTTGGGGATCATGATCCACAGCAACACGGTGATCAGCAAGGTGCCGAGCGCTACCGATAAGGTGATCCACGGATGCAGCAGCACGCGCGTTAAGCCGCGTCCGTAACGGGCAATAATGCGGTCAAACATCGCTTCGCTGGCCCGCGAGAAGCGGTTCTGCTTGCGCAGCGATTCAGCGCTTAACATGCGGGCGCACATCATCGGCGTCAGCGTCAGCGACACCACGGCGGAGATCAAAATCGCCACCGCCAGCGTCACGGCGAATTCGCGGAACAAGCGGCCAATCACATCGCCCATAAACAGCAGTGGAATGAGCACCGCAATCAGCGAGAAGGTGAGGGAGATAATGGTGAAGCCAATCTCGCCCGCGCCTTTCAGCGCCGCCGTCAGCGGCTTTTCGCCCTTTTCGATATAGCGCGAGATGTTCTCGATCACCACGATGGCGTCATCAACCACAAAACCGGTGGCGATGGTCAGCGCCATGAGCGTCAGGTTGTTGATCGAGAAGCCCAGGAAATACATCGCGGCAAAGGTGCCGACCAGCGACAACGGCACGGCCACGGCGGGAATGAGGGTCGCCGGAACGTTACGCAGGAACAGGTAGATAATCATCACTACCAAACCCATCGCCAGCATCAGTTCGTGCTGGGTATCGCTGACCGAAGCGCGGATGTTGGTGGTGCGGTCGGTAAGCAGTTTCACCTCCACCGATTTCGGCAGCGTGGCGGTTAATCCGGGCAGCATGGCGCGAATATTATCGGCGGTGGCGATGATGTTAGCGCCGGGCTGGCGCTGCACGTTGAGCACAATCGCCTGCTGACGGTTCGCCCATGCGCCCAGCCAGCTGTTTTCGGCACCTTGTTCGATGGTCGCCACATCGCCCAGTCGCACCGGCGCGCCGTTGTTATAGCTGATGATCAGCTTGCGATAGTCTTCCGCCGAGGTCATCTGGTCGTTGGCCGACAGCGTAATTGAGCGCGTTGGGCCGTCGAGGCTGCCTTTCGCCGAATTGACGTTAGCGTTAGTAATGGCGGTGCGCACCGATTCGCTGGTCAGGCCGAGCGCGGCCAGCGCCTGGGTGTTCATCTTCACACGCACCGCAGGACGTTGCCCGCCCGACAGCGTGACTAAACCCACGCCCGACACCTGAGAAATCTTCTGCGCCACGCGCGTTTCCACCATGTCCTGCACCTGCGTGAGCGGCATGCTGGTGGTGGTGACGGCGAGCGTCATGATCGGCGGGTCGGCCGGATTCACTTTGCTGTAGACCGGGGGATTTGGCAGATCGCTCGGCAGCAGATTGGTGGCGGAGTTGATCGCTGCCTGTACTTCCTGCTCGGCAACATCCAGTGGCAGCGTCAGCTGAAACTGCAATGTGACAACCGACGCGCCGCCCGAACTCTGCGACGCCATCTGCTTCAGGCCGGACATCTGGCCAAACTGGCGTTCCAGCGGCGCGGTAATGGAAGAGGTCACCACATCGGGAGAAGCGCCGGGATAGAGCGTAACCACCTGAATGGTCGGATAATCGACTTCAGGTAACGCGGAGACCGGCAGAAAACGGTAGCCGAGCACGCCGGCTAACAGAATGGCGATCATCAGTAGCGTGGTGGCGACCGGGCGCAGAATAAACAGGCGCGAAGGTCCACCGCTGCTGTCAGGAGGCATCACCTGCATTATTGACGCTCTCCGCGTGCGGGCTGCGCAGCGCGCGTGCTGTGGGTCGCGGCGCTTTGTGGCGCCACCACTTCAACGGTGGCGCCTTCCGTCAGGCGATCGAGCCCGTCGGTCACCACGCGATCGCCCGCTTCGAGTCCCGCGCTGATCACCACTTTCTGGCTATCCTGCAAACCGGCGGTAACGCGTTTCTTGCTCACTTTGTTGTCGCTGTTGACCACCCAGACAAAGTGACCATCGTTGCTCATCTGCAACGCGGCGGTGGGGATCACCACCGCATCCTGCAAGGTGTCCACTTTCAGACGCGCGTTGACAAACTGATTAGGGAACAGCGTGTCATCTTCGTTGCTGAAGCGTGCTTTGAGTTTGATGGTGCCGGTGGTGGCATCAATCTGGTTATCGAGGCTCAACAGCGTGCCGCTGGTCAGCAGCGTTTTGTTGCTGCGATCCCAGGCTTCGACGATCAGCGGCTGTCCGCTTTTCTGCGCTTTGAGGATTTGGCTGATGTTGTTCTCGGCGACGCTGAACACCACGTCAATGGGGTGCGTTTCGGTGATCACCACCAATCCGGTGGTATCGCCGGAGGTGATGTAGTTGCCGACATCCACCTGCTTCAAGCCGACCCGTCCACCAATCGGCGCAGTAATGCGGCTGTAGGTGAGATTAAGCTGGGCGCTGGCGACGTTGCCTTCATCAGCTTTTAGGGTGCCGAGCGTTTCGCTCACCAGCGAACGTTGCGTATCGAGTTCCTGCTGCGATACCAGCGAGGTTTTCGCCAGTTTTTCATAGCGACTGAGATCGCGGCGCGCGTTGGCGAGCGTAGCCTGGTCTTTTGCCAGTTGGCCCTGCGCCTGAGTTAATGCCACCTGATAAGGGCGCGGATCGATTTCCGCCAGCAGCGCGCCAGCGGCCACTTGCTCTCCTTCCTGGAAGTGCAGCGCCATCAATTGGCCGTCAACGCGGCTGCGCACCGTAACGGTGTTGGCGGCGGTCACGGTGCCAAGGCCACTGAGGAAATACGGCACGCTTTGGGTGGTGGCAGCGGCGGCTTGCACTGGCGCTAAGGGGCGTTTGCCACCTGCGCCGCGACCACGCTGCTGCTGACCTTCGGCCTGCGGCTGTTTATTCGGTTCCGCTGGATGCTGCCACCAATAATATCCGCCCGCCAGCACGGCAATCACGGCTACGGCCAGTAAGCTTGTTTTAATTCGACGGTTCATCAAGGCGTGTGCTCTCCAGCATTTTTCGTTTTCCCCAATGCGAAATATAAAAATAGCCATTTCGCAAACGAATGATTGTAGTCGCCCGGACCGGGCAAAAATTGAAGGAAATAAGAATATCGCCCCATTGAAGGTAAGTATTCATATTCTGTAAATATTCTGCCAGCAATAGGCATAAGCGCGGCAATTTCCTTTGCTAAGCTCAATACAGACCTGTCTCGTTTGAATAAGGAGAACAAAATGAGTCAACAGAAACTCCGCCAGCTCGGCGACAGCGGTATTGAAGTTCCCCGTCTCACCTTTGGCGGCAATGTGTTTGGCTGGACGGTGGATGAGAAAACCTCATTTTCCCTGCTTGATGCGCTGGTGGAGAAGGGCTTGTTCTTCATCGATACCGCCGACGTTTATTCGCGCTGGGCGCCGGGTAATGAAGGTGGCGAATCGGAAACCATCATCGGTAAATGGCTGAAGAAAAGCGGCAAGCGCGACAGCATCGTGCTGGCCACCAAAGTCGGCATGGAGCTGTCGCCGGAGAAAACCGGCCTCAAGCCGGCTTACATTCGTCAGGCGGTAGAAGATTCGCTGCGCCGCCTGCAAACCGACGTCATCGATCTTTATCAGGCGCACCGCGATGATGACGCGACGCCGCTGCTGGACACGCTGAAAGCCTTCGATTCGCTGATCAAAGAGGGCAAAGTGCGTGCCATTGGCGCGTCTAACTACAACGCTAAACGTCTGCAGGAAGCGCTGGACGTGAGCAAGCAACATGGCCTGGCGCGCTATGAAACCCTGCAGCCGGAATACAATCTCTACGATCGTCAGGAGTATGAAAGCGGTCTGGAGCAGGTTGCGGTGAAAAATGGCCTCGGCGTGATTAACTACTATTCGCTGGCCAGCGGCTTCCTCAGCGGTAAGTACAAAAAGCCAGAGGATGCCAGCAAAAGTCAGCGCGGGCAGGGCATCGTCGACAAGTATCTGAATGAACGCGGCAAGCGCATTGTTGAAGCGCTGGAAGATGTCGCCGCCTCGCACGATGTATCGGCAACGCAGGTCGCGCTGGCGTGGCAGATTGCCCGTCCGAGCATTACCGCCCCGATTGTCAGCGCCACGTCGCTGGAGCAGCTGGATGAACTGGTGAAAGCCACCCAGCTCGAGCTCAGCAAGCAAGAGATCGAAGAGCTGGCGAGCGCCAGCAAACTGTAAGGTTTTCAGGGACGCTGCGGCGTCCCGCTATTTTCCAGCTCTGCCTCACAAAAAATGCCATTTCCCACAAAAGATTTTCAATCATCGACAGACGTCACAATTGCGTTAACGCACTATCATCCTGCGGTAAACTGCGCACATATTTGCAAAAACTGACAAATCCTCAGCACTATCCTCTGTTCGATCCATTCCAGTAACTTCATATAAGAATAACCATCATGAACAGAAAAGAAGCAGTGCAGCATTTACCCCGCCTGGCAGCGGGAACTCTGATGTTTGCGATGCTGAGTGCATCTGCGCTGGCCGCTGATGCTTTCAGTTACGACTCTCCCTATATGTTTGGTGATTGGGGCGGTTACCGAACGCAGCTGGAAAATGACGGCATAAAATTCGACGTTAACTACACCATGGAAAGCGGCTCCAATCTGGCGGGCGGCGCCGATACCAACACCTCAATGCGCTACAGCGATCAGTGGGCGTTTGGCGCTAACTTCGACCTGGAAAAACTGCTCAACTGGCAGGATGCGCAATTCCAGATGACGATTACCGATCGTAATGGTCAGAACATTTCCGACCAGGTCGCCGATCGTCGCACCGGCATGTTGTCCTCAACTCAGGAAGTGTACGGACGCGGCCAAACCTGGCGTTTAACCCAGTTCTGGTTAAGCAAAGGTCTGTTCGATAACACCGTGAACCTGAAAGCCGGTCGCGTTACCGTCGGTGAAGATTTCGATAACTTTGACAGTAAGTTCCAGAACCTGGCGTTCGGTAGCGGCCAGGCCGGTAACTGGCGTGGCGATCGCTGGTTCAACTGGCCGGTGTCCCAATGGGGCGGCCGCGTGAAGGTGAATATCACACCAGAAGTGTTCTTCCAGGTGGGCTTCTATAACCAGAACCGCGCCAACTACGATCGCGGCGACGGATTCCGTCTTGATACCAGCAACTCCGAAGGCAATCTGGTGCCGGTAGAGTTGGGCTGGAAACCGACGTTAGGCGCCGACAAGCTGCCGGGTAATTACCGTATCGGCTATTACTACTCTTCGGCTAACGGCGACAACTACGGCAGCTGGCGCGATGGGGCTTATCAAAGCCAGGATCACGCTTACGGCGGCTACGTGCTGTTGCAACAGCAACTGACCGCGCAGGGCGGCGATGCCAGCCGTGGTTTGGGCGTCACCGTTCAAGCGGTGATGAACGACCACAAAACCTCTAAAACGGATAATTATCAGTCGGTGAGTTTCACCTGGAAAGGGCCGTTTGATGCGCGTCCGCAGGATGAGATTGGTGTGGGTGCGGCACGTATTCACGTTAACAGCGCTTACACGCGTTCGCAGCGTGAGCAGAACAACGCGAACGGCGAGACCGACTTTAATAGCCCAACCTATCTGCCGATTCAGGATGGCTCAGAGTACAACTATGAGATCTACTACAACGCGCAGTTGACCAAATGGCTGCAGCTGCGTCCGAACCTGCAATATGTGGTCGCGCCGGGTGCGGTGAGTGAAGTGAAAGATGCGTTTGTGGGTGGGATCAGTGCGAACGTGAATTTCTAATGTGTGAGACTGGTCGCCATGAATGGCGACCCTACAAAGTAAAGCAGGGCGGCAATGAGGCCGCCCTGACTTTTATCTGAACATCACTTCGGCCCAGCGGGCGAGGCCGGCGGTCACCGAGGCGAAGTCATCGCCACTGGCGATAGGCGTATCGGGCAGCGCTTGTTGTAACGCCGCGCGCAACACCGGAGAACGTGCGCTACCGCCGGTGAGATAAATCACTTCCGGTTTGGTTTCACAGGTGGCGAGCGCCAGATGCACTTGCTCCAAAATGCGTTCCAGCGGTTGATTGATCGCGTCTTCCAGCTGCGCAGCGCTAATTTGCGCCTGCAATTGCGCGGCGATAAATGCCAGCGAGGCATCGGTCTCTTTCACCTCCGACAGCGCAATCTTGCTCTCTTCCGCCGCACGCACCAGACGATAGCTCAGCTTCTGCTGCCACACTTTCAGCAAGTGCGCCACTTTGTCGCTGTGTTCAGCATCGCGGATCAAATCGCGCAGCAGTTTGCCGCTGGCCGCAGAATAGAAGTCGCTCTGTGCCGGAACGTCGTTGATAGCCACCGCATTCCACCACGGCAGTGCGGGCAGCGCGGTGCCTTTCTGCGTATTGCCACCGAGCCCCAGCAGCGGCATCAGGGTTTTAAACGCCAGCATAATGTCGAGATCGTTTCCGCCCACGCGGCATCCGCTGTGGCCAAGTAAACTTTCACGGCGATCGGTTTTATGACGCCATTCCGGCCCCATCAGCAGCATCGAGCAGTCGGTGGTGCCGCCGCCGATATCGACGACTAATACGCGCGTCTCTTTCTGCAGCGTGGCTTCGAAATCGAGGCCCGCCGCCACCGGCTCAAATTGGAACTCGACATCACGAAAACCGGCGCGCTGTGCCGCACGCAGCAGAATGCCTTGTGCCTGCTGGTTAGCCTCTTCGCCACCTAAACCCTGGAAGTTAATTGGGCGACCAATCACCGCTTGCTCAATCGGGCGATCGAGCTGGGTTTCGCCTTGCTGACGAATGTGCAGCATCATCGCGCACACCAGATCTTCAAAGAAGGCGATCTGCTGCGGTTTCAGGCCGTTAGCGCCGAGGAAGGATTTCGGTGACTTCACGAACCACACTTCTTCGGGATCGACCATATATTGCTGCAGCGCGGTCAAACCGAACTGCACGCTGCCCGGCGTGACGTCGATATCTTCTTCGCGGTTATAGCGCAGCGCACGCTGCAATAACGCGGTGCCTTCGCTGTCGGGCGTTGGCACCTGATGATGGCGATGCAGCCATTCGCTGATCGCTTCGCGCGTTGGCGCACAAATCATGGAGGGAAGCAGGCGCTGACCATTCTCCAGTGTCAGCAGGCGCGGCGTGCCATTATCGCTGACCGCAATTGAGCAGTTTGCTGTGCCGTAATCGAATCCGATAAACATATTTATCCCCCATGCCGGAAAAAAGGGGGCGACTTTAGCGCAGCCAGCGCGGGCTGGCAATGGGCAGACGTGGCAGATTACATCTGCACTTCCTGATAAACGTGATACTGACCACGGCCCGCGTGTTTTGCGCTGTAACAGGCGACATCGGCCTGTGACATCACCACATTGCTGATGCAGTTACGTTGATATATTTGCGTGATGCCGGCACTCGCGCCGACGTGATAAGGCTGATCCTGCCACATAAAGCGATATTCGCTCACGGCACTGACGATACGCTGCACCACGTCGCGCACCTGATCCACTTCGCAATTCGGCATTAGCACGCCAAATTCGTCGCCGCCTAAACGCGCCAGCATATCGCTACTGCGCAGATGATGCGGCATCAGCTCTGCCAGTTCGCGCAGCAGCGCATCACCGGCGGCGTGTCCGGCGGTATCGTTCACCGCTTTGAATTTGTCCAGATCGATAAACACCAATACGTGGTGAGTATGGTTGTTCGCCGCATCGTTCACCAACTGCTTCAAACGCTGCTCGAAGCTGTGGCGATTTGGCAGGCGCGTCAGCATATCGTGTGAAGCGCTGTAGCTCAGGCGCTTCATCACCTTGCGCGATTCACTGACGTCCTGAATAACCATCACTGCGCCGATGCTGGCGCCGGTCAGGGTTTTCAGCGGCGTGATGCTGTAGTGAATCTCCACGCGTGTGCCGTCTGGTGTATGCAGCACCAGCTCTTCATCGAGTTCGGGGGAGATTTTTTCGTCCGGCAGCTGGCACAACAGCAAATTATCGACGCGCGGGCCGCTCGCGCCGCGCGTGATGTTAAGCAGTTCGGTAATGGGTACGCCTGCGGCTTTTTCCTGTGGCCAGCCGCTCAGCGTTTCGGCCACCGGATTCATAAAGGTGACGCGCATTTCATCATCGGTACTGATCACCGCTTCGCCGATGGAATCGAGGGTGATCGCCATGCGCTCTTTTTCCTGGAACAGCGCTTCATTCAGCGCGCGCAGCGGCGTGATGTCCTGACAGATGCCGAGCATACGTTCGATCTGCCCATCCTGACTCAGAATGCGGTTGGCCTCAGAGCGCACGTAGCGCGGGCCTTCCGGTAGATTAATCCGGTATTCCAGCTGGAAAGCGCTGCGGCGTTCGATGGCCTGCTGCACCGCAAGCGTGGCGGTTTCCCGCTCGGCCGGATCAAGCAGATGCACCCACAGATCGTAGGTGGGCGTCTGATGCGGATTTAAGCCAAATAGCTCATACATGCGCTTGTCCCACAACATCTCGCCGGTCAGCAGATTCCACTCCCACACGCCAATGCCGCCAGCTTCATTGGCCAGCGTGATGCGCTCCATCAAGCGGCGATTAACCTGCTCACTCTGCTTCAGTTCGGAGATATCGATAATCTGCGCGATGAAGTAGTGCGGCTGTTGCGCGGCGTCGCGCACCATCGATACCGTCAGGCGCGCCCAGACGATTTCGCCATCCTTGCGGAAATAGCGCTTCTCCATGGTGTAGGTCATGATTTCACCCGCCACCAATCGCTCCAACTGCTGTAAATCGTTGTTGAGATCGTCGGGATGGGTGATTTGCTGGAAGGTGAGCTTTTTCAGCTCATCGGCCGGGAAACCAAGCGTCTGGCACAGCGAATGATTGACCTGCTGCCAACCGCCATTCGGCGAAACCAGCGCCATGCCAATCGCGGAGTATTCCATGGCGTTACGGAAGCGGGTTTCACTCTCGCTGATATGATGCTTCTCGCGCTGGAAGGCATCCATCACCAGCGCCATCACGTGGCTCGGCAGCAGCACCAACAGAAACGGCAGCCAGGTGCTGACCTGGCCGAGCAGCATGCCGTTGTGCGCCAGGTTGACCCAGTTAAAGGCCAGCAGAATCGAGATGAAACTGGCGTTGAGGAAGAACAGCAGAAACGCTTCGAACTTGGGTAGCCGCACCGAGCACCAAAAAAGAATCACCACAATAAAAGTGAAGGGCCACGGCAGAAAACGCAGCGACAAATAGCTGGCGAGCAGCGTGACAAGCAGCGTCAGGCCGGTTTCCAACTGACGGCCTGGCGTCAAAATCTGGCGCAGCGGTTTATTTGGCCACAGCAATAACACCGGGCCAAACGCCAGCACGCCGATCACCTCAGAAATCACCCACGTCGAGAAGAAGGGCAGTGACGCATTGCTGCCCACATGCAGCATCCACAATGCCACAACGCCACCTAACAGCGGCGCAATCAGGCCGGCGCACAGGGCAAAGCGCACCCAGTCGAGTAACGAATTGAGCGGGGCGCGGCGATCGAGCAGCGCGCGCAGCATCACGCCGCCCAGAATCGCCTGTACCATATTTAAGATGGCGAACTTAATGTTACTGAGTGCGGGACCAATAATGATCAGATTGGCCAACGCGGTACCCAGTACGCAGGCAAGCAGCAGCAAGGGAACGTGTTTGGAGTGGGCGCGAAACACGATCACCGTCATCAGCGCGGTGGAGTACCAAAGCGGCGAAATACGGCCACTGACAACAATCAGTTCCAGGCAAAATAGCGTCAGTAGAAAAGTGAGCCCGCCAATGAGCAAGGCATTGAGCCAGGTTCGCTGTGGCCTTTCCTGTGAAGTTAGTATCTCGAGGGTCATGCAAGAATCCAGCAGCGCGCACCTGATTCACGATGGAAAATGCGCCAATCATTCACTATTTTGCATGCTAGCACATCTGTTTGAGATGTCTGCGGGGAATTCGACTTTAGTCGTTATTCACTGAATTGATTGGCCCTTTGCGCGCAAAGGGCCAAACGGGATTAGCGAAAAAGATCGGCGCGGGTAAACGGCTTTTCTAAGCCGGCAAGATTGGCAGAGAAGCGTTCGAGGAACTGTTGCGTGGTGGCGACGCGGCCGTGGCTGAGCAGCAACAGCGGCACCAGCAGCGCGACGCCAATCTGCGGCAGGCTAAAGCCCTTCAGCGAAGTACGGCGCTGCGTCAGCAGGAATGCGGTGCTAAGCGTAAAGCCGAGCATCAGGCCCGCCAGCACTTCGCTTTTGGAGTGCGCGTGGATGACCAGGCGCGACAGGCCGACCATCAACGGAATCAGATAACCGATGCCAATGGTAAACAGGCGCCAGCGCGGCGACCAGCGGCCGGAGATCAGCCACATCATCACCGGCCAGAGCGTGGCCGACATCGCGCTGTGGCCGCTGAAGCCGGTAAAGTTGAATCGGGCGCTACCAATGCCAAAGCCGAGAAACAGGATTTTCGAGACGCTCACCACCAGGCCAGCCAGACCAAACGCCAGCACCCAATACCAGACGGTTTGGCGGTTGTCGCTTTTCCATGGCAAGACCAGCGCGATGATCACCGCGGTCGGGATCAGCAACATGCTGTCGCCAAAATAGGTCAGGGTTTTCCAGCTCATACTTTTCCTTGTGGCTATATTCGGAGTGCCAACGCCGGCTGCAGTGTTGGCAGATGAACAGTGTATCGATTAAGCGTCTGGCTGCAAAAGGGGATATTCTGAAAAGCCGTTGGCCCATTTCTCTGGCATCAACCCGGTGAAATACCTATAATTGCCGCCAACTAACCCTCTCATTCGGCCCGTTGCAGCTTCGGCTTAGGCAGGCTCCAGTTATCAGGTCTCAAAAAAGTATGACTGACAAGTCTCATCAGTGCGTGATCGTTGGCATCGCAGGTGCATCCGCATCCGGAAAAAGTCTTATCGCCAGCACGCTCTATCGTGAAATCCGTGACCAGGTCGGTGACGAGCATATCGGTGTGATCCCCGAAGATGCCTACTATAAAGATCAGAGCCACCTCACCATGGAAGAGAGGGTGAAAACCAACTATGACCATCCGAGTGCGATGGATCATGATCTGTTGTTGCAGCACCTGCGCGCGCTTAAAGCCGGTCAGGAAATTGAGTTGCCGGTTTACAGCTATGTTGAGCACACCCGCACCAGCGACTGTATTCATCTCAAATCGAAGAAAGTCATCATCCTTGAAGGCATCTTGCTGTTAACCGATGCGCGCCTGCGTCAGGAGATGAATTTCTCCATCTTCGTCGATACGCCGCTGGATATCTGTTTGATGCGCCGCATGAAGCGCGATGTGAATGAGCGCGGTCGCTCCATGGATTCGGTGATGAGCCAGTATCAGAAGACCGTGCGTCCGATGTTCCTGCAGTTTATTGAACCTTCCAAGCAGTACGCTGACATCATTGTGCCGCGCGGCGGGAAAAACCGTATCGCGATTGATATCCTCAAGGCCAAGATTAATCAGTATCTTTGACGACATGGCGTCCGCCCCGGCGTGACGCGCTGTCGTAGCCATTCGCTACACTTAATTCATGGAGTACCTGCGATGAGATTATGCGATCGCGATATTGAAGCTTGGCTGGACAACGGAAAGTTGGCGATTGAGCCGCGCCCGCCAGTGGAACGCATCAACGGCGCCACGGTGGATGTGCGCCTCGGCAATCAGTTCCGCACTTTTAGCGGTCATACGGCGGCGTTTATTGATTTGAGTGGTCCAAAGCATGAAGTCAGTGCCGCGCTGGACCGTGTGATGAGCGACGAGATTGTGCTGCCGGAAGGCGAAGCCTTTTTCCTGCATCCTGGCGAGCTGGCGCTGGCGGTAACGCTGGAATCGGTCACCATTCCTGACGATCTGGTCGGCTGGCTGGATGGCCGCTCTTCGCTGGCGCGCCTGGGTTTGATGGTGCACGTCACGGCGCACCGTATCGATCCGGGCTGGCAAGGTCGTATCGTGCTGGAGTTCTATAATTCAGGCAAACTGCCGCTGGCGCTGCGTCCAGGCATGTTAATTGGTGCACTGAGCTTTGAGCCGCTGTCGGGCCCGGCTGCGCGACCGTATAACCGTCGCGAAGATGCCAAATATCGTGGTCAGCAGGGCGCGGATGCCAGCCGCATCGACAAAGACTGACTACAAAATGCTTGCCAAAATACATCGAGGTGCAGCAAGGCGGCAAGCGAGTCAATCGCCGGCAGCTTACATCAGTAAGTGACCGCGGGGAGCGAGCGCAGCCAACGCTGCTGCAACGTGAAGTATGAAGGCAATGAGGATGTGATGAGAAGAGTGATAACAACGCTGGCCATCCTGTTAGTGGTGGTGGTAGCGGGCATGACGGCATTGGTGTTGCTGGTCAATCCCAACGACTTTCGCACCTACATGGTAAAGCAGGTAGAACAGCGCAGTGGTTATCAGCTTCAGGTAGGCGGCGATCTGCGCTGGCACGTCTGGCCGCAGCTTAGCATTCTCGCCGGACGCATGAGTCTGACCGCGCCGGGTGCGACGCAGCCGATGGTCACCGCCGATAATATGCGCCTGGATGTCCATCTCTGGCCGCTGTTGTCGCATCAGCTTAGCGTCAGCCAGGTGATGCTGAAAAACGCCATCATCCGCGTCACGCCAGACAGCGCCGCACAAAAGCCGAGCGGCGCGCCAGTGGGGCCGGGTGATGCCGAGCCAGTGAGCAGCAGCGATAACGGCTGGTCATTCACGATTGGCAAACTGCGTCTTGCCGACAGCCTGCTGATTTGGCAGCAGCCCGGCGGCGACGAATATAATTTCCGCGACCTCAATCTCAACCTCGATCAGGATGCCAGCAAGCAGGCCAGCATCAATCTGGCTACCCGGATTTCGCGTAATCAGCGCAATGTTAGCGTCAATCTCAAAGGGCAGATGAATGTGGCGCAATATCCACATCGTCTGGTCGGACAGCTGGATGAGTTGAATTACGCCATCGACGGCGCCAATCTGCCAACGCAGGGGATTAAAGGTACCTTGAGCGGTCAGGGCGAATGGAACGGCGACAATCAGCGTTTCTCCTTACAGAAGATGCAGCTTACCGCCAATGACAGCGCACTGGATGGCAGCGCCGAGGGACGTCTGGCGTTGCCGCAGCAGCTTAATCTGGCGCTGCATGCCACCAGTTTAAACATCGACGCGTTGATGGCGAATGCACCGTTGACGGATAGCAGCGCGCCGCAGCGTGCCAACGTGGTGAGCACGCCAGTGATTGCGGAGCCGCGGATGCGTGATAACAGCGACTCACCGCTGAATCAGCTGGATCTGACGCTCAATCTCACCGCCGATAGCAGCGTGTGGCGCGGCCTGACGCTGACCAACTTGCAGCTCGACGCCAGCAATCAGCAAGGTTTGATGACGCTGAGTAAGCTGCAAGGCAAATTCGGTGAAGGCCATTTCTCCGTTCCTGGTTCGGTAGATATCCGCAAACCGGTGACGCAAGTGGCATTCCAGCCTGAGCTGGATAACGTCGCCATTGCGCCGCTGCTGAAAGCTTTAGAGCTGCCAGAAACGCTTCAAGGCACCGTCTCACTGAAAGGCGATGTGAGCGGCGCTGGATTGAGCATCGAAGAGGCAAAACGTAACTGGCAGGGCAGTGCGGATCTGGAAGCGACAAATTTGCAGCTTTCGCAGCTGAATCTGCAGCAGATGGTGCGTCGTGCGGTGGCGCGCGTCAGTAATCGTGTCACCAACGATCAACCCGACGATCAGGGCATTCAACAGTTAAGTGGGCGCGTCAGTCTCAAGCAAGGCATCTTCAGCTTGCCGGATCTGCAGGGCGGCAACAGTCGTCTGGCGGTGCAGACCAAAGGCAATGTCGATATGGTTAAGCAGCAACTCGACGTCACCATTAATATGATGCTGCGCGGCTGGCAGGGCGATGACAAATTAGCTGCGCTGCTGAACCAGCAAACTATTCCGCTGCGCATGTACGGCGGCTGGAATAATTTGCAGTACTCGTTGCCGGTGGATGACGTGGTGCGTCAGCAGTTGCAAAGTGAAGCGAAGTCGCGTCTGAATCAGTGGTTGGATCGCCAGCAACCGGGGAAACAGCCATAATTCAACGTCGCCTTGCGCTATTGTTGTAGGGTCGCCATTTATGGCGACCTGCTTGGTTAAGATGCGATCGGCACTATCTCAACTTTCTGTACGCGGTGGTTTTCTACCTGCAACGTTCGCAGCAGATAATCGCCGATCTGCAACTCTTCGCCTTCCTGCGGCACATGTTGCAGGCTATCCATCAGTAATCCCGCCAGCGTGTGGTAATTACGCTTTTCATCGAGCGGCAGCTGCACGTAGACGGCTAAATCCTCTAATGGCATATGACCATTCGCCACCCAACCGCCGTCGGGCAGCACTTGAATATCATAGCGCGCATCGATTTTTTCCCCTTCATTCGGCAGATTGCCGGCGATGGTTTCCATCAGATCGCTCAGTGTGACCACCCCTTCCACCGAACCAAACTCATCCACCACAAAGGCGAAGTGGGTGCGCGCGTTGCGGAACTGCTCCAGCGCCTGCAACAAGGTGACGCGTTCAGGAAAGATTAATGGCTGGCGAATCAGCGAACGTAAATCCAGTGATTTGCTGTGCAACGATTGATGCAGCAAATCAATCACGTGCACTACGCCAAGCGGGTCGCGGCCCTGTTCGGTCACCAGAATACGCGTGTGCTGGTTACGATCGAGCTTCGCCATAATCTCCGCAGGATCTTCGCTGAGGTCGATATGTTCGACGTCGTGGCGCGACGTCATGATGCTATTAATCTGGCGCTGACCAAGCCCCAACACGCGCGCAATCATGCGCCGTTCCTGGCGGTTAAATAGTGCGCCTTCTTCGCTGTCGCTCACCAGTGACGCGGTATCGGCGTCCAGTTCCGCACGCTGCGCCTCGCCGCGCAGAATGCGCAGAATGGCTTCCGACGTGCGCTGACGTAATGGGCGCCCAGCGGTGAGAAAGCGGCGGCGGTTAAACATCGCCAGCTGATTGAGTATCTCAATGACGATGGAGAAACCAATCGCCGCGTAGAGATAGCCTTTCGGAATAATGAAGCCTAAACCCTCGGCCACCAGGCTGAAGCCGATCATCAGCAGGAAGCTCAGGCAGAGAATCACGATGGTCGGGTGACCGTTGACGAAACGCGTTAGCGGCTTACTCGCCAGCAGCATCAGCAGAATTGCCACCGTCACTGCCGCCATCATCACCGGCAGCTCGTTGACCATGCCAACGGCGGTAATCACCGAGTCCAGCGAGAAGATGGCATCCAGCACCACTATTTGCGCCACCACCGGCCAGAATTTAGCACCGTTCTTATTTTGACCAGTTTCCTCGTCAGCGCCTTCCAGGCGGCTGTTTAACTCGGTGGTGGCTTTATAAAGAAGAAAGAAGCCGCCGCACAGCAGCAGCAGATCGCGGGCGCTGAAGTCGTGATGCAACAGGGTAAACAGCGGTTTTGTAAGCGTAACCAGCCAGGAAAGTGAGGCGAGCAGCGCTAAACGTGACACCAGCGCGAGTAGTAGACCGATAATGCGCGCACGGTCGCGTTCTTTGGGCGGCAGCTTTTCGACGAGGATGGCAATGAAAACCAGGTTATCAATGCCCAACACCAGCTCCAGAACGATTAGCGTGACTAATCCAGCCCAAAGCGACGGATCAATGATCCACTCCAACATGCGTTAGTTACCTTAATGTCTATCAATTGAGCTTAATCTGATGATAGTTAAATGAAGTAAAGGGTACAAATACCTTCCGGCCCGTCAAATCTGCGGAAACGGCAAATCAAGATGGTTATTCCTGGCTGCTGTCACGGCGGATAAGATGAAAGTATGGATAAAGAAATCCTTTTCGTAATGGCCAGTATTAATTTTTCTCAACAGGTAAACGCGTGCATTTTTAATGCAAAATATTGAGGTGGAGAGTATCGAATTTATCTGAATTTTACGGGGAAATGGCCTGAAAGGGCTGGCATCAATACTTATCGCTGGTAGTCTTTTTCCTAAAATAGTGCAGGGAACACGGGGCCTACTTGTAAACAAGCCAGTAATAACTAGTATAGCAACGTGTTAGTAAATGTCTGCGCCAAAGTTGTTAATAGCGTGCCCCTTAGCCTCTTAATGTTGCGAACTGTGATCGCACGCGGACCACGGCCAGTAATTAGCGCAAAAATGCCGCATAAAACAAGTTGTAATTAGGATGATGAAAGCGGTATTGGCAGCGACAGCCAAGGGCGGTAGCGTGCCTGAAGCGCCTTTCTCTTGGTATGAATGCCTGCCTCTGTGGTAAGGGAAGTCGGACTAATCTGTTGGTATTAATCATAATTCTCTTGCTTACTATTGTGAGAATTGATTTGGCCTCAGAGAATTTACCGCAGATTGCCTCAACAAATGCAGTGAACGTTTCGCTCATTTATTAAACAGTGTTGAGGCATTAGGGATTAAAGAAATAATATAAAAGAGTTAACTATGCGCGATAACGAAATTACATATAAAAGTCTTCTGACCAAAATTTTACTGGCGTGCTCGGATTTAATTTGTTTCAACGCAGCGTTATTTATTGCGATGGCGATGATTAATTCCTTCACCCATTCTCCATTGGCAGATATATCTGAAAAATACCTGCATTTAAAAATTGCTACGCACATTGCGCTTTCGGTTATTTGTGTAGGCTGGTTCTGGGTTCGCCTGCGTCATTATACTTATCGCAAGCCATTCTGGTTCGAGCTCAAAGAGATTTTTCGTACCATTCTTATTTTCTCTGTCATTGATTTGTCAATATCAGCACTTTCACAATGGCAAATGTCGCGCTTTGTCTGGGTTGCGACCTGGCTTCTGGCGCTGATTATGATTCCTTTAGCGCGCGCCATTTCTAAACGTGTGCTGAATCATTACGGCATGTGGAAGAAGCAAACTATCATCATCGGCAGCAGCCGCAATGCTCAGGAAGCCTGGCAGGCGCTGCAGAGCGAAGAAGTAATGGGCTTTGATGTTATCGCCTTCTTCGATGTCGATAAGAGCAGCCCGCAGGCCAGTATCTCTGGCGTACCTGTGCTGCACAACGAACAAGAGCTGTGGCAGCTGACCAACAGCGAAACCCAGTTCATCGTGGCGGTGGAGTTTGAACAGAGCCAGCACCGCGATTACTGGCTGAAAACCCTGGCGATGCACAACTGCCGTTCTGTTTCCGTTATTCCAACGCTGCGCGGTGTACCGCTGTACGGCACTGACATGGCTTACATCTTCAGCCATGAAGTAATGATTCTGCGTGTGAATAACAATCTGGCGAAGCGCACTTCACGTTTCCTCAAGCGTGCATTCGATATCGTCGGCGCGCTAAGCATTATCCTGGCGCTGTCGCCGGCGTTGCTGGTGCTTGGATTTATGGTTGGTCGCGATGGTGGACCACCGATTTACGGTCATGAACGTGTTGGTTTGGGCGGCCGTAAGTTCAAATGCCTGAAATTCCGCTCAATGGTGATCAACTCGAAAGAGGTGCTGGAAGAGGTACTGCGTACCGATCCTGTTGCCCGCGCCGAGTGGGATAAAGATTTCAAACTGAAGAACGACCCGCGCATTACCAAAGTCGGTCATTTCATCCGTAAAACCAGTCTGGATGAGCTGCCGCAGCTGTGGAACGTGGTACGTGGCGATATGAGCCTGGTGGGTCCGCGCCCGGTGATTGAAGATGAACTCTGCCGTTATGCCGGTGATGTCGATTATTACCTGATGGCGAAACCAGGCATGACGGGATTGTGGCAGGTTAGCGGTCGTAACGACGTTGACTATGAAACACGCGTCTATTTCGACTCGTGGTATGTCAAGAACTGGTCGCTGTGGAATGACATCGCGATTCTGTTTAAGACGGTTGGCGTAGTGCTGAAACGCGATGGCGCCTATTGATAGACAGCGAGGCTGGGGAGGGTACGAAGCTCCCCGGTTGAAAACTGCGGGTGCTAGGTGTGTCGTTATTAGACAGCTGCACTGATTGAGTCTGTATAACCATTTTAATTGATGTCGTCTTTAGACTCGGTGACAACATAAAACCAAGGGAGCGCATAATAATGACCCACAGTTTCAGTGTTTAACCTGTCATATTCCATTTTTGTAAGACGCTACACAGCGGGCGATTTCGCCTCTATCAATCAATAACTGATAGCGAAGAATCAGATGATAATGAAAATTAAATTGATACCTTTACTGGTATCCGCGACTTTTCTCTCCGGATGTACCATTGAGCCGGGTTCTCACCTTTCCACCAGTGGAAAAGATGTCATAGAGCAACAGGATAGCAACTATGACATCGACAAATATGTCAACGTCTTCCCGCTGACGCCGCGTCTGGTTGAACAGATGCGTCCGAAGCCGTTAGTCGCGCAGGCTAACCCGATGCTGCAAAATGAAATTCAGAGCTACGAATACCGTATCGGTGTTGGCGACGTGCTGAACGTCACCGTCTGGGATCACCCAGAGTTAACCACACCTGCCGGTCAGTACCGTAGCGCCAGCGACACCGGTAACTGGGTACAGGCAGATGGCACCATTTTCTACCCGTACATCGGTAAAGTGCGCGTAGCAGGCCGAACGGTTACCGAGATCCGCAGCGAAGTGGCGCGTCGTCTGGCGCAATACATCGAAAGTCCGCAGGTTGACGTTAACGTCGCCTCGTTCCGTTCGCAGAAAGCGTACGTCACCGGTTCAGTCACCACCTCCGGACAACAGGCGATCACTAACGTGCCGCTGACCGTGCTGGATGCCGTCAACGCCGCCGGCGGTTTAGCGGCTGACGCTGACTGGCGCAACGTGGTGCTGACGCACAACGGCAAAGAACAACGTCTTTCGTTGCAGGCGCTGATGCAAAACGGCGACCTGAGCCAAAACCATCTGCTCTATCCGGGCGACATCCTTTACGTGCCACGTAACGACGATCTCAAAGTCTTCGTGATGGGTGAAGTGAAGCAGCAGTCAACGCTGAAGATGGACCGCAGCGGCATGACGCTGGCCGAAGCACTGGGCAATTCGCAGGGTATGGATCAGACCACCTCTGATGCCACCGGCGTGTTCGTGATTCGTCCGATTCGCGGCGCCAACCGCACCAAGATCGCCAACATCTATCAGTTGAATACCAAAGATGCGGCATCGATGGTGATGGGCACCGAATTCCAACTGGAGCCGTACGACATCGTCTATGTCACCGCGACACCAATCACCCGTTGGAACCGTGTGATTTCGGGCCTGCTGCCGACCATCGTAGGTATTGACGATGCCAGCTCCTCGGCCCTTCGTTTCCGCAACTGGTCGAACTAAGGGTTCGCCATGATTAAGTCCGTGTTAGTCGTCTGCGTCGGCAATATCTGCCGCTCCCCCACCGGGGAGCGTCTGTTCAAACGCGCGCTACCAAACATCCGGATTGCCTCCGCAGGGCTCAGCGCGCTGCAAGGCTATCCGGCGGACCAAAAAGCCCTGGCTGTGGCCGCCGAACACGGCGTGTCGCTGGAAGGGCATCAGGCTCAGCAGTTAACGGCCAGCATGTGCCGTGACTATGACCTGATTCTGGTAATGGAAAAGCGCCACATTGAACAGGTGAATCGCATCGATCCAGCCGCACGCGGAAAGACCATGCTGCTTGGCCACTGGCTCAATCAGCAGGAAATTGCGGATCCGTACAAAAAAAGTCGCGAGGCCTTTGAAGAGGTCTACGGGTTACTGGAAAACGCTACCCAGAAATGGGTCAACGTATTAAGCCGATAGTTGGGAATATCCATGAATATCAAAAACAAGGTTATGACCGCGCCAAAGGAAGATTCGAATGGATGGGATCTGGCGCATCTTGTGGGACAGCTGATTGATCATCGCTGGATCATTGTTGCCGTTACCGCCTTCTTCATGCTGGTAGCCACGCTCTACACACTGTTTGCTACACCAATCTACAGCGCGGATGCGTTAGTCCAGGTTGAACAGAAGAATGCCAGCTCAGTACTGAATGAGTTAGACAGCATTCTGCCGCCAACGCCGGCGTCCGATACCGAGATTCAGATTCTGGAATCGCGCATGGTTATCGGTAAAACCGTTGACGATCTGGGTCTGGACACCGTTGTCACCCAGAACTATTTCCCGGTAATCGGTAAAGGTCTGTCGCGTTTGATGGGTAACAAGCCATCAACTGTCGCCATCTCCCGCCTGGAAATTCCACGCACCATCGATAAACGTACCGTTGAACTGGAAGTGACCGGTCCTGACTCGTATACCGTGTCAGCGGACGGTGATGAGCTGTTCAAAGGTAAAGTTGGTCAGCTGGAAACGCACGGTGAAGTGACCATGCTGGTAAGCGGCATCAATGCCGATGAAGGCACCAGCTTCAGCGTTACCAAACTGAACGAGCTGCAGGCGATTAACTCCGTACTGGCCAACCTGACCGTTGCGGATAAAGGCAAAGATACGGGCGTGCTGGGTCTGGAGTATCTGGGTGAAGATCCGGAGCAGATCAGCAAAGTGCTGAACCAAATCGTCAATAACTACCTGCTGCAGAACGTTGAACGTAAATCTGAGCAAGCGGAAAAAAGCCTGGAATTCCTGCGCAACCAGCTGCCGCAAGTGCGTGGCAAACTGGATGATGCCGAAGACAAGCTGAATACCTTCCGTCGCCAGAACGAGTCGGTTGACCTGTCGCTGGAAGCCAAATCGGCGCTGGATTCTTCTGTCAGCGTGCAGAGCCAGTTGAACGAACTGACCTTCCGTGAAGCCGAAGTGTCTCAGCTGTTTACTAAAGATCACCCAACCTACCGCGCGTTGCTGGAAAAACGCAAAACGCTGGAAGGTGAGCAGGCGCAGCTGAATAAAAAGATTTCTCAGATGCCACAAACGCAGCAAGAGATCTTGCGTCTGACGCGTGATGTGCAGTCTGGTCAGGAAATCTACATGCAGTTGCTGAACCGTCAGCAAGAGCTGGGTATCAGTAAAGCCAGCACCGTGGGTGATGTACGCATCATCGATGGCGCAGCAACCGGCAACAGCCCGGTGGCACCGAAGAAACTGCTGATCATCGCGGCGAGCGTGATTCTGGGTCTGATGGTTTCTGTTGGTCTGGTGCTGCTGAAAGCGCTGCTGCATCACGGCATCGAAAATCCAGAGCAGCTGGAAGAGCTGGGCATGAACGTCTATGCCAGCGTACCGCTGTCAGAATGGCAACGTAAGAAAGATACCGAAGCACTGGCGCGTCGTGGCAACAAGGTGAAAACCGATCCCCACGAAACGCTGCTGGCGCTGGGCAATCCAACTGATCTGTCAATTGAAGCGATTCGTAGCCTGCGTACCAGCCTGCACTTCGCGATGATGGAAGCGAAAAACAACATCCTTATGATCACCGGCGCCAGCCCAGGTATTGGTAAAACCTTTATCTGTGCCAACCTGGCAACGCTGGTCGCCAAAGCGGGCCAACGTGTGCTGTTCATCGATGGTGATATGCGTCGCGGTTACACCCACGAACTGCTGTCAGCCGATAACAAATCCGGTCTGTCTAACGTGTTGTCAGGCAAAACCGAGTTCAGCCCGGCGCTGATTCAGAAAGGCCCGTACGGTTTTGACTTCCTGCCACGCGGTCAGGTGCCACCAAACCCATCTGAGCTGTTGATGCATCGTCGCATGGGTGAGCTGCTGGATTGGGCGAGCAAGAACTATGACCTGGTGTTGATTGATACGCCTCCGATTCTGGCGGTCACCGATGCGTCTATCATCGGTAAGCTGGCCGGTACGTCGCTGATGGTGGCGCGTTTCGAAACCAACACGCCGAAAGAACTGGATGTCAGCTTCAAGCGCTTTGCCCAGAACGGTATTGAGATTAAAGGTGTGATCCTTAACGCCGTGGTGCGTAAAGCCGCCAACTCTTATGGTTACGGTTATGACTATTACGACTACGAGTATGGCAAACCGACCAAAAGTTAATTTGCCCGTCATTCACAGTTAATGATGAGGGTAATCCGGTGAAGAAAGGGGCGGGTTGACCGCCCCTTTTGATCGCACCGTTTGAATGACGACACGCAACGATTTACACAGGTGATTCTCTCTATAACGCCATTAAAAGCCACCGCTGGCACGAGAACTTGTGGAATTAAGGAATCACACCATGGCTCCATATTGGTATTTATCAGGGTTTTTGCTGTTGCTTGCGCTGGTCGAAATCCTGTTGAAGAAAGACGAACGCACCACCCATATTCTGACTTACCTGCTGTGCATCGCCACGGTCACGCTGATTATTTTTGCCGGTATTCGCGGTCTCGGTACCGGGATGGACGACTATCAATATCGCAGCTTCTTTGCCGACTTCGTCCGCCGTATTGAGGTCAACGGTTTTGCCAACACCGTCGCCTTCTTCCGTTATGAACCGCTGATTTTTGCTATCGCGTGGATCACCAGCCTGTTTTCACACAATGCCAGCGTGTTCCTGTTTGTGTTCAGTATTCTGGCAGTTTCAACCAATGCCATCTTCTTCAAAAAGATGTCACCGTATCCGGTGTTGGCGTTGGCGCTTTACTCGGCGCATATCTTTATCAACAAAGACGTAAACCAGATTCGTTTTGGCCTGAGCTCGGCGCTGTTCCTTGGCGTGATCTGGACTATCTACCTCAAGCAATACTGGTGGGCGTTTGCCTTCTTTATTTTGTCCTTCCTCAGCCACAACACCGCAGTAATGGTGGTGACCATCATTCCGTTCCTGTTTATTCGGGAATCGCGCTGGTGGCCGGTGGCCATCATTATATTCAGTGTGCCACTTTCGGTGGTGGGCGGGACCGGCTTTATTGCCTTGATCGCCGGACATCTGGGATCGATGGGCGAAAGGGCCGCAGGCTACAGTAACGAAGCCTCGAATGCCGGTGACGGCAGCGTGGTGTCAGTCTCCAACCTGAAAAACATCATGCTGGTGTTTATCTTTGTCTACTTCATGCTGAGCAATCAGCTCAAGCGCGAACAGTACGACGTGTGGAAGCTGAACTACCTGTTGATTCTCACTTTTGCCATCGGCGGTGGCATTAGGATCTTCTTCTACAACTACTCATCGGGTGCGCGCCTGTCGAACTATCTGCTGCAGGTCGAACCGATTATTTTGACATCGCTAATCTTCCAGTCAAAACGCGTACTGAAACCCGCGATGTTTGCGATGTTCGCTTTCTTCCTTGTTTATTACCTCTACTACAACACGATCTCACTGAAGCAGGCCGTTGTGGGCTATGAAGTTGCTCGTGAATTCAAATTGTTTCATTAACCGATGAGAGGAAATATGCGGAAGACTTTACTGGCAGTTCTGATCACCTCTGCGCCGCTACTGGCGCAGGCAGAGGATCATCCCGGCACCTTTATCATCGCCGCCTACGGTGACTCCACCACCGCCGGCGTTACCGCGTCGGGCAATCGCAATATCCTCAGTAAAAATAATGAAGTGAGTTTTTTGCAGCAGATGTTGCGTGAGAAATACGGCAACAACATTGAGGTGAAGAACCACGGCATGCCGGGCGCACAGGTTTCGGTGCTGGTTTACGACAAAGACAATACGCCGATGGATTGGTCAGAACGCATGGCGAAATCCGATGCCAATATGATTCTGATTAACTATGCGATCAACGATGCGCGCATCAACTTCTTCAAAGACAAAGGCGAGCGCATTGAAACGCCGCAAGAGTATAAGCGCATCATCACCGAACTGGTCAAAGGCGCAAAGGCGAATAACAAGCTGGTGGTGTTACAGGAACCGAATCCCATTTGTGGCAAAGCCGAGCGCTGGAACGTCTGGCCGTATGTTTATCAGTTAAATGAAGTGGCTAAAGAGCAGCAGGTGCCAATTGTGAAGCAGTACAGCGCCATCAAGCAGAACCGTGACTGGCAATCTGAGATGTCGCCTGATTGCATTCACCCAAACGAGATGCTTTATAAGCAGAAAGCAGAAAGAACCTTTAACGTCTTAAGCAGCACTTTCGATAGCGTTTTGTCGCGGCACAGCAGCTAACCCAACTCAGATTCAGGAGCTGACATGTATGTATTAATCATGGTGCTGTCATTTTGTCTGGCGCTAATCATTCTGCGAGTATTCTCCTTCCACAAAGGCGTGTACAACAGTAGCGGTATTAAAAGTATCTCTGGCATGCGCGCGCTGCTGGCCAGCATCGTGGCGTTCTCACACTTCGCGCACTACATCTATTCGCTGGACGGTCAGTGGGTGTTCGATAAAGACTATTTTGCCTGGTTCTCCGAAGGCAACTTCTTCGTTAACTCCGGTAAATTCGGTGTACTGCTGTTCTTCATGATCTCCGCCTTCCTGTTCTATCGCTGGCTGGATAATGAAACCCTGACGCCAGGGCAGCTGACGCACAAGCTGCTGAAGTCGCGTATCCGCCGTATCGTCCCGATGTTCTGGTTCTCCGGTTTTGTCATCATCGCGGTAGGCGTGGTGCAGGGCGATCTCACTTATAGCCTCACGGCAGTGAAAGATGCCATGCTGTGGTTGCTGTTTATTGGCAGCTATCGTATGGGTGATTTCCTGACGGCGGATGTCAACGCCGGTGTGGAATGGACGCTGCGCCTCGAATGGTTGCTGTACCTGTCGATTCCGCTGATTTATGTGCTCAACCGCGCCACCAAAGGTAAATACAAAACGTTGCTGATTCTCGGCTCGATCGGCGTGATTTTCTGCGTGGCGGTTGGCCTGCGTCTGTGGGGCAAAACCTATACCGATCCGCGACCGGTGCTGGGCTTCGCCATGGGTTATCTGGCGTATAAGTATCGCGACATGTTTGCGCACTACAAAACCTCCAGCCTGGCCGGCTTTGCGGTGATTGTGCTGTCGCTGTTCTCGCTGTCGTTCACCAGCAACACCTTCTGGTATCTGATTTTCCTCTGCTGCCTGACGGTGATCTTCTTTATTGTCAGCAGCGGCAACGCGGTGTTTGGCATTCTGGAAAACAAAACCCTGATGTCGATTGGTGAGGTGAGTTACAGCCTGTATCTGATTCACGGTGTGGTGCTCTATTTCATCAAGCAGATCCCGGAAACGCTCTATCCGCATTCGTTCCTGTTCTACACCTTGCTTTCAACGCTGTTCTTTGTCGCCTCCTTCTATGTGGCGAAATTGACTTACCTGTTTGTCGAGAAACCGTTTATCGGCAGTAGCAACAAGAAGAAAGTGGCGATGAAGACCTCGCCGACAAATTAGGACATCACCCATTATTCTTTTGAGCCCACAAGTTATATCATTGATTTTGTAACTTTTTTAATGAGGTGCTGGCAATGCAGGAGATTCGCTTCTCAATTGTTATTCCCGCGTATAACGCGTCGAAATCGATTGTAACGACGCTAGATTGCGTCAAAGCGCAAACCTATCGCAATTTTGAAGTCATTATTGTTGATGACAAATCGGCCGATGCGGCTGAACTGGCGCAGGTGGTACGCAGCGAACGTTATCAGGATTTGGCTATCAAACTGGAGCTGTCTGAGGTCAAACTCAACGGCGCCGGCGCCCGTAACAAAGGTATTGAGCTGGCAACCGGCGACTTTATCAGCTTCCTCGATGCCGACGATGAGTGGCATCCGGACAAGTTATTGGTGGCGAGTGAAACCATCGCCAAACTGGAAGCGCAGGGCAAATCGCGCTACGTCATCTTTAGTCAGGTGAACATCCATCAGGATGGCAGCTTCCTCAAGGTGATGCCGATGCAACCGCCCGGCAAAAACGAAACCGTGGCCGAGTATCTGTTTGGCTGTTACGGCTTTATTCAAACCAGCACCATTGTGCTGAAGCGCGAAGATGCGGCGCAGATCCAGTTTGATGCGCGCTATATTCGCCATCAGGATTATGACTTCTGCATCCGCGCTGACCGCATGGGTTACGCCTTCGTGATGATCGACAAGCCGCTGGCAACCTACCATCTGGTGACCAAATTTGGTTCCAAGCACAAAGGCGAATCGGTCAAATACTCGTTCTTCTGGCTCGATACCATGAAGCCGCATCTGACCACGCGTGACATCCATACTTACAAGGCGTTCAAGCTGCCGCTGCGCTACAAGATGGATGGTAAATCGCTGCAGGCCAGCCTCAGCTTTGCACGCTACTTCTTCCTCACCAACCGTGACAATCGCGCCTACTTCATGAATCGCCTGCTCGATAAGGTGAAGTCGCGCTTCTCGGGCAGAAGAGCCGTCTCCTGATTCACTTTTAAACACTTTCACTTGCTCCCTACACGGGGGCAATTTTTTGGTTCCTGAAACTCCGGGTAGACAAATGACAAATCATGTTGGCACCGTCGGTATTGTGATGCCGATGTATAACGCGCGAAATACCGTTCTGCGCGCGGTTGAGTCGATCATCAACCAGACCTACAGCGACTGGCATCTTTACCTGATCAACGACAAATCCACCGATGATTCACTGGCCTTTGTACGTGAACATTGCCAGGACGCGCGTATCACCATTCTCGACAACGAGGTCAATCAGGGCGCAGCTGAAACCCGTAACGTGGGACTGCGCGCGGCGAAAGAAGAGATCATTGCGTTTCTCGACAGCGATGACGAGTGGCACCGCGAAAAACTGGCCGAACAAACCGCTGCGATCGCCGCCGGCGATGATTTCGTGATCACGCATTATCACTACAAAACCAAAACCGCTGACCACGATATCAACTACAGCAAACCCTACCTGCAGCAGGAAAACTTCGTGAAGAAGCAATATCGTGTTTGCTTCTCCTCGGTGTGTTTCCGCCGTCCTCCACAGGGCATCTTCTTCCAGCGTAAAGGCCACGAAGACTTCCTGTTCCTCTATGAGTTGTTCCTCCGCTACAAACAAGCCCGCGTGATCCAGAAAACCCTGGTCAACTATTACGAGCTGGGCGATTCACTGTCGCGCAACAAAAATAAAGCGGCGAAGTGGCACCTCGAATTATTAAGAATTATCTATAAAAACAATCCGTTAAAAGTATATTACTATTACACGTGGTACATGGTGAACGGGGTTCTTTTTGCCTTAAAACACCGCTAAGCGCAACGGTGATTTAGCTGCTTATATATTTTTGAGGTGGAAAGGATTGTATGAAAAAGATCGTTTTGGTGATTAAAGATGCCTACTCCTATGCGGGCACGGAAAACATCTGCAACTTTATGTCTGAGTGCCTCGGCGAGCAGCATGAAGTCACCATTTACTCGCTGGAAGGCCATGGCAAAACCTTTTATCCGTTCGATCGGGTGAAGAAAATTGTCAGCTTTGAAGGCCACAGCAACCCGATTAAAAGCGCCGTTGCCAGCATTCATCAGGAAGGCTTCGACAGCGTATTCCTGATCAGCATGGGCCGCCTGAGCGTGATGTTCGCCTTCTGGAACCTGATGGCGCTGAAGAAGAAGCGCTTCAAGGCGTATGCCTGCGAACACATCGCGATTAACTCGTTCAGCAAGCCGATTAAGCTGCTGAAGTGGCTGATGCTGCGCTATTACGACCAAGTGATCGTCCTGACCGACAAAGATCACCAGGTGTTTAACCGCTGGAATATTGCCAGCCAGCAAATCCCCAATCCGGTGGTGTACAAAGCGTTTCAACGTCAAACGCGCAGCCGTCAGGCGCTGGCGGTGGGACGTCTTGATAACCAGAAAGGCTTCGACCTGCTGCTGGATATCTGGGCCGACTTCAGCAAGAAACATCCCGAGTGGAAACTGGTGATTGCCGGTGACGGCGAACTGCGCCAGCAGCTGCACGATCAGGCTGCGGCGTTAGGTATCACTAATAGCGTTAACTTTGTCGGCAAAGTCAGCAACATCAACGATTACTACCGCGAAAGCGACATGGCGCTGATGACTTCGCGCTATGAAGGCTTGCCGCTGGTGCTGCTGGAAGCCAAATCCTGGTCGCTGCCGGTGGTGGCGTACGATTGCCCAACCGGGCCGCAGGAGATCATCAACCACGGTGAAGATGGCTTCCTGGTGCCGATGAACGACAAAACTACCTTTATAAAGCGGATGGAGCAGCTTGCCAGTGATGATGGCCTGTTCTATGCCATGAGTGAAAAAACCAAAGAAACCGCGCTCAAGTTTGACGGTAATCAGATCAAGCAGAGCTGGCTCGCCCTTGTTTAGCGACAATTATCGTGCCTCGGGAATCCTTTTTGGCCGCACAACCACGGGAATTGAAGCATGAAAAGAAGAGAAGTCTTGCAGGCCGCAGCCTCCTCGATTGTTACTGCGCTCTCAGTGAGTGCGTTTTCCAGCTACGCCGCAAAAAGTGGTCAGCCAACGTTAAAATCCGTCGATCCCGCCAGCGTACCGGCGGGCGATGTGCCGATTCTGACGCCAGAAAACGTCTATACCATGCCGCCGCAGTTCTGGCAGAACTTCGAGGGCAAATTGTGGATCGGTAAGGCGGGCAGCGATGCCAGCCAAGCCGGCAATCAGATTCCGGTGTTTCTGCGCGATGCCAATGGCAAAGTGTCACAAATCAGCCAGCCGATTGCGCTGAACAAAGGCAACTTTGCCCAGTTCATTCACGACAATGCGGCGTTGATCGCCAATCCCGCGCACTCAATGGTGGTGGAGGACGATCAGGGTCACACGCTGTTCTCCATCAGCGATGTCTCGCGCCCCAATCAAAGCAACTTCAGCCAGCGTCTGGCGCAGCCGAACGGCTACCAGCTGATTGGTGAAATCCCATCGGTTGAAGAGCTGCGTAAAACTCGTCCGCTGTTTGCCGGTGCCAAAATCAAGCTGAAAAGCTGGCACGAAGGGCTGGAAGTGGGAGGCGGCGAGTTCGTCGGCACCTTTGGCGATGGCAAAGATGATGGCGGCGTGAATTTCAGCGGCAACGGTTTTACCTGGCGTCGCGTGGTGGAGGATTTTAATCGCCTGACGCTGTTTGATTTCGGCGCGATCGCCGACGGCAAAACCGATACTGCGCCGGCGATCAAAGCCATGTATCAATGGTCGATTGATGCCAGCCAGCAGATCTGCGTGCAGTTCCCGGCCGGCACCTTCTTTGTGTCCGAATGTGATTTCGGGGACGAAGGACGTCGCTTCTTCCGCATTTCCGGCGCGATGGTCAACTTCGGTTATTTCCCAGCGACCACGCTGGTTTCCGACGGTCGCTCCGAATTCCTGTTCCAGGTGAATGCGCGCTGGACGGAAATCTCCAACCTGAATTTCAACGGCAACACCGACAAGCGTCCGAACAAACAGGGTTTGTTCCGCAATACCTGTCCGGGCGGCCAGTTCTTCCGTGGCGCCTGCTTGCGATTCAATCAGGTGGGCGGCGTTTCGCTCAGCCTGCTGGATACGCTGGATTGCAAAATCGACCAGTGGTACGCCAACGCCTGTACCGGCGATGTGATTAAAGCCAGCTGGTCGGGTCAAAAGGCCGGCGCATGGGATCACAGCACCGCGATTGAGCTCTCCAACTTTAACGCCCAGCACTGTAAAGGCGGCATGGTGTTGAATCTGCCGCGCTGCAGCCAATCCATCATCCATAACGGCTGGATTGAGCACAGCGATTTCCCTGGCGACATCTCGAACGGCCAATGGATTGTCGATGCGCTGAGTATTGAGGATTGTAAGAACCCGCTCAATGCGCGCAACTCGCGCCTGAATATGCGCCAGACCAATCTGCAGTCGGGCAGTTGGATTGATAACTCGCTGGAAGGCGAACGCTGGCTGAACATCTGGGAAATGGGCTCGACGCGCGTCGAATCTTACGGCGTCGCCATCGATGGCAGTCTGAAATACAACTACATCACCTCGCGTTTCCGCCTGACCAATAACAGCGATCAGCAAACCTGGTTTGAACTCGGCAACTTCTACTCGCCAACGGTGGGCGATAGCTGGGAGATCGAGGTGTTTGGCCAGTCGCAGTTCAATAACGGTACCGCCAACCAGCCGCTGATGGATGTTATCAACGGCAAAGGCACCGGCGGCCGCGCGGTGATTCATCTGCAGCGCAAGAAAAACAAAGCCGAAGCCAGCTGGTCAGCGGAAGGTAGCTCGCCAGTGGTTGATGTGCGTTTCGAAGCGCGTAGCGATACCGATACCAAAGTCTACGTCAAGCTGGCGGGTTGGACGCCGACCACCGCCGTGCTGATCAAAAGCACCGCCAAGGATCGCTTCCTGACCGGCCAATGTGCACGTGTGGATGCGGTGATGGACAAAGGCGCACCGGGCAGTAGCGCACAGCAGGCACCGCAGCGTTTCAGCCTGCATAACGGTAAAGCCGGTGTTGGCGGTAACGAGCAGGGCGATCTGCTGCTGGCCTCGCGCGCGCTTAAGCCGGAACAGGTGGATACGCGCGAACCCAAAGGTTTCATTTCGGTAGTGATTAATGGCGAGCAGGTGGCTATGCCGTATTTCGCCGTGAAGTCGTAATGAGTGGTTTGTAAATAGGTCGCCATTAATGGCGACCCTACGTTCGGCAATTGGTTGAGGGTTTTGTAGGGTGCGCATTCATGCGCACTGGAAATCAGCACCGACGTTCAGCATTGAATGATGGTTTTGTAGGGTGCGCATTCATGCGCACCGAGAAGCAGCACCGACGTTAAGTACCACTTTTTGGGGTTTACTCCCATTGCAGTCCTTTGAATCAGAGTTCACTTTGCCAGTGCAGCTATTGGCGGCTTGTAAAAATTACAAAAATTTTTCCGGAGTTTTTTTATGAAGATTTTATTGGTAGGAAACCATACCTGTGGAAATCGTGGGGATGGCGCGATTTTACGTGGGCTGATTGATTCACTGAAATCCGCGCGTGCGGATTTGGATATCGATGTGATCAGCCGTTATCCAACAAGCTCTGGCTATTTACTGCAGCAGGATATCCAGCAGGATTCCCTGTTCCTGCACAACAGCAAGTCGGGCAAAGGGTTAGTTGGCAGCCTGAAACGCAAAGTGGCAAACCGCTTGATGCCGGACATCATGATGGCGCACCTTGGCAATGGCGGCGTGTACAAATCCTTCTCGGTGCCACCGCATCTGGCGGCGTTCACCCAAAGCCTTGCGCAGTACGACGCGATTATTCAGGTTGGCGGCTCGTTCTTCGTCGATCTCTACGGCGTGACCCAATTCGACCACGCGCTTTGTGCGCTGATGGCGAAAAAGCCGCTGCATATGGTCGGTCACTCGGTCGGTCCGTTCGAGAACCCGCGCGTTAATGCGCTGGCGAACTTTGTCTTTGATCGCGTTGACAGCTTGGTGCTGCGCGAAGAGGTGAGCTACGACCGCCTGAAGCAGGATGGCGTGACTACCAGCAAAGTGAAGAAGGGCGTTGATACCGCGTTCCTGGTTGAAGCGTGTGAAGTGGCTAATCCTAGCCATAACCTGCTGCACTGGCAGGCGATTATCAGCGCACGCAAAACCATTGCGATTACCGTGCGTGAACTGGCGCCGTTCGACAAACGTCTCGGCGTCACGCAGAAAGAGTATGAAGCTGCCTTTGGCCGCGTGATTAACGCGATGATTGCCGAAGGTTATCAGGTGGTTGCCTTCTCTACCTGTACCGGTATTGATAGCTACGCCAAAGATGACCGCATGGTGGCGCTGACGTTGCGCGATCATGTCGAGCATCCCGAGCATTACCATGTCATCATGGACGAGTTCAACGACCTCGAACTCGGCATCCTCCTCAGCCATTGTCATCTGACCATTGGTACCCGCCTGCACTCCGCCATCATCTCCATGAATTTTGGTACGCCAGCCGTGGCCATCAACTACGAGCACAAGTCGCTCGGCGTGATGAAACAGCTTGGCCTGCCGCAGATGGCCACCGATGTGCAGAGCCTGATGGACGGTTCGCTCATCGATAAAGTGCAGACGGTGCTGGCCGACTACGACAATGTGAAACACAAAGTTGATACCGCGGTGGCGCAGGAGCGTGAGATTGGTAACCGCATTACAGCAGAAATTCTCAACGTCCTGGGGTGAAGTGATGAAGCTGACCTTTTTCACCATGCGTTTTCCTGTTGCCTCTGAGACCTTTGTGCTCAATCAGGTGACGCATTTCATCGATGCAGGCTACGACGTGGAGATTATCTCCGTGTTTCCGGGCGATATGATTAATCGCCACGCCGCGTTCGATGACTACAATTTGGCAGCGAAAACCCACTATTTACTGCCGGAAGAGAAAGTATCCAACCTTGATAAGCTGACGCAGCGTATCGGGTTGATACTGCCGAAAATCACCAAAGGCGCGCTGCTCAAGTCGCTGAATGTGCGTCGCTACGGCGCACAGGCCAGCAAACTGCTGCTGCCGGCGATTGTCGCCAACACTAAACAGCCTTACACCGCCGATGTGTTTCTTGTGCACTTTGGCTATGCCGGCGCACTGGCTAACAAGCTGCGCGAACTCGGCGTGCTGAAAGGCAAGCAGGCGACGGTGTTCCACGGCGCGGATATTTCGCGTCGTCACATCCTCGAAGAGCATAAGCTCGACTACGTCAACCTGTTCAAACAGAGCGAACTGATGCTGCCTATCAGCCACTTGTGGGAGAACAAGCTGATTGAGATGGGTTGTCCGCGTGCCAAGGTGCATGTCACGCGTATGGGCATCGAGCCGGAGAAGTTTAACTTCCGTCCGCGCGAGGCGTTCCATCAACCGCTGCGCATCGTCTCAGTGGCGCGTCTGACCGAGAAGAAAGGGTTGGATGTGGCGGTGAAAGCCAGCGAAATCCTGCGCAATAATGGCGGCCAGTTCCAGTTCACCATCATCGGTAACGGCGAGCAGGATGGCATGATGCGCGAGCACATCGCGCGCGCTGGATTGCAGGATTACGTCACCATGCCGGGCTTCAAGCCGCAGGATGAAATTCGTCAGGCGCTGAACGAGGCGGACATCTTCCTGCTGCCGTCTAAAACCGCCGCAGATGGCGATATGGAAGGCATTCCGGTGGCGCTGATGGAAGCGATGGCAGTTGGCTTGCCGGTGGTGTCGACCTATCACAGCGGCATTCCTGAGCTGATTGAGAATGACGTCAGCGGATGGCTGGTGGCCGAAAACGATCCTGACGAGCTGGCAGCGACGTTGCTGCGCCTGTCGCGTGGCGACGTGGATGTGGCACCGGTGGTCGCCGCTGCGCGGCAGAAAGTCGAAACTGAGTTCAATCAGCACATCGCTTACGGTGAGCTGGCGAAAATTCTGGAGCGCATGGTGTGAGCGGATTAAAAAAACAGGCCGTTTGGCTGTTTGGTAGTACCTGTTTTGCCGCATTGCTTCAGGTGTTACAGCTCGCCGTGCTGGCGCGCAAACTGGAAACGCACGAGCTGGGTTTACTGGCGATCATCAATGCGATTCTGGCGGTGGCGACCGTGCTGCAGGATATGGGCATGAGCAGCTATATCGTGCATCGCCAGGATATTAATCGCCGCGAGCAGAGCACCATTTACTGGGTGAACGTGTCGCTCAGTTTCTGCACCGGCTTAATTATGCTGGCGATTGCCTATCCGGTGGCGTGGTTCTATCACTTGCCGGAGCTGGTGGGCCTGATCATGCTCACCAGCCTCAACTTCCTGGTGCTGGGACATCTGTCGCAGTATCAGGCGCACTATGTGAAAACCAAACGCATGGTAACGCTGGCGAAGATTGAGATGGCCACCAAGCTGTTTGCGTTCCTGTGTACCGTGGCGATGCTGTATTACACCTCGCTTACCGTGGCGGCGGCGATTCTTGGTCTGTTCATCAACGCCTTCATGCGCATTCTTTGCATGATCTACTTCGGCGAGAGATCGTGGCGTCCGACCTGGGAGTTCGACGGCAAAACCTTCGTCAGCGCCGTACGTTATGGCGTGTATCAGCTCGGTTCGCAGACCATCAACCAGCTGCGTACCCAGGCCGATGCGCTGATCGTCGGTAAAGTGATGGGTGCGGAGATGCTGGGGATTTACTCGCTGGCAAAAGAGCTGATTCTGCAACCGCTGAAGCTGGTTTCGCCGGTGATTAACCGCCTGGCATTGCCGCGCTTCGCTGAGAAGCAGCATGATCCAGAGCAGCTGAAAAAGCTGTTCCTGAAAGGCACTTTCGTCATCATGCTGTTCAGTAGCGCGATGTATCTGGCGATTGGCATTCTTTCCCCGGTCATTGTGCGCGTGCTGTACGGCGCTTCGCATGAGCAGGTTTACCATCTGATCCCGCTGATGCTGCTGTTTGGCATGCTGCGTCCGATGGGCGGCTTAACCGGCGCGATTTCGCAGGCCAACGGCCGCACCAATGTTGAGTTCTACTGGAACATTGTGGCGAGCCTGGTGGTGGTTGCGGTGCTGGCGACGACCTACATCTGGCCGAACGTGCTGTATGTGGCGCTGACGCTGTCGATCTCGCAGGTGCTGATCTCAGCCTTTGCCCATCCGTTCTTCATCAAGCCGGTGATTGGCATCCGCTTTATGCCGTATGCACGTCAGTGGGTTTCGGTGTCGGTGGTGTTTGTTGCGCTGATGATGCTGGTAAACCACTTCAACCTGTTCGTGATGCCGGAATGGTTTGAGGGCTGGCTGTAGACATCAACATCCAACCCGCGTGATGAATCGCGCCGCTACAGATGACTCAATGTTTACACGGTCCGTAGCGGCGCCATTTATGGCGCATTATCAACTCAGCTTTCAGTCAATCTCTGGTCTCGTCATCTCAAATCCTTTCACGATTTTTCAGCGGTTTAGCGCATCGGTTCCTGATCGGCATTTCGGCGTTTTTACCGGCCAAATTGGCGATTTTTGATGGTGTGACAGAGAGTTAGTGCCGGTTTTTCAGATAAAGATTATACTTGCTCGACCGGCCGATCCTGCATAATCGACCCCACGTATTCACTTCATGAAATGGAATAAATATGACCAAGCTTAAAGCAGTAATCCCCGTTGCGGGTCTCGGTATGCATATGCTTCCTGCGACGAAAGCCATTCCGAAAGAGATGCTGCCAATTGTCGACAAACCAATGATTCAATACATTGTTGACGAATGCGTCGCGGCTGGCATCAAGGAGATTGTGCTGGTCACCCATGCTTCCAAAAATGCAGTGGAAAACCACTTCGATACCACTTACGAGCTGGAAGCGCTGCTAGAAGCGCGCGTTAAACGTCAGCTGCTGAGCGAAGTGCAGTCAATCTGTCCGCCGGGCGTGACCATCATGAACGTGCGTCAGGCCAACCCGTTAGGCCTGGGCCACTCTGTGCTGTGCGCGCGTCCAATGATTGGCGACAACCCATTTGTGGTGGTGCTGCCAGACGTGCTGTTGGATGACTCCACCGCTGACCACCTGCGTTATAACCTTGCCTCAATGGTTGCTCGCTTCGAAGATACCGGCCACAGCCAGGTGCTGGCGAAACACATGCCGGGCGAAGATCTCACTGAATACGGCGTGCTGACTACCGAAGAGCCGATTGATAACCCAGGCGATATCAGCACCATCACCAGCTTTGTTGAGAAGCCAGAAGCGGGTTCTACCGATTCTGACCTGACAGCAGTTGGCCGTTATGTGCTCTCTGCCGATATCTGGGAAGAGCTGGAGCGCACTGAGCCGGGCGCATGGGGCCGTATTCAGCTGACCGATGCTATCGCCTCTCTGAGCAAGAAGAAGCCGGTTGATGTGCAGCTGCTAACCGGTACCAGTTACGACTGCGGCCGTAAACTCGGTTATATGCAGGCATTCGTTTCTTACGGCTTGCGTAACAACGATCAGGGCCGCGATTTCCGCGAATCTATTCAGAAAATCCTGGCGAAATAAGCTTTCTCATTATCTACCGCGCCTTTAGCGCGGTTTAAAGGAGTACACATGGCTATTTTGGTAACGGGCGGAGCGGGTTACATCGGCTCCCATACGGTGCTGGCGCTGTTAGAGCGCGGCGACGACGTTGTGGTCCTGGATAACCTTTGCAATGCTTCCCGCGAAGCCATCAACCGCGTGGAAAAGCTCTCAGGCAAAAAAGCGGTGTTCGTCGAAGGCGATATCCGCGATCGCGCCTGCCTGCGTGACCTGTTTGCCACTAACGATATCAGCGCTGTGATTCACTTCGCCGCACTGAAAGCCGTTGGTGAATCCACGCGCATGCCGCTGGAATACTACGAAAACAACGTGGCTGGCACCGTGGTGCTGCTGGAAGAGATGCGCGCTGCTGGCGTGTGGAACTTCATCTTCAGCTCATCTGCGACCGTTTATGGCGCCGATGCGCCGGTTCCTTACGTGGAAACCACGCCAATTGGCGGTACTACTAGCCCGTACGGTACTTCAAAGCTGATGATCGAATTCGTGATGCGCGACTTCGCGAAAGCCGATCCGAATTTCAAAGCCATCGCACTGCGCTACTTCAACCCGGTTGGGGCGCATGAGTCTGGTGAAATCGGTGAAGATCCAACCGGCATTCCTAATAACCTGCTGCCGTACATCGCGCAGGTGGCGATTGGCCGTCTTGAGAAGCTGGGCGTGTTTGGCGATGATTACGACACGCCGGATGGCACCGCACAGCGCGACTACATTCACGTTGTCGACCTGGCAGAAGGGCACCTAAAAGCGCTGGACCACTTAGCCAAAGTCGAAGGCTACAAAGCTTACAACCTCGGTGGCGGCGTGGGCTTCTCCGTGCTGGAGATGATCAAGGCGTTTGAGAAAGCGTCCGGTAAGCCGATTCCGTTCGAGTTTAAACCACGCCGTGACGGCGATTTGCCAGCGTTCTGGGCGGATGCGACTCTGGCGAACAATGAGCTGGACTGGCGCGTAACGCGCGGAATTGATGCCATGATGCGTGATACGTGGAACTGGCAGTCGAAGAATCCGAATGGATTTGAATAACAGATAATTAAAAAACTTAAAACCCGGTAAATGCCGGGTTTTTTTACGCCTGAATATTTTAAGCTCTGATTGCTTAGGTTGTTTTTTATTCAGGGTGTGCATATTAATGGCAGGAATACTCCTAAACGCAAATCTACTCCATCACACCCCATCTTACTGTTTTAGCGTTAAAAAAGTGGTGACTTTAATTGTTTGGAAAATCGACTATATTCTTGTGAGTCAACAGGTTGTACATATGTCGACCATTAAGAGGTTGTTAAGATTTCTAGCCAGGTCATCAGACAATAACCATGTTAATTCTGCAGCACAAAATGTATTATTTGCGGTGGTCTCGGAATAGGTCGATTCTTGCTGCAATTTTGACCATTTAACTTTCTGAGCTCGAAAACAGAGGAATGACTTGTTACACAGCATAGTGGTTGCTGCAAGCCAAGGGCGGTAGCGTGGCTATTTTATATTTTTGATGAAAAAATAACCCGCTGATAAATGATATAGCAGTCTAAAAAGACACATTAGAGGTTGTGGAATGTTACTTCCCGTAATCATGGCCGGAGGAACCGGCAGTCGTTTGTGGCCCCTTTCACGCGAACTCTATCCTAAGCAGTTCATTAGCCTGCATGGACAGCATTCAATGCTGCAGGAAACAGTAAATCGCCTGACTGGCGTAGAAGCCCGTGCTCCGCTGGTCATCTGCAACGAAGAGCATCGTTTTTTAGTTGCGGAGCAGCTTCGTCAAATTAACAAACTCTCCCACAATATTATTCTCGAACCGGTTGGTCGTAATACCGCACCGGCGATTGCTCTCGCTGCCATTAACGCGATTGAGCAGGGTGACGATCCCGTCCTATTGGTTCTGGCTGCCGATCATGTGATTGAAAACCGTGCTGCGTTTCATCAGGCAATTGCGACAGCGACTCAATATGCCAAGCAGGGGCATTTGGTCACTTTTGGTATTGTGCCGACAGGCCCAGAAACGGGCTATGGCTACATCCACCGTGGCGCGCAGATTGCAGATGCTAAAGACGCCCCATTTGGCGTACAGCGCTTTGTAGAGAAGCCGAATCTTAAAACAGCGGAAGATTATTTAGCGTCTGGTAAATATTACTGGAACAGCGGTATGTTCATGTTCCGCGCTAAACGTTACCTGCAAGAGCTGGAAAAATTCCGTCCCGATATTCTTGACGCTTGTCGACGTGCCATGGCTGGCGTGCAGGAAGGGCAAGATTTTATCAATATTGATAAAGAAGATTTTATTGCCTGCCCGGATGAATCTGTCGATTACGCCGTAATGGAGCAAACCGATGCTGCAGTGGTTGTGCCACTTGATGCCGGTTGGAGCGATGTCGGTTCCTGGTCAGCGCTTTGGGAAGTGAATGAAAAAGATGCCGCGGGTAACTCACTCAAAGGCGATACTTTCCTGCATAACACCAAAAACTGCTATATCAACAGTGAAGACCAGTTAGTTGCAGCTATTGGCGTGGAAAATCTTGTCATCGTTAACACTAAAGATGCAGTACTCGTCGCGCGTAAAGATCAGGTGCAAGACGTTAAGCGCGTGGTTGAATTTTTGAAAAGCGAATGCCGTAGCGAATACCGTCGCCATCGTGAAACCTATTGGCCTTGGGGTCGCTGCGATCTGGTGGTCAATACGGGGCGCTTTAATGTGAACCGAATTACCGTAAAACCGGGTGAAGCGTTCGAGTTGCAGATGCATTACCACCGCACCGAGCACTGGGTCATTCTCTCCGGCACTGCGAAAGTGACCATTCAGGATAAGACTTTGTTGTTGACTGAAAACCAATCGACCTTTATTCCAATTGGTCACCAGCACACGCTGGAGAACCCAGGGAAAATTCCTCTGGAACTGCTTGAGATTCAGTCTGGCTCATATTTGGGTGATGACGACCTGATTTTGATTAAAGAACAATTTGCCCCTAAAGAAGGACAATAATAAAAATGGATGCACTGACGTGTTTTAAAGCTTATGACATTCGTGGTGAGCTGGGCAAAGAGCTAAACGAAGATATTGCTTATCGTATTGGTCGCGCTTATGGCGAATTCCTTAAACCAAAAACCATTGTTGTTGGTGGCGATGTCCGCCTGACTAGCGAAGCACTTAAAATGGCGCTGGCCAATGGTTTAATGGATGCCGGTACGGATGTACTTGATATTGGCATGAGTGGCACTGAAGAGATTTATTTCGCTACTTTCCATTTAGGTATCGATGGTGGTATTGAAGTGACGGCCAGCCATAATCCAATGAACTATAATGGAATGAAATTGGTGCGCGAAGGCGCGCGCCCAATCAGCGGCGACACTGGTTTGCGTGATGTGCAACGTCTGGCAGAAGCCAATGAGTTTGCTAATGTCGATAGCACCAAGCGTGGCAGCTATAAGCAAATCTCAATTTTAGATGCTTATGTCGACCATTTGATGGGCTATATCAATCTGGCTAATTTTAAACAGCCAATGAAGCTGGTGATTAACTCAGGTAACGGTGCCGCAGGCCACGTGATTGATGAGATCGAAAAGCGCTTTAAGCAGACAAACGTACCAGTCAGCTTTATTAAAGTTCATCATCAGGCCAATGGTAACTTTCCGAATGGAATCCCTAATCCTCTGTTGCCAGAGTGCCGCAAAGATACCTCAGATGCAGTGCGTGAGCATAATGCAGATATGGGTATCGCTTTCGACGGAGATTTTGACCGCTGTTTCTTGTTTGATGAAAATGCAGAGTTTATTGAAGGCTACTACATCGTAGGATTGTTGGCAGAGGCTTTCCTTAAGAAAGAGCAGGGTGCCAAAATTATCCATGATCCGCGGCTGACCTGGAACACGATTGATGTCGTGACGAAAGCAGGTGGGATTCCAGTGATGTCTAAAACTGGACATGCATTTATTAAAGAACGTATGCGTGAAGAAGATGCAATTTATGGCGGCGAAATGAGCGCGCATCACTATTTCCGTGATTTTGCTTATTGTGATAGCGGAATGATTCCTTGGCTTTTGGTGGCTGAACTGTTGGCGGTGAAAGGTCAAACGCTATCGCAGCAAGTAGAAGAAAGGATGAAGGCATTTCCTTGTAGTGGTGAGATTAATTCAAAAGTCGAAGACGTGTCTTCTAAAATCAACTTCATTAAAAAACGCTATTCAAAAGCTGAGTGTATTGTTGACTCAACGGATGGTATTAGCATTGATTATGATGATTGGCGTTTTAATATACGTTCTTCTAACACAGAGCCATTAATGCGCCTTAACGTAGAGGCAAAAAATGATGCTTCACTTATGAAAGAAAAAACTGATGAACTTTTAAGTGTGATTAATGGAGTTGAGTAGTGAGAAATAACCTAATTGCACTTTATAACTACCGTGGGTTTATCTGGAGTAGTGTTAAGCGAGATTTCCAATCACGCTATCAGATGAGTATTCTAGGCGCAACTTGGCTTGTTCTACAACCATTAGCGATGATCACTGTTTATACGGTGATTTTTTCACAGTTAATGCAAGCAAGGTTGCCCCAGGCTACAGGTCCTTTCGCATATAGTATATATTTATGTTCAGGGATATTAACATGGGGATTGTTTGCTGAAATTTTATCTCGCATGCAAGTGGTCTTCATTGAAAATGCTAATTTGATAAAAAAAGTCACTTTTCCCAGAATTTGTTTGCCCGTTATTGTAATAGTATCCTGCATACTAAATTTTTTAATTATTTTTTCTTTGTTCCTTGTCTTTTTGATTTTTTCAGGGAATTTTCCAATAGGTAACATTTTCTACGTAATACCTATTCTGTTAATGCAGATATTATTTGCAAGTGGATTGGGAGTTACTCTAGGCGTATTAAATGTATTTTTTAGGGATGTTGGTCAATTCGTAACTGTGCTTTTGCAGTTTTGGTTTTGGTTCACGCCGGTGGTTTACGTCTATAATACACTTCCAGTTTGGGCACAAGGCTGGCTAGGATTTAATCCCATGACATCCATTATTAATGGATATCATGACATTTTTGTTCACAATACTGTGCCAAGTTTTTACGCTATGAAATGGACGGCATTAATTGCCGTTGTTTTCTGCGTATTAGGATTCTATTTATTTAGAAAGCATGCAGCAGATATGGTGGACGAACTGTAATGTATAGCATAAAAGTTGAAAACGTCAGTAAAAGCTATAAACAATATCCACGTAAAATTGACCGATTAATTGAATGGATAACACCAGGTAAACGTCAACGTTTCCACGAAAAAAATGTACTTAAAAATATTTCATTTGAAATAGAGAAAGGTGAGGCTGTCGGTATCATTGGTGTGAATGGTGCTGGAAAAAGTACATTACTGAAAATTATAACGGGTACAACTTCGGCGACATCAGGCCAGGTTAAATCTGATGGGCGAATTGCAGCATTACTTGAACTAGGTATGGGTTTTCATCCCGATTTTAGTGGGCGACAAAATGCAATAATTGCAGGCCAGCTATTGGGAATCACCGAAGAAGATATGGATGAAGTGATTCGTGATGTAGAAAACTTTGCAGGTATCGGTGATTATTTCGATTCCCCAGTGCGTACATATTCGAGTGGCATGCAAGCTCGTGTTGCCTTTTCAGTCGCGACAGCAGTTAAAGCAGACATTTTGATCGTTGACGAAGCGCTTAGTGTCGGTGATCTGGCGTTTCAAGCAAAGTGTATGCAGCGCATGAATAAAATGCTTGAAGATAATGTGACGATACTTTTCGTAAGTCATGCGCTCTTTCAGGTTCGTCAGTTTTGCTCAAGAGCTGTTTATATTGCTGATGGTGAGGTAAAAGCTTTTGGCCCAGCAGGAAAAGTCTGCGATCTTTACCAAAACTCATTAGTTGAAAATAAAGTATCAATCAAAGAGCAAGAAAGCACTGGGTTAATATTTAATCAAAAGCTTGACCCCGATATCTCGATTAATCCTACATTGAGACAAAATTCCTTACAGGAAAGCGCTGGAAGTCTTGAACTGGAATTTCTTGATTTTAAACTTTTGGATGATGCTGGAGAAGAAGTAGCAACTCTGTATGCTAAAGACAAAGTAACCGTCCAGGCAGTAATTAGATGCAATAGAGATGTGCCGTCGGGGGCTTGTGTTGGAATGCTTATCGGCGATAAAAATGGCTTCCCGATATTGAGTATGAATTCTAACTATTATGGTGTCCGACTAGACAGTCTTCGGTCTGGTGAACATGTCATTATTAGTTGGAACTTTGACATGCCATTTTATATGGGTGAGTACCGCATCGATATTGGCATTAAGCCTGAAGCTTATGCATCTGTTTTTTATGACAGAATATTCTGTGTAAAAGTATTTACGGTCAATACTCCCGTAGAGCTTTTAAAAGAAAATTTCGGTGGAATGCTACATATTCCTGCAGAAATAAAAATAATAAAGAAATAACACATTCATATATGGAAAAATATTAATAACTCGAGGCTAACGTCAGTAATGGTAAGTAAGAAATCAAAGTATCTATTCTTTTGGCTTCCGTATGATGTCAAATATTCCTATGAAACATTTCTGACCGCATTTTACTTGAGTGTTAAACGCTTCCCAAGTGATGATGCCTTGCATATTGGGCATGAAAAAATCTTCCAATCTGTACCATCTCACATACCTAATAATTGGTTGCAGGACTTCAATTCATCATTACCTACTGATGATGAGTTGAAAAATCTTGATAAAATTCTTTGGACTAATGAAGTATTTTCAACACTTGAACAGGAAGTGAAATCTAAAAATATTGTATGGGAACATATTCTAACTAGAGAATATGAACCACTCATGAAGCTTTTTGAAGAACAATTGCAAGAAATACGTAATGATTGTGATGTCAAAGCGATAGTTTTATGGTCGAACTGCCCCTCAATTAAAGCGATTGCAAAAAAATACAATATTCCTGTCATCCACAATGAGATGGGGCCTTTAAGGGGGCCGACTTATCTACCAACCTGTTATTTTGACTTTAGTGGTGTAAATGGAAATACTGAGTCGGCGAGCCGATATGAAAATTACAAATCTGCTGAAGATAACTATTCAAAGTTAGGACGAACCGCACTCTTAAGTCTTTTTTTAAAAGATGTTAAACCTATTCGAAATTTTGATGAGTATGAAATCGGTGTACCTCTTCAGGTTGAAGATGACTCAAATATAATTGCATTTAGCAATGGTTTTGATAATACAGAACTCATCAATTATTCGAAAAGTAAGTATAACGATGTATTAATTAGACAACATCCTTTTGGGCGCGTTGAATACAAAGATATAGTTACTGGAAGTGAAAATTACACACCTCAGGAATTTATTGCTTTATGTCGAAAGATTATAACAATTAATTCAAGCATGGGTCTCGAAGCGATGCTTTGGGGAAAACCAAGTGAAATTATCGGTGATTCACCGTTTGCCTTCATAAATAAATATGACGATTTATTTATTGAAAAACTACGATTTGCATTGCTGAATTATTTAGTTCCGTTCGATTTTTTATTCAATAAAGAATACTATGACTGGCGTATTACTTTCCCAGGTGAAGATAACATTGCTGAGAAACATTTGTTTTTCTATGCTGAATCTAAACATGGCTGGAAAAAAAGTAACATTAAGATTTCTGAAATGGCTACTGATTTAGAAAGTATCTATTTTAGAAATTTAAGTTTGCAATTTAAAGATATTGAAAAAAAGCTCAATGCAAATATTGAAAAGAAAAATGAAGAATTGAAAGCATTTAACAGCAATGCTGAATTGTTAATAATCAAAAATGAAATTTTAGAGATAAAAAGCAAAAACAAAGAATTAGCAGATCAGTTGTGGTACCACCAACATGTGCTGAGTAAAGTTTACGATAGTAAGTCATGGCGACTTACCAAACCGTTACGATCAATAAATAGTTTAAAGATAAAATGGTGTAAGCCTATCCAAGTCAGACAAAAAATAATGAGGTTAATAATAGCAGTAGCAAAAAAATCACTCTCGAATTATCAAGTTAGAAAGCTTGTAGTATTTGTTGCAAAGAAATCCGGTCTGTATGGTAAGTTAAAATCACTCTATTTACACGGGGTGAATAACAACAAATCGTCAGTGGTCAGTGTCAGGGATGAAAATGATAACTCCAGAGACACTTTGATCAATATGAAAAAGATCAAAATGCTCAAAAAGCAAAGAGGGAACGAGTGATGCGCATAGCTATTGATATGCAAGGATTACAATCAGAGAGTCGATTTCGAGGAATAGGTCGTTATACACGTGCAATTATCAAGTCTCTGATTAAGTTAGCAATAAGTAAAGACCATGAAATCATTTTGATAGCTAATGGTGCGTTTCCCGCTAGGGACCTAGTGAATGAATTCACGCCTTTAGTGGGACGATCTTCATTAAAATTCTGGCATCCTGCAGGTCCTTGTGCTTATGAACAAATTTCAAACCACCATAATAATAATAATGCAAAAATAATCAGAGAGGCGTTTTTCAAAAGCCATAAGCCTGACGTCATTTATATTCCCGCTATGTTTGAAGGTTATCAGGACGACAGTGTATTAAGTGTTGGTAAATTTGATAAGACCACTCCTATTGTGACAACGTTATATGATCTAATACCATTACATAATCCTGAGCAATATTTAGACCCTAATCCGAACTATAAAAAATTTTATCTTGAAAAGATTGCATATTTGAAAGTATGTAAAAAATTATTATCCATTTCTGCTTTTTCGAAGCAAGAGGGTGAAGAATATTTCAAAGATAAAGCTGATGACATCGTTAACATTTCAACAGCATGTGATGATATTTTCAGAGTTATTGATTTGAGTGCCTCTGAAATTGATTCATTAAAGATGAAGTTTAATATTAGTAAGCCCTATATTATGTATTCGGGTGGGGCTGATGAGCGCAAAAATCTTCCAGCACTGCTAAAGGCGTTAAGTGAGTTACCTGCAGAAATTCGAAATAAATATGATTTCTTGTTAGCAGGAAAGCTATCACAATTTGACATCGATAATTTATTTTATCATGCTAAAAAATACAAATTAGAACATATGTCAATGATTATAACTGGCTACGTATCAGATGAGGAACTAGTCAAGTTATATAACCTTTGTAAGATATTTGTGTTCCCTAGCAAACATGAAGGTTTTGGCTTGCCAGCGCTTGAAGCATTAGCTTGTGGTGCCGTGGTAATTGGTGCAGGCAATACCAGCTTGCCAGAAGTGATTGGTAATGATGAAGCTTTATTTGATCCATTTAATATCTCAGATATTAAAGAGAAAATTCTCAATGTTCTGACAGATGAAATTCTGTACCAAGATCTTAAAGATAAAGGGTTGTCTCGCGCTCAAGCATTTTCTTGGGATACCTCTGCAGAGGTCGCGCTTAGCACTCTTGAAAAAGTAGCAAAAGAAAATCCGATTTTTACAAAGAATACAACAAGCAATGCTAAAAAAAGATTAGCATTTTTTACACCGTTAAGCCCAGCTCGCTCTGGAATTGCCCTTTATAGCGAAGAGTTGTTACCAGCATTATCTAAGTATTATAAAATTGATGTGGTAATTGATGAGACACAATCTGATTTCCGTAACAATGATAATTACTCAATTATTACTAAAAAAGAGTTTTTAGATAATGCCCATGGCTACGAGCGCATTCTTTACCAAATGGGGAATTCAGTATTTCATGATTATATGCATGAGATCCTTGAGATTTATCCCGGTGTTGTTTGTATGCATGATTTCTACCTTAGTAACTATTATCGCTACAAAGAAACCCATGCTGGCTTAGAACGTAAGTGGTGTGAGCAATTGATATCATCTCATGGTTATAAAGCCTTAATTGAAAGGGCTGAAATAAATGATGATGAACAAATAATGATTCACTACCCATCAAACTTTAACGTTTTGAGCAATGCCATTGCTGTAATAGTCCACTCGGATCATGCAAAGCATCTAGCGAGAAAATGGTATAAAAACAGTATGTTCCTTGATTGGGAACGTATTCCATTATTACGCGCAGCACCTTTATCCCGTGATAAAAAAAATGCGCGTAAAGTATTAAATATTGATGATGATACAATTTTAATTTGTTCTTTTGGTCTTCTCGATCAATCAAAACTAAACCACACTTTAATTGAAGCCCTAGCAATATCATTAAAAAATGGAAATAAAAAAATAAAGATGGTGTTTGTTGGCGAATTAGGTGGTGATTATAAAATAACTATTGAATCATTAATTGATAAATTAAAACTTGGATCGGTTGTTGAGGTTACTGGTTGGGCGTCAGATTTACTGTATTGTCAATATTTGGCGGCAGCTGACATAAGTGTGCAACTTCGTTCCTTATCGCGAGGTGAAACCTCGGCTGCGGTCCTTGATTGTATGAACTATGGTTTAGCTACAATTGTTAATGCTAATGGTTCAATGGCTGAATTACCTGACGATAAGCTTATAAAGCTTAATGATCAGTTTGATATTAAAGATCTTGTGTTGGCTTTAGAAAATTTAATTTTCGATGATACATTGAGAAAGAAATTAGGCCAGCTTTCAATGCAATTTATCGAAGATATACATAGTCCTTCAAATAGTGCAGAATCATGCTTTAATCACATTGAAGCTGGTTATAACGCTGTCAATGTTACTATAAACAATGTGATTGAAAAACTAGACTTGAATGAAAAGGAGTATGCGCATTACGCGGGCTTACTTACCAATAACTTCCCACGCCTCAAATCTAAAAAAAGAATTTATTTTGATGTTTCATTAATCAAAAATTCTGATTTGTGGACCGGAATTGAACGCGTGACTCGCTGCTTGTTAATTGAGCTAATCCAATTAGCAGATAGTAATTTTGATATTACACCTGTTTATTTGCAAAAAGAAAATGATTATTTTGCAATGCGGGAAGCTAATAGTTTCATGGCTAAGCTTTATCCGGGAATAACTCCTTATTTAGGACCGGACAGATGCGTTGATATTAATGATGGCGATATTTATCTTTCATCTGAATTAGCTTGTGATTTAGTCATCGAAGCTGAGATGTGTGGTTTTTATGAGTCATTAATAAAGCAAAATGTAAAAATAGCATTTATAATTCATGATATCCTGCCAGTAACTAAAACTCATTTCTTCCCTCCAGGGAGTAATGATGGCTTTTCGAAATGGCTTGACATAGTTATTGGATATTCAGATCAAATTGTGTGCGACACAAATGCAGTCGTACACGAAGTAAAAAAATATATTCTCGATAAAAAATTGCAAAATCCAAGATTGAAATTTGATTATTCTCACCTCGGTGCGGATATATCATCAACTTTGCCTTCCGGAGGAATTGAATCCCTTGATCTTGACAAGGTTGATCAAATTAATGAGAATCTTTCTTTTTTAATGGTTGGAACCCTTGAACCTCGTAAAGGGCACCTGCAAGCTATAGCGGCATTCGATAGACTTTGGAAAGAAGGTTCGGAATCTAATTTGGTTATTGTCGGCAAAGAAGGTTGGAAAGGATTACCTGATAATGCACGCAGAACCATACCTGAAATGGTTGATGTGATTAAAAATCATCCGCTTTTAAATCAGAAATTATTCTGGTTTGATAATGCTAGCGATGAATTATTAAGCAAACTATATCAAAATGCCGACTGCCTATTATACCCATCCGAAGATGAAGGTTTTGGACTGCCTCTGATTGAGGCATCACAGCATAACAAACCACTTATATCACGCGACATCCCTGTGCTGCGTGAGGTTGCAGGGGATGGTGCGTATTACTTCAGGTCTAACCACCCAGAAGCATTAGCTGATGCTGTTAAGGCGTGGTCAATACTTTATGAGAAAAATTCTCATCCTAGCTCATCTTCGATAAATTGGTTGAGCTGGTCACAAAGTGCTAAAAATCTAATTTCAAAACTCATTGATTAAAAGGTTATTTTTAAATGAAAAGCGCAGTTATCACAGGTATTACAGGACAAGATGGTGCCTACCTTGCAGAGCTTTTACTGAATAAAGGCTACCATGTTTATGGTACTTACCGCCGCACAAGCTCTGTAAATTTCTGGCGTATTGAAGAATTAGGTATTAAAAATCACCCTCAATTACATTTAGTCGAGTATGATTTGACCGATCTCTCATCCAGCATTCGTTTGCTGCAGGAAAGTAAAGCGACAGAAGTTTATAACCTCGCAGCACAGAGTTTTGTTGGTGTTTCTTTTGATCAACCCCTAACTACTGCCGAAATTACTGGTATTGGGCCAGTGAACCTCCTTGAAGCTATCCGTATTGTAAATCCGCAGATCCGTTTCTATCAGGCATCTACCTCTGAAATGTTCGGTAAAGTTCAAGCAATACCGCAAAAAGAAGATACGCCATTCTACCCACGCAGCCCTTATGGCGTTGCTAAGTTATATGCTCACTGGATGACGATCAACTATCGTGAAAGCTATAACATTTTTGCTTCAAGTGGAATCTTGTTCAATCATGAATCTCCACTGCGTGGGCAAGAATTCGTCACGCGTAAAATTACTGATTCAGTTGCTAAAATTAAGCTTGGAAAACTTGACGTTCTTGAATTGGGCAATATGGATGCTAAGCGCGATTGGGGTTTTGCAAAAGAATATGTTGAAGGTATGTGGCTGATGCTGCAAGCCGAACACCCTGACACCTTTGTACTGGCAACAAACCGCACCGAGACTGTACGTGATTTCGTATCGATGGCGTTTAAAGCTGCAAACATCGAGTTACGTTTCGAGGGTAAAGACGAAGAAGAAGTTGCTGTAGACGTGGCAACGGGCAAGATTGTTGTAAAAGTGAATCCTAAGTTCTATCGTCCTGCTGAAGTGGAGTTGCTGATTGGGGATCCAGAACGAGCTAAAAATGTTCTAGGCTGGGAACCAAAAACCACGTTAGAAGAACTTTGCGCTATGATGGTGGCAGAAGATATGCGTCGTAACGAACAAGGATTCTCATTCTAATATGACAAATGGCAAAAAAGCATTGATCACTGGCATCAAGGGCTTTACGGGCCATTATATGGCAGCGGAATTATCCGCTGCCGGATATGATGTATATGGTCTAGGCTCAGCTTCAGATAATGCAGATAAATATTTTCAGGTTGATCTTACCGACAATTTGCAGGTTAAAGCAGTTGTAGATGCAATTTCACCTGACATAGTGGTTCATCTTGCAGCTATTGCATTCGTTGGCCACGCTAATCCAAATGCTTTTTATGATGTTAATGTATCGGGAACGCGTAATTTGCTGGTTGCTTTGGCTGATACTTCAAAAAAACCCGAAGCGATATTATTAGCTAGCAGTGCAAATGTATATGGAAATAATACACCCGGAAAACTGAGCGAAGATGTTTCTGCCAACCCAGCAAATGATTATGCGGTTAGTAAATTGGCTATGGAGTATATGGCTTGGTTGTTCAAAGATAAGCTCCCGCTGATTATTGTTAGACCATTTAATTACACTGGAATTGGACAGGCAGAAAATTTTCTTATTCCCAAGATTGTCAAACATTTTCGTGAACGTAAGGAATTTATTGAGTTAGGTAATATAGATGTATGGCGTGATTTCACAGATGTTCGCGATTTAGTAAAAAAATACTCATTGTTATTACAGAGTAATGTTTTTGGTAAAACGATTAATGTTGCTTCAGGTGTTATGTATTCATTGCGTGAAGTTGTTGAGATATGCGAAGAACTTACCGGTCATGAAATTAAAATTGTAGTAAATCCCACTTTCGTAAGACCCAATGAAATAAAAGAATTATGTGGTGATATTAGTTTATTGAGCAGTATAATAAATTACCAGCAGGAAAACATTCCACTAAGAGAAACATTAAAATGGATGCTGGAAATATAAAGTTAAATATAATTTTTTCTACAGACTGCATTAGATATCCATTAACAGGCATAGGTCGATACGCTTTTGAGCTTGCTAAAGAGCTTGAATTTCGTAAAGATCAATTGAAACTAACTTATTTGCATGGCGTTAGTATACGTAAAAAGTTAATTATTGCTGAAGAGTCATCTAAAGCTGCACAATCCATAAAGCAACAAATTAAAAAGAGCAAATTAGCTAGTGAAGTCTACCGGTTGACCGTACCTTATGCTAAATCATTAGTGTTAAGCAAACTCAAAGACCAAATTTTTCATAGCCCTAACTATTATTTACCGCCTAAGGTTAAATGTTCTGTAGCGACTATACATGACCTATCCGTATTTCATTGGCCACAATTTCATCCAGCCGGTCGTGTTAAGTTATTACAGAAAGAGCTAATCAGTAGTGTCAAACATGCCAATGCGCTTATTACAGATTCGCACTTTACGAAAAATGAAGTGGTAAATTACTTTGGGCTTGATAAAGATAAAGTTGTGGTTGCACCATTGGCATGCAACGCTGATTTTCACCAAAGAAATGAAAGCGAAGTGCAATCGATATTAAACAAATATAATTTAAGATGGAAATCTTATTTTCTATATACCGGGACTATCGAACCTCGGAAGAACATATTAACACTGCTGAAAGCATATGACAGTTTGTCAGCTATTGAAAAGAAAAACTTCCCCTTAGTTATTAGCGGTTATAATGGCTGGGATAATGAGGACCTTTTTAGATTGTTTCGTAAGGGGCAAAATGAGGGTTGGTTGAAATATCTCGGGTTTGTTCCGGGGAATGATCTTCCCGCATTATATAGTGCTGCAAATAGTTTCGTTTTCCCTTCAATTTATGAAGGCTTTGGTTTACCTGTGCTAGAAGCAATGGCTTCAGGTACGCCAGTAATATGTTCCAACGTGAGTTCTTTACCAGAAGTCGTTGGTAATGCTGCACTAACACATGATCCACAAGACGTTGATAATCTCTCTTTTTATCTTAGAATGATGATTGAAGATATTGATAAAAGACAGTTAATGATAGATTCGGGGCTTGCCAGAGCAAAGCAATTCACTTGGTCACTATGTGCAGATAAGACAATCGAAGCCTATAAGCAGGTCGCTGAATCCTTATGATAAAAGTTCTTCATTGCTACAAAACATATTATCCAGACACATTTGGCGGTATTGAGCAGGTTATCTATCAACTTGCTGAGGGAGGGGGAAGGGCAGGTATTGAGTCTACTGTTTTCACTCATAGTCCCCATGGTGCAAGTAATAACGAAAAAATAGACAGTCACTCTATTTATCGAGTTAAAACTTTATGTGAATTTGCTTCTACGCCGTTCTCATTTAAAGCCATTAGAGACTTTAAAGCTCTTGCGGCTGTCGCTGATATTATCCATTATCATTTTCCCTATCCTTTTATGGATTTTATGCATTTTGCATCGCGCATAAAAAAACCTTCTGTAGTGAGTTACCATTCAGATATTGTTAAGCAGAAGTCTTTATTAAAAATTTACTCTCCATTAATGAATGGTTTTTTAAAGAGTGTTGACCGAATAGTAGCGGCTTCACCAAATTATGTGGAAAGCAGTCCTACACTACAACAATTTAAAAATAAAGTTGATGTTATTCCCTATGGTTTGGATAAGAAGTTTTATCAAAATACTTCTTCAGCTGTGCTTGATAAGTGGCGCGCACGCTTTAGGTCTGGTTTTTTCCTTTTTGTTGGTACTTTTAGATATTACAAAGGGCTTCATATTCTTATCGAAGCCGCACAAAATAGCGTTTATCCGATAGTTGTTGTTGGTGCAGGCCCGATTGAAGCTGAACTTAAATATCAAGCAGATCAATTGGGCGTCAATAATATCTTCTTCTTAGGGGCGCTTGAAAATGAAGATAAGTCGGCGTTGTTACAACTTTGCACCTGTTTGGTTTTTCCTTCTCATTTACGGTCAGAAGCGTTTGGTATTTCCTTACTCGAAGGAGCACTGTATTCCAAGCCTCTTATTTCGAGTGAAATCGGTACGGGAACTACCTATATCAATATAGATAAGTTGACTGGATTGGTCGTACCGCCTTCAAATCCTGCCGCACTGCGGGCCGCAATGGATTCCATCTGGAACAATCCATCGCAAGCCCAAATCTACGGCAAAGCCGCATATGAGCGTTTTGAAGCTTTGTTCACAGCAGATCGGATGATTGAAAGTTACACAAATCTCTATAATTCCCTGTTAAATAAGTAGTTAATTTTAAGATTATTTCATTCCATCACCGCACCAATCATTACCCTTTATTGGCTATCCTGAGTTAACATATTGGTCACTTATAGGGTGGTGTTACTGGTAACACCATGCGGGACAACTGACAGGAGTATGTAATGTCCAAGCAACAGATCGGCGTTGTAGGTATGGCAGTTATGGGCCGTAATCTGGCTCTTAACATTGAGAGCCGCGGTTACACTGTTTCTATCTTCAACCGTTCGCGTGAAAAGACTGATGAAGTCATCGCTGAGAACCAAGGTAAGAAACTCGCTCCTTTTTATACTGTTGAAGAGTTTGTTGAATCATTGGAAAAACCACGTCGTATTCTATTGATGGTACAAGCAGGTGAAGCGACTGATAAAACTATCGCATCCCTTACTCCTCACTTGGACAAGGGCGATATCCTTATCGATGGCGGTAACACCTTCTATAAAGACACCATCCGTCGTAACAAAGAGCTGTCAGATCAAGGTTTCAACTTTATCGGCACCGGTGTTTCAGGTGGTGAAGAGGGCGCATTGAAAGGCCCTTCAATCATGCCGGGCGGTCAGAAAGAGGCTTACGAGCTGGTTGCACCAATCCTTGATGAAATTGCTGCACGTGCGGAAGATGGTGAAGCCTGTGTTGCCTACATCGGCCCGAATGGCGCTGGTCATTACGTGAAGATGGTGCACAATGGCATCGAATACGGCGATATGCAGCTGATTGCTGAAGCTTATGCTTTGCTGAAAGGTGCGTTAGGTCTGAACAATGAAGAGTTGGCTAAAACCTTCACTGAATGGAACAATGGTGAGCTGAGCAGCTACCTTATTGATATCACCAAAGACATCTTCACTAAGAAAGATGAAGACGGTAAATATTTGGTTGATGTAATCTTGGATGAAGCGGCGAACAAAGGGACCGGTAAATGGACCAGCCAGAGTTCACTGGATCTTGGTGAACCTCTGTCGCTGATCACTGAATCAGTATTTGCACGTTACTTGTCTTCGCTTAAGTCTCAACGTGTCGCAGCTTCTAAAGTTCTCAGTGGCCCGCAAGCTAAAGCCTTTACTGGTGATAAAACTGAGTTTGTTGAGAAAGTTCGTCGCGCTCTGTATTTGGGTAAAATTGTTTCTTATGCTCAAGGCTTCTCTCAGTTGCGTGCTGCATCAGAAGAGAATAACTGGGACCTGCATTATGGTGAGATTGCTAAGATCTTCCGTGCTGGTTGCATCATCCGCGCTCAGTTCTTGCAGAAAATCACCGATGCGTATGCAACAGATGCAAACATTGCAAACCTTCTACTAGATCCGTACTTCAAGAATATTGCAGACGAATATCAGCAGGCACTGCGTGATGTTGTTTCATATGCAATCCAGAATGGTATACCAACGCCAACCTTCTCTGCGGCAATTGCCTATTACGACAGTTATCGCTCAGAAGTTTTGCCAGCTAACCTGATCCAGGCTCAGCGTGATTACTTCGGTGCGCATACTTATAAGCGTATTGATAAAGACGGTGTGTTCCATACAGAGTGGCTAGATTAATTTTCGTGTAATTAAAAACGCTCCTTAGGGAGCGTTTTTATATAATTAATGGCACCAATGAAAACAAGTATCTAATAAAATCTTATGAGCCTGAAGAATTTTTTAGGGCTCAAGAAGCAATTTTACTGTAAAAATTCTAAACTTTTGAAAGCAAAGCTAATGTGTCGAAAATCACCATTATTTGGTTTGGCTGGGTTTTTCCAAATAATTTTTAAAATGTTGTTTTTCTTGAATAATGAGCCTTTTGATATTGGTAGTTTTAATGAGCCTTTAATCAAATCAAGTTTACCGTCAAATATCTTATTGCCATTTAATAAAATGCTCACTTCAGTGTCATCTTGATATAAAAAACCATTCAATTTTAATTGGCTAGGCATTGGTGAGTTGAAGTCAAAATCAAATGGAATATAAGATTCATCACCATCGCTCCAGCGAAATCCGTTCTCAACCACACTCCAGCCAATGCTATAGTTTAAATTCTCCAAGTTAAAATTGATAGGCGATAGCAAAGATGCTGTAGGTAACGGGTAAGGTATTACTCCAGATATTTTATCTCTGAATAATAAACAGCCAGCTGCAATGTTTTTATAAAGAATATTTTCCACGATTGAAACACTTCTAAAAACGCAAGTTGGCACAGTTTGTGAAGAATTACCCATTTCCTTTACGAGATTGCCATCTTTTATAACCATCAGGCTTTTTCCTTTTTTGAAATAATCCCTTGCATTAATCTCAGAATTTATTGAGCGCTCAACGATTATTTCATTTGTTGGGTTATAAAATCTTGGGTGATTTTCAATCATAAATTTTGCAGGTAATGATAATTGTGATGAATCACGTGCAAACCATTTGGTCTGGTTGATCATCAATAAAACTATTAGATGCGATAATACATACAGAGATAATAAAATCCTTTTTGAAGATTCTTTAGTGTATGAATTTATCAATTCGGCAAATGAAAAAACTATAAACACTGAATTCCAATAAACGTATCTTAGAACATCCGAGCCACCGGGATTCCAATTAGGTGTTGTTAAGCAGGGAATAGCGGTAATTATACTAATAAAAAGGAATAAAAATGATAATTGTAAACTCTCACTTCTATTGATTTTGGGAATATTAAAGACTAATAGTAACAATGCAATCAAAGAAAATGGCACGAGCAGAATCATACCTTGGTTTAAATCGAAATAAAACTCCCATAGACGATTTAAAGAAATTAAGCTTTTATCTGAATAACCATTGGCTACTATTAAATTACTTATTCCGTATTTATGATAGTAAAAAATACTCGGCATCAAAATAATGGCTGACATTAATGCGCCAAAAAACAAATGCTTTATAAATGATGGGGATAGTCTAAGTATGCTATCTTTCAACTTCTGACCAAAACCCATGTCAATTTTAACTGAATAGATAAAAATAATTACAGCTGCAAATGCAAGTGGTGGGTTTTGCATTGAGCAAGCAGCAAATATAAGTGAAGATGTTATGGGTTTTTTTTCTTTAAAATATATTAGTGCGATTATAATGGAGCTAAAGGTAATTGACTCCGGATGGTTCCAATTCAGATATTTAAACGTTGTCGGAGTTAACGTTGTCATTATTAGTATTATTTTGTAAAAATAACTCTCCTTAAGTTTAACTATTATAAGGATTATGGCTAATAAAATAAATACACTGTTCGTAAAAGCAAATGATACAGTTGGTGACTTTCCTAGTTTTTGATAAAAAAAGTATGCTGGAGCGTTAATGGCTGAGTAGCCAAAAAAGTGCCAAGAATAATAATCACCACTCTTTGATTCAAAATAAGCATGATTTTTAATATTTTTTTCAATACACACCCTTTCAGTAGCACACTCAAAAAAGGGATCATTGAAATTAGCATCCGACTTTTTAAAATAATGCAAAACATTCGAAGCATCATTTTGAGTCAACTCAGGAGATAAGTGGCTGCTTATGCCTTGTGACATTAGAATATACTCTTTGCCATCGCCAGTTATAGGATAATTTTTTTTGGCAAAATAAAAGAACAGCAAAGGAAGGATAATTAAAAACACTAAGGCTGAAATCAGTTTTTTATTAGTCATAAAATTATTTGTAGTTGATGATAAATATGCCAAGTATGATGAGCGCTGCACCGATGAAAATTTTAGCATTGAGTTCCTCACCAAAATATCCACCTAAAGCAATCAGTTGCAGTACTGCGAATGAAACCATTATTGGATAGGCTTTTGAGACAGACGCGTATTTCAAAGCTATTGAATATAAAATAAAACCAGCTCCGTAAAGAAAAATCGCAGGGATTTTACTTATCAGAATATTTTCAAAGATTTGAAATTTAAAAATACGGTCAGAATATTTTATCGCAACACTTGCTAGTGCGCTAAATGTTGCGCTTAAAAATAAAAGTAATAGGCTAATGTTATTCAATTGAGTGTGCCCGCTGAAAAAATAAATATAACTATGATTATCAATCCAATAATTTTACTTGGCAGATCTTTTAATGCAAAAGCAACAGGGTCATCATGCATTTCATCTCGCCATGTTAAAAGCCATATTCGGGTAAGCCAAATAAATAACAACGGCGATATAAAGTATAAAATTTCATAATTTGCAAGTGCTGATGTTTGCCTAACACTTTCAATATACAAAGTGAAAACGAGTATAGATATGTACCCGGCAGATATACCTGCTGATACAAGTATGGGAAGGTCGGATGGAGTATAGCCACGGCCAGCAATTTTTTTATTTAAATCAACTGCGCTTCTTAATTCAACAACTCGCTTTATAATTGCAAGGCTAAAAAATAAAAACATAGAAAAGCTTATTAACCAGTTTGATAAAATTATACCGGAAGCAGCTCCTCCTGCCAGAATTCTGATGGAGTAAAGTAGTGACAAGGTCGCTACATCAAAAACCATTAATTTTTTAAGCCAGAAAGAATAAAGCAAAGTTAATACATAATAAATCACTAAAATACTGATAAATTCTATTGGTAAGATTAAGCATAATAGCAACGTGCCAGCTAAGAGTAGCGTGGTAGCTAATGTTCCTTTGATAAGTGATATGTTCCCTGATGCTAATGGCCTAAATCTTTTCTTGCTGTGTTTCCTGTCAGCTTCTAGATCTAAAAGATCATTTAAAATATAAACACTTGATGCGCACAGTGAAAAAGTAATGAATGCTAAAATACATAAGAGTAATCCATTTATATTGGAAAATTGATGAGCTGCAATAAATGGGACAAATATTAGCGCATTTTTAGCCCACTGGTGTACACGCAACTGTTTCAACCATATTTTTATTGAGGGTTTTGGTGATTGAATTTTTTCAGCTATTGGTGAACTTACTTCACACTCGTATTTCTCAGGAAGATCTACAATTATAGCATTACGTGCATGCTCCCATACTTTTAGATCATCCTTAGAATTCCCCATATAGTCGAAATTCTTTTCACCAATTTCTTTGACAAGCTTTTTTGCTTTTTTACTGGCTGAGAGGTTTATTGTTACATCACTAGCAAGGACTTTATCAAAAATACCAATATGTTGAGCTATGGGATTAGCAATTAACTCATTTGCAGCAGTAACCAACCAAAGTTCTCTTCCTTTACTTTTCTCCGTAATCGCATAATCAATGACTTTTTCATTATAAGGCAATGTTGATGCATTTAGTTTTACTCGTGAGGCGATTTCATATTTAAGGACAGTTTTACCTTTTAGTAACCATAGAAGAATACTAAATACGTAGAATGGATTTTTCTTGACTAACAAGACCGCAGTTTCAACTAAAGTATCCGTACGAACTAAAGTGCCATCAAGATCAATACAGAGCGGAGAATCTACATTTTTCATATCAAATTTTTTTAAATCATAGACAGGAGCAAATAGTAACATTTATTTAGGACAATGCTCAATGTTTCCATAGTTTACCCAACCAGCAAATCGCCACTCCTGTCTGCATTTTCCCCCGCAAGACGTACCACAAGCCCCCCGGTTGTGACGAATTTCATCAAGTTCCTTGCATACAGCACCCCACCAAATTCTGCAACCATCGGTGTGACTTGGTCGGTGATGGGATCGACTACTTCAGCAACCACTTCGCCGGCTTTAATCCGATCACCTAATTTCCGACGGTTGAGCAGTAGACCTGAGTGGGGGGCATAAATATACTCACATCCCGCCAGCGCCGTTGCTGGATGAATCAGGGCAGGGGATTCACCCACTTCACCGGCAATATATCCGCCCTCAATCAGCGCATTGATAATCGCGTCGGCATCTTTCTCCGCCATCTCAGGCGATACATCCGCCACACCACGCAGTTCCAGCGTCACCGGCAGCAAGCCGCGCGGCATTGGATACTCATCACCAAAGCGTTCTGCCAGCGTCAGCCACGGCTCACAGCAAGCCTCATCAAACGGTTCACCACCAGAAATTTGCGCCAGCAACTGCACTTCACTACCTAACCAACGCGCCAGCGGTTCAATATCCGGCCAAGCGTGCGGCGTGGTATAGAGATGCGGCAGCGCATCCCAGTCGCAATGCAAATCAATCATCAAATCGGCCTGGCTCGCCATACGCATCAGCGTAAAGCGCTGGGCATCCAGTTCGGTGCGGGCAATGCGGTCACGATAATGGCGATCAATCGCTTCCCTGATCAGGCGTTTATTTTCGTATTCACTTTGTGTCAGTGAGCCAGCGAGTTCTTCAACTAAGGCTTCACCCAATGCCGGGAAGCGGCGGTTAAAGTCTTGTCCTGATAACGTATGGAAACGCCCCAAATGGCTACCATGCCAATGCTGTCCCATGGCTAAAGGATTGCCCACCGGCACCAATGTGATTTTGGCTTTGAGTTGTCCAGCAGATTCCAGCGCCAGCAGTTTCTGTTTCAAGTACCACGCCACCGCCATGCCCGGCAGCTCATCGCCGTGCAGCGCAGCCTGAATGTAGACGCGTTGCTGTGAATCCGTACCGAAGTGGAAGCTAACAATTTCGCGTTGCGTGCCCAGCGAGGCGCTTAATAGAGGATGATGTTGTTGTTGCATAACGCTATCGATGTCCTTTATTCATGGCACGCTTTCAGCGACGCCAGATGCATTTTCTGATGGAATTATAGTGCTGAGTGCAAAAAGGGCGGCAAAAAAGCCGCCCAAAAGATTACTGCTGAATGGAGATGTCCGTCGCGAAGTACTGTTTCTGAATTTTATCGAAAGTGCCGTTCTTCTTCAGTTCGGCAAACGCGTTATCCAGTGCGGTTTTCAGTTCGGTGTCGCCTTTACGCAGGCCAATCGCGGTGCCCGGACCGATAATCGGATCCTGCACAATCGGGCCGGCCAATTCGAAATCTTTGCCCTGCGGATGTTTCAGGAAACCATTGGCGGCTTGAGCAGCATCGGTAAACACCACATCAAGACGACCCGAAATCAAATCGCTCTCAACTTGTGCCTGATCGCCATAAGGTACAACCTGCACGCCATGCGGCTGCCATTTTGCCAGCGCATAACGCTCCTGCACGGTGCCTTGCTCAACGCCCACGGTTTTGCCTTTTAGCGATTCAGCAGTTGGCAGCAAGCCAGAACCTTTACGCGCAATCAGCTGCGTATGGGTGTCGTACAGCGGCACGGTGAAATCAATCTGCTTCAGACGTTCTTCGGTGATACCCATATCAGACAAGATGGCGTCGAACTTACGCGCTTTCAGCGCCGGGATCATGCCATCGAACTGGCTCTCCACCCACACGCATTTGGCCTGCATCTGCTGGCACAGCGCATTACCGAAATCGATATCAAAACCGACCAGTTTGCCCTGTGGCGTTTTGGATTCGAAAGGAGGATAGGTGGGATCCACTGCGAAACGCACCTGATCAATTTTTGCCTGTGCGCCAAACGCGCAACCTGCCAGCACAGCCAGCGCCAGCGTGTGACGCAGGCGGGCGGTTAAACGAGAACTTGCCATAATATCGGTCTTCTTTTGATGTGATGTTGAGTCAGAAAGAGTACCGCTCAGCGCCAGGCAAGGCAATTAGAGGATTATTTTCATCACGTTACCATTATGCAGCGCCTGATAATCCGTAACATTCAGCACCACCGATTGCTCCAGCAATCCGGCATTAAAGGCGATTTCGTCATAACGTTCAAACAGCAGCGGATCGACCACCAGCTGTAAATCAGGATGGAAGCTAAACGGCGGAATAGCACCGAACACGCAGCCGGTCAGCGTATCCACTTCCGCAGGCGAGGCCAGCGACGCGCGTCGACCGCCAACCGCTGCAGCAACCTTGCTGAGATCCGCTTGCTGATCGGCAGGCAGCACCGCCAGCACATGCTGCTTGATACCGTTGCCTTTCACATGACACACCAGCGCCTTCGCGCCTTGCCCCACTTCTGTGCCACGAATCGCCGCCACCGCTTCACATTTGCCGGTCGCTTCATGCTCCATCACGCGATAGCGCGCCTGATGCTGGTCGAGCAGGGCGAGCAGTTTTTCATGGGTGGTCATGGCGTTTTCCATGCTGATGAATAGCGTAGGGTGCGCATTTATGCGCACCTGGAACATTGGTCGCCATGAATGGCGACCCTACGAAACGTTATTTATGACGTGCGCGCAGATTATTGATGATGGTGCTCAAATCCAGCTCCTGATCCTGCAGCAGCACCATCAGGTGATAAAGCAGATCCGAAGCTTCATTCGTCAACTCGTGACGATCGTTAACCGTTGCCGCCAACGCCGTTTCCACTCCTTCTTCACCCACTTTCTGCGCGATGCGCTTGGTGCCGCTGGCATAAAGCTTCGCGGTGTACGAACTCTCCGGATCGGCGCTTTTGCGTGACGCCAGCAGTTGCTCGAGCTGATAGAGGAACGTCCAGTCTGGCGCAGCCGGTGAGAAGCAGCTGGAAGTGCCGAGATGGCAGGTTGGGCCAATCGGATTGGCCAGCACCAGCAGCGTGTCGTTGTCGCAGTCCGGCGTAATGCTCGCCACTTGCAGGAAGTGGCCCGAGGTTTCGCCTTTGGTCCATAAACGGTTTTTGGTGCGTGAGAAGAAGGTGACGTTGCCCTCGCTGAGGGTTTTTTGCAGCGCCTCTTCGTTCATATAACCGTGCATCAGCACTTCGCCGGAAACGTTGTGCTGGACGATAACGGGCATCATGCCCGCGGTTTTGACCCAATCCAGCCTGGCCAGTTGTTCTGCAGTTAACACGCGCGAATCTCCACACCGTTGTCGATCAGGAAGTTTTTCAACTCGCCGATATTGATAATTTGTTTGTGAAACACCGAAGCCGCCAGCGCGCCATCGACGTTCGCCTGCTCAAAGGCGTCGAGGAAGTGCGGCATCGTGCCTGCGCCGCCGGAGGCGATCAGCGGCACTTTGCAGATATCGCGCACTTTCTTCAGCTGCACCAGATCGTAGCCGTTACGCACGCCATCCTGGTTCATCATGTTGAGTACGATTTCACCCGCGCCCAGCTTCTGCACTTCCTGTACCCAATCCAGAGTTTCCCACGTGGTCACTTTGGTGCGCGCTTCGTCGCCGGTGTACTGATTGACGTGATATTTGCCGCTCACTTCGTCAAACCAGGTATCGATGCCCACTACGATGCACTGCACGCCAAAACGATCGGCCAGGCGCGTAATCAGCGTCGGATCGGCTAATGCTGGCGAGTTGATGGAAATCTTGTCGGCACCAAACTGCAGAATGCGCGCCGCGTCTTCTTCGCTCTTAATGCCTCCCGCCACGCAGAAAGGAATATCGATCACTTCCGCCACGCGCGACACCCAGCTTTTGTCCACGACGCGGCCATCTGATGAGGCGGTGATATCGTAGAATACCAGCTCGTCCGCGCCTTCCTGCGCATAGCGCTGCGCCAGCGGCACGATGTTGCCGATGATTTCGTGGTTGCGGAACTGAACGCCTTTCACCACTTGCCCGTCACGCACATCGAGACAAGGAATTATCCGTTTTGCCAGCATGCGATTGCCTCCGCCACCGTGAATTTATCTTCCAGTAACGCGCGACCAACGATCACGCCCTGTGCGCCGCTGCCGCGTAACGCCGCGATGTCATCCAGCGAACCGATGCCGCCTGAAGACTGGAAGGCGATGTCCGGGAAGGCCGCAGACACTTCTTTATACAGCGCGACGTTGGATCCGCTCAGCGTACCGTCGCGCGAAATGTCAGTGCACAGCACATGCCTGAGGCCAACCGGCTGATACCAGCCAATCACCTCTTCCAGCGTCACGCCCGCCGCTTCCTGCCAGCCGCTGATCGCCACCTCTTTGCGGTTGTTGGCATCAATGCGCACATCTAATGCCAGCACGATGGCGTCGGCGCCAAACTCGTTAAACCAGCTTTTGACTTCTTCCGGTTGCTTCACCGCGGTGGAACCGACCACCACGCGCGTGGCACCCGCTGCCAGCAGCGCCGCCACGTCATCGCGATGGCGGATGCCGCCGCCGACCTGCACCGGCACGGTCACGCCGCGCAGTAAGGTGGTGAGCAGGGGAATCTGACGTTTGGCTGGATCTTTCGCGCCGGTCAAATCCACCAGATGCAACACTTCAGCGCCCTGGCGTTGGTAATCCTGTAAGCGCGGCAGCGGATCGCTACCGTAATCGCGCTGCTGGCCATAGTCGCCCTGATGCAGGCGCACCACTTTGCCGTCGATTAAATCTAATGCGGGGATAATCATCACATCTCCAGGAAATTTTTCAGCAGCTGCGCGCCGGCTTTGCCCGAACGCTCCGGGTGAAACTGCACGCCGAAGAAGTTATCTTTTTGCAGGGCAGCGGTGAACGGATAGCCGTAATCGCACTGGGCGATGGTGGCGGCATTCACCGGCATGGCGTAGCTGTGCACGAAGTAGAAGTAGCTGCCATCGGGAATGTCGCGGAACAGATGATGGCCGGCTTTAGCGGTGATCTGGTTCCAGCCCATGTGCGGCAGCGGTAAATCCTGCGTGTCCATCAGCGTGACGGGCTCATCAACCAGGCCGAGCGTGGTGACGCCGCCATTCTCATCGCTACCGCGACCGAGCAGCTGCATGCCGAGGCAAATACCGAGCACCGGCTGAGTACAGGCTTTGATTAAGTCGATGAGATCGCGCTCCTGCAGCTGATTCATCGCCGCCTGCGCGGTGCCCACGCCGGGCAGCAGCAGCTTGTCGGCATGCAGCACCACATCCGGGTCGCGGCTCACCTGCGGCGTATAACCGAGGCGCTCAATGGCCCACTTCACCGACGACAGGTTGGCGCAGCCGGTATCGAGGATCACCACGTTCATCACAGCACTCCTTTCGAGCTCGGCAAGGTGTTGCCTTCCACGCGAATCGCCTGGCGCAGCGTGCGGCCAAAGGCTTTGAACAGGCTTTCAACACGATGGTGATCGTTACGGCCTTTGGTTTTCAGGTGCAGCGTGCTCATCATCGCGTAGGAGAGGGAGCTGAAGAAGTGCTCGACCATCTCGGTGCTGAGATCGCCGACGCGCTGGTAGCTGAACTCGGCTTTGAATTCGATGTGCGGACGGCCGGAGATATCCAGCGCGCAGCGTGCCAGGCACTCATCCATTGGCAGCACAAAGCCGAAACGGCCGATGCCACGTTTGTCGCCGAGCGCTTTCAGCAGCGCTTCGCCGAGCGCCAGGCCGGTATCTTCCACGGTGTGGTGATCGTCGATGTAGAGATCGCCTTTCACATCGATGTTCATGCGGAAGCCGCCGTGCACCGCAATCTGGTCCAGCATGTGATCAAAGAAGCCGACGCCGGTGTTAATTTTGCTGCCGCCTTCACGATCCAGCCACACTTCGACTTTAATCTGCGTCTCTTTGGTGTTGCGTTGCACCAGCGCGTAACGATCGCGTTTGGTCAGGCGCGCCTGAATCGCATCCCAATCTTCGCCTTCCGCGCCGTAACGCAGGCCCTGAATGCCCATGTTCTGCGCCAGCTGAATATCGGTCAGACGATCGCCAATCACGTAGCTGTTGGCGGTATCGAGCGCACCGGCGGCCAGCCAGGCTTCCACCATTTTGGTCTTCGGCTTGCGGCAATCGCAGTTATCTTCCGGCATATGCGGGCAGATCAGGATGTCGCTGAAATTCACGCCTTGTGAGCGGAGAATCTGCATCATCAGGTTGTGCGGGCCGTCAAAATCGGCCTGCGGGAAGCTGTCGGTGCCGAGGCCATCCTGATTGGTGATCATCACCAGCTGATAGCCCGCTGCCTGCAACGCCAGCAGCGCCGGAATGGCATTCTTCTCAAACGCCAGCTTCTCCATGCGATCCACCTGATAATCGGTGGGTGGCTCAGAGATGATGGTGCCGTCGCGGTCGATAAAAAGGATTTTCTGACTCATGCTTGCTCCACTGATAAGGCTTGCAGCGCGGCGATCAGGCGCTCGCACTCTTCACGGGTGCCGATAGAGATGCGCAGGCATCCCGCAAGGCCGGGGTTTTTGTTTTGGTCGCGCAGAATAATGCCTTGATCCCACAGCGTTTTAAACACTTTTGGCGAATCAGTGAAGCGCGCCAGAATATAGTTGGTTTCACTCGGGAACACCTGCTGCACCACGCTTATCTGCGGCAACTTCTCAAACAGCCAGGCACGATTGGCGTTCAACTCGGCAACGTGTTGACGCATGAGCGCAATGCCTTGCTCGCTCAGCGCTTGTCCAGCCACATCCGCCACCGGCGTCGCCAGCGGATAGGGCGCAATCACCTTCATCAGCAGATCGATCACCGGCTTGTTCGCGAGGGTGAAGCCGCAGCGCAAACCGGCCAGCGCAAAGGCTTTGGACAGCGTGCGCAGAATCACTAAGTGCGGATATTCCTGCAGCCAGCCCGCCAGCGTCGCGTCCGGGCAGAACTCGATATAGGCTTCATCGGCCACTACCAGCGCTTTACCGGCGGTCATCGCCAGCAGCGAGCGGATGTCATCCTGATTGATCAGGTTGCCGGTCGGATTATTCGGGCTGCACATATAGACGACTTTTACGCCGTCGAGCTGGTCAGCAATCGCCGGCAGATTCAGCTGCCAGTCATCAAGTGCCGCTACGGTGCGGTATTCAATGCCGATGGTTTCGGCGCTGACGCTGTACATGCCGTAGGTTGGCGGGCAGAACAGAATCGCATCTTTTCCCGGCTCACAAAACGCGCGCATCAGCAGTTCGATACCTTCATCCGCACCGCGGCTCACCAGAACCTGCTCCGGCGTCAAACCGGCGTAAGCGGCGTAGCGCTCAATGACAATCTTTGGCTGGCATTCCGGATAGCGATTCAGCGTCTGCTGCGACAGCTCAAACGGCACCGGCAGCGGGAATTCGTTGGCATTCAGCCACACATCACCGTTACCACCCAGACGACGCGCCGATTGATACGGCGTCAGCGCTCGCACGTTAGCGCGCGCTAACTCTTCAATATTCAGGCTCATGCTTGCTCCTTCAGCGCGGCAACACGCAGGGTAACGGCATTTTTGTGGGCTTCCAGCTGCTCGGCGGCGGCCAGCGTTTCAATCGTCGCGGCAAGATTGAGGAAGCCTTGCGGCGTCAGCTCTTGCACCGTCATACGTTTCTGGAAATCGGCCAGGCCAAGGCTGGAACAGGTCGCGGTGTAGCCGTAGGTCGGCAGCACGTGGTTAGTGCCGGACGCGTAATCGCCCGCCGATTCCGGGGACCAGTCGCCAAGGAATACCGAACCGGCGCTGGTGATGCTTTCGACCAGATCGCGCGGCTGGCGCGTCTGAATGATCAGGTGCTCCGGGCCGTACAGGTTGGAGATCTCGATGCACTGATCCAAATCGCGCAGCACAATCAGGCGGCTGCTCGCTAACGCCTGACGCGCGGTAGCCGCACGCGGCAGCTGCGCCAGTTGCTCTTCAACCGCTTGCGCCACGCCTTCGGCCAGTTGCAGCGACGGCGTCAGGAGAATGACCTGCGAATCCGGGCCGTGTTCCGCCTGCGACAGCAAATCAGATGCCACGAACGCGGGCGTGGCGCCTTCGTCGGCGATCACCAGCACTTCCGATGGACCGGCTGGCATATCAATTGCCGCGCCATCTAAACGCTGGCTAACCTGACGTTTGGCTTCGGTGACGTAGGCGTTGCCAGGGCCAAAAATTTTGTCCACTTTCGGCACGGTTTCGGTGCCGAAGGCGAGGGCGGCAATGGCTTGTGAACCGCCCACCTGAAACACCTCTTTCACGCCACACAGCTGTGCCGCGTAAAGAATTTCATCGGCAATTGGCGGCGGCGAGCACAGCACCACGCGACCGCAACCGGCGATGCGTGCCGGTGTCGCCAGCATCAATACGGTTGAGAACAGCGGGGCGGAACCGCCAGGAATGTACAAACCCACCGATTTCACCGGACGGGTAATCTGCTGGCAGCGCACGCCAGGCTGAGTTTCCACATCCACTTCCGCCAGAATCTGCGCGTTGTGGAAGGTCTCGATATTACTCACGGCCACGGCCATCGCCTGCTTCAGCGTGTCGCTCAGACGATCGCTGGCCGCTTGCATCTCTTCGGCGCTGACGCGCAGGTTATCCACCTGCGCTTTATCGAAGCGTGCGCTAAATTCACGCAGCGCCGCATCGCCACTCTCTTTCACTTGCACTAATACGTCGCGCACGATCTGGCTGATAGTTTCTGAAGCCGAAATCGCCGGACGCATCAGCAGCGCTTGCTGCTGCTCTGCGCTGCATTGCTGCCAATCAATGGGTGTCATCAGCGTGCTCATCGTATTACTCCAACATTTTTTCAATTGGCAGCACGAGGATCGAGCTGGCACCCAGCGACTTCAGCTTTTCCATGGTTTCCCAGAACAGCGTTTCGCTGCTCACCATGTGCATCGCCACGCGGCTCACATCGCCGGCCAGCGGCAGCACGGTTGGACGCTCAGCACCCGGCAGTAACGCAATCACCTCATCCAGGCGCTCGCTTGGCGCGTGCAGCATGATGTACTTGGATTCACGCGCTTTAATTACGCCCTGAATACGCGTCATCATTTTGTCGACCAGCTCTTGCTTGGCGGCCGGCAGTTCGCCGTCGCGCTGGATCAGCACCGCTTTAGAGCGGTAGATCACTTCCACTTCGCGCAGGCCGTTGGCTTCAAGCGTGGCGCCGGTTGAAACCAGGTCACAAATCGCATCGGCCAAACCCGCGCGAGGAGCAACTTCAACCGATCCGTTCAGCAGGCAGGATTTAAAGGCGATGCCTTGTTTATCGAGGTATTTCTTCAGCAGGTGTGGATAAGAGGTGGCGATGCGGGCGTTATTCAGGCATTGCGGGCCGGTGTACTCTTCATCAACCGGCATCGCCAGCGACAGGCGACAACCGCCGAAATCCAGACGACGCAGCGTGAAGTAACGCGGATCTTCGCCCTGAGCACGGCGATTCAGCAGCTCCTCTTCCAGCACGTTTTCACCGACGATACCGAGATCGACCACGCCATCCATTACCAGGCCAGGGATATCGTCATCGCGCACACGCAGGATGTCGATCGGCATGTTCTCCGCAAACGCAATCAGACGCTGCTGCTGAAGGTTAATTTTGATACCGCAGCGTGCCAGCAGTTCGCGTGATTCATCACTTAAACGGCCAGATTTCTGCATAGCTATGCGAATACGGGTGTTATCTAACATGGTTCCTGTCCTCTTATTCAATCCTGTCTGAACGTGTTGGTTGGCGTTCGCCCATAAAAAAACCCCCGGAAGATGATCTTCCGGGGGCTCTCTTTGCGTTCGCACCACTGGAAGATCCTAATCGTCTCCCAGCACACATCGCCTGAAAGACTAGTCAGGGTGATGGTGATGATGGTGGTTGAACTGAACGCGTGTCATAGTAAATTCCGTTGCTGAATGAGTATTCATTTGCGTGCTGAATAACCTAACGAAGATGGTGACAATTGGCAACCCTTTTTTAACCGTCAATTTCCGGAATCTCCCGAAACAGTTTGCGCTGGTTTGGCACATCTACCCGCACTAAGATGAAGTGTGAGCCCATAGCAGGAGTCGATATGAAAAAGGTCGCGATTGTAGGTCTGGGATGGCTGGGTATGCCGCTGGCGATGGCGCTAACGGCACGCGGCTGGCAGGTCACCGGCAGTAAAACCTCGCCGGATGGCGTGGACGCCGCACGCCGCTGTGGCATTGAAGCCTTCCAGCTGGTGCTAACCCCCGAACTGGAGTGTGAAGCCGAAGAGTTAGATACGCTGATGGCAGTCGATGCGCTGGTGGTGACTTTGCCTGCCAGCCGCACGGTGAAAGGCGGTGAAGATTACATGCAGGCGGTGCAGAACGTGGTGGATACCGCGCTGGCGAAGAAAGTGCCGCGCATTATTTTCACCAGCTCAACCTCAGTGTACGGCAGCGGTGAGGGTGTAATGAAAGAGAGCAGTCCGCTGCAGCCGGAAACCGTCGCCGGCAAGACGTTGGTGGAGCTGGAAAATTGGCTGCACGATTTGCCCGGCACCAGCGTGGACATTGTGCGTCTGGCGGGATTAGTGGGGCCGAATCGTCATCCGGGGCGTTTCCTTGCCGGTAAAACCGGGCTGGAAAACGGCGGTCATGCGGTCAATCTGGTGCATCTAGATGATGTGGTCGATGCGATTGTGCTGCTGTTGCAAACCCCGAAAGGCGGGCGTGTTTACAATTTGTGTGCCTCTAAACATCCGTCGCGCGACAGTTTTTATCCTAGCGTTTCGAAGCAGTTGGGGCTTGAACCGCCGACGTTTGTCGCTGAGCCCGAGCGTTCTAACGGCAAGGTGATTGATGGCTCGAAGATCGCGAGTGAGCTGGGGTTTGAGTATACGTATGATGACCCGATGAAAATGCCGCTGGAGTAATTTCTCCTCAACCTAATCCTCTCCCGCAGGCGGGCGAGGGAATCTTTTACTCCCTCTCCCGTAGCAGAGGGCCGGGGTGAGGGCATCAGCGCGCAGCAGATTAAACTCCAAACCGATCCCTTAACGCATACCACGCCGCTCCCATCGCGGTGAGCGGCACCTTAAACCGTCTCCCACCTGGAAACGGCAGATGCGGCAATTTCGCAAACGCATCAAATCTCTCCGCATGCCCACGCAGCACTTCAGCAATCAGCTTCCCCGAAAGATGCGTACAGGTCACGCCGTGTCCGCTGTCGCCCTGCATAAAGAACGCATTCTTCTCCACCTGCCCAAACTGCGGCATGCGCGATAGCGTGAGCAGGAAGTTGCCGCTCCATCGGTGGCTGATTTTGATATCCCGCAACTGCGGAAAGGTGCGCAGCAGCTTGGGGCGAATCAGCGCTTCGATGTCATCCGGCTCGCGCGCACCATAAACTACGCCGCCGCCGTAGAGCAGGCAGTTATCGGCGGTGAGGCGGAAGTAGTCGAGCAGGTAGTTACAATCTTCAACGCAGTAATTGTTAGGCAGCAAACCCAGCGCCTGATCGCGCGTTAAAGGTTCGGTGGTGACGATCTGCGAGCCGCACGGCATGCTTTTGCCCGTCAGGCGCGGTTCAAGCTGTGACGGCAAATAAGCGTTACCGGCAAAAATCACGAAAGTGGCGCTGACTGCGCCCTTAGCGGTTTTTATGCGATGCGGTGCACCGTATTTCACTTCAATCGCCGCCGACTGCTCATAAATGCGCCCGCCGTGACGACGAATCGCTTCGGCTTCGCCCAATGCGAGATTGAGCGGATGCAGATGCCCGCCGCGCTTATCGAGTAAGCCACCGACGTAGCGATCGGTCGCTACTTCGCGCCGAATGCCGCGTTCGTCGAGCAGCTCCAAATCGTGATTGCCGTAGCGTGCCCAAAGGGCTTTTTGGCTGCGCAGGTGGCCCATTTGCCGCTGATTCAGTGCGGCGAAAATGCCGCCGGGACGATAGTCGCAGGCGATAGCGTAACGGTCGATGCGGTCGCGAATGATCTCCGCGCCTTCAAACATCATGCTGCCAAGCATTTGTGCGGTCTGTTTGCCGTAGCGCTGCTCAATCACATCCACGTCGCGGCTGTAGGAGTTGACGACCTGGCCGCCATTGCGGCCGCTGGCGCCAAAGCCGATTTTCGCCGCTTCAAGCAGCACCACATCGTAACCGGCTTCGGTGAGAAACAGCGCGGACGAGAGCCCGGTAAAGCCGCCGCCAATAATGCAGACATCGCACTGCACTGACTCTTGCAGCGCCGGCCACGGCTCATGGGCGTTGGCGGTAGCGGCGTAATAACTTCCCACATGTTGCATGACATCCTCCTTAAGCGCGAAATCTTAGAAATTGGCGGGCGTATGCGCGCTAACAATGCGACACGGCTGATCTGAGGTATTGGTAAAACTGTGCGGCAAGCCGGTATCAATCACATAGCTTTCACCGCGATAGAGATGGTAACTCTGGCCGTTGACCACCAGCGTGATTTCCCCTTCCAGCACGGTGCCGGTTTCCTCGCCGGGATGGCGTAACTTCTCGCCGGTGCTGGCGCCGGGTTCATAACGCTCCAGCAGCATCGCCAGCGCGCGCCGTGCAGCACCGTTATCGATCAGCATCAGCGATACGCCAAGGCTGCCGATCTCCACGCACTCTTCCGGGCGCACAATCACCCGCGGCGTGGCATTGATTTTGGGTTCGGAGAAAAACTCTGAGAGCGAAAGCCCGTAAACTTTCAGCAGCTTCTGTAAGGTGCTGACGGCCGGGCTCACTTTGTCCTGTTCGATAGTGCTAATGGCGCTGTGCGTTAAACCTGATAACTCAGCGACGCGACGCTGAGACAATCCCAACTCCTGCCGAATCTGCGATAAGCGACGTCCGGGTGCCAGAGTGGCATCATTCATGGCTGTTTTTCCTTGTGATAACAGACAGCGGCGTGGATAAAGGCCTCAAACAGACGGCGCGAGACCGGATCGCGATCGGAGTGCCATTCCGGATGCCATTGCACCGCAAGAGCGAAAGGGTGCTTTGGCAGGCTTACGGCTTCAACCAGCCCATCGGGCGCGCGCGCTTCGACACGCAGCTGTGGACCGGTTTCGCGAATGCCTTGCCCGTGCAGCGAATTCACCGCAAAAGGTTCGGCTTTGCCGAGCAGTTGGCTCAGCATGCCATCCACTTCTGGCTGCACGGTATGCACCGGCGCATATTGCTCGTCCAGCGGCAGCGCGTCGTTTTCACGATGCTCCTGAAACAGATGTGTCATATGCAGCTGGCGATACAATGCGCCGCCGTTAGCGACCACCAGCTCCTGCAAACCGCGACAGATGCCGAACATCGGCATCTTTTTACCGATCGCATGGGTGATGAGCCCGAAGGCGAGGCGATCGCGCGCCGGATCGGCATGCGCCTCAATACCGTCTGCGCCGTAATGCCAGGGTTCAATGTTGCTGGGACTGCCGGTCAGCAAAATGCCATCCAGCACGGTCATACTGTTTTCTAATAGATGAGGTGCCTGCATCAGTTGATGCGGCAAGGGCAGCGGCACGCCACCGGCAAGCACAATAGCGTCGAGATATTTGTTGTGAACCGTTTGCCCTGCGTGGCTGCCAATAAAGTTCTGGCACATCACTACGCCAATCAAGGGCTTGTCAAAAATAATGCCCATAACGTCTCCGCGTTGCTGTTCAATATTTTCGCCGGAAATGCGCGGCTGGCCTTAAAAGTGTGCAATATTTTGTCAATCTAGCAACCGATCGTTCATTCCTCAAACAGAATTGTTACATTTGCACACTTTTTGCGTTAGCGCTATGTTAGTGGAGTGGCTGTTATTTTGAGCATTGCGCGCACCAATATTAAACGGTAAAGGGCGGGTGGGATCATGACGAACCTCGTAGAAGTAGAAGACTTCACGCGACACAGTGAAGAGAAACGAACAAGCGCGTTCCAGCTGGAGGTCAAAACCTGGCTGGAACGCCATCCTGAAATGCAGTATGTCGATATTCTTCTTAATGATTTAAATGGGGTATTTCGCGGTAAACGCATTCCCATCTCCGCATTGGCAAAACTGGAAAAAGGGTGTTACTTCCCGGCCTCGGTTTTCGCTATGGATATTCTTGGTAACACCGTCGAAGACGCCGGACTGGGTCAGTCACTGGGCGAACCCGACCACCTCTGCATGCCGGTGCCCGGCACCTTAATTCCTTCTGCCGCCGATCCCAAGCACGTCGCTCAGCTGTTGCTGACCATGTGTAACCAAGATGGCACTCCCTTTGACGTTGAACCCCGTAATGTCCTCAATCGGCTGTGGCAACAGCTGCGCAATCGAGGATTGTTCCCGGTGGTAGCGGTAGAGCTGGAGTTCTATCTGGTGGATAAAAAGCGTGATGCGGAGGGCTTCATTCAGCCGCCGTGTTCGCCGGGCAGTGACGAACGCAATATGCAGAGCCAGGTGTATTCGGTGGATAATCTCGATCACTTCGCCGACGTACTGCGGGATATCGACCATCTCGCCAAGCTGCAAGGCATTCCCGCCGATGGCGCACTGGCGGAAGCTTCGCCCGGCCAGTTCGAAATCAACCTGCATCACACGCGCGACGTGCTGAAAGCCTGCGATCACGCTATTCAGCTGAAACGACTGGTGCGTCAGGTGGCGGAAAATCACGGCATGACCGCCACTTTCATGGCCAAGCCTTACGAAGAGTACGCGGGCAGCGGCATGCATGTGCATATCAGCATGCTGGATGCCGCCGATCACAATGCTTTTGCTTTGGATGACGGCAGCGATTCACCGCTGATGAAACGGGCGCTGGCGGGCATGATCGATTTAATGCCGGCCTCGATGGCGCTGCTGGCGCCAAACGTAAACGCCTATCGCCGCTTCCTGCCAGAAGCTTATGTGCCATTGCAGGCCTCGTGGGGACATAACAACCGCACGGTTGCGCTGCGTGTGCCTTGTGGCGATGCGGATAACCATCGCATCGAGTATCGCGTGGCCGGTGCGGATGCAAATCCCTATCTGGTGGTGTCAACAATTCTTGCCGGTATTTTGCACGGTCTGGATAATCAGCTACCTTTACCGCATGCGGTGCAGGGCAATGGACATGAAGCAGAAGGGCTGGCATTACCGATTCGGCAGAGTGATGCGCTGTATGAATTCGAGAATAGCTATCCGCTGCAAAAGCTGCTGGGCGAGCGTTTTAGCGGGGTGTGGCACAGCTGCAAACAGTACGAACTGATGCAGTTTGAGCGCTTAATCACCTCGACGGAAATCGACTGGATGCTCAAGAATGCCTGAGTGCCGGAAGAATTGATCTAACGTCTTGTGCCGATGGCATAAGTTGGGGCAAAATACGCGCCCTGCAAAATGAGAACTAACCGACGTTAACCGCGTCGGTTATTTTTTTGCATGATGTACTCACTGACATTCACACGAGGCCGGACACGCATCCGGATAGATAGATACTGACAAACACGCTTGTGCGTGAGATTTGAGGAAAACAAAGATGGGACTGTTTAACATTGCACCAGCGCAGGCTGGTTCTCGCTTCCGTGATGACTACGGCGCCGCGACAATCGTAAACACTTATATCACTTCTCACTGCAGCAAATTGCGCAGTAGCCCTGTAGCCCAACCGATCGCGGTTGTCGTCTGCGGGGGCCTGAACAATGTCGCTTAACACCTCTGCCGCACCTCAGCGTGCACACCTGAAAAAATCTCTGACCCTGATCCCGGTTGTCATGATGGGCCTGGCGTATATGCAGCCAATGACCCTGTTTGATACTTTCGGTATCGTGTCTGGATTGACCGACGGCCACGTCGCCACCGCTTATGCTTTCGCCCTGATCGCGATTCTGTTTACTGCCGTGAGCTACGGCAAGCTGGTACGCCGCTTCCCATCTGCGGGCTCCGCTTACACCTATGCTCAGAAGGCAATCAGTCCGCACGTCGGCTTTATGGTTGGCTGGTCATCACTGCTGGACTACTTGTTCATGCCGATGATCAACATCCTGCTGGCGAAAAGCTACTTTGAGACGCTGGTGCCGGGCATTCCGTCATGGATTTTCGTGGTGCTGCTGGTGGCCTTTATGACCATCTCCAACCTGCGTGGAATCAAAACCGTTGCCAACTTCAACAGCGTGATCGTGGTGCTGCAGGTGGTAGTGATGGTAGTGATTACCGGCATGGTGGTTTACGGTGTGGCACACGGTGTTGGCGAGGGGACATTGACCAGCAGCAGACCGTTCTGGTCTGAGAATGCGCACGTTGTCCCGATGATTACCGGTGCGACCATTCTCTGTTTCTCGTTCCTTGGCTTTGACGGTATCAGTTCGCTGTCAGAAGAGACCAAAGATGCTGAACGCACGATCCCGCGCGCGATTTTCCTCACCGCGCTGATTGGTGGTGTGATCTTTATCGGTGTTTCTTACTTCCTGCAGCTGTACTTCCCGGACATCTCGCGTTTCCAGAATCCGGACTCTTCACAGCCAGAGATCATGCTGTTCGTGGCGGGTAAAGCGCTGCAAATTGGCATCCTGATCTTCTCGGTGGTGACGGTGCTGGCATCCGGTATGGCCGCGCACGCAGGCGTTTCGCGTCTGATGTACGTGATGGGCCGCGATGGCGTGTTCCCGCAGCGTTTCTTTGGCTTCGTGCACCCGAAATACCGCACGCCGTCACTGAACGTGCTGCTGGTAGGTGCGGTAGCGCTGATGGCGATCAACTTCGACCTGGTAACCGCAACTGCGCTGATTAACTTCGGTGCGCTGGTGGCGTTCACCTTTGTGAACCTGTCGGTGATTGCGCAGTTCTGGATCCGTGAGAAGCGTAACAAGACGCTGAAAGATCACATCAACTATCTGGTGCTGCCGGTGATGGGCGCTCTGACAGTCGGTGCGTTGTGGATTAACCTGGAAGAGACCTCCATGGTGCTCGGCCTGGTGTGGGCAGCGATTGGTATTATTTACCTCGCCTTTGTGACCCGCACCTTCCGCAACCCGGTTCCGCAGTTCAGCGAAGAAGTGTGATTTGATCGACGTCGCTGTCCCCCTCCTCGGTCCTCCCCCATAAATGGGGGAGGAAGATGCTGCCATATGTTCGTTCTGAAGCTGCATGTGGCAGCGTCTCCTTCCCCCGCTTGCGGGGGAAGGCCGGGATGGGGGACAGCGAGCACGGATCGAGTAGGGGACAGCACGCACTATCCCGCCAACACCAACTCCCAACTCCCCGCACCTAACGCCTCGCGTCCCGCTTTACTCAACCCCGCATCGGTAATCAAGGTATCAAACCGCTCCAGCGGTAACGCCAGATGCGTCGCAATCTTGTTGTACTTCGAACTGTCGCTTAACAACACGCGCTTACTACTCACATCGCTCGCCGCCAGCTTCACCGGCACCTTATCCTCATCCGGCGTAAACAGCCCGCGCGGGCCCCAGCAGGACGCGGAGATAAACGCGATATCAATCGCCAACTGGCGCAAACTTCTGGCGGCCGCTTCACCGACGCTGGAACGGTTCTCACGACATACCGTGCCGCCGGTGTGAATCAACTTGCAGCCGCTGCTCTCCATCAGCAGGCGCGCAATCACGAAATCGTTGGTCACCACCAGCAAGTCATCACGATCAAGCAACTCGCGCGCCAGCGCCAGTGTGGTGGTGCCGGCATCGAGATAGATGCAGCTATTACGCGGAATATGACGCGCGGCATACTGCCCAATCGCCATCTTCTCGCCGCTGTACATATTGGTTTTCGCCAGATGCGATGGCTCCGCCGCCAGGCGATCTGCTGAGCGCACGCCGCCCGAAACAGACAATACCGCACCTTGCTCTTCCAGCTTCTGCACATCGCGACGTATCGTCATATGCGACACACCCAAGCGCTCAGTGAGCTCGGCAATGCTAACCACGCCGCGTTCGCCCACCAGCGCTAAAATTTGTTGATGACGTTCAACCGGAATCACAATGCTCTCCCTGAATTATCATTTTTTCACATTGTAGATCATCGATTCACAGCTCGCAGCACAATTTATCTTGCCGTAATCTAAGCAGAAATCCCATCTGGACTGACTTCGAAGCGCTAACCTCCGGCTGTGAATCCATGTTAATCAATGAGCAGCTAAGTTAATTTTTGTGATATCACGCACGTTTATTCGCCACTGACTGCGGCAGACTTAACACCAATGAACAAATTATCACTTAAATTAACAATGGAGGTTTGCTATGTCAGCAACCGTGAATAACATCGGCGTGATTGGTTTAGGTTCCATGGGCATGGGTGCAGCGCAGTCTTGCATCCGTGCAGGATTAAATACCTGGGGTGTTGATCTCAATCCGCAGGCGCTGGAAACCCTGCGTCAGGCCGGTGCGCGGGATGCGCAAACCTCCGCTGCCCGCTTTGCCGCTGAACTCGATGCGGTACTGCTGCTTGTGGTGAATGCCGCGCAGGTTAAAGCAATCCTGTTCGGTGAAAACGGCGTGGCGGCGCAGCTCAAGCCCGGCACCGTGGTCATGGTCTCTTCTACCATCTCTTCACAGGATGCGCAGGCGATTGAACAACAGCTGGCGCAGCATCAGTTGCTGATGCTGGATGCACCGGTTTCCGGCGGCGCAGCCAAAGCCGCAGTTGGCGAGATGACGGTAATGGCGTCCGGCAGCGATGAAGCTTTTGCCCTGCTCAAGCCTGTGCTGGATGCGGTGGCGGCGAAAGTCTATCGCGTGGGCAGCGAAATCGGTCTCGGCTCAACCGTAAAAATCATTCACCAGTTGCTGGCGGGCGTGCACATTGCTGTGGGCGCTGAAGCGATGGCGCTGGCCGCGCGCGCTGGAATCCCGCTCGACACCATGTATGACGTGGTGACCAACGCCGCCGGTAACTCATGGATGTTCGAGAACCGCATGCGTCACGTGGTGGATGGCGATTACTCGCCGAAATCAGCGGTCGATATCTTCGTTAAAGATCTCAATCTGGTGGCGGATACCGCCAAGTCGCTGCACTTCCCGCTGCCGCTGGCTTCTACTGCGCTCAATATGTTTACCGAAGCCAGCAACGCCGGCCACGGTCGTGAAGATGACAGCGCGGTGATCAAGATCTTCAGCGGCATCACGCTGCCGCAGGCGAAGGAGAAGTAATCATGCGTTTAGGCGTTATTGCAGACGATTTTACCGGCGCAACCGACATCGCCAGTTTCCTGGTGCAGAACGGTCTGCCGACCATCCAGTTCAACGGCGTGCCGGAAAGCCACGACGAGCTGAGCGCGCAGGCGATTGTTATCAGCCTGAAGTCACGCTCATGCCCGGCGCAGCGGGCGATCGATCAGTCGCTGGCCGCGCTGCAGTGGCTGCAACAGCAGGGCTGCAATCGTTTCTACTTCAAATATTGTTCCACCTTCGACAGCACCGAGCAGGGCAATATCGGCCCGGTGACCGATGCGCTGCTGGCAGCCTTGGGCGAAACGCAAACGGTGATCTCGCCGTCGCTGCCGGTTAACGGTCGCACGGTGTATCAAGGCTATCTTTTTGTCGCCGATCAGCTGCTGTCCGAATCGGGCATGCGCCATCATCCGGTAACGCCAATGACCGACAGCAATCTGGTGCGTTTGATGACGCGCCAGGCCAAAGGCCAGGCCGCAGTGATCAACGCCGCGCAGCTCGATCAAGGTGCTGATGCGGTGCGTGCGCAGCTGGATACCCTGAAAGCGCAGGGCATCAACTATGTGGTGCTGGACGCGCTGCACGAGCAGCATCTGCTGACGCAGGGCGAAGCGCTGAAAGAGACGCGCCTGGTGACCGGCGGTTCAGGCCTGGCGATCGGTATCGCCCGCGCCTGGGCAACGCAGCAGCAGAACAGTGATGCTGAACACGCCGGGCGCCCACAAGGCGATCGCGCGGTGGTGATCTCAGGCTCCTGCTCGCAAATGACCAACCGTCAGGTGCAGGCGTATCGTCAGCAAGCGCCATCGCACGAAGTGTTGGTGGAGCGCTGCCTCGACAATGTCGAAAGCTATGCACAGGAGCTCTGTGACTGGGTGGAAGCCAATCATCAGTCCGAACTGGCACCTTTGCTGTTTGCTACCGCCGATGCCCAGCAGCTGCAAGCCATTCAGCAGCAATACGGCGCGGCGCGCAGCAGTGAAGCGGTTGAGCAGCTGTTTGCTGCCGTAACGCGTGAGCTGAAAACCCGCGGCTGGCAGCGCTTTATCGTCGCCGGCGGTGAAACCTCGGGCGTGGTGGCACAAAACCTTGGCGTTACCGCATTCCACATTGGCCCGATGATTTCGCCGGGCGTGCCGTGGGTGCGCGATATCCATCAGCCGCTGTCGCTGGCGCTGAAATCAGGCAACTTTGGCGACGAACAGTTCTTTGCCCGCGCACAACAGGAGTTTTCAGCATGACGGAACAACAAGCACGGGAAGAAATGGTGCAGCTCGGCGCGTCCTTCTTTCAGCGCGGTTACGCCACCGGTTCAGCGGGCAATTTGTCGCTGCTGCTGGAGGATGGCAACTTGCTGGCGACGCCAACCGGCTCCTGCCTCGGCGAACTGCAGGCCGATCGCCTGTCGAAAGTGACGATTCAGGGCGAATGGATCTCCGGCGACAAGCCGTCGAAGGAGGTGGCTTTTCACCGCGCGCTCTACCTGAATAATCCCGCGTGCAAAGCGGTAGTGCATCTGCACAGCCACTATTTGACGGCGCTCTCCTGCCTCAACGATCTCGACACTGAAAACTGTATTCGTCCGTTCACGCCGTATGTGGTGATGCGCGTCGGCGATGTGCCGGTGGTGCCGTATTACAAGCCGGGCGATCAGCGCCTGGCAGACGATCTGGCCAATCTGGCCTCGCGCTATAACGCCTTCCTGCTGGCCAATCACGGTCCGGTGGTGGTGGGCAAATCCCTGCGCGAAGCTGCCAATAACACTGAAGAACTGGAAGAGACCGCGCGCCTGATGTTTACGCTCGGTGACCGCTCGATTCGTTATCTGACCGATAGCGAAGTCGCGGAATTGAGGAATGTTTAATGCCTAAGTTTGCAGCCAATCTATCTACGCAGTTCGGTGAGTTGCCGTTTATCGAACGCTTTGCCGCCGCGGCCAATGCCGGTTTTCGCGCCGTTGAATTCCTGTTCCCGTATGACTTTCCGGCCGAGGTGATTAAAGCCGAGCTGGAAAAACATCAGCTGGAGCTGGTGCTGTTCAACACCGCCGCCGGCAATGTGCAAGCGGGCGAGTGGGGCGTTTCTGCCATTCCGGGCCGTGAACAGGAAGCGCGTGGCGATATCGATCGGGCGCTGGAGTATGCGCTGGCGCTCAACTGCCAGCAGGTGCATGTGATGGCGGCAACGGTGCCAAACGGTGCCGATCGTGCCGCCTATGAAGAGACTTTCGTGCGTAACATGCACTATGCCGCCGAGCGTTTTGCGCCGCATGGCATTCGCCTGCTGCTGGAAGCGCTCAATCCGGTCACCAAGCCGAATTATCTCTACTCCAGCCAGCATCAGACGCTGGCAATGATGGCGCGGATCGATCGTCCCAACGTCTTTACCCAGCTCGATCTGTTCCATGCGCAGCTGGTGGACGGCAATCTGACCCATCTGATTCGTGAATACGCGGGTCGTTATCGCCATATTCAGATCGCCTCTGCGCCGCATCGTCACGAGCCGGATGAAGGCGAGATCAACTATTCCTATCTGTTCAACCTGCTGGATGAAGTGGGTTACGACGGTTGGGTGGGATGTGAATATATCCCGCGCGGCCGCACTGAAGCGGGCCTCGGCTGGTTCGCGCCTTACGCTGAATAACCACTGATTTATCACCAACGCAGCGGCATGTCCGCTGTGTTGGGTTAGTCATATCTGAATCTGCCAATACCAGAGAAAGCTGTACCCTAAAAATACTTATAAAATAGAGGATTATCATGTCAACCGCGTTGTTGTTAGCTATCGCTACCGCCAGCATCGTGATTTTGCTGCTGCTGGTGATTAAAACCAAAGTACACCCCTTTGTGGCGCTGCTGATTGTCAGCTTGCTGGTGGCGATTGCTACCGGCATTCCAGCCGACAAAATCATGGAAACCATCTTTAGCGGGATGGGGAACTTGCTGGGGCATATCACCATCATCATCGTGCTGGGGGCGATGCTCGGCGCAGTGATTGAAGCTTCCGGCGGTGCGGAGTCGCTGGCGCAACGCTTCAGTAAATCGCTGGGCATCAAGCGTACCGTGGCGGCGCTGACCATGGCGGCGTTTATCCTCGGCATTCCGGTGTTCTTCGAGGTCGGCTTCATCATCGTGATTCCGCTGATTTATGGCTTCACCAAAGTGGCGCGCGTGTCACCGCTGAAGTTTGGCTTGCCGATGGCGGGCGTGATGCTGACGGTGCATGTGGCGCTGCCAACCCATCCCGGTGCGGCGGCAGCAGCGGGCATTCTGCACACTGATATGGGCTGGCTGATGATGCTCGGTATCCTGATCTCGATTCCGGTGGGTATCGTCGGTTATTACGTCGCGAAAGCGATGAACCTGCGCCAATATCATCTTTCCGTTGATGTATTAGAACAGTTGCAGCTGGCGAAGCCGGAAGGCAAGCCGAAGAACGACGCGCCAGCGCCGGGTGCGCTGACTATTACCGGTCTGATTGTTGTGCCGATTCTGTTGATCGTCATGGGCACCGTTGCGCACACCACGCTGGCCGAAGGCAGCACGCTGCGTGCGGTGATGACGGTGATCGGTACGCCAGCCATTGCGCTGCTGATTGCGCTGGGACTGGCGGCGTGGCTGCTCGGCGTGCGTCGCGGCTGGAGCAAAGAGAAGTTAGAAGATCTCACCGGACGTGCGATTCCCAGCTCTGCCAGCGTGATTCTGGTGGCGGGCGCGGGCGGCGCGTTTGGTAAGGTGCTGGTGGAATCGGGCGTGGGCAAAGCGCTGGCGTTGACGCTGGAAACCTTGCATCTGCCATTAGTTCCGGCGGCCTTTATTCTGTCGCTGGCGCTGCGCGCTTCGCAGGGATCGGCGACGGTGGCGATTCTGACCACCAGCGGTTTGCTGAGCCAGGCGGTGGGCGATGTAACGGATATGCAGCGTGTGCTGGTGACGCTGGCGGCCTGTTTCGGTGGGTTAGGTTTGTCGCACGTCAATGATGCGGGCTTCTGGGTAGTGACGCGCTATCTGGGCTTGTCGGTGGCCGATGGCCTAAAAACCTGGACGGTGTTGACTACGGTGATGGGGCTGAGTGGTTTTGCACTGACGTGGCTGGTGTGGGGGATGATTTAGGTTTTCAGGTCGCCATAAATGGCGACCCTACAAAAACCAACTCTCTCAATCCGTAGGGTCGCCATTCATGGCGACCTCAATCAACATCCGCAGAGGACTAAGACACCAACTCCTGCGCATACAAATACAGCGCCTTCAGCTGCGCCATCTTCTCCGTATTCCCCTCATGCAAACTCGCCAGCGACTCCAGCTCCAGCAAGAACGCCTGCACGCGCTCGGCATTCAGCGCTTCGCGGCGATGCTGCAACCAGCGCTGCTGTTCGGCGTCATCCAGGGTGCCAGGGAAGTTGCGCGCACGGTAGCGGAACAGCAGTTTAGCAATGCGCTTATCGTCGAAGGTCAAATCCAGCGCCGGTAAATTTTGCGGCGGCGTCTGGCGGATGATATTCATGCCAGCGCGATCGGCATCGCTAAAGAAACCGTCATACAACTGCGCGTCAACATCATCTGACGGGGTAAACGGCTCGGCGTCGGCAAACAGCGCCACCACTTTCTCACGCACTTCCGCGTGGTCACGCAGCAGCTTGAGATTAGCGAGGCACTGCTGACGATCGATGTTGAGCCGCGCGGCATCTTCCGGACGCAGCGTGCTGGCGGGCGCCAGCACGGGACACTTATTAATGTGCACCAGCTTGATCGGCACCGCAGGCAGATCGCCCAAATCGCTGTGGCGGGTATATAAACGCTCGCGCAGTTCGTCAGATTCCAGCGTCAGCAGCGGCGACATATCACCGGCCAGATCGGCGACAATCAGCGCGTTACGGTTATCCGGATGCCACGCCAGCGGCACAATCCAGCTGGTGTTACCGCGCGCCGCGCCGAACATGCCGGAGACGTGCACCAGCGGTTTCATCTGCGGGATATCAATCAGCGTCATCAGTTTCTGTTTGTTGCGATGGGTAAACAGAAACTCAAACAGCTTCGGCTGCTTCTCTTGCACCAGTTTCGCCATCGCCAGCGTGGCATAAACGTCGGACATCGCATCGTGCGCCTGTTCGTGCGCCACGCCGTTGGCCTTGGTGAGATGCTCCAGCTTGAAGCTGGGGAAGCCATCGTCATTCTCCGGCCACTCAATGCCTTCCGGACGCAACGCGTAGCAGGCGCGCATCACATCGAGTAAATCCCAGCGCGAATTGCCGTTCTGCCAGCTCCAGCCATAGGGATCGAAGAAGTTGCGATAGAAGATATTGCGCGTCACTTCATCATCAAAACGCACATTGTTGTAACCAATCACACAGGTTTGCGGCTCGCTAAACAGGCCGTGAATGCGTTCGGCAAACGCCGCCTCGGTCACGCCGCGCGCTTTGGCGGTTTGCGGCGTAATGCCGGTGATCATCACCGCTTCCGGCTGCGGCAGATAATCGTCGGCTGGCTGGCAATAAAACACCTGCGGTTCACCTACTGCATTGAATTCTTTATCGGTACGCAGGCCCGCGAACTGCGCCGGACGGTCCAGCGACGGGCTTTTACCGAAGGTTTCATAATCGTGGAATAAAAAGGTGAACTCAGAGGCGGGCACGGCGTTATCCTGGCAATGGAGAATCAACGCACAGGATAGTCGTCCCTGGGTAGCAGTACAACCTCGATCATCCTCGCTGCGAGCGGGCGCGCAGCATTTATGCTCAGTTCATACTTTTTTTCAATTTATTCAGATCTGTAAGCGCTATTTGCCGTAAAACGTGCGGCGGTAAATTCATTTTATGATTTTGAGGAAGAAGTGTTGAAAAGGCGTCTGCTGGTAACTGTATCTGGAATAATTATTTGGGCATCGTGGGCGCAGGCTGACGACAGCATGCCGTTTCCCCTGACACCACCGCCGATTGATGCGGCTTCATGGGTGTTGATGGACGCCACCACCGGACAAATTCTCACCGCTGGCAATCCGGATGAAGAGCGTAACCCGGCCAGCCTGACCAAACTGATGACCGGCTATGTCGTGGATCGCGCTATCGATCAGAATAAAATCAGCCGCGATGACAAAGTCACTATCGGCAAAGATGCGTGGGGCGCAGGCAATCCGGTGTTCAAAGGCTCGTCGCTGATGTTCCTCAAGCCGGGCGATCAGGTCACGGTGCGCGACCTTATGCGCGGCGTGATCATCGATTCCGGTAACGATGCCTGCGTAGCGCTGGCGGATCACGTGGCCGGCAGCGAAAGCAGCTTCGTCACCATGATGAACAGCTACGTGCAGAAACTCGGCCTGTCGCACACCCATTTTGAAACCGTGCACGGCCTCGACGCGCCGGGCCAGCACACCACCGCACGCGATCTGGCGGTGCTGTCGCGCGCCATCATCAGCGGCGAGCCCGATTTCTACGCCATGTACGGTGAGAAAACCCTGACGTGGAATGGCATCACCCAGAACAACCGCAACGGCTTGCTGTGGGATCAAAATCTGCACGTCGATGGTCTGAAAACCGGCCACACCGAAAGCGCCGGTTTTAACATCATCGCCTCTAACGTCGTCGGACGTCATCGCTTGATTGCGGTGATCATGGGCGGCAAGAGCCCGAAAGGGCGTGAAGATCAGGCGCGCAAGCTGCTGGTGTGGGGCCAAAACAGCTTTGATACCGTGCAACTGTTCCACGCAGGCAAAAAAATCGGTAGCGAAAACGTCTGGTACGGCAATCCGCATAAGGTCGATGTCGGCACCACGCAGGATATCTATCTGTCGCTGCCGCGCACCGAAGTGGCCAACGTGATGGCGAAATACGTTATCGATCGCAAAGATCTGGAAGCGCCGCTGAAAGCGGGCGAGCAGATTGGCGAAATTCAGGTGATGGACAAAGATAAGCAGCTGGCCAGCTATCCGCTCTACGCGCTGCAAGCGGTGGAAGAGGCAGGCATCATTACGCGCATCAGCGATTACGTAAAACAGAAACTGTAATCCGCCGCGTATTTCAGCGTCATCATCGTCGCCGTTATGCGGCGGTGATGGCACAATCGCTGTTTCTGCTACTGACAAGAGGCAAGGTATGAAAGCATCGATTGTTGAACGTAATCCGCAAAGCTGGCTCGGTTACCATTTGCAAGGTCCGTGGCAGGAAACCGTGCCGCGCGGCTTTAACCAGCTGAAACGCTGGGTGAGCGAGCACCACGCTGGAGGTGAATGGCTGGCGATCTATTACGGCAATCCGCAGGAGCTGCCGCCTGAAGAGCTGCGCGTGGAAACGGTGATTACCGCGCCAGAGGATGTGATTCCAGCGGCGGGCGACGATATCGAAAAAGGGTTATTGCCGGGCGGCCGCTATTTTCATGCGCGCGTTGAAGTGCTCAACAACGATTTCTTCGGCGCGTGGCACAGTTTGTTTGATAGCTTAAACGCGCAGGGCGGCTGGCAAGTCGACAATCGTCCGTGCTTTGAGCATTACCTTTCTGATGGATCCGAGAGCGGTAACTGGCTGGTGGATATGTATATCCCGGTACGTGCGGCTGAATAAATTTCGCGGTCACCATAAATGGCGACCCTACAAAACCGCACCCGTCGATTCACCATGAATGACGAACATACAGCTCCGCATCCGTAGGGTCGCCATTCATGGCGACCTTTTTCAATGCCCGCACAAAACTGTATGCGTTACATCAATGTTTCCATTGGGAAAATCAGATGTAGCGCCCATGTTGTATTTCAGCAAAAGACGAAAAAAAATTGCGTTCTACCCTAATGATGCAGTCGTCGCCAGGGTAACATAGCGCGCAAATTTTTAGCGTTCCCGGACAACCATGTTACGCGCTGACAAGCCCATCTCGCAGATTGAGTTCTGGTTCTACCGCCACTATCGCGCCGTGCACGGCGTGCGCATCGCTATCGCTTTTGTGCTGTGTTTCCTGTTTGTGCGGCTCACCGACATTCCCGAAGGCACCTGGCCGCTGATTACGCTGGTGGTGGTGATGGGGCCGATTTCCACTTGGGGCAACGTGCTGCCGCGCGTGGTGCAGCGTATAAGCGGCACCTTTGCCGGACTGATTTCTGGTCTGATCGCGCTCAAGCTTGAGCTGTTTTCACTGCCGGTGATGCTGGTGTGGTGCGCCGTAGTGATGGTGGTCTGCGGCTATCTGACGCTGGGAAAACATCCCTACATGGCGCTGCTGATTGGCATCACGCTCGGCGTGGTGGTTGGCGCACCGGCCGGGGATTTCACCATCGCCATGTGGCGCGGTGGCGATGTGATTCTCGGTTCACTGATGGCGCTGCTGTTTAGCGCCATCTGGGCGCAGCGAGCCTATACGCATTGGCGCATCCAGTTATCGGATGCGTTTATCGCCATGGCCAAACTGCATCACACCGGCTTCTCCGCCAATTTGCTGGAGAAACCGCGGCTGAATAAACCTTTTCAGAAATTGCTGAGTAGCGTGATCAAAATGCGCGCGTTGCTGGAGCCGGCGAGTAAAGAGACGCGCATTCCGAAATCGGTGTTTGAGGCGATCCAAACCATCAATCGCAATCTGGTCAACACCATGCAGATGCAGATTGATGCATGGTGGTCGTCGCGTGAAAGCCACTTGATTATGCTTAACGCGCCCACGCTGCGCCGCACCCAGCAGATGACGGAAGACACGTTGAATGCGCTGGCAACGCTGATGGTGAAAGGCGAAACCGAGCAGATCACCGCCAACAGCCACGCGCTGGAAGAGATCACCCAGGAACTGGAGCAGCTGATTGCTAATCGCAGCGGACGTTCCGAAACCACGGCGATTTACGGCTACGTCTGGTTGAGCCTCGAACAGGCGCGTCAGCTGGAGCGTATGACCGATTTAGTGCGTCTGGCGCTGCGTAAATAGTTTTCTCAGGCAAGGACTTAATGTGAATCACCCTTTCTTTGCGCTAAGATAAGCGCCAGTCCGAATTTAGCGGTGAGAATTGCAACCCTGGCGGCCAAACCGCTAAGCTAAACGTTATGACTATTCCGCCTGCCGACGCAGGCCTCAAGAAAGGTGCCAACATGGAAAATGCCAAGCAATCATTTCAGGACGTACTGGAGTTTGTGCGTATGTTCCGTCGTAAAAACAAACTGCAGCGCGAAATCGTGGATAACGAGAAGAAAGTCCGTGATAACCAGAAACGTGTGCTGCTGCTGGACAACCTGAGTGAATACATCAAACCAGGCATGAGCATCGAGGCGGTGCAGGAAATTATCGCCAGCATGCGTGTGGACTATGAAGACCGCGTTGATGAGTACATCATCAAAAACGCTGACCTCTCCAAAGAGCGTCGCGAGCTGTCGAAGAAGTTGAAAGCGATGGGCGAGCCAAAAGCGCATTAAATCGTAGGGTCGCCAATAATGGCGACCAGGCGCGCAGCAATGCGCAATCCATATGAAACAGCGCGACGAATCGCGCTGTTTTTTTATTCCGCCGCCAACTCCCACCACAGCTTATCCAGCGCGTAGTAGCGGTCGCGTTCGGACTCGGGCTGATTCAAGTCGCGTTTCCACGGTTTCGCCAGAATAAAGTGCAGATTCTTCACTTCATCTTCGCGCCACATCTTGCTGTGCTGGAACGGCAATGTTTTCAGTGCATTGTATTTATACGAAAGCGGCAGCCAGCGATCCTCGAACACTTCATTAAGCAAATCCTGCTCGGAGAACGGATAGCGGCGCAGATCGGTAATGCCCGCCACTTTTTCCTGCAGCCACTCAAATACCGCCAAATCCGGCTTCAGCACCAGGAAACCGCCGTTCAGGTAGCGATCGAGCGTAGATGGTGCCGGTTCGCCGCGATCCTGCCAGGTATAGTGACAATTCTCTGGCTGCCAGCTGGCGGGATAGCTGGCGATCTTGTTGGGGTTGCAGCGACAGGCGTGGCACGCTGCCAGCGCATGCTTGCCCAGATCGAGCGTAAACAGCTCATCCATATTGTGCAGCACCAGCATGTCGGCATCGAGAAATACTACGCGCTCACAATCAACCAGCTCCCACGCGCGCAGCTTGCTCCACACTTCACCGAACTGCGCCGAAGCGTAATGCTGCTCCAGTTCGGCATTCGGCATCAGCGGCTCCACCGGATGGATCACGCAGCCCAGCGCCTGCAACGCTTCACGCGTCTCCAGATCGATGGCGTCGGTGACCATCACAATCAGCGGCCAGCGGGTTTCACTGCGTTTCAGCGAGCGGTGCAGCGCCTTCACGCCAATAAAATAGTCCGGCTGCGTTAACAGCGTTACCCATGCAAACATGGTTTCTCCCCTTCAAACTTAATCAAACAAAGCAGTGACATAGTCATTGCTAAAACGGCGTTGTGGATCGAGCTGGTCGCGCACTGCGCGGAAAGCATCCCACTGCGGATAGATATCGCGCCACTGATAGCGCTGCGGATCGTAATATTTGCCCCAGTGCGGACGTCCGCCTTCGGCCGCCAGCAGCTTCTCGACTTCAGTGAGAAAATGCAGGCCATCCTGCGACAGCGAACCGTCATCAGCGTAATAGACCACAAAGCCAAAGAAGCAGGTGGCGTGCTGATACGCCGGGCTGAGCCAGCCTTCAGACGCGCCGGTACAGCGCAGAATGATCGGATAGTGCATGTGCGGATGATTCTCGGCGTACCAGGCTTTGATCTTGCTGATAATCTGCGGCGTTTTCTCTAGCGGCACGCCGATCTCGACGTTGATCTGCGGCACGGCAATGCCGCGACAAAATAGCTGATAGATATCGCCGCTGATGTCGGTGAAATCGCGGAAACGCGTCACGGTGCGGAACTGTTTACCCCCTTTGCCGTGAATCTGCGTATCGCGATGCATCTGCGCCAGCGTCTGGTCGATGGTGTCATTCAGGCTGCTGTCGGTGTCATCGCCATGCTCAATCACCTCGCGCTGATTGGCGTGCCATGCCTGCGACTCTTCAGCGCTGGCTTCGTGCGCGTTCCACACGTGCATCAGGTTGTCATCGACAAACCACCAGGCTTTGCTCATCTCATACTGCTGGTTCCATTCGATTAGATCGTTCTCCAGCGTATCGGCGGAGACGGCGAATTTGTGGCAGGTAAACAGGCGGAAAGGGCGGGTGCGCAGCGTTACGGCCGTCACAATGCCCAGGGTGCCGAGCGAAACCTGTGCGGCAGCGAAATCGGGCTCGCCGCGCACAAATTCACGCACGCTGCCGTCAGCCAATACCATGCGGATGCGCAGCGCTTCATCGGCGATTGAGCTTTGTGCTAAACCCTGGCCGTGCGTGCCGGTAGCCATCGCGCCCGCCAGCGTTTGCACCGCAATCACGCCCGGCGACGAGGCCAGCATGCGATCCATCTCGGTTAAGGTGCTGTAAACCTGTTCCAGCGGCGTGCCGGCGGCAAAGGTGACGCTGTCTTCGTCTTGCGCAAGCATGCCGTTGAACGCGCTGAGATCCAGCAGCAAATCCTGCTCATCAACGCCGAGCATGCGGCCCGGCGACAAGCGGTTGCCCAGCACGCGCACTTTACCGCTGGCGGTGCGCAGCAGTTGTTGCAACTCCGCTTCAGTTTGCGGCTGTTGTAACTGACTACGCTGACCAACCACCGTGTTTTGCGCCCAGTTCCACAGTGCGCTGTCCTGATCGGTATTCTGCGTATGACGTAAGGGATAAAGGTGGGGATCTTTGTTCACTACGGCGTTCCTTAGTCTGTGGTCTGTGACGGTCCCAAATTTAAAAGCGTAGACCATCAGCGCGCAGCCGCAGCCTACGGGGCTTTGCGCACATAACGCAGCGTGGCGGTGACGGCTAACTGGCGGTTTCGGCGGATGCTGTCTTCCTCGCTATCGTTCGGCGTGAACAGCGTATGAAAGGTGTAGCGATTGGAGACGTGGTGCACACAAATGCTGCTCAGCAAGCGGTGCACATCCACGGTGTCCAGCCCATCCATAAACAGCCCTTGCTGCTGGCCGCGCGTCAGAATGTCATCCAGCACATCGAGTGCACTTTTGTTCAGCGCCTTGATGCGTTCGGATTGCATGATGTAGCGCCCGCGCAGCAGGTTTTCGGTACACACCAGCCGCATAAAGTCCGGGTGCGAAACGTGGTAATCAAAGCTGGCTTCCACCAGCTTGGTCATCGCCAGTTCCGGTGCCATCTCGGCGAGATTAAGGCCGGTTTCATGCTGGCGAATCGCCTGATACACCTGCTCCAGCACCTCAATATAGAGCTGCTCTTTATTGCCAAAGTGATACACCACCATGCGTTTGGTGGTTTGTGCGTGCTCAGCGATCTGCTCCAGCCTTGCGCCCTGCATACCAAACTCGGCGAACATTTTCAGCGCACCGGCGAGGATGCGTTTCTTCAGCCCTTCAGGGTCATTTTTTCGTTTAGGTGTGTTGTCCGACATAGCGCTCAGTAACAAGTCCATCAAAAGGGAGAGGATAACACAGCCATTTTCTCGCTTGTGGCGATGCGAGCGGCGCTGCGGCTTTATGCTTTTCAGGAATAGCATTTCTGAATAAATCATAATGCAGGAATAAGCAACTGCGTATACTGCGGTCATCTGTCGTTACGACAGCTTATTTTGACTCGCGCAATTATAACGATTAGGAAGCATTTTATGCACACACGTCTGTCATCAGTAAAAAATAAATTCCTGTTAACGGCTGGCGCCTTACTGCTGGCCAGCGCGGCGCTGTCGCCGCTGTCCATCGCCCACGCGGCGGATAAAACCTCGGTAAAAGTCGGCATTATGAGCGGCGAGGATGAAGATGTCTGGCGCGAAGTGATCAAACAGGCGGCGGCAAAAGGCTTAACGGTGAAAACCGTGATCTTCAACGATTACAACCAGCCGAACGAAGCGCTGCAAAACGGCGAAGTGGATGCCAACGCCTTCCAGCATCAGCCGTTCCTTAATAACCAAATCAAGGTCAATCACTACGACATCGTGCGCGTCGGCGATACCGCCGTGTGGCCGATTGGTCTCTACTCGAAGAAAGTGAAAAGCGCCAAAGCGCTGAAAGAGGGCGCGGTGATTGGCGTGCCAAACGATCCCTCTAACGAAGCGCGCGGTCTGGTGCTGCTTGAGCAACAAGGCCTGATCAAGCTGAAGCCGGGCGTCGGCATCGCGGCCACCACCGCCGATATCACCTCGAATCCGCATCATCTGAAAATCAAAGAGCTGGATTCCGGCATCATCGGCCGCTCCGTTCCTGATCTGGATGCCGCCGTCGTCAACACCGATTGGGCGCTGAAAAGTGGCCTGACCGCAGAAGACCGTATTGCGCAGGAGCCGGTAAAAGATAATCCGTACAACAACTTTATTGCGGTGAAGAAAGAGAACGTCAGCGCGCCGTGGGTGAAAACGCTGGTGGCTTCTTATCAGAACGATGCCGTGAAGACCGTGTTTGACAAGGTCTACAAAGGCACGGGCGAAACGGCCTGGTAAGGAACGAATAAGATGACGTTATTCTCAGCAGCCGAAACGCCCTTTACCGCCGTCAAACGCGGCGTGGTGGAAAGTGCCCACGACGAGGCGCAGGTGAAGTTTCGCGACAGCGGCAGCGTGGTGCGCCTGCAAGGCGTGTCACGTCGCTTTGGACAAACCCAGGCGCTGCGCGATATCTCGTTGACGGTGCAGAAAGGCGAAATTCTTGGCCTGATTGGACGCAGCGGCGCGGGGAAATCCACGCTGATCCGCTGTCTCAACGGGCTGGAACAACCTGATGAAGGCGTCATTGAAATCGAAGGCCGGAACATCACCGGCCTGTCGGAAAAACAGCTGCAAACGGTGCGCAGCCGCGTTGGCATGGTGTTCCAGCACTTCAATCTGTTATCAGCAAAAACGGTGGCGCAGAACGTTGCGCTGCCGCTGAAAATTGCCGGCATGGATAAAGCGCAACGCCAGCAGCGCGTGGCGGAACTGCTGGAGCTGGTAGGGCTGGCGGACAAGGCGCAAAGCTATCCGGCGGCGTTATCCGGCGGCCAAAAACAGCGCGTTGGTATTGCCCGTGCGCTGGCGGCCAGCCCGGCGCTGCTGCTGTGCGACGAAGCCACCTCGGCGCTCGATCCGGAAACTACGCGCTCGATTCTTGCGCTGCTCAAATCCCTGAATCAAAAACTCGGCATCACCATTCTGCTGATTACCCATGAGATGGAAGTCATCAAATCTGTGGCGCATCGCGTGGCGGTAATTGATGCCGGTGAAATTATTGAACAAGGTCCGGTTTGGCAGGTGTTTGCGCATCCCAACTCGCAATTGACGCGCACGCTGCTGCGCGGTTTGCTGCCGCAGCTGCCGGAAAATATTGCCGCGCGCCTCAGCGATGAGATACAGGGCGACGCCATCTACAGCGTGCACTTTGCCGGTGACGATGCGCAGGGCGATCTGCTAACCCGCTTTGCCGGCGCGCTGCCGGGCAAATTCCGCCTGCTGCAGGGCGGCATCGATCACATCCAGCACTACGCGGTGGTGCGTTTCTTTATTGCGCTCCCGGCGGCGAACGCGGCCGACGAGCAACAGATTCTCAGCTGGCTGCACGCGCAGCAGGCTCAAGTGGAGTTGGTGGGTTATGTCGCCAGTCATGATTGATCTTTTACTCAATGCGTTAGGCGAAACGGTATTAATGACGGTGATTTCCGGCCTGTTTTCGCTGGTGGCCGGCTTGCCGCTTGGCCTGATTCTGGTGATGACCAGCCCCGGCGGCATCGCCGAGCATCGCGGCGTTAATCGCGTGCTGGGCCTGATCATCAACAGCTTCCGCTCGCTGCCGTTCATTATTCTGCTGGTGGCGCTGATCCCCTTTACCCGTTTTCTGGTTGGCACCTCGCTCGGCACCTGGGCCGCGATTGTGCCGCTGTCGATCACCGCCACGCCGTACTTCGCGCGCGTGGCCGAAGTGTCGTTGCGGGATGTCGATCGCGGCCTGATTGATGCGGTGCGCGCCATGGGCGCTAGCAAGCTGCGCATTGTCTGGGATGTGCTGATCCCGGAAGCGTTGCCCGGCATCCTCTCTGGTTTTGTGGTTACGCTGGTGGCGCTGATTGGTGCTTCGGCCATGGCCGGCGCGATTGGCGCAGGCGGACTGGGCGATCTGGCGATCCGTTATGGCTATCAGCGCTTTGAAACCTCAGTGATGATCGCGGTGATCGCGGTGCTGATTGTGCTGGTGTGCGGCATTCAGTGGCTCGGCGACCGGTTAGTGCAGCGTATTGATAAGCGCCATTGATTATCACTGATGCGCGATAAATCGCGCCGCTACGAATACGTGCATCTACGGTAGCGGCGCAATCTATTGCGCATTGTTTTGCCAAAGGAGAATGCTCATGTCGCTGAATCCACTTCAGCTCACGCTCGAAAACAGCCTCGAACAACACAGCGCCGCTTACCTCAAGGTATCGCAGGCGATATTTCAAAATCCTGAAACCGGCAACAACGAATATTTCGCCAGCGAGCAGCTGACACAGTTACTCAGGGCGCAGGGTTTTGACGTCACACTTAACGTCGCGGGGCATGAAACCGCGTTCTACGCGGTCAAGGCCAGCGACAAACCGGGCCCCACCATCGCTTTTCTCGCAGAATATGACGCGCTGATCGGCATCGGTCACGCCTGCGGTCACAACCTGATTGGCACCACCAGCGTGGCGGCGGCCATCACGCTGTCGCAGGTGCTGGATCAAACCGGTGGACGCGTGGTGGTGTTAGGCACGCCAGCGGAAGAGGGCGGATTAGCCGGACCGGGCGGACCCAAAGGCAACGTGAAAAAGCGCTTTGTCGAAGCCGGCTACCTCAAAGATGTCGACGTGGCGCTGATGGTGCATCCTTCGGGCAAAACCCGCCTGACTGAATCCACGCTCGCCAATAATCATCTCTATTTCCACTTCTATGGCAAGCCGTCACACGCTGCCAGCGCGCCGCATGAAGGGATTAACGCGCTGGATGCGCTGGTGCTGCTCTACAACGGCATCAGCGTGCTGCGTCAGCAGTTGCCAGATGGCGTGCGCGTGCATGGCATTATCACCAACGGCGGCCAGGCCCCAAACGTGATCCCGGAATACGCGTCGGCGCACTACTACATCCGCGCGGACAGCCGCGAAGTGGTGGAATCCCTTGAGCCGCGTCTGCGCGCCATTGCCGAAGGCGTGGCGCTGGCGACCGGCGCGCGCGTCGAGATTGACCATCAGATTGGCCCGCGCGATTTCAAACTCAACTCAGCGCTGGATGCCTTGCTGCTGGAGGAGTTCAGCGCGGCTGGCGAGCAGGTTGATCTCTCGCCGCAGAAGAACAAAGTCTCGACCGATGCCGGCGACATCAGCCACGCGGTGCCGACGGCGCATCCGTGGCTGAAAATCGGCTCCGACGATCTGATTTTCCACACCGTGCCCTTCCGTGAAGCGGCCAACTCTGAGCGCGGCTATCAGGCGCTGCTGATTGGCGCGCGCGTGCTGGCCCGCACCGGCTTACGTCTGCTGATCGATGCGGACGCCTTAAACAACGTCAAAGCGGATTTCGCGCGACAACCATAAAGGAGAGTGTTGTGTCGCAAACGTATCGCAGAAAACTGAAAACGCTGGTCGGCGCCAGCAGTGTGATTTCCGCCGCCAATGACAGCCAGCCAGGCGTGGGCATCACGCGCGCCATTGAACTGGCGAAGATTGCCGAGCGCGAAAAGATCACCGGGCTGTTTACCGCCGATTTGCTGCAGGCCGATCCGGCCGGATTAGCCGGCACCACCGGCACGCAAGATCCGCTGATTGCGCTGGCGGCATTGAGCCAGGTGACTTCGCACATCGGTTTAATCGCCACCGTCAGCACCAGCTGGCTGCATCCGTATAATCTGGCACGTCAGGTTGGCACGCTCGATCACATCAGCGGCGGCCGCGCGGGTTGGAACGCCGTGACTTCATCAGTTGGCGAGGAGAACTTTGGTGAAAGCCAGCTGCCGCCACCGCAGGAGCGCTACGCGCGCGCCACCGAGTTTATCGAAGTGATGAACGCGCTGTATGACGCCAACGAACGCGCGGCAGTGCAGCGCACGGCCAGCGGCGGCATTCGTCTCGATCACAGCAAACTGCACCCGATTAACTATCGCGGCGACTATTTCCAGGTGGCGGGTCCGCTTAACGTACCGCCGCCGCCACAGCGTCGTCCGGTACAATTCCAGGCGGGACAATCCGAAGCGGGCGTAACCCTCGGCGCACGTTATGCCGAAGTGATTTACACCTCGCAGCCCACCTTCGATGCCGCGCAAACCTTCGTGGCTGATGTGCAGCAGCGGGCGCGACGTTTTGGCCGCGAACACAATCCGCCGCTGATCATGAACTCGTTCCACGCCATCATTGGCGACAGCGACGCCGATGTGGCGCGCCGTTTGCGCGATAAGCATGAACGCATCAACTATGAACAGGGCAGATTGCGCGTGGCCGACATGCTGGGCGGCGAGGTGGATCTACGCGATTTGCCGCTCGACCAACCGCTGCCCGCCGCGTTGATTCCCGAACTGGCGCAGGTGCATCGTCGTCAGGGGCGCGCCGCCATTTTCCGTGGCTATGCGTTGGAAGGATTAACCCTGCGCGAGCTGATCATTAAAGCTGAAGAGACCGGCCACTGGTTTGTCGCCGGAACGCCAGCAACCCTGGCCGATGCCATCGAACAGCGCTACCGCGCTGGCGTGCTGGATGTGATTTCGCTGCATGGACTCGGCCAGCCCGATCAGCAGGATTTGCTGCTCAACGGCCTGCTGCCAGAACTGCGTCGCCGCCAGCTGATCGATACAGATTATGTCGGCAACGATTTCCGCAGCAGTTTGGAGCTGGCTCCGCTTGCGTAGTTGCTCGTGGTAACCTGGCAAATCCTCAAAAACACAAAACCCCGCTCAGGTTTCCCTGAGCGGGGTTTTTGAATTTGGCTCCTCTGACTGGACTCGAACCAGTGACATACGGATTAACAGTCCGCCGTTCTACCGACTGAACTACAGAGGAATCGTGTGAACGAGGCGCATATTAGCGATGCCGATCCCCGTTGTCAAAGCCCGACTGCACACTTTTGATTTAAGTGCGCGTAAAAGCAGCGGAATGCTGCTTTTCTGACTTGAATGATCAGATTCTAAACTGCCAGCAAGATCTCACTTTAAACGCAATTCCTTTGAGATGTTAGAGGCATGTCAAAGTTTTGTTATTTGCCGATTTTAAAACAATCATTTCAGTGCTTTTATGATGAAAGTTTCAAATGTCAATCAGATGAAATAAATGAACTGCTTATCATCACCGGCGAAACGACTTCACTCATCTGAAACGGCATTTTGAAAATAACTGGCTGATAAGTAGTAAGTTACACCGAAAAGATGCAGTAAACCGATAGCGTTAGACCAGAAGCCTTACCTCTACAACCACAAAAAAAACGCCAGCGACGTTGGGTGAATGTAAAAGATATTTTTCATTCGCGGTCTCAGCCAACCTGAGCATGTTAACGAATAAGAAGGGTTACCTATGAAATTCAAAAAAGCGTTATTAACTTCCCTGTTAGTTTGCATGTTACCTGCCGCTGTCATGGCAAAAGATCTTCAGGTGGGCGTTTCTATGGCGCTGTTTGATGACAACTTCCTCACCATTCTGCGCACCGCGATGCAAAAAGAGATGACCAAAGATGGCGTTAAAGGCCAGGTCGAAGATGCCAAAGGTGACGTTTCACAGCAGCTGCAGCAGGTACAGAACTTCATTGGTCAGGGCGTTGACGCCATCATCGTTAACCCGGTGGATACCAACGCGGTGAAACCGCTGGTGGATGCCGCAGCGAAAGCGGGCGTGCCGCTGGTGTTCGTCAACCGTAAACCGGCGGGCGAGTTGAAAGACAAAATGGCTTACGTCGGTTCGGATTCCGAACTGGCCGGCCGTCTGCAGATGGAAGCCCTGGCGAAAGCGCTGAACGGTAAAGGCAACGTCGCCATTCTGATGGGCGACCTCGCTAACGAATCGACCCGTGACCGCACCAAAGGCGTGGAAGCGGTGGTAGCAAAATATCCGGGCATCAAAGTGGTACAGAAACAGACCGCTAAATTCATGCGTAACGATGCGGTAGACGTGGTGAGCAACTGGCTGACCGCCGGTGACGATATCCAGGCGATTGCCTCCAACAACGATGAAATGGCGATTGGTGCGCTGCAGGCGCTGGGTAAAAACCCGAACCACATCCTGATTGCCGGTGTTGATGGAACGCCAGATGCGTTGCAGATGCTGAAGAACGGCAAAATGGTTGCCACCGTATTCCAGGACGCGAAAGGTCAGGGCGAAGGTGCGGTGCAGGCGGCAGTGAAACTGGCAAACGGCGAGAAAGTGGAAAAGGTCATCAACATTCCTTACCAGCTGATCACCAAAGACAACATGGCGCAGTTCGAATCACGTAATCAGAAATAAACCGTAACCGACTCAGCCGTACGGAGGTGATGTATGACCGCTTTTGCGCTTGAAGCCGAAGGCATCAGCAAGTTCTTCCCCGGAGTGAAGGCACTCGACAATGTCTCACTGCGTATTAAACCGGGGTCGGTACATGCCCTGATGGGTGAAAATGGCGCGGGCAAATCCACTTTAATGAAATGCCTTATCGGGATGTATCGTCCCGATAAGGGCACCATTCGCATTAAAGGGGAGCCGGTGCAGTTTCAGGACACCATGGATGCGCTACGTTCCGGCATCTCCATGATTCACCAGGAACTCAATCTGGTGCCTTACATGACCGTGGCCGAGAACATCTGGCTCGGTCGCGAACCGATGAAGTACGGCTTTGTTGACCACGGCAAGCTAAATAAACAAACACAGGAACTGCTGAACAAACTGAATATCCGCTTGAAAGCCGATCGTATGGTCGGCGAGCTCAGCATCGCCTCGCAGCAGATGGTGGAAATCGCTAAAGCGGTTTCCTGGAATTCGGACATCGTGATTATGGATGAACCGACTTCGGCACTAACGGAAACCGAAGTGGCGCATCTGTTCACCATCATCCGCGACCTGCGTGAGCAGGGCAAAGCCATCATCTATATCAGCCATAAGATGGATGAGATTTTCACCATTACCGATGAGATCAGTATTTTCCGTGACGGATCGTGGGTAGGCAGCAACAGCACCAGCGAATACACGCGTCAGTCGCTAATTACACAGATGGTGGGCCGTGAATTAACCCAGCTGTTCCCGAAATTCAACGGTGAAATCGGTGGGGATGTGCTGACGGTGCGCAATCTCACCTGCAAAGATCGCTTCACCGACATCAACTTCACGGTGCGCAAAGGCGAAATCCTCGGCGTAGCGGGATTGGTTGGTGCCGGACGCAGCGAAGTGATGGAAAGCCTGTTCGGCATGGAGAGTTTCGACAGCGGTGAAATCCTGATTGATGGCGTGCCGGTCAAGATCGATTCGCCTTCGACGGCGATTGAGAAGGGCATGGCGTTCCTGACCGAAGACCGTAAAAAGTCGGGGCTGTTCCTGGTGTTGTCGGTGATGGAGAACATGAGCATCGTCAACATGCCCGATTACACCCATAAAAGCGGTTTTGTCAGCCACATCAAAATGGCGCAGGACTGTATGGATCAGATTCGCAAGCTGAACATCAAAACCCCAACCATGGATCAGATCATCAATAACCTCAGCGGCGGTAACCAGCAGAAGGTACTGATTGCCCGCTGGCTGCTAGCACAACCGAAGATCCTGATTCTCGACGAACCCACGCGCGGTATCGACGTGGGGGCAAAAGCAGAGATTTATCGCTTAATCAGTGAACTGGCGAATCGCGGCGTGGCCATCATCATGGTGTCGTCCGAGCTGCCAGAAATTCTCGGCATGAGCGACCGCGTGATGGTTATGCACGGCGGACGTATAACCGGCATCCTCGATAAAGAAGAGGCCAATCAGGAATCCATTTTGTCGTTGGCATCCGAGTGAGGCGTGAGACAGCTATGAGTAACGTAAAAATTACGGCCCCGCAGGCCGCAGATCAGAGTTCTTTCTTTGGCAACTTGCGTCACAAGCTGCCAAAAGACACCGGGATTTTTGTTGTGATGGTGGGCATTGCCCTGATTTTTGAAATTGCCGGTTGGTACGTACGTGATCAATCTTTCCTGATGAACACCAACCGCTTAGTACTGATTATTCTGCAGGTAGCGATCATCGGTATTATCGCAGTGGGTGTGACCCAGGTCATTATCACCACCGGTATCGATCTGTCATCCGGTTCGGTTATCGCCTTAACCGCGGTGGTGGCGGCCAGTCTGGCGCAAACTTCAGACAGTCTGTCGCCGATGTATCCGTCGCTGGTCAACTTGCCTGCGGTGATACCAATTGTTGCCGGTATTGGCGTGGGGCTGCTGTGCGGCGTGATGAACGGCGTGCTGATCACCAAAACCGGTATCCCGCCGTTCATCGCCACGCTCGGCATGATGGTGTCGGCACGCGGTCTGGCGCAGTACTACACGCAGGGTAACCCGATTAGCTTCCTGTCAGATGGCTTCACCTCCATCGGCCAGGGCGCGATGCCAGTCATTATCTTCCTGGTGGTGGCGTTCCTGTTCCACATCGCACTAAAACACACCCGCTACGGCAAATATGTCTACGCGATTGGCGGCAACATGACCTCCGCCAAAGTGTCCGGTATCAACGTTAATAAGTACCTGATCATCGTCTACACCATCGCCGGTGCGCTTTCTGGCCTGGCGGGTGTGGTGCTGGCGGCGCGCGTCAGTAGCGGCCAGTCCAGCATGGGGATGGCGTACGAACTGGATGCCATCGCCGCAGCGGTTATTGGCGGCAGCAGCCTGATGGGCGGCGTGGGGCGCATCACCGGTACGCTGATTGGTGCGGTGATTCTTGGCCTGATCAAGAGCGGCTTCACCTTTGTCGGTGTCGATGCTTACGTGCAGGACATCATCAAAGGCATCATCATCGTCGCAGCGGTTTCAATAGATATGCATCGCAACCGTAAAAAACGCTAATACGCTTCATACTTCACGCTGTAGCGGCGTTGGCTGCGAAAATTCCCCCCGGTCACATAGTTAACTATGCTCCCGGGGCTGAATTTTCTTGCCGCCTTGCTACAGCGCGAATTATTTTGCGTAGTGACATTGTGCACGGTCGGTTCCCTCTCCCGCGCGCGGGAGAGGGTTAGGGTGAGGGACAACGCGCACCGCCCGCCACATAAGTTTTCCAACTGGCTAACCCCCTTCTTTCCCGCTCGTTTTGTTCCATTCCCGCCGTTTCTGTTCACTTTCTGTGTTTTCTGCACCAAACCAGCTCATCCGGTCATCACTTTTTTGCACGCCTGACTCGCATTTTCTGCCCCATCGCGGTGCATTTTGTTCAACGCTTACGCAAATCACGTCATCGTCCGCGCTTATTAACTCCTTCGAGGTAATCACAAACGCTTATTTTCCGTGCCGTTAGGAAAAATCTGGCAACGCAATTTTGCATCGCGAACAAACCTGGCCTGCATATTGCAACTTCATTCCCACAAGCCAGCAGGCTGAGACGCCCAACCTGGGTATTCGGGGATTGACGGAGGCAACATGAATTTAAGACGACTCAAGTATTTTGTAAAAATCGTCGATATCGGCAGCCTGACTCAGGCAGCAGAAGTGCTGCACATCGCGCAGCCTGCGCTTAGCCAGCAGGTCGCTACGCTGGAAAATGAACTCGATCAGCAATTGCTGATCCGCACCAAGCGCGGCGTGACGCCAACTGAAGCCGGTAAAATTCTGTATGCCCACGCTCGCACCATTCTGCGTCAGTGTGAACAGGCGCAAACGGCAGTAATCAACGCCGGTCAGGCATTGAACGGCCAGGTTTCTATCGGTTTAGCGCCGGGCACCGCCGCATCCTCGCTCACCATGCCGCTGCTGCAGACGGTGCGTGAGCAGTTCCCGGATGTGCTGGTGTATTTGCATGAAAACAGCGGCACCTCGCTAAACGAAAAAGTGATGAACGGCCAACTGGACATGGCGGTGCTGTACGATCGTGCGCCAACGGCGGGCATCAACAGCATTCCTTTGATGAAAGAAGAGCTCTATCTGGTGGGCGCAACGGCGTGTCCGGGGGCGACTGTCGATCTGGCGGAAGTGGCGCAGATGAGTCTTTTCCTGCCACGCGACTACAGCGCGGTGCGTAAACGTGTTGATGAAGCGTTCTCGCTGCGTCGTCTGAGCGCGCGCATCATCGGCGAAATCGAATCGATCTCCACGCTGACTGCGGCGGTGTCCAGCGGCATGGGCGTCACAGTGCTGCCAGAATCTGCGGCGCGTGCGCTGGTGAGTTCAACCCATGCGTGGATGGCGCGAATTAATAGCCCATCGCTGAATCTGCCGCTGTCGCTGAACATCTCTGCGCGTCTGCCGCTGTCGCCATCGGCGCAGGCTGTGAAAAATATTCTGCTGTCGCTGCTGAATAAGCCAGCGGTAGAGGATCGTGAATTGATGTTGGTGGGTTAATCCCGCAGTAATCCCGTAGGGTCGCCATTCATGGTGACCTTTATTTTTTTATCTTCCTCGCAAAACCTCCCTTATTACTATTCCGCATAACACACCGTTTTTTATTATTTGTTGCAATGACACCAACTTCATAACATGGACGAAACAGGGGCAGGAACCAGGAGAAAAGGGTGTGAATTTCCAGCAACTTAAAATTATACGTGAAGCGGCCCGTTGCGAGTTCAACCTGACCGAAGTAGCGAATACGCTGTTTACCTCCCAATCAGGAGTGAGCCGCCATATTCGCGATCTGGAAGATGAACTGGGCGTGGAAATTTTTATTCGTCGTGGCAAGCGACTCTTAGGCATGACCGAACCGGGCAAGGCGCTGTTGACCATTGCTGAGCGCATCCTTGATGAAGCGGGCAAAGTTCGCCGCTTAGCGGATGTGTTTACCAATGAAACCAGCGGCGTGCTGACTATCGCCACCACGCACACTCAGGCGCGTTACAGCCTGCCTCGCGTGATTAAAGCGTTTCGTCAGCTCTATCCTAATGTGCGTCTTGAACTGAATCAGGGATCGCCGCAGGAGATCGTCGCCATGCTTCTGGCGGGTGAAGCCGACATCGGCATCGCCTCCGAGCAGTTAGTGAATAACAGTAGCCTCGCGGCATTTCCGTGGTTCAGCTGGCATCACTCACTTTTAGTGCCGCACGATCATGAGCTGTTGCAGCACCAGCCGGTAACGCTCGCCAGCCTCAGTCGTTATCCGTTGATCACCTATCGTCAGGGCATTACCGGCCGTTCGCGGGTCGATCGTGCTTTCCAGGCGGCAGGACTGAGGCCGGATATCGTGCTGAGCGCGCAGGATTCTGACGTGGTGAAAACCTACGTCGAACTCGGTCTTGGGGTGGGCATTCTGGCCGATCAGGCATGTGATATTTATGAAGGCGAAGACCTGGTAAAAATCGACACGCATCATCTGTTCGATGCCAATACCGTGTGGCTCGGTCTCAAGCGCGGTCAGTTGCAGCGCAATTACGTTTGGCAGTTCCTTGAACTCTGTAATGCGAATCTTTCGTTGGAGGAAATTAAGCGTCAGGCACTTTCCTACGAGACAGAAAACGAACCGGCTATCGACTTTCAGATTTAATGTTATCGGTCGCCATAAATGGCGACCCTACAAAACCATCCTTCGTAGCTACCGTCTTGCCCGTCAAGCGGTAGCTGCATAGTTTTCACTCCACGGCTTTCGTGTTTTCAGTACTCCGAAGCACAGATGCACCAGCTTGCGCATCACCGCGCCCAGCGCAACTTTGTTCGGTTTTACTCTGGCGATTAGTCGCTCATACATCGCTTTTACCGGCGGGTTCCATCTTGATGCAACCACCGCCGCCATATACAGCTTCGCTCTCACCGCGGCCGGGCCCGTTTTTGACATTCTGGACAGCCCCCTTACCGAGCTTCCCGACGTTTTTTCTAGGCACCACGCCCAGCCACGCTGCCACCTGTCCGGCGTTCCGGAACCGGCATGAGCGCAGCACTGACAACATCGTCGTGCCCACCACGCGGCCGATGCCTTTTATTGATTCCAGCAGTTCCCTGTCCTCATCCAGATCATCTTAGTCATCGAAGTGGCTGGATATCAGCGCTTCAATGCGCTTCAGCCCATCCTCATGCGCTTTTTTTGTTCTGTTCAGCGAGTCGATAATTTCGCTGGCCGTTCGGGTGGACTCTGACTTTTCCAGACGGTTCGTCGCGCGCACGATATCCGCCTGTATGGCGTCCCGCAGCCGCAGCAGCTCCTTCAGCTTCCGCACTTCAGGCGAAGGCGGTATCCAAGCGTTAGGCTGTTTCAGCTCGCCGTATCGGGCCAGAACCCAGGCATCAACCGCGTCGTTTTTAGTCAGAATACCCATTCCCCGGGCGAACTCCCGGACGCGCTGAGGATTGCTGATGCAAACCGTCACCGCCGTGTTTTCATGCAGCCCGTAAGCCACATTTTCGTGATAGACGCTGGTCGCTTCCATGACAGCCGTCACCTGCCCGGGGGGACATTTTTGTTTGTACAGCCAGTCGCAGATACTGCGTTCTGCGACATCGTCATTTTTAAGGGTTTTGCTTTTCTTTTTGCCGTTGCCGGGCAACAGGCAGAGGTCTATTTTATTTTTGCTGACATCAATACCGAGATAAATTATCTGCGGACTCCCTTTCACATAAACCATCACGCCATCTAGCCTTGTACATACGAAGTCAGAGCTTCTGGTTACCGTTCAGAGTAGTTGCTGGCGTGAAAGGAGAAACGGAGGGCTTGAAGCTACGATGAAAGATCGGGTCTTAAGGGTCGCCATTTATGGCGACCTCACTAGCAAGGAAAACCATGATCACACTACGCGCAATGACACAGAGCGACATCGAACACGGCTACGCCATCACCCAGCAGCTCAAATGGCCGCACCGCCGGGAAGACTGGCAGCAAGCGCTGGCGCTGGGTGAAGGCGTGGTCGCTGAAGAAAACGGCGAATTCGTCGGCAGCGCCTTTGGCTGGCGCTGGGGCGAGCAGGCGGCAACCATCGGTTTGGTAGTGGTGAATCCGCAGTTTCAGGGCCGCGGCACCGGCAAGCAGCTGATGCTGGCGCTGCTGGAAAAATTCCCCGATTACACCATTCGCCTGCACGCCACCGAAATGGGCAAAGGGCTGTACCAGAAGTTCGGCTTTGAGGTCACCGGCCACATTCAGCAGCATCAAACGCGCGAGCTGGCGTCGGTGCCAGCCGTCAACATTCCAGCCGGTTTAACGCTGCGTAACGCGCAAGCCGCAGACGCCGATCTGCTGATCGAACGCGATCACCAGGCGCACGGCATGTGGCGTCCCGCTCTGATCAACAGCCTGATCACCGATTTTCAAACCGTGCTGTTGCAGGATGCCAAACAGCGCGTGCACGGTTTTGCCAGCCTGCGCCGCTTCGGTCACGGCTGGGCGATTGGCCCGGTGATCGCGCTGAATCTCGACATCGCGCAAACGCTGATTTCCGCCTTGATGCAAGGCCTGCGCGGCGAGTTCGTGCGTATTGATACCGATGGCGCGCTGCCGCTGGCGGCCTGGCTGGAAACCTTGGGCCTGGCGCAGGTCGATGCGCCCACTACCATGATTCGGGGAACGCCGTGGTCACCGCAACAAGGTGAGATGCAGGCATTCGGGTTGATGACCCAGGCGATGGCCTGATGCATATCGTCTACAAATCAGAAGCCACGCGCGGCGCGTACTGGCAGCGCTGGCTGGCGCAACATGCGCCGGATATTCAGCTGCACATCTGGCCGGATATCGGTGATGCCGGGCAGGTTGAACTGCTGGTGGCGTGGCAACCGCCGGAAAACCTGATGAGCACCTTTCCCAATCTCAAAGCGCTGTTATCGGTGGGCGCGGGCGCGGATCAGTTCGATCTCACGCAGCTACCGCCGGATTTGCCGGTAGTACGCATGATCGAACCCGGCCTGACGCAAGGCATGGTCGAATACGTCACCTTCGCGGTGCTCGGTTTGCATCGCGATATGCCGCGCTACTTTCAGCAGCAGCGCGCTGAGCAGTGGCAAACCCATCCGATTCGCACCGCCAGCCAGCGTCGTGTTGGCGTGATGGGCCTCGGCGAACTCGGCCAGGCTTGTTTAAAACAACTTGTGTCGCTGGGTTTTGATTGCGCTGGCTGGAGCCGCACGCCCCGCGAGTTTGCTGGCGTGCGTTGCTGGCACGGCAGCGATCAGCTGGGGGATTTCCTCGCGCATAGCGACATTCTGGTGTGCCTGCTGCCGCTCACCGACAGCACGCGCGGGTTGCTCAATGCGCAGCTGTTTGCGCAGTTGCCCGACGGCGCCGCGCTGGTACAGGTGGGACGCGGTCCGCAGCTCAATGAAACGGATTTACTGGCGGCGCTGGCGAGCGGCAAACTCAGCGCGGCGGTGATTGATGTCACCGATCCCGAGCCGCTGCCCGTCGGGCATCCGTTCTGGCAGCATCCGGCCATTTGGTTGACGCCGCACATCGCCAGCGCAACACAAACCGACAGCGCCGTCGCCGCGCTGCTCGACAATCTGCGCCGCTATCAGCGCGGCGAACCGATGGTCGGGCTGATCGATCGTAAGCGGGGATATTGACTGCGCTGAACGCCAAATTTCCCTGCTGATTCGCTGAGGATTTTGACAGGAAATGCCGCTGTCCGGCGGATTACGGCAGCGTGAGAAACCAACAGGTTGCGATACTTGAGCCATCCGAACGTTACGTGGAAAGGGGTTTTTAGAATGCAGAATGTCATGGCGGAGCAGCAAACATATTCCGATAACTGCTTGTTATTGGACGCGCGTGAGCAGCATGTGCCACGTGGCGTCATCACGGCGCATCAGTTGGTGAGCGAGCGGGCGAAAGGCAGCGAAGTATGGGACGTTGAGGGCAATCGCTATCTCGATTTCGTCGGTGGCATCGGCGTGCTCAACGTCGGGCACAACTATCCGGCGGTGGTCAACGCGGTCACCAAACAACTCGGTTTAGTGTCGCACGCTTGTTTCCAGGTGGGGGCGTATCCGGGCTACATCGAGCTGGCTAAGCGCCTCAATGCACTGGTCGGTGGCGGAGAAGATTTCAAAAGCGTGTTCTTCACCAGCGGCGCGGAAGCGGTAGATGCTGGCGCGATCCAATCAACTCGGCGAGCAGCTAAACGCGCGCCTGCAACAGCTGGCCGAGAAGTATGCTTGCATTGGCGATGTGCGCGGGATTGGCTTTATGCAGGCGGTTGAGATCGTTGATTTCGAGACCAAAAAGCCGGATGCGGCGATGACGCAGAAAATCCTCGACTGCGCCTGTCAGGAAGGTTTGCTGCTGATTAAGTGCGGCATTCATCGCAACACCGTGCGCTTCCTCGCGCCGCTGCTCTCCACCGATTCGCAACTGGAAGAAGCGCTGCATATCTTTGATATCGCGCTGGCGCGTGCCAGCGGTCGACTGGGTTAAAAAGCGCTTCCTCATTGAAATTATTGCAGTAATTTGTAAACCTTCCGCTGGTATAACCAGTTAACGAGATAGCACATTTACCTTAAAGCGTGTTGTATCTTCGGGGGGTTAAACCTAATTGCTGCGCTTTATTACCCGCAGCATTGAACATTACCAGGAAGTGATTGAGAAGATGCTGGATGCGCAGATCGGCATCGATAAATATTTCAGTTATATCGTGATTAAATCACCGATTATGAAAAGCAGCGTGCCGTTGAGATCGTTAATTTCAAAACAGAATTCGGTGGAGTTTGGTTGAGTAATTTCTTTTTTTATTTTGAAAGCGGTCGCCATAAATGGCGACCCTACGAATGTTATCTGCGCGTTTTGTAGGGTCGCCATTTATGGCGACCTGGCGTAAGAGCAGCACTGAACTATTCCCCCGCAAATCCCGTAACGGCGCAATTTATTGCGCAATACCAGGATGGGCGCGATGTAAATTTTGCAGAAATTCAAAAGCAGCGCGATTAATCGCGCTGCTACGAAATGTGCGGTTTTTAATATTGGACACAAAAAAGCCACCGCAATAACACGGTGGCTTGAATTTAAATCACAGAACGAATTAATGATTAAACATCAAACCAGTTCAGTTTTCACTCCTTGCTGCACCAGCAGTTCAGCATCATCGCCGTGGCTATAAACGTTATATTCAACGCCCGCAACCGTAACTGTGCCATCCTGATGCTGCCATTCGCTGATATCGCTGCCTTCCGGCAGGATATCTTTGAGCTGAACCACATCACCTTCATTGCCTTTAACCTGCAACTGCGTTTTACCGTCTTCGATAAACAGATCTTTCTCGCCGTGCTGGAGCAGGGCGTTGAGATCGAGCTTTAGAATATTATCGCCGCTGCCGGTCAGATCGAAAACTTTAACATCTGATTGCTGGGATATAATGTATGAGGCATCTAATGTCATTTCTTCCCCAATGGCTACATATTCACTAGGGATAATGAATGAAGGGTCGTCAGTAGATTCCCAAAAATGAGGGGTAACTTGCGATTCCTCCAGCGATAAAATTCCATTGCTTGTTGGATAATTTCCATCGCCCCATTCAATCCAGTCAAATGCATTGGATAATCCTGACGTTGTTTTTATTTCTATTTGCGTGATGTCCACATTTTTCGAGATGAACTTATAGACGTGATTGTAATTGCTAGATTCTTTATTATGTACTGTTAATGAACCAATGATAGATTTAGTTGAGCTGTAGAAATTGATTTTAGAAATGCTAAATCCTTCTCCTTTCTGACGAACTGCTATATTAACGACATTGGTAGGTGCTGGGATTTCTAATGTAACTCTACTGTCTTTATTTATGCTTAAATTCTCACCGTAATAAAATCCAGATGAGTTTCCTACTTGCCCAGTCCAGCCGAGTTCATTCATTACGATCTTTGCACCGGAGTCCAAATAGTATGTTTGGCCCTCTACAAAATGAAGCGGGTTATAATGAAATTGCTCATTGCCATTTGATGCAGATATAACATTAATATTCAGATGGAACGCATTACCCCAGCCACCTGTTGAGCTCTTACTTGCCTGAAAATCCCACTTGCCCTGGGGCAGAACTGCTGGTGGCGTCCAGGTCCAGTTGCCAGCTGTATCGGTGGTGACGCTGTAAACGGTGGCGTTTGTGCCGTTGGTCGCACGCAGATAAACGATGCTGTTAGCTTCGGCCTGGCCGTTCAGTGTCGGCGTGGTGTCGTCGGTGGTATCACCATTTGCCAGCGCCTTGGGCGTGCCCATATCGTCATAACCGTCGGTGATAACCGGGTTAAAACCGTCGCTGCCGGTGATGCTCAGCGAGAAGGTGTTCGACCAGGCATTGTGACCCTGCGGCTGAACCTCAAAGCTCCAGTTGCCGGCTGGCAGGCCAGAGGCTGGCGTCCACGTCCATTTACCGCTGCTATCGACATCCACAACAACGGTATTCGCCAACTGCCCGACCTGTGTGAATCGCAGCACCACTTTGCCGTTGGCTTCGCCGCGACCGCTGAACGATGGCGTGGCGTCGTCGGTTATCGCACCGCTGCTCAGCTCGCCCTGCCAGGCACCAAAATCATCCTTCACCATTTCGATACGGGTTTTGCTGGCAATGTCAGCGGCGGTGGCGATATCCAGCGTGAACAGGCTGCTGCTGAAGCCGCCGATGCTGGCCTGGAACTCATATTCGCCGTAAGCCAGCGCGCTGCCCGGCGTCCAGCTCCACTCAGTGCCGTTCACCGTCGCGGTGGCGCGGCCGGTCCAGGTGCTGCTGCCCGCCAGACGATAATAAACGGTGACTGCGTTGCCGGCAGAAACGTCACCGCGCAGGGTTGGCGTGGTGTCGTCGGTCAGGGCACCGCTGCTGAGTTTGCCCATGTAGGTGCCAACGTCGTCGATGGCTTCTTTAATGGTGATGGTGTTTGGCGGCAGAACGGACGCGTCTTCACCAATCACAATGGTAAACGGCGCAGAAGGTGAGCCCGTACGGGGCACGTTAGCAAACGTCTCTTCAGCAACCAGTCGCAGATTATTCGTACCGTCTGCAAGGTCCTGCGATGGCTCCATCTTCCACACGCCGGTGTCTTTATCCGCAACGGCGCTGCCGATTTTCTCATTTTTGTCATTGAGCAGGTAAACCGTGGTGCCTTTCTGAGCAACGCCGGTCAGCGTCGGGCGTTTGTCATCGGTTGTATCGCCCGGCTCAAATCCGTGCTTCTCTGCGCCGAAATCATCATAGAGTTTGATCAGCAGCGGTGCTTCAGGCGGCGTGGAATCAACAACAATCGTGGCGAGTGTGGGTTCGGAAAGGTTTCCGGCCTGGTCGTACTGACGCAGCGAGAGGCTGTAGTTGCCATCGGCATACGGCGTGGTCGCCTCCCAGCGCCAGAAGCCATTTTCATCAATCGGGATCAGGAAGCGGTCGGTGCCGATAACCAGCTCGATTGTGCCTTTCTCGGCGAGTGGTTTAGTGTTGCCAAAGACTAAATTGCCGTTGGCTTTTTCGATATAGGTGGTTTCAGTGCGTGCAAAGAGCTCAATCATAAGAATATTCCATTATATTTTTTTAACAGTACTGTCTGTGTCCTGGCGGTGCGGTAACGTAGCCCTCCACAACACAGTGCTGAAGGATGTTAAAGCAACGGGTAATAGGGGCTTTCAAGAAAGGTCTGCAAAGAAAGTGCCGGGAATGAGTCATGGGAATAACGGTGTATGCAGCTTGTTATTGCGCCAGCACCACAGCATAAAATTTCATTCCGGTGGCAAAATCGCTGCATCCTGCGCGTTAGCGGCCGTGCTTAGGTTTTCACGGTTAAACCAACCCTCTTACACTGATTCCCACCGATACAAGGAGTTGTTATGAGCACACTTACCATTCCCGATCACATCTGGCAGCGCGATGCCTTCACGCTCTCCACCGATCGCGTCAGGCTGGATTTCGATTACATCCATCAACAGCTGACGGAGAAGTCCTACTGGGCGAAAGACCAGTCGCGCGCCAAAACCGAGCGCGCCTTTGCCGGTTCGTTGCCGTTCGGCCTGTATCACCAAAACCAGCAGATCGGCTTTGCAAGATTAGTAACGGATTACACCCGTTTCGGCTGGCTGTGCGATGTGATGATTGATGAAAACTGGCGCGGTCACGGATTAGGCAGCTGGCTGGCGACGTGCGTGCGGGCGCATCCAGAGCTGGCAACGGTACACCGCTGGATGCTCTCGACCAATGATGCCCATCCGCTCTATCAGCGCCTCGGCTGGCGCGTGGTGCAGGATGCAAACAAACTGATGGAATTTCCTCCCTCCTGACACTGGAGTTTCACATGGGTTACCGCGTTGGCGTCGATATTGGCGGCACCAGCGCCGACGTGGCGGTGACGTCCGTTGGGCAGGGCGGCGGATCGCTGGCGTGGATTGATAATCAGGGCGTGCTGCAAATGGGGCCGGACAGCGTCGGATCGCTGCCGGGTCCGGTGTGCTTCCAGCGCGGCAGCACGCAACCGACCGCCACCGATGCCTTTGCCGCCTGCGGCATGATTGGTCACGGCGATCTCGGCTACAACGCGGTGCAGGTGGATGTCGCCGCCGATGCGATGGCCTTTACGCTGATGCGCACCGCTCACTCTACTTTCGTCAAAGAGACGGAAGATTTTTCCTGCCAGATCGTCAGCCGCGACGGCCTGGCGTTCGCCTCACCGCGCAGCTTCGGCGCGCCCTGGTACAGCGGCATTGATTACGGCCCGGTTTTGGGGCTGACCGACAGCTACGAAGAAGGCGATATCTGCATCACCAACGATTCCTACGCCGGTAACGTCGCCACGCACTCGCCGGATATCCATATCTGGAAACCGGTGTTTCATGGCGTCGAAATTGTCTGTTTTGTGGTGGGGCACATTCACAACACCGATGTCGGCGGCGCGGTGCCGGCTTCGCTATCGCGCTCGCTCACCGATATCGTGGAGGAAGGGATTCGCATTCCACCGCTGAAAATTGTGCGCAACGGTGAACTGAATGAAGAGGTGGCGCGCATCATGCGCCTCAACGTGCGCGCGCCGGAGCAGAACTGGGGCGACTTCAAAGCGCAGATTGCCTCGGTCAACGTCGGCGAACGCAAAATCCACGACATCATAGCGCGTTTTGGCGTTACCGATTTTCTGCAAGGGATCGAAGGGATTCTCGATTGCGCCGAAGCGCAGGCGCGCAGCATCATCAAGACCATTCCTGATGGTGAATACTTCTATGCCGATTTCGCCGATGAAGATGGTGAAGGCGGTTTCCCGTGCCGCGTGGCGATCACCTTGCGCGTCAGCGGTGACACGCTGGAACTCGATTACACCGGCAGCGATCCGCAGCGGGCTTCGTCGCTGAACATGCCAACCGGCGGACGCGAGCGTCATCCGCTGGCATTGGTTGGCGTGACGTATGTGCTCTCGACGCTGGATCGTAATCTGCAGCTCAACGCTGGCACCTTACGTCCGACGCGCGCCATTTTGCCGCCGGGCACGGTGATGAACTGCGAAGCCCCGGCGGCTGTCGGCATGCGGTCGCTGACTTGTGCGCTGTCGCAAATTGCCACGCTCGGCGTATTTTCGCAGGCGATTCCCAATCGCTTACCGGCCAATTCGCCGGGCGGCAACTCGATCATGAACATCCGCACCACCGATAGCGCCGGAGCCGGGCGTTATCGCGGCGGTTTAGCCACCGAAATGGCATTTGAAGTTTTTGCGCCGAATACCACGGTGACGGCTCGCAACCGCAACCGTTCGGTGTTCGCCTCTGCGGGCGTGCTGGGCGGCGAATCCGGCGGCCTTTCGCACTTCCGTACGCTGCGTAACGGCACGGCGATTGAACATGGCAACACCGACGTCATTCACTGCCAGCCCGGCGATATCGTCGAAGTGCGCGGACCCGGCGCGGGCGGTTACGGTTTGCCGATGGAGCGCGATGTACAGCAGGTCTTGCAGGATGTGCGTTGTGGATTTGTCTCTGAGCAAGTGGCGCGCGATAGCTACGGCGTGGTGCTGCGCAACGGTGATATTGACGAGGTGGAAACCGCGCGGCAGCGGGCGGAAATGCCATCCGTTGCGGCGCAGCATTTCGATCACGGTGCGGCGATCGATGTTATTTTTGGGGATCTCAAACAGCATTATTCGGTGTGAAGTTTCGGCAAGGTCGCCATTCATGGCGACCTTGCCGATAACCGCACAACCTCAACGATCCACATACAATCGATCCCATTGCCACTGCTGCGGGTTGTCTGCAATATATTTTCGTAACGCCAATAACTCCTTCTCATCCCGAATCACCCGATCATAAAAACTGCGTTGCCACACCTTTATTCCTGTTTCACGCGTTATCTCGGCTTTGAACCAATTAACAATATTTAGCAGGGTTCTCTGCGCGCTTTCATTCAGCCAAATAATGCCATGCAGGTGATTCGGCATCAGGACAAAGGCATCGAGAGTGATCGAGGAATCGCGCTGAGGTAAAGCCCGCTAGGTTTTGATGACGTAGTCCCCAAGCGGCGTGAGGCAGAATTCCGCTGCGATAAATTGACCAAATAAAGGTGAGCGGCGATAGCAAACCAGCGTGATGAAATACGCGCCATTGGCGCGATAATCATGGTGTTTCAAACGCAGGTATTTGCGGTTTTTCATCATGGCCTCCTTGCCGGAATGATTTTGCAAATTATCCGGCGAGAGGGCGATGACGGGATGTAAAACCTGAGGGGCGTATTCAGAATATTTTCCGTAGGGTCGCCATTTATGGCGACCTGGTCAAATGCCACTCACATCATCTTCTCAATCTCACTAAACGGCACCGCATGGCTAAACAAATAGCCTTGCAGCTGATTGCAGCCTGCGTCGGCCAGCGCGTTTTTCTGGCCTTCGGTTTCTACGCCTTCAGCGGTCACCGTTAAACCCATCGCGTGACCCAACCGCACTACCGATTCAATAATCGCGGTAGAGTTCTGCGCCACGCCCAGCGACTGAGTAAACGATCGGTCGATTTTGATTTTGTCCACCGGGAAGCTGCTGAGGTAATTAAGGCTTGAATAGCCAGTACCAAAATCATCTAACGCAATACGGAAACCGGCTTCGCGCAGCGCAATGATGCTGTTGCGCGCCTCGTGTTCATCTTCAATTAGCACGCCTTCGGTAATCTCCAGCTCCATACGCTGCGGATCGGCACCTTCTTCCTGCACGATATGGATGATGCGTTCAACAAAATTCACCGCGCGGAACTGCACCGGCGACACATTCACCGCCACCACAATATCCGGCAGCTTCAGCGAGGTTTTACAGGCTTCGCGCAGCACCCATTCGCCGAGCGGGATGATCATGCCGGTCTCTTCGGCGATGGCGATAAAATCGCCCGGCGAAACGTCGCCGCGCATAGCGTGATGCCAACGCAGCAGCGCTTCCAGACCCAGCACCTGCTGGCCGCGGATATCCATTAACGGCTGATACCACACCGCTAATCCTTCAAACTTCACCAGCGCCTGACGCAAGTCAGATGCCATCTGCTGGCGGGTGCGCAGCGATTCATCCATCACTTTTTCGAACTGGCGATACTGGCCGCGTCCATGGTTTTTGGCATCATAAAGCGCGATATCCGCTTTGCGCATTAGCTCCATCCGATCGATGCCATCCTTCGGTGCCAGCGCCAAACCCACGCTGACGCCAACCCACAACTCGCTGCCCACCAGCTGATAAGGTTCGCTCAGGCGGCTGATAATGCGTTTCGCCAGCGATTGCACCTGACCAATATTCTCTACATCCGGCATCACGATGATGAACTCGTCGCCGCCTATGCGGCCCACGGTGTCGCTGGTGCGAACAATCTCATTGAGTCGGCGCGCCACCTCAATAATCAACTCATCGCCGGCGTGATGGCCGTAGGTATCGTTGATATTTTTGAAGCGATCAAGATCCAGCAGCAGCAGCGCCACGCGCTGATCGTGGCGTCCGGCCAGTGCCAGCGCCTGGGTTAAGCGATCTTCCACCAGGGAACGATTGGGCAAACCGGTTAACACATCATGAAAGGCCAGATGCTGCGCCTGCGCTTCACTGGCTCCGAGTTTCAGCAGCGACTGCGACAGCTTGAGCGACGAGGTCCAGATGCGGCGCACCATCACCAAACACAGCACGGTAATCAGGATCACCGACAGCAAGGTAGACGGGCCGAGGGTGCGTAACATCTGCGCGCCGGGTTTATCGGGATTCCAGCTGAGATAACCGACCGGTTCGCCCTGTTGTGAATTCAGCAGATAGCGCGCTTTGGTTTTTCCCGCTGGCTCGCTGTCGCTGAAATGCAACTGACGCAGCTGGCTGCGATCGGCGAGGTTGCGCAGATAGCCATCGTCGAGAAACTTAATGCTCACCAGACGATAGCGCCCGGCCTGTTTGGTACTGCTGATATCGCCCACCGCCAGCGCGGCGGCGCGTTGACCGATGCGCACGAAATCGGCGTGATCGGTGGGGCCCGCTACCACATCGCTGTTTTGCACCAGCGGACTGTTCAGCATGTCCTGCAGATAAGGGCCGATGCGCTTGTCCGGCACCGGCTGGCCATTGCGCCACACGTTAATCAGCTGGTTGTCGCGGTCCAGCAGCACCACCAACTGGTGATCAAACATGTCATACAGCCAGCCGCCGACATTTTGCGTCAGCCAGCGTTGATCGGGATGCGACGACGCCAGCTGGTCGGCCAGCGGAGACCAGCGCGTCAGGCTGCGCAGCTGGCGCAGATGTTCCGTCAGGCTCTGGGTAAACGAAGCCTGGATCATGCGCTGTTGCTGATCGCGCGCTTCGTTATTGCTTAACGCTGTGCCCCAGAACAGACCCACGCCCGCGCCGACAAAGGAAAGAAGCAAAATTGCCAGCAGCGGCAAAATAACTTCACGCACAAAGTTGCGGCGAAAACCATCCGATAGTTTTATTGCGTTAATCATTTTAAAGTTAGCCTGACAAGAAGGGTTCATCCTTTAACCTAGCAGAACATCCGCAGGCTGTATTCTGTAAGGGGACTGAAAGCGTGATGTAAATTAGCGTTAATTTTTTGAATGCTGTCACAAACAGAACAGTTAAAAATAATTTATTAAAAACGCCGTCCGTTTCGCTGCAATTCTGCTGCCCTAAAACAAATTCATCCGCCCGTCATTGAGCCGTCACGGCGCTGTCATCTGACATGCGCAATGTAATCGCCATCCCGCAGCAAGCCCGCTGCGTTCCTCAACCAGATGAGGTATTGAGCGCGATGGGGATATCCAGACATCCGACCACTGTTTATCAGGCCGTTGCCGTCCAACAGGATCAGCCGCTGCAGGCGCCCGAGTACAACGAACCAACGCACATGATTCTGACGTGGTGAAAATCTATGTTGAACCTGGTCCTGGTGTGGGAATGCGGCCGATCAGGCGTGTGACATTAAAGAAGGTAGACCGGGTAAAAATCGATACGCATCATCTGTTCGATGCGAATACGGTGTGGCTCGGTCTCAAGCGTGGTCAGCTACAGCGTAATTATGGCTGGCAGTTCCTTGAACGCTGTAATGCCAAGCTGTCGCTGGAGGAGATCAAACGCCAGGTGCTCTCCGAAGAGACAGAAAACGACCGGCTATCGACTTCCAGATTTAATGTTTATTCCGGTCGCTATTCATGGCGACCTTTTCCCGCACAGCATAAAATTTCTTTTCCCATCGCAAAACAGACACCGACACAAATTTCATTCGACGCCGCACCGTTCGGCGGAACTAAATTATCCGGGTTAGGTCGCGAAGGGTCGCGTTAAGGTATCGAAGAATATCGAGAACAGAAGGGGTTTGATATTGGCAGTCTTTAAAATAAACAATGTGCGATAAATCGCGCCGCTTCGGATCTATTCTTGGCAATAAAAAGCCATCGCAATATCTGCGATGGCTTTTATTTAACCGTTTTTATCGATGGACTAATTCCTGTTAAACCAGCTCCGTTCTCACTCCTTGCTGCACCAGCAGTTCTGCATCGTCGTGGCTGTAGACGTTATATTTCACGCCAGCAATGGTAACAGTACCTTCCTGATGTTGCCATTCGCTGATATCGCTGCCTTCCGGCAGAATATCTTTGAGCTCAACCACATCACCTTCGTTACCTTTCACCATCAACTGGGTTTTACCGTCCTCGATAAACAGACCTTTTTCACCGTGCTGAAGCAGGGTGGTGAGATCCAGTTTCAGCGTATTGTCACCACGTCCAGTAATATCAAACACTTCAATCGATTCAATCTTGCTGTTTAATTTTTTCAGATCGAGGATTTGATCTTTTCCTGTCAGTTGCAGCGTGTCGATCTGGGATTCTTTTCCAGTGATTGGAGATTGATTAATCTCTTCGATACCCTCTAATAAATGAATGGCATCACTATTAACTTCACTCAGAGTACTGGAGGACGTACTGGCATTTTTGAACGTATAATTGATGTTGTCAAAATACACATCGCTGTAAAAACGAACAGCACCAATGAAATATGTGCCAGATATATAACCTATAAAATCATCTGAGGATATTGTCTTAATCTCATTGGGACCTAGTGGTACATTTAATGTAATTTCCATCGGTGGATGGCTGTTGTTGTCTGAATAGGTGCTAAGGGACATGACTGAAGTCATGGCGCTGTTAGTTGGGTTGGCTATCTGGAAGTCAACATAATGCGCATGGTTTACACTTGGTTTTTCATATGGTTCACCAGTTCCTTTATTTTTTGAAAATTTCAAAAACAATGTTGAAACTGTCGAGTTGCCTTGTGGGTCATATGTACCTACCCTTATTGCGGATCCAAATTCGGGAATGCCTGAATTTTTTACATAGTGGGAATATTTGTGATGAGCAGTTACAGAGACATCCTTGTTAAGCGCAATATCTATACCATATATATATCCAATATTTAAATTTTCTAAATCCAGAAAACCTGAGAAATCATCACCTTTGACAATATTCAAATACACCTTTTGCGCCCAGGCGGTGTCTCCTAATGCGTTACTGGCTTTTACGCGGAACTGCCAGGTCGCATAATCCAGCGCTGAAGGGGGGGTGTATTCCCAGTTGCCGTTGTTATCAACGCGGGCAGTACCCAGATCGCCCCAGCTGTCGCCCGTTTTGGCTGACTGGATATGCACGATGCTGTTTGGTGTTCCCGTACCGCGCAGGGTCGGAGTGGTATCGTCGGTTTTGGCTTTTTCGCCGTCCGGAATAACTGCGCCCGGTGTACCGACGTTATCGTAAAAATCAACCAGTACCGGGATCTCCGGTGCTACACCAATGGTCAGCGTGAAGCTGTTCCAGTCGCTCTGACCAGCATTCTGCACCTCAAAGGTCCAGCTGCCTTTCGCCAGCGCGGACGGCGTCCACGTCCAGTTGCCGCTGCTGTCCACGTTCAGGTTTACGGTGGTGTAGTTGCCGCTGCCCAGCTTGTAGCGCAGCGAAATCGTGCTGTTCGCCGGGCCGGTGCCGCGCAGGGTCGGCGTGGTGTCGTCGGTGCTGGCGCCGCTCGCCAGGCTGCCCGTCACCGTGCCGAAGTCGTCCCAGGCGCTTTCAATGATCGGGTAGCGATCCAGGTCCGGATCGATGGTCAGCGAGAAGCTGCTCCAGCCGCTCTGGCCGGCCTTCTGCACCTCAAAGGTCCAGCTGCCTTTCGCCAGCGCGGACGGCGTCCACGTCCAGTTGCCGCTGCTGTCCACGTTCAGGTCTACGGTGGTGTAGTTGCCGCTGCCCAGCTTGTAGCGCAGCGAAATCGTGCTGTTCGCCGGGCCGGTGCCGCGCAGGGTCGGCGTGGTGTCGTCGGTGCTGGCGCCGCTCGCCAGGCTGCCGGTCACCGGGCCGGCGTTGTCGAGCGCGCTGTCGATGGTCGGGTAGCGATCCAGGTCCGGATCGATGGTCAGCGAGAAGCTGCTCCAGCCGCTCTGGCCGGCCTTCTGTACCTCAAAGGTCCAGCTGCCTTTCGCCAGCGCGGACGGCGTCCACGTCCAGTTGCCGCTGCTGTCCACGTTCAGGTTTACGGTGGTGTAGTTGCCGCTGCCCAGCTTGTAGCGCAGCGAAATCGTGCTGTTCGCCGGGCCGGTGCCGCGCAGGGTCGGCGTGGTGTCGTCGGTGCTGGCGCCGCTCGCCAGGCTGCCGGTCACCGGGCCGGCGTTGTCGAGCGCGCTGTCGATGGTGGCGTCGTAATCTGCATAGGGGTCGATGGTCAGCGTGAAGCTGCTCCAGCCGCTCTGGCCGGCCTTCTGCACCTCAAAGGTCCAGTTGCCGCTGGCCAGCACCTTTGGCGTCCAGCTCCAGTTGCCTGCGCTGTCGGCATCGACCTGAACTGAGGTGTAGCTGCCGGTTCCGCTGCGGTAGCGCAGGGTTAAGGTGCTGTTAGCTTCCGCGCGGCCATGCAGGGTTGGCGTGGTGTCATCGGTGGCGTCGCCGTTGGCCAGGTTAACCGGCGTGCCGGCATCATCGTAAGCGTGGGTGATAATCGGGTCAAAGCCGCCGCTGCCGGTAATGCTCAGCGAGAAGGTGTCTGACCAGTTCGCGCTGCCCTGCGGCTGAACCTCAAAGTTCCAGCTACCGGTCAGCAAACCTGAAGGCGGCGTCCACGTCCAGCGGCCACTGCTGTCGACATCGGTAACAACGGTGCTGTTTAACTGGCCCGGCTGGCCGTAACGGATCACCACTTTGCCGTTGGCTTCGCCGCGACCGTTGAGGGTTGGCGTGGCGTCATCGGTGATTGCGTGGTTGCTGAGCGTGCCCTTCCAGCTACCAACATTATCCTCTACCGATTCAATGCGGGTTTTCCTCTGGATGTCTGCGGCATTCGCGATGTCGAGGGTGAACAGGGCGCTGGCGGTGCTACCGATGCTGGCCTGGAACTCGTAATGGCCGGTGGCCAGCGTGCTTTTTGGCGTCCAGCTCCAGCTTTCGCCGTTAAGGCTGGCGGTGGCGCTGCCCAGCCAGGTGTTGCTGCCAACAAGGCGA
>NZ_JAIMIF010000004.1:0-580304 GCF_019795935.1 Pantoea sp. DY-15
CCGAACTCAGAAGTGAAACGCCGTAGCGCCGATGGTAGTGTGGGGTCTCCCCATGCGAGAGTAGGGAACTGCCAGGCATCAGATAGTGAAGAAGCCCCGAACGAAAGTTCGGGGCTTTTTTACGTCTAAAATTTACTAAAATCGCAGAGAATAGAGCGATTTAGTGTATGAAAATCGCGCAAATCTCACCGCAAAACCTTCATTTCAAGAAGCTAATCCAGCATAAATATGCCACGACTTATCCCAAATCCCACCTAAAGCTGAAACATTTTCATAAACCGCATGAAGACTCGACATTCCCGACATAACAAGCTAATGTCGGGCATCTGGATGTCTAAACGTTTATACGGTTATCAGTAAGAGGTGAGTAGGTTATGCCAATCAGGATTCCCGACGAATTACCGGCAGTGAATTTTTTGCGTGATGAAAACGTCTTTGTCATGACGTCGTCGCGCGCCAGTGTTCAGGAGATCCGTCCGCTAAAAGTGCTGATTCTTAACCTGATGCCAAAGAAGATTGAGACAGAAAATCAGTTCCTGCGTCTGCTCTCTAACTCACCGTTGCAGATTGATGTGCAGCTGCTGCGCATTGATAGTCGCGAGTCGCGCAACACGCCGACGGAGCATCTGAACAACTTCTACTGCAACTTCGAAGACATCCAAAACGATAACTTCGATGGACTGATTGTTACCGGCGCGCCGCTGGGATTGGTCGATTTCAATGATGTCGCTTACTGGCCGCAGATTCAACGCGTACTGCATTGGGCGAATGAACACGTCACCTCCACGCTCTTTGTCTGTTGGGCGGTTCAGGCGGCACTCAACATTCTGTATGGCATTCCTAAGCAGACGCGGCAGAACAAATTGTCCGGTGTTTATGAGCACCAAATCCTGCATCCCCACGCCTTACTAACGCGCGGTTTTGACGACAATTTCCTGGCCCCGCATTCACGCTATGCTGATTTCCCGAGCCAGCTGATCCGCGATTACACCGATCTCGAGCTGTTTGCCGAGTCGGAATCCACCGGTGCATATCTGATGGCGAGCAAAGACAAGCGCCTGGCGTTTGTCACCGGCCATCCTGAGTACGATGCGCTGACGCTCTCGGGTGAATATCATCGCGATTACGATGCTGGCCTGCAGCCGGACGTACCGTTCAACTACTTCCCGCACGATAACCCAGAGCTGCCACCGCGCGCCACCTGGCGCAGCCACGGCAACCTGCTGTTCTCCAACTGGCTGAACTACTACGTTTATCAGATCACGCCGTTCGATCTGCGCCGGATGAATCCAACACTCGAATAGATCAAACACCTCGTTTGATCCTGCCGCGCTAGCCGAAAGCTATCGCGGCTTTTTTTTGCCTTCAATTCACCAGTGGAAGTTATTGCCTTTAATTCGAGAGATTAAATTACATAAATATCAATCTGATAAATTAACATAAACATTAAAATGGAAATAGTTTTTGAAATTAAAATAAAAATCATTATGCTCTGATCTTGCAGGTTATAAAACACACTACATCCGGATCCGATCGTTAAACGATGGATCAACTCAGGAGGCAGCCCGCATGACAGACTCGGTTATCAGCAATACGCTAACCTTCAGCCAGCCCTTTACCCACGCGGAAAAGCAGCTGCTTACCCCAGAAGCAATCGACTTTATACACGCATTAGTGGTGCGCTTTGCACCAGAGCGCGAACGCCTGCTGAAAGCACGCCAGCAACGACAGAAGCGTTACGATCAGGGTGAGTTACCCGGCTTTGATTCGGAAACCGCTTCCATTCGTGAAAATGCGTGGCAAGTTCGTCCTATTCCGCAGCTGCTTCAGGATCGTCGCGTAGAGATCACCGGGCCGCCGGATCGCAAAATGGTGATCAACGCGCTCAACGCGAACGTCAACGTCTTCATGGCCGATTTTGAAGATTCACTGGCGCCAACCTGGCAGAAGCTGATCGACGGACAATTAACACTGCGCGATGCTGTCAATGGCACGCTGAGCTTCACCAGTGAAACCGGCAAGATCTACCAGCTGCGCGCCAATCCGGCGCTGCTGATGTGTCGGGTGCGCGGCCTGCATCTGAATGAAAAGCATGTGGAGTGGCGCGATCGGGCCATTCCCGGCGGATTGTTCGACTTTGCGCTCTACTTTTTCCACAACGTTGAAGCGCTGCTGGAGAAGGGCCACGCGCCGTGGTTCTATCTGCCGAAAACCGAGCATGCCGCTGAAGTGGCGTGGTGGCGTGAGGTCTTCCGCTTCAGTGAAGATCGCTTCGATCTGCCGCGCGGCACCATCAAAGCCACGGTGTTGATCGAAACGCTGCCGGCGGTATTCCAGATGGATGAGATTCTATGGGAACTGCGTGATCACGTGGTTGGCCTGAACTGTGGCCGTTGGGATTACATCTTCAGCTACATCAAAACGCTGGGCCAGCATCCCGACCGTATCCTGCCGGATCGCCAGCAAATCAGCATGGATCAGCCATTCCTCGATGCCTATTCACGCCTGCTGATTCGAACCTGTCATCGTCGTGGTGCGCTGGCGATGGGCGGTATGTCGGCGCTGATTCCGAGCAAAGAAGCGGAGCGCAATGTATGGGTGACGCAAAAGGTGCAGGAAGATAAAGCGCGAGAAGCGGGCAACGGTCACGACGGAACCTGGGTGGCGCATCCCGGCCTGGCTGATATCGCGATGGAGGAGTTTGACCGTCGGCTGGGCGATCAGCCCAACCAACTGCACATCACGCGTGAGCAGGATGCGCCAATCACCGCCGAACGTCTGCTGGCGCCCTGTCGCGGCAAGCGTACTGAAGCCGGCATGCGCGCCAATATCCGCGTGGCGCTGCAATATCTGGAAGCCTGGATCAGCGGCAACGGCTGCGTTCCGATTGATGGGTTGATGGAAGATGCCGCCACCGCTGAAATCGCCCGCACCTCCATCTGGCAATGGATTCATCACAAACAAATTCTCAGCGATGGCCAGCCGGTGACGGTGGCGTTGTTTGAACGGCTGCTGGAGGAAGAGCTGGACACCTTGCAGCAAACCGTTGGCGCAGAACGTTTTCAAAATGGACGCTTCGACGATGCCGCCGCGCTGATGGCGCAAATTACCACCGATGACGAACTGGTTTCCTTCCTCACTCTGCCGGGCTACCGCCTGCTGCCTTGAACCTGGAGATATGACGATGAATCGTACGCAACAGATCAAACAACTGGAATCGAGCTGGAATGATGCGCGCTGGCAGGGAATTACTCGTCCGTACAGTGCGGAGGATGTGGTCCATCTGCGCGGTTCGGTCAATCCCGCCTGCACGCTGGCGGAGCGCGGTGCCACCAAACTCTGGTCGCTGCTGAATGGTGAATCGAGCAAAGGCTACATCAACAGCCTCGGCGCGTTGACCGGCGGACAAGCGGTGCAGCAGGCGAAAGCCGGCATAGAGGCGATTTACCTCTCCGGCTGGCAGGTGGCGGCAGATGCTAACCTGGCCGGGCAGATGTATCCCGACCAATCGCTGTATCCGGTGAATTCGGTGCCAAATATGGTGGAGCGGATTAATCAGAGCTTCCAGCGAGCCGATCAAATTCAGTGGGCCAGCGGCGTATCGCCAGAAGACAGTGATTTTATTGATTACTTCCTGCCGATTGTCGCCGATGCGGAAGCGGGCTTTGGCGGCGTGCTCAATGCGTTCGAGCTGATGAAATCGATGATTCAGGCCGGTGCCGGCGCGGTGCATTTTGAAGACCAACTGGCGGCGGTGAAGAAGTGCGGCCACATGGGTGGCAAGGTATTAGTCCCAACGCAGGAAGCGATTCAGAAACTGGTGGCGGCGCGTCTGGCCGCGGACGTCATGAACGTACCGACGGTGTTGCTGGCGCGCACCGATGCGGATGCCGCCGATCTGATCACCTCAGATTGCGACCCGCGCGATGCGGCGTTTATCACCGGCGAGCGCACCTCGGAAGGCTTCTTCCGCACGCGTGCCGGGATTGAACAGGCGATCAGCCGCGGGCTAGCGTATGCGCCTTATGCCGATGTGCTGTGGTGCGAAACCTCAACGCCAGATCTGGAGATGGCGCAGCGCTTTGCCGACGCGATTCATGCGCAGTATCCCGGCAAGTTGCTGGCTTACAACTGCTCGCCTTCGTTCAACTGGAAGAAGAACCTTGACGATCGCACTATCGCCCGTTTCCAGCAGGCGCTGAGCGAAATGGGCTACCGCTTCCAGTTCATTACGCTCGCCGGAATTCACAGCATGTGGTTCAACATGTTTGACCTGGCGCACGCCTATGCACAGGGCGAAGGCATGCGCCATTACGTGGAGAAAGTGCAGCAGCCGGAGTTTGCGGCGCGCGATAAGGGTTACACCTTCTCATCGCATCAGCAGGAAGTGGGCACCGGCTATTTCGATCGCGTCACCAACGTCATCCAGGGCGGACAATCCTCCGTGACCGCGCTGACCGGCTCCACCGAAGCCGCACAATTCTGAAGCCGTTGTAAGGTCGCCATTCAATGGCGACCACTTACCGCTAAAGGAGCGTTGCCGATGACGCCGAGAGAATCGCTGATCGCCCACACCATTCTGCAAGGTTTTGACGCGCAGTATGGCCGCTTTCTGGATATTACCGCCGGTGCGCAACAGCGCTTCGAGCAGGCCGACTGGCACGCGGTGCAGCAGGCAATGAAGGCGCGTATCCATCTTTACGATCACCATGTTGGCCTGGTCACCAACCAGCTGCGCATTCTCAATGACACTTCGGATTGGGATGACGCGTTCTGGCTACGGGTGAAAAGCCATTACGAAACGTTGCTGCCCGGCTATCCGCGCCATGAAATCGCCGAAAGCTTCTTCAACTCGGTCTATTGTCGCCTGCAGGGCCACAGTCATCTGTCGCCCGAACGCCTCTTCATCTTGCCGTCACAGCCCTATGCGCCCGCACCGGTTGCGCCGCGTCCGTTGTCGCGCCTCTATCGTCCGCAGCAGAATTGGCAGGAAACATTGCGTCAGGTGCTGAATGACATTCCGCTGCGTCTGACGTGGCAGGATCAAACGCGCGATATCGGCTGGATTGTGCGCCATCTGCACGAGCAGTTTGGTGCCGCACAACTGGCAACGGCGACGCTGGATGTCGCCAGCGAACTGTTTTACCGCAACAAAACCGCGTGGATCGTGGCGCGCCTGCAGCTGAGTGATGGCATGGTGCCCTGTTTACTGCCGATTCAGCGCGATGAGGCCGGCCGTTTATGGATCGATACCTGTCTCACCGACAGCGATGATGCCAGCATCGTGTTTGGCTTCGCCCGCGCCTATTTCATGGTTTACGCGCCGGTGCCAGCCGCGCTGGTGGCGTGGCTGCAACCGATTCTGCCGGGAAAAACCGTGGCGGAGCGCTACATGGCGATTGGCTGTCAGAAGCACGGTAAAACCGAATGCTACCGCGAATATCTGCACTATCTGGCGCACAGTCAGGAAGATTTCACCGTCGCACCCGGCATTCGCGGCATGGTAATGATGGTGTTCACGCTGCCGGGTTTTGATCGCGTATTTAAGGTGATCAAAGACCGCTTCGCACCGCAAAAAGAGGTCACCGATGCGCAGGTGCGCGACTGCTATCGCATGGTCAAAGAGCACGATCGTGTGGGTCGCATGGCGGATACGCAGGAGTTTGAGCACTTTGCGTTACCGCGCGCGCGTATTCCGGCCGAGCTGATGGCGGAGTTTGAGCGCGATATCCCGGAAAAAATCGAGGTGCGCGACGACGTGGTGATCATCCGCCATCTGTGGCTGGAACGTCGCATGGAGCCGCTGAATCTGTGGCTGGCTCAGGCTTCGCCGGAACAGCGGCAGCACGCGATTGGCGAATACGGTGATGCGATTCGTCAGCTGGCGGCGGCGAACATTTTCCCCGGCGACATGCTGTTCAAAAACTTTGGCATGACGCGTCACGGCCGCGTGGTGTTTTACGATTACGACGAAATCCGCCCGATGACCGAACTGGTGTTCCGCGATGTGCCGCAGGCGCGCTATGAAGAAGATGAGCTGCAGGCCGAGCCGTGGTACAGCGTCGGGCCGGATGACGTGTTCCCGGAAACCTTCCGCTATGCGCTGTGCAGCGAACCGTCGACCGGCAAACTGCTGCAGGCGCTGCATCCGCAACTGTTTGATCCCAACTGGTGGCGCGCGCTGCAAACGCGCATCCGTGAAGGGCATATTGAAGAGGTAATTGCGTGGCGCGCCAGCCAGCGTTTCAGCGCGCGCTATGCGTCGGTGGCCGCTTAGCGGCCAGAATAGGTTTGAGTCACCTGCTTCGCGGCGCGGATCACCAGCGCACCCAGCTCGGTGATACGGTCGTCGGTCATGCGCGCAATCGGGCCGGAGATTGAGATGGCGGCGAAGGGTTCGCCATGTTCGTCATAAATCGGTGCCGCAACGCAGCGCAGACCCAGCGCGTGCTCTTCATCATCGTGCGAAAAGCCCATCTTACGAATCAGCGCCAGATTCTCCTTCAGGCTGTGCGGCGACATCAGCGTTTTCGGCGTGTAGTGATGCAGCCCTTTTTGATGCAGCAGCGCGGTAACTTGCTCATCGCTCAGATGCGCCAGAAACGCTTTGCCGGCGCCGGATGCATGCATCGGCAGCTTGCCGCCAATTGGTGCGGACATGCGCATCAGTTGCGTACACTGCACCTGATCGATGATCACCGCCTGATAATCGCTGAGATCCAGCACCGCCAGATTCACCGTCTCGCCGGCATCTTCCATCAGCTTGCGCAGCAACGGATGCACAATCGCCAGCAGATTGCGGCTCTGAAGGAAGCTGCTGCCGACCACAAACGCGTGCGAACCAATGGTCCACAAACCTAAGTCGCCCACCTGATGCACAAAACCTTGCTGCTGCATGGTGGAGAGCAGGCGATGAGTGGTGGAGTTGGGTAAACCGGCCTGTTGTGCCAGTTCGGTCAGCGCCACGCTGCCGTGGGATTCGGCAATCAGCTCCAGCAGGCGCAGACCACGCGTCAAAGATTGTACTTGCCCGCCGACGGGCGCGCTGGTGGTAGCCGTTGTCGCACGCGGTTTCTTGCCGCGTTTCACGGGCGCAGGGGTTGCCATAACGTCTCCAATTCGCATCAATGCTGGAAACCATTTTCGTTTTTAACCGCATTAATGCAAACGCTGACTTTCTGGTCAGACCTGTCATCGGCAATAGCTGAAAATGTCTCATCTGAGCTGACTTTTGATCACCTGCAAGTTGTGCCAGTATGACTGGCTGGCATATTAGCCAACGCAATGACGTGGACGAGGCGAGAGTGAGCAACAAAACAGAAATGCTGCAGCAGCAGCTGGCGCAACGCATTATGATTCTGGACGGTGGCATGGGCACCATGATCCAGAGTTATAAACTGAGTGAGCAGGATTTCCGTGGCAGCCGCTTTGCCGACTGGCCATCTGATTTGAAGGGCAACAACGATCTGTTGGTGCTAACCAAACCAGAGGTGATCCGCGAAATCCACGATGCCTATCTCGCTGCCGGCGCGGATATTCTCGAGACCAACACCTTCAACTCCACCACCATTGCGATGGCCGATTACGCGATGGAAGCGCTGTCGGCGGAGATCAACTTCGAAGCCGCCAAACTGGCGCGTGCCAGCGCCGATGCATGGACGGCGAAAACGCCGCATCGTCCGCGCTACGTGGCGGGCGTGTTGGGCCCGACCAACCGCACCTGTTCTATCTCGCCGGACGTCAACGATCCCGCCTATCGTAACGTCACCTTTAATCAGCTGGTGGAAGCCTACCGCGAATCGACGCATGCGCTGATCGCCGGTGGCTCCGACCTCATCATGATCGAAACGGTGTTCGATACCCTGAACGCCAAAGCGGCGATCTACGCGGTGCAGGCCGAGATGGAAGCGATGGGCGTGAAGCTGCCGCTGATGATCTCCGGCACCATCACCGATGCGTCCGGTCGTACGCTCTCCGGCCAAACCACCGAAGGTTTCTATAACTCGCTGCGCCACGCCGAACCGCTGTCGTTCGGCCTCAATTGTGCGCTGGGCCCGGATGAACTGCGTCAGTATGTGGCGGAGCTGTCGCGCATTGCTGAAGGCTACGTCACCGCGCACCCGAACGCCGGTTTGCCCAACGCCTTTGGTGAATACGATCTCGATGCGGCGATCATGGCTGAGCAAATTGGTGAGTGGGCGCGCGCCGGTTTCCTCAATATTATCGGCGGCTGCTGCGGCACCACGCCGGAACACATCGCGGCGATGGCGGCAGCGGTAGACGGCGTTGCGCCGCGCCAGCTGCCTGAGATTCCGGTTGCCTGTCGCTTAGCCGGGCTTGAACCGCTGAACATTCAGGCCGATTCGCTGTTCGTCAACGTCGGTGAACGCACCAACGTCACCGGCTCGGCCAAATTTAAGCGTCTGATCAAAGAAGAGAAATACAACGAAGCGCTGGATGTGGCGCGCCAGCAGGTAGAGAACGGTGCGCAAATCATCGACATCAACATGGATGAAGGCATGCTGGATGCGGAAGCGGCGATGGTGCGCTTCCTCAATCTAATTGCCGGTGAGCCGGATATCGCCCGCGTGCCAATTATGATCGACTCCTCGAAATGGGAAGTGATCGAGAAAGGCCTGCAGTGCATTCAGGGCAAAGGCATTGTGAACTCTATTTCGATGAAAGAGGGCGTGGAACCGTTTATCGCGCACGCGCGCAAAGTGCGTCGCTACGGCGCAGCGATGGTGGTGATGGCGTTTGACGAAGCGGGTCAGGCGGATACGCGGGCGCGCAAAATTGAGATCTGTCGTCGCGCCTACAAGATTTTGACCGAAGAGGTCGGTTTCCCGCCAGAAGACATCATTTTCGACCCGAATATTTTTGCCGTAGCGACCGGCATTGAAGAACACAACAACTACGCGATGGACTTTATCGGTGCCTGCGAAGACATCAAGCGCGAACTGCCACACGCGATGATCTCCGGTGGCGTCTCCAACGTGTCGTTCTCGTTCCGTGGCAATGAACCGGTGCGTGAAGCGATTCACGCGGTGTTCCTCTATTACGCCATCCGCAACGGCATGGACATGGGCATCGTGAACGCCGGTCAGCTGGCGATTTACGACGATCTGCCTGCCGAACTGCGCGACGCGGTGGAAGATGTGGTGCTGAATCGTCGTGACGATGGCACCGAGCGCTTGCTGGAACTGGCGGAGAAGTATCGCGGCAGCAAAAGCGACGGCGAGCAGGAGAAACAGCAGGCCGAATGGCGCAGCTGGGACGTGGTAAAACGTCTGGAATACTCGCTGGTGAAAGGCATCACCGAGTTTATTGAGCTGGATACCGAAGAGGCGCGCCAGGCAGCAGCGCGGCCGATTGAAGTGATTGAAGGGCCGCTGATGTCCGGCATGAACGTGGTTGGCGATCTGTTCGGCGAGGGCAAGATGTTCCTGCCGCAGGTGGTAAAATCAGCGCGCGTGATGAAGCAAGCGGTGGCCTACCTCGAACCTTATATTCAGGCCAGCAAAGAGGCCGGACGCAGCAACGGCAAGATTGTGCTGGCGACGGTAAAAGGCGATGTGCATGACATCGGCAAAAATATCGTCGGCGTAGTGCTGCAATGTAACAACTACGAAATTATTGACCTCGGCGTTATGGTGCCGAGTGACAAAATCCTCAAAACCGCGATTGCCGAGAACGCCGATATCATCGGGCTTTCCGGCCTGATCACGCCGTCGCTGGATGAGATGGTCAACGTCGCCAAAGAGATGGAGCGCCAGGGATTCACCATCCCGCTGCTGATTGGCGGTGCGACTACCTCGAAAGCGCATACCGCAGTGAAAATCGAGCAGAATTATAGCGGACCAACGGTCTACGTGCAGAACGCCTCGCGCACCGTGGGCGTGGTGTCATCGCTGCTCTCCGAGACGCTGAAAGAAGATTTCGTGGCGCGCACGCGCAAAGAGTACGACACGGTGCGTATTCAGCACGCGCGCAAAAAGCCGCGCACGCCGCCGGTGAGCCTGCAAACTGCGCGCGATAATGATTATGTCATCGATTGGGAAAGCTATACGCCGCCGGTGGCGCACCGCCTCGGTGTGAGTCCGGTTGAAGCCAGCATTGAAACGCTGCGTAATTACATCGACTGGACGCCGTTCTTTATGACCTGGTCGCTGGCCGGCAAATATCCGCGCATTCTGGAAGATGAAGTGGTGGGCGAAGAGGCCAAGCGCCTGTTTGCCGATGCCAACGCCATGCTCGATATGCTGAGCAGTACCGGCACGCTCAATCCACGCGGCGTGGTGGGGATTTTCCCGGCTAACCGTGTCGGCGATGACATTGAAATCTACAGCAACGAGAACCGCAATCAGGTGCTGTGCGTCAGTCATCACTTGCGTCAGCAGACCGAGAAAACCGACTTCGCCAACTACTGTTTAGCCGACTTTGTGGCACCGAAATCCAGCGGTAAAGCCGATTATCTCGGCGCGTTTGCGGTTACCGCCGGAATTGAGGAAGATGCGCTGGCCGAGGCGTATGACAAGCAGCACGATGATTACAACAAAATCATGGTGAAAGCGGTGTCGGATCGCCTGGCAGAAGCCTTTGCTGAATATCTGCACGAGCGCGTGCGGAAGGTGATTTGGGGCTTTGCCGCCCATGAAAATCTCAGCAACGAAGAGCTGATTCGCGAGAACTATCAGGGCATTCGTCCCGCGCCAGGTTATCCGGCTTGTCCGGAACACACTGAGAAAGCACCGATCTGGCAGCTGCTGGAGGTGGAAAAACATACCGGCATGAAGCTCACCGAGTCTTTCGCCATGTGGCCAGGCGCAGCGGTTTCCGGCTGGTACTTTAGCCATCCCGACAGCAAGTACTTCGCCGTGGCGCAGATTCAGCGCGATCAGGTGGAAGATTACGCCGCGCGTAAAGGCATGAGCGTGAGCGAAGTTGAGCGCTGGCTAGCACCCAATTTGGGTTATGACGCAGATTAATAGTCGGTAACGCGCAATAAATGGCGCCGCTACGGTATATGCACCTCTCCGTAGCGGCGCGATTTATCGCGCGGGTTTCACACCACCCGCGCTGATGTTAATTAAACCGCGCATCACGATCTGACGTCAGGTCATACAGCTGATATTTGCGACCCAGCATCTGACCACCATCACGCGTCAACGGCACCCAGTTTACCTGTGCGCGGCCTCGCGTTGGCGTCACGGTAAACAGATCCATCGGCACCGAAATGTAGAAGCCTTTAGTGAAGTCGCCTTCGCCATACGCTTCCGCCGACACGTTGGTTTTGGTGGCGTAGAAGCCTACCATCACGCCGCTGTCAAACCGCTTCGACACATCAACGGTGACGCCTTTATCCTTCGCCAGATATTCACCGACGCTGGCTTTCACCAATACGTCCTGCATAAACCACGGACGCCAGTACGCGGTGAAATGTCCGGTTGGCGCTTTGTAATCGGTGAACTGCATCATGTTGTCCCAATCACGCTGCTTCACGTAGTTGGCATCAACCCCGAATGCCCAGTTGCTATCAATTGGACGATACAGCACTTCGCCGCCGACGCCGCCGTACATGGTTTCCAGATAACCGCCGTAAACCTGGCCGTAGAAACCGTTGCCGAGCGCCTGCATGTAGTTGGCTTGCAGATCGTTAACGTAAACGTTGTTCTCAACGTAATCACGAATATGCGTACGTACGCGCGGCAGCGTGGAATCCGCCGGTGCGCCGTTGTAGTTGAACTTATCGTAGTTATTGGCGAGGTTGCCAAACAGGCTGCCGCCGACCAACAGATGATCGGTAAGCCAGTAATCGGCGTTGGCCATCACGCCAACCTGATACATGTAGAAGCTTTCCGGTCCGCCGACGGACTGATTCAGCACCGGCGACAGGCTGTAGTTCAGACGATCTTTGCGGATGAAGAAACCTTGCTCGGTGGCACCGGGATCGACCGGATTTTCACGCGTCTGCTGCAGCGGCTGTTCATGCCCCAGCGGATAACCCACGAGTTCGTTATGCAGGCTGGCAACGTTGGTGCGCGTGCTCACCTGCGGCATATTGAAGCGCGACTCGGTGACGTCGATGGTATCGATGCCGGCCGGCAGGTTGTTCATGATAATGCGATTGGCGCGATCGACCCCTTCGCGCGTATCGCGATATTTGGTCTGCTCGCCGGACACATACAACGTGCTGCCTTTGGTTTGAATATGCGGGCCATTTAGTCCTGCGTTGTACTTCAGATCGGTCAGCTGGTTTGCCACCACCGTTGGCTGCAACAGATCGCCCTGCGGCTGCGGGTTGTAGGCCGGCTTCTCGCTATCGATATGCGACTGATGCAGATCGTTGAAATTGGTGCGCAGGGTAAAGCCGAACATAAAGGTGTTGCCGCGCTCGTAGCTGGCGTTGATGTCCGCCCAGTCGGTGAGGCGATAAATCGCGCCGACGTTGACCTTACTGCGCTGATCCAAACGACCGGCGAAATCATCCTGATAATCGTTGCCTTCGTACTCCAGCTTGAGGCGCAGCGGCTGCCACGGTGTTTGATACTCTACGCCGCCAAACAGCGCCGCTGGACCGTGGAACATCTGCGAGCCATTAATTGAACCCGCTTCGCCACCGCCGGTGCGGCTACAGAAGCTGTCGCTGTAGGAGCAGAACGGGTTCTTAATGGTGCCGCTGTTGCCGAGATAACCCCAGCCCAGACCCAAGGTGAAATCGAACGGGCCCCATGCTTTGCTCGCCACCAGATATTCGCTGTCGAACAGACCGGTACCGCCTAAATCGCGTGAGCCAACCGCCACTTCTGGCAGCCAATAGCTCTCTTGCCATAGGCGCAGCTTCACATCGAAGGCTTTATCTTTATAGCTTTGGTTGCCGCTGAAACCTTCTACTGCGCTGTAACGGCGGGTACGCACATCGGTATAGCGTACGGTGGTTTCCAGCCACGGGAACAGCTGCAGCGAGGCAGAATAGTAGCGATATTGATCGTTATCGCGGAAGTTGACGCTAAATTCGCCCTCTTTCGCCATACGCGCGGTGGGCGTCTGCATCAGGCCAACGCCACCAAAATCTGATTGAGAAGGACCGACCGGTTCAGGCCAGGTTTCCGCATGCACCTGGCAAGCGGCGGAAACAGAAGCAGCCAACAGGCTGAGAAGTAATTGTTTTTTCATCAGTCTGGTATCCGGTGAGTCAAAACGGAAAGCATGCGCTCATTCAAATCGCTTTGGCCCCATGGCAAGCTCCATGAGGTGAAACCGAGCCAGATAATGCTGCCGGGTTCCACTTCGATATGGCGATGATTCCAGTAGGCAACCGGAACTTGCTGGGTGCTGCCGGACGGCGCAATCACCGTGGCATAGCTGCGTTCCGCGCCGGACAGACGATCGTGGCCTTCGAGGTAATCACGCACTTCGCGGCCAGGCTGCCAGCGCGCTTTACCCGGATTGCTCAACGCCCCCAGCACCAGTACCTGCGTCGGCTGCGCCAGCATATAGAGGTCATAGCTGCCTTGCAGCGTGCGGTTATCCTGTGGACGCAGACGCACGTCATCGGGATCGAGCGAGGTGAACTGGCGGCCCGTTACCTGCAGCGCGCCAAGCTGGTGGATAACCGAGCCGATGGTTGCGGCCAACGACTCGCCGCTGTCTGCTTGCCATGCGCGCAGATCGGCCAGCAGCTGCTTCTGTTGCTGCTGTGCTACCGCCGTTGCGCCGCGTTCGGCAATCACCGTGCCCGGCCACCAACTGCGCAGTTCAGGATGGGTGAGCAACTGACTAAGATTCTGCGCATCGTTAATTTGCAGTGTGTTTTTTCCCGGCAGATCGTGCACGGTGACTTGCGCCGCCGCCAGTGCGTGGCCAGCCGTGAGCAGCGTCAATGCTGCCAGCATTGGAGTTATTTTTTTCATGATTTCGCCGGCTTCAGAATTGTGGTTTCAACGGGGAAGGCATCGGCGGCCAGCATCTGATTGGCCTGCAATACCGTGCCATCGCGGTTATCGATCCAGAAGGTGTTCTGCCACTCCGCGCCTACGTTCTCCATGCGCACGGTTTCATGCCAGACGCGGCACGGTACGCGTTCACCGGCGATGTCCAGCACCGTATCGTCACCGCGCTCGAAGCGGGAAACCGCTGTGGCGGCACGCACTTTATCTTGCTCGCGCCACTGCACCACGCGCGTCCAGCTGGCACCGTTTTGCAGATGCAGCGCATCGGCGAGCGGATCCTGCGCCAGGTTACTGACGTCAGCGAGGTTGCTCGGTAAACCCAGGGTTTTGATCAGACGGCCATGCTGCATCACCAACATCGCTTTATCCTGGGTGATCCACTTCTGTTGGCCGTTTTCGTTGTAACCGAGCACCACGAAGATGCGCGGTCCTTCATTGATGCGGGCATAGAGGCTGGCGTAGGGCAGGTTAGCAACCTGCTCGTTGGTGACCGTGACATCATCCGGGCCATTCACGGCCAGCATCACGGTTTGTTCGAGACCTTTTTGTGTTTGTGTGCAGGCCTGCAACAACAGGCAAAGAAGTAGCAAAGAGAGTCGGCGCACGGTGTATCCCTGTCTAAATAAGCCAAGCAAAAAATAACCACACGGGTGTGTGGTTATGCTTAAAGGTGCTACATCAACGAGTGGTGCTCGTTGTGGTGGTTGTTGTTGTACCGGTATTTGCACCGTCACCGCCGCCAGAAGCAGCAATGCCGAGACCCACTAACGCACCGAGCGCGCCGATACCCACAGCGGTAGACGCGCCGGAAGAGATTGCTCCCGCCTGCGCGCCTGCTGCAGCACCAGCTTCTTCCGGCGCGGCAATCGCAGCGGAAGAAACGGCAACGTAAAGTAAGGCTGCACCGGCAACCATCAGTTTTTTCATAACAACGTTTCCTGCATTTATATGAATCAATGAATGTAGGATTTACCCAGATTTCGGGCGCGTTCAGTATAGGGCAACAAATTACCAGAGTTCAGCATGAGTAAAAGAGGGCAGGAAGTCGGGGTTTTTCTGGTGATAAATACGGCGAATTGGCGTTAGCTGCTTTTTTTTAACGCCTTTTTTCAGGCTGATAGGATAAGTGAATGCCTGCGCATTTCACGGCAGAGTTTTTCACTTTTGCACTAATTATTGGTACGGAATGGGAATAATCGGAATTTACTTATAAGACTTAAATTAAAATCATAGATCAATCAGTTAGATAAACTATTTATCGGGCTGAATTAGGTCCATTTTTAAGCCAGGTAAGGTGCGGTAAATTGAAATGAATTACGAATTTCCTTACGCCACTTTAAGAATTTTCTAACCCTGTTTAATGCAGTAATTAATAATATTGCGAGTGAGATGGCATGGTTGACAAAGAAAAGGCGGCAATTACGCCGCCTTGTGTAAATTAGCCGGAAAATTAACGCCAGGATTTGTAGCGATTAATTAAGCCATTAGTGGAGCTATCGTGGCTGCTAATTTCAGCGTCATTTTCCAGTTCTGGCAGAATACGGTTTGCCAGCTGTTTACCCAACTCAACACCCCATTGGTCAAAGGTGAAGATGTTGAGAATCGCGCCTTGAGTGAAGATCTTGTGCTCATACAGCGCAATCAGTGCACCCAGGCTGAACGGGGTAATTTCACGCAGCAGGATGGAGTTGGTTGGACGGTTACCTTCGAACACTTTGAACGGCACGATGTGCGCGACAGATTCGGCAGATTTACCCGCATCGGTAAACTCTTTCTCCACCACATCGCGTGACTTACCAAACGCCAGCGCTTCGGTCTGTGCGAAGAAGTTCGACAGCAGCTTTGGATGGTGATCGGTCAGCACGTTGTGGCTCAGTGCTGGTGCGATAAAGTCGCACGGAATCAGTTTGGTGCCCTGATGAATCAGCTGATAGAACGCATGCTGGCCGTTGGTGCCAGGCTCGCCCCAGATGATTGGGCCGGTCTGGTAATCCACTGGATTGCCTTCACGGTCAACGTATTTACCGTTGGATTCCATGTTGCCCTGCTGGAAGTAAGCAGCAAAGCGATGCATGTATTGATCGTACGGAAGAATCGCTTCGGTTTCGGCACCAAAGAAGTTGTTGTACCAGATACCGATCAGCGCCAGCAGCACCGGCAGGTTCTGCTCGGCAGGCGTGTTGGCGAAGTGCTTATCCATGGCGTGCGCGCCGCTCAACAGCTGCTCGAAGTTCTCGAAGCCGATGGAGAGAATGATCGACAAGCCGATAGCTGACCACAATGAATAGCGGCCGCCAACCCAATCCCAGAACTCAAACATGTTGTCGGTATCAATACCGAACTCACCCACCGCTTTACCGTTGGTCGACAGCGCAGCGAAGTGCTTCGCCACGTGCTGCTGATCGCCTGCAGTTTTCAGGAACCAGTCACGCGCGCTGTGGGCGTTGGTCATGGTTTCTTGCGTGGTGAAGGTTTTAGATGCCACGAGGAACAGCGTGGTTTCCGGGCTGAGATCTCTCAGCGTTTCGGCGATGTGGGTGCCATCGACGTTAGAAACAAAGTGCATGTTCAGGTGGTTTTTGTACGGACGCAGCGCTTCGGTCACCATGAACGGGCCGAGGTCTGAACCGCCAATCCCGATATTCACCACGTCGGTGATGGCTTTACCGGTATAGCCTTTCCAGTCGCCGCTGATGATGCGCTCGGAGAAGCCTTTCATCTTCGCCAGCACCGCGTTGACTTCCGGCATCACATCTTTGCCGTCCACCACAATGGGCGTGTTGCTGCGGTTACGCAGCGCAACGTGCAGAACTGCACGCTCTTCGGTGCGGTTGATCTTTTCGCCAGAGAACATCGATTTGATGGCGCCTGCCAGATCGGTCTCTTTAGCCAGCGCCTGTAATTTTTCGAGGGTTTCCTCGGTGATGCGGTTTTTTGAGAAATCCACCAGCATCTGGTCATCGAAAGTGGCAGAGAATTTCGCAAAACGATCGGCATCTTGCGCAAACAGGTCGGCGATTTGCACCGATTTCATCTGCTCAAAATGCTGCTGCAGCGCTTTCCAGGCAGCGGTTTGGGTCGGATTGATATTTTTCATGGCAACACTCTAGTTGATATAAGAACCGTCATTCCATCCGGGGCGTCCTGCTGGCCCGGCATCCATAGCATTCTTGCACGGGGATGAGTATGACCACAGTTACTGGCTAAGGGAAAAAATTTGTGACCGTGGCCGCACTGTTTCAGGTAAATCCGGCAGCGATTGTCGGTGCTGCGCCAGCAGAATTCCCTGTGCCGCATCAGAAAAAAGCCGCTTTTGTCTGATTCGGACACTACTTTAGGCCGCTGTTGGTGGGCGCGTTTGTTCAACGATGCGTTTACCGAAGTGTAAAAGTGAGAAATCCTCAAAGTGCGGGGATGGACAGGGGGGAAAATAATCAGTAATTTATGCGCGCTACTTACACCTCCGGGTGTAAGCCAGAAGAGGCGCGTCGCCCAGGCAGTGTGTTTGAGGATCCGTATCCGCAGAGAACACATCAGGGGGTGTGACGCCGAGGTGGGGCAACACGCGGGGTGTTGCACTGTCGGCTGCAGGGGCTGAATCCTCTGGGTTGTCACCAGAATCGTCCACAGTCGGACGGTTCGCAAGGTGAAGCGCTTTTGGTGACTTGTCTACTACTGATCTTGTCTGCCCAATTCTGCTCTTCTCTTGTGCCTAGGCTGCTACTATGTCTTCCGCCCCAAAACGGAAGAAAGATAACCTGACACGGGGTTCGTAATATGTCCCAAAATCTTATCGTGGCTAAATTTGGCGGCACCAGCGTTGCCGATTTTGATGCTATGAACCGCAGCGCAGATGTTGTGCTGTCGGACGCCAATACCCGCTTAGTGGTGCTCTCTGCCTCCGCTGGCGTGACCAATCTGCTGGTTGCCCTTGCTGAAGGCCAGGAACAAGCGCAGCGCGCTTACCTGCTGGATGAAATCCGCCGTATTCAATATGCCATCATTGATCGTCTGCAATCGCCGGATGTGATCCGCGATGAGATTGATCGCATGCTGGAAAACATCACCATGCTGTCTGAAGCCACCTCGCTGGCGACCTCACATGCGCTGACCGATGAGCTGGTGAGCCACGGTGAGCTGATGTCGACGCTGCTGTTCGTGGAGATTCTGCGCGAGCGTCAGGTCAACAGCGAATGGTTTGACGTGCGTAAAGTGATGCGCACCAGCGATCGTTTTGGCCGCGCAGAACCCGAAGTGGCGACGCTGAAAGAGCTGGCCGCAACGCAGCTGCAGCCGCGCATTGCGGAAGCGCTGGTGGTGACGCAGGGCTTTATCGGTAGCGAAATCAAAGGGCGCACCACCACGCTTGGTCGTGGCGGCAGCGACTATACCGCTGCGCTGCTGGGCGAAGCGCTGCAGGCCGCGCGCATTGATATCTGGACCGATGTGGCCGGTATCTACACCACCGATCCACGCGTGGTGTCCACCGCTAAACGCATCGAAGAGATTACCTTCGAAGAAGCAGCGGAGATGGCGATCTTTGGTGCCAAAGTGCTACATCCGGCCACTTTGCTGCCGGCCGTGCGTAGCGATATTCCGGTGTTTGTCGGTTCGAGCAAAGATCCCGCTGCAGGCGGTACGCGCGTGTGCAACGAAACCAAAAATCCACCGCTGTTCCGTGCGCTGGCGCTGCGTCGTAAGCAGACGCTGGTAACGCTGCACAGCCTGAACATGCTGCATGCACATGGCTTCCTCGCCGAAGTGTTTAACATTCTGGCGCGCCACAGCATCTCCGTTGATCTGGTGACCACTTCCGAAGTGAGCGTGGCGCTGACGCTGGACAGCACCGGTTCAACCACCACCGGCGACAGCTTGCTGACCCAGGCGCTGTTGACCGAACTCTCTTCACTGTGCCGTGTGGAAGTGGAAGAGAATCTGGCGCTGGTGGCGATCATTGGCAACAACCTGTCAAAAGCGTGCGGCGTCGGCAAAGAAGTGTTTGGCGCACTCGAGCCGTTCAACCTGCGCATGATTTGCTACGGTGCCAGCAGTTATAACCTTTGCTTCCTGGTTCCCACCCCAGACGCGGAAGAAGTGGTACGTGCGCTGCACAAGAATCTTTTTGGTTCTTAAGGCCAGTTTTTAGCATGCGTAATCAAGCCGGACCGGGTCCGGCTTTTTTATTGGTGAAATTTTTTAAACAATAATTCAAGCCCAACGACATTCACTGCTTCGCGCCAGACATTTCTGATGAACCCCGTCATATCTCGCGAGAACCGTCTCAAATACGCTGCTATCGCCTAAAAATCACCCTAATCCCTTATTCTTAGGTTGCGCTTCAATCGCCAAAAACGATAATCCCGCCGCGAAAACATTAAATTATTTGAGGGAACAGAGATGAAAAGATTAGTGGCTGAAACGCTGGGCACTTTCGTGCTGGTGTTGGGCGGTTGTGGTAGTGCGGTTTTGGCCGCGGCGTTTCCAGAATTGGGTATTGGTTTTGCTGGTGTTGCGCTGGCGTTTGGTCTGACGGTGTTGGTAATGGCATTTGCCGTCGGCCATATTTCGGGCGGCCATTTTAACCCGGCGGTCACCATCGGTCTGACGGTTGGCGGACGTTTCCCGGCGGCGCAGGTTGTGCCTTATATTATCGCGCAGCTGGTCGGCGCGGTTGCGGCTGCCGGCGTGCTGTATTTGATCGCCAGCGGTAAAGCCGGTTTCGATGCCGTGGCCAGCGGCTTCGCGTCGAACGGTTACGGTGAACATTCGCCGGGGGGCTTTAGCCTGCAGGCGGGCATGATCGCCGAGCTGGTGCTGACCGCCGTATTCCTGATTGTGATCATGGGCGCGACCGATAAACGTGCTCCGGCTGGCTTCGCGCCGATTGCCATCGGCCTGGCGCTGACGCTGATCCATCTGGTGAGCATTCCTGTCACCAATACCTCAGTCAACCCGGCGCGCAGTAGCGGTGTGGCGATCTTCCAGGGCGGCTGGGCATTGGAACAGCTGTGGATGTTCTGGTTGTTACCGATTATCGGTGCCGCGATTGGTGGTGCGATCTACCGCTTTGCACTGGAAAAAGCAGAGTAACTTTGCCGTATTTCAGCGGATCGGCAGCAGCCGATCCGCATTTTGCCCCGCAAGCGACTTCCCGCCTTACGTCAAGATAATGAAATGTTATGATCCCGCGTCCGTCGCTGTGGTCGTTCCCTGCGCGACATTTCATCTGTGGCAATATAAAAAAATTCCTAAGGAAGTCTGGTTATGCTCGGCAAACTTACCCGCCTGTTCCCGCTCTGGGCCGTGCTGCTCTCGGTCGCTGCTTATTATTCTCCTGGCACCTTTCTCGGCATTGGGCCGTGGGTGACTTATCTGCTGATGCTGATTATGTTCGGCATGGGCGTGACGCTAAACATTGATGATTTCAAACGCGTGCTGGTGCGTCCGGCGCCGGTGATCGCCGGGACTTTCCTGCACTATCTGGTGATGCCGCTGGCCGCGTGGGGCCTGGCGAAGCTGTTCCAGATGCCACCGGATCTGGCGGCAGGCATGATTCTGGTCGGCAGCGTGGCCAGCGGCACCGCTTCTAACGTGATGATTTATCTGGCGAAGGGCGATGTGGCGCTGTCGGTGACCATCTCATCCGTGTCGGCGCTGGTAGGTGTATTCGCCACACCGCTGCTGACACGCTTCTACGTTGATACCCACATTCAGGTGGATGTGGTCGGCATGCTGCTCAGCATCGTGAAAATCGTGGTGATTCCGATTAGCCTGGGTCTGATTATCCATCACTCCATGAATAGCGTGGTGCGCCGCGTTGAGCCTTATCTGCCGGCGTTTTCGATGGTGTGCATTCTGCTGATCATTAGCGCGGTGGTGGCTGGCAGCCAGGGCTTTATCGGTTCTGTCGGCTTGATGGTGATTGTGGCGGTGATCCTGCACAACGCGATCGGACTGTTGGGCGGTTATTGGGGCGGTAAGCTGTTTGGCTTCGATGAATCGACCTGCCGCACGCTGGCGCTGGAAGTGGGCATGCAGAACTCAGGTCTGGCGGCGACGCTGGGCAAACTCTACTTCTCGCCGTTGGCGGCACTGCCGGGCGCGCTGTTCTCGGTGTGGCACAACCTGTCAGGTTCGCTGCTGGCCGGTTACTGGTCGGGTAAACCGATTGATAAGAAGCAGAAGTAATATTCAAAAAAGCATCATAATTAATTCATGCACATAGCGTAGCGGCGCAATAAATTGCGCCGCTACGCTGCCTGCGCTCTGAATGTATTACAGCTTCAGATAGGTACGAATCCCATCCAGGAACATCTGCGTCGCCAGCATAATCAAAATCAATCCCATCAGGCGCTCCAGCGCGTTAACGCCTTTGTCGCCCAGCAGGCGTAAAAACAGCCCCGACATCAGCAGAATCACCACCGTCAAACCCCACGCGATCAGCAGCGCGCCGACCAGATGCGTCATTTGGTTGGGATATTGATGCGACAACAGCATCAGCGTCGCCAGCAGCGACGGACCGGCCACCAGCGGAATTGCCAGCGGCACGAGGAACGGTTCTTCACCGGCCGGCAAGCCACTCGAGCTGCTCTCCTCTGACGGGAAAATCATGCGGATGGCGATCAGAAAAAGAATGATGCCGCCAGAGATCGACACGGTTTCGGTGCGCAGATTGAGAAACGCCAGAATGCGTTCACCGGCGAATAAAAATAGCAGCATCAGAATCAGCGCGATCAGCATTTCGCGCATCAGCACCACGCGGCGGCGTTTAGGTTCCAGATGCTTCAATACCGACATAAAAATCGGTAGGTTGCCTAGCGGGTCCATAATCAACAGCAGCAATATGGTCGCGGATATCATTTCAGTCATGTGTGGTTAGCCATTATTAGTTGTACTGCTGAAAAAGTTAACGCAATCGAATTAATTCACTTGCCAGAAGTGCTGCATTTTGTAGAGTTGACGGTCATAGGTAAACCTGATTATTACGCAGACCGGCACGATTATCCGGCCAGTCTTTTCCTCGCACCACACGGCCTCTTTCGAGAGCACCCGAGACGGACAGAAAATGAAGAATGTAGGTTTTATTGGTTGGCGTGGCATGGTCGGCTCAGTGCTGATGTCACGCATGAGCGAAGAACGTGATTTTGATGTCATCAATCCGGTCTTCTTCTCCACGTCACAGCTTGGTCAGGCGGCACCCACATTCGGCGGTAAGTCGACCGGTGCGCTGCAGGATGCTTTTGATATCGAGGCGCTGAAGGCGCTGGATATTATTATCACCTGCCAGGGCGGTGATTACACCAGTGAAGTCTATCCGAAGCTGCGCGAAAGCGGCTGGCAGGGTTACTGGATTGATGCAGCTTCCACGCTGCGCATGAAAGATGACGCCATCATCATTCTCGATCCGGTTAACCATAATGTGATTCGTCAGGGCCTCGATAACGGCATCAAAACCTTTGTCGGCGGTAACTGCACCGTCAGCCTGATGCTGATGTCGCTGGGCGGTCTGTTTGCTAACGATCTGGTTGAATGGGCCTCGGTGGCGACTTATCAGGCGGCATCAGGCGGCGGCGCGCGTCATATGCGTGAACTGCTGACGCAGATGGGCATGCTGCATGACCACGTGGCGAAATCGCTACAAAATCCGGCTTCGGCAATTCTGGATATCGAACGCAGCGTGACCGATTTCACCCGTTCTGGCACTTTGCCAACCGACAATTTCGGCGTACCGCTGGCGGGCAGCCTGATTCCGTGGATCGACAAGCAGCTGGATAACGGCCAGAGCCGCGAAGAGTGGAAAGGCCAGGCGGAGACCAACAAAATCCTGCGTACCAGCAGTGTGATTCCGGTTGATGGCCTGTGCGTGCGCGTTGGCGCGCTGCGCTGCCACAGCCAGGCATTCACTCTGAAGCTTAAAAAAGACCTGCCGCTGAGCGAAATCGAACAGCTGCTGGCCTCGCATAACGAATGGGTGAAAGTGGTGCCAAACGACCGCGACATCACCATGCGCGAACTGACGCCAGCCGCCGTCACCGGCACCCTGACCACGCCAGTAGGCCGCCTGCGCAAACTGAACATGGGGCCGGAATACCTTTCCGCCTTCACGGTGGGCGATCAGTTACTGTGGGGCGCGGCTGAACCGCTGCGCCGCATGCTGCGTCTGCTGATCGACTAAGCGCAGCGGCAAACCAGAAAGGCCGGGGTTTCCCGGCCTTTTTTTAATTATCCAGGCCGCAAAAATTCATGCAAATTGCGCCTGACAAGTGATCCGCTTCCCTTTTTTGCTTGCCCGATAAGTATTTTTCACGATCCTCCCTGGCTTCTGCTATCCCCAAGCTATGATTTAACAGAGATGTGCCGGTTGTTAACTGTTTTTGTTTTTTCGAACTGAATGGTTGTTGTACACGGTGAAGATCTTTCCCACGGACGGTTGTGTCCTCACGGTGTACCTATGGCTCAATGAAAAGCAGCGCACCCGAGGCGATAATCCTGCCGACTCTGGTCGCCTGCGCAAAATCATAGGAAGAAAGTCATGTCAGAGCTTCCCGATCGCCAGGCGATCAATGCCCTTTTTGCCGGGAATTATGCCGATCCCTTTTCACTACTGGGCATGCACCAAACGGCTGCAGGCCTTGAAGTGCGTGCGCTGCTGCCCGATGCCTCCGATGTTTGGGTCATTGAAACCAACACCGGACGCAAATGTGCTCAGCTTACCTGCCTCGACTCACGCGGTTTCTTCAGTGGCGTGATTCCGCGTCGTAAAAACCGCTTTGGTTATCAGCTGGCAGTGAACTGGCACGGCCAGCAAAACCTGATTGATGATGCCTATCGCTTCGGCCCGCTGCTGGAGGAGATGGATGCATGGTTATTGGGTGAAGGCACGCATCTGCGTCCCTACGAAACCCTCGGCGCGCACGGCACCACCATTGATGGCGTGCACGGCACGCGGTTCGCCGTTTGGGCACCTAACGCGCGTCGCGTATCGGTGGTAGGCGAGTTCAACTTCTGGGATGGCCGACGTCATCCCATGCGTTTTCGCCGTGAACTTGGCGTCTGGGAACTGTTTGTGCCGGGCGCGGTAAACGGTCAGCTGTATAAATTTGAAATCGTGGATAATTCCGGCCAGATGCGCATCAAAGCCGATCCCTTCGCCTTTGAAGCGCAGATGCGTCCGCAAACCGCCTCGATGATCTGCGGGCTGCCGCCGAAAACCGAGATGCAGCCGCAGCGTAAGGCCGCCAATGCTTTTGACCAGCCGATTTCGATTTATGAAGTGCACCTCGGTTCATGGCGACGTCACACCGATAACAACTTCTGGCTCAGCTACAAAGAGCTGGCGGAACAGCTCATTCCTTACGTTAAAGAGATGGGCTTCACCCACATCGAACTGATGCCGATTAACGAACACCCCTTCGACGGCAGCTGGGGCTATCAGCCGCTCGGTATGTATGCGCCGACGCGCCGTTTCGGTACGCGCGATGAGTTCCGCCACTTCGTGGCCGCCGCGCATGATGCTGGCATTAACGTGCTGCTCGATTGGGTGCCAGGCCACTTCCCAAGCGATGATTTCGGCCTGGCGAAGTTCGATGGCACCGAACTCTACGAACACAGCGATCCGCGCGAAGGTTTTCATCAGGACTGGAACACGCTGATCTACAACTTTGGTCGCCGTGAAGTGAGCAATTATCTCTCCGGCAACGCCTTGTACTGGATGGAGCGTTTCGGCATTGATGGGCTGCGCGTCGATGCGGTGGCATCAATGATCTACCGTGATTACAGCCGCGCCGAAGGCGAATGGGTGCCGAACCAGTTTGGTGGACGCGAGAACCTCGAAGCGATTTCGTTCCTGCGTCACACTAACCGCGTTTTGGGTCGCGCCGCACCGGGCAGCGTCACGGTGGCGGAAGAGTCCACCGATTATCCCGGCGTTACGCGCCCTTCAGAAGATGGCGGCCTCGGCTTCTGGTTCAAATGGAACCTTGGCTGGATGCACGACACACTGGACTATATGAAGCTCGACCCGGTGCATCGCCGTTATCATCATCAGCTGATGACCTTTGGCATGATTTACAACTACACCGAAAACTTCGTGCTGCCGCTGTCGCATGACGAAGTGGTGCACGGCAAACGTTCGATTCTCGATCGCATGCCGGGCGATGCCTGGCAGAAGTTCGCTAACCTGCGCGCCTATTACGGCTGGATGTGGGGTTTCCCCGGTAAGAAGCTGCAATTTATGGGCAATGAATTTGCGCAGGGTCGCGAATGGAACCACGACACCAGCCTCGACTGGCATCTGCTGGAAGGTGAGGATAACTGGCACAACGGCGTGCATCGTCTGGTGCGCGATCTCAATCACACCTATCGCCATTACGCGCCGCTGCATCAACTCGACTTTGATGGGCAAGGTTTTGAGTGGCTGGTGGTCGATGACTACGAAAACTCCGTGTTTGTATTTGTGCGCCGCGATCGCGACGGTAATGAAATCATCGTAGCCAGCAACTTTACGCCAGTGGCGCGTCACAACTATCGCTTTGGCGTCAACCAGCGTGGCGGCTGGCGCGAGATCATGAATACCGATCAGCACGATTATCACGGCAGCGACACGCGCAATCACGGCGTGGTACACACCGATGAGATGGAGAGTCACGGTCGGCCGCAGTCGCTGAGTTTGACCTTACCGCCGCTGGCAACGCTTTGGCTGGTGCGGGAGAGCGACTGATGCTGGAGCAGGGGCAGCCGGAACCGTTAGGTGCGCACTATGATGGGCACGGCGTTAATTTTACGCTGTTCTCCCAGCATGCCGAACGCGTTGAACTCTGCCTGTTCGACGCGCACGGTGCTGAGCGCCGTTTCGCACTGCCCGCGCGCAGCGGTGATATCTGGCACGGCTATTTTCCCGCGCTGAAGCCCGGCCAGCGCTACGGCTATCGCGTACACGGTCCATGGGCGCCGCTGCAGGGACATCGCTTCAATCCGGCTAAGCTGTTGGTCGATCCCTGCGCCAAAGCGGTGGCGGGTGAAGTGGCGGACGACGCGCGTTTCAACGGCGGCGAACGTGAGCTAAATGGTTTGGATAACGCCGCCATCGCGCCGAAATCGTTGGTGACTGCCGAAGATTTTGACTGGGAGGACGATCACGCGCCGCGCACGCCGTGGGGCAACACGGTGATCTATGAAGCGCACGTACGCGGCTTAACCCAGCAGCATCCGGAAATTCCGGAAAGATTGCGTGGCACTTATGCGGCGCTGGGTCATCCTGCTATGGTGAAGTACCTGCGCCACCTCGGCATCACCGCGCTGGAACTGTTGCCGATTGCCCAATTCACCAGCGAGCCGCGCCTGCGCCGTTTGGGATTGAGTAATTACTGGGGCTACAACCCCTTTGCCTTGTGGGCGGTGGATGCGCGTTACGCCTCGGGCGAAAACGGTTTAACGCCGCTGCAGGAGTTTCAGCAGGCGGTTAAAGCACTGCATGCCGCGGGCATCGAAGTGATTCTGGACGTGGTGTTCAACCACACCGCCGAGCTGGAAGAGATCGGGCCAACGATTTCCCTGCGCGGCGTGGATAACGCCAGCTATTACTGGCTGGATGGCAACGGCGAATATCAAAACTGGACCGGCTGCGGCAACACGCTAAATCTCAGTCATCCGCAGGTGATGACGTGGGCGCTGGAAGCGCTGCGCTACTGGGTGCGTGTTTGCCATGTTGATGGGTTCCGTTTTGACCTCGCCAGCGTGTTGGGACGCACACCGGAGTTTCATCAGGATGCGCCGCTGTTTGCCGCCATCAAAGCCTGTCCGCTGCTGTCGCAGGTGAAGCTGATTGCCGAGCCGTGGGACATCGGCCCCGGCGGTTATCAGGTCGGCAACTTTCCGCCAGACTTCGCCGAGTGGAACGACCATTTTCGCGATGCGGCGCGCCGTTACTGGCTGCATGGTCAACTGAATAATGGCGATTTCGCCCGCCGTTTTGCCGCATCCAGCGACGTTTTCCAGCGTGAGGCGCGGCTGCCGCACGCCAGCATCAATCTCATTACCGCTCACGACGGCTTCACGCTGCGCGATGTGGTGAGTTTTAACAACAAACACAATCAGGCTAACGGCGAAGACAATCGCGACGGCAGCAGCAGTAACTTCAGCCATAACCACGGCAAAGAGGGACTGCAGGTCAATTTCGATATTGTCGAACGGCGGCGGCGCAGCGTGCATGGCTTACTGACCACGCTGCTGCTGGCGCAGGGCACGCCGATGCTGCTGGCGGGTGACGAACGCGGTCACAGCCAGCACGGTAACAACAACGCCTATTGCCAGGACAATCCGCTGACCTGGTTGAACTGGCAACAGGATGATTTTGGCCTGGTCGACTTCACTGCTGCGTTAATCCGCTTGCGCCAGCGCATTCCCGCATTGACGCAGGATCGCTGGTGGCAGGAGGGCGATGGCAGCGTGCAGTGGTGCAATGCCAGCGGCACACCACTGGAAACCGAGCAGTGGGAACAGGGGACGCACCGAATGCAGATCCTGCTCTCCGGCCGCTGGTTAATAACAATAAACGCCACGGAATCGGTGAGTGATATCGCCTTACCAGACGGAGAGTGGCGTGCCATTCCTCCTTTCGCCGGGGAAGATAACCCCATCCTGACAACTGTCTGGCACGGTCCCGCACACGGTGTGTGTGTGTTCCTAAAGCAATCATAAGGAGTCAGACATGGTGAAATTAGATAGAACAGATCATCTGATGCTGGCGCGCCAGCTCCCTACACAAACGGTCGCCCTGATCCTTGCTGGCGGGCGCGGTACGCGCCTGAAAGATCTCACCGCGAAACGCGCTAAACCTGCCGTGCACTTCGGTGGCAAGTTCCGCATCATCGACTTTGCGCTGTCCAACTGCATCAACTCGGGCATAAGGCGCATCGGCGTGATCACCCAATATCAGTCCCATACGCTGGTGCAGCATATCCAGCGCGGCTGGTCGCTGTTCAACGAAGAGATGAACGAGTTTGTCGATCTGCTGCCGGCGCAGCAGCGTGCCGCTACCGAACACTGGTATCGCGGGACTGCGGATGCGGTGACGCAAAACCTCGACATTATTCGCCGCTACAACGCGCAATACATCGTGATCCTCGCCGGGGATCACATCTACAAAATGGATTACTCGCGCATGCTGCTCGACCACGTCGATCGCGGTGCCAAATGCACCATCGCCTGCTTGCCAGTGCCGTTAGCTGAAGCCACGGCGTTTGGGGTGATGGCGGTGGATGCCGAAAACAACGTAATCGATTTTGTCGAAAAACCGCCGAAGCCGCCGTCAATGCCGGGTGACGATACCCGCGCGCTGGCCAGCATGGGCATTTACGTGTTCAACGCCGATTACCTTTATCAGCTGCTGGAAGAGGATCTGCTTGTAGCCGATTCCAGCCATGATTTCGGCAAAGATCTGCTGCCGAAAATTGTCGCCAGCGGCGAGGCGTATGCGCACTCCTTCACGCTCTCCTGCGTGCAGGTTGATGAAAACGCTGAGCCGTACTGGCGCGACGTCGGAACGCTGGAAGCTTACTGGCGCGCCAATCTCGATTTAGCGTCGGTCACGCCTGAGCTGGATATGTACGATCACAGCTGGCCGATTCGTACTCACATGGAGCCGCTGCCGCCGGCGAAATTTGTTCAGGATCGATCCGGCAGCCACGGCATGACAATGAATTCGCTGGTCTCGGGCGGCTGCATCATCTCCGGTTCGGTGGTGGTGAACTCGGTGCTGTTCCCGCGTATTCGCATCAACTCGTTTTGCAATATTGATTCCGCAGTGCTGCTGCCTGATGTGGTGGTTGGCCGATCGTGTCGTCTGCGTCGCTGCGTGATCGATCGCGCCTGCGAACTGCCAGAAGGCATGGTCATTGGCGAAAACCCCGACGAAGACAGCCGTCGTTTTTACCGTTCTGAAGAGGGCATCGTACTGGTGACGCGCGCCATGCTGGCCAAATTGGCCGGAGGCGGTCAGTAAGTGACGAAAGAATATAGAGAAAATTGCCGCGTGGAACGTGTGCGATAACAATAGGGGTTCAGGATGCAGGTTTTACATGTCTGTTCAGAGCTTTTCCCGCTGTTGAAAACCGGCGGACTGGCTGATGTCGTCGGTGCATTACCACAGGCGCAAATAGCCGATGGTACGGATGCGCGGGTGTTGATTCCCGCCTTTCCGGATCTGCGTAAAGGGATTCCTGATACAGAGGTCCTGGCGGAGTTGCAAACTTTTGCGGGACCGGTACGCTTACTTTTTGGACAATTTAACGGCGTTGGTATTTATTTAATCGATGCGCCGGGATTGTATGAACGTCCCGGCAGCCCGTATCACGATACGTCGCAGTTTGCTTACGTCGATAACTACCTGCGTTTTGCGCTGCTGGGCTGGATGGGCGCCGAGATTGCCAGCGGGCTGGATACCGACTGGCAGCCAGATATTGTGCATGCGCATGACTGGCATGCAGGCTTAACCTGCGCCTATATTGCGGCGCGCGGGCGTCCGGCGAAAACGGTGTTCACCGTGCATAATCTGGCGTATCAAGGGCTGTTTTCGGCGCGTCATCTGGATGAGATCCAGATCCCGCGCGCGTTCTTCGACATGCATGGACTGGAGTTCTTCGGGCAAATTTCCTACCTCAAGGCGGGGCTGTTCTTTGCCGATCACATTACGGCGGTCAGCCCGACTTACGCGCTGGAGATTACCCGACCGGAATTTGGTTACGGCATGGAATCACTGCTCGAACAGCGACTGCGTGAAGGGCGCCTGAGCGGGATTTTGAACGGCGTCGATCCGGGCATCTGGGACCCGGCGCACGACCTGCTGCTCACCGCGCGCTACGACAGCGAAACGCTGGAGAGCAAAGCGGAGAACAAGCGCCAGCTGCAAATTGCCATGGGCCTGAAGGTGGATGACAAAGCACCGGTGTTCTGCGTCATCAGCCGTCTGACCAAACAGAAAGGGCTGGATCTGGTGCTGGAAGCGCTACCGGGATTACTGGCGCAGGGCGGACAGTTGGTGCTGCTCGGCCAGGGCGATGCGGAGCTGCAGCAAGGTTTCCTTGCGGCGGCGGCGGAGCATCCGGGCCGCGTTGGCGTGCAGATTGGTTATCACGAAGCCTTCTCGCACCGCATTGTTGGCGGCGCGGATGTGATTATGGTGCCGAGCCGTTTTGAGCCGTGCGGCTTAACCCAGCTGTATGGTTTGAAATACGGTACGCTGCCGCTGGTGCGTCGCACTGGCGGACTGGCGGATACAGTGCAAGACAGCTCGCTTGAGAATCTGGCGGATGGCGTCGCCAGCGGTTTCACCTTTGAAGACAGTAATGCCTGGTCGCTGCTGCGGGCGATTCGGCGCGCATTTGTTCTGTGGTCTCGTCCTGCACTCTGGCGTTACGTTCAGCGGCAGGCGATGGGGATGGATTTTAGTTGGCAGGTGGCAGCACAAGCCTACCGCGATCTTTATCAACGTTTGCTGTAATGAGAGATTGGGATACTTGATATGAATGCACCTTTCACCTATGCCTCACCCACGCTGACGGTTGATGCACTGAAGCACTCAATCGCCTATAAGCTGATGTTTACTATTGGTAAAGATCCATCGATCGCGAATAAGCATGAGTGGCTCAACGCCGCGCTGCTGGCGGTGCGTGATCGCATGGTGGAACGCTGGCTGCGCTCCAGCCGCGCGCAGCTCTCGCAGGATGTGCGGCAGGTTTATTATCTGTCGATGGAGTTCCTGATGGGGCGCACGCTCGGCAACGCGTTGCTGGCGATGGGCATTTATGAGGATCTTAATCAGGCGCTGGAAGAGATGGGCCTCGACCTCAGCGAACTGATGGAAGAGGAGAACGATCCCGGCCTCGGTAATGGCGGTTTAGGGCGTTTGGCGGCCTGCTTCCTGGATTCGCTCGCCACGCTCGGTTTACCGGGGCGCGGCTACGGCATTCGTTATGACTACGGCATGTTTAAGCAGAATATCGTCGACGGGCAGCAGCGCGAATCGCCGGATTACTGGCTGGAGTACGGCAATCCGTGGGAATTCCAGCGCTTTAACACGCGCTACAAAGTGCGCTTCGGTGGCCGTCTGCAGCATGAAGGCGCGCGGGTGCGCTGGGTGGAAACCGAGGAGATCGTGGCGATGGCTTACGATCAAATCATTCCCGGTTTTGATACCGATGCCACCAATACGCTGCGCTTGTGGGGTGCGCAGGCCAGTAACGAAATCAACCTCGGTAAGTTCAACCAGGGTGATTACTTCGCCGCGGTAGAAGATAAAAACCACTCGGAAAACGTGTCGCGCGTGCTCTATCCCGATGATTCCACCTATTCGGGGCGCGAGCTGCGTCTGCGTCAGGAGTATTTCCTCGTCTCCTCGACGGTGCAGGATATTCTCAATCGTCACTGGCAGATGCATGAAACCTGGGACAATTTGCCGGACAAAATTGCCATCCACCTCAACGATACGCATCCGGTGCTGGCGATCCCGGAACTGATGCGCATACTGATCGACGAGCAGAAATTCAGCTGGGACGATGCCTTTGAAGTGACCTGTCAGGTGTTCTCCTACACCAACCACACGCTGATGACGGAAGCGCTGGAAACCTGGCCAGTGGATATGATTGGCAAGATCCTGCCGCGTCATCTCAGCATTATTTTTGAAATTAACGACTACTTCCTGAAAACCATTCAGGAATATTACCCGGATGATTGGGAGCTGTTAGCGCGCATCTCGATCATCGATGAGAACGACGGCCGCCGCATTCGCATGGCGTGGCTGGCGGTGGTGGTGAGCCACAAAGTTAACGGTGTGTCAGAGTTGCACTCCAACTTGATGGTGCAATCGCTGTTCGCTGACTTCGCGCGTCTGTTCCCGGGCCGTTTCTGCAATAAAACCAACGGCGTGACGCCACGTCGCTGGTTGGCGCTGGCGAATCCGGCGCTCTCGGACGTTCTGGATAAAGCGATTGGCCGCAACTGGCGCACCGATCTCGGCCAGCTCAACGAACTGACCACGCAGGTCGATTATCCGGCCTTTATCGAGCAGATCGCCGATGCCAAGTTCGCCAACAAGAAACGCCTGGCGGATTGGGTGGCGAAGAACATGGATATCGTGCTCGATCCGCATGCGCTGTTTGATGTGCAGATCAAGCGCATCCACGAATACAAACGCCAGCTGCTTAACGTGCTGCACGTCATCACGCGCTACAACCGTATCAAGGCCGACCCCAGCGCCGAATGGGTGCCGCGCGTCAATATCTTCGCCGGCAAAGCGGCGTCGGCCTATTACGTGGCGAAACACATCATTCACCTGATCAACGACGTCGCCAATGTGATCAACAACGATCCGCAGGTGAAGAACAAGCTGAAGGTGGTGTTCATTCCAAACTATGGCGTGAGCCTGGCGCAGATCATCATTCCGGCGGCGGATCTCTCCGAGCAGATCTCCACTGCCGGTACCGAAGCCTCTGGTACCAGTAACATGAAGTTTGCGCTGAACGGCGCGTTAACCATCGGTACGCTGGATGGTGCCAACGTTGAGATGCTGGAGCATGTCGGCAAGGAGAATATCTTTATCTTCGGCAACACTACGCCGCAGGTCGAGAAGCTGCGCACCGACGGCTACAACCCGCGTAAGTATTATGAGGACGATCCCGAGCTGCATCAGGCGCTGACGCAAATCGCCAGCGGGGTGTTCAGCCCGCAGGAGCCAGGGCGCTACCGTAATCTGTTTGATGCGCTGGTGAACTTCGGCGATCACTATCAGCTGCTGGCGGATTACCGCAGCTATGTGGATACGCAGGATAAGGTGGACAAGCTGTATCGCCAGCCGGATAAGTGGCAGCGCAGCGCGGCGCTGAATATCGCCAATATGGGTTATTTCTCGTCGGACCGCACCATCCAGGAATATGCGGATGAGATCTGGCACATTTCGCCAGTGAGATTGTAAGGCGGGGAGCGTTGAACCAGGTCGCCATGAATGGCGACCCTGCGAAAACCGCTTTGAGCCATTTGTAGGGTCGCCATTCATGGCGACCGTTTTAAGGCTTACTTCAACGTGATGCTTTTGACGATGCTATCTGCATCGCTTTGCGCTTGCTGCTGGTTGTCGGCTGGCAAGGTAATTTGCAGCGTCAGCAGTTTGCCATCCACTTTCGCCAGAATCACCGAAGACCATGAGGTCTGATTGTTGGCAGAAATCACCGTATCCAGCTGCTGTGCCGGCTGGTCTTTCAGCGTCACCGCTTTATTAGACACCACCTGCAGCTGTGGGTCGCGACCGCGCTGCTGCTGTTCCAGACGCTGTGCCAGCGCATCAAGCGCTTCGTTGGTGGGATCGCCGGCAATCACGATAATCGCGCGCTGACCGGTTTCGTCGGCATAGACGTGCATGTTGGTGGATTCAGAGCCGAGCTTGCCGCTCTTGTCAGACATGCCCGCCGGCAAAGAGAAACTCAGTTTGCCGTCCATCAGGTTAACCGTCTGGGCCGACTGGCTGGCGCTCGCACCGTTGCTGTTCGCTGCCGCATCATCTTTCTTCTGGTCACATGCCGCCAGGCCGATAACCAACAGGCCAATACCCACATATTTCACTACGTTACGCATTCTTTTCCCTTTTACATGATTCCAGTCAGCCGTTATACAAGCGGATTTAGTTAGCAAAAGCAACCGCCGGAGTGTCAGGAAATCTTAGCGTAATGCGGCATTTAGTGTATGTACAATCAGCCGAAATTGATCTGCTGCTGCGCGGAACGTTCGGCTAAGCGCTTCAGCATGGCATTTAGCAGCACGCCGTAAGCGGGCAGGAAGAAGATCATGCAGATCAGAACCTTGAAGCTGTAATCCACCAGTGCGATTTCGACCCAATGCGTGGCCATAAACGGATCTGGGCTCTTGTAGAAGGCGATGAAAAAGAAGGCCAGCGTATCGCTGATATTACCGAGGAACATCGCTGCCGCTGGCGCAATCCACCACTGCGATAAACGGCGCAAACGGTTAAAAACGTGCACATCGAGGATTTGTCCCAGCGCATAAGCCATAAAGCTGGCGCAGGCGATACGGGCAACAAACAGATTCACCTCTTCCAGTGACGCCCAACCTTGCCATTCGCCCTGATAGAACACGCAGGAAACAATGTAGGAGATCACTAGCGCGGGAATCATCACCGCCAGAATAATGCGACGTGCCAGCGGCGCGCCAAAGATGCGCACGGTCAGATCGGTGGCGAGGAAAATAAACGGAAAGCTAAACGCGCCCCATGTGGTGTGGAAGCCGAAGATGGAAACCGGCAGCTGTACCAGATAGTTACTGGAGGTGATCACCAGCAGATGGAATAGCGATAGCCAAAACAGCGCATGCATGCGCTGACGTGCAGAGAAGTTAATCATTGTAAGCCTTTTTAGTGATGGGGTGAGGGAACCCAGGTTCGTGCATTGGCACGGTGGTAAATAAAAAATCGGCGGCATCTTAACGCGTTGCGCAATTTATGCAATGGTTAATTTTAACGCAATCGTTATCGCCTTGCGTTGGCTTATTCGCGCGCTAGAATGAGCGCCATCCCTAACAACTGACAGAGAATCATGAGCGATCCCTTTTCTGCGCCTGACCATCAGCTTGATGCCCTTGGCCTGCGCTGCCCGGAGCCGGTAATGATGGTGCGTAAAACCGTGCGCAGCATGCAGGCCGGTGAAACCTTGCTGATCATTGCTGACGATCCCGCCACCACGCGCGATATCCCCGGTTTCTGCCGCTTTATGGAGCATGAGTTACTGGCACAGCAGACCGAAAGCTTGCCGTACCAGTTTCTGATTAAAAAAGGCGCCTAACGCTGACGCAGCAAGCGCAGCGCGTTGGCTGTCACCAGTGCGGTGGCACCGGAATCCGCTAATACCGCCAGCCACAAACCGGTGAAGCCGAGCAGCGTGGTGACCAGAAAAATCGCCTTTAATCCCAACGCCAGCGCCACGTTCTGACGAATGATGGCACGCGTGCGCCGTGCCAGCACAATGGTGCGCGGCAGAATCGCCAGCTGATTTTGCGTTAATGCCACATCTGCGGCTTCCAGCGCCACATCGGTGCCGCTGCCCATCGCAATGCCGATGGTGGCGGCTTTCATGGCGGGCGCATCGTTAATGCCATCGCCGACCATTGCCAATGCGTGCTGTGTGCCTAACGTCCTCACCGCCGCAACTTTATCGGCGGGCAGTAAACCTGCGCGATAATCGATGTTGAGCTTAGCGGCAATGGCCGCAGCCGCGCGTGGATTGTCGCCGGTCAGCATCATGCTGTTAACACCAAGCTTCTTCAGTTCAGACAGCGCACTGAGGGCTTCAGGGCGCAACTGGTCCTGCAAGGCTAACGCGCCGAGAACCTGCTGCTCCTGCAACAGCAGCACCACGGTTTGGCCTTGCGCTTCCAGCTGAGCAATCTGCTGCTGTTGTGCATTATCAGGATGGCTGACTTCGCGCGGCGTCAGCAGTTGATAGGTCACGCCATCTATCGCAGCGCGAATGCCACTGCCGGCCAGCGTTTGCTGCTGTGCAGCTTGCGGAAGCCTGAGCGCGCGCCGCTCGGCCTCGCTAACAATCGCCCGCGCCAGCGGATGGGTGGAACCTTGTTCAACGGCGGCGGCGATGGTGAGCAAGTTGTTTTCCGCCATCACGCCAAATGGCTGGATGTGGCTGATCTGCGGTTTACCGGCGGTCAGCGTGCCGGTTTTGTCGAACGCCATCATACTTACGCGACTGAGGCGCTCCAGCGCCGCACCGCCTTTGATCAGTGCGCCCTGACGCGCGGCAGCAGCCAGGCCGGAAGTGATGGCAGCGGGCGTGGAGATCACCAGCGCACAGGGGCAACCAATCAGCAACAGCGTCAGCCCCTTATAAATCCACGGTAACCACGCGCCAAAGCCCAGCAGCGGCGGCAGCACCATCACCAGCAGCGCCAGCAGCATAATGGCGGGCGTATAGATGCGGCTGAAGCGATCGATAAAGCGCTCAACCGGCGCACGATGGGTTTCGGCTTCCTCAATCAGTTGCAGGATGCGGTCAATGGCACTTTGGCCCGGCTGGGAAATGACTTTCAGCGTCACCAGACGATCAAGGCTGGTGGCACCGGCCATGATCTGTTCGCCTGGCTCACGCGCTACCGGCAGCGATTCGCCGGTCAACGCGCTTTCATCAAAGCTGGCGCTGGCGTGCAGCAGTTCGCCATCGGCCGGTAAACGTCCGCCGGCAGCCACTTCAATCACATCGCCGGGCTGCAGTGCTTCTAAGCGGACGTTTTCCCGCAGTGTGCCGTTGATGCGCGTGGCGGTATCAGGACGTAGCGCCATCAGCGCGGTGACGCCACGGCGTGCGCGTGTGGCGGCGTACGCTTCAAGGCGTTCACCCAGTTGAAACAGCAGCAGCACCATCGCGGCTTCGGCGTGCGCGCCAATCACCAGCGCACCAGCGGCGGCAATGGTCATCAGCATCTCAATGCTGAACGGCGAACCGCTACGCAGCAGTTTCCAGGCGCTGCGCGCGATCGGCGCTAAACCTAACAACGTGGTGGCGATAAACAGGCGATCGCCCCAAACCGGCGAAAGCTGGCTCAGCAGCCAACTGGCGAGCATCAATCCGCCAAGCAGCAGCAAACCGGCGTTTTCCTGCCAGCGGCTTTCGGGTTGTGGAGGCGATGGGGAATCACTGGCGCTCAGCGCGAAGCCGGCATTTTTCACCACCTGTTCAATGATGGCGCGGATATCCTGGTCGGCATCGACCACCAGTTTTTCACTGGCAAAAATCACGCGTGCTTGCTGAACCTGCGGTACACGTTGCACGGCGGTTTCGATTTTACGCGCGCAGCTGGGGCAATCCATGCCCGCAATCTGCCAGCGGAATTGATGTGAAGAGAGGGCGGGCCTGTCGCTTTCGGCGTCGCTTTCGCCGCCTGGCGAGCCGCTGTCGCTGTCACAGCAGCCGCAATCGCTGTCTGACGTGATGGGCTGCGCCGCGGAGATGTTCAATGTTGCGGGTTTTACGCTGCGAATTGAGCATAGCGGCTGTGGCTGACGGTGTGATTTGCCACAGCGGCAAGGGTGAGCATGTTGATGCATGTAACCTCCGGAATCAGGGCGGGCTGTTGCCCGCACCCTAATGCTACACTCTGGAGTGGACTCCAGAGTCAAGCGGAAGGTAAGGTTATCTTCAGTAGAGCCACAGTGAACGCACAATCATGAAGTGACCGGCGAAGTAGCAAGCGGCGACGATGGCGCTATCGGCGCTGAAACGGCGGCGATAATGCGAGATAAACCAGACAATATTGGCTAAAAGCAGCAACGCGGCACCCACCAGCAGCGAGAAACTGAAGTCAGTTGGACGGAAGAAGTAGTTCTCCGCCGCCATCCAATTCATTACTAGCGTCATGCCGATCAAGGTGCAGATAGGCCAGCGCAGATCTTCCAGTTTGCTCCATAGAATCCCGATAACGATCACGCCAATAATCAGGAAGGTGAGGGGAATCGGCCAGAAGAAACTCATGGTCATGTGTGCGGCAAAACTGATGGTGTATAGCAGATGCGACAGGAAGAATGCGCCCAGCGCATAGAGCATTTGCTGACGCGGTAACAGCATTAACGCGTCACCCACCAGCGTGGCAACCAGCCCGGCCAGAATCAAATAATCGGTAGTGTTGAAGGTTGGCGCTTGCCACGCCCAGGCAACGAGTAACAGCAAGGTGACAGGTTTAAATAGCCAGCGTTGCCATTGCGGACCGCGATATGAAGCATCGACGTAAAGCCAGCCGGAAAAAAGTACGGCAAGGAAAGACCAAAGCATGTTTTCTCCCTTTTCTGGACGAAATGTCCGCCAGTTTGATGAATTTTCCCAAAATCACCCTCTCAGTGTAAGTTACCGGCGCCAAATGTGACAATCAGCCGACTCTGGTTGTATGCTTTGTCGTCTTTACCCGTTCCGAATTAACGCAAAGCACGAGATAAATCATGAGCAAACCACCGCTAATCTTTTTCATCGTACTGGCCATTATTGCCGTTTTGGCGACCCGTCAGTTTATTAAACAGCGCCGCGAAACGGCGGTGAACGATGCCTCGCCGGTGCGCTCGCTGAGCGTGGAAGTGAAAACCAAACGCGAATTTCCGTCGCCCAATCGCCGTTCACGTCAGCGCGAAGAGATTGTGGCGGAAGAGATGAAATATGAAGCCTGGTTCCATCCGCTGAACGGTGCCAGCGATATTAAAGTGACGGTGAATGCGAGCCAGTATCACCAGATCGATAAAGGCGCGAAGGGCGAGTTGAAGATGAAAGGCACGCGTTTTGTAAGTTTTACTCCGGCCCCGTAGGGTCGCCATTCATTGCGACCTGACTATAAACCGCACGAAACTACATCTTCGGATAATGCTTTTTCTGCCACGCCAGCAGCTCAAACACGCCAAAAAAGAATATCTTCGCCTGGGTTACGCCGCTCAGTTTTGGGGCGTCTTTTGGCTGGGTGGCGCGCAGCAACACCAGCTGCAGGCCGTGCATAATCACCATAAAGAACAGCGCCACGTGCACGAAATAGCGCAGCGGCGTTGGGAAAGGTTGCACCAGATTGAGCAATAAAAAGGCCCAGACGCAAATCATCAGCAAACGTCCCAAATTAAGCCACATCGTGCGTCTCCTGTTGGCGTTGATATAAGCGATAAGCCACCTGACCGGCAATCTTCTCGCGGTACAAATCCCAATTTGCGGGTGCGAAAGGCGCGCCGTTTTCCACTTCGCTCTCGACATAGATCAACGCTTCAGCCGCTAACCAGCCATTTTGCTCCAGCAGCGACAATGTTTCCTGTAACAGCCCTTTACGGAAAGGCGGGTCAACAAACACCACGTCAAACGGTTCGCCCGGCTGGCTTAACCACTGCAGCGTGTTGGTTTGCACCACTTTTGCCTGCGTAGCACGCAGCGTTTGCAGATTCTGTGACAGCTGTTGCGCCACCGGACGCTCCAGCTCCAGCAGCGTAGCCGAAGCCGCATAACGAGACAGCGCTTCCAGCCCTAGCGCCCCGCTGCCGGCGAAGCAATCGAGGCAGCGCGCTTCCTGAATATCCGGCGCCAGCCAGTTAAACAGGGTTTCACGTACACGGTCGGTGGTCGGGCGCAAACCTGCGCTATCCGGCACCGGTAATTTACGGCCGCGCCACTGACCGCCAATGATGCGGATCTGGCCAGCGCTGCTGCTGCGGGGGGATTTACTCATTTCGCTCACAACTCGTCATATTTTGTTGCGTAGTTTAACGGGCGTAGCGGGCAGAAGAAACGTTAAAAAAGGGTGCTGTGGTGCGCTGGCTGGAAAGTGTTAGACTACTGAGTTGGTATAGCGCGCGTAATTACCTGATTTTTACGCCGCTCACCCGCTTAAAATTGAATATTTTATCCCCTGGGAACAAGCGTGCTACCGGGAATAAGCCATCGAGGAGTAGGGTCACACAATGGCAAAAGAGAAAAAACGCGGCTTTTTTTCCTGGTTAGGCTTTGGCAAAGAAGAAGAGACGCAACAACCTGCTGAAGAGCAGCAGCAAATTGCCGAGGTGGTCGCTGAGCCTGCCGTTGAAGAGAGTGCGCTCGATCGCGCCGAAGCGCAGGCTGTTGAAACCGTCGCCGTCACCGAACAGGTGGCGGAACAGCAGCAGGTTGAACCGGAACTGATTGAAGAGCCGGTTATTGAGCCGCAGGAACCTGAGCCGGTTACCGCAATCATTGAAGAGGTGCTGCCAGAAGAGATAGCAGCGCCGGATGTGGCACCGATCGAAGAAGAGCCGCAGCTGGAAGAACTGGCGATTGATGAGCCTGAACTGCACGAAGAAGCGCCATTAACTGACGAAGAACTGGAAGCGCTGGCGTTAGCGGAAACCTATGCGGAAGATGCTGAGCTAGCCGAAGCCACGCAGGATACCGTGAGCGATCTGCCGCTGGCCGCTGCGCCAATCATCGCGCAGGAGCAGGAGCGTCCAACCAAAGAGGGCTTCTTCGCCCGACTGAAACGCAGCCTGGTAAAAACCCGCGAAAACCTCGGTTCGGGCTTTATCAGCCTGTTCCGCGGCAAGAAAATCGATGACGATCTGTTTGAAGAGCTGGAAGAGCAGCTACTGATTGCCGACGTTGGCGTCGAAACCACCCGCCGCATCATCACCAATCTGACACAACAGGCCAACCGCAAGCAGCTACGCGATGCGGAAGCGCTGTATGGCCTGCTGAAAGCGGAAATGTCCGGTATTCTGGAAAAAGTGGATCAGCCGCTGGAAGTGGGTGGCAAAACGCCATTCGTCATCCTGATGGTGGGCGTCAACGGCGTGGGTAAAACCACCACCATCGGTAAGCTGGCGCGTCAGTATCAGGCGCAGGGCAAATCGGTGATGCTGGCAGCGGGCGATACCTTCCGTGCCGCCGCCGTTGAGCAGCTGCAGGTTTGGGGCCAGCGCAACAACATTCCTGTGGTGGCGCAGCATACCGGCGCAGATTCTGCCTCGGTGATTTTTGACGCCATCCAGGCGGCCAAGTCGCGCAATGTGGATGTACTGATCGCCGATACCGCGGGTCGTCTGCAGAACAAATCGCACCTGATGGAAGAGCTGAAGAAAATTACCCGCGTGATGAAGAAGCTGGACGAAGATGCGCCGCATGAAGTGATGCTGACGCTCGACGCCAGCACCGGGCAAAACGCTATCAGCCAGGCCAAACTGTTCCATGAAGCGGTGGGCCTGACCGGCATCACCCTGACGAAACTGGATGGAACCGCCAAAGGTGGCGTGATCTTCTCGGTTGCCGATCAGTTCGGCATTCCGATTCGTTATATCGGTGTTGGGGAAGGCATCGAGGATTTACGGCCGTTTAAGGCCGCAGACTTTATTGAGGCACTGTTTGCCCGAGAGGAATGATTGGGATGATTCGCTTTGAAGAGGTCAGTAAAGCTTACCTGGGAGGACGTCAGGCGCTGCAGGGAGTGGATTTCCATCTGCGTCCCGGCGAAATGGCGTTCCTGACCGGCCATTCCGGTGCGGGGAAAAGTACCTTACTAAAGCTGATTTGTGGCATTGAGCGCCCGAGCGCTGGGCAGATCTGGTTTAGCGGCCACGATATTTCGCGTCTGCGTCACAGCGAAGTGCCTTTCCTGCGACGTCAAATCGGCATGATTTTCCAGGATCACCATTTGTTGATGGATCGTTCGGTCTACGACAACGTGGCGATCCCGCTGATCATTTCCGGTGCCAGCGGCGAAGATATTCGTCGGCGCGTGTCGGCCGCGCTGGATAAAGTCGGCCTGCTCGACAAAGCGAAAAGCTATCCGATTCAGCTCTCTGGCGGTGAACAGCAGCGCGTCGGCATTGCCCGCGCGGTGGTGAACAAGCCTGCGGTGCTGCTGGCGGATGAACCCACCGGTAACCTCGACAATGCGCTGTCGGAAGATATCCTGCGCCTGTTCGAAGAGTTCAACCGCGTTGGTGTCACGGTGTTGATGGCAACGCACGATGTCGGGCTGATTGCACGCCGGAATTACCGCGTGATGACGCTTAATCAGGGACGTCTGCACGGAGGCCACGATGGTCAATAAACGCAACAAGCGCGCACCAGCGCCGAAGGCGAAACAACCCTCTAAAAGCAAGGCGCTGAAAGGCGGCTGGCAGGAACAGTGGCGCTATGCGCTGCGCGGCACGCTGTCGGATATGTGGCGTCAGCCGCTGGCGACGCTGCTGACGGTGATGGTGATCGCCATTTCCCTGACGCTGCCGAGCGTGTGCTACATGGTGTGGAAGAACGTCAGCCAGGCGGCGACGCAGTGGTATCCCGCGCCGCAGCTAACGGTTTATCTGGATAAAGCGCTGGATGACACCGCGGCGGAGAACGTCACCGCGCAGCTCAAGCAGCTCGATGGCGTGGACAACGTCAACTATCTGACGCGTGAAGAAGCGCTGAATGAATTCCGCAACTGGTCTGGTTTTGGTGGTTCGATGGACATGCTGGAGCAGAATCCGTTGCCAGCGGTGGCCATCATCACGCCAAAACTCAATTTCCAGAATTCGGACACCATGGCGAATCTGCGCGATCGCGTATCTAAAGTGCAGGGCGTTGATGAAGTGCGTATGGATGACAGCTGGTTCGCGCGTTTAGCGGCGCTAACCGGGCTGGTGGGGCAGATTGCCTCAATGATTGGCCTGCTGATGGTGGTTGCGGTGTTCCTGGTGATCGGCAACAGCGTGCGGCTCAGCATCTTTGCGCGGCGCGATACTATTAACGTGCAGAAGCTGATTGGTGCCACTGACGGCTTTATCCTGCGTCCATTCCTGTACGGCGGTGCGCTGTTAGGTTTGGGCGGCGCGGTGCTGTCGCTGCTACTCTCGGAAGTGCTGGTGTTGCGCCTGCAATCGGTGGTGGCGCAAGTAGCAACCGTATTCGGTACCACCTTTGTGCTGGAAGGTTTCTCCTGGGATGAAGGGTTGCTGTTACTGCTGATCGCCGCCATCATCGGCTGGATTGCCGCCTGGCTGGCAACAGTGCAACATTTACGCCGTTTTACGCCGCAGTAACCAAAAGCAACGTTTTTTGCTATACTCTTCCTCTGCTGCCGACGACCTGGGAGCAGAGGAATTCTCCTATATCCCCCGCCGTCATCTGTGTGTAAAATATTCACTGCTATAATTGAACTTGTGGATAACTTTGTCGTCCAAGTAGCACAGATTGCTTCTGGTTTTTTCGCGACGTTGACATAATGTAGCGTTTGCGCAAGGAACTGTGCAGCAAGTCCATTGAATTTGTGAGGGTTTGAATGACCAAAGAAATGCAAACTTTAGCGATTGCTCCTCTGGGTAACCTGGAATCTTACGTTCGGGCTGCCAACAACTGGCCGGTGCTGACGGCAGAAGAGGAAAAAGCATTGGCTGAGCGGCTGCATTACCAGGGCGATCTGGATGCAGCAAAGACGCTGATCCTGTCTCACCTGCGCTTTGTTGTTCATATTGCTCGTAACTACTCCGGTTACGGCTTGCCGCAGGCGGACCTGATTCAGGAAGGCAACATCGGCCTGATGAAGGCGGTGCGTCGCTTCAACCCTGAAGTCGGCGTGCGCCTGGTGTCGTTTGCCGTACACTGGATTAAAGCAGAGATTCACGAATACGTGCTGCGTAACTGGCGTATCGTGAAAGTCGCGACCACCAAAGCGCAGCGCAAGCTGTTCTTTAACCTGCGTAAAAGCAAACAGCGTCTCGGTTGGTTTAATCAGGACGAAGTGGAAATGGTCGCACGCGAGCTGGGCGTGAGCAGTAAAGACGTGCTGGAAATGGAATCGCGCATGGCTGCGCAGGATATGACTTTCGACATGTCGTCTGATGACGAAGCAGGCGAAGGCAAAGCGATGGCGCCGGTGCTGTATCTGCAGGATAAAACCTCTGACTTTGCCGATGGCATCGAAGAGGACAACTGGGATGCACATGCGGCTGATAAGCTGAGCGATGCGATGCTGAGCCTCGACGAGCGTAGTCAGGACATTATCCGTGCCCGCTGGCTGGACGATGACAACAAAACCACGCTGCAGGAGTTGGCCGACAAATACGGCGTCTCTGCGGAGCGCGTGCGTCAGCTGGAAAAGAACGCCATGAAGAAACTGCGTGTGGCGATTGAAGCCTGATAGTGATCGGGTGGAAAAACGGGGCGACTTTTAAGTCGCCCTTTTTATTACCTGGTCGCTACGCATCATGTTCAGACATTCCGCGCGACATCCTTTCAACGTACCCAACCATCAGCCTGCGCACGAAAACCACAAGCCTGCATAAACGCCGCACGCACCCCCTGATCGGCGTCGCCGTCATCGGCAATCCACCAATCTGCTAACGCGCTATTCTGCGCGATTGTCTCTTCCAGCAAGTATTGCCCCACGCCACGTCTACGCGTGACTTCGCGAACGTTGAGGTGGGTGATTTTCCCCTGCGTGCCGCTGAGGGTCAGCTGCAGCGCCGCCAGTAATCGGTCGTTAAAACGCGCCGCATACAAACGCTGCGTGTCGCTGAGTTGTGCTTCCAGTTGCACAATATCGATTTCCGGCCAGACTTTAGCTAAATCGATACGATCCTGAGCGGTTAACGATGCTAAGCGCTGGATTGTCAGCTTCATACCTAATACCTGTACTAGTGCAAAGGCAATAGTGTAGCGAATTTAGACAGTCAGAGCGCTGTCACTTTTTTCTGATGAAAATAGGTCAAATGCCAGTCAGTTTGCCAGGATTGTGGAGTAAGCCATCAACGATAGTTGAAAAAGCCAGCATAACGCGCTGGTATCCTGCTGAAAAATCGGCCATAACAACCAGACGATTCTGCTGATCCACTCAGTCAATTCTGAATATGTCAGTTGATTTACAGAAGAAAGTTCCTGTTTAATAACCTGAAAAATAAAGCCTTATTACCTATAAATGCCAGAAAAGCGTGCTAACCCATTATTGCAGAATGAGTTTTCCTCTTTGACTGGCAGAAAATAAACAATCACAACAAACACGACACAACAGATGGGGAAGTTCGCATGAAAATGAGTAAAGGACGCGCATTACTGGCGGGCTGCGTTGCCCTGGCGATGAGCCATGCGGCGCTGGCTAAAGACATCAAAATTGCCATCGTAGGCGCATCAACCGGTCCGGTCGCGCAGTACGGTGACATGCAGTTTACCGGTGCCGCGCAGGCGATTAAGGACATCAACGCCAAGGGCGGCGTTAACGGTGACAAACTGGTTGGCGTGGAATATGACGATGCCTGTGACCCGAAACAAGCGGTTGCGGTTGCCAACAAAGTGGTTAACGACGGCATCAAATACGTTATCGGTCATCTGTGCTCCTCCTCTACTCAGCCAGCTTCAGACATCTATAACGACGAAGGCGTGCTGATGATCACCCCAGCCGCTACCGCGCCTGAACTGACGGCACGTGGCTATGCTGACGTGCTGCGTACTACCGGCTTGGATTCCGATCAGGGCCCAACGGCGGCGACCTACATCCTCGACCACATCAAACCAAAACGTATCGCTGTGGTGCATGACAAACAGCAATACGGTCAGGGTCTGGCGGAATCGGTGCAGAAAACCCTGAAAGCCAAAGGCGGCAACGTGGTGCTGTTTGAAGGTATCACCGCCGGTGATAAAGACTTCTCCACGCTGATTGCGCGTCTGAAGAAAGAGAACGTCGATTTCGTTTATTACGGTGGCTATTACCCGGAGCTGGGCCAGATTCTGCGCCAGGCAAAATCCGCTGGCCTCAATGCCGGTTTCATGGGTCCGGAAGGCGTGGGCAATGCTTCCCTGTCTAACATCGCTGGCGATGCGTCTGAAGGCCTGTTCGTGACCCTGCCGAAACGTTATGACCAGCTGCCAGAGAACAAGGCGATTGTTGATGCGATTAAAGCCAACACCTCGTCTAACCGCAAAGATCCAACCGGTCCGTTCGTCTGGACCACCTACGCGGCGATTCAGTCGCTGGTGGCCGGAATCGAACGCAGCAAGAGCGATGAACCCGATGCGATTGCGAAGAACCTGAAAGAGGGCGCTGCCGTTCCAACCGTGATGGGCAACCTGAACTGGGATGAGAAAGGTGACCTGAAGGGCTTCGAATTTGGTGTCTTCAAATGGCACAAAGACGGCTCTTCTACCGCAGTTAAGTAATCCCCCAAAATTCCCTTTCCCGCACGCGGGAGAGGGAATTATTCAGCTCCAGAGCAGGTCCTCACTATGTCCGAGCAGTTTCTCTATTTTATTCAGCAGATGTTCAACGGGGTGACCCTCGGGAGCACCTACGCGCTGATCGCCATCGGTTACACCATGGTTTACGGCATTATCGGCATGATCAACTTCGCCCACGGCGAGGTGTACATGATCGGTAGCTATGTCTCCTTTATCGTGATTGCCGCCCTGATGATGATGGGTATCGATACCTCGTGGCTGATGATCGCCGCTGGTTTCGTGATGGCGGTGATCATCTCCAGCGCCTATGGCTGGAGCATCGAGCGCGTGGCGTACCGGCCAGTGCGATCGTCCAAGCGCCTGATCGCGTTGATCTCCGCCATCGGGATGTCGATCTTCCTGCAAAACTACGTCAGCCTGACGCAAGGCTCGCGCGATCTTGCGCTGCCAAGCCTGATCACCGGCCAGTGGACGTTGGGCGAGAGCAACGGCTTTGCGGCCACGCTCTCCACCATGCAACTGGTGATTTGGGTGGTGACCTTCCTGTCGATGCTGGCGCTGACGCTGTTCATCCGTTATTCACGCATGGGCCGCGCCTGCCGCGCCTGTGCAGAAGACCTGAAAATGGCCAGCCTGCTGGGTATCAACACCGATCGCGTTATCTCTCTCACCTTTATCATTGGTGCGGCGATGGCCGCAGTGGCGGGCGTATTGCTCGGTCAATTCTACGGCTCCATTAACCCATTCATTGGCTTTATGGCCGGGATGAAAGCCTTCACCGCCGCGGTATTAGGCGGTATCGGCAGTATTCCAGGCGCGATGATTGGCGGCCTGGTGCTGGGCATTGCAGAAGCGCTGACCTCGGCGTATCTGTCGACCGAATATAAAGATGTGGTCTCCTTCGCGCTGCTGATTGTGGTGCTGCTGGTAATGCCAACCGGGATTCTTGGCCGTCCGGAGGTGGAGAAAGTATGAAACGCCTCGGTTTGGTCAACGCCGTGATCTCCACGGTGATGTTGCTGATTCTCGCTACCTTCTTTATGGGCGTGCGCCTCGATCTGGACGGCACCAAACTGGTGGTCGCCAATGCGGGCGCGGTGCGCTGGAACTGGATCTTCATGGGTTGTGCGGTGGTGTTTGTCTTCCAGCTGCTGCGTCCGCTGGTGCAGGGCAAATTCAAACGCAGCGGCAAAGGTTTTGTCCTGCCGGGTTTTGATGGATCAACGCCAAAGCAGAAGCTGTTGATGGCGCTGGTGATTGCCGCCGCCGTTATCTGGCCGTTTCTGGTCTCGCGCGGCAGCGTCGATATCGCCACGCTGACGCTGATCTACGTAATGCTCGGGCTCGGGTTGAACGTGGTGGTGGGTTTATCTGGTTTGCTGGTGCTGGGCTACGGCGGTTTCTACGCCATCGGCGCTTACACCTTCGCGTTGCTTAATCACTATTACGGTTTTGGTTTCTGGGAAAGTCTGCCGCTGGCCGGTTTAGTCGCCGGTGCGTTTGGCCTGATGCTCGGCTTCCCGGTGCTGCGCCTGCGCGGTGACTATCTGGCGATCGTTACGCTCGGCTTCGGTGAAATCGTGCGTATTCTGCTGCTGAATAACACCGCGATCACTGGCGGCCCGAACGGCATCGCGCAGATTCCCAAGCCAAGTCTGTTTGGTCTGGAGTTTGGCCGCCGCGTCAGTGAAGGCGGCTGGAGCACTTTCCATGATTTCTTTGGCCTGAAATACGATCCCAGCGACCGCGTGATTTTCCTCTATCTGGTGGCGCTGCTGCTGGTGGTGCTGACGCTGTTTGTGATCAACCGTTTGCTGCGTATGCCGCTGGGCCGCGCGTGGGAAGCGCTGCGTGAAGATGAGATCGCCTGCCGTTCGCTCGGCCTGAGCCCAACGCGCATCAAGCTGACGGCTTTCACCATCAGCGCCGTGTTCGCCGGCTTCGCGGGGACGCTGTTCGCCGCTCGTCAGGGCTTCGTCAGCCCGGAATCCTTCACCTTCGTCGAATCGGCCTTTGTGCTGGCGATTGTGGTGTTGGGCGGCATGGGTTCGCAGCTGGCAGTGATCCTTGCAGCGATTCTGCTGGTGGTATCGCGCGAGCTGATGCGTGATTTGAACGAGTACAGCATGCTGGTGCTCGGCGGTTTGATGGTGCTAATGATGATCTGGCGTCCACAAGGTCTGCTGCCGATGAAACGTCCGCATCTGAAGATGAAAAGCAGTAAACAAGGAGAGCAGGCATGAGTCAGCCTTTATTAGCCGTTGAAGGCCTGATGATGCGCTTCGGCGGCCTGTTAGCCGTCAACAACGTGGCGCTTGAGCTGCATCCACAGGAAATTGTTTCGCTGATCGGCCCGAACGGTGCCGGTAAAACCACGGTGTTCAACTGCCTGACCGGTTTCTACAAACCGACCGGCGGCACCATCAAACTGCGCGATCAGCAGCTGCAAGGTTTGCCGGGCCAGAAGATTGCGCGCATGGGCATTGTGCGTACCTTCCAGCATGTGCGTCTGTTCCGTGAAATGACAGTGATTGAGAACCTGCTGGTGGCACAACATCAGCACTTGAAAAGCGGCGTGTTCTCCGGCCTGTTCAAAACCCCGGCTTTCCGTCGCGGTGAGAGCGAAGCACTGGATCGCGCGGCAACCTGGCTTGAACGCATCGGTTTGCTGGATCTGGCTAACCGTCAGGCGGGTAACCTTGCTTACGGTCAGCAGCGTCGTCTGGAGATTGCGCGCTGCATGGTGACGCGTCCGGAAATCCTGATGCTGGATGAACCGGCGGCCGGTCTTAACCCGCGTGAAACGCACGAACTCGATGAGCTGATCGCCGAACTGCGCGGTGAGCACAAGGTTTCCGTGCTGCTGATTGAGCACGATATGAAGTTGGTGATGGGCATTTCTGACCGCATTTACGTGGTGAATCAGGGAACGCCGCTGGCTAACGGCACGCCGGAACAGGTGCGTAAAAATCCGGATGTGATCCGTGCTTATTTAGGTGAGGCGTAACATGGCAAACCCGATTTTAACTTTGCAGAATGTCAGCGCCCATTACGGTCCGATTCAGGCGCTGCATAACATTAATCTGCACATCAATCAGGGTGAAATCGTCACGCTGATCGGTGCCAACGGCGCGGGTAAAACCACCCTGCTCGGCACCTTGTGTGGCGAACCACGCGCCACCAGCGGCACCATCACCTTTGATGGTAAAACGATCACCGACTGGCAAACCGCGAAAATCATGCGTGAAGCGATTGCCATCGTGCCGGAAGGCCGTCGGGTGTTTTCGCGCATGACGGTGGAAGAGAACCTGGCGATGGGCGGTTTTTTCGCCACGCGTCAGCAGTATCTGGAGCGTATCGATCGCGTTTATCAGCTGTTTTCACGGCTGGCAGAACGTAAAGCACAGCGCGCGGGTACCATGTCTGGCGGTGAGCAGCAGATGCTGGCGATTGGTCGCGCGTTGATGAGCCAGCCGCGTTTGCTGCTGCTGGATGAGCCGTCGTTGGGTTTGGCGCCGATTATCATTCAGCAGATCTTCGACACCATTGAGCAGCTGCGCAAAGAGGGCATGACCATCTTCCTCGTCGAGCAGAACGCCAACCAGGCGCTGAAGCTGGCAGATCGCGGCTATGTGCTGGAGAACGGCCACGTGGTGCTGGAGGATAGCGGCGAAGCGCTGCTGTCCAACGAAGCGGTGCGGAGTGCGTATTTAGGCGCGTAAGTTGGTGCTCGCTGTCCCCCATCCCGGCCTTCCCCCGCAAGCGGGGGAAGGAGATGCTGCCACATGCCACTCCCAACTCACATATAGCAGCATCTTCCTCCCCCATTAATGGGGGAGGACCGAGGAGGGGGACAGCCAGCACGTACCAGCCAGCACTCCTAACCCACCTGTCACATCCCCGTCATAAACCTGTTATTAATCCGTCATTTCCCCGTGTCATGTTACGTCGCGAACTAAAAAATGCGCGCATTCGCGCGTACTTAACAGCACAGGAAAAACCTTATGTCCGCTTTTACGCTTCGTCCCCGCCTGATGAGTGTCGTGCTCGGCCTGGCGCTCAGCGGTAATGCGCTGGCTGCAACTGAGATCCCTTTCTGGCACTCAATGGAAGGCGAGTTAGGCAAAGAAGTTGATTCTCTGGCACAACGTTTTAACCAGGCTCATCCCGATTACAAAATCGTTCCGACTTACAAAGGCAACTACGAGCAGAGCTTAGCGGCGGGTATCGCGGCGGTGCGCTCCGGTAAAGCGCCTGCGCTGCTGCAGGTATACGAAGTCGGTACGGCGACCATGATGGCGTCAAAAGCTATCGTCCCGGTCAACCAGGTGTTTAAAGACGCTGGCGTGCAGATGGATCCGAAACAGTTCGTGCCAGCCGTTGCCGGTTACTACAGCGACAGCAAAGGCCAGCTGATCTCGCAGCCGTTCAACAGCTCCACGCCGGTACTGTATTACAACAAAGATGCGTTCAAAAAAGCCGGTCTGAACCCGGATCAGCCACCAAAAACCTGGCAGGAGCTGGCGAAAGACGCCGAAGCGCTGCGCAAAGCGGGCCTGACCTGCGGTTACGCCAGTGGCTGGCAGGGCTGGATTCAGATTGAAAACTTCAGCGCCTGGCACGCGTTGCCGGTCGCCACCAAAAACAACGGCTTTGACGGTACCGATGCGGTGCTGGAGTTCAACAAGCCGGTGCAGGTGCGCCATATCGAAATGCTGGAAGCGATGAACAAGAAGGGGGATTTCACCTACTTCGGTCGCAAAGATGAATCCACCGCCAAGTTCTACAACGGCGATTGCGGCATCACCACCGCGTCGTCCGGTTCGCTGGCCGACATCAAACACTACGCCAAATTTAACTTCGGCGTTGGCATGATGCCGTACGATGAGACCGTTCCGAACGCACCGCAAAACGCCATCATTGGCGGCGCGAGCCTGTGGGTGATGAAAGGCAAAGATGCCAACACCTACAAAGGCGCGGCGGAGTTCATGAAGTTCCTCGCACAGCCGGAAATCGCTGCCGAATGGCACCAGAAAACCGGTTATCTGCCGATCACCACCGCCGCGTACGAGCTGACCAAGCAACAGGGCTTCTATGACAAGAACCCAGGCGCAGACATCGCTACGCGTCAGATGCTGAACAAAGATCCGCTGCCGTTCACCAAAGGTATGCGTCTGGGCAACATGCCGCAGATTCGTACCATCGTGGATGAAGAGCTGGAAGGTGTGTGGACCGGCAAACAGGCGCCGCAAGCCGCGCTGGATAACGCTGTAAAACGCGGTAACGAACTGCTGCGCCGTTTTGAGCAGCAAGTGAAGTAACGCTGTTATCTCGGGGCCGACGCCTGGCGTTCGCCCCGATTTTTCTCTTGGATTGAGCCTGCTATGTCCTCATCGCGCCCCGTATTTCGCTCCCGTTTTCTGCCCTATTTGCTGCTGCTGCCGCAACTGGTGATCACGGCCATCTTCTTTCTGTGGCCAGCCGGTGAAGCCTTGTGGTATTCACTGCAAAGCATTGATCCTTTTGGCATCTCCAGCACCTTCGTCGGAATGGCGAACTTTAAACGCCTGTTCAGCGACGAGTACTATCTGGCGTCATTCTGGACCACCATTGAGTTCAGTGCGCTGGTCACCATTTGCGGCATGACCTTTTCCCTGCTGCTGGCGGCGCTGGTGGATTACGTGATTCGCCTGCGCAAGCTCTACCAAACCTTGCTGCTGCTGCCGTACGCGGTGGCGCCGGTGGTAGCGGCGGTGCTGTGGATGTTCCTGTTCAATCCGGGCCTCGGTTTGTTCAGCCACCTGCTGAACCAAATGGGCTACAACTGGAACTACGCGCAAAACAGCGGTCAGGCGATGTTCCTGATTGTGCTGGCGTCGATCTGGCAGCAAATGAGCTACAACTTCCTGTTTTTCTTTGCCGCGCTGCAGTCGATTCCCAAATCGCTGGTGGAAGCGGCGGCGATCGATGGCGCCGGTCCGGTGCGTCGCTTCTTCAATTTATCCCTGCCGCTGATTACGCCGGTGAGCTTTTTCCTGCTGGTGGTCAATCTGGTGTATGCCTTCTTCGATACCTTCCCGGTGATCGATGCCGCCACCGGCGGCGGGCCGGTGCAGGCCACCACCACGCTGATCTACAAAATCTATCGCGAAGGCTTCACCGGGCTGGATCTCTCTTCCTCCGCCGCGCAATCGGTGGTGCTGATGCTGCTGGTGATTGGCCTGACTATTCTGCAATTCCGCTTTGTCGAGCGTAAGGTGCAATACCAATGATTGAGAATCGACGCGGGTTGGACATCTTCAGCCATACCTTGCTGGTGCTGGGCGTGCTGACCATTCTGTTCCCGCTTTACATCGCTTTTGTCGCGGCGACGCTGGATAACGAGGCGGTGTATCAGGTGCCGATGACGCTGCTGCCGGGCACGCATTTGTGGGATAACATCGCGCGCATCTGGACACATGGCGTGAATGGCAACGGTCCGGCGTTTGGCATGATGATGCTCAACAGCCTGCTGATGGCGCTCGGCATCACCATTGGCAAAATCAGTGTCTCGATGCTCTCCGCCTTCGCGCTGGTGTGGTTCCGTTTCCCGCTGCGCTCGCTGTTTTTCTGGCTGATTTTCATCACCCTGATGCTGCCGGTGGAAGTGCGTATTTTTCCGACGGTGGAAGTGATTTCGACGCTGAATATGCTCGACAGCTACAGCGGCCTAACGCTGCCGCTGATGGCATCGGCGACGGCCACTTTCCTGTTCCGTCAGTTCTTTATGTCACTGCCGGACGAGCTGATTGAGGCGGCGCGTATCGACGGTGCCAGCCCGATGCGCTTCTTCTGGGACATTGTGTTACCGCTGTCCAAAACCAATCTCGCCGCGCTCTTCGTGATCACCTTTATCTACGGCTGGAACCAATATCTGTGGCCGCTGCTGATCATCAACGATGCCAGCCTCAGCACCGCCGTCGCCGGAGTGAAAAGCATGATCAACAGCAGCGGCGGGCCGACGCAGTGGAATGAAGTGATGGCGGCAATGTTATTAACCCTGATTCCACCGGTGGTGGTGGTACTCGTGATGCAACGTGCGTTTGTGCGTGGCCTGGTAGAGAGTGATAAATAAATGGCAGGCGTAACCCTTCAGACCGTTACCAAATCGTACGACGGTAAAAATCAGATCATTCAACCCCTGAATATCACCATTAACGATGGCGAATTTATGGTGATGGTCGGCCCTTCCGGCTGCGGTAAATCGACGCTGCTGCGCATGGTGGCGGGCCTTGAGCGCGTATCGTCGGGCGATATTTATATCGACGATAAACGTGTCACCCACATGGAGCCGAAAGATCGCGGCATCGCCATGGTGTTTCAGAACTACGCGCTCTATCCGCACATGACGGTGGGCGAAAACATGGCGTATGGCCTGAAAATTCGCGGCATGGGCAAAGTGCAGATTGATCAGCGCGTGATGGAAGCCGCGCGCAGCCTTGAGCTGGATCATCTGCTGCATCGCCGCCCGCGTGAGCTGTCGGGCGGACAGCGTCAGCGCGTGGCGATGGGGCGCGCTATCGTGCGTGAACCGGCTGTTTTCCTGTTTGATGAGCCGCTGTCGAATCTGGATGCGCGCCTGCGCGTGCAGATGCGTCTTGAGCTGCAACAGCTGCATCGCCGCCTGAAAACCACCAGCATCTACGTGACGCACGACCAGGTAGAAGCGATGACGCTGGCGCAACGCGTGATGGTCATGAACAAAGGCGTGGTGGAGCAGGTGGGCACGCCGGTGGAAGTCTACGAGCGTCCAGCCAGCCAGTTTGTTGCCTCGTTTATCGGCGCGCCCGCCATGAATTTGCTGCCAGGGCAAATCAGCAGCGACGGCACGCGTTTCACGCTGGATGCGCTTAACAGCTTGCTGCTGGGCGAGAGCAGAGCCAAATGGGCCAATCGTCCGCTGACGCTCGGCATTCGTCCCGAACACATCAAACTCAGCAGCCGCGATGCGGGCGGCATTCCGCTGGTGGTTGAAACGCTGGAGATGCTCGGCGCGGACAATCTGGCGCACGGCCGCATCGGTAACGCACGCATGGTGGTCCGTTTGCCACACAGCGAGCGCCCGCTGGCGGGCAGCACCTTGTGGCTGCATCTGCCGTCAGATGCGTTACACTTCTTCGATTCAACCTATGGAAAGCGTCTGGAATGAGTCAACATAACTGGCCTTATCCGCACATTGTCGCGCATCGCGGCGGCGGCAAACTGGCCCCGGAAAATACCCTCGCGGCGATTGATGTCGGCGCGCAGCACGGTCACACCATGATCGAGTTTGATGCCAAGCTGTCGCAAGATAAGCAAATTTTCCTGCTGCACGACGATACGCTGGATCGCACCAGCAACGGTTGGGGCGTGGCGGGCGCGCTGTCGTGGCATAAGCTGTCACAGCTGGATGCCGGCGGCTGGTTTAGCCGCGATTACGAAGGCGAACCGCTGGCGCTGCTGAGCGAAGTGGCCGAGCGTTGTCGCCAGCATCAGATGATGGCGAACATCGAGATCAAACCCACCACCGGGCAGGAGGTGGAAACTGGCCGCAATGTGGCGCTGGCCGCACGCGAACTGTGGCAAGGACAAACCGCGCCGCTGCTCTCCTCCTTCTCTTACGCAGCGCTGGAGGCGGCGATGGAGGCAGCACCTGAACTGCCGCGCGGGTTGCTGCTGGATGAGTGGCACGACGATTGGCAGGCGCTGACGGCGCGTCTGGATTGCGTGTCGATCCATCTCAACCACAAATTACTCGACGCCAAACGCACCGCGCAGCTGAAAGCGGCCGGTCTGCATATTCTGGTGTATACCGTGAATCAGCCCGCGCGGGCGCGCGAGCTGTTGAGTTGGGGCGTCGATGCTATCTGCACCGACCGCATCGATATTATCGGTCCCGACTTCCGCTAGTTCTGCTGCTGTTTCTGGCCCGGTTGCGACTGAATCACCCGCTGCTGGGCGCTATCCCGCTGTTCCTGCACCTTGCGCTGGACATCCTGACTTTGCTGCTGCTGATTCTGCTGCAACCTGAGTTTCTGCTGTTGCTGCTGATTCTGCATCTGCGACTGCATCCGCTGCTGGCTCGGGTTGAAGCCGGGTTTGTTCGGATCGTTGGTGCTGTTCAACGTATTTGCCATGCTGCTTAACGGCAGCAATGCTGCGATCACAATTAGCCATTTGTTCATGGTCTTCCTCCATTCATGCAGCCTGCTGTGTGCTGATGCTGCCAAAGTGGCAACACGCGCTGCAGCCATAAGTTTATGCGATATCACAAACCTATGATCCAGGAGTGCGCCGAATTTAGCTTACTGCTACGCTTTTTACTGTGTTTGCAAACACTTGCATCAATAAATAACAAATGGATACCCAAAATAATTCGAGGCGCAGGAAGGCGGCAAACGAGAGAGTTCGATGAGCTTACATAAGTAAGTGATTCGGGTGAACGAGAGCAGCCAACGCATCTGCACCTTGAAGTATGAAGGGTATAAATAACTTTAAAAGGATGGTGGCAGATGAGGATACAGGGCAACGTGCGTCAGTTCGGCTGGGCATTATTGATGAGTTTTACCGTGGTGCAAGGCGCACACGCTGCGCCCGCTAACGCGCCGCCGGTTTCGTATGGCGTTGATAGTGATACCTTTCACCCGGTAAAAGCCAAACATGGCATGGTGGCATCGGTGGATGCGATGGCGACAGAAGTCGGCGTCGATATTCTTAAGCAGGGCGGTAACGCGGTGGATGCGGCGGTTGCGGTGGGTTTCGCGCTGGCGGTGACGCATCCGCAGGCCGGTAATCTCGGCGGCGGGGGCTTTATGCTGCTACGCACCGCATCGGGCCGCACCACCGCCATCGACTTCCGCGAAATGGCACCGGCGCGCGCGTCACGCGATATGTTCCTTGATAAGCAGGGCAACGCTGATAGTAAGTTGTCACTCACTTCACATTTAGCCTCAGGTACGCCGGGCACCGTGGCCGGTTTTGCGCTGGCGGCGCAGAAATACGGCACCTTGCCGCTGAGCAAATTACTGGCGCCCGCCATTAAACTTGCGCGTGACGGCATCGTAGTGAACGATGCGCTGGCCGACGATCTCGCCACTTATGGTAAAGAGACGTTGATCAATCACGACAACAGCCGCGCGATTTTCTACAAAGCCGACGGCAAGCCGTACCAGAAGGGCGAACGTCTGGTGCAGAAAAACCTCGCGCGTAGCCTGCAATTGATTGCTCAGCAAGGGCCGGATGCGTTCTATAAGGGCAAAATCGCCGATGAAATTGCCGGTGAAATGGCGCAGCACGGCGGCCTGATCGGCAAGCCGGATCTGGCGGCTTATCGCGCGGTAGAACGCAAACCGGTGAGCGGCACCTATCGCGGCTACGAAGTGTTCTCCATGCCGCCGCCATCCTCCGGCGGGATTCACATCGTGCAGATCCTCAATATCCTGGAAAACTTCGACCTCGCGAAGTTTGGTTTTGGCAGCGCGGATGCGATGCAGGTGATGGCGGAAGCGGAAAAATACGCTTACGCCGACCGTTCAGAATACCTTGGCGATCCTGACTTCGTTAAAGTGCCGCAGCAGGCGCTAACCAGCAAAGCCTACGCCAAAACCCTGGCGCAGCAGATTGACGTCAATAAAGCGCGTCCATCCAGCGAGATCAAACCCGGTAAACTGGCGCCGTATGAAAGCAATCAAACCACGCATTTCTCGGTGGTGGATAAAGATGGCAACGCGGTCGCGGTGACTTACACGCTGAATACTTACTTCGGCAGCGGCATTGTCGCCGGACAAAGCGGCATCTTGATGAACAATGAAATGGATGATTTTTCGGCCAAACCGGGTACGCCAAACGTCTACGGCTTAGTCGGCGGCGAGGCGAACGCGGTGCAACCGGCTAAACGTCCGCTGTCATCGATGTCGCCTACTATTGTGGCAAAAGACGGTAAAACCTGGCTGGTTACCGGTAGCCCAGGCGGCAGCCGTATTATCACCACCGTGCTGCAAATGGTGGTGAACAGCATCGATTTCGGCATGAACGTAGCGGAAGCGACCAACGCACCGCGCTTCCATCATCAATGGTTGCCCGATCAGCTGCGCGTGGAAAAAGGCTTCAGCCCGGATACGTTGCGCCTGCTGGAAGCCAAAGGCCAGCATGTGAAAGTGATGCCTGCGATGGGCAGCACGCAGAGCATTATGATTGGGCCGGACGGCACGCGTTATGGCGCATCGGATCCGCGTTCAGTGGATGATTTAAGCGCAGGTTATTGATCGCTAATGCGCAATAAATTGCGCCGCTACGGTATGTGCACGTCTTTGTAGCGGCGCGATTAACAGGTTATTTCAAGCGCGCCATATAGTGCGTATCCACCATTTCGCCGTTGCGCATGGCGTGGCGACGTGCGGTGCCTTCGATCTCAAAGCCAAACTGCCGATACAAGCCAAGCGCTTTATGATTATCGGCGAACACCGTCAGCTCAATGCGCGTCACCTGCAGCCAGTTGTCGCACAAATCAATCATCGCTGACATCAGCGCTTTACCGACGCCGCGCCGATGAAAAGCAGAATCGACGCCCATGCCAAATGTCGCGGTATGGCGACGGCGCGCCACCGACAGCACTGCCACCGTGAGTTGCCCGGCAATCTGATCGTCAATGCACGCCACTAGCATATGCACACCCGGACGCAGATTACTGAGGCGGTCCTGCCACAGCGTCGGCGATTGATACGGCAGATGCAGCGTGTTGGCCTGCGGTTCAGGCTGACTGTACATGCGCGTTAAAGCAGCAGCATCTTCGGGAATAGCGTGACGAACAACGATCTGACTCATGAGCGACTCCTTGTGCAAAATGGATAAAATCCCCTTTAACATCAAGGAATTCTCGCTCTTCGTCAATGCAAAATAATTCGCAAAAGGGCTTTACAGACGCGAATGATAATGATTATTATTGCCATGCGAGCTCGGAAACGTCTCCTGACAACCGGGTAAGCACGACATTGCTCACATTGCTTCCAGGTATTATTTAGCCAGCTCGGGTGCTGGCTTTTTTTTTGCCTTTACAGCGTGTACCAGGTTGCCGCACCGGGCCCGACCGGCAGATTGAAGACAAACACCCAAAGTACAAACAGCAGCGTCCAGCCAATCATAAACACCACCGAATACGGCAACATCATCGCCACCAGCGTACCGATGCCCATATCGCGTCGATAACGCGCCGCCACCGCCATAATCAGGCCAAAGTAACTCATCATGGGTGTAATCACGTTGGTCACCGAATCACCGATGCGATATGCCGCCTGAATCACTTCGGGCGCAAAGCCGACCAGCATCAGCATCGGGACAAAAATCGGTGCGGTCACCGCCCATTGCGCGGAGGCGGAGCCAATCATCAGGTTGATAAAGCCGCAGATCATGATGAAGCAGACAAACAGCAGCGGCGCGCCCATATCGATTGATGCCAGCAGATTAGCGCCTTTCACTGCCACCACGGTGCCGAAATTGCTCCAGTTAAAAAACGCCACGAACTGCGCAGCAAAGAACACCAGCACGATATACATGCCCATGCTGCTCATACTGGCGGACATGGCGTTAATGACATCGCGATCGCTGCGCATATTGCCGATCAGGCGGCCATACACCATGCCGGGAATGGCGAAGAAGACAAAGATAAACACCACGATGCCCTTCAGGAACGGTGAACCCGCCAGCGTGCCGGTTTTCGGGTTGAGTAACACGCCGTAGCCCGGAATCACGGTCAGGATCAGCAGCAGCGTAACGCCAAGAACCGCCCAGCCCGCGCCTTTCAACGCCCGACGTTCTTGCGTCGTCAGCGCGCCCATATCGCCTCGCACCGCATCACCTTCGCTGTCGTGATATTTGCCCAGTTTAGGTTCGACGATGCTGTTGGTGATCCAGGTGCCAAGAATGGCAATCACGAAGGTACTGACAAACATAAAGTACCAGTTCACTTCCGGGCCAACATGGTAGTCAGGATCGATAATCTGCGCGGCGCTTTGGGTAATGCCCGAGAGCAGCGGATCGATGGTGCCAAGCAGTAAGTTGGCGCTGTAGCCGCCAGAAACCCCGGCAAACGCCGCGGCCAAGCCCGCCAGGGGATGACGGCCCAATGAGTGGAAAATCATCGCGGCCAGCGGAATCAGCACCACATAGCCCAGCTCAGAAGCGGTGTTGGAGATAATGCCAGCGAAGACGATGGTGAAGGTGATGAGCTTTTTCGGTGCGTTAAACACCAGCGCGCGCATCGCCGCCGAGAGCAGCCCTGAATGTTCGGCAATCCCCACACCGAGCAGCGCAACCAATACGGTGCCGAGCGGCGCAAAGCCGGTAAAGTTGGTGACCAGATGGCTGACGATGCGTTGCAAACCTTCGGCACTCATCAGGCTAACCACGTGAATCACACCGTCTGGTGCGCGTCCTGCCGCGCCAACTGGGCGGGGATCGATCACGTTGACGCCAAACGCTGCGGCAACGGCAGACGCAACAATGATAAACAGTGAAAACAGGGCAAATAGAGTAATCGGATGCGGTAATAAATTACCCAGCCATTCAACGGTATTCAAAAAGCGCTCAATCGGGCGCTTAGCGGGTGGAGTGATGTGTTCTGACATAATTTTTCCTTGTTATTCCTGCTTGCAGGGTCCGTGATGCTCATTGTTATGTAGTGGGTTATCTACAAGACCCATCTCGTTCGCACTTCCTCATCAGTAAAACCTGGGTCGTTTTTTCGTTTTCATTCACTTTTTTTGAACAGAGGGATGAAGTTTTTCAGCTATCAATCAATCCTTCGCAGTACCAAACTGTAAAAAACATTGAGGAGAATTGAACATGATTTATGTACGTAAAGCTGAAGAACGCGGTCACGCTAATCACGGTTGGCTGGATAGCTGGCACACCTTTTCTTTCGCCGATTATCACGATGCCAACTTTATGGGCTTCTCGGCACTGCGCGTGATTAACGAAGATGTTATCGATGGTGGTCAGGGCTTCGGCACCCATCCGCATAAAGACATGGAAATCCTGACCTATGTGCTGTCTGGCACCGTTGAACATCAAGACAGCATGGGCAATAAAGAGCAGATTCCGAGCGGTGAGTTCCAAATCATGAGCGCCGGTACCGGCGTGCGACATTCGGAGTACAACGCCAGCGCCACCGATCCGCTGCACCTGTATCAGATCTGGATCATTCCAGAGCGCAAAGGCATTGAGCCGCGTTACGCGCAGCGCCGTTTCGATGATGTTAAAGGCCGCCAGTTTGTGCTGACGCCGGATGAACGTGACGGATCGCTCAAGGTGTTTCAGGACATGACGTTGTCGCGCTGGGTCTTTGCTGAGGGCGAAAGCGATGAAGTGACAGTTGAAGCCGGTCGTCGCGTGTGGATTCAGGTGGTGAAAGGGCTGGTGAGCGTGAATGGCGAACAGGTTGGCAGCAGCGATGCGCTGGCGATTTGGGATGAAAGCGCGCTGAGCATCAAAGCTGACAGCGATGCAGAGATTCTGCTGTTTGATTTGCCACCGGTTTAAAGGTCGCGCAATGAACGGCGCCGCTGCAATATCTGCACGTATTTGTAGCGGCGCGATTGATCGCGCAGGTTTTCCTCAAAGGCAGTGCATGACAAAAAAATGATAAACTCGTCGTATCTCTGATTTCAGGCGCATACGATGAAGAAGAAAAGACCGGTATTACAGGACGTTGCCGATCGTGTCGGCATCACAAAAATGACCGTCAGTCGCTACCTGCGCAATCCCAATCAGGTTTCTGCGGCGCTGCGCGATAAGATCGCCGTGGCGCTGGACGAACTCGGTTACATCCCCAATCGCGCCCCCGATATGCTCTCCAACGCCACCAGCCGCGCTATCGGCGTGCTGCTGCCTTCCTTAACCAACCAGGTTTTCGCCGACGTATTGCGCGGCATTGAGGCCGTCACCGACGAAGCGGGTTACCAAACGCTGGTGGCGCATTTTGGCTACAACGCGCAGAAAGAGGAGTTACAGCTGCGATCGCTGCTCGGCTGGAACATTGACGGCGTGATCCTCACCGAGCGTACCCATACGCCGGGCACGCTGCGCATGCTGGAAGTCGCGGGCATTCCAGTGATTGAAATGATGGATTCGGTCACGCCGTGCCTCGATATGGCGGTGGGCTTTGATAACGTCGAAGCCGCGCGGCAGATGACGCATGCTATTCTGAAAAAAGGCCATCGCCATACGGTTTACCTCGGCGCGCGCCTTGATGAACGTACCTTGCAGAAGCAACAGGGCTACGAAAAAGCGATGCGCGAAGCGGGGCTCACGCCACACAGCGTGATGATGGAAGATGCCTCCTCTTTCAGCGCCGGCGCGCAACTACTGTGCGAGGCGCAAAAGCGTTATCCGGAAACTGACAGCCTGTTTTGTACCAACGATGACCTCGCGGTGGGCGCGATGTTTGAGTGCCAGCGTCAGGGATTACGCGTGCCGCAGCAGATGGCGATTGCCGGTTTCCACGGCCACGACATTACGCAAGTGGTGAATCCGCGCCTCGCCACGGTGTTAACGCCGCGCGAGCGTATGGGACGGGAATCGGCAGCGATGCTGCTGGCGCGCATTGGCGGCGATCGCACGCTAACGCAACCGCTGGATGTTGGCTTTGAAATCTCCGAAGGTGACAGCATCTGATTTTGGCGATTATTTGAGTCAGTTCACACTTTCGTGCTTTTCCACCTGAGAAGGGTTGCCAGCCTTTCAGTGGCCTCTGACAATGGCAGCTCAATTTGTTATCGGTAACATTGGGCAGAATTCACTGCCGGAGCGCAAAACAATGACAACGCCATCTCCATCGCACCACGTCTTTATCCTGATGGGCGTTTCCGGCAGCGGAAAATCTGCCGTCGCCAATCAGGTCTCTCATCAGTTAAACACTGCGTTCCTCGATGGGGACTTCCTCCATCCGCGCAGCAACATCATGAAAATGGCCGATGGCCATCCGCTGGACGACAACGATCGCCAGCCGTGGCTGCAGGCGCTGAATGATGCGGCATTTGCCATGCAGCGCACGCAGGAGATCTCCATCATCGTCTGTTCGGCGCTGAAAAAGTCCTATCGCGACATCCTGCGTCAGGGCAACGAGAACCTGAAATTCATCTATCTGCAGGGCGACTTCGAAACCATCGAATCCCGCCTGAAAGCGCGTAAAGGTCACTTCTTCAAACCGCAGATGCTGGTGACGCAGTTCGCCACGCTGCAGGAACCCGGCGCGGATGAGCCCGATGTACTGGTGGTTGATATCAATCATTCACTGGATGAGGTAGTTGCGGCCACGGTTGCGACCATTGAGGGTGCAATCAACAAGGGTTAGTCATGAGTACCGCAACGCTAGTGTTAACCGCAGCAGGCTCTGTCCTGCTGTTGCTGTTTTTGGTGATGAAAGCGCGTATGCACGCCTTTGTTGCCCTGATGTTAGTCTCCATTGGTGCCGGTCTGTTTTCCGGCATGCCGCTCGATAAAATCGCTGAAACCATGGAAAAAGGCATGGGCGGAACGCTCGGCTTTCTCGCCATTGTGGTGGCATTGGGCGCGATGTTCGGCAAGATCCTGCATGAAACCGGCGCCGTCGATCAGATCGCCATCCGCATGTTGAAAACTTTTGGGGAAAGCCGCGCGCACTATGCGATGGGCGTCGCCGGGTTAATCTGTGCGTTGCCGCTGTTCTTCGAAGTGGCGGTGGTGTTGCTGATCAGCATTGCGTTCGCCGTGGCGCGTCGCACCCAAGGCAATTTAGTTAAACTGGTGATCCCGCTGTTTGCCGGCGTTGCGGCGTCCGCCGCGTTTCTGCTGCCGGGTCCCGCGCCAATGCTGCTGGCTGCGCAGATGCACGCCGACTTTGGCTGGATGATTCTGCTGGGCCTGTGCGCGGCGATTCCGGGCATGCTGATTGCCGGTCCGCTGTTTGGTAATTTTATCGCACGTCACGTTAGCTTTAGCGCACCGCCGGAAGATCATCAGCCGGAAGTGGAAGAGGGCAAACTGCCGTCGTTTGGCTTTAGTCTGGCGCTGATTCTGTTCCCGCTGCTGCTGGTTGGCCTGAAAACCATCGGCGCACGCTTCACAACGCCGGGTTCCCATCTGTATGAGTGGCTGGAGTTTATCGGCCATCCGTTCACCGCGATTTTGCTGGCCTGTCTGGTGGCGATTTATGGCCTGGCTTATCGTCAAGGCATGGATAAAGAGAAGGTGATGCAGGTATGCGGCAGCGCGCTGCAACCGGCGGGCATTATCCTGCTGGTGATTGGTGCGGGCGGCGTGTTCAAGCAGGTGCTGGTGGATTCGGGCGTTGGCCCGGTTTTAGGGCATGCGTTGACCGGCGCAGGTATGCCGATTGCGCTGGCGTGCTTCATCCTTTCTGGCGCGATTCGCGTGATTCAGGGTTCGGCCACCGTGGCCTGTTTAACCACCGTCGGTTTAGTGATGCCGGTGATTGAACCGCTGCACTACAGCGGCGCGCAGCTGGCCGCGCTGTCGATCTGTATCGGCGGCGGCTCGATCATTATCAGTCATGTGAATGATGCGGGTTTCTGGCTGTTTGGCCGCTTCACCGGCGCCACCGAAGCCGAAACGCTGAAGACATGGACGCTGATGGAAACCATTTTGGGCACCACCGGCGCGATTGTTGGCATGATTGCGTTCAGTTTGCTGTCGTAGATTTTGTGTGGTCGCCATAAATGGCGACCCTACGAAACCGGTCTACCGACACTCAATCCTCTTCCCGCTCATCATCTGGCTGATCCAAAACCGTGTACGCCACGGCGCAGAACAGCGAATTCAAACGCTTCATATCGCCCAGCAAGCCAAGGTGCAGCGAGCTTGTCTCAATGCTTTGCACATTCTGCAGATGCAAGCGCTCGACGTGCGCGTGGGAGAAACGGCGAATCAGGATGCGGAAGCGATGCTTGGAGCGGCGCAGGCGTTTGGCGCTGGTGACATCGTGCGACAAAAACACCGACAAACTCAGACGCAGGTTATACAGCACCTGTTCCTGCAAGGTTTGCAGCTCCTCCAGTCCTTCGGCAGAGAAGGCGCGGCGCGCGGTCAGTGACTTATCCGCTACGTCGGCGCACATGCGTTCGATAATGTCGCCCGCCTGCTCCAGGTTGAGCGCCATCTCAATGATCTCCGCCCAGCGGCGCGAATCATCCTCCGGCAAATCCTCTTTCGGCATACGCGCCAGATAGAGTTTGATCGCGGTGTAAAGCACATCAACATCATCATCCAGCCGCCGCACCGCGCGCTCTTCGCGCAGGTCGCCGTGCACCACTTTATTGAATGACTCAATCATCTGCTCGACCACATCGCCGATGCGCAGCGTTTCGCGTGAGGCATTAGCCAGCGCTAACGCCGGCGTATCCAGCGCGCTGCTGTCGAGGTGTTTGGGTTTGAGATGGGCTTCGTTTTCGGGATCATCGGCAATCATACGGCGGCACAGGCGCGCCATTGGATCGGCAAACGGCACCATGACTAAGCAGCGAATCAGGTTGTAGAAGACGTGGAAGAAGATTACCAGCTCTTCATCATTGACCGGCAGCTTATCCAGCACATCGGCGACCACATTGACGAACGGCAAAATGGCGATGCTGCCAATCAGCTTAAACAGCAGGCTGCCGAGCGCGACGCGTTTGCCCGCTGCGTTGGAGCCGCTGGCGTTGATCATTGCCAGCAAGCCGCTGCCGAGGTTGGCACCAATCACCAGACAGAGTGCGACCTTGAAGGAGATGACACCGGTAGCGGTCAGCGTGGCGGTAATCAGGACCGCCGCGAGGCTGGAGTAACTGATGATGGCGAACACCGCGCCAATCAGTGCATCGAGCATCACATCGCCGGTCAGCGTTGAGAACAGTACCTGAACGCCCGACGCCTGAGTGATCGGTTTGGCGGCCGCGACAATCAGCTGCAGCGCCAGCAGAATCAGGCCAAGCCCAATACTGGCGCGGCCTAACTGCCCAATGCGCGTTTGCTTGCGGCTGAGGAAGAACACCACGCCAAAGAAGATAAACAGCGGCGACAGCCACGACAAATCGAAGGTCAGGATGCGCGCCATGATCGCGGTCCCGACATCCGCGCCCAGCACCACCACCAGCGCAGGCGTCAGGCTCACCAGATTCTGTGCAACAAAGGAGGTAACCAGCAGCGTGGTGGCGTTACTGCTCTGCACCAGCGCCGTGACGCCAATACCGGCAAGAAACGCCATCGGTTTTTTTTCGACGCTGCGGCTGAGTACGCGACGCAGATCGGCACCGTAAACGCGCATGATGCCGGTGCGCACAATGTGTGTGCCCCACACCAGCAGCGCAACGGCAGAAAGTAAATTAAGCAGAGTTAACACGTATAGAGGCTCCTCATCCGTCAGGCTCAAACCACACCGATTGCCAGCCTGACGGTGAGCACAACCGGTAAAACCTTCGCCGCGTTGTGTCGCCTTTTTTCGTTTAAATTAAGCAACCTGGCGCAACGTCGACATCTCTAACTGTAGCCCAATCTGCATACCAGCGGGATGCAAATCTGCCACGCTGCGGTTGAGGACATCTATCGAGAGCTCCACGTTTTGTGCGCACACCCGATAGCGAATCACGTTGCCAAGCAAGCTGTGGCTGAGGATGGTGGCAGGAATGCCCGCCTGCGGTGCACACAGCTGGATCGACTCCGGGCGAATCGCTACCTGGCCGCTAAACGCCTGTCCGGTCAGCTGCGTTGCCTGTTCGGCGCTCAGCAGGTTGTAGTTGCCGATAAAACCGGCGGCAAATAGATCGGCCGGTTGGGTGTAGAGCATTTCCGCGTTGCCGTTCTGCACGATCTTTCCCCGATTCATCAGCACGATGCGATCGGACATGGTCAGCGCCTCTTCCTGATCGTGGGTAACAAACAAGGTAGTGAGTTTCAGCTCGCGCTGAATATTGCGGATCTGTTCACGCAGATGGCGACGAATGCGCGCATCCAGCGCCGACAGCGGTTCATCCAGCAACAGCAAGCGTGGACGCGTCACCAGCGAACGCGCCAGCGCCACGCGCTGACACTGTCCGCCAGAGAGCTGATGCGGATAACGCCGCGCGAAGTCGGTGAGTTCCACCAGCGCCAGTACCTCCATCACGCGTTTCTGAATCTCGCTGCTCGCCAGTTTCTGCATCTTCAGGCCAAACGCCACGTTCTTCTCAACCGTCATATTGGGGAACAGCGCGTAGCTCTGAAACACCATGCCGATGGTGCGCTTTTGCGGCGGCAGCGGCACGATATCCTGTCCTTGCAGCAACACGTTGCCGCTATCCACTTCGGTCAATCCGGCGATACAGCGCAGCAGCGTCGATTTGCCGCAGCCGCTGGGACCGAGCAGCGTAACAAACTCGCCTTCTTCGGCACTGAAATCGATGTTTTCAAAAATGGTGGTCGGGCCGTAGCTTTTGTTCAGCTGGGTGACGCTCAGATAACTCATGGTCAGCCTCGTTCAGGATTGAGGGCATTCGCCAGCCAGGTAACCAGCAGGACGACGGCAAAATAGGAGATCACCAGCGCGCTGGTGAAGTGGCCGCTGCCGTTGCGCATGTTAAACAGATAAACCTGCAAGGTTTCATAACGGGTGCCGACCAGCATATTGGCGAAGACAAACTCACCAATCAGGAAGGAGAAGGAGAGCAGCACCGCGATAAATACCCCTTTGCGCAGGTTCGGCAACACCACAAACAGCGCCGCCTGCCAGGTGCTGGCACCGAGCAGCTGCGCGGCATCAATCAGCTCTTTCAGGTTGATGGCCTGCATATTGTTGGAGATGGCGCGATAGATAAACGGCAAGGCGATGGTGAAGTAGCAGCCGATCAAAATCCACGGCGTGCCGGTCAGCATCAGCGGCGACGACGAATAGAGTTGCAGCAGCCCGACCGACGACACCACTGGCGGCACGGCGAAGGGCATCAGGATCAGCACGTTCATCACCGCATCCAGTTTCGGATAGTAGTAAGCGATTACAAACATGGCAGGTAGCACCAGCATCAGTGAGAACAGCAGCGCACCGCAGCAAACCAGTAGCGAATGACCGAGCGCGGTCAGGAAACGCGCATCGCTCCACAGCGCGCTGAGCCACTTCAGCGTAAAGCCCTGCGGCAGGATGGTGTCGCTCCAGCTGGTGGAAATGCCGTACAGTAACGTCGCCAGCAGCGGCGCGGCTAAAATGGCCAGCAGCAGCCAGACAATCAGGCGATGATAAAATTTTTCCGCGCGCGACACGTGTAGCTCCTCAGGAAGGTTTGGCGTTGAGATAGCTGCGGCGCACCAGATACTGCTGCACCACGGTAATCAGCGCCATAATCAGCACCAGCAACATCGCCAGCGCGCCGCCGGTGTTGGGATCAAGCGAGATATCGCCAGAAACCAGCGCGGCAATACGTACCGGCACCACGTTAAAGTTGCCGGTAGTGAGCGCGTAAATAGTGGCGTAAGCGCCGAGCGCGTTCGCCAGCAAAATCACGAAAGTACCGAGCAGCGCCGGGAACAGAATCGGCAAACCGATGTGCCACCAATAGCGCCAGCGACCTGCACCCAGCAGCGCGGCGGACTCTTGCCAATCCTGTCGCAAGCCATCAAACGCGGGATAGAGCAGCAAAATGCCGAGCGGGATTTGGAACCAGGTGTACACCAGCACCATGCCGTCACGCGAGAACAGCTTGAAGCCTTCCAGCACGCCGTAATGGCGCAGCAGCAGCGTCAGACAACCGTTCAGGCCGAGCAGAATGACGAAGGCAAACGCCAGCGGTACGCCGGCGAAGTTGCTGGTCATGTTGGTAAATGACATCAAAAAACGCTGAAAGCGGCCGCTGCCGAGCTGATGCAGCGAATATCCGGCAACCAGTGAGATCAGCAGGCCGTAAATGCTCGACCAGATGGAGATGTCGAGCGACAGGCGAAACGCCTGCAAATAGAACGGCGAGGTGAGGATATCGCTGTAGTTGTCGAAGCCCCAACGCTCATTGATGTCGCTCCAGAAGCTGTTGATGGCAATCCACAGCAGCGGCGCGAGCTGGAATGCCACCCAGAACAGCGCAAACGGCAGCAGCAATAGCGCGGCGAGCGTTTTGCCTTTCATTACTGCGGCTCCGCCAGTAACGCACGACATAGCGGTTTGTCATGTTCGACGCCGAGCAAGGTGCACACGATGCCGCACAGTTCGGTCTGCTGCGGCTGGAGATCCGGCAGCAGCGAGAAACCTTTGCCAAACACGAACAGCGGCACCTGCGTCTCTTCCGGCAAAATGCCGCCGTGCGAGCGGTCATCGTTCATGCCGTGATCGGCGGTGACAATCACCTGATAACCGGCCGCCAGCCAGTCCGGCATCCACTGCGACAGATAACCATCGGCCATGCGCGCGCGGTTGCGATACTGCGGCGATGACAGGCTGTGCTTGTGTCCGGCATCGTCAATGTTCATCGGGTGGATCAGCAGGAAGTCGGGATCGTGCCGCAAACGCAGGCTTTCTGCATCTTCAAACAGGTGGGAATCCGGATAACCGTCGTCCCAGTAAAAGTGGCCATACTGAATCGGCAGATCGGGCGCGACCGTGTGGCGGTCGCGCGCCGCGTTGAACGGGGATTGATTGTAGAGCTCACTCACCCAGTGGTAGGCGGCTGCCGCGGTGGTGAGACCGGCGGCACGTGCGTAATGGAAGATGCTGCGCTGATTACTCATGCGACTGACGCCGTTGTGAATAATACCGCTGCGCACCGGTGGAATGCCGGTGAGAATGCATTCGTACAGCGGGCGCGACAGCGAAGGCAGTTCGCAAGTCAGCGTATAATATTGGCCGTTGCCCTGCGCGCATTCAGCAAACAGATAGCCCATTGCGTGCTGCGCTACCTGATTACTCAGCCCATCCAATACCACCAGGATCGTTTTCATCCCTCGCTCCTTACTGCTTCATATTAATGATGACGTTCTCTTGCCACAGGCGCGGCAGCATTTTCGAGGTTTTATCCCACGCGGCCTGGTCTTTGATTGGACGGGCATTCTTATACTCAGACTGCGGCAGCAGCTTGGCCTGCACGTCGGCGGGCAGAGTTAAATGCTCGGCACGAATCGGGCGCGCATAGCCTTTCGCCAGGTTGATCTGGCCTTCATCAGACAAGATGTATTCACGCGCCAGTTTGGCGGCGTTCGGATGTTTGGCGTATTTGTTGATGATGGTGCTGTAGCCAGAAGTGACGGAACCGTCGGAAGGGATCACCACTTCGTAGCGGTTTTTGTCGATCTGATCGCGGTAGTTCAGACCGTTAAAGTCCCACACCACCGCCACCTGAATTTCGCCTTTTTCAATGTTGGCAATCACCGGATCGGTCACGCCAAGACGGCCTTCTTTCGCCAGATCGCCGAAGAAGCTCAACGCCGGTTTCACATTCTTCTCGTCACCGCCTAATGCATAGCTGGCCGCCAACACGCCGTTCGCTGCCTGAGCCGCAGTGCCGACGTCACCGATAGTGACCACATACTTACCTTTCTTCAGATCGGCCCAGCTGTGCGGCACATCTTTGACCTGCTGCTTATCCACCAGGAACGCGATGGTGCCGGTATACGCCAGCATCCAGTTGCCATCCTGATCTTTCGCCCAGCTCGGGATTTGCTCCCAATGCGTTGGCTTATACGGTTGCGCCACGCCTTTAGCGACGGCAATCGGACCGAAAGCAGCGCCCACATCACCGATATCGGCGCTGGCGTTCTCTTTCTCTGCAGCAAATTTTGCCAGTTCCTGCGCCGAGGACATGTCGGTGTCGCTGTGCTTCAGGCCATATTTGCTGTTGAGGCCACTCCAGGTATCTTTCCAGTTGGCCCAGCTATCTGGCATGCCGACGCTGTTGACCTGACCTTCGGCGCGCGCGGCTTTTTCTAACGCGGCGAGGTCATTATCTGCGGCTTGCGCGGCGGGCAGCGCAAGCAGTACGGCACTGGCTACTACAGAGGCGATAAACGCTTTCATCTCGATTGCTCCCGGTATATGTTGTGGGACTTCTTGGTCTAGTCCAGCAAGAACCGAGCCAATGTAGCCCGAAAAGATGAAGGTTTTATGACCATGGTGGTGAAACGGGGTGTGGCGCGACGATCCACATGCGGTTACAGCGCGCTAAAGCGTGGGTTGTTCTCTGTCACATTGTAGTCATCGAACTGTCATAGTGCAGATTTGCCCCAAAATGAGGCTGAAAAATGATGTCGAAAACGGCGGATGTGATTGCAGCAGGGCTGCGGGAACGCATTGAAAGCGGTGAATTTGCCGGTGGTCGTTTGCCCGCCGAACGTAGCTTAAGCGAACACTATTCCACCACGCGCATTACGCTGCGTGAGGCGCTGGGTTTGCTGGAAGCGCAGGGCATCATCTATCGTGAATTGCGTCGTGGCTGGTTTCTCGCACCGCCTCGGCTGGTCTACAACCCCTCTCATCATAGCCATTTTCACGCCATGGCCGCTGAGCAAGGCCGTATTGCCAGCACTGAAGTGCTGGAGGCGCGCGAAGTGCCAGCGCAATTAGCCATCGCGCGTCATCTGCAACTGCTGGAGGGCGATCGGGTTTACCGCATTCGCCGTTTGCGCCGTATTGATGGCCGCGCCGTGTTGTATGTCGAGCATTACCTCAATCCCGCCTTCTTTCCGGGATTGCTGGATGAAGACCTGACGCGTTCACTCACCGATCTGTATGACCAGCGCTATGGCATTCGCTACGGCGGCGCGCGTTTTACCATTTTGCCGGGACCGCTGCCGGTGCGCGCTGCGCCCGCGCTCAACGTGGCGAGCGGCACGCCCGGATTGTTGATTACCCGCATCAATCGCGATCAGCACAAGCGCGTGATTGATTGCGACTGCGAGTTCTGGCGCTATGACGCGCTGTGCGTGGATGTCGAAGTATAAATATTGTGATTTTGATCACACTACAGCATGATAGCGCCAGTAAGTAATTGAGAGCGTGAGGCGCAAAAATGACAATAAAAACAGGGGTTGGGCAGTACATCTCTTTAGCATTGCAGTGGGTGCTGAATATTGGTCTGATCATTCTGGCCATTATTCTGGTGGTGTTCCTCGGTAAAGAAACCATTCATCTGGCCAACGTGCTGTTGAGCACCGGTGAGCAGACGTCTTCCTATCTGCTAATTGAAGGCATCGTTATCTATTTCCTCTACTTCGAATTTATCGCGTTGATTGTGAAGTACTTTCAGTCTGGCTATCACTTCCCGCTGCGCTACTTCATCTACATTGGCATCACGGCGATTATCCGCCTGATCATCGTCGACCATAAAAATCCGTTCGATACGCTCTACTACTCGGCGGCGATTTTGATTCTGGTGGTGACGCTGTGGCTAGCGAACAGTAACCGCCTGAAACGCGAGTAATAATATCGCGTGGCACAACGAGCCGTGCCACGCATTCTCCTCTGCGCTAAACTAGGGCAACTTTTTTCCCGGAGATGTCCTGATGTCGCATGACGCGCTGCGCCAGTTACGCGCACTGCACTGGCTGCCAGCCTCTTCACCGCAGCTTTCTGCCCCGCTACTTGACTGGTTAATGGAAGAAGACTCCATGACGCGTCGCTTCGAGCAGCATTGCCAGCAAGTGACCGTAAAACTGATCCGCGAAGCGTTTATTGGCGCTGAAGAGATCTCGGAGGAAGCGGAATTTTTGCCCGCCGACCCGCGCTTCTGGTTACGTGAAATTGTGCTGTGCGGTGATGGCGAGCCTTGGCTGATTGGCCGCACCGTGGTGCCAGAAAGCACGCTGAACGGCCCCGAGCAGATGCTGCAACAGCTCGGTACGCGCCCGCTTGGCCGCTATCTGTTCTCTTCATCTACCCTGAGCCGCGATTTTATCGATCCCGGTCAGGTTGGCGATTTATGGGGACGCCGTTCCCGCCTGCGTTTGTCGGGCAAGCCGCTGCTGTTAACTGAACTGTTTTTACCGGCGTCGCCGCTCTATCGCGCGCTGGATCAAGGATAAAACCACTGTGCAAAACACCTTACCCATGACCAAATGGCAGGCTTACTGCCGCCTGATGCGTATCGATAAACCCATCGGCACTGTGTTACTGCTGTGGCCAACTCTGTGGGCACTGTGGCTCTCCGGCATGGCGATTCCACCGCTGCCGGTGCTGCTGGTGTTTGTGCTCGGCGTTATCGTGATGCGTGCTGCTGGCTGCGTGATCAACGATTACGCAGACCGCAAAATCGATGGTCACGTCAAGCGCACGGCGTCACGTCCGCTGGCCAGCGGCGCGGTGTCCGGGAAAGAGGCGAAGTTGCTGTTTGCCGGTCTCGGTTTGCTGGCGTTTATGCTGGTGTTGACCATGAACACCATGACCATTTTGCTGTCGTTTGGTGGCCTGGCGCTGGCGTGGGTTTATCCGTTTATGAAGCGCTACACGCATCTGCCGCAGGTGGTGCTCGGCGCAGCGTTTGGTTGGGCGATTCCGATGGGATGGGCAGCAGTTAGTGAGTCCTTACCTTTAGTCTGCTGGCTGGTTTTCCTGGCGAACATCTGCTGGACGGTGGCCTATGACACGCAGTACGCGATGGTCGATCGCGATGACGATTTGAAGATTGGCGTAAAATCGACGGCGATTCTGTTTGGCCGTTACGACAAACTGATTATCGGTTTACTGCAGCTGGCAACGCTCGGTTTGATGGCGCTGGTGGGCATGATGCTTCATCTGAATGGGGCGTTTTACTGGTCGCTGCTGCTGGCAGCAGGCTTGTTTGTGCATCAGCAGAAGCTAATTGCCCAGCGCGAGCGCGATCCCTGCTTCCAGGCGTTTCTGAATAACAACTATGTGGGCATGGTGCTGTTTCTCGGCATTCTGCTCAGCACCGTGCCGTTCGCGGATCTGTTATAAACAAAAAAGGCGCAGTGAAGTGCGCCTTTTTATTAGCTTGTCGCCGCGTTAATCGTGGGTGACCGCGCTTTCAATCGTCAGACGCACGTCGCTGGTCACCAGTTCCGCCAGCATCTGCCACATCATATGACTGCGTTCGGCATCGGCATCGCCTTTGTCACTGATATATCCTTCATCACGCAGCGTGAGGACCAGCGCAGTAAACACTGCTTTATCAAAGAACTCTGGTGCGTTGATACCGTGCAGCACAGACAGGCGTTGAGCCAGCGTGCGGCTCTCTTTTTCCAGCGTGCCACGGTTGATGGCCGGTTTCGCGCTGAGGATAGCGAAGGTAATCGCGAAGCGCTGCAGCGTCTCACGAATACCCGCCGCCAGCAGTTGCAGCGAACGGTGACGTGCCGGCGTCATTCTTAGTTGACCATCCTGCAAGGTGATCAGGCCCTGACGCGCCATCTCTGCACAGAGTGCGTTAAGTAGCGCAGGCAACTCCGCCTTGTCCCAGCGCAAGAACAACTCGCTCTTTAGCATCGGATATACCAGGCTAACCTGACGCAGCAGCTCTGCTTCGCTGATTTCCCGATGTTGTTGCACGATGGCGGCAATCAACGATGGCATCACCAACATGTGATGAATGTTGTTGCGATAGTAGGTCATCAGCACCGCCTGCTCGCGCGGCAGGATGATGATGTCGCCAATGCTGTCTTGCTCGGTCTCGAACTTGTTCATGCCCATGGCGTGATCAAGCAGCGCTTCGGCGCTCATGTCAGGCACCGTGGCTTCTGGCGAATAGGGCACATTGCGCAGCAGCTGGGTGTAGCACTCTAACTGCTCAATCAGCTGTTCGCGGGTCAGTGAACGCTGACGTGACGCCAGTAGGGCGGTGACGCACAGGTTCATGGCGTTGGCTGCACCGGCTTCATTGATGCGCACCATCAGCTTCGCCGCAATGTCATTCACGGCGGGCGTCATCCAGGCTGGGCGTTGCGGTTCGATAGGATCAATCGCATCTCGCCATTCGGGCACGTTTTTGTTCAGATAGTTCATCAACGGCAGGGGTTCACCGAAGTTAACGTAGCCCTGGCCGAGATTGCGCAGCTTACGTAAACCGCGCACCATCTGCAGGAAACTCTCTTTCTCTTTGGCCGCACCCCGCAGCTCTTTGGCGTACGTGCCCACTTCCATCACATGCTCGTAGCCGATGTAAATCGGCACGAAGGTGATTGGACGACTGCCGCCGCGCAGCATCGCCTGCAGCGTCATTGATAGGGTGCCGGTTTTTGGATCCAGCAAACGACCGGTACGTGAACGTCCGCCCTCCACAAAGTATTCAACGGAGTAACCCCGGCTAAACAGCTCGCCAAGATATTCACGGAACACGGTGGAATAGAGTTTGTTGCCCTTAAAGGTACGACGAATAAAGAAGGCGCCCAGACGACGGAAAATCGGGCCGGCTGGCCAGAAGTTCAGGTTAATACCGGCAGCAATGTGCGGCGGCACCAGGCCTTGATGATAAAGCACGTAGGAGAGCAGCAGGTAATCCATGTGGCTGCGGTGGCAGGGCACATAGACAATCTCATGACCATCCTGCGCCAGCTGACGCACGCGCTCACCGCCATGCACGTTGATGCCCTGATACAGGCGGCTCCACAGCCAGCCCATCACGCGGTCAGTGACTTTAATCGCTTCATAAGAGAAGTCCGCCGCCACTTCTTCCATCATTTCGATGGCGTTCTGCTGGGCTTTCTCATGCGAAATCTTTTTGCTGCGCGCTTCATCTTCTACTGCTTTTTCGATCGCTTTGGATTGTAACAGCTTGTTGAAGAGATCCTGACGTGCAGGCAGACGCGGGCCGACCGCGGCCAGACGTTGGCGGGCAAAATGAATGCGCGCCACGCGAGCCAGCTTTTGGGCAATCGACTTATCGGTGCCGTGCTCGGTCGCCATCTGGCGCAACGAAACGGTTTGCGAGAAGCGTACAAAACTGTCGCGGCCGTGCCACAAAATGGCGAAGAACTTCTGCACGCCATTGAGCACGCGCAGATGCGGCGTGGATTCACCGGAGGTTTCACGTCCCGGCGCACGACCAAACATCACCGCGACCGGCAGCATTTGCACATCGAGTTGCGGGTTGCTGCGGTGCAAATCCAGATAATCGTGGAACAGCTTTACCGATTCGGGATTGGCCACGAAATAGGGAATTACGCGTGGGCCATCGTGAATAAACACGTGGCGCGGCAGCAGGGTGCCATCGATCTCCAGCGGAGCCAGCGGATCGGGCAGATCATGTTTCAGGCATTGAGCACGCAGTGTGAGCAGGTCAGCCTTTGAATCATAAGGCAAAACATACATCACCGGACGTGTCGGATCGATCCCATGTTCAGAGATAGGATCGGTCGGAATGACCTTACTTTTTACCAAAATAGAGAGTGGTAAATTCAATAATTTGTAATAGAGTTTACGCCAACCTGACATAGACAACTTTAAGCCTCTTGTTAGCAAAGCGCGGCAAGCATACCAGAAAGCGCAGCGAAGGTCTGTGGCTCTGCCGCCTCATACTGCCCACACATTGACGTCAAAATAGTTCAAGGGTTCCATAGACATGGCAAATAACGTCACCGGTATAGTAAGAATAGTGAAAGCCGCCGGTTATTCCTGGCAGGGCCTGCGTGCCGCATGGCAGCACGAAGCCGCTTTTCGGCAGGAAGCCATTGCCGCGCTGGTGGCCATTCTCGTGGCTTGCTGGCTGGATGTAGATACCCTTTCCCGCATCCTGATGATTGGCTCGGTAGTGCTGGTTATCATCGTTGAGATCCTTAATAGTGCTATCGAAGCGGTGGTCGACCGCATCGGGCAGGAGCAACATCCGCTCGCGGGCCGCGCTAAAGATATGGGATCGGCTGCCGTATTGCTGACTATCTTACTGGCTCTGTTCGTCTGGATCGCGCTGCTCTGGACGCATTTGAGATAGGGATTCCAGATTCATCAAACCGCTGATTTTTCCCTCTGTTACGGTTTTCATTTTGCGAATACCTGTATATACTCACAGCGACTGTATAAACAACCAGGGGGCGGGATGAAAGCGTTAACTGCACGGCAGCAACAGGTCTATGACCTGATTCGCGACCATATTAACCAGACGGGCATGCCGCCAACGCGTGCGGAAATTGCTGCGCAACTGGGTTTCCGCTCGCCCAATGCTGCCGAAGAGCATCTGAAAGCGCTGGCGCGTAAAGGCGTAATTGAAATTGTTTCCGGCGCATCGCGCGGGATTCGTTTGCTGATGGAAGAAGAACCGAGCGAAGGGCTGCCGCTGATTGGCCGCGTCGCTGCCGGTGAACCTTTGCTGGCACAAGAACACATCGAAGCCCACTATCAGGTGGATGCTAACCTCTTTAAACCGAGCGCCGATTTCCTGCTGCGCGTGAGCGGTATGTCGATGAAAGATATCGGCATTATGGATGGCGATCTGTTAGCGGTACACAAAACGCAGGAAGTGCGTAACGGCCAGGTTGTCGTGGCGCGCATTGATGATGAAGTCACAGTGAAACGCTGGAAAAAGCAGGGTGCGATTGTCCATCTGCTACCTGAAAACACCGATTTTCAGCCGATTGTCGTGGATACCCGTGAGCAGTCGCTAACCGTTGAAGGTTTAGCTGTCGGAATTGTGCGCAACGGCGAGTGGCTCTGATCAGTTTCTGATGCTCCTTAACTGCGGCGGTGCGTGTTTGCGCTGACCGCAGTCTGCTGTTTTACTTCTCAGTGACTCTTTCTGCGGCTCATTCTGGCGCCATTACGCTGATTACCGCACACATCGGAATGGGCTGATGCAGCTGTTTTCCTCTTCAGATAAAACACTCTGGCGGCTAGCGCTGCCGATGATCCTGTCAAATATCACCGTCCCATTACTGGGTGTGGTGGATACCGCCGTTATTGGTCATCTCGATAGCCCGATCTACCTCGGTGGCGTCGCCGTGGGCACAACCGCCACCAGCTTCATCTTTATGCTCCTGCTGTTCCTGCGCATGAGCACCACCGGACTCACCGCTCAGGCATTTGGCGCCAATGACAAAACGGCGCTGGCGCGCGCCTTAACACAGCCGCTACTGATTGCGCTGGTTTTTGGTGCGCTGTTTATGGTGCTGCGAACGCCGGTCAGCAGCCTGGCGGCAGCGTTAATGGGGGGCAGCCCGGAAGTGCAGCAACAGGCGAAAATATTTATTGAGATTCGCTGGCTAAGTGCGCCCGCAACCTTGGCCAATTTGGTGATTCTTGGCTGGCTGCTGGGCGTGCAGTATGCGCGGGCACCGATGGTGCTGCTAATCATCGGCAATCTGGTGAATATCCTGCTGGATCTGCTGTTCGTGCTCAAACTGCATTGGGGTGTCGCCGGAGCGGCGGCGGCTACCGCGCTGGCAGAATATGTCACGCTGGGCGTGGGTCTGTGGATGGTGGCGCGGGTGCTGAAGATGCGCGGTATCCATTTTGCTTTACTCAAAAGCAGCTGGCGCGGCGATGCGGCGCGGCTATTCCGCCTCAATCGCGACATTATGCTGCGGTCTTTGATGCTGCAAATCTGCTTCGCGTCGCTCACCATCCTTGGCGCACGCATTGGGCCGGATGTAGTGGCAGTCAATGCGGTGCTGCTGATGTTCCTCACTTTCACCGCATACGCGCTTGATGGATTTGCCTACGCGGTTGAAGCCTGTTCGGGTGAAGCGGTTGGGGCCAAAGATCGCAGCCGACTATTGCTGATTTGGCATGCGGCTTGTCGCCAGGCATGCTTCGTCGCCGCGATCTTTGCGCTGATTTATGCATTCACCGGTCCGGAGATTGTGGCGATGCTGACGTCACTGGAAGCGCTACGAGAGATGGCCGACCGCTATCTGATTTGGCAAGTGATTCTGCCGCTGGTTGGCGTCTGGTGCTATCTGCTGGACGGCATGTTTATCGGCGCGACGCGCGGGCGTGAGATGCGCAACAGCATGGTGATGGCGGCGATCGGCTACGGTGTCTCGCTGCTCACGCTGCCGTGGCTCGGTAATCACGGTTTATGGCTGGCGGTGACGGTATTCCTCGCGTTACGCGGACTCACGCTGTGGCTCATTTGGCGTGGTCACTGGCGGCGCGATAGCTGGTTTAACGCCTGAATAAGCGAAGCGTAACCTACAGATTAATCTGTATTTCTCTGCAAACTGCGAAGCGGCTACTACAATTACCTCATACGGCGCATATGAGTAGCGCGTTGTCTGGGTATATCGCCAGCTAAGCAGGCAATATATCTATCTCACTCAGGATGTAGTGGAGGAATATTATGAACAAAGACGAAGCGAGCGGAAACTGGAAGCAGTTCAAAGGCAAGTTTAAAGAGAAGTGGGGCAAGCTGACCGATGACGACTTCACTGTGATCGAAGGTAAACGCGATCAGCTGGTTGGTAAAATCCAGGAACGCTACGGTTATGGTAAAGACCAGGCCGAGAAAGAAGTGAAAGACTGGGAAACAACCAACAAAGATTACCGCTGGTAATCTCACTTCACGGATGATGCTCCTACCCGCCAATCATTTAGCGTAGTGATTGGCCCGGCACAAGGATGTGCCTCCCTATTTTCTTATCCGCTTTTTACCCTCGATCTGATGGTCATGCTCGCAGCTTTCGTGGTGCGTACAAGCCGCCACTTCTGCGCAATTTTCGCACAGGCCATGTGCCTCAATTACGGTATGTCGCAGAGAAAATCCCGCCTGATCCGCTAATGCAGCGATGGTTTTTTCCACGCCATGAGCATGTTTTTCGCTTACTGCCGCACAACCGTCACACACCAACATCACCGAAGTATGTGCTGGCTCATCAAAATGATGGCAAACCACGTAACTATTATTTGACTCTACGCGATGAATAAATCCCTGTTCCAGCAGGAAATCCAGCGCGCGATAGATGGTGGGCGGTTTTGCTTGCGGTTCACTGACACGCAGTTGATCCAGCAAATCGTAAGCGCTTATCGAACCATTCTGCTCTGCCATTAAGCGCAACACTTCGGCGCGTTGAGTGGTCAGGCGCACGCCGCGATCAAGGCAAAGTGATTCGGCCTGGGTAAGAAGTTGTTCTGGCGTGAGGTTTGACATACGCATTCTCCGGGTTGCAGGTGATGTTATTTTATCACACAAAATTTAACGCTGCTGTGATTGCTTATTGTCCTTAAAATCCCTAAGAAAATTCTCCTCAATCAATAGATTACCATCGCCATTTTCCCGTCAATATTGCTGCAACCCTTATGTCTGTAAAATGCGTCCGACCAGGCAGCGCAACGCCTGCACGGATTTTGCTTTGCAACTCACCGGGTTAGCGGCTATGGTTCAAAAGGTCTTAAGTAATTTCTGGTATCAATTAACCCACTGTTAATTTTTCTGCATAAAAACACAGCGGAATGGCGTGGAAGCGTCCAATTCTGCGAATAGCAGTGCTATTTCCTTTTAATTCACAGCAATGAAGCGTTAGCCAGGGTTCAGAATAGCGGCTAACTAAACTTTCAGTCGGTGAGTGATTCAGCGACATTTCAAAGGTGATGGCAGGCTCATGGCGAAGACATTATTCAGGCACAAAAAAGTAGCTTATCTTGTTGGTTTGAATGCAGTATTTCTCTCTTCCTCAGCTCTGGCAGCAGGTACATGGTACGACGCGCGTAACGACGCAATGGGCGGTACCGGCGTAGCCTCTTCCACCTGGAGTTCAGCGGTGCTGGCTAACCCAGCATTGATGACCAAGGCGCAGCCTGAAGATAACGTCAGCATCATTCTGCCCTCAGCCGGCGCACAGGTTACCGATAAAGACAAATTGATTGATCGCGTTGACGACATTACCGATACCGTTGATCGTTATCAGGACGTGATCGATGACCTAACCTTTCAGGATTACCTCAATGGTTACCCGCAGCTGAAGGCCGCCGCAGGCGATATGGCAAACCAGCTCAGCGATCTGCGTGGTAATAAAGCTCACGCGACAGCCGGTGTGGCCGTGGCCGTCACCGTTCCGAATGAAACCTTACCTTTTGCCTTTATCACCAAGGCTTACGGCACTGCGATTGTGCGCGCCAACGTGGCTGATAGCGATATTGCCTACCTGCGCGCGGTTGCCAATGGCACGAGAGTGCCTGTGCCGGGTGATGAAAATAATTTGCGCTCCAGCGCCAATGGCCTGGCGGCATTAGTCACCGATTATGGTGTGTCAGTCGCGCATGAGTTCTCGATTGCCGGCCATCCGGTTTCTGTCGGCGTGACGCCAAAGCTGCAGAAAACCTGGCTGTATAACTACACCGCGAGTATCTACAACTACGACAAGAGCGACATCAACAGCAGCCGCTACCGTAGCAGCGATACCGGTTTCAACATGGATGCGGGTGTCGCAACAGATTTCGGTGAGAACTGGACCTTTGGCGTGACCGGACAAAACCTGATCTCGCGCGATCTCGATACTAAAGAGGTAAACGGTTACCGCGATACTTATCAAATTCGTCCGCTGGTCACTACAGGGCTTTCCTGGAATAACGGGCCATTCACGCTGGCTGGGGATGTTGATCTGACTGAAACCAAGCGCTTCAAGTCGGAAGACACCAGCCAATATGCTGGCGTAGGTGCGGAATATCGTGTGCTGGATTGGCTGGCGCTGCGTGCCGGCTATCGCGCCGATCTGAAGTCGACCGATACTGACGTGTTCACCGCCGGTTTGGGTGTGTCACCGTTCAACAATGCTGTCCATCTGGACCTGGCCGGTTCTGTAGGTAAAGACAACACCGTAGGTGCCATGCTGCAGCTCGGATTCAACTTCTAATTACCCGTCTGATAACGGGCGGCTGTGCCGCCCGTTTTGCTGTGATATGATTGCGCAGTTTCTCATCACTTACTTACTGCGGATTTACTGCGTTTCATGACCAATACTTTCTCCTCGCAACGTTTTTCCATCGCCCCAATGCTCGACTGGACCGATCGTCACTGTCGTTATTTTCACCGTAAGCTGAGCGGTGATACGCTGCTGTACACCGAAATGGTTACGACCGGCGCGATCATTCACGGTAAAGGCGACTATCTGGCCTACAGCGAGGAAGAGCATCCGCTGGCGCTGCAGCTGGGTGGCAGCGATCCCGCCGCGCTGGCGCAGTGCTCTAAGCTGGCAGAAGAGCGTGGCTACGATGAGATCAACCTCAACGTGGGTTGTCCATCCGATCGCGTCCAGAACGGCCGTTTTGGCGCCTGCCTGATGGGCGATGCGGCGCTGGTTGCCGACTGCATTAAAGCGATGCGCGATGTGGTGAGCATTCCGGTGACGGTTAAAACCCGCATCGGTATTGATGAGCAGGACAGCTACGAATTCCTGTGTGATTTTATTGGCACCGTGGCGCAACAGGGCGGCTGCGATACTTTTATTATCCACGCGCGCAAAGCGTGGCTATCGGGTTTAAGTCCGAAAGAGAATCGCGAGATTCCGCCGCTCGATTATCCCCGCGTTTACCAGCTGAAGCGCGATTTCCCGGCGCTGACCATGGCGATTAATGGCGGCATCAAAACGCTGGAAGAGGCCAAACTGCATCTGCAGCATATGGATGGCGTGATGATGGGGCGCGAAGCCTATCAGAATCCGGGCATTCTGGCGCAGGTTGACCGCGAGCTGTTCGGTCGCGATATGCCGCGCGTCGATCCGGTAGCGGTGGTGCGCTCGATGTATCCTTACATTGAAGCTGAACTATCCAAAGGCATGTACCTCGGCCATGTGACGCGCCATATGCTTGGCCTGTTCCAGGGCATTCCGGGTGCGCGCCAGTGGCGTCGCTATTTAAGTGAAAACGCCCACAAACCCGGCGCCGATGTGCGCGTGCTGGAAGCGGCGTTAGCGCTGGTAGCGGATAAGATCCCCCAGGAAGTGATGTAATCACTATTTAGCATGCCGGAACCTTCCGGTTTGATACGGTGCGCCTTCATGCGCACCGTAAAGCCAGTACCATAATTTTATAGATGGTTATTTCTACGCCTTGAATTAGTTTTTTTCATCACCTCATTGATTCTTTTTTCAACCATTTTCCATTGCTTTCAAGCATTTAGCTATTTTTATAACCTGGCACGTATCTTGTAATGTTCCTGATGTTACTTACACAGGAGAGCCTTCGTGGAAATTCTATTTGTTATCGGCTTTTTTCTGATGCTGCTGTTCACCGGCGTTTCGTTGCTGGGCGTTATTGCGGCATTGGTGGTGGCGACCGCTTTGATGTTCTTTGGCGGATTGCTGGCAATTGTTATTAAAGTGTTGCCATGGCTGGTGTTGGCGGTTGTCGCTGTCTGGCTTTATCGGGCATTTACCACGCCTTCAGGTGAGGCAAAATTGCGCAGGCTGAAAAGAAAAATCAGCGACTTAGATAGAAGGGACTGGCGCTAATTGCGGTGACGATCACAGACTCGGATATTGCTTAGCATTATTCCGCATTTAAACATATTTTTTACTTATGTTTTCTGTCAGGATGATTGGCGTTGTTTCAAACGAATTCATCGCCGCTGTCCCTACACCAGCGCGAACTATAAAAAGAAAGAAAAAAAAGGGGCTTCCTACGGGAAGCCCCGTTTGCATTTAGCGATCAGGGAATCAGCAGGCTGGAACCCTGAGTCGCGCGACTCTCCAGCACCTGATGCGCGCGCACCGCGTCACTCAAGGCAAATTTCTGCTGCTCGGGCACGTTAAGCTGAATCGCGCGGCTGGCGATCAGTGAGAACAACTCATTGCTGGCGGCATCCAGTTCTTCACGGTTGGTGATGTAACCGAACAGCGAAGGTCGGGTGACGAACAGCGAGCCTTTCTTGTTGAGAATGCCGAGATCAATGCCGGTAACCGGACCCGACGCATTACCAAAGCTGACCATTAATCCGTGGCGACGTAGGCTATCCAGCGATGGTTCCCAGGTATCTTTCCCCACTGAGTCATACACCACGGCCACTTTCTCGCCATGGGTCAACTCGCTGACGCGCTTCGCGATATCCTCTTCACGATAGTTAATTGTCGCCCAGGCACCGGCATCTTTAGCTATCTTCGCTTTCTCTGCGGAACCCACCGTGCCAATCAGATGTGCGCCGAGCGCTTTGGCCCATTGGCAGGCGATCAATCCCACGCCACCCGCAGCGGCATGGAACAGGAAGATTTCATCAGCTTTCACTTTATAGGTTTGGCGCAGCAGATACTGCACGGTTAAACCTTTGAGGAAAGAGGCCGCACCTTGCTCAAAGGAGATGCTGTCCGGCAGGATCACCAGACGATCTTCCGCCACATTGTGCACTTCGCTGTAGGCGCCCAGCGCGGCTTGGCAATAGACCACGCGATCGCCCGCCTTAAACCGCGTCACCGCCGATCCGACGCGTTTCACCACGCCGGCGGCTTCGGTACCCAGGCCGGAAGGGAAGCTGCTTTGCGGATACAAGCCGCTGCGCACGTAGGTATCAATGTAGTTAATGCCAATCGCCTTGTTTTCCACCTGCACTTCATGTTCGGCGGGATCGGCCAGTTCGAAATCGACCCATTGCAGTACATCTGGGCCGCCGTGTTGGTTGAACTGAATACGCTTTGCCATTCTGACTCCTGTGATTGTTCATCCTGGGACGGTATACTTGCGCGTCCCTTTCACGATCGGTAATGCATTCACTATGGCAGGAAATAAACCCACCAACAAATCGAACGAACCCCGCGATCGGCAGCTGGAAGGCGTGAAAATGCCGCCGCATTCCATAGAAGCGGAGCAGTCGGTGCTCGGTGGGTTGATGCTGGATAACCAGCGCTGGGACAACGTTTCTGAACGCGTCGTCGCCAGTGATTTCTTCAACCGCTCGCACCGTCTGATTTTCACGGAAATGCAGCGTTTGCTGGAAGCTGGCCAGCCGATCGACCTGATTACGCTCTCTGAATCGCTGGAAACGCTGGGTGAATTAGAGATGGCCGGCGGCTTCGCCTATCTGGCCGAACTGGCAAAAAATACGCCAAGTGCCGCGAACATTGGTGCTTATGCCGATATCGTGCGTGAACGTGCGGTAGTGCGCGAAATGATTTCTGTGGCGAACCAAATCGCCGATGCCGGGTACGATCCGCAAGGACGGAGCAGTGAAGATCTGCTCGACTTTGCTGAATCGAATGTTTTCAAAATTGCTGAACAGCGCGCTAATAAAGATCAGGGCCCGCAGAATATCGAGCAGATTCTGGAAGCCACGGTATCGCGCATTGAGTCGCTGGTCTCAACGCCGCACGACGGCGTCACCGGCGTCGATACCGGCTATCAGGATTTGAACAAAAAAACCGCCGGTTTACAGGGCTCGGATCTGATCATCGTCGCGGCGCGTCCTTCGATGGGTAAAACCACCTTCGCCATGAATTTGTGCGAAAACGCCGCGATGTTGCAGGACAAGCCGGTGTTGATTTTCAGCCTGGAGATGCCCAGCGAGCAGCTGATGATGCGTATGCTGGCGTCGCTGTCGCGCGTGGATCAGACGCGCATTCGTACCGGTCAGCTGGAAGATGAAGATTGGGCGCGCATTTCCGCCACTATGGGGATTTTGCTTGAGAAGAAGAACATGTTTATCGATGACTCTTCTGGCCTGACGCCCACCGAAGTGCGCTCACGCGCGCGCCGCATCTTCCGCGAAAACGGCGGGTTGAGCCTGATCATGATCGACTACCTGCAGCTGATGCGCGTGCCTGCGCTGTCGGACAATCGTACGCTGGAGATCGCTGAAATCTCGCGCTCACTTAAAGCGCTGGCGAAAGAGCTGAATGTGCCGGTGGTGGCGCTGTCGCAGCTAAACCGCTCACTGGAACAACGTGCGGATAAGCGCCCAGTGAACTCGGATCTGCGTGAATCAGGTTCGATCGAGCAGGATGCCGACTTGATCATGTTCATCTACCGTGACGAGGTGTATCACGAAAACAGCGATCTTAAAGGCATCGCCGAGATCATCCTGGGTAAGCAGCGTAACGGCCCGATCGGTACGGTACGCTTGACCTTTAATGGCCAATGGTCGCGCTTTGATAACTATGCTGGCCCGCAATACGACGACGAATAACCCTTCCAAACCGGATGCATGCACGTTTTGTGCATGCATTTCACGTCATCAGAAAATAGTGTTGGACAACCCCGGCTTTAATCAGGTTATCTGTAGCAAAGCGCCCCTTATTACGCTGTGGAAACAGAATGACTCAGGTAGACGATCACGACCTTAAGATATTGACATTATTACAATCTAACGGACGCCTCACCAACCAGGAACTCAGTGATTTAGTCGGACTTTCGGCGTCGCAATGTTCACGCCGCCGCATCAATCTTGAGCAGGCCAATCTCATTCTCGGCTATCACGCACGCCTCTCGCCCGACGCGGTGGGCCTTGGCATGGTGGGATTGATTGAAGTGCGATTGAAAAACCATACGCCGGATTATGAAGAGAGTTTCCATCGCATGGTGGAAGAAGAAGCCGCGATTGTTGATGCGTTCAAAACCACCGGCGATGCCGATTATCTGCTGAAAGTGGCGGTGGCCGATCTGGCTTCACTGAGCGCGCTGATCAGCCAGTTAGTGGCTGGCCATCAAAGCGTGGCGCACGTGAAAACTTCCGTGGTATTGAGCCGTTTGAAAGAGAACGGTTTGATGATCATCCCGCAGCACAAAACGCGCCAAAAAAGTGCGTGACGTGCTAATCTGGTGCAATTATTGCCTTAATAATGCAAAAAACGCGCACCAGAAAACAGATTTGTGCATGGGTTGATGGTTTAAGTCGTAACTGATGCACAAAAACCTGCAATAAAGCGCCTTAGTTATCAATTGGATAATCACTGGCACCCATCGGCGGCGAGCATACGCCGCCGATGTGGTGCGTTTTTTGCATTTGAACCGCATCATTTGCAATGAGATTAACCCATGGATAACGTTGTTCAACCCACTAAAGTTCCGCATTCGCTGATTGAAGATGCGCTGGCGATAGTCCTCGGCACGCTAATGGTCTCTTTCGGCGTCATTATGTTGAAACAGGCGGGCGCACTCACTGGCAGTTCTGCCGGTATTGCTTTCTTAATCAGCTATTTGTCACCGCTCTCCTTCGGTAGCGCCTTCTTCCTGATCAACCTGCCATTTTACTGGCTGGCCGTGCGGCGCATGGGCTGGGAATTTACCCTGAAAACCTTCTGCGCGGTTGGCCTGGTGTCGCTGTTCACCCATCTGCATCCGCTGTTTGTGCATTTTTCTGCGCTAAATCCGTTTTATGCGACACTGTTCGGTAACGTGGTGATGGGCATTGGGTTTATAGTGTTGTTCCGTCACAAAGCCAGCCTCGGCGGTATTAATATTTTGGCGCTCTGGCTGCAGGACCGCATCGGTCTGCGTGCCGGAAAATTGCAAATGGCGGTCGATACCTGCGTGGTATTAGCGTCGCTGTTTGTGGTGTCGTTACCGATGCTGTTTGCTTCAATCGCGGGCGCGGTGATCCTCAATCTCATCATCGCAATGAATCATCGTCCCGGCCGTTACATGGTTTGATGACGCATCTTTACCTCTTATTTATGACCAATCATGGAGATCTGCACCGTGTTTCAAAACGTTGATGCCTATGCCGGCGATCCGATTCTGTCGTTGATGGAAACCTTCAAACAAGATCCGCGCGATAACAAAGTAAACCTGAGCATTGGTCTCTATTACAACGAAGCGGGCATCATTCCTCAGCTGCAGGCGGTTGCCGCAGCAGAAGAGCGCCTGCAGGCGCAGCCGCATCAGGCGTCGCTGTATCTGCCGATGGAAGGTCTGAACGCTTACCGTAACGCCATTGCACCGCTGCTGTTCGGTAAACAACATCCGATGCTGCAAGCGGGCCGCATTGCGTCCATCCAGACGTTGGGCGGCTCAGGCGCGCTGAAAGTCGGTGCTGATTTCCTCAAGCGTTACTTCCCGGCGTCCAATGTGTGGGTGAGCGATCCGACGTGGGAAAACCACGTCGCAATCTTCAACGGTGCCGGTTTCGAGGTGAATACCTATCCGTGGTATGACGCGGAAACCAACGGCGTGAAGTTTGATGCGTTCATCGCCAAACTGAAAACCTTGCCGAAGCAATCCATCGTGCTGCTGCACCCGTGCTGCCATAACCCAACCGGCGCCGATCTCACCAACGCACAGTGGGATGAAACCACCGAAGTATTGAAAGCGCAGGAGCTGATTCCGTTCCTCGATATCGCTTATCAGGGCTTTGGCGCGGGCATGGAAGCGGATGCTTATGCGATTCGCGCGATTGCGGCCGCGGGTCTGCCTGCGCTGGTCAGCAACTCGTTCTCCAAGATTTTCTCGCTATACGGTGAGCGCGTTGGCGGCCTGTCTATAGTCTGCGATAGCGCAGAAGAGTCCGCTCGTGTGCTGGGCCAGCTGAAAGCCACCGTGCGCCGCAATTACTCCAGCCCGCCAAACTTCGGTGCGCAGGTGGTTTCCTGCGTGCTGAACGACGAAGCGCTGCTCAACAACTGGCTGGCAGAAGTCGAAGCGATGCGTCTGCGCATCATCGACATGCGTCAGGCATTGGTTGACGTGTTGAGTACCAAACTGCCGGGACAAAACTTTGATTACCTGCTGAAACAGCGTGGCATGTTCAGCTATACCGGCTTGAGCGCGCAGCAGGTTGACCGTCTGCGTGATGAGTTTGGCGTGTATCTGATCGCCAGCGGCCGCATGTGCGTTGCCGGCCTGAACAGCCGTAACGTCAACCAGGTTGCTGAGGCGTTTGCTGCGGTGATGTAAGCCAGGATTTGATGATTAAAAAACCGTCGGCGCAGGCTGGCGGTTTTTTTTTAACTTATTTGGTAAGGATAAACGAGACTGGTCTTGTTAGGGCTTAACTCCTTGAATGTAAAGATTCTCCAGCCAAAAAATGGCCGAGCGCGACGACTTAATCGCGAATCTTTATGTATAAGGAAGCATGCCCATGACCCTGACAACCCGTTCTTATTTACTCAAACCTATGGCTATTGCGCTTGCGTTAGCCTTCACCGTTCCGGCTTACAGCGCCGAACTGACGCGTGATAACGGCGCACCCGTCGGCGATAACCAGAACTCACAAACCGCAGGCGAAAATGGCGCAGTGTTACTGCAAGATGTGCAGCTGATCCAAAAGCTGCAACGCTTTGACCGAGAACGCATTCCAGAGCGCGTGGTACATGCACGCGGTACCGGCGCGCACGGCGAGTTCCGCGCCAGTAAAGATATCAGCGACTTAACCATCGCCGAAGTCTTTAAACCAGGCAGCGTGACGCCGGTATTTGTGCGCTTCTCGTCCGTGGTGCACAGCAAACATTCACCGGAAACGCTGCGCGATCCACGCGGTTTTGCCACCAAGTTTTACACCAGCCAGGGCAACTGGGATTTAGTGGGTAACAACCTGCCGGTGTTCTTTATCCGCGACGCGATTAAATTTCCGGACATGGTGCATGCGTTTAAGCCTGATCCACGTACCAACCTTGGCAACGATGCGCGCACCTTTGATTTCTTCTCTCACGTACCGGAAGCCACGCATGGCCTGACCATGCTGTTCTCCAACATGGGGACGCCAGCAAACTATCGCCAGATGGATGGCAACAGCGTGCACGCCTATAAGTTCGTCAACGCCAAAGGTGAAGTGCACTACGTGAAATTCCACTGGAAAACCCTGCAGGGCGAGAAAAATCTCGATCCGGGCGAAGTGGCGGCTATTCAGAGCAGCACTTTCAGCCACATGACAGAAGATTTAGTGGCATCGATCAACAACAAAGACTTCCCGAAATGGGATCTCTATATTCAAACCATTAAAGCCAGCGATCTGGATAAGTTCGACTTCAACCCGCTGGACGCCACTAAAATCTGGCCGGGTATCGCAGAAGTGAAAGTCGGCCAGATGGAATTGAACCGCAACGTGGATAATTTCTTCCAGGAAACCGAGCAGGTGGCGATGGCGCCATCGAATCTGGTTCCGGGCATTGAGCCATCGGAAGATCGCTTGCTGCAAGGTCGTTTGTTCTCTTACGCCGATACCCAGATGCACCGTTTGGGCGCCAATGGCCTGACGTTGCCGGTCAACGCGCCGCGCGTGCCGGTGAGCAACGGTAATCAGGATGGCGCGATGAACAGCGGCAAAGCTGACGATCATGGCGTGAACTATCAGCCAAGCCGTATCTATCCGCGCGAAGAGCTGCAGAGCGCCCGTTACAGCCACAGCCCGCTGAGCGGCATCACGCAGCAGGCGATGATTGCTAAAACGCAGAACTTTAAGCAGGCGGGCGATCTGTATCGTTCCTTTAACGACAAAGAGAAAACCGATCTGATCAATTCTCTGGGCGGCGCGCTGAAAGGTGTGGATGTGCAGAGCCGCGCCATTATGCTGTCGTACTTCTACAAGGCTGACAAAGATTACGGCGAGCGTCTGGCTGCGATCACTAAAGATGATGTGGGCAGCATCAAAACCATGGCCGCTAAGCTGAGCGACTAACCTTCAGGCGGCAGAGTTCACGCTCTGCCGCTTTTTCCTCTCTTCAGGGTTTACCTTTCGCCGACATGCTGCACACTTAAACGGTGTGATTACTTTTAGGATTCTGGCATGTGGCATCAACAAACGCTTACGCTTGGCGCTAAAGCGCGCGGCTTTCATCTGATCACCGACGAGATTGTCGGCCAGCTTCACGGCTTATCCGATGTGCGCGTCGGCCAGCTGCATCTCCTGCTGCAACACACATCGGCGTCGTTAACGCTCAATGAGAATTGCGATCCCACCGTGCGCAGCGATATGGAGCAGCATTTCTTACGCCATGTTCCGGAAAGTGCGCCTTATCAGCACGACTACGAAGGGGCTGACGACATGCCCGCACACATCAAATCGTCGCTACTCGGCGTTTCGCTCCTGATTCCGGTCAACCGTGGTCGCCTGATGTTAGGCACATGGCAGGGAATCTGGTTGGGTGAACATCGGGTGCAGGGCGGTGTGCGGCGTATCGTGGCGACCTTACAAGGGGAATAAAAGATGAATACTTCGGATTTACTGACGTACTGCATGAGCAAGCCGGGCGCGGAGCAAAGCTTTAAAGAGTGCTGGCAGGCGACGCAGATTAAAAGTGAAGGTGTGCTGTTTGCCATGCTTTATGAGGTAAAAGGGCGTCCGGCCTTGTCGCTGAAAGCTACGCCTGCGCTGGCGGAGTTATTACGGGAGGAGCACAACGATGTGTTTCCCAGCGAACATTTAAACAAGTCGCACTGGAGCACGCTGTGGCTGGATGGTTCGCTGAAAGATTCGCAGATTTACTATCTGGTGGATGCATCCTGGCAACAGGCTGACGCCACGCGCGCGGCGGGCGTCAACCATGATGAACACTGAGGCGAATTAAGCCGCAGATTCCTCGCGCAGGGTATTGATATCAATCACGAAGCGGTATTTCACGTCGCTTTTCAGCATACGTTCGTAGGCTTCGTTGATTTGATTCATCGCGATCAGTTCGATATCTGAAGTGATACCGTGCTTACCGCAGAAATCCAGCATTTCCTGGGTTTCCGCGATGCCGCCAATCAGTGAACCGGCAATGCTGCGACGTTTGAAGATCAGGTTGAAGACCTGCGGTGCCGGGTGATCGTGCTCCGGCGCGCCGACCAGCGTCATATTGCCATCACGCTTCAGCAGGGCGATGAACGGGTTGAGATCGTGCTGTGCCGCAACGGTGTTCAGGATGAAGTCGAAGCTGTTGGTGTGCGCGGCCATTTGATCGGCATCTTTCGAGATCACCACTTCATCTGCACCCAGGCGTTTACCATCTTCAATTTTTGACGGTGACGTGGTGAACAGCACCACATGTGCGCCCATCGCATGCGCCAGTTTCACGCCCATGTGACCAAGGCCGCCCAAACCGACGATACCGACTTTTTTACCCGGACCGACATTCCAGTGGCGCAGCGGTGAGTAAGTGGTGATACCGGCACACAGCAGCGGCGCAACGCCCGCCAGATCGAGATTTTCTGGTACGCGCAGCACGAAGCTTTCATCTACTACCATGCTGGTGGAGTAACCGCCGTAGGTGATGGCTTTGGTTTCGCGATCTTCGCCGTTGTAGGTGCCAACGAAGCCATTTTCGCAATACTGCTCCAGCCCTTCCTGACAGCTTGGACAGCTGCGGCAGGAATCAACCATACAACCAACACCGACCAAATCACCCACTTTGTAGTTGTGGGTGTGAGCGCCAACGGCCGTCACGCGACCGACAATTTCATGGCCAGGCACCACAGGGAAAATGGTATTGCGCCATTCGTTGCGCGCGGTATGCAGGTCAGAGTGGCAGACGCCGCAGTACAACACTTCAATCTGCACATCATGAGCGCGCAGTTCGCGTGGCTTAAAATCGAACGGGGCGAGTTTTGCTTTCGCGTCCTGTGCGGCATAGGCATGCGTAATATTCATGGTGTCTCCAGTAGGATGTGTCGTGATTTCTATGCAGGATCCCGTTCAGCGCACTGAAGGGATAAAGGGCGTAAGGGACGCCAAAAGGAACGTTGTAAGGATAGTCAGCAGGGGGGAATGCGTATATGCCTGAAGTTGTCTGATTCTTGCCTGTTCCTGCATTTCGTTGCGGAATTCGACAGAAAAAAAACAGGCCCGCAATGGCGGGCCTGAGAGAGAATTACTTCTTCAACATTGGCTTAAGGAAACGCGCCGTGTGTGATTTTTCACACTCCGCCACCGTTTCTGGCGTGCCGGACACCAGAATTTCACCGCCGCCGCTGCCGCCTTCCGGGCCGAGATCGACAATCCAGTCTGCAGTTTTCACCACGTCGAGGTTGTGCTCAATCACCACGATGGTGTTGCCCTGATCGCGCAGCTGATGCAGCACTTCCAGCAGCTGCTGAATATCCGCAAAGTGCAGGCCGGTGGTCGGCTCATCGAGGATATAGAGCGTCTGGCCAGTGCCGCGTTTTGACAGCTCACGCGCCAGCTTGACGCGCTGCGCTTCACCACCAGACAGCGTGGTAGCCGACTGACCCAGGCGGATATACGACAGGCCGACATCGATCAGCGTTTGCAGCTTACGCGCCAGCGCCGGCACCGCATCAAAGAACTCGCGGGCTTCTTCGATAGTCATATCCAGCACTTCGTGGATGCTCTTGCCTTTGTATTTAATCTCCAGCGTTTCGCGGTTATAGCGTTTGCCTTTGCATTGGTCGCACGGCACATAGATGTCGGGCAGAAAGTGCATCTCTACCTTGATCACGCCGTCGCCCTGACAGGCTTCGCAGCGTCCGCCGCGCACGTTGAAGCTGAAGCGACCTGGATTGTAGCCGCGTGAACGCGCTTCCGGCACGCCAGCGAACAGCTCACGCACCGGCGTGAAAATGCCGGTATAGGTCGCGGGATTCGAACGCGGTGTACGACCAATCGGGCTCTGATCGATATCGATCACTTTATCGAAATGCTCCAGACCGGCAATCTCACGATAAGGCGCGGCTTCGATGGTGGTCGCGCCGTTGAGCTGGCGCTGCGCAATCGGGAACAGCGTATCGTTGATCAGCGTCGATTTACCCGATCCGGACACGCCGGTGATGCAGGTAAATAAGCCGACCGGAATCGTCAGCGTGACATCTTTGAGGTTGTTACCGCGCGCACCGGTGAGTTTCAGCACTTTGGCCGGATCGCCTTTGACGCGCTCTTGAGGGATCGCAATCTCACGTTTGCCGCTGAGGAACTGGCCGGTCAGGGAATTTTCATTCGCCATAATCGCGTGCACATCACCTTCGGCAACCACCTGACCACCGTGCACGCCCGCGCCCGGACCGATATCGATCACATGGTCAGCGGCACGAATTGCATCCTCATCGTGCTCCACCACAATCACCGTGTTACCGAGATCGCGCAGGTGAATCAGCGTGCCAAGCAGGCGTTCGTTGTCGCGCTGGTGAAGGCCGATTGAGGGTTCATCCAGCACGTACATCACGCCGACCAAACCGGCACCAATCTGGCTGGCCAGACGAATACGCTGCGCTTCACCGCCGGAGAGCGTTTCCGCCGAACGTGACATCGACAGGTAATTCAGGCCGACGTTCACCAGGAAGCTCAGGCGATCGCCAATCTCCTTCAGGATTTTTTCCGCAATCTGCGCACGCTGGCCGCTCAGCTTCATGTTGGCGAAGAAATCCATCGCATGACCGATGCTCATTTCTGAGATGGTCGGCAGGTTGGTGTCTTCAACAAAAACATGGCGCGCTTCACGACGCAGACGCGTACCTTCACAGCTGGCGCAGGCACGGTTGCTGATAAATTTCGCCAGCTCTTCGCGCACCGCATTGGATTCCGTCTCTTTATAACGGCGCTCCATGTTGTGCAGCACGCCTTCAAACGGATGGCGGCGCACTGAGGTGTCACCGCGATCGTTGATGTATTTGAATTCGATATTCTCTTTGCCGGAACCGTACAGAATCACTTCGCGCGCTTTGTCGCTTAGGCTGTTAAACGGAGCTTCGACATCGAATTGCAGATGCTCTGCCAGCGAGCGCAGCATCTGGAAGTAGTAGAAGTTACGGCGATCCCAGCCGCGAATGGCGCCGCCCGCCAGTGACAGCTCGGGGTTCTGAACCACTCGATCGGGATCGAAATATTGCTGCACGCCCAGGCCATCGCAAGTCGGGCAGGCGCCAGCCGGGTTGTTAAACGAGAACAGGCGCGGTTCGAGTTCGCGCATGCTGTAGCCACAAATCGGGCAGGCAAAGTTAGCCGAGAACAGCATCTCTTCGGCGTTGGTATCGTCCATATCGGCGACGATCGCGGTACCACCGCTCAGTTCCAGCGTGGTCTCGAAGGATTCGGCCAGACGCGTTGCAAGATCCTCGCGCACGCGGAAACGGTCAATCACCACTTCGATGGTGTGCTTCTTCTGCAACTCCAGCTTCGGCGGATCCGACAGATCGCACACTTCGCCATCGATACGCGCACGGATATAGCCCTGCGCGGCGAGGTTTTCCAGCGTTTTGGTGTGTTCGCCTTTGCGATCTTTCACCACCGGCGCCAGCAGCATCAGACGACGGCCTTCTTCCTGCGACAGCACCTGATCGACCATTTGACTCACGGTTTGCGCCGCCAGTGGAACGTCATGATCCGGACAGCGCGGTTCACCCACGCGTGCAAACAGCAGGCGCAGATAGTCATGAATTTCGGTAATGGTGCCGACGGTGGAACGCGGGTTATGCGAAGTCGATTTCTGCTCAATGGAGATGGCGGGCGAAAGACCTTCAATATGGTCAACGTCCGGTTTCTCCATTAATGAAAGAAACTGGCGCGCATAGGCCGAAAGCGATTCAACATAGCGACGCTGGCCTTCCGCATACAGCGTATCAAACGCCAGCGAAGACTTACCGGAACCTGACAGACCGGTGACCACAATGAGCTTATCGCGAGGGATGATCAGGTTGATGTTCTTCAAATTATGGGTGCGAGCACCGCGGACTTCGATCTTATCCATTCACCTTTCCCGGATTGAACAACACTCGCCATGCCTTGCCAGCACGACCAGCAGAAACGGTCCATTATGGCACAAAAAATAAACTGAATAAATATCCAGTGTTTTTGCTATTCTGTCCGCCGATAAATTTTGGAATCCCGCTCTAAAGTGGGCACACGCCAATGTGACGTGATAGAATTTTTCGCTTAGACTTTTAGCATCAACTCATCGGGAGACAGCAACATGGCCAGTCGTGGCGTAAACAAAGTGATTCTAGTCGGGAATCTGGGTCAGGATCCGGAAGTGCGCTACATGCCAAATGGTGGCGCGGTAGCCAACATTACGCTGGCCACGTCAGAAAGCTGGCGCGATAAGACAACCGGTGAAAACAAAGAGATCACGGAATGGCACCGTGTTGTGCTGTTCGGCAAGCTGGCGGAAGTGGCTGGCGAATACCTGCGTAAAGGTTCTCAGGTTTACATCGAAGGTCAGCTGCGTACCCGCAAATGGACCGATCAGGCCGGCCAGGAAAAATACACCACTGAAGTGGTGGTTAACGTTGGCGGCACCATGCAGATGCTGGGCGGACGTCAGCAGGGCGCGAACGCAGGTGGCGCACCGGCGGGCGGCCAGGGCGGCGGCAATAACAATGGTTGGGGCCAGCCACAGCAGCCACAACAGCAGCCGCAGGGCGGTGGCAACCAGTTCAGCGGCGGTGCGCAGCAGCGTCCACAGCAGCAGAGCGCGCCTGCTAACAACGAACCGCCAATGGATTTTGACGACGATATTCCGTTCTGATAATCCGCCTGAGCTATCTCAGGCCGGACGTTATCGAATCCAGAAATGCCATTCCACGAGGAGTGGCATTTTTTATCTCAAGCCAAACAAGGTGCAGCCTTAATGCGGTCGCCATTCCCGCAATAACGCTTCCGTCTCACGTACCAGCACCGGGTTGCCCGGCATAATCAAATCGGCCCACACTTCGTTGTGCTGATTAATTTGCTGTTGTGCGGAAACATAGGTGCGGTCGGCGGTGGTGTGCGCATCGGCGGCGACGGTGATGTGATAGCCAAGACTGGCGCCGACTTTGATGGTGGTATCGACACAGTAATCAGTCGCGCAGCCGCAAATAACGAAGCTTTTAATACCGCGTTGGTCGAGCTGAGCGGCGAGATCGGTTTGCCAGAAACTGTCGCAGGCGGTTTTATTGACAAAGATGGCGTTGGCCGGCTGATTCAACTCGGGGACGATGGCCCAGCCTGCTGAATTGACCTCTAAACCTGGCCCAACGTGCTGGATGAAGATCACCTGATCGGCCGCAGCGGTTAACTGATTGATCCGCTCGCAGCGTCCGGCACGATCAAAACGCGGCGATGCCAGCACGCCGTTTTGCATATCCACTACCACAACCACACGATTAGCCATTTTTATCTCCTGTTAAGTCTTGTCAGTGTCCGGTTAACTCGCAACGAGGTAAAGCAAATCCGCTTTGCATTTATCGCCACTGCCGCGCATGCTTATAAGCGATTTATTCCGGAGGTGTGTCGTGAAGGTGGTTCCTGAAATCTTTCCTTGTGAGCAAGATCGTGCGCAGTTTCAGCATTTCGCTGAGCTGCCGGGCATCGAGCTGTATCAGGCGCACATCTCCCGCTACGCTTTTGAACCGCATACTCATGAAGCCTTTGGTATCGGCACTATCGAATCCGGCGCCCAGCGCTTTCGCTATCGCGGCGCCAGTTACACCGCGCCGCAGCATTCGCTGGTGATGATGAATCCTGACGAGCTGCACACCGGTGAATCTGCCTGCGACGAAGGCTGGCGTTATCGCATGATCTATATCGATCCGCAGGAGATGGATCGTCTGACCGGCGATCGTCATTGGTGGTTCACCGACGCTCTGCGCACCGATGCGCGTCTGGCGCAGCCGTTTTCTCAATTGCTGGCGCAGATGTGGCAGGCGGAAACCACGCTGGAGCGTGAAAGCATTTTGCTCGAACTGCTGGAGTTAATGCGTCCGCTGGCGCGTCAGGGACAGCAACGACCTGTCGAAGGCGCACATCGCTTTGATGCGGTAAGAGACTATTTGCGTGAAAATCTCGCCGAACCGGTGCGCCTCGAAGAACTGGCTGCGCTGGCATCACTGTCGCCGTGGCATTTCCTGCGCAGTTTTAAACAACACTTCCACGTCACGCCGCATCAAATGCTGATGGCTTTTCGCCTGTTCGCCGCAAAGCAGCAGTTGGCACGCGGCGACAGTGCCGCAACCGTCGCTGCATCGGTTGGTCTTACCGATCAGGCACATCTTACCCGCGCCTTCGCGCATCGCTACGGCATCACGCCGGGCCGCTATCAAAAACAGGTGTTCCCTTCACGCTAACCGCAATCTGCTACAAGCCTTTAGCCTGCGCCTGCGTCACACTGCAGCGGAATGCATATAAAGGAAGAGTTTATGTTTGCTGGAATACTGTTTGCGCTGGCGGCGGGACTGATGTGGGGATTGATCTTTGTCGGCCCGCTGCTGATACCGGATTATCCCGGCACCTTACAATCGGCCGGACGCTACGTCGCCTTTGGTTTGGTGGTGTTGCCGCTCGCCTGGCTGGATCGCCGTCGTTTGCGTCAGCTGACGCGCAAAGACTGGATTGAAGCGCTGAAGCTGTCGCTGATTGGCAATTTGCTCTATTACGCGTTTCTCGCCAGCGCGATTCAACGTACCGGCGCGCCCATCTCCACCATGATTATCGGCACCTTGCCGGTGGTGATTACCGTGACGGCCAATCTCTGTTATGGCCATCTTGAAGGGCGCTTGCCGTGGCGCAAGCTGACGCCGGCGTTGCTGATTATTGCTGCCGGCCTGGCTTGCGTGAATGCCGCCGAACTCCAGACGAAAGGTCCCGATTTTGATTGGTCGCGCTATCTCACCGGTTTAGGGTTAGCGATTCTGGCGGTGGCATGCTGGACATGGTATCCGCTGCGTAATGGTTTATGGTTACGCGCGCATCCCCAGCACAAGCCATCCAGCTGGGCGACGGCACAAGGTTTGGTGACGCTGCCGCAGGCGTTGGTGTTCTATCTATTAGTCTGCGTGCAACTCCACTGGCAGCAACCTGCGTTTGCGCTGCCATTCGGGCCGCAGCCGCAACGCTTTCTATTATTGATGTTAGGTATCGGGCTGATTTGCTCATGGCTGGGCACACTGTGCTGGAATGCGGCCAGCCAACGCGTGCCGACGGTGATCATGGGGCCGCTGATTGTGTTCGAAACCTTAGCCGGTTTGCTGTGGACATTCCTGTGGCGACAAAGTTGGCCGCCGCTGTTAACCGCTGTCGGCATTGGTTGTCTGATTATTGGCGTCATCTACGCAATGCGTATTAAACCCCAGCCGCACATCACTGCGGTATAAATCATCAAAATAGCGCTGCTGAATAATCATTTCGGCAGCGTACTACGCTGTATTTTAAGAATTTGACCAACCCCTTTCACACGCCTCAAGGCCCATTCCTACGCTCGCCTTGCCGTCGATATAACATTTCGGCTAATTTCAGCCGCCTTTTTAGCCCTGATTTATCATAACAAGTCATACCGTTACGTCCGGTGCCTGAGCGTTTAAGGGTAATAAACCTCCTTAAACCTTCACTAATCTCCGATCTTCCTGGCTATCGCAGGCCCTAAAGCGGAAAAAAGCGGCGCGTTAAGGCGGAAAAACATGCATCTAACCTACCGTTTATTGCCGTTTGGCACTGAAGATTGGCACTCGAAAGCCACTTTTTGCTTAAGGGAATCGGGCGATGTTAAGAAAGATTCCATTAACCGTTGGCAAAAAACCATTAAGCGTAACAATGAATAGGGTGCAGGAATTTAACTTATCTCCTGCTTTTTGGCTGTTATTGTTTAGGGTAGATAACCTTTCTTATCAGGATTATTCCTGGCAACAGGATAGGGAATTATGGTCTACGCGCGTCAACCAGCTGACCAATGAATCTCAGAATAGATCCAGTTAAAAACAGAGGTTATGTGTGAGCGGTTACACGACGTTGTTCATTAATGCTTAACAGAATTGTCTGCATTCAGGGCTGATGATTAATGTTGGTAAAGTAATAATTGAAGCGCCAATCTCACCGAAATGAGATTGGACTTCGTTTGAATGGCTTGAATAGAGAGACTTTTGCTGATGTGAATCTATTTTACCGCAAAAAAGGAAGCAATTCCGCGATGGTATTCATCAGGAAAAATTGGAGCGAATTGTTATGTTGTGAACGCCGTATTAAATGATCTTCATATCTTCTGGTAAGAACAAATCTCAGCATTAAGTCAAATAACATCGGCCTTAATGGTGTTAGCGATTATCTGTACCTGCAGGATAATGATAAACGCTACGGCTAATATCCAGTAAACGACAGCTACGACGGGTACCTATGTCGAATGTCGTTTGCAGAAAGTTAACCGCCTGACGCTTTTCATTCGTGGTAAAGAAGTTTTTCAATACGCTTTGCAGCATCTCTTTATCGGAACTCAGAGATTGCAGTTCACGCGTGAGGTTAAGAAGCTGATCTTCCAACTCCTTGATTTTGCGACCTTCCTCGGAAGAGAGCCCAGAAAACTTCTTCTTCCAGCTATAGAAAGTGGCCTCGGAAATGCCAAGCTCCTCACAAATCTCCCTGACTTTCACTCCCGTTTCAGAAGCTTTAATGGCATTTGTGATTTGCTCTTCGCTATATCGTGACTTTCTCATAAATGCTATTACCTTTCTTATCAATTAGTGGATGAGAATTACTGTATTAATATCTGGCACTGCAAAAACACTATTAATTCAGTATTAAAGTGCGCGATTTGAATTGCGAGGGTTAAATTAAGATATTTAGAAGAAATATCATCATGGGATAAATCTTATTTTATTCCGAATGGCATTGAACGCCTTCCTGGCTTTAGGTTTTTGATATAAATTCTCTCCATCCCAAATGCAGAAAAATACTACATTCATTGGAAAATCGGCATAAACCACTTGCAGAAATGTCAGGGTGTGCCAGTAAACCTTTGCTTAGAATTTAAGCTGAAATCGTTTACATCCACCGAGTTTCGCACCGGATATAATCGGAATTTTCCTGAATATAATTCCTAATTGCTGACGCGAGTCTCATTTTTCGGACCAGTTTGGTTTGAAGTTAATAATTTAAGTCAGGCCCACTGAGCGCTTGTTAATTCATTTCAAGGACGTTGTACCGAAAGTTGTTGTAGTTCGTAATACTAAGGATCAGTCAATGAAATTGAGCGTAATGTCTAATGCCGCCTGGATGATGTCTGAAAAGATCGTCTCCGTGTTCGGCGTCATATTTGTGACCTCCTACGTGGCAAAATCCTTTGGTCCAACCATCTTTGGCCAAATGGCGTTTTCGACCTCGCTGTTTTCCATGGTGCAGACCGTGGCGATTTTCGGTACGGAAACCATTCTGTTTAAACGTATCAGTAAGAGTGCGCCGAAAGGGCTGCGCCTGATGACCGTAGCGCGCAACATGCGCATGGTTTTGCTGTTGCTCACATCGCTGCCCGTCTTGATTTGGGTCTGGTACAACATGCAGGAAAACTTCCTCGCTTTTGCACTGGCCTCGTTTATCTCTTCGGTTTTCGTAACGCAGGACACCTTCAGCGTCTACAACAATGCGCGCTTAGCCTCGCGACTGAACACCCTCGCCAACTCTGTCGGTTTGCTGCTGGGCTTCAGCTTAAGTTTCACCATTGCCTGGCTGCACCTCAATCCGCTGTGGCTGACCGTATCGATTGTCGCCGTCACGCTGGTGCCGTATGTGATTAAGCGTTTTAACTTTTACCGCGAAAATCAGGACGTGGCGCCGCCGCAGGATAAGCGCAACACCTATCTGCGCTATTTGCTGTATGCCGGATTACCGCTGGCCATCTCCAGCATCTTTATCTCGGTGCAGGTGAAAGCGGCACAGATGTTCCTGGCGGGCATCGCCTCGGCGCGCGATCTCGGGCTGTTTGCCGCCGCCAATACCATTTCGGCCTCCTGGATTTTTATCCCGGTCGCCATCATCACTTCCTGCTTTTCGGAAATCTTCCGTGAGCGTGGAGAAACCGCCATCAAGCTGACAGCACGGCTTAATGGTTATGTCATGGGTGTTTCATTGTTGTTGTTAGCGGTGATCGCGATGTACGGCGAAAAAATCATCATCGCTTTATATGGTCACGAGTACACACAGTCAGGAAGTCTCATTACGTTGTTGTCGTTAGCAACCTGCTTTTCGGCGATGGGGACCGTAGCGTATCGCTACATGGTCAAAGAAGGCGGGTTTAATTATCTGTTGAAGAAAATCGTTTGCCTGATGGTCATCAGCTTGCCGCTGTCGTGGTGGCTGATCCAGAGCTACGGCATCATGGGTGCCGCATGGAGCGTTTTCATCTCAGAATTGCTGTCTCTTACCGTAATGAATTACTTCTTCAAAAACGGCGTCATCCAAAAAATCCAGGTTTCCTCACTCAACTACAAAACCTACAAATGAGGTCAGATATGCTCAAGTTGAAAGATGAACTCAGAAGAAGCGTTCAGTACTTCATCAAGAAGATGCCCTGGGCATACCAGGATCGTATCTACTATTTTCACAAGTTCCGCAAATTGCCTAATCTGCGCGAGCCGAAAGTGTTTAACGAGAAGGTGCTGTATCGCAAATTCATCCATGGCGATTATCAGATTTATGGTCGTCTGTCGGACAAATATTCGGTGCGTGAATATATCGCCGAGAAAGTGGGCAGCGAATACCTGATCCCGCTGGTTTACGAGACCAGCGATCCCAGCTCATTGCACACGCTGCCGAGCTGGAAAAATACCGTTATCAAGCCGAATCACGCCTCCAACATGGTGGAGATCCTGCTGGAAGAGCCGGATGCGTTGAAGAAGCAGCAGATTATCAACGATTGCCATCGCTGGCTGAAGACCGATTTCGCCAACGAAGCGCGCGAGATTCACTATCGCTACATCAAGCCACGCATTCTGGTGGAGCAGTACATTGGCGATGGTAAATCGGCACCGATTGACTACAAGTTCCATATGTTCAACAAGCGCGACGGTAGCTTTGAGTATGTGCTGCAGGTGATCTACAACCGCTGCAATCCGCTGTTGTCGATGAACTTCTACGTCAACAACCTCAACGAGGCGTATCACAAAATTCGTGATACCGGCCTGGACGTGACGCCGCAAATGGCCTCGTTGCAGCACGCGTTGGCGTTGAGTAAAAAGCTGGCGAGCGATTTCGATTATGTGCGCGTGGATTGGTACATCGATAACGAGCAGATCTACTTCGGCGAATTAACCTTCACGCCGGGCGCCGGTTTGGTGACCGGTTTGGATCGCGGGTTAAATCAGATGATGGGTGATATGTGGATTCAGGATCGCCGCGGTACGAAGATACCGGGCATCACGGTGGCGGAAGTGACCATTCCGGCCGTATTGAAGAAAATTTAGAATCACACAGCAAAATAAAAAACCCCGCTTCGGCGGGGTTTTTTATTGGCGGCGATTAAGGCATTGGCCAATCGGTTGGCGTCTGGCTCATCACTTCGATAAAGGCGTTTTTGGAGATTTCCATAAAGTTATGCAGATTCTCCATGCTCAGCGTGATACCGAGTAGGCCAGTAACAAACCAGCATGACATGCCAACGCCGATGCCACCGCACAGCAGCGCCATCACGTGGTGACTGTTCTGACGCAGTCGAATTTTCATGGTGCTGGCGAAAAACATCATTACCGCACTCAGGAGTTCCCAGCGCATTACAATCAAACTGGTGGTTAGGGTGGCCATCTGCAAAAACCTCTTAGAATCAGTGATATCCCCGACATTCAATCGACATCACTGGCGGCTGAGAAGGAAGGTCAGGGAAGTCCTTCTGGCCGTCTTACTGAATACAGGAAAGTGTGACTTGGCTCACATTATATCACTCGATTTTAAATTTTGAACAAAATTTATACCGGGTCAGGTAGAAAGATTTTTATCGAAAGGGATTGAAGGCTGGCGGGAAAAAGGAAGGTGCGCCCGCAAAGGGCGCGCAGAAAAGGTTAGCTAACCGGGCAGCACTCGCCGGTTGTACGCTGGGCAAAACTGGTCATGTTGTTGTCTGCACAGTCAAAACTGAGCAAGCGCGGACGCTGAATCATCGCCTGACGACGCATGGTATGACGATAAGCGGTTGGCGTTTGCGAGAACTGACGGCGGAACACGCGCGAGAAGGTCTGCTGCGAATCGTAACCGTATTGCATCGCGATATCGAACACCGGACGCTGGGTTTGACGCAGCGCTTCCGCGGCCAGCGTCAGACGACGTTCGCGAATATAGCCACCCAGCGTTTGTTTCGTGACGGCACGGAACATACGCTGCAGATGCCATTTTGAGTAACCTGATTTTGCCGCGACTTCATCAATAGACAGCGCTTTATCCAGATTCTGATCGATCCAGTTGGACAGCGAATGAATGATTTCCTGTTGCATCATAGCCTCATCCTTCTGATGTTTTTTGCCTGGTGAGAAATTCGAAGTTTTGCTGGGGTGCGAGTATAATTCCTCAAGTTAACTTGAGGTAAAGGCCCTAAATGAAAAAAGAACGCAATTACCCGAAGCCGGTTTTGACGCCGGGCGAAGTGGCGAAGCGCAGCGGCGTGGCGGTGTCGGCGCTGCACTTCTATGAGACCAAAGGATTGATCTGTAGCTCGCGCAACGGCGGCAACCAACGTCGCTACAGCCGTGACGTGCTGCGTCGCGTTGCCATCATCAAAATTGCACAACGCATTGGCATTCCGCTGGCGACGGTGAGCGACAGCCTGACGCATGTGCCGGCTAATAAACGGATGTCGACACAAGAGTGGGACGCGCTGACGCAGCACTGGCGCGAGGAGCTGGATAAACGCATCGAAACCCTCACGCGCTTGCGTAACGATCTTGATGGCTGCATTGGCTGCGGCTGTTTATCGATGCGCGATTGCCCGCTGCGTAATCCCGGTGACCGGTTGGGCGAGCAAGGTTCGGGCGCGGTGTTACTCGATCCGGAACAGGACGAGCAAAAACGCTGATCGACTATACTTGGCGGAACACTTTTACCGGCAAGGAAACCGTATGATCACCGTTCACCATCTGGAAAATTCCCGCTCGCATCGCGTGTTATGGCTTCTGGAAGAGCTTGCGGTGCCTTACCAAATCAAACGCTATCAGCGTGAAAACAGCCTGCTGGCACCCGATTCCTTAAAGAAAGTGCATCCGCTGGGCAAATCCCCGGTGATCACCGACGGTAATCGCGTGATTGCCGAGTCAGGCGCGATTCTCGAATACCTGCAACTGAAGTACGACAGCGAGCATCAGCTGACGTTGAGTCATGAAGATGAGCAGATTCAGGCGCGCTACTGGCTGCACTATGCCGAAGGTTCGCTGATGCCATTGCTGGTGATGAAACTGGTGTTTGCGCAGTTGGGCAAGAAGCCGGTGCCGTGGCTGCTGCGCCCGGCCGGCATCGCACTGAGCAAAGGGATTCAGAAAGCCTGGCTGAACAAGCAGCTGGCTTTGCACGGCCGCGTAATCGAAGAGCATCTCACGCAGCATGCATTTTTTGCCGGTTCACGTTTTAGCATCGCCGATGTGCAGATGAGCTTTCCGCTGCTGGCGCTGCAGTTGCGTGGCTCGCTACGCGATACGCCCGCCACCGCCCGCTGGCTGGAAACCATGCAGCAGCGCGCTGCCTGGCAACGCGCGATCCAGCAGGGCGGCGCGATTGAGTTAAGCCGCTAAGTTCAGCCAGGTCGCCATGAATGGCGACCCTACGGAGCGGATGCCTGAATTTATCCTGTCATGCCCGCGATTAGTAGTTGAAAACCCCAAGGCAAACGCCAGATAATCGTTTGCCTTTTTTCCACGTCCCCCTTTACGGCCTGGAATACGCGGCGACGTAAACGTTTGCCTGGATTTTCATCATGAAAAACCGCCATCAGGGAACGGCAAACGTGCGCCGCGCGGCGACTCACATCACAAAAATATTGAGGAAGAATTATGTCTGGCGAATCGCGCCCGGCCAGTGGAAAACTGGACGCCTGGTTCAATATCTCTGCACGCGGCAGCAGCGTGCGTCAGGAAGTATTGGCGGGTCTGACAACGTTTCTGGCGATGGTGTACTCCGTCATCGTGGTGCCCGGCATGCTGGGCAAAGCGGGCTTCTCGCCAACGGCGGTGTTCGTTGCCACCTGTCTGGTCGCCAGTTTTGGTTCGATCATCATGGGTTTGTGGGCCAATCTGCCGATGGCGATTGGGTGCGCCATCTCGCTGACCGCCTTCACCGCCTTCAGTCTGGTGCTCGGCCAGCACATCAGCGTGCCGGTGGCGCTTGGTGCGGTGTTCCTGATGGGCTTGCTGTTCACGTTGATTTCGGTCACCGGCATCCGCGCATGGATTCTGCGGAACTTACCGATGGGCGTGGCGCACGGAACCGGCGTAGGTATTGGCCTGTTCCTGCTGCTGATCGCCGCTGACGGTATTGGTTTAGTGGTGAAAAATCCGGCTCCGGGCTTACCAGTGGCGTTGGGTCAATTCGCTTCGTTCCCGGTGATCATGTCGCTGGTGGGACTGGCGGCGATTTTTGGTCTGGAAAAACGCCGCGTGCCGGGCGGCATTCTGCTGACCATCATCGCCATCTCGATTCTCGGCCTGATTTTCGATCCGGCAGTGACCTATCAAGGTCTGTTCGCGATGCCGAGCCTGAAGGATGCCAACGGGCAATCAGCGATGTTTAGCCTCGATATCATGGGCGCGCTGCAACCGGTGGTGCTGCCAAGCGTGCTGGCGCTGGTGATGACCGCGGTCTTTGATGCCACCGGCACCATCCGCGCGGTAGCAGGGCAGGCGAATCTGCTGGATAAAGAGGGGCAGATCATTAACGGCGGTCGTGCGTTAACCACCGATTCCGTCAGCAGCCTGTTTGCCGGTTTAGTCGGCGCTTCGCCGGCTGCGGTCTATATCGAATCGGCGGCGGGCACGGCGGCGGGCGGAAAAACCGGTCTGACGGCGATTGTGGTCGGTTTGCTGTTCCTGGTGATTCTGTTTATGTCGCCGCTGGCCTATCTGGTTCCGGCTTACGCGACCGCACCGGCGCTGATGTATGTGGGCTTGCTGATGCTGAGCAACGTGGCAAAAATCGACTTCAACGATTTCGTTGATGCGATGTCCGGCCTGCTGACTGCAGTGTTCATCGTGCTGACCTGCAACATCGTAACCGGCATCATGCTCGGCTTCGCTTCCCTGGTGATTGGTCGCCTGTTTGCCGGTGAGTGGCGCAAGCTGAACGTGGGCACCGTGGTGATTGCTGTCGCGCTGGTCGCGTTCTATGCCGGTGGCTGGGCCATCTGACTTTAAAGCGTATAAATTTCGAGATTATTCTCTTTCTGCCCCACGCCGCACATCGGGTTGCCCCGCTGTGCGGCGTTTTGTTTTACACTTTCCCACGCAACAACATCGCTTTAATGAAATTGATTCGCCTAAGGAAAGCATGGAAATCTTCTTTACTATTCTCATCATGACGCTGGTGGTTTCACTCTCCAGCGTGGCGGCACGTATTCTGCCGTTTCAAATTCCCCTGCCGCTGGTGCAAATTGCCGCCGGTGCTTTACTCGCATTTCCCGTCTTCGGCCTGCATGTCGATTTTGATCCGGAACTGTTCCTCGTGCTGTTCATTCCGCCGCTGCTGTTTGCGGATGGCTGGAAAACGCCGATCAACGAGTTCCTCCATCACGGTCGCGAAATCATGGGGCTGGCGCTGGTTCTGGTGCTGATCACCGTGGTCGGGATTGGCTACCTGATCTACTGGCTGGTGCCGGGAATTCCGTTGATTCCCGCCTTTGCGCTGGCGGCGGTACTCTCGCCAACCGATGCCGTGGCGCTGTCCGGCATTGTCGGTGAAGGACGCATCCCGAAAAAAATCATGTCGATTGTGCAGGGCGAAGCCCTGATGAACGACGCGTCGGGCCTGGTATCGCTGAAGTTTGCCGTCGCGGTGGCGATGGGCACCATGGTGTTTACGTGGGGCGGCGCCAGCGTTGAGTTTCTCAAAGTGGCGGTCGGCGGTTTGGTCGCTGGTGTGGCGATATGCTGGCTGTATGGCCGCTCGCTGCGTCTGCTGAGCCGCTGGAGCGGGGATGACCCGGCAACACAGACCGTGCTGCTGCTGCTGTTACCGTTCGCCTCGTACCTGATTGCGGAACACCTTGGCGTGTCGGGCATTCTCGCCGCCGTCGCCGCCGGTATGACCATTACGCGTTCCGGCATTATCCGCCAGGCACCGCTGGCGATGCGTCTGCGTGCGAACAGCGTGTGGCAGATGCTGGAATTCGTGTTCAACGGCATGGTGTTCCTGATGCTCGGCCTGCAGCTGCCCGACATCCTTTCCACCTCGATTGCGCAGGCGCAAGCCGATCCTAACGTGGAACTGTGGATGCTGTTTACCGACGTTCTGTTGGTGTACGCCGCGCTGATGGTGGTGCGTTTCGGGTGGTTGTGGATCATGAAGCGAACCAGCATGCGTCTGCTGAAGAAGAAGCCGCTAGAGTTTACCAATTACTCGCTGCGTGAATTGCTGATTGCCTCTTTTGCCGGCGTGCGCGGTGCCATTACGTTGGCCGGTGTGCTGTCGATTCCGCTGTTCCTGAGCAACGGCGATCCGTTCCCGGCGCGCTATGAGTTGGTGTTCATCGCTACCGGCGTGATTCTGGTGTCGCTGCTAGTTGGCGTGGTGCTGCTGCCGATTCTGCTGCGCGACGTAGAAAGCATCGATAAGGTCGGCCATCGTCGTGAGATTCAGTTTGCGCGTGCCGCGATGGCGGGTGTGGCGATTGAGAGCCTGCATAAAATGGAGCAGCGTCTTGAGAGCGACACCGAAGAGAACATCGATCCTGAGCTGCTGAAAGAGGTCAGCCTGCGCGTGATTGGTAATCTGCGTCGTCGTGCGGAGGGGAAAAACGATATCGAGCAGGCGCAATTTGCCGAAAATCTTGAGCGTCGTTTCCGCCTCAATGCGCTGCGCGCCGAGCGCGCCGAGGTCTATCATCTGCGCGCCACGCAGGAGATCTCCAACGAGACAATGCAGAAACTGCTGCACGATCTTGATCTGCTGGAAGCGTTGCTGATTGAGAAAGAGGAATAGCAGTAAGCCATATTGTTCATCGGTAGCGGCGCAAAACATTGCGCCGCTACGCTAATGTGCTGCGGTTGTTTTTACACCGACAGCCGCGGCGCACTATCCGGCCAGTGTTCACGGCAGCACGCAATCCACGCCTCGGCGCTGCGCGACAGATAACTGCCTTCCCGCCAAATCAACCCCAAACTCCACTGCAGCTCCGATTCCAGCGGCAGCCATAGCAGCGACTGCTTATCCAGCCGCTGACAAATGGGCTCCGGCAGAATCGCCAATCCCATGCCCGCCTGTACCATCGCGGCAAGGAAATCCCACTGCGCGCTGCGCAACGCAATTGTCGGCGTCAGGTTCTGGCGTTGAAACGCTTTGCGGATCTGGCGATTCAGCGCGAACTCTTCATTGAGGATCAGCAGCGGATGTTCGGCTAACTCTGCCAATCCGACTTTATGGTGATCGCGCCATTTTTCGCTGCGCGGCAGCAGCACGCACAGCGGATGGTGCATCAGCTCCAGCGTATTGAGCGGCAGTTCTGACTCAATCGGTAGCGCGGTGAGAGCGATATCCAGCGCGCCACTCAGCACCGCTTGCTGCGCCGTCAGTCCGCCGAACTCTGATATTTTCAGGTGTACGCCGGGATAACGGCGGCGAAAGGCGGAAATCGATCCGGCCATCTGCATGCCGACCATCGGCGGAATACCCAGCCGCAGCTCGCCGGTTTTCAGCTGGTTGATGTCGCCTAACTGCGCTTCAAGCTGGTGGAACTCCTGCAGAATCACCAATCCGCGCTGATAAACCGCCTGACCGCTATCGGTAAGATGCAGTTTGCGGCCTTCACGCAGCAGCAAGGTGCAGCCGAGCTCCTCTTCCAGCTGGCGCAGCATTTTGCTGATAGTAGGCTGCGTCACGAACAGCTTCTCAGCGGCGCGGGTGAAGCTTTGCTGGCGCACCACTTCAGTGAAGTAGCGCAGGGCGCGCACATCCATAAACATTCCTTTTTGGCATAGTTTGAATAATTTTAATTCATTTCTTTCACAGTTTGTGGCGGATTTATACTGGGCACCTCAATTCTTCATCAGGGTGCAAGGCTATGATGGCATTAAGCCCGCGCAGAACGGATCTCCTGCAACGTACGTTTGTTCCGCTGCAGCTGGTGCTGTATGTCGGTTTGTTTATTTTCAGCGACAGGCTGGTGAGCTGGCTGCATCTGCCGCTGCCCGCCAACGTGGTGGGCATGGTGCTGCTGCTGGTGTTGATCATGACGCGCATCGTGCCGCTGCGCTGGGTGAAAGCCGGCGCCAACTGGCTGCTGGCGGAAATGCTGCTGTTCTTTATTCCGGCAGTGGTGGCGGTGGTGAACTACAGCGATTTGCTGCGCAGCGAAGGCTGGCGCATCTGCGTGGTGATTGGCGTCAGTACCTTGCTGGTGCTGGCTTCGACTTCACTGGTGGTCGATCGTTTGTATCGCTTCGAATTGGCGCGCGCCGCACGCAAGCAGGCGCATCATGAATGATCTGCTGATTAGTCTGCTGTGTCTGGCGTTCACGCTGCTGGTCTACTACCTCAACAAAATTCTTTATCGCCGCTGGCGCACGCTGCTGTTGATGCCGCTGGTATTGACGCCGCTGGTGCTGGTGGCGCTGTTGCTGCTCACTCACGTTAGCTGGAAAAATTACATCGCTGAAAGCCACTGGCTGATTTGGCTGCTTGGCCCGGCGACGCTGGCATTTGCCGTGCCGGTGTATGAGAACCTCGACATCATCAAGCGACACTGGCTGTCGCTGAGCGTAGGCGTGCTGACGGCCACGCTGGTGGCGGTATGCAGTTCGGTGTGGCTGGCGCGCTTGCTGACGCTGCCAGAAACCATCCAGCGCAGCCTGGCGGTACGCTCGATTACCACACCGTTTGCGCTTGCAGCCGCTCAACCAATTGGTGGCCAGCCGGATCTGGTGGCGCTGTTTGTGGTGATCACCGGCGTGTTCGGCATGGCGGTAGGAGACGTGCTGTTTCTGCGTCTCGCCATCAAGCAGGGCGTGGCCAAAGGCGCGGGTTTTGGTGCGGCATCGCACGGCGCAGGCACCGCGCGCGCGTATCAACTCGGCCAGCAGGAAGGCGTGGTATCCAGCCTGGTGATGATGCTGTCTGGCGTGGTGACGGTGATTCTCGCGCCGCTGTTAAGCCACTTACTGTGGGCCACGTAATCGTGCGTTTTTGAGTCAGGACTCGTATTCGTATTTTGTCGCTTTGCGTAGTGTTTGCCTGCGCAAATAACAAGGAAGCGACAATGAAACAGCACTTTTTAGCATTGGGCCTGATGCTGGCCTCTACCGGAATCGGCGCGACTGAAACCGGCATCAAAGGGAGCAGCGATTTTTTTGCTGCAGCGATTAATAGTGAAAAAAACGCGGCAGGCCTACAATACGGCGCAGAATATGTGAAGGGCGAACATCAAACGCAACTGGTGGAAGCCAATTTGGGTTATGGCTTTACGCTCGGAGCATTGCATGTGGCGCCACGTGTAGGGCTTTTCTGGGCTGATCTCGATAACGATAAATCCAAAAGTCAGGGCGCGAATGCGGGCATTCGCTTGATGGCCCCGTTACCCAAAGCGGGCCAAACCTGGCTGTATCTCGATTACAGCATGGCGCCAGACTTTGCGACCTATCATCTGCACCATCTGCATCAGTTAGAGGTAGGTATCTATTTCCAACCAGCTAACTGGCTAACGCTCAGTTCGGGTTATCGTTACCTGTCGAGTGATGGAAAATATGGTGAAAATGACCAGCGTTTGATCGATGGATTGTTTATGGGCGCAGCCTGGCGTTTCTAGTCTGAAAAGTGGCCTTGCGGGGCCACTTTTTTCTCCGCGGTAATCCATTTTTACGTAAAGCTTTCCAAATAATGTTGTCTCTCGTCACCAGGCTGGTACCCTTGCCGCCGAATTAATTGTCCTTCATGGAGTGGAATCACATGTTAAAGCAACTTGTTACTGGAAGCGTATTGGGTCTGGCCCTGCTGAGCAGCGGCGCACAGGCAATTGAGGGCAGTGTTGACGTGGGTGAGCATAGCACCAACCTGAACCTTGGCCTCGGCACCACTTCACCAGGCCTGTTCCTGAAAGGCAACTGGCTGCGCAGCGATCACGATGGCAGCACTTACGGTGCGGGCCTCGGCTATAACATCGACGTGGGCGATTTCCGCATCGCACCGACCGCGAAAGCGCTGTTCACCCATCCGGAAGATGGTCGTGATGGCTTCACCGTGGCAGTCGGTGGCGCAGCGCAGTACAGCTTCAACAGCATGTGGGGCCTGTACGGCGAATATTACTATGCGCCAGAAGCTTTCTCCGATCGTCTGGATAGCTATCAGGAAGCCTCAGGCGGCCTGAGCTTTACGCCGATTTCGCTGCTGAACCTGCGTGTGGGTTATCAGTACATCGAGCTGAACAACAAAGGCAGCCGCAAAGATAACGTACTGGTCGACGGCCCGTATGTTGGCGCGTCACTGCGTTTCTAATTGTTTAAATTAGAATGAAAAATGGCGGCCCAATGGGTCGCCATTTTTGTTTGGGTGCGGTCTGCCCCTCATCCCGGCCTTCTCCCGCAAGCGGGAGAAGGAGAAAATCGCGCCGGTCTGTTCCCTCTCACATTTATGGGAGAGGGTTAGGGTGAGGGGAAGCCAGCACGGAATTAATGCGACTTACCCTGCGAAATCCCAATCCCCGTCTGTGAGCGAATAAACTGCCCACGGAAGCGGGCACGTTCCTGCGCACCGCGAGCAGAATGGTCGGTAATCGAGAACAGCCAGATACCGATAAACGCCGCCAGCATTGAGAACAGCGCCGGATACTCATACGGATAGATCGGTTTCTCATGCCCGAGCACCTGAACCCAAATCGTTGGGCCAAGAATCATCAGCAGTACCGCAGTAATGAGTCCCAGCCAACCGCCCACCATTGCGCCGCGCGTGGTGAGTTTCGACCAGTACATCGACAGCAAAATAATCGGGAAGTTACAGCTGGCGGCAATTGAGAACGCCAGGCCGACCATAAAGGCAATATTCTGTTTCTCAAACAAAATCCCCAGCGCAATCGCCACCACACCTAACACCAGCACGGTGATCTTCGAGATGCGCAACTCATCGCGTTCCGTCGCCTTACCTTCGCGGATCACGCTGGCATAGAGATCGTGTGAAACCGCCGAGGCCCCCGCCAGTGTCAGACCTGCGACCACCGCCAGAATGGTGGCGAAGGCCACGGCCGAGATAAAGCCGAGGAACAGGCTGCCGCCGACCGCGTTCGCCAGATGCACCGCTGCCATGTTGGTGCCGCCGAGCAGCGCGCCGCTGGCGTCTTTAAAGGCCGGATTCGATCCCACCAGCAAAATCGCGCCGAAGCCGATGATAAAGGTCAGGAAGTAGAAGTAGCCCATAAAGCCGGTGGCCCAGAACACGCTTTTACGCGCTTCACGCGCATCGGCCACGGTGAAGAAGCGCATCAGAATATGCGGCAAACCGGCGGTACCGAACATTAAACCTAGCCCCAGCGACAGCGCCGAGATCGGATCTTTCACCAGCCCGCCCGGTTGCATAATCGCCGCGCCTTTCGGGTGCACCGCCATCGCTTCGGTGAACAGCGTGTTAAAACTGAAGCCGGTGGCTTTCATCACCATAATCGCCATAAAGCTGGCACCAAACAGCAGCAGCACCGCTTTGATGATCTGCACCCAGGTGGTCGCCAGCATGCCGCCAAACAGCACGTACAGCACCATCAGAATGCCGACCATCACCACCGCGATATGGTAATCGAGGCCGAACAGCAGCTGGATCAGCTTACCGGCACCCACCATCTGCGCGATGAGATAAAGCGCCACCACCACCAGCGAGCCGCAGGCCGACAGCGTTCGAATCGGTTTCTGCGCGAGGCGATAGGAGGCGACATCGGCGAAGGTATAGCGTCCGAGGTTACGCAGACGTTCGGCAATCAAAAACAGGATCATCGGCCAGCCGACGAGGAAGCCGAGCGAGTAGATCAACCCGTCGTAACCGGAGGTGTAAACCAGAGCAGAAATACCGAGGAAGGAGGCGGCAGACATAAAGTCACCGGCGATGGCGAGGCCATTCTGGAAACCGGTGATGTTGCCGCCTGCGGTGTAGTAATCGCTGCGCGAACGGGTGCGTTTCGAGGCCCAATAGGTGATGCCGAGCGTCGCCGCGACAAACACCACGAACATGATGATGGCTTCATAGTTGGTGGCTTGCCGTTGCACCGCGCCGGTAATGGCATCGGCGGCAAACACGCTGGCGGGCACGATGGCTAAAAATACCGAAAGCAGGCGCTTCATGATTTCACCTCGCTCAGGATCTGTTTGGTCAGACGATCAAACTCGCCGTTGGCGCGCCACACGTAGACGCCGGTCAGCACGAATGACATCACGATTAAACCGACACCAATCGGAATGCCGCGCGTGACGTTAGTGCCCGCGTGCAGCGGCGTACCAAGCCAGGCGGGCGCAAAGGCGATCAACAGAATAAAGCCGATATAGAGCACCAGCATGATCACGCTGAGCAGCAGCGCAAACGCCTGGCGCTTGTGCACCAGTTCATGGAAGCGCGGATTATTCTCGACTTGTTGCCAGACTGCTTCCTGTTCAGGGGTTTCGTTCATCACATTTTCTCCAGAGGCAAGGCAGACAGATATCTCACGATAAAGTGATTTAACTGGCTGAATATTCTAGTTTTATAAGTTGTGCGAACTCAGAAATACGTGGCATATAAGGGCGGCCAAATGGTCGCCCCTACAACAGAAGCCGCTTACGGCATGGTGATGGACTGTTTCTCCTCCAGCAATTTCTCTACCACGCCCGGATCGGCCAGCGTAGAGGTATCGCCGAGATTGCTGGTATCGCCCGTAGCGATTTTGCGCAGAATGCGACGCATAATCTTGCCGGAGCGGGTTTTTGGCAGCGAGTCGGTCCAGTGCAGCACATCAGGCGTGGCAATCGGGCCAATCTCTTTACGCACCCAGTTACGCACTTCGGTATACAGCTCTGGCGACGGCTCTTCGCCGTGGTTGAGCGTGATATAAGCGTAGATCGCCTGGCCTTTGATGCTGTGCGGAATGCCCACCACCGCGGCTTCGGCAATCTTCGGATGCGACACCAGCGCCGATTCAATCTCGGCGGTGCCGAGACGGTGGCCGGAGACGTTGAGCACGTCATCGACGCGGCCGGTGATCCAGTAATAACCCTCTTCATCACGGCGCGCGCCGTCACCGCTGAAGTAGCGATTTTTGAAGGTGGAGAAGTAGGTCTGTTCGAAACGATCGTGATCGCCATACAGCGTACGCGCCTGGCCCGGCCAGGAATCGACAATCACCAGGTTTCCTTCGGTGGCTCCCTCGAGCGGATTGCCTTCGTTATCCACCAGCGCTGGCTGCACGCCGAAGAACGGTTTGGTGGCGGAACCGGCTTTCAGCTCAGTCGCACCCGGCAATGGCGTGATCATGAAGCCGCCGGTTTCGGTTTGCCACCAGGTATCGACGATCGGGCAACGACTGTCGCCAATCTTTTTGTAATACCACTCCCAGGCTTCCGGGTTGATCGGTTCACCCACCGAACCCATGATGCGCAGGCTGCTGCGATCGGTGCCTTCAATCGCTTTATCGCCTTCGGCCATCAGTGCGCGAATCGCGGTTGGCGCGGTATACAGCAGCGTCACCTTATGTTTATCCACCACTTCCGCCATGCGGCTTGGTTTTGGCCAGTTCGGTACGCCTTCAAACATCAGCGTGGTCGCGCCGCACGCCAGCGGGCCGTAAATCAGATAGCTGTGGCCGGTGATCCAGCCGACATCGGCGGTACACCAGTAAACATCATCAGGATGATAATCAAACACATACTTAAAGGTGCTGGCGGCATAAACCAGATAACCGCCGGTGGTGTGCAGCACGCCTTTCGGCTTGCCGGTGGAACCGGAGGTATAAAGGATAAACAGCGGATGTTCGGCATCGACGGCAACCGGTTCATGCTGATCGCTGGCCTTCGCCACCAGATCGTGCCACCACAGATCGCGGCCTTCGCGCCAGCCGGTGTCTTTACCGGTGCGTTTAAACACCACCACATTTTTCACCGTGGTGACGTTTGGATTGTTCAGGGCATCATCGACGTTTTTCTTCAGCGGAATGCTGCGTCCGGCGCGCACGCCTTCATCGGCGGTGATGATCAGTTTGGCGTTGGAATCGACCACGCGCCCGGCGACAGCTTCCGGTGAGAAGCCACCGAAGATCACCGAATGCACCGCGCCAATGCGCGCACAGGCCAGCATGGCAACGGCGGCTTCAGGCACCATCGGCATGTAAATCGCCACCACGTCGCCTTTCTTCACGCCCAGGCTATCGAGCGCATTGGCAAAGCGGCAGACGTCCGCATGCAATTCGCGGAAAGTAATGGTTTTGCTTTCGCTGGCGTCGTCGCCTTCCCAGATAATGGCGGGATGGTCGCCACGCGTGGCGAGATGGCGATCAAGGCAGTTCGCGGCGAGGTTCAGTGCGCCATCTTCATACCAGCGAATTGAAATATTGCCGGGGGCAAAGGAGGTATTTTTCACTTTGCTGTAAGGCTTAATCCAGTCGAGGATTTTGCCTTGCTCACCCCAAAAGGTGTCGGGATCGTCAACCGATTGTTGATACAGCGCCGCATACTGATCGGCATTAATGAGAGCATTCGCTGCAATGGCAGCGGGTACGGGATGCTTGTGTATTTGGCTCATGGCTGACCTCCTTGAAGATGTTAATCATATGTCAATCAATGGTTAATTGAAGACCACGACAGGGCTTTGTTTCTGTTTTGTAGTCTGGATCACGACCTTTTATCACCAGCAAATCCCCGGCGATCGGCGGGTAAAAACGCCGCGCCAGTAGCGCGATCTTCTGCTTTAAGCCTAAGAGATCTCAGCCTCTGCTGTGCAAATAATCAGCAAACGCGCCGGGCCGCTTTTTGCGCAATATTGCATAGCTATGCTGAAACTTATCGAATTAACACTTTTCATAACAGCGAGTTATGACTGTTAACCTTTGTCAGCATTTTATGCTACTAACCTGAATAAGATTTGCGCTATCGCGCCGGGGGTTGCATTTACCGTAGTGAAAATGGTACTTATCTCGGCCCTGTTCAGCAGGTATCAACTCAGACTGCATCACCCCGCAGGCGCAAAATGCCTGCACAGCTGTAACCGACGTAGTCATAAATAACCCTCTATTTTATCGGGCTTTTGCTCACTTCCCTGTGTGACATTTCTCCTGCACCTTCGCAGCAGAGCAAAGGGGTTTTTAACTGAGGAAATAACGCGTTATGAAAGGTTTTAAGTTCACCCTTGCATGGCAGATTTTAGTCGCGCTGATTCTGGGCGTGATTGTGGGAACCGTGCTGCATAATCAGCCCGACGATCGTGAATGGTTAATCACTAACATTCTGACGCCAGCGGGTGACATCTTTATTCATCTGATCAAGATGATTGTGGTACCGATTGTTATCTCCTCACTGATTGTCGGCATTGCTGGCGTGGGTGATGCGAAAAAGCTCGGACGTATTGGTGTCAAAACCATTATCTATTTTGAAGTGATCACCACCCTTGCCATTGTGGTCGGCATCACGCTGGCCAACGTATTCCAACCCGGCAGCGGCATTGATATGTCAACGCTGGCAACGGTGGACATCTCTAAATACGAAGCCACCACCGAAGCGGTTCAGGGTGCACCGCACGGTCTGGTCACCACCATTCTGTCGCTGATCCCACAGAACATCTTCGCCTCGCTGGTGAAGGGCGACATGCTGCCGATTATCTTCTTCTCGGTGCTGTTTGGTATGGGCCTGTCGGCGCTGCCATCGGAACATCGCGATCCGCTGGTCACGGTATTCCGTTCGATTTCCGAAACCATGTTTAAAGTGACGCACATGATCATGCGTTATGCGCCAGTCGGCGTGTTTGCGCTGATTGCGGTCACCATTGCTAACTTCGGTTTTGCGTCGCTCTATCCACTCGCCAAGCTGGTACTGCTGGTGTACGTGGCGATTCTGTTCTTTGCTTTCGTGGTGCTCGGCACGGTGGCGCGCTTCTGTAAGCTGCGCATTACCACGCTAATGCGCATTCTCAAAGACGAGCTGATTCTTGCCTATTCCACCTCCAGCTCAGAAACCGTGCTGCCGCGCATCATGCAGAAGATGGAAGCCTACGGTGCGCCGAAAGCCATCACCAGCTTCGTGGTGCCGACCGGTTACTCGTTCAACCTCGATGGTTCAACGCTGTATCAGAGCATCGCGGCGATCTTTATCGCCCAGCTGTATGGCATCGATCTGTCGCTGACCGACGAGATCATTCTGGTGCTGACGCTGATGGTGACCTCGAAAGGCATCGCTGGCGTGCCGGGCGTCTCCTTCGTGGTGCTGCTGGCAACGCTGGGCAGCGTGGGCATTCCGCTGGAAGGCCTGGCATTTATCGCTGGTGTCGATCGCATCATGGACATGGCGCGTACCGCGTTGAACGTGATCGGTAACGCGCTGGCGGTGCTGGTGATTGCGCGCTGGGAAGACCAGTTCGACACCAAACAAGCTGCCGCCTACGAGCAACAGCTGCGCACGCAAAGCGCCAGCTAATCTTCCAGGTGCGCATGAATGCGCACCCTACGAAAACCTCGCCATTCATGGCGACCGCTACGCACAGAAACCCGCTTCGGCGGGTTTTTTTATGTCCGCTGCGGCAAAAAGCAAAAAAATCCCGCTCAGCAGAGGAATTAACAATTCTGTGTGATATATAGTTTTACGAATAAATTATTCTCACACAGGAGTGTCTCATGCAGATCGATCTGAGCCAGATGATCACTGAAGGTCGTAATCCCGCCAGCCACAACATCGATGAGCTGACCACCGAAGCGATGCTGCGGGTGATCAATGATGAAGACAAAAAAGTGGCGCTGGCGGTGGAAGCAATCGTGCCGCAGATTGCGCAGGTGGTGGATGCCATCACCCGCGCCTTCAGCAAAGGCGGTCGCCTGATCTATTGCGGCGCAGGCACGTCGGGTCGTCTGGGGATTCTGGATGCTAGCGAATGTCCGCCGACCTTCGGCACGCCGCGCAGCCAGGTGGTTGGGCTAATTGCTGGCGGCCACACCGCAATTCTGCAGGCGGTAGAAAACGCCGAAGACAACGTGGAGCAGGGCGCGCAGGATCTGCGTGATATCAATCTCAACGCTAACGATGTGCTGGTCGGGATTGCCGCCAGCGGCCGCACGCCCTATGTGCTGGGCGCGCTGGCGTATGCGCGTCAGCAAGCCGCATTTACCGCAGCGTTAACCTGTAATCCCAACAGCCCAATGTCGCAGGCCGCGGATGTGGCGTTGACCCCGGTGGTGGGCCCGGAAGTGATCACCGGTTCTTCGCGCATGAAAGCCGGCACGGCGCAGAAACTGGTGCTGAATATGCTCACCACCGGCGCGATGATTCGCAGCGGCAAGGTGTACGGCAATCTGATGGTCGATGTGGAAGCCACCAACCAGAAGCTGGTGCAGCGCCAGGTGAACATCGTCAAACAAGCCTCCGACTGTGACGATGCTACCGCGCAGCAGGCGTTGGCGGCGAGTAATGGGCACTGTAAAACCGCGATTGTCATGGTGCTGGCGGGATTAACGGCCGATGAAGCAAAATCGCTGCTGAGTCAGAATCAGGGCTTCATTCGCAACGCTTTGCGTGACGCAGGAGCGCAATAATGGCGGCCATTACCGAAGATCTGGTACGCGACATTTTGCTGGCGGTGGGCGGCGCCAATAATGTGGTGCAGTGCGGCAACTGCATGACGCGCCTGCGTCTGACACTCAACGATGCCGCGCGAGTGGATAGTGCCACACTCAAAACACTGCCGGGCGTGCTGGGCGTGATTGACAGCGATGCACAGCTGCAGATCGTGCTCGGTCCCGGCAAAGCGCAAACCGCAGCGGAGAAGATGCAGGCGCTGCTTAATCAGCAGGAGCCGGGCGATCTGCAGGCCATCGCCAGCGCGCAAAAACAGCAGATGAAGGCAAAGCAGACCAGCGCATTGCACCGTTTTCTCTCCTGCTTCGCCACCATCTTTACGCCGCTGATCCCCGGTTTTATCGGTGCCGGCTTGCTGCTGGGTTTCGCCACGCTGATTGAGCAGATCTTCCACCTTAATCAGCCTGGCGATCATGCACGCTGGCTGGTGGATACCGTGGCGTACATGAAGGTGTTTGGCAAAGGGTTGTTCACCTTCCTGAGTATTTTGATCGGCTATAACGCGCAGAAAGCCTTTGGCGGTACCGGCGTCAACGGGGCCATTATCGCCTCGCTGTTTGTGCTCGGTTATATCCCTGACGCGAAGGTCGGTTATTACAGCGGGATGCAGGATTTCTTCGGCATGGTGATCGATCCGCGCGGCAATATTATTGGCGTGCTGCTGGCGGCAATATTTGGTGCCTGGGTTGAGAAACAACTGCGAAAAATCATTCCCGATAATCTCGATATGATCCTGACATCGTTGCTGACGTTATTAATTACCGGCGCGGTGACTTTCCTGGTGATTATGCCAATCGGCGGCGAATTATTTAAAGGCATGTCGTGGTTGTTCATTCATCTAAATAACAATCCGTTTGGTTGCGCTATTCTGGCCGGACTGTTTTTGATCGCGGTGATGTTTGGCATTCATCAGGGCTTTATTCCGGTCTATTTCGCGCTAATGGAAACCCAGGGCTTTAACTCGCTCTTCCCAATTCTGGCGATGGCCGGCGCCGGGCAGGTCGGCGCGTCGCTGGCGTTATGGTGCAAAGCGGATAAAGACTCACTGCTGCGTAAACAGATCAAAGGCGCCATTGTGCCGGGCTTGCTCGGTGTCGGCGAACCGCTGATTTATGGCGTGACGCTGCCGCGCCTGAAGCCCTTTATCACCGCCTGTTTTGGCGGCGCGCTGGGCGGCTTCTTTATCGGACTGGTGGCGTGGCTGGGATTGCCAGTAGGAATGAACACCGTGTTTGGCCCGTCAGGTTTAGTCACGCTGCCGCTAATGACCTCATCGCAGGGCATTTTTGCCGGCATGGCGGTGTATCTCGCCGGGCTGATCGTGGCGGGGATTGGCGGGTTCGCCTTTACCTGGTGGGGCGGCACCCGCAATGTGGATTTGAGTTGAGTGCAGTGCGGATATCGACCCGGTCGCCATAAATGGCGCCCCTACAAACCAACTCCCCGTAGGGTCGCCATTCATGGCGACCTGCTCTAACCGTGACACCGTTCACACTTTTAAACTCTCTCGTATCGCTTACCCTGGCACTGTGCCGATAACTCATTAAGTACCGTTTGTAAGTAAAGCGTCAGCAGAAAATAAAGGATTTATTAAGGAGATAGAAAGCTAGACCTTAAATTTAAAATGGCCTCAATTTATTTATAATATTTAACCTGCCTCGCAATTATTTGCCCAATAACACAATAAGTTACCCACAATTGCCTTTTGCACCTGACAGTAAAAAAGTCTATACCTAAAGCCAATTAATCTATAACAACAATTCTATCCCTTTTTTCGCTGCAACGTATTTCTTCACACAGTTGTTCTCAAATTAGATTGCTACACGGGATTGGTATTAACCTGCCGTTTTATCCCCTCGCGATGAATTTAACGCTGTTGCAAAAACAGCGCGGACGCTGCACGCCCACTGGAGGAAGTATGAGGTTTAAATTAAATCCTATCGCATTAGGGATGTTGGCAGCGCAATTGCTGATCTATCCAGCAATGCAAAGTCAGGCTGTAACCTTGGGGAGCTACACACCAGAAAATAATGACAACCAAACCGGCAAGATTACCGTCAGCAGCGGCAATGAAACGCTGACCGGCAATCAGGCATTCACGGCAGGAACGGATGGCGCGGTCACCACCACGCTCGGGCAAGTGGCGATCACCTCGGGATCGCAGTATCTCAATCAGGAGCGCCTTGATCCCGGCCCGCAAAACTTCGCCATCACCACGCCTGATCCCGCAACCGGTACCAACAGCACTTTCCAGGTTTATAACTCTGCCAGTCTGGTCGCATTAGCGCCTGTCACCAGCGCCACCAGAGTGCCGGATGTGCAAAATGTCAATGATGCGCAGTACATCGATGCGCGTATTGCCGATGTCACCGGCGGCACGCTGGATGTGAATATCGGCCAGGCGAATGCGCTCAGCAGCGCCAGCACCAATAGCTGGACCATGGCCGCCAAACAGACACAGCTGTTTGATGTGAGCGGCAGCGGCACGGTGAACTGGAACAGCAATAACCGCATCAGCTTTTTCGGTGCCACCGCCACGCCGGACGGCGCGGGATCGGCCACCAGCAGCTATCAGGTACAAAACCTCGCCACCTATAACGGCGCTTTCAGCGTGCAGACGCTGGATGGCAAAAGCACCAGTTTTACCGTCACCAACGCCAGCCAGCTGCAAAGCTACAACAACTGGCTGATCAGTCAGCTGCAGGCGGGCAATCTTGATAAAACCCGCTACCTGCCCGAATTCAACAAAGCCGTCACCTTCACCAATGCCAACATCGTCTACAACGTCAGCGCCACGCCGCCTGACGAGGTGACGCAAGCTATTGGCAATCGCATTGTGATTAATGCCAATGGCGCGGGCGCGAGAGTCAATCTGGCTGCGGGTAAAACGCTGGAAGTGGTCGGCGCGACGGGCGGCGCAATCAAAGCCTCGAACGGCGCGCAAGCAGTGATTGATGGCAAGCTGGCGAGCCGCGGCAGCATCACCAATAACGGCACGGCGCTGGTGCTAACCGACAACAGCAGCGGGATTAACAACGGTGTGATTAATGGCGGATTCCTCAATCGTCAGGATGGCACCGGCATTGGCTCAACCGGCTATGGTGCTAACGGCGTAGCCGTGCAAACCGGCAGTACCTTCAACAACAACGGCATCCTTAACTTCGCCACCACCGGCAGCAATTCACAGTATGGCGTGGCGGGCATCAATCTTGGTGTGTCCTCCACCGCCAACAACAGCGGCAATATTAACGTCGGCGTCAACGGTTCCAGCGCCCGCGGCACCGCGTCTGGTGTGTTACTGACCGATGCCACTTCCAGCTTCACCAATAACGCCAGCGGCAATATCTACATTGGTCGAGGACCGCAGAATAGCCTGGGTGAGGCGACGGCGGATACCGCGATGAACCAGAGCGGTTTAACCAGCGGTATCGCTCTGGTCGCCAACGGCAACGCGGTAAACAACGGCAACATTACCATTGGCACTAAAACGCAAAACGCGGCGGGGATGTCGGCGACCGGCGCCAATAACGCCACCATGATCAACAACGGCACCATCAATGTGAACGGTACGGCTGCCACCATTCCGCGTGAAAACGTCGGCATGCTGGTGACCAACAGTGCTGGCAACATCAATAACGCCGGCACCATCAACCTGAATGGCGTGAATGGCACCGGCCTGAAAGTGCTGGCCACCAACGGCAACGCCGCCAGCGCCACCTCAACCGGCACCATCAACGTGGCAGGCGGGGCCGATCCGGCCAGCGGCACGCGCAACTATGGCGTGTGGGTAGAAGGGCAAGGAACGGGCACGGCGCAGGCCACCGTCGATGGCCCGATCAATCTCAGCGGCAATGGCGCAATTGGCGTGCATGCGCGCGGGAATTCCACGGTTACGGTGGATCCGGCTGCAGTGCCCACTTTCTCTAACGGCACCAATCAGATTGCCTTCTTTGCTTACGGCCCGAATGCGCTGATCAACGTGTTGGGCAATAATCCATTTGATGTCACTACGCAGAACTCCACGCTGTTCCGCGTTGAGCAGGGTGCAGATTTTAACGGTAACGCCTTGTCGCTCACCGCGTCGGGCGCGGGTTCTACCGCCGTGCTCGGCAGCGGCGCAGGCACTGATGTCAACAGTGGCGCGGCAGTGATCAACGTCAGCGGCAGCGGTGCCAATGGCATCACGGTGGAAGGCGGCGCAAATGGCGTCATTAATGCGGCAACCACTATGAATCTCACCGGCAGCAACGCGATTGGCGCGATTGTTGACGGACAAAAACACGATATCTTTGGTAGAAACAGCGGCTCGCCAGTGACCAGCACCAGCCTGAACTCAGCGGCGTCACTAAATGCGTCGCAGAGTGGATTGACCGGTTATGTGGCACGCAATCGCGCGCAGTTGACCAACACCGGCGATATCACCTTCAGCGGTGCCAACTCCACCGGCATTCGCGTCGAGAGCGGCGCAACCGGCACCAACAGCGGCAATATCAATATCAACGATGGCGGCACCGGCATCGCGGTGAACAGCGGCAGCAGCACCTTTGCCACCACCGCCAATAACACCGGCACCATTAACGTTAACGGCGGCAGCACCACTAATCGCAGCCGCGGCGTCAGCGCCAGCGGCAATCGCGCGATAGCCAACCTGAATGGCGGCACGCTGAATCTCAACGGCACCGGCGCGATTGGGGCGGAAGCGCTCAACGGTGCGCTGGTGAATATCGCCGCCGGTTCAGCGCCGGTATTCAACAACAGTGACCAAATTGCCTATCACGCGGCGGGCAGCGGATCGCGCATTAGCTCCGCCACCAACGCGTTAAATATTAACAGTAGCGGCTCAACCGGCTATCGCATTGATGACGGCGCGGCGCTGAGTTTCACCACGCCGACCACCCTCACCGCCAGCGCCAGCAACAGCACCGGCGCGATTATCTCCGGCAGCGGCAGCAGCCTGAATAGCAGCAACGCCAACTTCACCGCCAGCGGCCAGGGCAGTACGGCGATCCGTGCTGAGGGCGGTGCGAACGCCACGCTCGATAGCGGCAGCAGCATCAATCTCAGCGGCAGCAATGCGGTCGGCGTGCTGATTAATAATCTGCGTACCGATTTGAGCAACGCGCTGGATGGCACGTCAGCGGCCACCCGCGTTACCAGCAACGGCAATGTGAGCGGCGCGGGCAATGGCGCGATGGGTTTTGATGTCACTAACGGCGCAGAGCTGGTCAACAACGGCAATGTGAACCTCACCGGCAGCAACAATATTGGGATCCGTTCGCGCGCCGGCAGCACGCTGACCAACAACGGCGTGGTCAACGTAGCCAACGGCACCGGGCTGGATGTCTCCGGCAGCGGCAGCACGCTGGCGAAAGGCGGCACCATCAATGTCGATAACGGTATCGCGGGCGTGCGCATCAGCGAAGGCGCGCAGCTGGCGCTTACCGGCAGCGACACGGTGATTACCACGCGCGGCAATGCGCACGGCATCCTGCTGGACAGCGGTGCGACCGCTCTCAGCGCCAGCGACGCCACGGTGAACGTGGTGGGAAGCGGCAACGGCATCGAAAACCGCGCCGAACTGAGCAACGTTGGTCTTAGCAATCTCACCATTAACGTCAGCGACGGCAACGGGATTCGCACCGCCGTACCATTTGATCCGGCTTCGACGGTGACCACCAACGTCTCCGGCAGCGGCAGCGGCCTGAATATCGCCAATGCCGATGGCTCCACCACCCGCGGCGATCTGACGTTGGGGTCGGGCTATCAATTTAATGTTACCGGCGCAGGCGGCACCGGTATTCGCGCCAATACCACCGGCAATGTCACCACCGCCGCCAACGTCAATATCGACAATGCGGCGGGCGGATCGGCGCTGGTCTCCAGCACAGCGGGCACCATCGTCAATACCGGCAACTTCACCTCCAACAGCCTGACGGCGCCGGTGGTGGATCTGCGCGGCGGTAAAACCATCTTCGAGAACCTCGGCAACATCATCACCGCCAATCCACAAACCGTGGCGGTAGCGGGCAGCAACGCCGATGACGAAATTCTGCTGACCGAAGGCGCGGTGCAGGGCGATATCAATCCGGGCGGCGGATCGGATCGGTTCCGCTGGACGGGCGGAACGCTCAACGGCAGCCTGACCATGGGCAACGACAACAACAACACCGCTGAAGTGAGCAATGTCGATCTCGGCACCACCTACCATCTCACCAGTGGTAATGGCACCGGCAACACCTTGACCTTCAACCAGATCGACTCGCGCGGCGGCAGCTTCAGCGCCGACGATCTCAGCAAAGGCGTTAATCTTGGCAGCGGCTGGAGCACCATCAACTTCGCCAATACCCAATGGACACTAACCGATAACCTGCAGCTGGCGCACAGCACCATCAATGTCGATGCGGATTCCACGCTGTATGCCGGCGATAACGTGCATCCAACGCTATCCGGCGGCACCGCCGATTCGCTGCTGGTGAACAACGCCGGTACGCTGGATCTCACCAACGGCGCGGGTTCACCGGGCAACACGCTGGATATTGCTGGCTCGCTGGCATCGAGCGGCGGCCAGCTCAATCTGGTCACTAACCTCAACCAAGGTGGCGCGCTGAGCAATCAGTTCACCGACCATCTCAACGTCACCGGTAATGCCAGCGGCACCACGCTGGTGAATGTGAAACTGGCGGATGCCAGCACCGGCGCGCTAACCGATCTCAATCAAAACGGTGGCGTTGAGGGCAACGAAGGGATCTCGCTGGCGCAGGTCGGCGGCAATGCCAGCGCCAACAGCTTCGCGCTGAAAGATGGCTATCTCGGCGCCGGGCCGTGGCAATATCGGCTCTACACCTTTGCGCCGGGCAGCAGTGATCCCAATCAACGTTTAGTCAGCGGCAGCGGTAATAACTATTGGGATTACCGCTTGGCGAATTACTACGTGTGCGAAGACAGCGCCAGCTGTCAGCCGACCTTTGTCACCGATGCCTTTGGTACGCCGCAAAGCTATGATTCGCGTCCAGCGGTGGTGCCGCAAGTACCATCGTATGTCTCTGCGCCGGTCGGTTTAGCCTATTACACCTCGGCGATTATCGATGATCTGCATAAACGTCTCGGTGAATTGCGCCACGAGCAGACGCGTCCGCAAGGCAACGGCGGCGAGATGTTCCTGCGCTATATCGGCTCAAATCTGAAGTACAAGAGCGATAAGAGTTTCCGCGACTTCGGTTATGACTTTGACCTCGATTACAGCGCGGTGCAGGTGGGCGGCAATCTGCTGCGACTTGACGGCGAGCAGGATAGCCTGCGCGGCGGTGTAGCTTATACGCGCGGCAACACGCGCATTCGTCCGCATGCGGCCGACGGCTACAGCAGCACCACCTTCGACAGCGACAGCCTGGCGTTCTACGGCACCTGGCAGCGTCAAAGCGGTTTCTATCTGGACGGCGTGTTGTCATTTGACTGGCATCGCGGCGAAACCGACATTGCCCGCACGCAAAAGGTGGCGAAGCTGAAAGGCAACGGCTGGACGGCATCGCTGGAGAGCGGCTATCCGTTTGAGTTGGGCGATGGCTACAAGCTGGAGCCGCAGGCGCAGCTGATGTACATGAAGCTGAATATGAATGACTTCACCGATGAAGACGGCAACAAAGTGCGTTACGGCGACTATAACCAAACCATTGGTCGTGTCGGCGCACGCCTCGATCGCACCTGGATCGACGACAGCAATCGCCAGTACACGCCTTATCTGCGCGCGAACTACTACAAAGGTTGGGGCGGCAGCGCGGATACCTCGGTGTCATCGGTGGATAATCCAGCGTTTGGCGCAACCTACAGCAGCGGGAAGTTTGGTCAAATGTGGGAACTGGGCGCAGGCGGCACCGCAACCCTGCAGAAGGATGTTTCGTTGTATGCGGAAGCGGATTATCGCAAAGAGATCGCTGGCAATGGTGCTAAAGGGTGGCGGTATAACGTGGGGGTTCGCTGGCAATTCTGATTTCCCTGCGCCCTTTGCGCTGCAGGTGCGTTGGCTGCGCTCGCTCACCCCGGTCACAGAGTTCACTCTGCTCCCGGGGATGAGCGAGCTTGCCGCCTTCCTGCAACACAAATGGCTTTGGGAAATCCCATCTCCCTGCGCCCTTTGCGCTGCAGGTGCGTTGGCTGCGCTCGCTCATCCCGGTCACAGAGTTCACTCTGCTCCCGGGGATGAGCGAGCTTGCCGCCTTCCTGCAACACAAATGGCTTTGGGACACTCTATTGCCCTTCGCCCTGTAGGTCTGATGAATGCGTTTAAATTAAAGATTGATTTGGTTTACTGTAAAACCCGGTTAATCGATGAGCTAAGTGAAAAAGTGTGAAAGCCGCTGCAAAGCGGCTTTTTTATTGGCCTGAATTTGAAACTGGTGCTAAAGCTCAAGCCGTACGATGCCGAAAAGATAAAAAAGTATTATCGATTGTTTCTTTTCGCCTGCGTATTGCAAGGACACACACATGCGTAACAACCAGCCCGTCTCTCAGCGTGAATTCGCTTTTGACGATGACGCCACATTGATGTCGACTACAGATCTCAACAGCTACATCACCTATGCCAACGACGCCTTTATTGAAGTCAGTGGCTTCAGTCCAGAAGAGGTGAATGGCCAGCCACACAACATGGTGCGCCACCCGGATATGCCGCCGGAAGCCTTTGCCGATATGTGGACGACCCTCAAACAGGGCGAGCCGTGGACGGCGCTGGTAAAAAACCGGCGTAAGAATGGCGATCATTATTGGGTGCGCGCCAACGCCATTCCGGTGGTGCGTGAGGGCAAAGTGCAGGGCTTTATGTCGGTGCGCACCAAACCGTCAGCGGAGGAGGTGCGCCAGACTGAAGCGCTATACCGCGACTTCCGCGAAGGCCGCGCCAAAGGTCGTCGCTTCCATAAAGGCTTGATGATCGGCACTGGCTGGCGTCGCCTGGGATCGATCCTGAAAACTCTGCCGCTGCGCTGGCGCATTCGCTCAACCTTATTAACGCTACTGCCGCTCTCGGTAATCGGCGTCTGGCTGCTGGGCCTGGCACCGCTGGCGATAGGCTGCTTTGCCGGCGGCATGGCGGGCCTTTTACTGCTGGCGAGCCTGTGGCTGGAGCAGCAAATTTCACGTCCGATGGAGCGCATGTGCCGTCAGGCATTAAGCGTGGCGACCGGCGCCAGCCATAAAGTGGAGCAGATCGATCGCGTCGATGAGATCGGCGTCACGCTGCGCGCCATCGGCCAGCTCGGCCTGATGTTCCGCTGGCTGGTGGATGATGTCAGCGGCCAGGCAATTAACGTACTCAGCGCCAGCGATGCCATTGCGCGTAGCAACGACGAACTGAGCCGCCGCACTGAACAAGCTGCCGCCAACGTGCAGCAAACCGCCGCCACCATGAACGAAATGACCGCCACGGTAAAGAGCAACACCGACACCGCCAAAGAGGTGAATGGGTTGTCGGAAAACACCAGTCATGCGGCGATCAAAGGCGGCGAAGTGATGCAGGAGATGGTGGGCATGATGGCGGAGATCGCCGACAGCTCGAAGCGCATCGCCAACATCACCAGCGTGATTGACGGTATCGCTTTTCAGACCAATATTCTGGCGCTCAACGCCGCAGTGGAAGCCGCGCGCGCCGGTGAGCAGGGCAAAGGCTTTGCGGTGGTGGCCGGTGAAGTGCGCAATCTCGCGCAACGCAGCGCCAAAGCCGCCAGCGAAATCAAACATCTGGTGGAAACCAGCGCCAGCCGCGTGCAATCGGGCAGCGATCACGCCGATGCAGCCGGGCATACCATGCAGGAGATTGTCGATCAGGTGCAGAATGTCACTGCGCTGATCGCGCAAATCAGCGGCGCGACCGCCGAGCAGGCCATCGCCCTAACACAGGTCAGCACCGCGGTGGAAGATCTCGACGATATCACCCATCAAAACGCCGCGCGCGTGGCGGAAAGCGCCGAAGCGTCGGGCCGTATGAAGCATCAGGCCAATCGTCTGGTGGAAGCGATCAGCGTGTTCCGCTAACGCATTTCGCGTTCGGCGCGCAGTGCGCCGGGTGGCGTGCCGACAATGCGTTTAAACGCGCGGCTAAACGCCGCCAGTGAACCGTAACCAAGGTGGAAGGCGACGCTTTCCACCGCTTCGCCCTCATTCACGATGCGTTCCACCGCCAGCCGCATGCGCAGCTCGGTAAGATAGCGCAGCGGCGTCATGCCGGTTGCCGTCTGGAAGCGCGCGGCAAACACCGAGCGTGAGCTGCCGGATTCGCGCGCCAGCCGTTCCACCGTCCAGTTTTCGCCGGGTGCGCGATGCATCGCTGCCATCGCCAGGCTAAGACGCGGATCGCGCAGCGCCTGCACCAGTCCGCTGCCTTTGCCGCAGCCATTCTCTACCCAGCCACGTACAATCTGCGCCGCCACCACATCCGCCAGCCGCGATAAAATTCCGGCGAAACCGGCTTTGCGCTGCCGCGTTTCGCGCTCCATCGCATCGAGAATCGGCTGGATTTCCGGGTATTGCGCCAGCAGCGTACTCACCAGCATCACATCTGGCATGGTATGCACTAGCGGCTGCATGCCGCCCAACTCAAACGCCATGCAGGCGCTGAATAGAATCACATCGCTGTTATCCGGGCAGAGTTCGGTGCTGTCGTCGATGGCGCAGACGCTGGCGCAAATCGGGCGGCTATTAAATGTCGAAATGGGTTCGCAAATGGCTTCTTCGCTGGAGATCAGTGCATGCGGTTTGCCGTGCGGGATCAGCAGCGCATCGCCGGCCTGTAGCGGATAGATCACGCCCGACGCCGAACGGATCATTAACGATCCGCGCCCAACAAAATGCAGCTGCGCGCGACCGGGCGCGTCGTCATATTGCAGGCCAAAAGGCGCGTGCAGCGCAATACGCTGGTATTTGACGCCATATAGGCGCATGCCCATCAGCAATTCACTGGTCAGATCTTCATAGCGGCTCATACCAATCCCAGACGAATAATCAAAAAACAAAGTTTCTGCATCATAGATCGTCTGATGATCAGTCACTATGCTTAACGCTAAATATTTTGTGATGGGGATCACAGATGAGCCTGGATACTGAAATAGCTGAAACACCTTTAGAAGTCGAGAAACCGGCGTGGGGCGCGGTGTTTGCCATGGCCTTTGGTGTGTTCGGCCTGATTACCGCAGAGTTTCTGCCGGTGAGTTTGCTGACGCCAATTGCTGATACGCTGCACATCAGCGAAGGGCAGGCGGGACAAACCGTTACTGTCACGGCGCTGGTGGCGCTGCTCACCAGTCTGGTGATTGGCAACGTGACGCGTCAGCTCGATCGTCGCGTGGTGATGCTGGCCTTTACGCTACTGCTGATTGCCTCCGCGCTGCTGGTGGCCTTTGCCGAGAATCTGCCGATGATTCTGCTGGCCCGCGTCTTGCTTGGCGTGGCGATTGGGGGTTTCTGGACGCTCTCGACGGCGATTACCATGCGTCTGGTGCCGAGCGATCAGGTGCCGCGCGCGCTTTCCATCGTGTTCAGCGGTATTTCGCTGGCGACCATTATTGCTGCGCCGCTTGGCAGCTATCTGGGCGGCATTATTGGCTGGCGTAACATCTTTATTCTGACCGCCGCATTGGGCGTGTTGGCGCTGCTGTGGCAGTTCTTCACCTTGCCGGCGATGCCGCCGGTGAATAAAGCGCGCAGCGGTGGCGTGCTGGATCTGCTGCGTAAAAGCGTGATGCGCTGGGGCATGCTGGCGGTGATCATGATGTTTACCGGCCACTTCGCCTTCTTTACTTATCTGCGTCCGTTCCTCGAAGGCAGCGCGCAGCTGAACGTCAATCAGCTGTCGCTGGTGCTGCTGGCGTTTGGCGTGGCGAACTTCTTCGGCACTTCGCTGGCGGGATATCTGGTGACGCGCAGCGTATCGCTGACGTTAACCGCGATGGCGCTGGTGATGAGCGTGACCGCGCTGCTGCTGGTGAGTTTCGGCGATGTGTCGTGGCTGGTCGCGGCGGGCGTGGCGCTGTGGGGCCTGGCGTTTGGTTCGATGCCAACCGGCTGGTCAACGTGGATTTCCCGCGCGGTGCCGGACGATGCGGAATCGGGCGGGGGCTTGCTGGTTGCCACCATTCAGCTGGCGATTACCGCCGGTGCGGCAGCCGGCGGCTGGATGTTTGATCTGCAAGGCGCAGGCGGCGTATTCCTCGCCAGCGGCGTGCTGATGCTGCTCGCCGCCATCACCATCTTCACCCGCGTCCGTCATCACGGATAACCCGTAGGGTCGCCATTTATGGCGACCTTGTCATCAACCGCACCAATGCCAAGGTCGCCATGAATGGCGTCATCTTTGTCAGATACGCTTAAATCGGTCGCCATGAATGGTGACCCTACGAAAGCTCACCTATCGCAGCCATAAATCCTGCCTTTTTATTAAATGTCAGATTTTTAACCCTTTGCACAAAGGTTAACCCAAACGTGCTTTTTAAGTTCAAAATATTCGAACAACAACGGCAAATCTCTCCGCTTTTTACTGATCAATTCTGCGCCTATTATATCTCTCAACAAGGCGATGACGCCTTACTCAATCAAACGTACATTAAGGAATTGACCATGAAAACTATCAAAACTTTTGCTGCTGTTGTTGCTCTGACCGTTCTGCCATTCGCTAGCTTTGCGCAAAGCATCACTGCAACCGCTTCAACGCTGGATGGTGCAGAAGCGCAAATCGCTGCTCAGGCGCACGAAGCTGGTGCTTCCTATAAAGTGACCGAAGCCAACTTCAACAACGGCGTGCACATGACTGCCGAACTGACCAAATAAGTTGCGTTAACGTTCTGTGCTGACAGGGTGCCTTCGGGCGCCCTGGCGGCGTTTGTAAGCGGATAAAATCCTGTCACTTTCCCCTCGAAATGATTACTATTCTCAAAAAGTAGCATCCTTCGTCGGCTCGCCTCGGGCTGTCTTTTTAACATTGGTTGTAATGTCGGGCTTTCACTTCACTGCCATCAGGCGGTGTTTTTTGCTATGGAGAAGTTATGAAGGCGAATAAAAAATCGTGGGCGCTGCGTCCACTGCTGCTGGCAACGGCGCTGTTCTCAACCTCTGCGGTGATGGCGGCGGAGTCTCAGCCGTTCAACCAGGTGATCTCAAAAGGCGCATACGAACTGGCGTTCAGCAACAGCGATAACGCGCTGTTCCTAGCGACCGCGCAGAGCACCACCGACAAAAAAGGCGGCACCGTTTATCGTCTCGATCCGCAGGATCTGGCGGTAAAACAAACCATCAACACCGATCTGCCGACCTTTGGCGCGGCGATCAACCAGAAAACCAACATTCTCTATTTCGGTAACACGCGCGATGCTGCACTGACTGCAGTGGATGCCACCAGTGGCAAAGTGATCAACACGCTGGTGCTGGATGGTCGTAAGCGCAGTGAAACTGTGCGTCCGCTGCAGCCGCGTCAATTGGCGGTTGATCCGGCTACCGATCGCGTCTACATCACCGGCCTCGGTGAGCAGAGCGTGGTGTGGGTGGTGGATGGCAAAACCCTGCAACTGATCAGCACCGTGCCGAACACCGGCAAAATGGGCACCGGTTTGGCGATCGATTCTGCGGCGCAGAAACTCTACGTCACCAACTCCGATGGCGAACTGGTGACCATCAATACGCGCCTGAACGCGATTGAAAAGCGTCAGAAAATCGATGGCGACAAAGATCACTTCTTCCTCAATATCTCGCTGGATACCAAAGGCCATCGCGCCTTCCTCAGCGACTCCAAACAGTCGCAGGTGCTGGTGCTGGATACCCGCACCCAGCAGGTGATCCACAAGATCGATGTGCCGGAATCGCTGGCGGTATTGTTCAATGCCGATCGTGATGAACTGTACGTTACGCACCGTAAAGCGGGCGAAATCAGCATCATCGACGCTAATAGCTACAAAGTGAAACGCACGGTGAAAGCGCCGGGCCTGCCAAACAGCCTGGCAGTTTCCGCCGATGGCAAAACCCTGTTTGTCAGCATCAAGCAGCCGGGTTCTCGCAAAGAACCACCGAAGAATCCAGACAGCGTTCTGCGTATCGCTTTATAAGCGGTAATAGTCTGAATTAAAGGGCGGCTTGTGCCGCCCTTTGCATTTCCGCACTTCGCTGCGCCTCTTCTGTGCGCACATACGCTACCTTGTAGGACGACAACACCAATGGAGAGGATGCAATGAGCCAGTTTTTTATGCATGAGAAAAACGATCTGGTTAACGAAGCCATCGAAGGGGTTTTGCTGAGCACGCCGTGGCACAACCTTAGTCGCCTCGATCTCGGTGATGAGATTCGCGTGGTGGTGCGTTCGGACTGGGATAAAAGCAAAGTGGCGCTGATCTCGGGCGGCGGTTCCGGCCATGAACCGGCGCATGCCGGATTTGTCGGCAAAGGCATGCTGACGGCGGCGGTGTGCGGCGATATCTTCGCCTCGCCGAGCGTCGATGCGGTGTTGAACGCCATTGTTAACGTCACCGGCGATGCCGGTTGCCTGCTGATTGTGAAGAACTATACCGGCGACCGCCTCAACTTTGGTCTGGCGGCAGAGAAAGCCAAAAACCTCGGCTACAAAGTTGAGTTGGTTATGGTGCAGGATGATATCGCGCTGCCGGAAAACCCGCAGCCGCGCGGCATCGCCGGTACTGTGCTGGTGCACAAAATTGCTGGCTTTGCGGCGGAGCAGGGACAATCGCTGGATGAAGTCAAAGCGCTGGCGCAACGCACGATTGATGCCACATCGTCCATTGGTTTGGCTTTTGCCACTTGCCATGTGCCGGGCGAAAAACGCGATGAGCGCGTCGAGCCTGGGCACAGCGAGCTCGGCATGGGCATTCACGGCGAGCCGGGCGTGATCACGCTGGATACGCAGGACAGCCGCCAAATCACCAGCATCATGACCGATAAACTGGCGCAGGCGCTGCCGGACGGCAAGCAGGCGCTGCTGCTGATCAACAATCTCGGCGGCTTCTCGCAGCTGGAGCTGGCGCTGCTAACGCGTGAAGTGTTGCAGTCGCCGCTGGCGGCGCGCATTACGCATCTGCTGGGGCCGGCAACACTGGTCAGCGCGCTGGATATGAAAGGTTTCTCGCTGACGCTGCTGGCGCTGGAGGAGTCGTTCCTTGAAGCGTTAAACGCGCCGGTTCAGGTGCTGGGTTGGGTGCCGGTGTATGACTTTGCGCCGATCAGCCTGCAACGTGCAGAGAAAATCGGCAGCGTACTGGATTTTGATGCCTCTGAGAATGCGGAGGTGGCACGCATCGTCGCCAGCGTCACGCAGACGCTGATCGATCTGGAAAGCGAGCTGAACGCGCTGGATGCCAAAGTGGGCGATGGCGATACCGGCTCAACTTTTGCCGCCGGGGCGAAGAAAATTCAGCGTGGCCTGCAGGAAAAACAGCTGCCGCTGGATGAACTGCCAACCTTGCTGGCGTTGATTGGCGAGCAGCTGGCCACGGTGATGGGTGGATCGAGCGGCGTGTTGATGTCGATTCTGTTTACCAGCGCCGGTCAGCAGCTGGAAGAGGGCAGCGCACTGCCGCAGGCGTTGATGCACGGGCTGGAACGCATGAAGCATTACGGCGGCGCACAGCCGGGCCATCGTACGTTGGTGGATGCGCTGCAACCAGCGCTGGAAGCGTTAGTGGCGGGCGAGTCGCTGGCTGCGGCGGCAGAAGCGGCCCAGAAAGGCGCCGACGCCACCGCGCAGATGCAGAGCGCCAAAGCGGGGCGTTCTGCATATCTGAATCAGCAGAGTCTGGATGGCGTGAAAGATCCGGGCGCGTATGCGATTGAGAAGGTGTTTGCGGTGTTGGCGGGTTGATGTAGCAAGGTCGCCATTAATGGCGACCCTACGCCGTAGGGTGCGCATTTATGCGCACCGTTTCAAAAACCGCACCTTACTCCGCGGCTTCGCGCATCATCTCTTCGTGCGGAATATCCTGCAAAATCTGCTCGAAACTGCGCAGACGTTTATAGATCGACATCAGCTCAACCAGCGTCGACCAAGAGGTAATGAGATACTGGAATGACGAACGCACCTGATCAAACACGTTAGTAATTTGGTTCATCATGCCCAACGTAATGGATGCGGTCACAATCGACGGTAATAGTAAAAACAGTCCAAACAGATTATCGACCTGCAGATAAAGAATGCGGGTGATATTAAAGTACAGATAGTGGAAATAGAGGCGGAAATAGTTATGGCGTACGCGGCTAAATAACTCTGCCACCGTTGGCGGAGCCGCCCGATCGGCATGATCCTCCCCGTACACCAGCTCTTTACGATAGGCCGCTTCAACCCGTTGATTGCGGAATTCCAGTCCGGGTAGCTTGATACCCACCAGCGCCAGTAAACCCGTACCAAAAATTGACCACAGCAGGGCGGCGATGACCAGCGCGTAAGGAAGATTGCCAAGAATTGGCACCTCTTTAACGTTGGGTGACAGTGCGACCAACACCGGCAGAAATGCCACCAGCGTCATGATCGCCTGAATAAAATTCACTCCCCAATCTTCCAGTGTGCCGGCGAAGCGCATGGTATCTTCCTGGACACGCTGCGCGGCACCTTCCACGTGACGTAAGCGTTGCCAGTTATGCATGTAGTAGTTGTTCATCGCAGTACGCCAGCGGAATATCCAGTGGCTAATAAAGAAGGAGCTTATTACGCCAATCACTACCGCGATCAGCGCGATACCGAGGAAAGCGGTGAGCTGATGGTAAAATTCCTCAATAGTGACGGCATTCGCCTTGCTCAGCGCTTTTTGGATCATATTGCCAAACGGATTATACCAGGCATTGATCGCTACGCTCACCTGCACGCTAAACCAGGTAATGAAGATGATTAACGCAGCCCCCCAAACCGACCAGCGCTGCCATGGATGGTTATCAATCACGCGCCACGCCAGCGCAAAGAGGCCGGCAACGATCCAGTAATAGGCGTAAAACCACAGTTGGCTGATGTGAATAAAACGGCTGGCATTGGTTGGCAAAGGTTGGTGCATCGCCGCCTGGAGTGCAGGCCAGCGCGCCGGGAAATCACTGAAAAAGCCAAACCAGGCAAAAATCGCCAGCAAACTCCAAATCGCAGCTGAGCTGAAAAACAGCGTTGGCCGCGGAAAAAAGGACTTAAACATAGGCACTCCGCTGTTGTGTGTACGCTTTTATACCGCTTCAGACCTCTATCTGTCTGTTGTGGGTTGTATCAGACGATGTCAGTTTCGCCGCTGCGATGTAAAACGACAGCGGCAATTGTTAAGTAATTAGTGCGAATTTGTTTCTAACAACTAAATTATCCACAGCAATGGTGTTACAATATTTGCACTGTTACCGGTAACAGTGCTGCTGTATCCCTTAAGCTATCAATAAAAAAACAATACAACGCAACTACTTAACTTTCATGCCGCATTATATGTGGTACTGAGGCAATGTCATGTCAGAACAAAAAAATGGTCACACTCGCAGGGATTTTCTGCTGAGAACCATCACCCTGGCGCCGGCAATGGCGGTGGGCAGTACGGCGATGGGCGCACTGGTGGCACCAATGGCCGCTGGGGCAGCAGAACAAAACGCATCACCACAACAGGCGCGTAGCTACCAGCCCACCTGGTTCACCGCCGAAGAGTTTGCCTTTATCACTGCGGCCGTGGCGCGCCTGATCCCCAACGACGAACGCGGTCCTGGCGCACTTGAAGCTGGCGTGCCGGAATTTATCGATCGTCAAATGAACACGCCGTATGCCACCGGTAACAACTGGTACATGCAAGGCCCGTTCAATCCCGATCTGCCAAAAGAGTTAGGTTATCAGCTGCCGCTGGTGCCGCAGCAGATCTACCGTCTCGGCCTCGCCGATGCCGATGGCTGGAGCAAAAAACAGCATGGCAAAGTGTTTGCCGAGCTGACGGGCGAACAGCAGGATGCGCTGCTCACCGCGTTTGAAAGCGGCAGCGCCGAGTTCCCGCAGCTGCCGGCGAAAACCTTCTTCTCCTTCCTGCTGCAAAACACCCGCGAGGGCTATTTCAGCGATCCGATTCACGGCGGCAACCAGGGCATGGTGGGCTGGAAGCTGATTGGCTTCCCAGGCGCACGCGCTGACTTTATGGATTGGGTAGAACGCGGCGAACGTTATCCGTTCCCGTCAGTGGATATTCGCGGGGAGAGGACGTAAGCGTGGCAAATGAATTGAAAAAAGTGGATGCGGTCGTCGTCGGTTTCGGCTGGGCGGGTGCCATCATGGCGAAAGAGCTGACCGAAGCGGGCCTGAATGTGGTGGCGCTGGAGCGCGGTCCGCATCGCGATACCTACCCGGATGGATCTTATCCGCAGTCGATTGACGAACTGACCTATAACATCCGCAAAAAGCTGTTCCAGGATCTGTCGAAAAGCACCGTAACGATTCGTCACGATGCCTCGCAAACCGCCGTACCTTATCGCCAGCTGGCAGCGTTTCTGCCCGGCACTGGCACCGGCGGCGCGGGTCTGCACTGGTCAGGCGTGCATTTCCGTGTTGACCCGGTAGAACTGAACCTGCGCAGCCATTACGAGCAGCGTTACGGTAAAAACTTCATCCCGGAAGGCATGACGATCCAGGATTTCGGCGTCAACTATGACGAGCTGGAACCCTTCTTCGATCAGGCCGAGAAAGTGTTCGGCACCTCGGGCAGCGCCTGGTCAATCAAAGGCAAACTGCTGGGCAAAGAGAAGGGCGGCAACCCGTACGCGCCAGATCGTTCCAGCGACTTCCCGCTGCCGGCGCAGAAGCGCACCTACTCGGCGCAGCTGTTCGCGCAAGCGGCGGAATCAGTGGGTTATCACCCTTATGATATGCCGTCGGCCAACACCTCAGGCCCCTACACCAACACCTACGGCGCACAGATGGGCCCGTGCAACTTCTGCGGTTTCTGCAGCGGTTACGCCTGCTACATGTATTCCAAAGCCTCGCCGAACGTCAACATCCTGCCCGCGCTGCGTCAGGAACCGAAGTTCGAACTGCGCAACAACTCTTACGTGCTGCGCGTTAATCTGACCGACGATAAAAAGCGCGCCACCGGCGTGACCTATCTCGATGGTCAGGGCCGCGAAGTGGTGCAGCCTGCGGATCTGGTGATCCTGTCGGCGTTCCAGTTCCACAACGTGCACCTGATGCTGCTCTCCGGTATCGGCAAGCCGTATAACCCGATTTCCAACGAAGGTGTGGTGGGCCGTAACTTCGCCTATCAGAACATTTCGACGCTGAAAGCGCTGTTCGACAAAAACACCACCACCAACCCGTTTATCGGTGCCGGTGGCGCAGGTGTGGCGGTGGATGATTTCAATGCCGACAACTTCGATCACGGTCCGCACGGCTTCGTGGGCGGTTCGCCATTCTGGGTGAATCAAGCCGGTACCAAGCCGATTTCCGGTTTGCCGACGCCGAAAGGCACGCCAAACTGGGGCAGCCAGTGGAAATCTGCGGTCGCGGATACTTACAACCATCACATCTCGATGGATGCGCACGGCGCGCACCAGTCGTATCGCGCCAACTATCTCGATCTCGATCCGAACTACAAAGATGCCTATGGCCAGCCGCTGCTGCGTATGACCTTTGACTGGCAGGATAACGATATCAAGATGGCGCAGTTCATGATCGGTAAGATGCGCAAAATCACCGAAGCGATGAACCCGAAAATGATCATCGGCGGCGCGAAAGGGCCGGGCACGCACTTCGACACCACCGTGTATCAAACCACGCACATGAGCGGCGGCGCGATCATGGGTGAAGATCCGAAAACCAGCGCGGTGAACCGTTACCTGCAGAGCTGGGATGTGCCAAACGTGTTTGTGCCAGGTGCGTCGGCGTTCCCGCAGGGACTCGGCTACAACCCAACGGGCATGGTCGCCGCGTTGACCTATTGGTCAGCCAAAGCGATTCGTGAACAGTATCTGAAAAATCCCGGCCCGCTGGTACAGGCATAAGGAACACGGCGATGATCAAAAGCATTTTAGCCCTGTTTCTGGGCACCATGACGTTCGCCGCAGTGGCGGACGAAGCAGGTTCGGACGCGTTGGTGAAGCGCGGTGAGTATCTGGCGCGCGCGGGCGACTGCGTGGCGTGTCACAGCGCGCAGGGCGGCCAGCCGTTTGCCGGTGGACTGCCGATGGCGACGCCGATCGGCACCATTTACTCCACCAACATCACGCCGGATAAAGCCACCGGGATTGGTGACTACAGCTACGACGACTTCCAGAAAGCGGTGCGTCACGGCGTAGCGAAAAACGGCGATACGCTCTATCCAGCGATGCCGTATCCGTCTTACGCGGTGGTCAGCGATGAAGACATGAAGGCGCTCTACGCCTACTTCATGCACGGCGTGCAGCCGGTGGCGCAGGCCAACAAAGAGAGCGACATTCCGTGGCCGCTGTCGATGCGCTGGCCGTTGTCCATCTGGCGCGGCATCTTCGCGCCGGACGTAAAAGCGTTCCAGCCGGCGGCACAGGAAGATCCGCAACTGGCACGTGGTCGCTACTTAGTGGAGGGTCTCGGTCACTGTGGCGCTTGCCATACGCCGCGTAGCATCACCATGCAGGAAAAAGCGCTCAACAACGGCGAAGGCAATAACTATCTCGCCGGCAGCAGCGCGCCAATTGATGGCTGGACCGCCAGCAACCTGCGTGGCGATAACCGCGATGGCTTAGGCCGCTGGAGCGAAGAGGATCTCAGGCAGTTCCTGCGCTTAGGCCGCAACGATCACACCGCCGTATTCGGTGGCATGACCGATGTGGTGCAGCACAGCCTGCAGTATCTGAGCGATGACGATATCAGCGCGATTGCTAAGTATCTGAAATCCCTAGGCGCGAAAGATCCGAATCAGGCGGTGTTTAAGCAGGATGATGCGGTGTCTCAGGCGTTGTGGAAAGGTGACGACAGCCAGCCGGGCGCATCGACTTATGTCGATAGCTGCGCGGCGTGCCACAAAACCGACGGCAGCGGCTATCAGCGCTTTTATCCGGCGCTGCGCGGCAATCCGGTGGTGATGGCAGACGATCCGACCTCGCTGATTCACATCGTATTGGTCGGCGGCACTTTGCCGGGCGTGAAAGGCGCACCTACGGCGATCACCATGCCAGCGTTCGGCTGGCGTCTGAACGATCAGCAGGTGGCGGATGTGGTGAACTTTATCCGTGGCAGCTGGGGCAATGGCGTGAAGTCGAGCGTGTCGGCGAAAGATGTGGCCGAGTTGCGTAAAGACGAAACCGTGCAGCCGAAGCAGGGTAATGCGGATATTAAGGTGTTGGAAGGGCAGTAACCTGTTGTGTGCTCGCTGTCCCCTATCACGTGCTCGCTGTCCCCCTCCTCGGTCCTCCCCCATTAATGGGGGAGGAAGATGCTGCCACATGTCAGTGTTGAAGCTGCATGTGGCAGCGTCTCCTTCCCCCGCTAGCGGGGGAAGGCCGGGATGGGGGACAGCCAGCACGATCCGGAACAGCCAGCACGCTCAACCCTCAAATATTCTCCAAATCCATCCCACGGGTTTTCGGCCCGTAAATCCCCACCGACAGCATCACAATCAGCATGCTTAGCACGATAAAGGCGATCACGCCCTGGCTGCCGGCATACTGCAAAATAAGGCCAATCAAAATACTGCTGAACACCGTCGACAGGCGGCTAAACGAGTAGCAGAAACCCACCGCGCGGGCGCGAATGTGCGTCGGGAAAATCTCGGTCTGATAAGCGTGATAGCTGAAGGTTAGCCATGCGTTGCTGTAGGTGATCAGGAAGCCGCAGATGATCATCAGCACCGGATTAGTCATAAACGCAAACAGCGTGCCGAACACCACCGTCATCAGCGATGAAAACACGATCTGCCATTTATTCTCGAGCTTATCGGCGTAGCGGCTGCAAATCAGCGAGCCGAGCGGGTAGGCCAGCGTAATGAAAAACGCATACAGCAGGCTGTGCGTGACGGTTGCGCCTTTGCCCGACAGCAGCGCCGGCAGCCAGTTGCCGAAGCCAAAAAAGCCAATCGCCTGGAAGAAGTTCATCACCACCAGCATCAGCGTGCGCTGGCGATAGGCCGGTGCCCAAATCTCGCTGAAACGCCCTTGCTTAGGTTGCTCTGGTGCGAACTGTCCCCCATCCCGGCCTTCCCCCACAAGTGGGGGAAGGGGAGAAGCGATACCACAGCGCTTTTCCATCGCACTCAGCACCTGATGCGCTTCCTGATGTCGTCCTTGTTGCGCCAGCCAGCGCGCCGATTCGGGCAGGTTTTTTCGAATCAGCCAGATCACCAGCGAGCAGACCGCACCGGCAATCACCACCCAGCGCCAGCCTTCAAGGCTGAGAATGGTTTGCGGCACCAGCCACCACGACATCAGCGCCACCGTCGGCACCGACAGGAACTGGATAAAGAAGGAGAAAGCGAACGCGCGGCTGCGCAGATGCGCTGGCACCCATTCGGAAAGATAGGTATCGATGGTCACCAGCTCAACGCCGAGGCCAATGCCGACCAGGAAGCGGAACAGGATAATCATCTCTGCGCTCTGCTGGAACGCCATCAGCAGCGAAAACGCGCCGTACCACGCCAGCGCGCACATAAAGGTCAGGCGGCGACCAAAACGGTCGGCGTAGGGCGCAAGCAAACTCGCGCCGACAAACAAACCGAGGAAAGTAGCGGAGGCAAATGCGGCCTGGTCGGCGATGCCGAACACGCCCGCAGAACCGGTATGAAACACGCCCGCCGCCACCAGGCCGGAGTTGATATAGCCGGTTTCAAACAGATCGTAGAGCTCAAAGAAGCCGCCCAGCGCCAGCAGCGTGATAAAGCGCCACAGACCGGCGGACGAGGGTAGCGCATCAATGCGCCCGGCTAAGGTGCGGCGATCCGCGCTCATGTGATCGTTCGCCATCCCTGTCGACGTGATGGTTGTCATTATTATGTATACCTCGGTGTTTGCAGAACCCGCTGACGGCTGAGATGGGTTTTAAAAATAATTAACCGTTAGCAAGCGAAGGAATAGCAGGATAATAAATTCGCTGAGAGTTGCCGAGAGGCGGGACGGTGACATTTTGGCAACATACGTTGCAGTTCACAGAAAAGTGATCGCCATCCGTGGCGCAGGCTTAGTGCAGGCTTGGGTAGACGCCGGGACCGATCGGTAAACCCAGCGCGTACCACGCCAGCAGCAGCACAATCCAGGTGGTGAAGAACACCAGCGGATAGGGGAAGATCAGCACGTAATAGGTGCCCAGTTGCGCATCTTTTTGATAGCGCTGCAGGAAGCCGAGGAACAGCGGCAGGAATGGCGACATCGGTGCCAGCGGCAACACCGCAGAATCGGCGATGCGGAAGATCATCTGCGCAAAGGCGGGATGGAAGCCAAGCAGCATAAACATCGGCACAAACACCGGCGCCAGAATCGACCAGATGGCCGATCCGCTGGCGATAAACATGCACAGAAACGCCGACAGGAACATCAAGCCCATAAACGCCGGTGCGCCGCTGATGCCCGCGCTCTCCAGCACATCGGTCAGGCCAATGGCCATGAACTTGCCCATGTTGCTCCAGTTGAAGAAGGCCACGAACTGCGACAGCGGAAACACCATCACAATAAAGCCCGCCATGCTCTTCATCGGATCCACCAGCAGCTGCGGGATATCATCCGCGCGGCGAATCTGTTTGGTTACCGCGCCATAGGCAATCGCCACCACAAAGAAGAACAGGATGATGATTGGCACGATGCCCTGAATAAACGGCGAGGGAATAATGCCGCCGGTTTTTGGATTGCGCAGCGGCGCGTGTTCCGGCACCACCAGCAGCACCATCAGCGCGATAAACACCAGCGCGGCGATACCGGCGGCTTTTAGGCCGCGATTCTCTAGCGCGGTGAGCGGCGGCAGACGATCGCTATTGCCGCCGTTCCACGCGGGCAGGCGCGGCTCGACAAACTTATCGGTTAGCAGCGCACCGGCGATGGTCAGCACAATCACCGAACTGGCCATAAAGTACCAGTTGTCGATCACGCTAACGTGTACGGTATCGCTCACCGCTTTGGCGGCTTCGCTACTGATGCCGGACAGCAGCACATCGGTGGTGACAATCAAAAGGTTGGCGGTAAAACCGGAGGCCACGCCCGCGATCGCCGCCATCAATCCCGCCACCGGATGACGTCCCACCGCGAGGAAGATCAGCGCGCCGAGCGGCGGCATCACCACCAGTGCGGCATCGGAGGAAATGTGGCTGAAGAAGGCGATAAACAGCACCATGTAGCTGGCGTAGCGACGGCTCACGCGCGAAGCCATCTTCACCATCAGCGACTGCAGCAGGCCGACTTTTTCTGCCAGGCCGGCACCAATCACCAGCGCCAGAATCGATCCCAACGGCGTGAAGCCGCTGAAGTTTTTGATGATGTTGGGCAGGATCCACTGAATCCCGGCAACGCTCAGCAGGTTGTTGACCCGCACCAGCTCGCCGTTGGCCGGGTTTTTCACCGCTACGTCAAGGCTGCTGAGCACGGCGGTGGCGACCATCAGCACCACAATCAAATAGACGAACAGTAAAAACGGGTTCGGCACTTTGTTGCCAACGCGTTCAATCCAGCTAAACAGCTTTCCGGGGCTGCGGTTCTCCGTTGTTATTTCCATGGCAGGTCCTCATATGTCGTCTTATTGTGTTTGCATGCCCGCTGGGGGCTATATTTTTTGTATTTTTTTGGTATTTCAGTGGTCGCCAGGAATGGCGATTTGTTTCGTGCGTTCATGGTGACGGTCGCCATAAATGGCGACCCTACGACGCAAGGTGTGCGCCGGGAAAACGCATGGTTATTTCAACTTCGACGGTGTGACATCCGCTGGAATCGGGCAGGCGTAAGGCTGCTCGCGGCGCACGCGCTGGAACTCGTCGCGGCAGCGCGCCAGCGCCTCATCATCCTGCAGCAAGGTCAGCGCGGTGGCGGCCATCACTTTGGCGGCCAGACACATGCCTTTGTGCGCAATGGACGTGCGGCCCTGCGCCACCAACTGCCAGGTGTGGAGCGGCGTGCCAAAGGCGAAGCAGGGCGCAAAACACTGCGCAGTGGGCGTCACCCAACTCACATCGCCGACGTCGGTTGAGCCGTAAAGGATCTCGCGCGTCACCGCATAGGGCGCCACTTCATCCATCAAAATCTTGTCGCCCAGCGCCTCTGTCCAGGCAACGCCCGCTTCACCGCCGGTGCGCGCCGCATTGAGACGCGCGTTGCGCAGATCGTCTTTGCTTAGCGTGGATCGTATCTCGGCGGCAAACGCCTGCTCCGCTTCACTGTAGTCAGGCAAACCAAACTGATGCAAATAGCGCTCCATCACGCTTTCCAGCGCGCGATTCGGCACGTAATTGGAGCAGGCTTTATCGAAGCGCACCGTCATCTGCGTGTCGGTCATCAGGGCCGCGCCTTTGGCGATGTTGATGACGCGCTGATAGATATCCTGCGCCTGATCGAGCTGCGGCGCGCGAATCAGGTACAGCACTTCGGCGTCGGCTTGCACCACATTGGGGGAGACGCCGCCGGCATTGGTCACCGCGTAGTGCAGACGCGCTTCCTGCACGATGTGCTCGCGCAGGAAGTTGGCGCCGGTGTTCATCAGCGTCACCGCATCCAGCGCGCTGCGCCCTAAATGCGGTGAGTTGGCCGCATGCGCCGCCACGCCTTTGAAGCGGAAGGCGGCCTGAATATTGGCCAGCGTGCTGAGGTTGAACATGCCGCTGAAACCTTCAGGATGCCAGGTCACCGCCGCGTCGACATCGTCGAACAAGCCTTCGCGCACCATAAAGGTTTTGCCGGAGCCGCCTTCTTCGCCCGGGCAGCCGTAAAAGCGCAGCGTGCCGCGCTGGCCGTGTTGCGCCCACCAGGCTTTGATGGCGAAAGCGGCGGCCAAACCGGCGGTGCCGAGGAGATTGTGTCCGCAGCCGTGGCCGTTGCCGTTTTCCACCAGCGGCTGTGGCGTGGCGCACCCCGATTGCTGGCTTAAACCGGCGAGCGCATCGAACTCGCCGAGAATGGCGATCACCGGTTTGCCGCTGCCAATGCTGGCGATAAACGCGGTGTCGATGTTGCCGACGCCGCGCTCCACGCGAAAACCTTCTTGCTCCAGCGCATCGGCCAGCAGTGCGGAGGACTTTGTCTCTTCAAAACGGGTTTCCGGTACGTCCCAGATGGCATCGCTGAGGGCGGCAAAACGTGGCTGATTTTGGTTGATGTAGCGATCAATAAATTCGCTGTGGCTCATCGCTGGCCTCCAAACTGTGCGTGATTGAGGGCCAGCGTCGCCAGCGTTTGCACCGCGGTCGCCATGATCGCTTCGTCAAAATCAAACTTCGCGTTGTGATGGCCCGCCGCCAGATCGCAGCCGAAAATCACGTAGGAGGATTGGCCGCCGCGCTGCTGCACGCGTTCCAGCATGTAAGTGGCATCTTCCGAGCCCGCCGCCTGCTGTTTCGTATCGACCACTGAGGTGAAAATGCCCAGCGCCTCGGCCTGCTGGTGGATGAACGCCACCCACGGCGGGCTCGGCGTGCAGCTGCGCGCGCCGCCCATCAGTTTGACCTCATATTCCACGCCGTACATCGCTGCCGCACCGGCGATCACGCGCAGCGCCTGCTGATAGATATCATCGTTGACCTGATTGCTGACGCCGCGCGTTTCCACCTTCATCAGCGCGCAATCGGGCACCACGTTGCGCCCGCTGCCCGCCTGCAATACGCCGACGTTGACGCGCGCCACTCCGCCGCTGTGCTGCGGCAGGTTGTGCAGCGCCAGCGTGGCCTGCGCCGCCGCCAGCAGGGCGTTACGGCCCTCTTCGGGTTTGCCGCCGGCGTGCGCGCCGACGCCGGTGAAACTGACGTCGAGTTTGGTGGTGGCGAGGAAGCTGTCGCTGCCACAAACGATTTCGCCGGCGGGCACGCCGGTACCAAGATGAATGGCGGTGAACAGATCGACATCATCCACCACGCCGGCCGCTACCATCGCTTTCGCACCGCGCACGCCTTCTTCCGCTGGCTGGAAAATGATTTTGATGGTGCCGCTCAGCTGCGCTTTCATCTCCATCAATACGCCTGCCAGCGCCAGGCCGATGGTGGTGTGGCCGTCGTGACCGCAGGCGTGCATCATGCCGGGATTGCAGGAGGCAAAGCCTTCGCGCGTTGGCAGATGATCGGCGGCGTGGCTTTCGTTCTGATCGAGCGCATCCATATCCACGCGGAAACCCATCACCGGGCCGGGACGACCGGTTTCCAGTGTAGCGACCACGCCACAAAATCCGCCGGAGAAGTGTTTAATCCACTGCGGCAGCGCGCCTTGCTCCAGCGCGCGCGCTTCCTGTTGCGCCAGCACTTCATCAGAGGGCAATCCCATGCGCGAGTCGGCATCGATCACCTCGCGGCCCAGCTTGAGTTGATAACCAAGACGATGCAGCTCTTCAGCCACCAACGTGGCGGTGCGGAACTCCAGCCAGCCCGATTCGGCAAAGTGGTGCAGATCGCGTCGCCAGGTCTGCATCTGCGGGATGCGCGCGTTGACGAGCTCAGAAAGGGTTTTCATCGGCATTTCCTTTGTGTTGGTTTTTTATGCATTCATCCGAATCTACACATTGGTTTTGCCGCGCATAAGATGCGAATATCTTGCTACTGATAAACAACGGTTATCACCAAACTATGTCTGCGAATCTCAAACTTCATCAGCTGCGCGCTTTTGTTGACGTGGCGCGTCAGGGCAGCATCCGCGCCGCCAGCCGCTTGTCCGGGCTTTCACAGCCTGCGCTGACCAAAGCGATTCAGGAACTGGAGCTGGCGCTGGGCGCGCGCCTGTTCGAGCGGCGACAGCAGGGCGTTACGCTGACCGATATCGGTGATAACTTTTTTAAGCATGCCAGCCTGGTGCTGGAAGAGCTGCGGGTGGCGCAGGAGGATATTCAGCAGCGGCTGGGATTAGCCGGCGGGCGCGTCAACATCGGCGTGGGCGGCAGTATTGCGCGCACGGTTATGCCGCAGGTGATCAATCAGTTTCATCGCGAGTATCCGCTGGTAAAGGTGCGAATTGTTGAAGGCCAGCTGGTTTCGATGGTGCATGAACTGCGTCAGGGCGAGCTGGATTTCACCATCAATACCTACGATAAAAATCATCTCGATCAGGAGTTAATTTTTGAACGGCTGATGGAGCGCGACTATCAAGTGGTGATGCGCAAAGGGCATCCGATGGCGCACGCGCGCACGCTGGCCGAGCTGCAGCACTGCGACTGGACCATGCCGACGCCGCAGGGAAGCTATTATCGGCTGCTGCACGATCTGTTTGGCGAGCGCGGCATGGCGCCGAAAATCGTCGTCACCTGCGAGACCTTTATGGCATGCACCAGCCTGGTGGCGCAGAGTGATTTCGTCAGCATTATTTCGCGCGATGTGATTGAAGATCCTACACATGGCGGCCAGCTGATTTCCCTCGATCTCGACGAACCCTTACCGAAAGCCACTTTCTATCTTATCCAGCGCAAAGACACCGCGTTGACGCCGATGAGCGCCTACATGGCGCAGCTGTTCCGGCGCTACTGTCAGCAAAGGTAAGAGTGCGGCCCGGCTCGCAACTGTATAAATAATGCGCACTACACTTGCAGTGGACGTTCCCTTATGGAGTACAGACCATGCAAGTTACCCCGTATGTGTTTTACAGCGGTCGCTGCGAAGAGGCGATTGCCTTCTACCTCGACGCCACCGATGGCGAGCTGCTGTTCAAGATGACCTATGGCGATATGCCGGATGAAACGCCGGTAGAGGATGAAGGTTGCATCTCGGGCGTGAGCTTTTCGCCGGAGCAGATCATGCATGCCCATCTGCGTATCGGGCAGGGCGAATTAATGATGAGTGACGGCGCACCGCAGGCGGCGTATGGCGGTTTTGCTGTGAGTTTATCCACGCCGGATGAGGCGCAGGGCAAGCGTTGGTTTGATGCGTTGTCAGCGGGCGGTGAGGTGACGAAAAGCTGGGCACCGACGTTTTGGGCCAATGGCTTTGGCATGTTGACCGATAAGTTCGGCGTGCCGTGGATGGTGAATGCGTATAAGCCGCAGATTTAGGTGGGTGCGGTGTTCAACCAGGTGCGCATAAATGCGCACCCTACGTGTAGGGTCGCCATTCATGGCGACCGTTCCACCAACCGCACCATCTCATGGCGACCGTTTCACCAACCGCACCCATCTCATGACGACCGTTACACTCAATTAGAAGTTATAACCCACTACCAGGTAATAGCCAAAACCAGTCGATTTCACTTCAAATGGACCGTTACCGAAGTTCAGCTCCTGTCCATCAGCCCACTGGCCGCCGTTGTGGAAGTAACGCGCCACGGTTGAAACATGCCAGTGATCGTAGTTCAGCGACAGAATGTGGCTCGACGCAATCGAGTTGCTGGTGCGCGAACGATCGGACTTATCACGCAGATCTGAACCCCAGTCGAAGTTGGTGAAGCCGATATAGCTCAGCTTGCCGCCCCACAGATCGGTAATCGGCACAAAGTATTTCACCTTAAAGCGATAACCATCCCAGCTGTTTTCGTTCGCCGCACCGTAGTTTTCCCACTGGTATTTAGCGTAAACGTTCAGCGACAGGCCGATATCGCTGTGCGTATCGATGTCGGTGCCAAGACCCATGTACCAGGTGTTCTGACGGTTATCGCTGTTGCGACCCATGTCATAGATGTAGTTGTTGGCGAAGTACCACTCTTTAAACGGACCAAAAGAGAGATCGGTGCCGGTCAGCTTATCGATGGAGAAACGTGGCTCAATTTCCATGAACATCGGCGAACCGTGGTCGAACACGCCGTTAGCGTTGCTGTTGCCCACGCCGAAGAAGTTGGTCAGATCGAGGTAGCCATAGAAATCGAACCAATCCTTTTTGGCAAAGGCTTCATATTCCAGGTACACGTCGTTGTTGAACTGGGGTCCAAAACGGGTGTGGTAGCTGCCCACCACGTTCACGCTCTGATGCCACCAGTCAGAAACGTACTGCGGATCGCTGTCTGCCGCTTGTGCCGCACCAGTCCAGCTGCTGGCCAATAAGGCCCCTGCTATCAACGCTTTATATTTCATTATTGTTAACCACATGCTTTTGATCGCCGAGCCGTCGCCGCGATCGGGTGAAATTGATCCCAGGGGATGGGCAGTGAGTTGTCGTATCCGGTCTGCATCGCCAGATTTTCAAGCTTGCGTAATGTGCCTGTAACAGAGGCATAGAAAATAGATTTTGGTCACGTTTGTCAAAAAGTGTTGCAGTTTGATTCACTGGAAATGTGATCGCCATCACATTAAACCCGTGTAGCGAACGGAACCCCGCAACCGTTTACGTGTCGCGTACAGCAGGAAACGTGTTTGATATAGGAAAGGGATGTCGCGGCGCGATTTATCGCGTTGTTTTGATGTCGCACCGTGCCCACAGCAACTTTGCGCAATAAATTGCGCCGCTACGGCACGGTGAAGTTTATGGCAATGTCACGCGCACCTGCAGGCCGGCAATCTGCCCCTGCGGATCGTGGCGGTTCGACAGCGCAACCTGCATCTGATGTTTCTGCGCTACGCTGCGCACAATCGACAAGCCCAGTCCGCTGCCTTGCGCCTGCACATCCGGCGAACGGGTGAAGCGGTCAAAGGCACGCTCGATAAAGGATTCCGCCATGCCGGGACCGTTATCGACGATATCCACCACGGTGTGATTGCCGACGCGATGCAGCAGCACATCGACCAAACTGCCTTCTGGCGTATGCAGCATCGCATTGCCAATCAGGTTATCGAACAGGCTGCGCAGATCGGAGCGGCTGGCGTGCAGCCGATAGTGTGTGGTGCCGTTGAAGCCGATATCGATGCCGCGCTTATCCGCCACCACCATCAGCTGCTCAATGCTCTCTTTCAGCAGGTCGTCCAGTTCGATGCTTTCCACTGTGGCGACCACCGATTGATCTTCCTGACGCGAGATATTCAGCAGCTGCGTCACCAGATGGCGCGTGCGCGTCACGCCCGCTTCCAGCTGGTCAAACTGACGGCTGGCTTCACCGGGTTGAATATGTTGCCGCAGATTCTCCAGTTGCAAAGTCACGGCGGTGACCGGCGTGCGCAGCTCATGCGCCGCATCTTCAAGGAACTGGCGCTGCGATGACCATGCCGCGCGCAGTCGATCCAGCAAGGCGTTGTAAGCTGCCACCAGCGGCAGCACTTCATCCGGTAAACCATCAGGTGAAACGCTATGCGGATGCAGGGTTTCCTGCGCTGCGATATGGCGCGACGCCACGCGTAAATCGCGCGTAATAGCGCGCACCACCAGCCATATCACAATCAGTGAGAGCGGCATCATCAGCACCAGCGGAATGATGGCGGAGAGCGCTCGCTTGACCATGATACTTTTCATGTAGCCGATATTGTGTAGTACCTGAATGTTGCCAATTTCACTGCCCAGCTCGCCGGGCCGCGTGTAAACACGCCATTCGCAGTCGTCGCCACAGTCTCCGACTTTCAGATCGGTCCAGCCTTTTTTCAGCTGCAATGGCGCATGCAGGCCCGGCCAGGAGCTGGCGCGCAGATGATTGCTTTCGTCCCACAGCTGAACGATATAGGTGCTTTTCAGTTTCTCTTCATGCATCACCATCGGCATTAGGGCCGGCATACGTTGGCTGCTGGCCCACGCATCGGCGATCTTGGCGAGCTGGTCGTCTTTCATGGTGCCCATCATGTCGCCGTAGCAGTGATAGAAATACCAAGTGACGCCGCCAATCATCGCCAGATGCAGAATCACCAGCGTGGCGAGCAGCTTGTTACGCAGCGAGCGCATAAAGGTGAAAGGTTTCATATTGCCGGTACCCGCCAGCCAAGTCCGCGTACGTTGCGGATCACTTCGTTATCCAGTTTGCGACGCATTCCGTGGATCAGCACATCCACCGCGTTGCTGCTGACCTCTTCGCCCCAGCCGTAAATGCGGTTTTCTAACTGTTCGCGCGAAAGAATGGCGCCCGGCCGCTCCAGCAAGGCGTAGAGCAGGGCATATTCGCGTGCGGTAAGTTGTTCGCGCTGGCCTTTGTACAGCACTTCGCGCGTCATGATGTCGATCTGCACATCGCCGCTGCCGAGCAGAGAATCTGCTGCACCGTGGCGACGGCGGGTAATGGCGCGCATACGCGCCAGCACTTCTTGCAGATCAAAGGGTTTCAGCAAATAGTCGTCGGCGCCGCTGTCCAATCCCTGAATACGTTGCTGCACGGTATCGCGGGCGGTGAGCACCAGCACCGGCGTCATGTCGCCACGCGTGCGCGCACGACGCAGCACCTGCAGGCCATCTTCACGCGGTAAGCCCAGATCCAGTAACACGCAGGTATAGCCGCCTTCGGCCCAGGCATTGCTGGCATACACGCCGTCGCGTACCCAATCCACCGACCAACCTGCCGCTTCCAGCGCTTGCTGCAGATTCGCGCCAATCATTTCGTCATCTTCTACCAGCAGCACACGCATGATGCCCTCCAACTTAACTGAACGCAGTGTAGCGACAGATAATTAGGCCAGAATTATATCCGTTTTCCCGCTTGCTAATTCTGCGCTAATTTTCTGCTAATTAAGGGATAAATTTAACGCGCTATTGTGGCGGCACTGGACATATTGCCAACGCAGGAGAATCCCATGAATCAGCGCGAATTTATCCGTAGTTTGCTGGACTGGATAGAGAATAACTTAGGGCACGATCTTCATCTGGATGAAGTAGCACGCCGCTCGGGATACTCCCGCTGGCATCTGCAACGTCTGTTCCGTCAGCACACCGGCTTTTCACTGGCCGAGTACATTCGCCAGCGCCGGTTAACCGAATCTGCGCTGACGCTGATTAACAGCGATGAGGCGATTTTGCAGGTGGCGATGAGTTACGGCTTCGATACGCAGCAGGCTTATACTCGCACCTTCAAAAACTACTTCATGGTGACTCCAGGCCAGCTGCGCCGCCAGCGTCGCGTTGAGCCGGATCGTTTATTGTTCCCATTGGCGGTCGCGTAGGGTCGCCATTTATGGCGACCGTTTCACCCACCGCACAAACCCAATGGCGACCGGGCTCGGAGATTTGTTGTAATCTGCTGTTCTCACTCTCTTAACTGCTTGAGAACATGGATAGCAGCGACAATCTCTCCGCCATGATGCTGTTTGCACGCGTAGTGGAACGGCAAAGCTTTAGCGAAGCCGCCCGCACCTTAGGCGTCTCCAAATCCCACGTCAGCCGTGAAGTGGCGCGGCTGGAAGTGCGTCTTGGCATCAAGCTGCTACAGCGCACCACGCGCAAAGTGGTGCTGACCGAGCTCGGCCAGGCTTACTATCCGTTCTGTGTGCGCATGCTGGAAGAGATGCATCGCGCCGACGCCTTTGTGCAGCAGGTGCATCAACTGCCGGCGGGCAACGTGCGCTTGCAGGCGCCGATCACTTACGGCTGTCAGTGCGTGGTGCCGACGCTGAATGACTTTATTCGCCGCCATATTCACATCAACGTCGATCTCGAACTCACCACCAGCGATGACCCGCAACCCAGCGCCGACGTGGCGATTGTCATCCGCGCGCGTGCGCCCGATGCGGCCAATTATCGTGAGCTCGCCAGCATTGACTGGGGCTTATACGCCACGCCAGATTATCTGGCGGCGCATGCGCCTATCGATCATCCCGATCGCCTGACGCGCCACGACTTACTGCTGTTTCACGGTCCGGCGCACACTGCCGCGCTGCCGTTTCGCCGTGATAAACAGCGCCTGGCGCTGGATGTGCACAGCCGTTTTCGCGCCAACAACAGCATGGCGCTGCTCAATGCCGCGCTGGCGGGCACCGGCATTGCTTATCTGCCCGCTTATATGACGCAGGATGCCTTAGCGCGCGGCGAAATCCAGCAGGTGCTGCCGGAGTGGCAAATGGATCGCCTGCACAGCTATCTGTTGCTGAAAGAGCAGCCGCAACCCTCTTCGCCGGTCACCTTGCTGTGCGATGCGTTAATCAACACCCTCAGCACGGCGTGATTGTTGTTATCTGGCAACAATGCTGCGCCGCCTGGCAATTATCCGCGCTACTCTGTTTTCTGCGAAGCGTCACTGTTAGCCTGCTAAAAAAGCAAAAAACAGGGATATCACCATGCAGCAACCTCCACTCGCGTTAGCGCCCGAACAGCAATACTGGAAGCGAAATTTATGTGTCTGCGTGCTGGGTTCGTTCAGCACCATCGTGGCGATGACGCTACTGTTGCCGTTTCTGCCGCTATACGTGCAGCAACTCGGCGTGCAGGAACCGGCGGCAATTGCGCGCTGGTCGGGCGCAGCTTATGGCGCCACCTTCCTCAGTGCCGCCTTAACCGCGCCATTGTGGGGCAAACTGGCCGATCGCTATGGCCGCAAACTGATGCTGATCCGCGCCAGCCTTGGCATGGCGATTGCGATGTCGCTGATTGGCATGGCCACCGCGCCGTGGCAGCTGGTGGCGCTTCGCTTACTGGCGGGTTTGCTTGGCGGCTACGCCTCGGGATCGACCATTCTGGTGGCGGCGCAAACGCCAAAAGAGCAAACCGGTTGGGCGCTCGGCGTGCTGTCGTCCGGTATTATGGCGGGCAACGTGGTGGGGCCGCTGCTGGGCGGCGTGTTGCCGCCGCTGATTGGCATTCGTCACACCTTCTGGCTGACCGGCGCGGTGATTTTCCTCGCCTTCCTCGCCACCACCTTTTTGCTGAAAGAGGTGCCGCGCTCCTCCGGTAAGAAAACCGTGCAAAGCAGTGCAGCCGATGAGGCACCGCCGAATCTGCCGGTGGTGCGCCTGATGTGGCTGTCGGGCATGCTGCTGATTTTCGCCAATATGTCGATTGAGCCAATCATCACGCTGTATATCGGCCAGTTTGTCAGTGGCGATCACGCCATCACCGTCACCGCCGGATTGGTGATGGCAGCCGCCGCGCTCGGCAGCATTATTTCCGCGCCACGTCTGGGACGGCTGGCCGATCGCGTCGGGCATGGTCGCGTGCTGGTGTATGGGCTGATAGCCTGCGCGCTGCTGCTGATCCCGCAGGCGTTTATCCGCGAAGCGTGGCAATTGGTGGTGCTGCGTTTTCTGATGGGCATGGCGCTGGGTGGCTTGATGCCGTGCGTTACGGCGCTGATTCGCCACAGCGTGCCGCAGTCGCAGGTGGGTAAGATGCTGGGTTATTCCACTTCGGCGCAGTATGTCGGCCAGGTTTCAGGTCCGCTGTTTGGCGGCTTTATCGGCGGCGCGTTTGGCATGCGCCCGGTGTTTCTGGCGACCTGCGTGATTATGGCGCTGTGCGCGCTGTTAAACGCGCGGGTGCTGCGTAACCGCTAACCGTTCGACATGATGACCACTCGGGCCCGTAGGGTCGCCATTTATGGCGACCTTCATGATGAACGCACGAGATAATATTGTGCGGTTAATGCAAAGGTCGCCATAAATGGCGACCCTACAAAAAAGCGGGCCTAAGCCCGCTTTTTTACCTTAACGCGAAAACTTACTTCGCATCAGGCAGTGCATAAGCAATCACATAATCGCCCAGCTTGGTGCCAAACGAACCGTGACCACCGGCAGCGATAACAACGTACTGCTTGCCATCCACTTCATAGGTCATCGGCGTTGCCTGGCCGCCTGCTGGCAGACGTGCCTGCCACAACATTTCACCGGTATTGGTGTCGAACGCACGCAGATAGTTATCTGCAGTAGCACCAATGAAGAACACGTTACCTGCGGTGGTGATTGGGCCGCCCAGCATTGGCATACCCATTTTGAACGGCAGTGGAACTGGCGCGCTATCGCGAACCGTACCAATGCGTTTTTTCCACACGGTTTCGTTGGTCTTCAGATCAACCGCTGAGACATAGCCCCAAGCCGGTTGTTTACATGGCAGACCAAACGGTGACAGGAACGGATTCAGCTCCACACCGTACGGTACGCCGTACTGTGGCTGGATGCCGGTTTCGGTGCCTGAACCGCCTTTGTCGTCAGCCGGTGGCTCGATCGGGTTGCCCGGACCGCGCGGAACCAGCTTGGACACAAACGGCAGCGCCATTGGGTTAGCAATCGCAATCTGACGATGTGGGTCAACTGCGATACCGCCCCATTCGAACATGCCAAGGTTGCCTGGGAACACCAGCGTTCCTTGCTCAGACGGCGGGGTGAACGGACCTTCATAGCGCAGACGCTTGAAGATCACGCGGCACACCAGCTGGTCGTACATCGTCGCGCCCCACATGTCCTTGTCCGTCAGATTCTGTTTCGGACGGAAGGTCAGTTCGGAGTACGGCTGAGTAGGGGAAACGTGGTCACCTTTGGCGGCGCCCTGTGGAACCGGGGTTTCCGGCGCAGGGACAACCGGCTCGCCGGTACGACGATCCAGGACAAAGATGTTACCGGTTTTCGCCGGTGCATAAATCACCGGTACGGTTTTGCCATCTTTAGTCGTGATATCGGCCAGCGTCGGCTGTGACGGCAGGTCCATATCCCACAGATCATGATGCACGGTCTGATACGACCACACCAACTTACCGGTGGTGGCGTTCAGCGCCAGTACGCTGCTCGCATAACGCTCCTGCTCTGGTGTGCGGTTGCCGCCCCAGATATCTGGCGTTGACACACCCATTGGCAGGTAAACGATATCCAGTTTCGGATCGTACACCGCCGGTGCCCATGAGTTCGGTGAATTCATGGTGAAGGTGTGTTCATCCGCTGGAATCGCGTTTGGATCTTTCGCGCCCGGATCGAACACCCACAGCAATTTACCGGTGTTGACGTCGAAGCCACGGATGGCGCCTGACGGCTCACGGGTAGAGTAGTTATCGGTGACCGCACCCGCTACCACAATGGTGGTGTCGGTGATGACAGGCGGCGACGTCGGCTCATACTGGCCTGGCGTCAATACCGGCTGCTTGTGCTGCAGATCCAGTTCACCGTTGTTGCCAAAGGCAGCACAACGTTCACCGGTTTCCGCATCCAGCGCGAACATGCGGCCATCATTCACCGGCAGGTAAATGCGGCGTGAGCACAGCGCAGGTTGGGTATTGGCCGCATCGGCCGCAGCAGGCACTTCGTGGTAAGAAACGCCACGGCAGGTCACGTGCTGGAAGGTTGGATTCGGCTTGAGGCCCGGATCAAATTTCCACTTCTGCTTACCGGTTTTGGCATCCAGCGCAAACAGAATCTGGTGCGGTGAGCAGAGATACAGGGTGTCACGGATTTTGATTGGCGTGACTTCATCGGTGATTTCGCCCGGATCGTTTGGCGTCTTCAAATCGCCGGTCTGGAACTGCCAGGCAACCTGCAGCTCTTTAACGTTACCGGTGTTGATCTGCTTCAGCGGGGAGAAGCGGGTGCCTTGCTGGTCACGCGCATACGCCGGCCAGTCAGCATCAGCGATGTTGCTCAGTGGCTGTGCCTGCGGAGCATTGGCTGCTGCCGCTGGAATTTCACCATTCAGCTCTTGCGGATCGTGGAATACCGCCCACGCCAGCACCAGCACGCTGGCAAGCAGCGCCACTGACAGCAGCGCCAGAGCGCCTTTGCCGGCATTATTCAGACCGCGATACACAAACGGCAGAATCAGCCAGATGCCGAAGATCACCAGCACATCGGTACGCGGTGCCAGCGCCCAGAAGTCGAAACCGACTTCCCACACGCCCCACACCAGCGTTGCCAACAGCAGCAATGCGTACAGCAGTAATGCTGAGCCGCTACGGCGCCACAGCAGAATAGCGGTGATCAACATGACCACACCGCCAATAACGTAGTACCAGGAACCACCAATGGCGGCTAACCAAACGCCACCAACCAGCATAAACGCGCCCGTCAGCAGTGCAAAAAGCACTGTGAGAAAACGGATTACGCCAAAAGATGAGGAAGCTTTCCCCATAATATTGACCTCTTTCTTTGCCATTAAAAACTAAAAAGGAAACAACGCGTTGGGTTGCTTCCCGACATAGAGTACGAAATAACGAAACGATTCGAGCGACGCTTTCCGTGCGGCGAGATGTTCCCTTTGCGTTAAATTTTATCTTAAAAACGTTAAAGGGTTTGATATTTTTAGTGCTTTGCACTCGTTGAAGGGAAGTACTGCGACATTTTATGAGGGAATAAAGGTGTTATGCCCGGTTAGATCGGGCCACAACACCTAAGAGCAACACATTGTGTAAACGTTTACCCTTCAAACAGCGTGCTGCTGGTGCGTTGTTCCTGCCAGCCGCTCAAACTAAGTTGCGCATAGTGCTCAGCGGGCAACGTTAACTGTGGCGTGCGTAATATTACTTCCACTTCTCTTTCACGACAGGATTCCAGCAGAAAAGGAAAGCTGAACTTGAGATAATTATCGTGAAAAAACTCGTCGGTCAGCGCAATACCGCTAAATGGAAACGTTGCGATATTCTTCCAGCAGGTGCCGGGCGGTGCCAAATCATAGAGCCAAAATGAGAAACGCTCTGCGGCCCTACGTAAAGCACTATCTTGCTGAACTAAATCGGCATAATTGATTGCCAGCTGTACATTCTCATCCTGCAGGCTGGAATAAATTTCCGGATCCTGTAAAAAACGCATAAGGTTATTTCCCGTTAACGGGATGATTATTAATTCGGGTGTATCCGGCAACTGATTATGCAGCGAAATTATGTTGCGTCCATTAAGTATTGCTGTGTTTTCCTGTTCGCAATGCATAAAGGGGGCTGAATAACACACGCCAGCTAGCGCCCCGTCGAAGCGATGGATGCGCTCAGTAACATAAGGATTATAAGAACTGTTTTCCATTTATCTCTGTGAATAAATTAATTAACTGGAGCGTCTTAATTATTATAAGGACGGCGGGATAATGAAATCTAAACACAGTCAATATAGATCGTTTTGTTTATCAAGATCACCTTTTTTTAACTGTCACTGATAGAGAGATATTAGGCGCCACGCAGGATGAATTAATCGGCTATTGCCATATTGGGAAACTTTTGGATATTTTCATCTCATAACCATCAGCCTGCTAATATTAAGAGCTCCATGCTTAGCTAATTTTTGGATAAGCTTCTGTTTTTAAACAGCACGGCTAGCCATTGCCTGGCTCAGTAAGATGTCGCACTCTGTGGCCTGAAAAAATAAAGCGGAAGCCGCAACGTGGCTTTTCACCAGGTTAGTGCAACGACGCTAACCGATGTAATTGTTTAGGATGGGATAAAACTATGGGTTCTCCAGTCTCCGCAGCAGAGGATTCATTGCTGCGGCACAGGTCGTTTGTCGCCTTTTGGCTGGCGCGCACCTGTTCATCGTTTGGTTTTCAAATGTTTTCGGTCGCGGTCAGCTGGCAAATCTACGCGCTGACCCACAGCGCGATGGCGCTCGGCATGATTGGTCTGATGCAGTTTCTGCCTTCTGTACTGCTGGCGCTGCCCGCCGGGCATCTGGCCGATCAGCTTGACCGTCGTCGTATCGTATTGCTCGGACAATTTATTGAGTGGCTGGCGCTGCTGGGGCTGGTTGCGCTCACGCTGATGAACTGGGCGGGCAAGATCGAGATTTGGGGATTGGTGTTTCTGATCTCCGTCGCCAAGGCGCTTGAGTGGCCAGCGATTACCTCGATGCTGCCGGCGCTGGTGCCGCCGCCGATTCTGGCGCGCGCCATGGCCGCCAGTTCGGTGGGCGGACAGGCGGCGGTGATTATCGGCCCAACGCTCGGTGGCTTTCTTTATGTCGCCGGTCCGGAAGTGGTGTATGGCGTCTCGGCGCTATTCTACCTGTTCTCCATCGTGCTGGTGAGCCGACTGCGCTACGAGCGGCCGCCGCAGGCGCGCTTGCCGATGAATCTGCCGAACCTGTTTGCTGGCGTGCGCTTTATCCGCGATCGCAAAGATGTGCTCGGCGTGATTTCACTCGATCTGTTTGCCGTGCTGCTGGGCGGCGCCACCGCGCTGCTGCCGATCTTCGCGCAAGATATCCTGCATACCGGGCCGTGGGGCTTGGGCATCCTGCGCGGCGCGCCGTCGGTCGGTGCGCTGCTGGTTGGCGTGTGGCTGAGTCGTCACAAGCTGGAAAAGAACGTCGGTATGATCATGTTCGGTTCGGTGGCGGGTTTTGGCGTGGCGACGCTGGTGTTCGCGCTCTCCACCCAGCTGTGGCTGTCGGTGATTGCGCTAGCGGCGCTGGGCGGCTTCGATATGGTCAGCATGGTGATTCGCGGCGCGCTGGTGCAGTTGGATACGCCGGATGAGATGCGCGGCCGCGTCAATGCGGTCAACGCCATCTTCATTAATACCTCGAATCAGCTCGGCGAGTTTGAGTCAGGTTTACTGGCGGCATGGATGGGCGCAGTGCCCGCGGCGGCGATTGGCGGCATCGGCACGCTGATCGTGGTGGGCGTGTGGATGACGATTTTCCCGCATCTGCGTAAGCGGCAGAAGCTGGAAAACGAAACCGTTACCTAACTTCAACATCGCGCGATGAATCGCGCCGCTACGGATTGTAGCGGCGCAATTTATTGCGCGTGTCTTACGCGGTTGCTGCTTTCCCCAGGTTGGCGTCAAATTTTTTCCAACTCTCCGTCATATCCACCACGGTTTTCGATTTACGCGCTTCATCGATTTTGATCGCAGTGAGGCCCGCTTCCAGTGCGTCCACCACTGAAACCTTCAGCGGCGTTCCCTGTGTAATGTGTTTCACTATCTCTTCTGCCATCAGCGCATCCGCGCCGTAATGGCCGTCATAGGCGTTGCCGTCATACTCGGTATCCACTTCGCGTGCACCGGTGCGCGCGTTGTGCACGCGGAAGTAGTTACGCACGAAGTCACCTTCGGCCATGCCATCGGTGCCCATCACGCAGAAGCGGCGGAACTCATCCGGTACATTAAGGTTGGCGTGGAAGGCGAGGGTCGCGCCACCGGCATACTCAATCAGCGCGGTTTGGTAATCGACGATGTCGGCATCGCCGTCAAACACCGCATCGGTACTCGACCAGCCGCTCGGTTTAACGTGATACACCTCTGACTGTGCTGTTACCGCACCTTTAGGCGCGTGCTGTGGGGTGAAGTTTTTGCGTCCGCCAAAGCTGGCAACACGAACCGGACGCTCGCCGACCAAACCCTGGTAAAGATCGATATCGTGGCAGCATTTTTCCAGAATATACGGGCCGGCGTACTTCTCCAGACGACGCCAGTCGCGCTGGAAGAACGCACCGTGATACGGCTTGATGTGTTCGGTGGCTTCAATTGAGGTGATTTCGCCGAGGCGATTTTCATCACGCGCGGTGAGCAGGTCGCGATAGAGCGGCGAGTAGCGCAACACCAAACCGACCAGAATGCGCTCGTGACCATATTGCTGCACCAGCTGCGCCATCGCCATGGTCTGCTCTTCGTTGATCACCACCGGCTTCTCGGTGAACACCGTGTAGCCCGCCGCTAAGCCCTGACGAATGTGTTCAAGGTGCATAAAGTTCGGCGAACCCACCAGCAGCAGATCAAAGCCGCCGTGTTGCAGCAGCGCATCCACGCTAGCAAACGCGGTGCCCGCGTCGATGCCAAAGCTGTGCAGATTCGGTAATCCCGCCGGAGCGGGATCGACATAACCCACCACGGAAAACGCTGTGTCGGCTTTGTTGAACTCTTTCACCACATGGGAAAGACGAAAGCCCAGACCAATAATGCCCACTTTCATGTTGTACCCCTGAAGCCCGTTGCCTTTAAGCCGCCCGACCTGTCAGGCTGCTGATAATCTGACCGCTAACTTATTACGACAGAAAAACTAATGTCAATCCGTGTGGCGGATCTCAAATGGTGAAAAATTGTTATTCATTTGATTTATATAAATTTTAATTAACTATACGGATTGCCTATTTATTTATTATTGCGATTTAAGTTTTTTTCCCCTATCTTTCGCACATCTATAAGCGTCATACCGTTTCGGACTGGCAGGAGGAAGCGCGTGCAATCACTAATGCTGGGTATTGATGGCGGTGGTACGCACTGTCGTGGACGCCTGACCGACAGCGCCGGACGCCTGCTGGCGGAAGCCAAAGGCGGTCCCGCTAACGTCTGGTCGCAGTTTGATGCCGCCATCGTGGCCATTGATCAGGTCATTGACGATCTATTTACGCAGGCGAATTTACCCGTTGAAGCGCGCGACCGCACGGTGATCGTCGCCGGTTTGGCGGGCGCGAACGTCGCCTCGGTGCAAAGCCGTCTCGCCAGCTGGCAGCCACGCTGTCAGGCGCGCTATCTGTTTACCGATGTCGAAATCGCCTGTGCCGGTGCGCACGCCGGTGCGCCAGGCGCGGTGTTTATTATTGGCACCGGCAGCCAGGGCGCGGCCTGGGATGGCACGCACTTCACGCTGCTCGGCGGCTGGGGTTTTGCCCTGTCAGATGCCGGTTCGGGTGCGATTCTCGGCCAACGCGCGCTGCGGCTGGCGCTACTGGCGCACGAAGAGATTGTGCCCGCCTCGGCGTTAACGCAGCGCATCATGGCAAGCTATCAAAACAGCCCGGAACAGCTGCTGATGTGGTCGAAACAGGCGACACCCGCTGATTGGGGCCGCGTGGTGCCTGAGGTGTTCGCTGCCGCGCAGCAGGGCGATGTGAACGGCACAGCGCTGGTGCAGCAATCCGCCGCGGATATCGTGCAGATGGTGCAGCCGCTGCTGGCGCGCAGCCACGGCAAGCTGGCTTTGATGGGCGGATTAGCCGCGCCCATTCAGGCGTGGCTACCGGCGGATATCGCCGCGCTGCTGGTGCCGCCGCAGGGCGATGCGCTGAGCGGTGCGCTTCGCCTGGCCATGCAGTTCAGCCTGACACTTCCCGCTTAACTTCAGATAAAGAGGCTCATGAGCGCTCCCAACGTAACCGCGCGCATTCTGCGGCTGATTGTCGAAAATGCGCCTATTAGTCAATCCGATCTCAAAGTGCGCAGCGGCCTGAGCATGTCGACGGTGTCGCAAGCCACCAATCGTCTGCTGACCGGCGGCATCGTGCAGGAGTTAGGGCTGCGTCGCGTCTCGATGGGGCGTCCCAAAACGCTGCTCGGCCTCAATCCGGATCACGCCAGCGTGGTGGGGATTCAGCTCAACGCCGAACGCAATCTGATGGTGCTGACCGATCTCAGCGGCAACATCATCGGCGAGCAGCAAATTCCTTCCGGCGCGATGACGCCCAAGCAGCTCGGCGATGCGCTGGCGAAGTTTTTGCGCGGCGTTGAGGGCAAAAAGGTTGGGGCGATTGGTCTGGCGCTGTCGGGCTTAGTCGATGCCAGCAACGGTGTTTGCGTGCTGTCACGCGCGCTGGGCTGGGATAACGTGCCGATTGCCCATCTGCTGGAAGAGCGCTTCTCGCTGCCGGTATTTATTGAAAATGACGCGAACGCGCTGGCAATGGCGGCGCTGGTGTTTGGTCAGCTCGGCCATGCGCAGTCGGCGGTGATTGCCACCTTTGGCAAAGGCATCGGCGCGGGAATTCTGCTTGATCGCCAGCTCTATCGCGGTCGTCACGGCAAAGCCGGAGAGATTGGCGTTTCGCTGCTGGGCGATGGTTCTGAGCGTCTGCTGGAGGATGTGGCGTCGTCACAGGCGATTCTGCAGCGCGTGGCGTCCACCAGCAAAGAAGAGGTGCCGCACACGCTGCGCGATCTCGATGTGCGTCCAACGCCGGAGGTGCTGAGCGCGCTGGCCGAGGCCGGGCAGCATTTGGGAATGTCGCTGGCGAATCTGTCGGTGGCTTACGATCCGGACGTGGTGTATCTGGCGATGGAGCCGCAAATGGCTTCGCGCATTCTGCTCGACCACATTACGCAGAGCTTCCAGACCTACCGTTTGAAGCTGACGCCGCACATTACGCCGCTGCAGTTCCTCACCGAATCCAATCGCATGTGGGCGCAGGGCGCTGCCGGGTTTGCGGTGAATAAGCTGCTGGATTTGTTGGCCGCGCAGGCCGATGAAGAGATCGCATTGTAGTTTTGTGCGCGCGTTGAGACGGTCGCCATGAATGGCGCCCCTACAAAAAACCCGCCGAATAATCGTACGTTCGCCATGAATGTGCGCCCGCACAAAAACTCGGCGAATAACGTAGGGTCGCCATTCATGGCGACCGTCCTCACCAACGCACCGCCGTCCTCAACGTAACCGCAAACCCTGCTCATCAAACAACAAACAATTCCCGGCGCACAGCTGATAACTCAGCCTCTCGCCAATCGCGTGTTCCGCCACGTTACGCTCCTCAATCACCAGCAGCTTCTCTTCGCCGATATCGAGATAGAGATAATTGGTGTGTCCCAGCATCTCGCTAAACGACAACTCGCCGCTGAAACTCAGGGCATCCTCGTTGCTGCTCACTGGCTGGAAATGCTCCGGGCGCACGCCCAGCGTGATTTTCTGCCCTTCGCGGCACGACGCGACGATCGGTAGCCTGAGCTGATTAATGCCCAGCGCCGGCACGCGTAACTGCACCGCGCCCGGTGTGATCGCTGCCACTTCGGCAGTGAGGAAATTCATCTTCGGCGAGCCAATAAACCCGGCGACAAACAGGTTATCGGGATCGCGATACAGCGCCATCGGCGCGCCGACCTGCTCAATGCGGCCCTGACGCAGCACCACAATGCGATCCGCCAGCGTCATCGCCTCCAGTTGATCGTGCGTCACGTAGATCATGGTGTTGCCCAGCGAAGCGTGCAGGCGAGCAATCTCGATGCGCATCTGCAAACGCAGCTCGGCATCAAGGTTCGACAGCGGTTCATCAAACAGAAAAATGCGCGGATGGCGGATTATCGCGCGGCCAATCGCCACGCGTTGCCGCTGTCCGCCGGACAGCGCGCGCGGTAAACGATCAAGAAATTCTGTCAGATGCAGGCGCGCCGCAGTCTGTTTGATCGCCTGCTCAATTTCCGCTTTCGGGCGCTTCATCACTTCCAGCGGATAGGCCAGATTGCCGCGCACCGTCATGTTCGGGTAGAGCGCATAGGACTGAAACACCATGGCGATACCGCGCTCGGTGGCGTGCTGATCGGTCATGTCGGCACCTTCAATCAGCAACTTACCGTCGGTGATCTCCTCCAGCCCGGCAATCATGCGCAGCAGCGTGGATTTCCCGCAGCCGGAAGGGCCGACAAACACCACGAATTCGCCGCTGTTAATGGTGAGATCGATGCCGTGAATCACGTTCACATTTTCGTAGGACTTCTTAACGTTTTGCAGATGCAGGCTGGTCATGCGATGCCTCGACTCAGAGAAGTTGGCCCATATAAATGGCGTTGCTGCGCACAATCGGCGTGAAGCCAAGGCGCTGATAAAAGCCGCACACCTGCTCGTTCTGCAGGCTGACGCCGAGATAAACGCCCGGCACGCCCGCAGCACGCAGATCGTGTAGCAGCTGTTCAATCAGCTTGCGGCCCCAGCCACCTTGCTGCGCGGCGGGTAACAGATTGATGTGCAGATGCGCAGGCCACTGCGTCACCAGCTGATCCGCTGCCGCATCGGGCTGATGAATCGCTTCCAGCACTTTGCTGTCGAGCGGCGCCTGCGGCGCGTAATCGCGATACTGCTGTTGCAGCTGTGGCCACCAATCAGTATTCAACTTTGCTTCGAAGGCGCGCGTATCGGGCGCGGCGACCGCGTAGCCGACTACCTCGCCGTGCTGTTCCAGCACATAAGCAAATTCGGGCGCAAAGCGCGCGTAGGGAATGACAAAGCGCAGGCCGGGCAGCGCGGGATCGGAGTAGAGCGCGCTGGCATCGGTGCCGGCATTGGCGGTCTCTAAGCAGATGCGCGACAAGGCGGGAAAATCTGCCTCGCTGGCGCGACGAATAACACCTTCAGCCGTCATGGTGGAGCCTCTGTGGTCAGGAGATGAACAGATTTTACGGTAAAGAAAGCCGACTTAGTTTTCAAGGTGTAATAATTGCGCTGGCGCACAAAGCTGATGCGAACTATAACCACAAAGCATGACTGGGCGGCTGACAAACTCACGCGCAACGCCGGTATGAGCGCTGGTTGAAAGCACATTGCCTTTCGCTCACCTATTGCTGTGATGATAACTATAGGATTTTCGTATGCTCTATCAGTGAGTTAAAGCGGCTAGCTTGCCTGAGTGATTTATACTGATGCTCAGGCTTTACTCTGCAGCGCTGTCCGGTTTGCGCGCTGAATCGCAGCATCCTCTGCTGTTCTGGCGGCTTTTCTTCTTACTCTTTGCACTGTATCACAGAGCAAAAATTCCGCAGTGGCGATGTTTGACTTTCTTTTGTGCATAAAGTAAGTATGAATTATGTGCGTTGTTGCTGCTGAATCAACCTGCCGGGAATCGCAGGTGTCGAGATGAAGGGATGCCAGTCATCTGTTGGAGAAACCGAGCATGATGTGTGATTCAACCAATCGTCCTTCCCGTTTGCAAAGCTCACTGCGCACCGTGTCGCGTCTGGTCTCCGCCGGGATTCTGCTCGGTGCGACTATGGCAGCCGCGCAGGCCGTTACCCTGAATGAGTGGGACATTTACAACTATCCGCAGCAGACCGAAGCGGTGGATGAAGCGGTAAAAGCGTTCCAGCAAAAGAATCCGGGCATTGTGATTCAGCGTTCGGTGCACTCCTTCGAAGACACGCGCATTCCGCTCAAGCTAGCGCTGACCGCCGGTGACGGCCCGCAGATTGCCCAAGTGAATCAGGGCGGCGGCGATATGGGCTCGCTGGTGAAAGACAAGCTGCTGTGGCCGCTGGATGATTACGCCAAAACCTACGGCTGGACCACGCGCTTCCCGGATTCGATTTTGAAACGTAACCGCTGGTCAGATAAACAAGATTTCGGTAGCGGCAAACTCTACGGCGTGGCGAGCCTCGGCGAGATGGTGGGTTTGTATTACAACAAAGCGCTGCTGGATAAAGCCGGTGTTGCGGTGCCTAAAACCTTGCCGGAACTCGAACAGGCGATGGAGAAACTCAAAGCCGCCGGCACACCGCCGATGATGCTCGGCCTGCTCGACGGCAACATGGGCCAGCAGCTGCTTAGCACCTTGTGGGAAGCGCAGATTGAGAGCAGCGACCGGAAAAAACTCGACGATCTGATTTACGACGTGGGCGGCACGTTCAAAGACGACAAGCTGGTGAAAGCCGCCAATATGATGAAGGGCTGGAACGACAAAGGCTATCTGTTCCCCGGCTTCCAGGGCATTGGGCATGACGATGCGGCGACCCTGTTCCAGAATGGTCAGGCAGCGTTCCTGGTGAGCGGAACCTGGTATCTCGGCCAGTTTAAAGACAACAAAGATCTGCACTTCGCTGCGATGCCAGCGGGCGAGGGCGTGCAGCATCCGCTGATGGTGGGTGGCACCGATCTGGCGTTCTCCATCACCAGCACCGCCAAAGACAAAGCGCAGCAGGATGCCGCAGCGAAGTTCATCGATTACATCGTCTCAGATGAGATGGCGAACCGCTGGCTGAAAGTGGGCTTCCTGCCGGCCGGCACCAGCAAAAATGCGCAGATTCCGGCGGATAACCCGCTGCTGGCAGAATCGTATCAGGTGTGGGTGACGCTGAATGACAACGATGGTCTCGGCCATTATCTCGACTGGGCCACGCCAACCATGAACGCCGAGCTGAATCAGAATGTGCAGCTGCTGCTGGCGGGACGTCAAACCGCCGACCAGATGGTGATCAACTTCGATAACAACTATCAACGTTACCTGAAAACCCTCAAGCACTGATGACGTACGGCCCGGCGTAAGTGGCCGGGCCGCGAACAGGCCCGCAAGCGAGTACGGTTATGCTGAATAAATCTGCCTGGCGCAATGCGCTCTATCTTCTGCCCGCGGTGCTGGTGTATGCGGTGTTTCTGCTGATGCCGCTGTTGGCCTCATTAGGAATCAGCTTCACCGAATGGGACGGTACCTCGTGGCCGATTTTCATCGGCATGGGCAACTATCTGCGCATGTTCCAGGATCCGGTGTTCTGGGTGGCGCTCGGCAATAACGCCTTGCTGATGCTGTTCTACACACTCTTTCCGATTGGCGTTGGACTGCTGCTGTGCAGCTTCCTGTATGAGACGCGTAATAATAAAGAGCGCAGCGTGCTGCGTATTCTCTTCTTCCTGCCGTACATCATGCCGATGGCGGTGCTCGGCGTGGTGTGGCGCTGGCTGTATAACCCGGCGTTTGGCCCTATCGATCAGTTCCTGCGCGCCCTGGGTTTGCCGCATCTGGCGAAGTCGTGGCTGGGTGATTTTACCTGGGCGCTACCCGCGGTCGGCTTTGTCGCCACCTGGTACTTCTTCGGTTTCTGCCTGGTGCTGTTTATGGCGGGCTTGCAACGCATGGATCCGTCGCTGCTGGAAGCGGCCGATCTCGATGGTTCATCACGCCGGCAGAAATTTATGCGCATTACGCTGCCGTCGCTGCGTCCCGAACTGCGTATCGCGCTGCTGCTGACGGTGATCGCCAGCCTGAAAGCCTTTGATCTGGTTTACGTGATGACGCAAGGCGGACCGGGCACGTCCACCATGGTAACCAACATCTTTATGTATAAGCAGGGCTTTGACCTGCACTACTTCGGCTATGCCTCCGCCGTGGCGGTGTTCAGTATGCTGATTGTGTTGATGATCAACGGCTTAATTCATCTTTGTTTACGGGAGCGTCACTGATGCGCGGCACGCCAACTGTCTCACGCGCGCTGATCTGGATTGTCGCGCTGATGACCATTCTGCCGTTTTTAATGGCGCTGATGACCTCGTTCAAAACCCAGATGGAGCTGTTTCAGGGCGTGTTCACTTTGCCCTCATCAATCAATTTTAAAAACTATGTCACCGCGTGGCAGCAGGGACATTTCAACGTCTACTTCATGAACTCGGTGCTGGTGGTGATTCCGGTGGTGATCTGCAGCATTCTGCTCGGCATTCTGGCGGGATTCGGTTTCGCCTGGCTGAAGATCCCCGGCAAAACGATGGTTGCCGCGCTGCTGGGCCTTGGCATGGTGCTGCCGAGTGAGGCCTTTATTATTCCGCTCTATCACGAGCTGCGCTGGATGGGCCTCACCAATACCTATTTGGCGCTGATACTGCCGCAAATCGCCCTGTCGCTGCCGTTTACCACGCTGATGATTGCCACCGCGTTGCAGCAGGTGCCGCGCGAGCTGGTGGAAGCGGCAGTGATGGATGGTGCCTCACGCCGCAAAATTCTCTGGGGCCTACTGGTGCCGGCGATTTGGCCGACGCTGTCCACGCTGGCGCTGCTGCTGTTCATCTGGACGTGGAACGAGTTCCTTATCCCGCTGATTCTGGTGAATAAAGATGAGCTGCGCACCTTGCCGATCGGCATGATGTTTTTCCAGAACAAAAACACCATCGATATTCCGGTGCTGATGGCGGGCGCGATGATTGTCATCCTGCCGCTGGTGGCGGTGTTCCTGGTGTTCCAGCGCAAATTTATCAGCGGCGTCACCGAAGGCGCGGTGAAATAACCATCTTGTCCACCAGCAAAAGGTTTTGGTCATGCGGCGCGTGCTGCAATAGCGCATCGCCGCTATTCAGGAGAACCGCATGCACGTTTCACTGGCTGATTTCTATCCCATCGCCGATGGCGAAACGCTGGATACACACTGCTTCCAGCGCGCACTCAATCATCTGGCAACGCGCGGCGGCGGCACCTTATCAGTGCCGCCTGGCCGCTATCATCTCGGCACGCTAACGCTGGGTTCCAACATTAATCTGCATCTCGAAGCGGGCGCCACGTTGCTCGCCAGCTCACGCGTTGAGGATTATCAGCAGCAGCTGGCACAGAGCCAGGCTGAACTGTCGCAGCATGTGCTGCTGTACGCCGTCGGGCAGCGCAATATCAGCATCAGTGGCAAAGGGGTGATCGACGGTAACGGCGATGCGTGGGTTGCCGCAGAAAAGGACGATCAGGGTTATCGCCTGCCGCGTGCGCAGCGCCCGCGCATCGTGGTGTTTGAGGATTGCGAGCAGGTGACGCTGGAAGATTTCACCATTATTCAGGCGCCGATGTGGACGGTACATCTGGTGAGTTGCCGCCATGTGCACGTCGATCATCTCACCATTGATAACAGCATGAGCATGCCGAACACCGATGCGCTGGATATCGACAGCTGTGAAGCGGTGTTTGTCAGCAACAGCTACCTGAGCGCGGCCGATGATGCCATCTGCATCAAAACCAGCCAAAAACCCGCGCATCTGCGACGTGCCGCGCGACAAATCATGATCAGCAACTGCCTGCTGCGTTCCTACAGCTGCGCGTTCAAAATCGGCACCGAAACCTTCGACGACGTGGAAGATGTCACCGTCTCCGGCTGCACCATCTTTGATTCCAACCGCGCGATTGGCTTGCTGTCGCGCGATGGCGGCCAGTTCCGCCGGTTGCTGTTCAGCAATATCACGCTGGCCTGCCGTCACGCGCCGCCGTGCCATTGGGGGAAGGCTGATGCGCTGTTTGTTTCAGTGCGCGCGCGTGATCCAGCGATAGCGCCGGGCAGCATTGAGCAACTGCAATTCAGCAACGTCAGCGGTGTGATGGAAGGGGCAATTAACCTGCATGCGGAACAGCCGGGACAGATTCGTGATGTGATGCTGACGAATGTGCAGCTGCGGCAAGTGGTGGCGACAGGTGCGGATCAAGGGCATTACGATGTGCGCCCGCCGTGTAATCCGGAATCGCCGACCGGCATGGGCCTCGACAATGCGTACAAGTTGGATAGCGCATCCGGTTTAGCGTACGGCGTCGCCGCTTATCCGGATGGCTTGCCGGGCTTGTTTGCGCGCGGCGTGGAGAATCTGCAGTTAAATAACGTGGCGATTACGCGTCCGCAGCCGTTGCCGCCCGGCTGGCATGCGGAAACGGTGCAGATTTCGTAGGGTGCGCACCTGTAGTGAGGTCGCCATAAATGGCGACCCTACAACGGCATGGCGGGCATTTATGCGCACCTGGATATTACAGCGCCTGTGCGATAGCCGCGCCCAGCTCCTCGGTTGACGCGCTGCCGCCAAGGTCGCGCGTCAGGCTGTTGCCCGTTGCCAGCGTGCGCTCGATGGCATCCAACACCGCCGCGCCCGCTTCGGCGTAACCGAGATGCTCCAGCATCATCGCGCCGCACCAAATCTGGCCAATCGGGTTGGCAACGCCTTTACCGGCGATATCGGGCGCCGATCCATGCACCGGCTCGAACAGGCTGGGGAATTTACCTTCCGGGTTGATGTTGGCCGAGGGCGCAATGCCAATGGTGCCGGTACAAGCCGGGCCGAGATCCGACAGGATGTCGCCAAACAGGTTGCTTGCCACCACCACGTCGAACCAATCCGGGTGCAGCACGAAGTTGGCGGTAAGAATATCAATATGATATTTATCGACTTTCACTTCAGGATAGCTCGGTGCCATCGCTTCCACGCGGCTGTCCCAATACGGCATGGTAATGGCGATGCCGTTGGATTTCGTAGCAGAAGTAAGATGCTTTTTCGGGCGCTTTTGCGCCAGTTCGTAGGCAAATTTCAGGATGCGATCGACGCCAATGCGCGTCATCACCGTTTCCTGAATCACCACTTCACGATCGGTGTCGGGGAACATGGTGCCGCCCACCGACGAGTATTCGCCCTCGGTGTTTTCACGCACCACGTAGAAATCGATATCGCCCGGCTGACGATTGGCCAGCGGCGCTTTGACGCCCGGCATCAGGCGCACCGGGCGCAGGTTGACGTACTGATCAAACTCGCGACGGAACTGCAGCAGCGATCCCCACAGCGACACGTGATCCGGCACCACATCCGGCCAGCCCACCGCGCCAAAGTAGATGGCATCGAACTGGCTGAGCGTGGCGAACCAGTCATCGGGCAGCATTTTGCCGTGCTGCTGCCAATATTCGGCGCTGGCGAAATCAAACCATTGCCACTCCAGCGCAATATCAAATTTCTTTGCCGCTGCATCCATCACGCGGATGCCTTCCGGCATTACTTCTTTGCCAATGCCATCGCCAGGGATGACGGCGATTTTATAGGTTTTGCCGCTCATAGAGGTTCTCGCAGGTTGCTGTTGATGTTCTGTACGCAGTATAACCCTGCATCTGTGGGAAATAATTAGCCTGAGCGATAAGCCAATGTTGAATAAAAGTAGAGAATCGCGCACTTCAACCGACGATCTGGCCTTCTTCGTGCGCGTGGCGGCGCTGGACAGCTTAACCGCCGCCGCACGCGAACTCGGCTTATCGTTACCGGCGGTGAGTAAGCGGCTGAGCCAGCTTGAGCAGCGGCTGGGCGTGCAGCTGCTTAAGCGCACCACGCGGCGGCTGGAGCTGACGGCGGAGGGCAAACGCTATCTGGAGGGTGCGCGTCCGCTGCTCGATCAGCTAGCGGAGCTGGAAGAGTCGGTGAGCAGCCAAACGTCGGTGCTGCGCGGCTCGCTCAACATCAACGCCTCTTTCGGCTTTGGTCGACGTCACGTCGCACCTTGCGTGTCACGTTTTGCCGCGCTGCATCCGGAATTGGCGATGAGTTTGCAGCTCAGCAGCCAGCCGCTCAATTTTCTTGATGCGCGCGTGGACATTGATATCCGCGTCGGCGAGCCGCCCGATGCGCGACTTATCGCCCGTAAGCTGCGCACCAATCCGCGCGTGCTGTGCTGCTCGCCAGCGTATGCCGCGCGCCACGGCATGCCTGCCAGCATCGCCGCGTTGGCGCAGCACAACTGCATTTTGCTGCGCCAGTTTGACAGTGATTTCGCGCTGTGGCGTTTAGGCGATGGCACCCAGCAGCTGACGCAGAAGGTGCGCGGCAGCTTAATCACCAACGATGGCGAAGTGGCGATGCAAATGGCGTTGGATGGGCACGGCATTCTGTTGCGTTCGTGGTGGGATGCGCAGCACAGCATCAAGCGCGGTGAATTGTTGCACGTGCTGCCAGCGTGGAGCGCCGCCGATGGCGATATTTTTGCCGTTTGGCAGCCGCAGCGTCAGCTGCCGGCGCGGATTAGTGCGTTTGTGGATTTTTTGCAGGTGGCGTTGTAGATGGGCGAGGGTAAGCAAGCCGCACCTACCCACGCCGCAATCCCGCCACATCCACCTGCCACTGATTCAGCTTGTTATACAGCGCGGTGCGTGAAATCCCCAGCAGCTGCGCGGACTGGCGCAGGTTGCCTTTTTGCTCGCGCACCACCTGCATCACATGCTGACGCTCATTCTCCTGCAGCGAGGTCAGTTCGCTGGCGACAGGCGCGCTACGCTGCACCATCTCTTCCGGCAGATCGTGGCGATCAATCTCCAGCCCTTCACACAAATTCACCATGCGCTCGACCAGATTTTCCAGCTCGCGCACGTTACCGGGCCAATGCCACGCCTGTAAAAAGCTCATCGCCTCGGTGGAGAGCTGCGGCGCGATGCGCTTCAGCCGGGTGCAGAGCGCCTGAATAAAGGTATTCACCAGGCCGGGAATATCCTCCTGACGCTCGCGCAGCGGCGGGATCTCCAGCGAAATCACATTCAGGCGATAGTAGAGATCGCGGCGGAACGCGCCTTTTTCCACCGCATCCAGCAGATTGCAGTGGGTAGCGGCGATGATGCGCACGTTGACCTTGATGGGATGGGCCGCGCCGATTCGCACCACTTCGCCCTCCTGCAGCACGCGCAGCAGGCTGGTTTGCGCCTCGAGCGGCATCTCGCCAATCTCATCAAGGAACAAGGTACCGCCATCCGCCAGCTCAAATTTGCCCGCCGAGCCACCGCGCCGCGATCCGGTAAAAGCGCCGTCGACATAGCCAAACAGTTCGCTCTGCACCAAATCACGCGGCAGCGCGCCGCAGTTCAGCGCGATAAACGCTTCCTGCTGGCGCGGACTGGCGTTGTGAATCGCCTGCGCAAACAGCTCTTTGCCGGTGCCGCTTTCGCCGGTTAATAACACCGTGCTGTCGCTGCGGCTGCTGGCGCGCGCTTTCTGAATCGCTTGCAGCACGCGCGGCGCGTGCCCGCGAATCATCTCAAAGGTGTAGCTGGCGCCCACGCCCATCACGCGGCGCGTAATGGCGCGGATACGTTGATTCTCGCGCAGCGATAGCACGCGGCCACCGTCGGGTGCGGGCATCAGCGAAATCAGGCAGGAAAGCGGATTCACGCCATCCGGCATAAATTGCAGCTCGCGGTCATTGCAAAACGGCATGGTGAGCAGCGATCCGCCTTGCGGTTGCAGCAGCACGTCGATCGGCCCGGCGCTGGGATCGAGGCCGCTAAAGATCTGGCGCGCATAGCGGTTCAGCGTTTTGATGCGGCCGTGACGATCGCAGACGATCACGCCTTCGTTCAGGGTTTCGAGGATCGACTGCTGCTCGGCCAGCAAACGGCGCAGCATCAGCTGCTGACCAACCGCTTCGGCTGCCGCCTGCACCGTGCCGAGCGTATGCGCATTAAAGTTGTCGGGCGTTGCGGTCAGCGTTAGCACGCCCAGCAGCTGGCCGCTGGCATCGCGCACCGGTGCGGCAGCACATTGGCGATGGCGTTTGCGCAGATCGAGCTTCCAGTTTTCGCCGCTCAGCACATACACCAGCCGCTGTTCAATCAGGCAGCGCGCGGTGCAGTTGGTGCCGAGCACCTCTTCGCGCAGGATGCTGCCGACCGGCGTCAGATCCGCGCCGCAGAAGTGCAGCGTCACGCCTTGCGCATCGGTCAGATTGATGTGGCCATCCGGGTTATACGCCAGCAGGTTTTCCATGATGCTGCGCGCCACGAGGATCAACTCGGCGTTATGCTCAAGGATCGCCGCCAGTTCTGCGGCGGGCGGCGAGACATAGGTAAAGGTGGCGGGATCGATCGCGCGCTGCTGCGATCGTTGCCACGACTGCAAAATGCTGTGCCGCATCCAGCCGGGCTGTTCACCGCGTTCGAAGCTGTGCCAGCCCTGCCACAACAACGTGTCCCATTCGCCCACCTCCGCGCTGTCCGGCAAGCTGAAGATCGGATCGCTTTCATCTTTAAACGGCAAACGCTCACTGGCACGCATGTGACACTCCTGAACAAGATGGAATGTCCATTTTATTGACATGTGAAGTTGACATGTAAATTTTGTTGCCAAATTGTGAGCAATATCTGTGTCATGCCTCACATAAAGCGGCGAATTGCAGTTGGCATCGCCTTTGCACTACCGATTGCACATCCCTGCGCTCGAATGAGCATATCCAAAACAATAAGGACTAGGTCATGACATTTCATCTTAAGCCAGTACGCGTCGGCCTGATTGGCGCCGGACGCATGGGCAGCTTCCACGCGGAAAACCTGGCCTGGCGCGTGCCGGGTGCGATCCTCGCAGCGGTGGCCGATCCGCAACCGGGCGCGGCCGACGCGCTGACCAATAAGCTCGGCGTCGCTAAAGCCTATAGCGATCTGCATGCGCTGCTGCAGGATCCCGAAATTGAGGCGGTGGCGATTGCCGCACCGGCGCGTACCCACGCCGAATGGGTGATCGCTGCCGCGAAGGCGGGCAAGCATGTGTTCTGCGAGAAGCCGATGGCGGTGACGCTGGATGAGGCGGATCGCGCTATTGCCGCCGCGAAAGCGGCTGGCGTGGTGTTGCAGGTCGGTTTTAACCGCCGCTTTGATTCCGGCTTTGCTGCAGCGATCGCGGCGGTGAAAGCGGGTGAAAATGGCACCACGCAGCTGAGCCGATCGCTGACGCGCGATCCGGGCCTGCACGATCCTTCGCGTATCCCGCAGTGGACGATCTTCCTTGAAACGCTGATCCACGATTTCGACACGCTGCTGCACTTCAACCCTGGCGCGAAGCCGGTGGAAGTCTATGCGCTGGCCGATGCGCTGGTGCGTCCGGATTTCAAAGACAAAGGCTTGCTCGACACCTCGGTGGTTACCATCCGCTTTGATAACGGCGCGATCGCCACCGCTGAAGCCAACTTCCAGGCGGTATACGGCTACGATGTGCGCGGCGAAGTGTTCGGCAGCAAAGGCATGTTGCAGGCGGGCCACATCAACGCCAATCACTGCGTGCGCTATCACCAGAATGGCATCGCGATTGAAACCTCACGCATGGATTCAGACCTGCTGCGCGAAGCCTATGTGGCGGAGATGGCCGAGTTTGCCCGCTGCATTCGCAGTGGCGAAATGCCGCGCGCCACCGGTGAGGATGCGCGTAACGCGCTGGAAATCGCGCTGGCCTGTATTGATTCGGTGCAGCAGCAGCAACCCATCAAATTGGGAGGTCGCTAATGGCCGGTTATCAGCTTTCGGTATGTGCCGAAATGGTGTTTCTCGATCTGCCTTTTGTCGAGCGCGTGAAACGCATTCATGAACTGGGCTTTGGCGTCGAAATCTGGGGCTGGGCCAACAAAGATATCGATGCGCTGGCGGCGACCGGCGCGCGTTTCACCTCGATGACCGGCTACCTCAGCGGCAACCTGACTGATGATGACGAGATTCAGCAGCTGCTGCAAAGTGCCGAAGCGTCGCTGGCGGTGGCCGAGCGGCTCAACTGTCCGGCGTTAAACCTGCATGGCACCGGGCTGGACGACAAAGGTTTGCCGGTTAAACCGGTAGAAGTGGTTACCGGCGCGATGTGGCTGAAAGCGGCCGACACGCTGCGCAAAGTGGCGCAGCTCGGCGAGCGCGCCGGACGCGTCTTCACGCTGGAGAACCTTAACTTGCCGATTGATCATCCCGGCACGCCGTTCGCCTTGGCCGCCGACACGCTGGCGCTGGTGGAAGCGGTTAACAGTCCGGCGCTGAAGATGAACCTCGACCTGTATCACGCGCAGATTGGCGAAGGCAATTTGATCGAACTTATTCGCCGCTGTGATTCGGCGATTGGTGAGATTCAGGTGGCCGATGTGCCGGGGCGTCAGCAGCCGGGCACCGGCGAGATTAACTATCGCGCCATCGCCCGTGCGCTACACGATGTCGGCTATCAGGGCACCGTGGCGCTGGAAGGCTGGGCCAGCGGTGAAAGCAATGCCGCGCTGCAGCAGTTCCGCGATCATTTCACCCTTTAGCTGTTCTGCCGCCGGGTATTTGCCTGTTGCCCGGCGTTAACTGCATGAAATAAATAATAATATCTCAACCCTACAGGATTAAGCCATGAACATCAGAAATGTGATGCTGTGTCTCTGCGCGCTGCTGCTCAGCCTGAGCGCGAGCGCTAAAACCTTCACCGTCGGCGTCGCGCTGGCTAACTTCGATCTCAACTTCGTTTCGATTCTGCGTACCCAGATGCAGGCAGAGCTGAAAGCTAACCAACTCAACAGCCAGTTTGTCGATGCCAAAGGCGATGTCGCGCTGCAAGTGCAGCAGGTGGATGATTTTGTTAATCAGGGCGTCGATGCCATCATCCTCAATCCGGTGGATACCCAAGGCGTATTGCCGATGATTACCGCGGCGAAAAAGGCTGGCATTCCGCTGATCTTCGTCAATCGTAAGCCCGAAGTGAAGCTGCCAACCGACATGGCGTATGTCGGCTCAGATTCGGCGTTGGGCGGTGAAATGCAGATGGAAGCGCTGGCGAAGAAGATGAACTACAAAGGCAACGTGGCGATTCTGATGGGCGCGCTATCGAACGAGGAAGCGCGCGAACGCACCCGCGCGGTGGAAGCGGTGATCGCTAAATACAAAGATATGAAGGTGATTGAGAAGCAGAGCGCCAAATGGCAGCGCAACGAAGCGGTGGATGTGGTATCGAGCTGGCTGCTGAATCAGCGCCCGATTGACGCTATCGCAGCGAATAATGATGAGATGGCGATTGGCGCTATCATGGCGCTCAATCAGGCGAAGAATGAGAAGATTTTGGTCGCCGGTATCGACGGCACGCCGGATGGTCAACAGTTCGTGAAGAACGGCAAAATGACGCTGACCATTTTCCAGGATGCAAAAGGGCAGGCGACCGGCGCGGTGCAAGTGACCAAAGCGCTGCTGGAGAAGCAGAAAGTGCAGGAATTTAACTGGATCCCGTATCAAACCATCACGCCTGAGAACTATGCGCAGTTTGTGGTGAAATAGTTTGCTCCCTCACTCTAACCCTCTCCCGCAGGCGGGAGAGGGAACAGTTTAGGCTGAACATGTGCCATCAACGTTCCTTTCCTTTTGTTAATCCCCAGAATCAATTCTTCACTTTGCTTACAACATTCAACGAGCCAATTTAGCAAAAAGAGCTGAAAATCGTGGATGTTCGTGTAAAATTCCTCCGTTAAAAACGATTAAGTTTTTGCATGATTTTGTCTTTTTTTTAGCTTAATGCTGAGGCGTAGATGAAGGTTTTTGTCATCAATTTGGAAAAATATGTGGCACGAAAAAATCACGCGTTGACTCAATGCCAGAACATTGGTTTAAGCGCGGAGATTTTTAATGCAATTGATGGACGTTCACTCTCATCTCAGGAGATTGCTGATAAAACTCATCCAGAGCTCTCCGCAGGGTTAACTGAAAGTGAAATCGGATGCGCACTTAGCCATCTCGGTGTTTATCAGCGGATGATAAAAGATAATATCGAGGTTGCATTAATATTAGAGGATGATGTGCAATTTGATCCTCATTCAAGGAATGTCATCAATTATCTAAAAGAACATATCCCGCAACAGCCTACAGTATATTTGTTGAGTGATGTGCGTAAATATATACGTGATGGTAACAATATACCTCATTCTGAACATAAATTGGTCAGTGTTAGTCAGGCTGCACTTGCTCATGCGTATATTATTAATCTGGCTGCTGCAAAAAAAATGCATGCTTTTATGTACCCAGTTTGGCTGGAAGCCGATCGCTGGACTTTCCTGATTGAATGTGATGTGGTAAATATCAAAGCCGTTATTCCTGCAGTCGGTCATTTATCCGAGTTGAGTCATGAATCAACGATTTGGCATTGCGAAGCCGAACTTGAAAGAAAAAAAATCGTCAGAGAACTACGCAAAATCGCAGTGAGTAAGATTAGAAAAAATCGTGCTATGAATATTAAACTGAAAAACGCCTTATGGCGAATTTTTATTCGTCCATTTTTTGAAGTTAAACAGAGCTAAAGGATGTCAATGTCAGTTTTAAATAGAAATAATCTTATTATGCTGCTTCCGTGGCTGGCATTTACTTCACTTATCTCAATTTTGCCGTTAGCCTTTCTTTATGAAAAAGGTGGGCGCGTAATCTTTTATTATTGTGCTTATTTTAGCTTAACGGGCTTGGTTGTCGATTTTTTTAGAAAGAAAAAAATATTGTTAACTGATCTAAAAGCACTGGCCATGCTCATGCTGGGCGCGATATTTATTGGCTGGTCTTTATATGCAAAATATTTACATGGGGAAAAAGGCGAGCTTTACTTCACTGCTGGGAAAAGGTGTGTTCTGGCTTTCATTATTATGACCTATATTTTTCATGTCTATCGTGAAAAATACCTTGGTCAATCTTTTTTAATTAAGAGTTGTATCTTATCTCTTGCTTTAGCCTTTCTTACATCAAGCTCCTTTGCTTTCATACAGGCGCTCACTTCTGACGAAAGAGTTGTGCTCGGAATCAATCGTGCAACACTTACGGCCTATGCTTATTCTGCGGTAACATTAGCGTTAATTGCACTTATTTTACACTCGCTGGAAAATAAGTATAAAAAATTCTACTTCTTATCAATATCAATTATCTCACTTTATGTGATTATGCTGACGCAAACACGCTCGGCAATGGTAATTCATACACTATTTTTATTGTATATGACATTTCGACTTTTCGCTGTAACGCGGAATATTAAGTTTATCAGTCTTGTATCAGTACTGATGCTTATTGCCGTCGGCCTGAGTTATAAAGTTATTGAAACGCGCTTCGATACTACAGTGCAAGAGTATAGAGACTATGAACATGGTAATGATAAAACCTCATTGGGGTCGCGTTTTACCATGTGGAAGATGGGTGTTTTAACATTTGAAAAATCTCCTTTTGGGCAGTCACAAGTTGAACGTAATAATTATATAACAACTTATCTCGATGCACATAACCAAAAAGATTCCTGGGCACTTATTTATATTAATGTACATCTCCACAATGAATTTATTCAGTATGCTTCTTTGTTTGGTGTGCAAGGTGTTTTAGTATTATTTTATTTTTTCTACATTTTTATCATTGCTGAGTTGAGAGTGAAGAAAAAATTAACTCCAATTGCTGCTGCTAGTATTGCTACTCTTTTATATGGCATGACCGATGTGGTACTGACTTCCATTGAGTTTATTGCAATGTTTAGTGTGCTGGTTACGTTGTTAACATTGATAGAGAAGAATGAAAAGCTCCGCTAAGGAGCTTTAATTTTCACTAAAAAGCCCCGTGAGTTTCATTCTTAGATATTTTTTCTTCAAACTAAATCGGACTTTGCTATCCATCAGGAATGAAACCAAAGGCACGTTTTTTATCGCCTGCTTCACCACCTGTTTCTCATGTTCATCGTTAATCAGTGGATAAAACTTATGCGCCAGATTGATCCAATGACAAGCAAGCAGGTTGCGGTAGGTTTCGCCGAGCACCACATCCATCTGTTGCGTGGTTTTAATCAGCATCGATATTTTTTCGGCATCCAGCGAGCTGGAGAGGCTTTGCCCTCTTTTGAAATAGAGATACGGGCTTTGCTTAGCAAAAGAGATTTTCTCACTGGCTTTCAGTATCGAGGGGAATAAATACGCATCCTCGTAGCAGCTGAAGTCAGGGAAATGGTTATCTACCAGCAGCGTTCGTTTAATAAACTGGCCAATAAAATGCGCCTGAATATCGCGATGGATAAGAAACTTTTCAATCACCTGATGCTGCGACAAGGCGGTAACCTGCAAACCTTTCCACTGTTGTGGCTGCGCCTTACCTTCATACACCTCATTCAGCGGCGCCAGCAGAATATCGGGTTGCTGTGCCTGTAAAAAAAGCACGATGTCAGCAAAAGAGTTCGGGAGAAGCTGATCGTCACCATCCAGCATCGTGACGAAGTGGCCGCTACATTTGCTGACGCCAAAATTTCTCACTTTGCCGATGTTGCGGAACATCACGTCAAAGATTTTCACATGGCTGAATGAGGCGGCAAAGGTATGCAGCAACTCGCCGGTATTGTCCGTGGATGCGTCATTCACCAAAATAATCTCGACAGCATCCTCAACGCCCGTGCAGGCCTTTTTGAGGCTGGTTAATGTCTCGACAATATACTTTTCGCAATTGTGAGCCGTGAGAAGGACGCTGAGTGTGCAGGGGGAATCCATCATTAGCCTCTATCCGTTAACAGCCTGTGTGGCGAACAAGTCTATCGTTTTCTGTGCTGAAGGGAATGAAATTGTGTTGCACGACCTCGGTGATCCTCCTCACAACTCCACGCATCATTAATTACCGTAACTAAACTTTCTCGCCGCTGCGCCGATATTTTTCACCACTGAGTCCGTGCGCTTCGCCCCACGATTTTGGGGCTCTACGATCAACTTCTGGTGTGGAAAAATGTCATGATCGCAACGCCCTTGTCAGGCCCGGCGGCTTCGCCGGTGGAGATGGTTTCGCTCAAACGTATCGCACAGCGCGCGGATAGCCTGGCGGTGATCCTCAGTTGGGCGCTGTTGCCGATTGCACTTGGCGTTGGCTGGTTTAATGACAGCGTGCTGGTGGCGCTAATTGCGGGTTTGGTATTGGCGCTGCTGGCGACGTTTTTCGGCACCGCGCTGCGCGGTACGCTCACGTCGCGGCTGGTCTTACCCGCGCTGTTAATCGGCTGGGCCGGTTTGCTGATTCAGGTTGGCGGTGGCGCAACCGAGTACCACTTCTCAGTGTTTGTGTTGATGTCGGCGCTGCTGGCGTGGCGAGATGTGCGCCCGTTAGTGATGGGCGCTGCGGCGGCAGCCACGCATCATGTGTTATTCAATTATCTGCAGGAAAATGATCTGTTTGGCGTGGTGGTGTTTCATCATCCCGGCTGGGACATGGTGTTTTTCCATGCGCTGTTTGTGGTGGTGCAAACGGCGATGCTGCTGATAATCGCGCGCCAGATGGCTGCGGATGCACGTTCCGCCAGCGAAGTGGCGCAACTGGCGGCACACATTAATCAGCAAGCCGGTTATCTCACGCTGCGTGCCGATACTCAGCGGAGTGAAACGCCGTTCGCGCGCACCTTCAGTACTACGCTTGGGACCCTACACGGCACTTTGCATCAGGTCAGCGACGGCGTCGGTCAACTGCTGGCGGAATCCGACAGCATTCTGGAGCGCAACGCCGCGCTCTCGACGCGTACCGACGAGCAGGCGCAAGCGCTGGAAGTGGCGGCCAGCGCTATGAGCGAAATCAGTATCGCTGCCAGCTTAACCCGGGACAAAGCGCAAAGCGCGTGCGAGCTGGCGAGTGAAACCCGCGCGGTGGCGACGCGTGGTGAAGAGAATATCCAGTCGGCGATTCGCTCGATGGAGAAAATCAGCGAAGAGTCGAGAAGGGTGAAGATCATCCTGGAGCTGATCGACGGCATTGCGTTTCAGACCAACATTCTGTCGCTGAACGCCTCTGTGGAAGCGGCGCGTGCTGGTAATCAGGGACGCGGTTTTGCCGTGGTCGCCAGCGAAGTGCGTAATCTGGCGATGCGCAGCGAAAGTGCGGCACGCGAAATCCGTCAACTGATGGATGCCAGTTCCACCAGCACCGAACACGGCACCGTGCAGGTGGAGCATGCGGCGCAAACCATGCGCGAGATTCACAGCAGTATTAGCGGGTTATCGCAGCTGGTGACGGAACTGTCGGCGATGAGTGAGCAGCAGAATTTGAGCATTGAGCAGATTCAGCAGAGCATCAATAGCATTGATCACAGCGTGCATCATAACGTGCAGCACGTGGCCGAAACGCTGCAAGTGGCGCAGCAGCAACAGCAGCAGGCCAATGCGCTGAAGCAGGCGATTTCGTTGTTTAAGTTGGGGTAAGTGCGGCCATTAAGAAGGTCGCCATGAATGGCGACCCTACGTCAATTACTCTACGCCGTTCACCAGCAGCACGCGGTATTTCGCGCCTTTCAGGCGATGCGCTTTGGCTTCCTGATACGCCGGGCTGAAATACCAGCCTTTCGCCGCCTCAGCATCCGGGAATTCGAGCACCACCACGCCTTCTGCTTCCGGGCCTTCCAGCGTTTCCAGGGCGCCATAAAACGCCAACGGGGTGATGGGATGGTCGCCGCGCGCCTGTCCGGCTTTCTCGGCATACGTCGCCATCTCGTCCTGGTCTAAGGTTTCGTCCTTAATAAACACCACATATGCAGCCATTATTTCTCTCCTCGCGCCTGGCGTTTGTCTTCAGTGTTGTTATCGAAATCGGCGGCATCATGGCGCTCCAGCAGCTGATCCTGCGGCTCGGCACCAAAAGCGCGATTCACTTTACGCCCGCGAATCACCGCCGGACGCTCGGCAATCTCTTTTGCCCAGCGCACCACATTTTTGTACGACTGCGCATCAAGGAATTCGCTGCCGCCATATTGGTTGTTCAGCACCAGATTGCCGTACCACGGCCAGGTGGCGATATCGGCGATGGTGTATTCGTCACCGGCGAGGAAGCGATGGTCGGCCAGTTGACGATCCAGCACGTCCAGCTGACGTTTAGCTTCCAGCGTGAAGCGGTTGATGGCGTATTCGATTTTTTCTGGCGCGTAGTGATAGAAGTGGCCAAAGCCGCCGCCGAGGTACGGCGCAGAACCTTGCAGCCAGAACAACCAGTTCAGGGTTTCGGTGCGGCCTGCCAGCGAGGTCGGCAGGAAGTGACCGAACTTCTCGGCCAGATAGAGCAGGATATTGCCGGATTCAAACACGCGCTGCGGTGGCGTGACGGAATGGTCGCTCAGCGCCGGGATTTTCGAGTTCGGGTTTACATCGACAAAACCGTTGGAGAACTGATCGCCATCGCCGATACGGATCAGCCAGGCATCGTATTCGGCGTCTTTGGCGCCGACCGCCAGCAACTCTTCCAGCAGGATGGTAATTTTCTGGCCGTTTGGCGTGCCGAGCGAGTAAAGCTGCAGCGGATGTTTGCCGACCGGCAGAGTTTTCTCATGCGTCGGCCCGGCGGTTGGACGGTTGGTTTTCGCGCCGTTACCTTTGGCTTCCGGGTCCCAGGTCCAGACTTTCGCGGGCTGATACTGATGTTCCGACATAGTGGTTTCGCCTTGTTGTGGTTGTATTTTTGCTGCTACTGAGTGTAGCAGCGCGTGATACAGGCGATTTAACCGCGCTGGCGGTGCGACGCAAAGTCCGATTATGTAAAGTTCTCTTGCGTAAACAGCATAAAGTCCACTCTACCAGGCTGATAGGTGTCGAGAATGTCGCCCTCTTCCAGATGCCGCAGCATCAGCGTTAAGGCGAGCTGAGCATGGCGCAGAGTGTTTTGATCGAGGGTGAGGTTCAGCACGCGATCCTGCAACAGTCGGCGTGTAGTGCTGTACAACTCGTGCGTGACGTACAGCACTTTACCGTCGAGACGATGACGCGCCAGCGCTTCGTGCACCTGTGTGTTGCCAATGCCGGTGTTATACAGCCCGACAATCGGCGGCGAGGCGGCCAGCGTTTTTTCTAACAGGCGGCTAATGCGTTCGCGCTCATCCTGACCGGCAAGAATCTCGCGCAGGCGCAGCTGCGGAAAGCGTTCGGCCAGCACCGCCTGAAAGCCCTCAATGCGCAGGCGGTGGGCAGCGTAATCCGCGCGTCCGCTCATCAACACCACTTCACCCGGCTGCGGCAGCATGCTGCCGAGCATCAAACCGGCGGTGCGCCCGGCTTTGTATTGATCGATACCGACGTGGCACAGCCGCGCGGCATCGGGCAGATCGGCGACCAGCGTGATCACCGGCACGCCGCGCGCTTTACAGGCGGCGAGCGCATCGTAGATCAGCGGGTTTTGATGGGCGAAGACGATCAGCGCATCCATCTTTTTACTGCTGGCGGTGATGTGTGCGGCGAGTTTTTCCGGTGCATTTTCCGGGATCAGCGTGCGATGCAGACGCAGGCGGCGATAACCGAGCTGGTCGGCGAGTTTGGCAAAGTCTTGCGCTAATTGCTGAAAGAAGAAGGAGGCGTTGCCGCTGAGCAGCACTTCGATCTGCCACGCATGGCGATGCTCCTCGGGCAGAATGCGTTTTAAACCGGCGTCACGCGCTGCCTGCAGGATTTTTTTGCTCATGGCGGGCGATACGCCACCGCGATCGTTGAGTACCCGGTCAACCGTGGCGACACCGACGCCCAGTTGTTTCGCCAGCTCGGCCAGCGTCACTGCTTTCATGTTGCGTGCATTCCAATAGAGCGGGCCCTCATCCTAACCTTCTCCCGCCAGCGGGAGAAGGGACCGATCGAGCAAGCCGCACCATCCCGTTCCCTCTCCCGGTGGGAGAGGGTTAGGGTGAGGGCATCAGCGCGCACTCAACTATCCCAACAGCTCACGCTCAATCAGCTCGCGGGTTTCCACCGCCTGATACTTCATCTTCTCCGGATAACCGAACAGCGCCGCCGAGATAATCGACTCGCCGCCAACCTTAAAGGTGCGGTTGGCAAAATTCATCTCGCGCAGTGCTTCAAACAGCGCATCGAAATTCACTTCGCCTTCACCGACCGCCACGTGCTGGTGGATGGTGGCATCCACGCCTGGCGGGTTGACGATATAACGGCAGTGTTTGGTGTGGTTCATGGTATCGGCGATCAGCATATGTGAAAGATCATCGCCGGCGTAATGCAGCATGTTCTCCACATCGCCCACACCTTTGTCGTAATAGAAGGTGTGCGGTGCGCTGTAGATGTACTTCACGTTTTCGCTGCGGAATGACTTCACAATGTCTGCAGTTTCGTTGCTCTGCTCGCAGAAATCCCACGGATGCGCCTGAATCTCGACGCGGATGCCTTCACGTTCGATGATCGGCAGCAGCTCTTCCATCGAACGATAGAACATCTCTTCACAAATTTCTGGCTCGTTGGGATTGCCCGACAGCTCGGTGTTGATCACCTGCACACCCATTTCGACGGCAATCTCGATCATGCGTTTCCAGTTCTTCACCGCCGCCTGACGACGCAGTTCATCCGGGCCAGACCAGCGATATACGGTAATGAACGAGGAGATCTCCAGCCCGGTGGCATTCAGCGCGTTTTTGTATTCGCGCATGATTTCACGGCTGGCTTTCGGATGTTTATAAAACGGGTTGATCTGCGGGTGCGGCGACTGCTCGATGTACTTGTAGCCCCATTCCGCCACCTGATGCACCATGCGCGTGATGCCGAGATCCCTGATTACATCCACATCAAAAGCGATTTTCATTGTTTTCTCCTGAGCGTTAAGCGGTGCAGACTTTGATGATGACCATACTGATCTTTTTACGCGCTTCATCACGTATTCTGATGTGAAACCATCAGCCAGACCGCTTTGAATACGCACATGAATATCAAACATTTATTCTGAATGGTATTAAGATGAAATGATTTATTTCATTTTTGCGAGAGCGATCAAAATAATGAGAGATTCTCTATCACTCGAAGCCAATTACTGATGATTTCTGTGCGGGATGATTGGTGATTTACCGCAGGTTAAGGCATTATTTTTGATAATTTATTATCATTTCATTCAGGGAAGTAGCGCATGAGTAAAATCACCATGACCGCGATTGCCGCCGCCGCCGGTGTTGGCGTGGCGACCGTCGATCGCGTGTTAAACCGTCGTGCACCGGTGCGCGCCGCAACGGAGCAAAAGGTGCTGGAAGCTGCTAATCGCCTCGGTTATCGCATCGGCAATGTGCCGCTGCTGAGCGGCACCGTGCCAGCCGCCAGCGTGACGCTGCGCATGGGCTTTATCCTGCTGTCAAAATCCTACTCGTTCTATCATTCCCTCACTGATGCGCTACGCCAGCATACGCAGCCTTTTCATCCGGCAGGCAGCGAACCGCTTTTTACCTGGCACGACATTGATGATGTGGAAGCGGTGGTGGCCTCGCTGTATGCGCTGGCCGGGCAGGTGGATGCGATTGGCTTAGTTGCGCTGGACCACCCGCTGATTCGTCACGCGATAGAAAACATATCGCGTCATGGCGTGCGGGTTTATGCGCTGTTTTCCAACTTTTCGCCGTGCGGTCACGCCGGTTATGTCGGTTTGGATAACCAGAAAGCCGGACGCACCGCCGCGTGGATTGCCACGCACCTGTTGCATCAGCCGGGTTCGGTCGGCGTGCTGGTGGGCGACCATCGCTTTATCTGTCAGGAGAGCAATGAGATCAGTTTCCGCTCCTATCTGCGTGAACAGGACAGCGCGCGACGCGTGCTGGAGCCGCTGAAGACCAACGAATCGATTGATGGCGGCTACCGTTCCACGCGTCAGTTACTGGAAGAACATGCCGATTTGGCGCTGATCTTCGCGCCTTGCGGCGGCATTGAGGGTGTGATTCATGCGTTGCGCCAGCAGCCGCAGCGTAAGGTGGCGTTGATATGTCATGGTCCGGTGAAAGAGGGCGAGCTGGCGCTGATTGATGGCACCATTACGGTGATGATCCGCAACCGCATCGACGAAATGGCCATGCGTCTGGCGCAGATGGTGCAGCAGCATCATGCGCAGCCGGGCGATCATTTCTCCCAGATCATCCTGCCGTTTGATATCGTCACGCGTGAAAACCTGTAGGCCGCGTCGTTGCTGTATTTGATATATTTTCTATCATTTTAATGATGCGAAATACTATGATCGCTATCAAAAAATGAATGTTTCATGGTTGTTGGTTATGAAATATTTATTTGATACTTGCGGCATCCACTACCGCAAGGAACGATCATGACTATCCATATTGCTAACGCGCCCTGTAGCTGGGGCGTTGATGACCCGAAAAATCCCTTCCTGCCGCCGTGGCAGAAAGTCCTGAGTGAAGCGTCGCAGGCCGGTTATAAAAGCATTGAGCTGGGCCCATGGAGCTATCTGCCGGTTGAGCCTGCCGAACTGCGTCAGCAGCTTGAAGCGCACGATTTGTCGCTGGTGGCGGGCACCATTTTTGATGATTTGGTGAGTGAAGCTAATTTCCCGGCGATGGTTGAGCTGACGCACAACATCTGTCGCAACCTGTCTCTGGTACCGACCGCGACCAAAACCCATGCGGACAACAAACCCGCACCTTATCTGGTGATTATCGACTTCGGTAATCCAGAACGCGCCAAATACGCCGGTCAATCCGCCAAGGCGCCGCGCCTGTCAGCTGAAGCGTGGCAGCGCATGATGCAGCACATCACCACGCTGAGCCAGATTGCCTGGAACGAATACGGCGTGCGTGCGGTGATCCATCCGCATGCCGGCGGCTGCATTGAGTTTGCCGACGAGTTGCAACAGCTGGTGGAAGACATTCCGCATGAAGTCGCTGGTTTGTGCCTCGACACCGGCCATCTGTACTACTCCGGCATGGATCCAATTCCTTACCTCAGCCGCTACTGGGATCGCATCGATTATCTGCACTTCAAAGACGTTAACGATGCGGTATGGCGCGACGTGATTGCGCGCGGCGTCGATTTCTTTGCCGCCTGCGCAGAAGGCGTGATGTGCCCGATTGGCAAAGGGGCAATTGATTATTCAGCGGTGCGCGCCTTCCTGGCGGAGCGCAATTATCAGGGCTGGATCACCGTCGAGCAGGAGCGCGATCCGCGCGATGCCGACACCAGCCTGCGTGACGTCACCGCCAGCCTGCACTATTTGCAATCGGTCGGATTCTGAGGAGAACAGTATGATCAACGGTATTAAAGCTCTCGATCGCTCGCTGCGCTGGGGCATGGTCGGCGGCGGCGGCACCAGCCAGATTGGTTACATTCACCGTTCGGCGGCCACGCGTGATAACAACTTCACGCTGCTGGCGGGCGCATTCGATATCAACGCCGAACGCGGCCGCGCTTTTGGCACGTCGCTGGGTATCGATGCCGATCGCTGCTACGCAGATTACGAAACGATGTTTGCGGCAGAAGCGGCGCGCGCTGACGGCATCGAAGCGGTGTCGATCGCCACGCCAAATAACACGCACTTCACCATCTGCCGCGCCGCGCTCAATGCGGGTTTGCATGTGGTGTGCGAGAAGCCGCTGTGCTTTACCGCGGCAGAAGCCGATGAGCTGGAACAGCTGTGTGCGGAGAAGAAAAAAATCATCGGCGTGACCTACGGCTACGCCGGGCATCAGCTGATTCATCAAGCGCGCGAGATGATCGCCGCAGGTTTGCTGGGTGAGATCCGCATCATCAACATGCAGTTCGCGCACGGCTTCCATAACGAAGCGGTTGAATTGCAGAACGAAAGCACCAAGTGGCGCGTCGATCCGCGCTTCGTCGGGCCGAGCTATGTGCTGGGCGATTTGGCGACACATCCGCTGTTCATTGCCGAAACCATGGTGCCGCATCTGCAGGTCAAGCGCCTGCTGTGCAGCCGCCAGAGCTTTGTCAAAACCCGTGCGCCGCTGGAGGATAACGCCTTCGTGATGATGGAGTACGACAACGGTGCGGTAGGCACCATGTGGGCATCGGCGGTGAACTGCGGTTCGATGCACGGCCAGAAGGTGCGGGTGATCGGCGAGAAAGCCAGTCTGGAGTGGTGGGATGAGCAGCCAAATCAGCTGCGCTATGAAGTGCAGGGCGAGCCGGTGAAGATTCTCGAGCGCGGCATGGGGTATCTGCATCAGAGTGCGCTGGCGGACGATCGTATTGGCGGCGGGCATCCGGAAGGATTGTTTGAAGCCTGGTCCAATCTTTATCGCCGTTTTGCGCTGGCAATGGATGCCACCGATCGTGACGATCAGGCGTTCCTCAAGGACTTCTGGTATCCGGACGCGCATGCCGGTTTGATGGGCGTGCGTTGGGTAGAGCAGTGCGTGAAGTCTGCAGATGCTGGAGCCACATGGATAGCGTATTGAATGGGCCTTGCTATTGTGCGGAGCAAGAAAGCGTTATTTACTCAATCTTCCCCCTGTCACTTTACGCCCCTCTCGACTGCAGATTTCACTACCACTTTAAAAGAGAGTTCACTCGAGTTTATGAGTGATTTTTAACCCCTTTTCGCGCTCTTTATTTAGAGCGCGAATTTATCCCACCAAACTAAATAATCACTAAACGTTCAATTAACGCAGCGTAATATAACAGTTTTATTTCTGAAACAGTTAAGTGTTCGTTATAAGAACTGTACAAATAAAAACCAAATTTATTTTGATAACGTAAAATCCAATTACTCTTTTTAGCTTTATCGCTTGTAAATACAGACAGGTCCTGATGATGCCGGACCTTGTCTTGATCGAACAAAATACTGTCTTATGTGATTTTTTAGATCTTTAGATCGACAAATAGCAAATGTTAAGTTTTTTATTCTAATAAATAACCTTAAAAAAGATCAAAGATCTGTGAATTGTCGGTTGTGTTAAATTTTTTAGGGTTATATTTCAAATTAAGCACGAATAATCAAAAAAACTTTCATTAGGTTAAAAATTGTCATTTACTTAAAACGGTCGAGGGGAGGCTGTATCACTTCGGCTAATGTTTTTTCTGCTGTGAATATGAATTTTCATGGCACTAGCAGAAACATTTTTATGACGATTTTTGAGGCTTAATCATGAAAAGTAAGTTCGCGGTACTGGTTGCAATTACGGCGTCTCTTGGATTTATTGGTACAACAACTGCTGCTGATGGCACGATTAACTTCACGGGTACAATTACCGATAATGCTTGCACGGTAGATGCCGGATCTTCTAACCAAACAGTGAATCTGGGAACCGTTTCAAGTAAAACCTTCACCGGCGCAGGCGTCACCGCCGCGCCGACTCGCTTCAACATTAATCTGACCAGTTGTCCTGCTGCAGTCACGTCGGCAAACGTGCGTTTCGATGGCGTTACGTCTGCGGCAAATAACCAAATCCTCGCTCTGAACTCAGGGCAAACCGCTACCAATGTGGGTGTCGCGCTCTATGAGCAAGACAGTTCTACTCTCATCCCTATCGCCAGCAAATCGGCCGATCGTCCAATCACGGCAACCGGCCCTAATGTACTGACTTACATAGCGAAATATTACGCTACAGCCACGCCAGTGACTGCGGGTACAGCAAACTCCACGGCGACCTTCACCATTGCTTACAACTAAGTAGTCTCAGAGCCGCGCTTTGCGGCTCTTTCTTTCGTCACGGAGAGAGATGAATGTCTAAGAAAGCTCTTTGGCCTCTGGCCTTGGCACTTTTGTGCCTGTCACCCATGGCTCTGGCGGGGGTGCAAATTGGCGGTACACGCCTGGTGTATGACGGCAAAAACAAGCTGGCCACAATCAGTGTGACGAATCCAGACGATCGTCCCTATTTGATTCAATCCTGGGTTAGCAATCAGGAAGAGAGTGATAACGCTGATGACACCTTTATCACCACGCCCCCTCTATTTCGCCTTGAGCCTAACAGCCAGAATTCTGTGCGCGTCGTCTACAGCGGTAATTCATTGGCCACCGATCAGGAATCAGTTTACTGGTTGAATATCAAGATCATTCCTACCGCCAATCGCCAAGCCAGTAATGATCTGGTCATCACCATAAAAAATAAGATGAAGCTATTTTACCGGCCCGCAGAGTTAACCGGCGACCCGGCACTGGCATTTACCCAACTCAAATTCCGCCAGCGTGATGGCAAGCTTGCGGTGTTCAATCCTACACCGTACAGCGTTTCGCTCTACGACCTAACCGTAAACGGTTCCAACATGACCAAACCGCCAATGGTACTTCCTTCGCAAGAAGTAGTACTGGGCCAGAAGGTGCAAGTGGGCAGCCAGGTTACCTGGCGTGCGATTAACGATTTTGGCGGCATTACCGCAGAACAAAAATTAAAAGTGGTCACCGATTGAAGGAGAAGACCATGACGACTGGACAAAATAGACCTTTAACGCTGAGTCCTGCTTTTCAGCGCTCCTTACTTAGCATGGTAATACTGGCCGCGATGCCAATCAGTGATGTGGCCGCAGAGGATTACTTTGACCCTGACACGGTGGAACAGCCCGGTGGCCAACGTTCCAATCTTGATCTTTCCAGTTTTAACCACAATGGCGGGCAGGCAGCAGGGGTATACAACGCGGACGTATACCTGAACGAAAATTTTGTCGGCACCAAAAACATTCGTTTTGAACCCGGGGCAAATGGTCTGCAGCCCCAATTAATGAAAGCCGATTTTGTGCGTTGGGGTGTTAAAGATAATGCCACGACAGATTTTATGAAAATCGCGCCAGCCCAGACGATAACCAATATCGCCAGTGCCATTCCGCAGGCTCGGACAAGTTTCGATTTAAGCCAGCAGCGCTTGAATGTCTCTATTCCGCAGGAGTATGTTCGCCAAAATGCTCAGGGGTATGTGGCCCCGGAGGAGTGGGATGACGGTGTTAACGCGCTCTTTTTAAGTTATGGCTATTCAGGTGCTAACAACTGGAGCGACTATGGGCAAGGCAGTACTAACAATACCTATCTCAACCTACGTAGCGGCCTCAATCTTGGTGCCTGGCGCCTACGCAATTACACCACCTATAGCCACAGTAAGGGGGGAGATAAGTGGAACAGCATCAACACCTATGTACAGCGTGATATCAAGCCCTGGAAAAGCCAGCTTGTGCTGGGAGAGAGCTACACGCCATCAGAGGTGTTTGATAGCTTCGCCTTTAGCGGAGCCCAACTCTACTCAGATGACAACATGCAGCCCGAAAGCCTACGAGGATTCGCACCAGTTGTACGTGGTATTGCGCAGAGCAATGCGCAAGTTACCATTCGTCAGGACGGTAACATCATTTGGCAATCCTATGTGCCACCCGGACCCTTCTCCATAAACGATCTTTATCCCACCTCCGCCAGCGGTGATCTCGAGGTGGTAATTAAAGAAGCGAATGGCAGTATCCGGCAGTTCGTTCAGCCTTTTTCAGCGGTGCCTATCATGCAGCGTGAAGGGCGTTTCAAATATGCTTTTACTGCCGGTCAATATCGTTCAACGGGTGGCTCGGCAAAAAAACCAGGCTTTTTACAAGGCACGGGAATTTATGGTTTACCATATAGTTCAACCATTTATGGCGGCTCTATTTTATCGGGTGACTATACGTCTGCATCGATTGGGATGGGAAAAGGTCTCGGCACATTGGGTTCCATCTCGCTGGATGGCACCTTCGCTAATACCCGTGTGATGGAGGAGACCTATCGGGGAGGCTCTTTTCGTTTCCAGTATGCAAAAGATGTCGCCATGAGCGGCACCACTTTTACTCTGGCAGGTTACCGCTACTCCACATCCGGATATTACGACTTCAATGAAGCTAATGGTTATTACGCCAATACGCTGCCGCCGGGTTTTCGTGGAGATCCCAATAATCGGGATGAAGTTGAGCAAGCTCGACGCGATTGGCAAAGCTGGCGTTACAGCCATAACAAACGCAGTAAATCCCAGCTCAATGTTAATCAATCGTTGGGCGATTATGGCAGCCTTTTTCTCTCCGCGTATCAGCAACAATATTGGGGCGTATCAGAGAAAGAGCGCAGTTTGACGGTGGGTTATAACACCAGCTTTAACGCGATCAATTACTCCTTGAACTACAGCTATTCACAGACACCGTTCTACACCAGCGCCGACCAAGTATTTTCTTTGGCGGTGCAGATTCCCTTTGAAAGGTTTGTGCCAAAAAGCTGGCTTAATTTCTCTGCCAGTACCGACAATCACGACAAAACTACCAGCGCGTTGGGTTTGTCAGGTACCGCCTTGGCAGATAATAACCTGAGCTATAGCGTGCAGCAGGGCTATACCAATCAGGGGGGTGGCGCAAATGGCAATGCGTCAGTGAACTATAAAGCGCGCTTTGGTGAGTATCAGGCTGGCTACAACTACACGCGTAATTCTCGACAGCTGAATTATGGCGCGACAGGCGGCATTGTGGTGCATCCCTATGGTGTGACCTTGAGCCAATCGCTGGGTGACACGATGGCGTTAGTCCGTGCAGAAGACGCGGGTGAGGTTCGCGTGCTCAACCAAACCGGTGTGCTGACTGATAGCAGAGGATATGCCGTTGTACCGAACGTGACACCTTATCGCCGTACGTCGCTTTCGCTAGATGCAAATTCACTGGGTGATAACGTTGATCTGTTGAGTGATAGCCAGACGATCGTGCCTACGCAGAGTGCATTAGCATTAGCGCACTATCCAACCGTGTCGGGATCAAAAATATTTGTCTCCTTACGTGGACGCGAGGTGCCCTTTGGTGCGCGGGCTGAGGTCATCAACGGCGAGGCGATTTCTCAAGGCATTGTTGATGACAGACAGCGGGTTTATCTCAGCGGAGCGCCTGCGACAGGTGTAATAAAAGTGAACTGGAAGGGCGGCGAATGTCAGGCTCCATTCACATTAGAGAAGGCTACAGTCGGTGTAAATTCAGTGACGGCTCAATGCCGCTAAAGGAAGCGTTAATGCGTTTATTTCTTTTATTACCTGGCATCTTTTTTATTGGTTTTTACGCTAATTTTGCGCAGGCTTATACCTGTACTACCACCACAGCAGCGACGACAGTTTCTCCACCTGCGATAGTGATTCAACGCGATTTGCCGGTGGGATCGTTAATTGGCAGCCAGATTACCTCGGCTGCGGTGAACACGTTTAACTGTGCTAACAACACGGCACCGTCATTAACTTACCAAAGTGTGGGCGTGAAAGGCTCCGGTAACTATGTCACGACCATTGGTGGCAGACGAATTTACAGTACCAATATTGCGGGAATTGGTTTTGCTATCGGTGCCATCACAGTGAACAACTGTAGTAACTTCAGTGGCTGGGTTGATGGAACCAACACGGGAGATGGCAATGCGAACAATAGGCTGCTTTGTTCGACCAATGGGTTACTGGGGGGACAACCTTTGCGCGAGCAAGCGTTGCTACAGTTCTATAAAACGGGACCAACCGGATCGGGGATGGTGACCGCGCAGCAAGCAGGACAGTTTATTTTGCGCAACGATCAGGCGCTCTGGCATACACCGGAATCGACTATTCTTATGAACGGTTTTAGTGTCACAACGCTGGCTTGTTCAGTAAGCAATACTGCCATCGCCGTGAATATGGGCAGCGTAAATAAGCGTGCATTCAGTGGAACAGGCAGTACACCTGATGCCAGTTTTACGCGCGATTTTACTATTCCGCTTAACTGTAATGCGGGAACCCGTATTAACGTGAGGATTGAAGGTAATGCGCAAAATGCCGCTCAAGGCGTATTAAACCTGACATCTGGCGCCAATACGGCGATGGGAGTGGGTGTACAGTTGCTGTTTAACAATGCACCTTTACAGCTGGGGGCTACGATTTTTGCGGGGACGTCGGCCAGTGCGGGAAGTTATAACATTCCGCTTAAGGCACGTTATTATCAAACGACGTCAACGATTACTCCTGGGACAGCTAACAGCTCAGCCACTTTCACTCTGACATATCAATAAATAATCTTCCCCCCTTGCGGGGGAAGATTATGCGTTATGACTCAACGATAAATCACTTGAACCGCTTTAATATTACCCGATGATTGCACGCTGACATCGCCGAGTTGAAACGGTAGCGTCTGCTGTTGCTTATTGAATCTAATCTGACGCACTTTATCGACGCCATGCTGACTGCATTGCACTGCGGCATGCTGGCTATTGGTCATCGTCGTACAAGCAGGCTCAACTATCGCACCGGTAAAAGAAACGGTGCCGCCTTCTGCCAGAACGGCTTGGGCAAACAGCAAGCCAGAAAATAATACGAATGCTGTTTTCATCGGTATTCTCCTGGTGTTGGCATAATTTAAAACGACAAAATAGTGCCAAACTTTAATTAAAAAATAGCGATACCGAAAAAAAGCTCCTCAGTGCGATCGCAAATCGCTTAAAAAGCGCTGCACGCGCGGGTGCTGCGGCTGGGTGGAAAATGTTCCGGCTTTGATTTCTCCAGAATCTGTGACGACATCATGATGTTCTCGGCCACCGAAACATGCGGGAACAGGTTGAAGCTCTGTTGCGGTTTTATCCATGGAATTCCCGTCAAAGCGAAACACGCCCGCCGGAGCGGGCAAAATCGTAATCAAGTGCGTTTGCAATACGGGCAGTAAGAGGGTTTCGCTTTGCGGCAATAAGCGGGATTTATCCCACCAACGTCAGAGGATGATTCTCAACGTTGCGGCGCGACATCAGCGATAGCAGGATCGATTTCACCGCTTCGGCCGGTTGCGACAGCGGCAGGTGATCCGACATGCAGAACGACAGCGACACCTGCACATCCGGATCGACGATCTTCGCCATCCATGCCTCGCCGCTTTTCAGCATCGCGCGCCCAGCGGATTCCGGCATGATGGTGGTACCGAGCCCGGCGCTCAGTGCGGCATTCAGCGTGGTTTGCGACTCGATCTCGCATTTCACGCGGTACTGCAGATTGTTGTGTACGAAGGCATCATCGAGCACTTTGCGCATGATGTTGTAGACGCGCGGCAGGAACAGATCGTATTGCGCCACCTGCGTCAGCGGGATCTCTTTCCGCGGTTGCGCGAGGCTGAGCGGGCAGACGAAGTAGAGATCCTCTTTCATCAGCGGCATAAAGCGCAGGCCGTGAAGGGGGGGGTGTTTGTAAATCACCGCCATATCCATGCGGCCATTGACGATCAGTTCGGTCAACGTGGTGCCGAAGTGTTCATTGAAGGAGAGCACAATGCCGGGATGCTGCTGCTGCACTTCCATCATCAGCGGCAAAGCAAGATTTTGCGCCGCGCTGCCCGGCGCTAAGCCAACCGAGACGCTGCCGCTGAGTGAAGTACCCATTAGCTCAATGGCGCTCTGTGCCTGCTCGCACTGGCGCAAAATCGCCTGCGCGTGTGAATAGAGCGTTTTACCGGCTTCGGTTGGCGTCACGCCGCGCTTGGTACGAATGAGCAGTTGCTGATTCATTTCCCCTTCCAGCGTAGCCAACTGCTGGCTCAGTGCGGGTTGGGCAATATGCAAAATATCGGCGGCCTGAGTCAGGCTGCCGACATCAACAATTTTAACAAAGTACTTTAGGCGACGAAGATTCATCAACTCTTTCTCCAATAGAACGCATACCGGATATCAGGCAAATAGGGTGTGATTCACTCATTCGAGTTGGCGATGATGGGAACGAGTAAAAGGCCGGTGAGCGCTGTTATCCGGCACTCAAAGTAACATCCTACTAACATTGCGTCAGGCGCTAGCGCGTGACCTGCCGCGCATTTCCCTATCAGGCTGACGATCTTTATGGCGAAAGTGTGCGGTTGGTTCAGTCATGACCAGGTTTGATGCAAAAAAAACGGGTCGGCATTGCTGCCGACCCGCGAGTAACCCGGTTAGATCAGGTCAATTGTAACATACAAAAACTGCGTCAATGCCGGTATTTTTATCAGCTTTATCACCAACCGTTCCAGATGTAGAATCGAAGTTGCCTTTAGCCCCATCCCAACTGCTACTTAAATGATGCCACAAGTATGAAAAACGCCCGTTTGGCATAAGCATCCTAGCCTCAGCAAAGTCGCCACCTGCGCTGGCAAACTCGGCTAATTGCGCTGAACCTGCCAGCTTGGCCCCGATACTCGCACACTGGGCGCTTGCATCTGCCCTGGTGGTATTTCCTCCAATCGATTGGCTAACATATTGGCTGTTACCCACTTTATACACAGGGTAAATTCTCTGTATTAACGTTTTTTTGTTGCCATTAGGCAGGGTAGCCTCAATCGTTGCAATTCCGCCATCCTGATTCTCAAGCAGGCTGTTCAGAGTAATGGTGGCTTTACCTTTATCGTTTGTGATGGATTCACCGCCAATGGTGCCGAGAGTCGTCGACCAGTTCACTTTATAATTCGGGATAGGCTGATTTGCCGGGTTGTATACCTCGACGGTAATAATTGGGTTTTGGGTGCCAAAGCCATAAACAGTGTCCTTGGATGAGTTCATGACGGTGATGGTGGCCGCTACGGTATCCAGAACAAACTCAACCTCTGACGCATTAACGGTCGTGCCATTTAACGTCGCGGTGACAACCGCTTTGCCCGCCGCGTTACTTCTTAATGCAGCAGTGGCTTTGCCGTCCTGATCGGTTATCGAGTTCGTTACCGCTAACTTACCAAAATTAGCGCCCCAACGGATGCTGACGCCTTTCACCACGTTACCGTACTGATCTTTCACCATTGCGGTATAGTTCGCTGGTGTGCTGTCATCGGCCAGGAGCTGTACTGTATCCACGGTCAGATCACCGGCGGCCAATGCCGCGCTGCTGACGTCGGCAATAAACTCTACCGTGTTGGCTGCAACGGCGCTGCCGCTGCCGGGCTGCGCGCTGACGATGGCGCTGCTCAGTACCTTCGAGCTCAGCTCTGCCCTGGCGATGCCTGATGCATTGGTCATGCTGGTGGTTTTTACTAGATCACCACGGTCGGTGGTCCAGTTAACTTGCACATTCTGCAACAGGTTGCCGTAGGCATCCTTCACGGTGGCGCTGTATGTGATCTTCTCACCGCTGTTAGCAATAGCGCTGGCCTTATCTGCGGTGATATCACCGCTGCCAATTTGCGCACCCGACACATCTGCCATGACCGTCACCGGCGGTGCGTTCACTGGCGCACTGCTGTTCACTCGGGCGGTTACCTGCACCGATCCGGCCTGGGTGGCGGTGAGCGTGATGGTGGCTTCACCGGCGGCATTGGTGGTGGAGATGATGCCGCTCAGCGTACCGCTGTTGGTCGCCCAGTTGACCGGCAGGTTCGCCACCGGGTTGTCGTTGGCGTCTTTTACTACGGCGCGGAAGGTCGCTGCATCGGTGGTACCGGCGGTGATGCTGGTTTTGTCGACGGTGAGGCTGCCGCTGTCGATGCGTGCGCTGCTGGCGTCAGCGGCGAAGGTCACCGCCACAGCGCTGACGGCTGGCTTATTCGGCAGGGTTGCCGTGACGCCAGCCTGACCCATCTGGGTGGAAGTCAGTTTGACCTGCGCTTTGCCGTCCGCGCCAGTGATACTCGTCACGCCGCTCAGCGTACCGAGCGTCGCTTGCCAGTTCACGCTCTGCCCGGCCAGCAAGTTACCGTTCTTATCTTTCACCGTTAAGGTATAGGTGACGGTGTCGCTGCCATCGGCGACGGCGTGGGTTTTATCGGCGATAAAGTCACGCGAGTCGATTCCCGCGCTGGAAACATCGGCGGTAAAGTTGACCTTGGGCGCGTCCAGCGCCGCCTGCGTGCCGAGCTGAGCCTGCACCTGCACTTCATGCGCAACGGTATCGCTCAGGGTTATGGCGGCGATGCCGTCTTTGCCGCTCTGGCTGCTGGCTGCGCTCAGTGTACCGCCGTTACTGTGCCAGTTCAGCTTCACGCCGGATACGGCGTTGCCGTTGGCGTCTTTGATGAGCGCGTTGAAGGTCACTTTGTCGCCGCCGTCGGCGACAGCGGTGGTACGATCGGCGGTCAGGCTGCCTTTGTCCAACGTGGCGGTGGCCGCGTCAGCGATGAAGTTTGCCTCGACCTTCGCACTGCCGCCGTTGGCGGTTGTGGCAGTGACGGTGATCGCTTCGGCGACGGTGTCAGTGAAGGCCACGGCGACGTAGCCGTTTTCATCGCTCACGGCGGTCAGGGCGCTGCCGGCCGCGACCTGCGCGCTGCCGCTGAGTGCAAAGGTGACGGTTACGCCCGCGACCGGGTTGCCAGTGGCGTCGGTGACGCGAGCCTGAGCGCGTGCGGACGCGTTGCCGTTAGCTACCATGCTGTCGAGCAGCATACGCAGATCGCCGTCGGCGACCACGGCGCTGGCGGCGTCGCTGATTTGCTTAATCGTCAGAGTATTAATCTGCTGCGCATCAATGCTGGCGCTGAGCGTGATGTTCGCCACGCGCGTTCCGGCCGTCAGCGTGGCCTGATACTCGCCGTTGCCTTTTTCCGTGACGGCGCTCAGGACCGGCGGCTGTGCCGGTGCGGCCGCGACATTTGCGCGGGCCTTGCTTTTCACTGCGGTGTCTGCCGTGGTGGCGGTAAGCTGGATAGCTGAAGCAAGGTCGGTGATCGGCTGGCCGCTCTCGTCGCGCAGCACGATGCTGACCTGCGAGGTAGATTTGCCGTCGGCGAGAAGAACATCCGGCGAAGCGCTGATGGTGCTGGCATCGGTACTGACTGCCGGGGAGTCGACATTGATGAGGGTCGAGGAGACCTTCGAGCGGTTTTTACGCGTATCCACCGCCACGCCACTCAGGGTGTAGCTGTTTTTGCCGCCCGCCACGAAGCGCGGCAGCACGATCTGGTACTGGTTGTTGCCGAGGTCGTTGATGCGTCCGCCGGCGGCGAGCAGTTCGGCATCGTTCCAGATGATAGCGGCCAGCCCATGTTTGCTGATGACCTTATAGTTCAGCTCCACCGTTTTGCCGCTGCGTCCGCTGATCTCTGCGGGCAGACCGAGCTGAATAACTTCCTGCTTGCGGTATTCCAGCACGATATTGTTGTTGCGCTCAACGAGGGCCATGCGATTGGCCGCGAGGGTGCGGCCGAGTTTAACAGCGTTCGGGTCAAGCTGGGCGGCGAGGGGCTGACCGAGCTGGTAGTTGAGCTGCAGACCAATCTGGGATTCGCTCTGGCTGCCCCCTTTTTTGTGGTCAAGGGTGAGGGAAACCAGCGGCACCGGGGTGTAGCTCAGGCCGGCGGTGAAGGCGGCCGGGTTGCTCTGGCGCTTATCCTTACTGAACAGTGCCACTTCGTTACCGTAATATTTTTCATACATAAAGCGACCGCCGATGGCCGGATAGGCTGGCAGCCAGCTCTCGGCACGCAGGTCAAAACCGTGGGCTGGGCGAGCGTCGTAATCCTCCACGTCGCCCGAATCGCGCCAGTCAGAGAGGCCATAATAACCGTTGCCGGAGAGCTTCAGGTAGTCGCGCCACGCTTCGGCACCAACGCCCATACGTTTGTGGCCGCGGCTGAAGTTCTGATCGTAGAAAGCGTTATAGCCGAACATCCAGCGATCGGTGAAGTGGCGCTGGCCGAGGCCGAGGTTACCGGTGATCTGCCCGTCTTTGTTGCGCAGGCCCTGCTGGGTGAAGAACAGGCGCTCAGGAGACTGGCTGAGGGGCAGCAGCAGGTCGAGCGAGCCGGTCTGCGGTTTAAAATGTTCATCGACGCCGAACTCGACGCGGGCGGTGCCGAACTGCTCCAGCCACTGCTGAGCCTGGCCAGCCGCGGCGCTGGTCGCCTGCTGGCTGAGGTAGCCACCGAGGCTGCTTGACTGCTGTGCCTGGGCGAGGCTGCTGGCCTGCTGGGCGGTGGTGCTGAGCGCTGCGTCTTCATCGGAGCGAGTTGCAGCTTCGACGGTGAGGGCCCAGAAGGGGGTGAGCGCCATGCCCACCTGAACGGCAATCTGTGCAAAGACGAAACGCCGGGTCCAGCGCGAGGGGCCTTCAGCGCGCGTGGCTGAACGGCAGGTAATGTGGTCCATAAGTCTTCTCGTGAATTACGCCTTTTAGCGCGGATGTGGAAAGGGGTTTTTTTCACCGTCCGCAAAAACTTGAAAGGTGCGGGAAAACAGGACGCGGTACAGGGAATTTGATCCGGTACTACGGTGCCAGGGCGGTGAGGGGGGGATTTTCACGTAAGTGGCAGGAAAAGCTAGGTGAGACCAGTCTCAATCTCAATAGTGAAGGAGGGGGGACATAATTAACGAGAAGGGTAATACAGCAAGATGTGAATTAATCTAGGATAAGCTGCCAGCGACTAGTTGCCAGCGGTGGTGATATATGGCGTAACACCTGCGCTGAGATGCGAAAATTCGCACTACTCTAAGAGCCATATGGCGAAAAAATGGAATCCGTTCAGTTGTAGCCTTGGATTAAACCATGAAGTAACAAAGCGCTATTTTCAAAGATAACAAGGGCGGAGGTATGTGCAGAAATCAGCAAACGCAGAAAAGCAAAAACCCAGCCATAAGCTGGGTTTTCAGAATGTTGGTGCCCGGACGCGGAATCGAACCACGGACACGGGGATTTTCAATCCCCTGCTCTACCGACTGAGCTATCCGGGCAACGGGGCGCATTAAACCCTAATGGCTTACAGCCGTCAACGGCTTTCGTCAAAAAAGCGGTGCAATCGTGATTGATTGCTTGCTTTTCAGACAAGATGGATAAAAAGGCTACGCCAGCGCACCATTTTTGCGGCACAGCGCGATGCCGAGTACATCTTCCGCCAGACGGCGCGCAGTCGCGACATCCTGCACGTTGCGTTTCACCAGCAGTTTGCTCAGGCAACCTTCCAGAATCAGCTCCAGCTGATCGGCCACCATGGCGGGATTATCCAGCGCTAAATCGACCAGAATTTCATGGGTAAATTGCCAGGAACTGCGCTTTTGCTGTTCGGCTAACTGATGCACTGGCTGATCGGGTTGCGGATAGAAGCTGCAAGCGGCGATAAACAGGCAGCCGGGAAAGCGTCCTTTGCTGACGTGTTCACTCAGCACTTCGTAGCGGGCTAACAGCTTTTGTTCGGCGCTGAGGTGTTCATCGAGCTGCACCTGACGACGCCAGCTGTCAATCTGCTGGCCGTGATAGCGCAGCGCGTCATACAGCAAGGCATCACGATCGGGCCAGAAACGCGTCAGATGTTCCGCTTCAAGACCGGTTGCGCCAGCCAGCTGAGTTAGGGAAGTGGTGGCGGCCAGGCCGCTTTGTTCGAGCACATTCAACGCATGCTCGAGTATTTGTTCACGTTGCAAGTGACTCTCCTCTGGAATGCGGGCCCGCTCGCGGACGAACGGGCAGTGTCCTGCTGACAGTGTCGTTTAACGTGACACATTCTGCAAATGTGCGCGGAAATCGGCGGCGTTGAGGAAGCCGGTGACGCGCGAATCGGGGATCTCTTTGCCTTGCGCATCGAAGAACAGAATGGTGGGCAAACCTAAAACCTGCAGATGCTGCAACAGCGCGTTGTCCTGCGCGTTATTGGCGGTGACATTGGCTTGCAGCAGTTGTACCTGACTTAGCGCGTTACGCACGCCCTCATCGCTGAAGGTGTATTTTTCGAACTCTTTGCAGGCCACACACCAGTCGGCGTAGAGATCAACCATGGTGATGCGGCCTTGCGCCTGCTGTAGCGCGCTGTCGAGCTGCTCGCTGCTATTGATGGTGTGGAACGGCAGATGCGCCACGGCTTGCGCACTGTTGCTGCTGCCAAACGCCCAATCCTGTAGCGGGCGCGCACTGACCAGCGCGGCGGCAAGCATGATGACTTGCAGCACGCGCCATTTGCCGCTGGCGCGCAGGCTGAGGCTGAATGCCCAGGCAAAAAATGCCACGCCGAGCAGGCTCCACAGACGGATGCCCCACAGATCGCCAATCACGCGTTCCAGCAGGAATACCGGCAGCGCCAGAATCACAAAGCCAAAACCCTCTTTGACGGTTTGCATCCAGGGTCCACTTTTTGGCAGCAGCTTGTTGCCAAACATCGTCACGGCAATTAGCGGCAGGCCCATGCCGAAGGCATACAGCCACAGCGTGCCGGCTCCGGCCCACAGATTACCGCTCTGCGCGATGTACAGCAGAATGGCGCTGAGCGGTGCGGTGGTGCAGGGCGAGCAGATTAATCCGGCCAGTGCGCCCATCATAAATACGCCCGGCAGCGAGCCACCTTGCTGGCGATTACTCCATAGCGTGAGGCGCGTTTGCAGGCTGGCAGGCAATTGCAGCGAGAACAGGCCAAACATCGACAGCGCCAGCACGATAAACAGCGCCGATAAGCCAATCAGCACGTAAGGATGTTGCAGCGCCGCCTGGAAGCGTAATCCGGCCGCTGCCACAACCATGCCGAGCACGGTGTACGTCAGCGCCATACCTTGCACATACACCATCGCCAGCGCGAACAATCGCCCCATCGAATAGCGGCGCGGGCCTCCTAAAATGATGCTGGAGATCAGTGGATACATCGGCAGCACACACGGCGTGAAAGCGACGCCAATACCAATCAGCAGCGCCCAAAGCGGTGAAAACGGCAGCGGCGTGCTGTGATTGGCGGGCTGCGCACTGACCGCAGGCGCAGCCTGATTGGCGGCAACCGCGCTCAGCGGCACCGCGCGGGTTTCCGGCGGATAACAGAAGCCCGCAGCCGCACAGCCCTGATAGGTCACGGTGACGGTCGCGCCGGCAGCGGCCTGGCGCAGCGTGATCGGCAGTTGCAGATCCTGCGGATAGATTTCACTTTTGCCGTAGAACTCATCTTCGTGCGGCTGGCCCGGCGGCAGCGTGAGTGGAGCAATTTGCGCTTTTTGCGGCGTGACGTGGATTTGCTGGCGATAGAGATAGTAGCCATCCTTCACTTTCCAGCTGAGCGTCAGCTGATTGCCATGCTGAGTGAAATCGAAGCCAAACGCCTGATCAACCGGCACAAAGCGGCTGTTGTTGTTCGGGGAGAAGAGTGAGGCCTGTGCCGAAAGGCAGAAAACCAGCGCCAGGCAAAAGCCGGCAAGGCGAAAGAGTCGTGCAGCCATAGCGAATGAATGAGCTCCGGTGGCGAATAGGCCGCGATAATAGCACGACCGCTTCGCTACGAGGTTTTCAGGATGTAACGGCGCTACAGAATCAGGCTGCCAAACAGGAAGCCAAACGCCACCGAGAAGGCAATCGCCATCACGCCGGGAATAATAAAGGAGTGGTTAAACACAAACTTGCCGATACGGGTTGAACCGGTGTCATCCATTTCCACCGCGGCCAGCAGCGTAGGATAGGTCGGCAGCACGAACAGGGCGGAAACCGCCGCAAAGGACGCGACGGCGGCCAGCGGCGAGACGCCAAGCATCAACGCGGCAGGCATCAACGCTTTAGTGGTGGCGGCTTGCGAATAGAGCAGCGTGGAGGCGAAGAACAGCACCAGCGCCAGCATCCACGGATAACCTTGCAGCATGTCACCGGCTAACGCCTGAATGTCGTTGAGGTGTGCTTTAACGAAGGTATCGCCCAGCCATGCTACGCCCATAACGCAGATACAGGCGCTCATGCCCGATTTAAAGGTGCTGGCGCTGAGGATTTCACCGGTATCGACTTTACAGGTCAGGCAGATCAGCGTGGCAACGGTCAGCATAAACACCACGATGGCTTCGTTGCGTGGCAGCACGGGATTGCTGATCAGGCCAACGCTGTCGCTAATTGCGGTGGCGTAGAGCACCACGGCGGCGATGCCGATCAGGAACAGCAACACGGCACGCTTCGCGCCCGGTTTGATGTCATAAACCTGCTCACCGCGCAGTTTCACTTCACCTTTCGCTAAACGCGCCTGATATTTTTCATCATCCCTGAGCTCCTTGCCGAGAAAACTGGTGATGATGGCGGCGCAGAAGATCGCTGCCATGGTAGAGGGAATCGCCACACCCAGCAGCGCCAGATAACTCACGCCATGCGGTTCCAGGATTGAAGCGAAGAATACCACCGCCGCCGAGAGCGGCGAGGCGGTAATGGCAATCTGCGAGGCGACGACCGCAATCGACAACGGACGCGACGGACGCACGCCTTGCTCTTTCGCCACTTCGGCAATCACCGGCAAGGTGGAGAACGCGGTGTGACCGGTGCCGGCTAGCAGCGTCATGACATAGGTGACCAGCGGCGCAAGGAAAGTGACATAGCGTGGATGGCGGCGCAGCAGGCGTTCCGCCAATCCCACCAGATAATCGAGACCGCCGGCGATTTGCATCGCGGCAATTGCGGCAATCACCGCCATGATAATTTCGATTACATCAAAGGGAATCGCGCCGGGTTTTAAGCCGCACATCAGCGTCAACGCCAGCACACCTAAACCGCCCGCGAAACCAATACCGATGCCGCCCAGACGCGCACCGAGCCAGATTGCCAGCAGGACAATAACCAACTCCACTACTACCATTCGTTCCACTCCCTGAGCCGCGGAGAAATCCCGACTCTTAAAGTTGTAGCCGCCAAAATGAAAAAAGCACGCCGCATTGTATATGGGCGTGCTGTTGGCAACTTGATCCGGAACGGATTACTGTTCGTTTTCGTCGGTGTAACGTTTGGCTTTGTACGCCGGATGCATCAGGTTCTGAATGGAGAAAATGTCATCCAGTTCGGTTTCCGTTAGCAGGCCACGCTCCAGCACCACTTCACGCACGCTTTTACCGGTTTCGGCGCAAATCTTACCGACGATATCGCCGTTGTGATGGCCGATGTACGGGTTGAGGTAAGTGACGATACCAATCGAGTTGAACACGTAAGCTTCACACACCGCTTTGTTGGCGGTGATGCCGTTGACGCATTTTTCCAGCAGGTTGAAGCAGGCGTTAGTCAGGATGCTGATCGATTCAAACAGCGCCTGGCCAATCACTGGCTCCATCACGTTGAGCTGCAGCTGACCCGCTTCTGACGCCATGGTGACGGTGATGTCATTGCCGATCACTTTGAAGCACACCTGATTCACCACTTCTGGCACCACCGGATTGACTTTGGCGGGCATGATTGATGAACCGGCCTGCAGTTCAGGCAGGTTGATCTCATTCAGGCCGGCGCGCGGACCGGAGGAGAGCAGGCGCAGGTCGTTACAGATTTTCGACAGTTTCACGGCCAGGCGTTTCAGCGCCGAGTGCACCATCACGTACGCGCCGCAGTCGGAGGTGGCTTCAATCAAATCTTCTGCAGGCACCACCGGCAGATTACTCACTTCCGCCAAACGCTGTACCGCCAGCTGCTGATAGCCATCCGGCGTATTGAGACGTGTGCCGATGGCGGTGGCGCCGAGGTTCACTTCCAGCAGCAGTTCAGCGGTGCGCAGAATGCTGCGAGTCTCTTCATTCAGCAGCACGTTAAACGCGTGGAACTCCTGGCCAAGCGTCATCGGCACCGCATCCTGCAGCTGAGTACGGCCCATTTTCAGAATGCTTTCGAATTCAACCGCTTTTCGCTGGAAACCTTCGCTCAGCTGATTGATGCCGTCGAGCAGTTTCAGGATCGAAGCGTACACCGCGATACGAAAACCGGTTGGATAAGCATCGTTGGTGGACTGACACTTGTTCACGTGATCGTTGGGATTGAGGTACTGATATTCACCTTTCTGGTGGCCCATAAGCTCCAGGCCGATGTTGGCCAGCACTTCATTAGTGTTCATGTTGACCGAGGTGCCCGCGCCCCCCTGATAGACGTCAACCGGGAACTGATCCATGCATTTACCGTTATTCAGCACTTCATCACAGGCCTGAATAATGGTGTTGGCGATATTGCGGGGAATGGTCTGCAACTCTTTGTTGGCGAGCGCGGCTGCTTTCTTCACCATCACCATACCGCGGACAAACTCCGGTATGTCGCTGATTTTGTTATTACTAATATAGAAGTTTTCAATCGCACGCAGAGTATGAACACCGTAGTAAGCGTCTGCCGGAACTTCGCGCATGCCTAACAGGTCTTCTTCGATACGAATGTTATTCGCCATGATTACCTTCTTGTTATTGCTGCCTGGTTACTGCCGGGCGTCGGGATGGACGGGCGGCAAACAACGTGCAGGTGAAGCGATTATATTGTCGTGGAATGTCAGCGCCGACATATTATCCATCTTCGCACTGACGGGCACGATCATATTCTGATGTTACAGAATTGTTTGTGCACAGATCACTTTACGGGCTTTTACAGGCCCAGCGGTAATAACGATATGTGATGTACTTCGCAATTTTAAGTCAGTGGGAAAAAAATGGCAGGATCGGTTGAAAATGCCGGTTCAAATGCCCATCTCTATCAATACGGTCATACAGACCCTCCCTTTCTGCTGCCTGGCAATTTGCGGGGCAGCTCCAACTCACAGGAGAACTCGGTGCGCTGGTTACCGTTCGTGATTTTTTTTGTTTTAGCCTGGATTGAGATCTCAATCTTCATTCAGGTCGCGCATGCGCTGGGCGTGCTGCTCACCATGCTATTGGTGATCTTCACCTCGTGTATTGGTGTGTCGCTGGTGAAAAATCAGGGCATGAAGAACTTCCGTTTGATGCAGGAGAAGCTGGCGCGTAACGAAAGCCCGGCGGCTGAGATGACCAAAAGCGTTTCGCTGATTATCTCCGGCTTCCTGCTGCTGTTGCCCGGTTTCTTCACCGACTTCCTCGGTTTACTGCTGCTGTTGCCGCCGGTGCAGAAGCATCTGACTTTGAAGCTGATGCCGCACTTGCGCGTATGGCGCGGACCGGGCGCCGGTCCGGATGCGGGTTTCACCGTGGACGGTGAATATGAGCGCAAAGATCAGGACCAAATAGGTCATGACAAAGACCATTAGATAATCAAGGCGGCGCAAGCCGCCTTTTTGTTGCTTTTTTCGCCGTCTGTTGCAGAAACGAAAATATTTATATTTTTTGCCCTTGAAAGCCCACTTATTGCCCCTATCTCTTCCAGCACGAGGCTGGAAGCCCTGCTGTCCGGCTCAACCCCAAAAATGAATGATTGGACTTTCTAAAGGAGAGCTATCAAATGAAAATTCGTCCATTGCACGATCGCGTTATCGTCAAGCGTAAAGAAGTCGAAGCTAAATCAGCGGGCGGCATCGTGCTGACCGGTTCAGCTGCCGGTAAATCTACCCGCGGTGAAATCCTGGCTGTTGGCAAAGGCCGCATCCTGGAAAACGGTGAAGTTAAGCCACTGGACGTAAAAGTGGGTGATCTGGTGATTTTCAGCGAAGGCTACGGTGCTAAAACCGAGAAAATCGACAACGAAGAAGTTCTGATCATCTCCGAAAGTGACATCCTGGCAGTTGTTGAAGCGTAATTTACGCGTAATTCACTGAACGAAACGAATTTAAGGGATATTTGAAATGGCAGCTAAAGACGTAAAATTCGGTAATGACGCACGCGTAAAAATGCTGCGTGGCGTAAACGTACTGGCAGATGCAGTAAAAGTTACCCTGGGCCCAAAAGGCCGTAACGTGGTTCTGGATAAATCTTTTGGTGCACCGACCATCACCAAAGATGGTGTTTCTGTTGCGCGTGAAATCGAGCTGGAAGACAAGTTCGAAAACATGGGCGCACAGATGGTGAAAGAAGTGGCCTCTAAAGCGAACGACGCAGCAGGCGACGGCACCACCACCGCAACTGTACTGGCTCAGGCCATCATCACCGAAGGCCTGAAAGCCGTCGCTGCGGGCATGAACCCGATGGATCTGAAGCGCGGTATCGATAAAGCCGTTATCGCCGCCGTTGAAGAACTGAAAACCCTGTCTGTGCCTTGCCAGGATTCACGCGCAATTGCACAGGTTGGTACCATCTCTGCTAACTCCGATGAAACCGTGGGCAAACTGATTGCCGACGCGATGGACAAAGTGGGCAAAGAAGGCGTTATCACCGTTGAAGAAGGCACCGGCCTGCAAGACGAGCTGGACGTGGTTGAAGGTATGCAGTTTGACCGCGGCTACCTGTCTCCGTACTTCATCAATAAGCCAGAAACAGGCGCAGTTGAGCTGGAAACCCCGTTCATCCTGCTGGCTGACAAGAAAATCTCTAACATCCGCGAAATGCTGCCAGTGCTGGAAGCCGTTGCGAAAGCCGGTAAGCCACTGCTGATCATTGCAGAAGACGTGGAAGGTGAAGCCCTGGCAACGCTGGTGGTGAACACCATGCGCGGTATCGTCAAAGTGGCTGCGGTTAAAGCACCTGGCTTCGGCGACCGTCGTAAAGCGATGCTGCAGGATATCGCTATCCTGACCGGCGGTACCGTGATCTCTGAAGAGATCGGTATGGAGCTGGAGAAAGCCACCCTGGAAGATCTGGGTCAGGCAAAACGCGTTGTGATCAACAAAGACACCACCACCATCATCGATGGCGTGGGTGATCAAGGTGCTATCTCTGGCCGCGTAACGCAGATTCGTCAGCAGATCGAAGAAGCAACCTCTGATTACGACAAAGAGAAACTGCAGGAGCGCGTAGCGAAACTGGCAGGCGGCGTAGCCGTGCTGAAAGTGGGCGCAGCAACTGAAGTTGAAATGAAAGAGAAGAAAGCACGCGTTGAAGATGCCCTGCACGCGACCCGTGCTGCGGTTGAAGAAGGCGTGGTTGCCGGTGGTGGTGTGGCGCTGGTTCGCGTTGCAGCGAAAATCGCCGCATCTGGCCTGAAAGGCGATAACGAAGATCAGAACGTGGGTATCAAAGTTGCGCTGCGCGCAATGGAAGCACCACTGCGTCAGATCGTTTCCAACGCCGGCGAAGAGCCTTCAGTTGTTGCTAACAACGTGAAAGCAGGCGACGGTAACTACGGTTACAACGCGCAGACTGAAGAGTACGGCAACATGATCGACTTCGGTATCCTGGACCCAACCAAAGTGACCCGTTCTGCGCTGCAGTACGCTTCATCGGTAGCGGGCCTGATGATCACCACCGAAGCGATGGTGACTGACCTGCCAAAAAGCGACGCACCTGATTTAGGCGGCGCTGGCGGTATGGGTGGCATGGGCGGAATGGGCGGCATGATGTAATTGCCCCTGACTGCTTAAGTCATCTGGAAAACCCCCGATCGGAAACGGTCGGGGGTTTTTCTTTTGCTGGGGAACAAGGTATAAGTAAGGGCGCAATACTTCGGCTTTACGGGTTTAGGGCAATGAATGTTCAGAAAAAAAGTGCGCTTTTCTGCTACGCTGCCGCCCGACACTGATGATAATAAATGGGGATTACAATGCGGATTAACCTCTTGCTCGGTCTGGCAGTCGGAACTTTACTGCTGGCGGGCTGTAGCAGCTCCAATCAACTGAGTGCTGGCGGCGAACGTGTGACCTTCGTCGACCAACAACCCGCAAGTCAATGTCAGCTGCTGGGAACGCTTACCGGCTCTCAGAGCAACTGGCTGAGCGGTTCAGGCGGTGAAGGCAGTTCACTGCGTGGCGCAGCCAACGACCTGCGCAACCGCGCGGCAGAAATGGGCGGCAACGTGATTTATGGTGCCACCAGCCCGACGCAGAATCTGCTGTCAGCTTTCGCGCCGCTCGATAGCAAAATGACCGGTCAGGTGTATAAGTGCCCGTAAGTTGCAGTCGTAAAAAAAGCCGCTGATGCGGCTTTTTTTATTCCTGACGCAGCTGTAAATCCAGCGGCGTCTTGCTTGGCTCGCCGCCAATCTCGCGCGCCAGTTTCGGCACCATATAACCAGACACCATCGGCAGCAGCTGACGCATCAACCCCCGCGCTTCCTCATCTGACACAAAGAAGTGCGCCGCGCCTTGCACCTTATCCAGCACGTGCAGGTAGTAGGGCAGAATGCCGGCATCAAACAGCGCATTACTGAGATCCGCTAGCGTCTGCGCATCATCATTCACATCACGCAGCAACACGCTTTGATTGAGCAGCGTCACGCCGGCACGCTTTAGCATCTGCATGCCGTAACTCAGCTCGTCATCAATTTCCTGCGCGTGGTTGATATGGCTCACCATCAATACCTGCAAGCGCGTGTCTGCCAGAATCTGACACAAGCCTTCGGTGATACGCGCCGGGATTACCACCGGCAAGCGGCTGTGAATACGCAGGCGTTTAAGATGCGGGATTTTTTCCAGCGCATCCACCAGCCATGCCAGCTCATGATCTTTCGCCATCAGCGGATCGCCGCCGGAGAAGATAATTTCATCCAGTTCCGGATGTGTGGCGATGTAATCGATCGCCGCCTGCCAGTTACGCTTGTTGCCCTGATTATCCTGGTAGGGGAAATGACGGCGGAAACAGTAGCGGCAGTTAACCGCACAGCCGCCTTTTACCAGCAGCAGCGCACGGTTTCTATACTTATGCAGTAAACCCGGCACAACGCTGCTTTGTTCATCCAGCGGATCGGTGCTATAACCTGGCGCATCAATAAATTCCTGACGGCTGGTGAGCACTTGCAGCAGCAGCGGGTCCGTCGCATCGCCTTTTTTCATGCGTGCGATGAAGGCGCGCGGTACGCGCAGGGCGAAAAGCTTGCGTGCATCAGCGCCTGCAGCCAGATCAGCATGCTGATCAAGAGATAAAAGTTGCAGTAATTCAGCAGGTTCGGTGACAACATCAGCTAGTTGCTGCAACCAATCTTCTCTGACGGGGGGATTTAGGGTTACAATGTGTGCCATTTTTTTGGCTATTTACCAGTTCAATATTTACAGAGGGCCTTTATGGCGACTTATCTTAGCAACGATTTCCGTCCCGGTCTTAAAATCATGTTCGAAGGCGAGCCATATGCCATCGAAGCCAGTGAGTTCGTTAAGCCGGGTAAAGGCCAGGCATTTGCGCGCGTTAAAATGCGTCGTCTGCTGACCGGTTCTCGCGTTGAGAAGACCTTCAAATCTACTGACTCTGCCGAAGGCGCAGACGTTCGTGATATGACGCTGCAATACTCTTACAACGACGGCGACTTCTACTACTTCATGCACCCGGAATCTTTCGAGCAGTATCAGATCGAATCTAAAGTGCTGGATGACGTGACCAAGTGGCTGCAGGACAATGCGGATTGTATCGTTACCCTGTGGAACGATAAAGCGATCGCTGTTCAGCCACCAAACTTCATCGAAGCTGAAGTTATCGAAACCGATCCAGGCCTGAAGGGTGATACCGCAGGTACCGGCGGTAAGCCAGCTACATTGTCGACTGGTGCGGTGATCAAAGTGCCACTGTTCGTACAGATTGGCGAAGTGGTAAAAGTAGATACCCGCTCTGGCGAATACGTTTCTCGCGTAAAATAATCGTCAAATCAGGCGCATCATCGATGCGCCTTTTTTCTCTCTGTGTGTTTCCCTTCTCTTTTTTCATCCGCCTAATCCGCAGTTTTACAGATCAAGACTATGCTTTAAGAGCTGTACTTTTACTGCAACCAAAAAGGATATGGCTATGTTAAAGAAAAGTATTGTCGCGATTTTTTCCGTGCTGGTGCTCTCATCCGTTCTGACCGCTTGTAACACCACGCGTGGTGTTGGCGAAGACGTTCAGGCGGGCGGCAAAGCGATTCAGCGCAGCGCACAGTAAGCTATTCCGGTGCGAAAGCGGCTTTCGCACCGGTCCTCCTTATTTCTGCTCCACCCAAATCAGTTCATCCACCGGGAATCCGGCACTTCTGGCCTGTTCAACCAGGCGTTGCTTAACACTTTCATCCAGCTGCGGCGTACGTGACAGAATCCACAAGTAGCTACGATTCGGTCCGCATACCAGCGCATAGCGATAGTCAGGATCCAGTGCGATCACGTTGTAGCCGCCATAGAACGGGCCAAAGAACGACACTTTCAGCGAGGCGCGCTGTTTATCGCCGGTGAAGTAGGCTTTGCCAACGCTCTCTTGCCAGCGCTGTTTCTGCTGATTGTAGCCGCGATTGATCACCTTCAAACCGCCATCCTCGCGCGGACTATAATTAGCGGTAACCTGTTGTAATCCGCGCTCAAAGCGGTGATCGAGGCGAGCGATTTCATACCATTGGCCGAGATAGCGCTGAGTGTCGAAACCTTCCACCACCGTCACGCCTTTGGGCGGCGCGGTTGAGCAGGCAACGGAGAGAAAAGCGCTCAGGCTGGCGAGCAGGGTTTTCCATGGGGACATTGTGGGATTCCTTTACAATTTTAATGGGTTAAGTATAGCTGCCCGATAGCAAATTGCTGCCTTGGCCCGCTGCCGTTGTTTGCCATCGGCATTGCGGGTAGACTTCCACCCCTTATCTGTATGAGGAGTCATCAACATGAGCGAAACGGCAAGCTGGCAGCCGAGCGCACCCATTGCCAATTTGTTGAAACGCGCCGCTATTATGGCGGAAATACGTCGTTTCTTTGCCGATCGCGGCGTGCTGGAGGTCGATACCCCGGCGATGAGCCAGGCGACCATCACTGACATCCATCTGGTGCCGTTCCAGACGCGTTTTGTTGGGCCAGGCGCAGCCGAAGGGCGCGATCTGTGGCTGATGACCAGTCCGGAATATCACATGAAGCGCCTGCTGGCGGCCGGAAGTGGTCCGATTTACCAGATGGGTCGCAGCTTCCGTAATGAGGAGGCCGGGCGTCACCACAATCCCGAGTTCACCATGCTGGAGTGGTATCGTCCGCACTACGACATGTACCGCCTGATGAACGAGGTGGACGATTTGATGCAGCAGGTGCTGGAGTGCGACAGCGCGGAATCCCTGTCGTATCAGCAGGCGTTCATCCGCCACCTGGAAGTCGATCCGTTATCGGCTGATAAAGTGCAGCTACGCGAAGTGGCTGAGAAGCTGGGCGAGGGCGAGTTGGCCAATCGTGAAGAAGACCGCGATACGCTGCTGCAGCTGCTGTTTATGCTGGGCGTTGAGCCGAAGATTGGTAACGATAAGCCGTGCTTCGTCTACCATTTCCCGGCGACGCAGGCCGCACTGGCGGAGATCAGTACGGAAGATCACCGTGTCGCCGAGCGCTTTGAGGTCTATTACAAAGGGATTGAGCTGGCGAACGGTTTCCGTGAGTTAACCGACAGCCGTGAGCAGCGTCAGCGCTTTGAGCAGGACAATCGTCGTCGTGCTGCGCGTGGCCTGCCGCAACATCCTATCGATACCTATCTGCTGGATGCGCTGGCGCACGGTATGCCTGCCTGTTCTGGCGTGGCGTTGGGCGTGGATCGTTTGATCATGCTGGCGCTGAAAGCCAGCTCGCTAAGTGAAGTGATCGCCTTCCCGGTCGACCGCAGCTAAATCATCAGGGCGCGCAAGCGCCCTTATGGCGTGGTGGTGGCGGGCGCGGTCACTTCCGGGAATTCCTGAATCGTCACCGGCAAGGTCATTTTCTTTTCATTACGCAAGATCTGCACGTCAATCACCGAGCCCGGCCGAATTTCTGCCACCTGATCCATGGTTTCCTGCGCCGAGAGCGCCGGTTTACCATTCACTTCCAGCAGCACGTCATTGGCCTGAATGCCGGCGCTATCGGCGGGGCCGCCAGGCGTGACGTCACTGACGATAATGCCCTGCACGCGATCAAGATTACTGCCCTGGCCGTGCAGCGGCGGCAGTTCGCGCCCGGTGATGCCGATGTAGCCGCGAATCACCCGACCATCACGAATCAGCTTATCCATGATTTTGCTCGCCAGCGCGGTGGGAATGGCGAAACCAATTCCTTCCGGCGTTTCGCCATCGCTGCTTTTATCAAACGTCAGGGTATTAATGCCCATCAGTTCACCCAGCGAGTTAATCAATGCGCCGCCCGAGTTGCCCTGATTGATCGAGGCATCGGTCTGCAGGAAGTTTTGTCGTCCGGATGAGCTCAGGCCCACGCGTCCGGTGGCGCTGATGATGCCTTGCGTCACGGTTTGGCCGAGGTTGTACGGATTGCCGATCGCCATGACGACGTCGCCGATGTGCGCGATACGTTTGGCGTTGATGGGGATAACCGGCAAGTTGGAGGCGCTGATTTTCAGCACCGCTAAATCGGTCATGGCATCGGAACCCACTAAGGTGGCTTCGAAGAAGCGTCCATCCTGCAGCGCGACGATGATTTGGTCGGCGTTATTAATCACGTGTTTGTTAGTGAGGATGTAGCCTTTGCCGTTCATGATCACGCCGGAACCCAGCGTGGTGATGCCGCGATTATTGTTGCCGTGGGCGCTGCGGTTATAGACGTTAACGACCGCGGGCACGGCACGTCGCACACCCTGATTAAAACTAACGGGTGCTTCATCGTCGCTGTTGTCATGATCAAAGGTGACGTTGCTGCCCATACGCAGCGCAGGGATCGCGACGAGCAGTAAGCCAGCCACGATCAGGCCCATCACCACAGAACGCAAAAGTTTAAGAAACATGGTGTTATTTCAAGCCAGGTGAGATCGCAGGGCAGAATAGCATGAGAAAGGCGGACAAACACCTGCTTGTCCGCCTGTTGCGAGGATTATCGCAGAAGCAGGTAAATCGTCTCTTCGCCGCGCACCACGTTCAGTGCCAGCACCGGCGGTTTGCCTTCCAGCACTTTGCGCATTTCGGCAATAGAAGCGACGCGATTGCGGTTTACGCCGATGATCACATCATCTTTCTGCAAACCGACTTGCTCCGCTGGCGTGCCTTTTTCAATGGCATCGACTTTCACGCCTTTATCACCGGTTTTAGTCGCGCCGTCGCTCAGCGTTGCGCCTTGCAGTGCAGGCGACATCAGCTGCGCGCTGGCGGTGGTTTGCGCGCTTTGTTCCAGCGTGACGGTGACGTTGACCGGTTTGCCTTCACGTAGCAGGCCGATTTTTACGTCCTGGCCCGGCGGTGTGGTGCCGACTTTCACACGCAGCTCAGCAAAGCTGGTGATTGGCTTATCATTGATGGAGGTGATGATATCGCCAGCTTTGATGCCCGCTTTCTCGGCGGCTGACTTCGGCAGCACTTCCGAAACAAAGGCACCGCGCTGCGCATCAACGTTAAACGCTTTGGCGATATCGGCGGTCATTTCCGTACCTTTGATACCAAGCTGACCGCGCTTCACTTCGCCGAACTGAATCAGCTGCTGCGCCAGGTTCATCGCCATATTGGCGGGAATGGCGAAGCCAATGCCGATGTTGCCGCCGCTTGACGCCAGAATCGCGGTGTTGATACCAATCAACTCACCATTCAGGTTCACCAGCGCACCGCCGGAGTTACCGCGGTTAATCGCGGCATCGGTCTGAATGAAGTTTTCCAGTCCTTCCAGGTTCAGGCCGCTACGACCGAGCGCAGAGATGATGCCCGACGTGGCGGTTTGACCCAGACCAAACGGGTTACCGATGGCCACGGCAAAATCACCCACCTTCAGCGAATCAGAGTCGGCAATTTTCACCTGTGTCAGATTTTTCGCGCCTTCAACCTGGATCAAGGCGATGTCGGTTTGTTCATCGTGACCAATTAACTTAGCGTCATATTCGTTGCCGTCACCCAGTTGCACGCTGATTTTATCGGCGTTGCTGACCACATGGTTATTGGTGAGGATATAGCCTTTAGCGGCATCAATAATCACGCCAGAACCCAGACCTTCAAAAGGCTGCGGCTGCGATTGTCCCGGTGCCTGACCAAAAAAACGCTTCAGCGGTTCAGGAATATCCTGCGCCTGCTGACCGCTGTCGGTACCTTCAACACGCACGCTCACTACTGCGGGCAGAACTTTTTCCAGCATCGGTGCCAGGCTTGGCAATGCTTGTCCCTGAATCTGGGCGGGAAGAGTTGCCAGCGCACTCGGCGCCGCAGCCAAACTCATCCCGATACCTAAGGCTAATGCGCTTAACAGACGTGCTTGTTTTTTCATTGCTACAACGCTCTCGCTGCGAAAGGGATAAAAGAAGTGTGACAGTAGTTTGTGGTTTGTGTTCGAAAACAAAAAGGGCACAGCTAAGCTGTGCCCCAAAAGGATTAATTACGCGGAGCGCGGTCACTGCCACGTAACAGGCCGGATGCGCCTTCAGAGTAATCACGCGGCATCTGCACCGGCGCCTGGTCGTTATCCGCTTCGGCTTCCGTTAACTGGTAGGCAAACGGATTTTTCTCGCCGGGCAGATTTGGCAGCAGGTCGTTAGACCCTTTCGCCATGTGCTGATACAGCTGGCGATAATCATGCGCCATGTTGTCCAGCAGCTCGGCGCTGCGGGCGAAGTGGTTGGTGAGCTCCTCGCGGTAATCCGCCAGCTCGGCCTTCGATTTTTCCAGTTCATACTGCATGCTACGCTGCTCGCGCAGCTTCTTGTTGCCAAAACGCATGACGACTGCGCCGACAATAATGCCAATCACTAAACCAATCAGCCCGTATTCCCAGGTCATAATGACTCCCGTGTAATTTCCGTTGTTTCGTAGGGCATTGCTTCTGTTGCAACATCAACTTCAATAGCAGCCACTATACCCAATAATCTATTGGAAGTGGAACTATCGGGCTGCATCGCTTAGTGTAGAGCGGCCTAATTTTCGTCAACCGACCCGTGAATCGGACTTTTTCAGGGATTCTGAGAGAACCATGCAAACCTCATCTCCGCTTGCACGCTACGAGCAGGCGCTGTCGCAGGGCGAATTTCGCCCGGATGACGTACAACGAGAAGCGATTACCCGCTTAGATACCATCCAGCAAGGATTGATTGCCCGCCAGCAACAGGTTGAACCGGCTGCCAAAGGTCTGTTTGGCCGCTTGTCTAAGATGATCAATAAAGAGAAAAGCACCCGCGAAGCGCCAGTGCGCGGCCTGTATATGTGGGGCGGTGTGGGACGCGGTAAAACCTGGGTGATGGATCTGTTTTTTCAGTCAATTCCTGGTGATCGTAAGCTGCGCCTGCATTTCCACCGCTTTATGCTGCGTGTCCATCAGGAGCTGACGCAGCTGCAAGGCCACAGCGATCCGCTGCTGATTGTCGCCGATCGCTTTAAAGCGGAAACTGACATTCTCTGTTTCGATGAGTTTTTTGTCTCGGATATCACCGACGCCATGCTGCTGGGCACGCTGATGGAAGCGCTGTTCGCGCGCGGCATCTCGCTGGTAGCCACCTCGAACATTCCGCCGGATGAGCTCTATCGCAACGGCCTGCAGCGCCCGCGTTTCCTGCCTGCCATCGAACAAATCAAACGTCATTGTGAAGTGATGAACGTGGACGCCGGTATCGATTACCGTTTGCGCACCTTAACCTCGGCGCATTTGTGGAACTTCCCGCTCAACGAGGCCACGCATAGCGAAATGGAGCGCATGTTCCGCGCGCTGTCCGGCAAAGCGCGTGAAGACGCGCCGGTGCTGGAAATCAACCATCGCCAGATGCCCACGCTGGGCGTGCATGAAGGCGTGCTGGCGATCAATTTCCTGACGCTGTGCGGCGAAGGGCGCAGTCAGCACGACTATATTGAGCTCTCGCGCCGTTTTCACAGCGTCTTGCTGTATGATGTGCCGGTGATGATTTATAAGACCGAAGATCAGGCGCGCCGCTTCCTTGCGTTGGTCGATGAGTTCTACGAACGCCACGTGAAACTGGTTGTCGCGGCTGAAACATCACTGTTTGAAATTTATCAGGGCACACGCTTGAAGTTTGAGTATCAGCGCTGCTTGTCGCGTTTGCAGGAGATGCAGAGCGAAGAGTATTTGCGTCTGCCGCATCTGCCCTGATGACGTGGCATAAATCGTAGGTTTTAGATGCAAAAAGGTTCGATCTTTGAGTTCGACTTCTCTATAATCTTGCGACCCCACGTTACAGCATCGGTTTTCTTTCCCAAGAGCTCGATGTGATCCGGTAACTCACTTGAAGGGGTGGCTTGCTGGGCAAAATGGTCGTGTGAGCCTCAATCGTTTACTTAGCGTTTGGGATTTCACCAACGTGTAACTTTTTATTTGGGTAAGCTTTTCAATGAAAACTTTTACAGCTAAACCAGAAACCGTACAGCGTGACTGGTATGTTGTTGACGCAACGGGCAAAACCTTGGGTCGCCTGGCGACTGAACTGGCGCGCCGTCTGCGTGGTAAGCACAAAGCGGAATACACTCCGCACGTTGATACCGGTGATTACATCATCGTTCTGAACGCAGAAAAAGTTGCTGTAACCGGCAACAAGCGTACTGACAAGATTTACTATCACCACACTGGCCACATCGGTGGTATCAAGCAAGCGACCTTTGCAGAGATGATCGAGCGCCGTCCTGAGCGTGTGATTGAAATCGCGGTTAAAGGCATGCTGCCGAAAGGCCCACTGGGTCGTGCTATGTACCGTAAACTGAAAGTTTACGCAGGCAACGAGCACAACCACGCGGCGCAGCAACCGCAAGTTCTTGACATTTAATCGGGATTATAGGCAATGGCTGAAACTCAAAACTACGGCACTGGTCGCCGCAAAAGCTCTGCCGCTCGCGTCTTCATCAAGCCGGGTAGCGGTAACATCGTAATTAACCAGCGCTCTTTGGAGCAGTACTTCGGTCGCGAGACTGCACGCATGGTCGTGCGTCAGCCGCTGGAGCTGGTTGATATGGTTGGTAAATTTGACCTGTACATCACCGTTAAAGGTGGTGGTATTTCTGGTCAGGCTGGTGCGATCCGTCACGGTATCACACGCGCTCTGATGGAGTACGACGAGTCTCTGCGTTCTGAACTGCGTAAAGCGGGCTTCGTTACCCGTGATGCGCGTGAAGTTGAACGTAAGAAAGTCGGCCTGCGTAAAGCACGTCGTCGTCCGCAGTTCTCCAAGCGTTAATTGTTTGCTGCTTCGGCAGCGGCAGTTGGCTCAAAAAACCCGCTTCGGCGGGTTTTTTATTGCCTGCATTTATGATTTTTTCCCACGAAAAACGCGAGCTTTACCCGCATTTTGCCCGCAAATCATCACGCCCGCCCCACAAGCTGCTTAAAATCTGGTAAACTCACTGTCACTTTGCGCCTGCAAGACGCAGCGTTGTGCATGTCGTTCCTGTCCGGAAGACCGGTCGATGCTCCTGACGCTGACGGTAGGCGAATCTGATGAGCCGGTGAGTCGCCGCGTGGTTGGCTATTCGCAGTATCTTTTTGTGAACAAACTTGGAGGTTTTCATGGCTGTCGCTGCCAACAAACGTTCGGTAATGACGCTGTTTTCTGGTCCGACTGACATTTTCAGCCATCAGGTACGTATTGTACTGGCTGAGAAGGGCGTCAGCGTGGAGATCGAGCAGGTTGAAACGGATAACCTGCCGCAGGATCTGATTGACCTCAACCCGTATCGCACCGTACCGACGCTGGTCGACCGTGAACTGACGCTGTATGAATCACGCATCATCATGGAATACCTCGATGAGCGTTTCCCGCATCCACCGCTGATGCCGGTTTACCCGGTCGCGCGCGGTGAAAGCCGTCTGATGATGCACCGCATCGAGCAGGATTGGTACAGCCTGATGCGCACCATAGAAACCGCCAACGGTGCCGAAGCCGATGCAGCGCGCAAGCAACTGCGTGAAGAGCTGCTGGCGATTGCGCCACTGTTCGCACGTACGCCTTTCTTCATGAGCGAAGAGTTCAGCCTGGTGGATTGCTATCTGGCGCCGCTGCTGTGGCGTCTGCCGCAGATGGGTGTTGACCTGTCTGGCGCGGGTTCTAAAGAGCTGAAAGGCTATATGACGCGCGTGTTTGAACGTGACTCTTTCCTCGCGTCACTGACGGAAGCAGAACGTGAAATGCGCCTGCAAGCTCGGGGCTAATGTATGGAAATGTCGCAACTAACGGCGCGTCGTCCTTACCTGTTGCGGGCGTTCTACGACTGGTTGCTGGATAATCAGTTGACGCCGCATCTGGTGGTCGACATCAATCTGCCTGGTGTGCAGGTGCCGCTGGAATATGCGCGTGATGGGCAGATCGTTCTGAACATCGCGCCGCGTGCGGTAGGCAATCTTGACCTCGCCAATGATGAAGTGCGTTTCAACGCGCGTTTCGGTGGCGTACCGCGTCAGGTTTCTGTGCCGATGGCTGCGGTTCTGGCGATTTATGCCCGTGAAAACGGCGCTGGCACCATGTTCGAGCCGGAACCGGCTTATGAGCTGGCGACGGACGAGCAGGATGGTAGCGGTCAGGAAGAGACGATGATGTCTGTGATTGATGGCGATCGTCCGGATGATGCGACTGACGACGACCACTCTCCAGATGATGAGCCGCCGCCGCGTGGCGGACGACCTTCACTGCGTGTGGTGAAGTAAAACGTGCAATAAAAAACGGGCCGATTGGCCCGTTTTTTTATGTCTGCGCGCCTTAGTAGACGTCGCGCAGGTAGCGTTTATCTTTCTTCAGCTGATCAACGTAAGCCGCCGCGCGCTCGCTGGACAAGCCACCGAACTGACGAACCACTTCATACAGCGCCGCATCAACGTCTTTTGCCATGCGAGATGCGTCGCCACACACGTAGAAGTAAGCGCCATCCTGCAGCCAGGCGTAAAGCTCAGCGCCTTTCTCCAGCATGCGGTTCTGCACGTAGATCTTCTCTTCCTGATCGCGCGAGAAGGCCAGATCCAGATGAGTCAGCAGACCTTTCTCCTGCCATGCCTGCAACTCTTCTTCGTAGATGTAATCATGTGCCTGATGCTGGTCACCGAAGAACAGCCAGTTTTTACCTTCTGCGCCGGTTGCCTGACGTTCCTGCAGGAAGGCGCGGAACGGTGCGATACCGGTGCCTGGACCAACCATGATCAGCGGCGCATTGCCGTTTGACGGCACACGGAACGCTTTGTTTGGCGAGATGAAGATCGCCGGCTTTTCGCCGCGACGTACACGTTCAGCCAGATAGGTTGAGCACACACCTTTACGCTCGCGGCCGCCGCTGTGATAGCGCACGGAAGCGATGGTCAGATGGACCTGATTTGGATAGGCTTTCGAGCTCGACGAGATGGAGTAGGCGCGATGCTGTAACGGACGCAGCATGGCAACAAATTCCGGTACCGACAGGCTGCGGGTCAGCTCAAGCTGCAGCAGATCCAGCGTGTCTTTGCCCCACAGCCAAACGGCAAGGGTATCTTTATCGTCGTGCTGCAAGACGTGACGCAGTTCCTGGTTGGTGGTGTGCTGGCCAACCCACTCAATCAGTTTGCGTGACGGCTCGGAAATTTCGAACTGATAAGTCAGCAGATCGCCGAGGTTGCGATCAAAGCTGGGAACTGGCGTTTCGTAGTCAGCTTTCAGCTGGGTCAGCAGCAGTGAAACCAGTGCTGCGTCGTTCACCGGGATCACACCCAGCGCATCGCCCGCTTCATATTTCAAACCGCTGTCGGTGAGATCAAACTCGAAGTGACGAATATCTTTCGCCGACTCTTCTGCCGAAAGACGCTTGTTAGTCACCAACGCAGCCGCATATGGGTTTTGCTTATTGCTGCCCGGAATGACGGGCGCTTCTGGCGCGCTTTCTAATGCTGTACCGCTGCTGCCTGCACTGGCGGCGAATTGCGGCATCGCCGTACCAATCCACGCGCTGGATGGCTCTTCGAAGTCGATATCGCAGTCGATACGATCGGCGACGCGTTTTGCACCGAGCTGCTCAAGACGCATATCGATGAATTTTCCTGCCTGGCAGAAACCGTCGTAGCCGGTGTCGCCAATCGCCAATACCGCAAAGTGCATCTGCTCCAGACGCGGCGCGGTGCTGGCTGAAATCGCGTTCCAGAACAGCTGGGCGTTGTCCGGCATTTCGCCTTCGCCGTAAGTGGAGGTGACGATCAGCACGTGACGCATGGTAGCGAACACATCCAGATCCACTTCGCCCAGCGCTTGAACCACCGGCACCAAACCTTTGGCGCGTGCGGCTTTAGCGGCCGTTTGCGACAGCGCTTCAGCGTTGCCGGTCTGTGAACCGAACAGGATGTGCAGCTGCGTATTGGTGCTGGCACCTGCAGCCGGTGCGCTCTGCTTGTCTTCTAATACCAGCAGGCGCGAATGGAGGCCAGCGAGGAAGCCCGCCAGCCAGTATTTCTGCTCACCGTTAAACGGTGCATCTTCAGGAATGTAAGGAATTTTCATCGGTAAGGCACTCAATCCTGTTCAATCAAAATATAAAAACTAAATTACACATGTTCAGTAGCACTGTAATCAGGAAAGTTTCCCGACTGCAGCAGCGATTTCTGGCAAGGCAGCACGCGCAAACAGCTCTTCAAAATCAGGCAGATGACCAAGCACTTCACGGTTGCAGGCATCCTGATAGATGATCCAGCCGTAAGTCGCCAGGCTGTCCATCGAGCGAATGTTGCGCTGCGTTAATGCCGCTTTGTAATCTGACATTCGTTTCGCGGCGATCAGGCTTGCCAGCTCGTCATCACTGTAACTCTCAATCGCCGAGCGTGCATGACGTTGCAGCTTGCTGATGAGCGTGAAATCTTCGGTCATCAGAAGATTACGTACCGCTTTTTCTACTGCTGGATCTTCCACCGCCGTGCCTTTCGGCAGCTTGCCCAGCGCCAGCTGCTGCGCGAGGCTGAGAACGGTGTAGTTGTTCAGCAGAACAAACATCTCCAGCGTATCGGTCGCGCCATAAGCCGGAACTGCGCCGTTGGCAATGGTTTTACCATCACGCCACGCTGATTTGAACTTCGCAACCTGATGCGCAGCCAGCGAGGTTGACAGCTCTTCAAGCAGGTCTTTACGTGATTTGGCTTTCAGGATTTCGGTGCCATCCTGATACAGCAGCAGCGAACGCGGCATCACATAAACAAAGTGGTGGCACTCGGTTTCCCAGTTATCCAGCAGCCAGGCCGCGCGTGGCGATTGGGTTGCTTCCAGATGCCAGTTCAGCATGGTCAGCACCGCTTGTTTGTGCACCTGCGCCATTTCATCTTCATCGGCGATAGAACCAAACAGCACCGAATCACCTGCTGCGTGGGCTGCCAGCGATCCATACGGATCGTACTGGTAAGCGAAACCGCCGCTCATGCCGTTGCCAAAGCCTTTACCAAAGGTGCCAAGGTTGAGGATGGCGCCGTTGGTCATGTATTCGCAGCAGAAGTCACCAACGCCTTCCACTACCGCGGTTGCGCCGGAGTTACGCACGGCGAAGCGGTCACCCGCCTGGCCCTGAACGAACAGACGGCCGCCGGTGGCGCCAAACAGCGCGAAGTTACCGATCAACACGTTGCCATCGCTATCCTGTGCGCCGCCGCCTGGTGACATCACCACCAACTCGCCGCCGCACTGGCCTTTGCCGACACCGTCGTTACAGGTGCCGTAATGCTTCATCTGCATGCCGTCGTTGCAGAACGCGCCGAACGACTGGCCGGCAGAACCGCTGGTGTTAATCAGCACGGTGGCTGGCGCCAGATAGTGACGACCGCGATCGTCTTTCAGCACCGCTGGCAATGCAGCCAGCTGCTCTGTCGAGAGTCCATGGTTCAGCATGCGTTCGATATCGATCGCCAGCTGACCACCGACGCTTTTGTTACGGTTGTTCAGCGTGATGCCCGCGCCCAGCGCGATTTCACGGCTTGCCGCGCCAACCAGCTGCGTTTTCAGCTCGCTGACCCAGCCATCATCCAGCTCAAAGTCTTTTTCCAGATACACCGGCTTGGCAATTTTCTGCTCTGGCACCACGGTCAACATCGCACGCAGATCCAGTTTGCCGACTTCCAGCGGGTGATCCATCAAGTGCAGCAGATCCGAACGGCCACGCGCTTCACGCAGAGACCGCAGACCGAGGCGGGCAAGGAACTCACGCACTTCCTGCGCCACGTTGATGAAGTACTGCGCCAGCTGACGCGGATCACCATCAAAGGCTTCGGCGTTAGTGGTTAAACCGGCCGGGCATTTGACGTTACAGTTTTTCGCCATCACGCATTTCAGCATCATCAGCGCGGTGGTGCCGAACTCGAAGCTATCGCCGCCGAGCAGGGCAGATTTGATCACATCGCTGCCGGTTTGCTGCGCGCCGGAGCAGCGCAGCTGCACTTTGTCGCGCAGGCCGTTGGCACACAGCGCCTGATGCACTTCAGCGATGCCGATTTCCGCCACGCGGCCGGTATATTTCAGGCTGGTAACGGACGCTGCGCCGGTGCCGCCGGTGTTACCCGCGACGTTGATGACATCTGCGCCAGCTTTCGCCACGCCAACGGCGATGGTGCCGATACCTTCAGAGGAAACCAGTTTGACGATGACGCGCACGCGCGCGGCTTTACAGTCGTGGATCAGCTGAGCCAAATCCTCGATGGAGTAAGTGTCGTGGTGCGGCGGCGGTGAAACCAGCTCAACGCCCGGCGTACCGCCACGCGCTGCGGCAATCTCAACGGTCACTTTTGGTGCCGGCAGCTGGCCGCCTTCACCAGGCTTCGCGCCCTGACCGATTTTGATTTCCAGCTCTTCCAGCATTGGATCAGCAAGATAAGCGGCCCACACGCCGAAACGCCCGGATGCCAACTGTTTGATACGTGACGCGCGGATGGTGCCGTGACGTGAATAGTGCTCGCCACCTTCACCACAGTTACTCATGCCGCCAACCATGTTGGTACCGTGCGCGACAGCTTCGTGCGCCGGCGCAACCAATGCTCCGTGGCTCATCGCACCGGAAGCAAAGGTACGCGTGATTTCGTGGGCTGGCTGAATCTCTTCCAGCGGCAGCGATGGCAGCGCAGTGAAGATTAGCGACAGATAATCGGCCGCTTTGCCGTAAGCGGTGATGTGCAACACGCCATCCGCCACGTTGCTGTTTTCGATATCGTCGGTGAAACGGGTTTTCAGTGCCCGTGCCAGCGCTTCCAGGCGCTCGCTTTCCGGTTTCAGGCCAGCAATGGCATCGATCAGACGCAGCTCGAACTGGTTCAGGCTGCCGTTCACTGCCTCACATTTCAGGCCACGCGTAGCGAAACCGTTGTTCACCAGCGAGTAGCGGCCCAGTTTACGGCCGAATTCGGCTTCACTGTCCACGTGGGTCAGATCGCACGGCAGCGCGAGGATGTCACGTAGCGCCGCAGGACGGCGTTTACGTTCGGCATGCATCAGGCTGGAGAACTGACGATAATCTGGCGTGATGGCAAAGCTGTCGATCACATCATTTGGGATGCGCTCAAAGCTGCTGTCTGTAAAGGCTTCGGCTTTGATGTTGAACGCGTTATCCAGTTTGGCCAGCGTCATCAAACGAATAAAGTTGTCCTCTTCGCGCTCTTTGTTAGCAAAGCGAATGGGTTGTTCCGTCATATCAATGAAGGTACGCACCGCGATGGTGCCGTATGAGTGGCCCGCGCCTTCAGCACGCTCTTTGAACAGGCCGAGCAACGGCACTTCCGCTTCGCCCTGAATTTTTAATGCGCTTTGATGCCAGTCTACCGCCATCTGGGCGATCGCCGGGAAGCCCGCGCCGCCGACCGGCGTTTTGATATTCGGGAAATACTTTTTCAATACCGGATCGTCGGTATTCAGGAAGTTCGGCTCGAAGAACTCGCCGCAGCTGTAGCTCTCAACGGTACACAGGCCGACTTTACCCATGGTTTTCATCAGCGCTTTTTCGGCTGCTTTGGCATAGCGTTTAAAGGCTTTATTTCCTTCTTCGCCTTCACCGAATTTCTCTTCCGCACGCATCTGCACGCCGAGTGGGTAAACGGCAGAAGCACCGAAGCCCAGCGTCGCCGCGATATGGTGTGAAGAGATGCTTTGGCCACTTTCGACCACCAGCGAAACATCCAGACGCAGACCTTCCTGCACCAGACGTTGGTTGATCGCCGACACCATCAGCAGCATCGGGATCGCTGCGTGAGTTGAAGAGATATGACGATCGGTGATCACCGCGATGCCGCCTTGCTGGCGTGCGAAATCGACAACCTGCTGGGCTAAGTCATCAATGGCTTTTTCCAGCGCGTTGGCGTTGGCCGCACGGCTGACGATATCTTTGCCGACCACCGGCTCATACAGCATCTCGAAACGCGCATAAGGAGCGACGGTTTGCTCGCGCAGGCGCAGCATGTCGAGGTGCGTCAGGATTGGCGTCGGAACAATGATTTGCTGACCTTTGCTGCGGCCGAGATGCGGCTTCGCACCCAGCGCAACACGCAGCGTCATGCCGTCCGCTTCACGAATGGAGTCGAGCGGCGGGTTGGTAACCTGGGCAAATCGTTGTGAGAAGTAGTGCGCCATGCCGCCTTCATGGTCAGACAGGCCGTTGATGGCGTTGCCATACCCCATGGCTGAGATCTTCTCAGCGCCGGTTTGCAGCATCGGATCCATCATAAATTTGAAGCTTTCCTGGTTGTAGTAGTAGGCGACAAAACGTTGATAGGTTTTGAGGTCACCACGATAACGCAGCGGCGAGCCGAGCTGCTCTGCCTGAATTTCTGGCAGGTCGGCGAGATCGATACGCGCTTTGCTCAGCAGTGACAGATAATCTTTTTCAGCGGCCAGTTTTTCCAGCGCTTCAACCGTGGTGTAAGAGCGTTTCTCTTTGTGATCGTAATAGAGCATGCCGCCCGCTTCGATACGGCCACGACGCAGCACGCTTTCCGGTGGGAAGGCGATCTGGCCCGCTTCAGACATCGCTCCGATGTACTCCGCGGTTTCAACGGAACGCAGCGGACGCAGACCGAGGCGGTCAAGTCGCGCGCCGATAACTTCACCGTTACCGAAGATCAGCGCAGCTGGGCCATCGTTCTTCTCTTCATATAAAGAGAAGTACTCGAGCATGGCGCGCACTTCGTTCGAGAGCGAGGTATCGTTCTCCCACGCTGGCGGCATCATCGAAACTACGGCGTTGATCAGGTCGAGGTTATCTTCCATCAAACGGCTATGGATGCTCTGGTCGAGACGCGAACTGTCGGACTGACCTTTTGGACGCACGATTTTTTTACCGCGCGCCAGCATCAGTGCCGCTTCGGCAATGCGGTTTTTACGATCGGTGTTCAGCTCGCCGTTGTGCGCCATTAAGCGGAATGGCTGCGCCATGGTGGTATGCGGATCGGTGTTGGTCGAGAAACGGGTGTGGAAGAACAGCCCGCGCACCTGATGATCGGCATCGGTCAAATCTTTGAAGTAAGGAATCACTTCGTTGGAGTTCAGACGCGCTTTAAATACCTGCGTGCGCGAAGAGAGCGACAGCGGATAGAGGCCGCCGAATTCGCTTTCGGTAAAGGCGCGCGCTTCGATATCCAGCAGCGCGCGATAAATCTGGCGCTCGAATTCGAGTTGTTCAGTCACTTCCTGCGGCGCGGCAAAAATCCACTGCACAATCGGCAGCTGGAATTGCAGGGCGGCCGGGCGCGTCACGCTGCCGTCCAGCGGCATATCGCGTTTCACTAATACCGGGAAGTTATGCGCCGCCAGCGTTTCTTCAACCAGACGCTCAGCGTTTGCACGCAGCTCTGCGTCTTTTGGCACAAAGAAGTTACCGACGCCAAAACGTCCGGCTTCCAGCGCCAGACCGGTGACCTTGCGGAAGAAGTTCAGGGAGAGATCGACGTTCACACCCGCGCCATCGCCCACGCCTTCGGCAGACATGCCGCCACGATGCGGAACCGTGCACAGCGCGCTATGGGCCATCCGCAGAATCTCATGAGTCTGCTCGCCGTCCTTACGGGTAATGAAACCTACACCACAGCTGTCACTGCCAGCTGATGGGTCATACAAACCATAGGGATTCGGTTTTTGCGTGGACATTGAGAGTCTCCTTAAACTTCTTTTGACATTACCTGCATTATTTCGTGTACCGCAGCGTGACAATGTAAGCCAGCGCGGCGGTATCAATTCTTGTGCCGCTCAGTAAAGAGCAGGCGTCGCAGCACCGAGCAAGGGCTCTCAAGACACTGTTGTCACGTCCTTAATGAGCTGCTCTTTTTATTCCGGTCTCTTTCGGGAGATAGCTTGCATCCAGAGGGAGGCTTCTTGCTGCATAGATATGCCGAGACACAGGCCCACCAGGAAAGCTTCCAGTGGAATTCCAACTTATCGGGAAAGCGAACTCAGGTCAAATAGCCAGCTTTGATGCGGGTAATAGGCTTTCTTGTCACTTAATTAAATGATTAATAAGAATTTATTGCGTAAATTTATGTCAATATCCCGCTGCGCATTCCCCCAGGAAGTGTGAGCCGTCTCACTGTGACCCAGCCCTCTAATATCCAAACAATGCTGGCAGAAAGGGTTATAACAGCATTTAATGCTGTTAGGGGCAGTTGATACACAGCATGTATCTGTTTTTCTTATGGCGTCATATTTGAATCAAAATGGCGCTGCCATTAGTAAAATTAATCACGCAAAGCGTGCGTAGAAAGTCATTTAAGATGAATGGGTATGCAATAAGGAGGTGCAACCATCAGGATGAATGGCTGCCAGGGTGCTGATTAGCACCGGATGTTGAGGAAAGGTCCGCAAAAGTGCGGCCCTCCAGATTATTCAGTTGGCAGAATTAGTCAAGCGCTTTGCGCATATAGAAGGGAACGTCGGCGAAATCACGCTGCGATGCACCATTACAGGGCATAACCTGCGCGATATGGCCGGGTGAAGCGGGGCAGCGCAGCGATAATTACGCTATCATGAGCCAGATTTCGTTCAGGGAGCTCGTAATGAAACAGATTCGTCTTTTAGCGCAGTACTACGTTGATTTGATGGTCAAACTCGGCCTGGTACGCTTTTCGCTGCTGTTAGCCTCAGCGCTGGTGGTGCTGGCGATGGTGGTACAGATGGCCGTCACCATGGTATTGCGTGGGCATGTGGAGAGCATCGACGTCGTCCGCTCCATCTTCTTCGGTCTGTTGATTACGCCCTGGGCCGTCTATTTCCTCTCAGTGGTGGTCGATCAGCTGGAAGAGTCGCGCCAGCGCCTGTCGAAACTGGTGGATAAGCTGGAAGAGATGCGTACGCGCGATCTCGAGCTGAACCAGCAGATGAAAGAGACCATCACCCAGCTTAATCAGGAAATTAACGACCGTATTAAAGCCGAGCAAGCGCGCGAGCAGGTGATGGATAAGCTGCGCGAAGAGATGGCACGACGCGAGCAGGCGCAAATTGAGCTGGAACAGCAATCCTCCTTCCTGCGCTCCTTCCTTGATGCGTCACCGGATTTGGTGTTCTACCGCAACATTGATAAGCAGTTCTCCGGCTGTAATCGCGCCATGGAACTGCTAACCGGCATGAGTGAAAAGCAGCTGATTGGCCTGACACCACGCGATATCTACGATGATGAAGCCGCCACCAAAGTGCTGGAAACCGATGAGAAGGTGTTCCGCCACAATGTGTCGCTAACCTACGAACAGTGGCTGCAATATCCCGACGGGCGCAAAGCCTGTTTCGAAATCCGTAAAGTGCCCTATTACGACCGTGTCGGAAAACGCAGTGGCCTGATGGGCTTTGGCCGCGACATTACCGAGCGTAAGCGCTATCAGGACGCGCTGGAGAACGCCAGCCGTGAGAAGACTACCTTTATTTCGACTATCAGCCATGAGCTGCGTACGCCGCTGAATGGCATCGTCGGGCTGAGCCGCATCCTGCTGGATACCGATCTCAATCAGGAGCAGCTGAAGTACCTCAAAACCATCCACGTGTCGGCCATCACGCTGGGCAACATCTTCAATGATGTAATTGAAGTGGACAAAATCGAACGCCGCAAAGTGCAGCTGGATAATCAGCCGCTGGATTTCACCGGTTTCCTCGCCGATCTGGAAAACCTCTCCGGTCTGCTGGCGCAGCCAAAAGGGCTGAAATTTGTCATGGCGCCGGAGCTGCCGCTGCCCCATAAAATTTCGGCGGATGGCACGCGTCTGCGTCAGATTCTGTGGAACCTGATCGGCAATGCCGTGAAATTTACTCAGCAGGGCGAGATTGTGGTGCGCGTTGCCTATCGTCAGGATGAAACGCTGCACTTTGAAGTGCAGGATTCCGGAATGGGCATTCCGCAGGAAGAGCAGGATAAGATCTTCGCCATGTATTACCAGGTGAAAGATCAGCACGGCGGCAAGCCGGCAACGGGCACCGGCATCGGTTTAGCGGTCTCGCGTCGTTTAGCCCAGGCGATGGGCGGCGATATCAGCGTGAGTAGCGTCGCGGGGCAGGGTTCCTGCTTCACCGTGGAGATCAACGCGCCACGCGTCGCTGAGGAAGTGGAAGACGACAATCTGGATGACAGTATGCCGTTGCCGGCGCTGCATGTGTTGCTGGTGGAAGATATTGAACTCAACGTCATCGTTGCGCGCTCGGTACTGGAGAAGCTGGGTTGCAGCGTCGAAGTCGCGATGACCGGTACGGATGCGCTGGCGATGTTTGATCCGCAGGAGTTCGATCTGGTGCTGCTCGATATTCAGCTTCCGGATATGACGGGCCTCGACGTGTCACGTGCCATCCATCAGCGTTACGCAGATGTGGCGCTGCCGCCGCTGGTGGCATTGACCGCCAATGTGCTGAAAGACAAAAAAGAGTATCTCGATGCCGGCATGGATGATGTGTTGAGCAAACCGCTTGCTGTGCCAGCGCTTACGGCGGTGATCAAGAAGTTCTGGGATTATCAGCCGGAGCTGGAAGAGATCGCCACCGAATCATCAGACGCGCAGTCGCGCACGCTGCTAGATGTGGCGATGCTGGAGCAATACATTGAACTGGTTGGCCCTGGTTTGATTACCCAAAGCCTGACCATGTTTGAGCAGATGATGCCGGGCTACCTCGAGGTGCTGGATTCCAACATGATGGCGCGCGATCAAAAAGGCATTGCTGAAGAAGGGCACAAGATCAAAGGTGCGGCAGGTTCGGTTGGCTTACTGCATATACAGCAGTTGGCGAAGCAGATTCAGTCGCCGGAATTGCCAGCGTGGTGGGACAACGTGCAAGAGTGGGTCGATGAGTTAAAACAAGAGTGGCTGAAAGACGTGAACGTGTTACGTGAATGGGTAGCGGAGCGGGAAAAATTACAGGACGTTAGAAAAAAATGACCCCAGTCGAAACTGGGGTGCGCGAATACTGCGCCAACACCAGGGAAATGGGCACTGCTGCTATTATTAGAAATCGAATAAGAAAGCAGCAGTTCGGTATTGGTTAACGCTTCCAAATCACCTTAACAAATTCGCCAATGCTTGCGACAAGATTCATTAAATTGTGTGATGTTGAGCAGCGATTAAATACAGAAAACATTAATTTGCTGACACAGTCAAGCAAGGAATTAATTTCTTTGCCATATTGCACCTTTTTTGACCAATTGTTCTGCTTTTTGCCTGGTTTTGCTTCAGTCGTTAGCAGGAAAAGCCTGACACGAGCATGGAAAATATGATTCTGACAAAAAATTGAAGTTAAGTTAGATTAACATGCTGATATTGATGAATAAAGTAAGGTTTTCTGACGGCTTATCCAAAACGTTTTGGAAACCTTAAACGGAAAGTTCCAGTTTATAGTTTATTGAATGATGTAAACCAATTGTGCGGTAAATCGCTTTACCATCATTGAGGCCCAATGCAGGCAGGATCATACAGATTTGGTCGCATTTTTCAGATTGGTCTCTGTAATCAATGAACAAGTTCGAACATCATAAAAAATTATAGTTAAGCTTCATGAAAGCTTTTGCGTGAGCGATATCACATTCAGTTAAGTGTTCATGCACGCAGCGCCTGGTGCATTTAACATCATGGAACCGATTCCTTTTTGGCGGAAGTGCTTGATGTGATTGGCTCTAATAGAGGAACGTTGATTGCGCAGGCAACAATTTCACTGACGTTTTTGCCAATCAGAGGATAAAATTTAGTGGTTAATCGTTGGTGTTAGCTATTGTGACTTGGGTGATTGATTAATACAGGGAACAGGTAAGAGAAAATTGCATGAGCAAGAGTAAAGGGACGCTGGGAAAACGTATTAAAGTACTGATTGCTAAAGTGCTGCTGACCTGGCTCGGCATCTGGTTAGCGGGCATTCTGCTGTTTGCTTTTTTACCGGTACCGTTTTCGGCGGTAATGATGGAGCGGCAAATCGGTGCCTGGTTTACAGGGCGTTTTGATTATGTGGCGCACTCGGATTGGGTCGGCATGGACGAGATCTCGCCGTGGATGGCTTTGGCTGTTATCGCGTCGGAAGATCAAAAGTTTCCCGAGCATTGGGGCTTTGATGTTGATGCCATTCAATCAGTGCTGGATAACGATGGCAATGAACGTATGCGCGGGGCTTCAACCTTGTCGCAGCAGACGGCAAAAAACCTGTTTCTTTGGGATGGCCGCAGCTGGGTGCGTAAAGGGCTGGAAGCGGGACTCACGGTGGGAATCGAAACCGTGTGGACTAAGCGGCGCATCCTGACGGTTTATCTCAATATCGCAGAATTTGGCGACGGCGTATTTGGCGTGGAAGAGGCCTCACAGCGCTACTTCCATAAACCCGCCAGCCGCCTGACAATGTCTGAAGCGGCGTTACTGGCTGCGGTTCTGCCCAATCCGATCCGTTTCCGCGCCAATGCGCCTTCAGGCTACACGCGACAGCGTCAGCAGTGGATTATGCGGCAGATGCGCCAGTTAGGCGGCGAGGGTTTCCTGAATCGCTACAAGCTGCACTGAAAGGCTTAATCTTCGTCAAAGCCCGCTTCAAACAGTTCGATAACCGCTGCCAGCGCCTGCTCTTCCTGCGGGCCGCTGGCTTCGATTTCAATGTGACCGCCTTTCGCTGAGTCGAGCATCAGCAACGCAATTACGCTGCTGGCTTCGGCTTCGGTGCCCGATTCGTTACGCAGCAACACTTCAGCATCAAAACTCTGCACCAGCTCGAACAGCTTCATCGCTGGGCGCGCGTGCATGCCCAGCTTGTTACGAATCTCAACGGTTTGCTTCACGGTCATGATTTGCGTTTTTCCAGAGTGCGATGACGAGACTGCACGTTTTTACCGCGTGAACGGAAATAATCCGCCAGTTGTTCCGCGATATACACCGAACGATGCTTACCGCCGGTACAGCCAATGGCGACGGTAAGATAGCTGCGGTTATTGGTTTCCAGCATCGGCAGCCACAGTTCCAGATAGCTGCGCGTTTGATAGATAAAGTTGTGCACTTCGGTGTGACGATCGAGGAAGGCGGCCACCGGGCGATCCAGACCGGTCATCGGACGCAGCTTGGGATCCCAGTGCGGGTTCGGCAGGAAGCGCACATCGAAAACATAATCGGCGTCGATCGGAATGCCGTGTTTGAAGCCGAATGACTCAAACACCATGGTCAGTTCACGCTCGCGCTTGCCCAGCAAGCGGGTACGCAGCATCTCTGCCAATTCATGAACCGACATCTCAGACGTATCGATAATCAGATCGGCGCGTGAGCGCAGTGGCTCCAGCAGATCGTTCTCTTCATCGATAGCACTTTCCAGCGACAGGTTTTTGCTGGAGAGCGGATGCAGGCGACGCGTATCGCTGTAGCGGCGAATCAGCGTGTTGCGATCGGTATCAAGAAACAGCAGCTGCGGCGAAAAGGCATCGGGCAGATTGTTGAGCGCCGCTTCAAAGACTTCCGGTGATTCCGGCATGTTACGCACGTCAATGCTGACCGCGGCAGAGATATTGCGTTCGGTTAAGGTATTCGCCAGCTCCGGTAGCAATACCACCGGCAAGTTGTCGACACAGTAAAAGCCCATATCTTCGAGGGCACGCAGCGCGACTGATTTTCCTGAGCCTGACCGACCGCTAACGATCATCAGCACCATCACATTTCTCCCGTTTTAAACCGGCGAATACGCCGGTAAAAGTGTTTCTCGCTTAAGAGTGTGCTTCCTGAGCTTCTGTGATAATGGCGTAGAGCTCTTGGTCGCTCTGTGCCGCGCGCAAACGACGACAGACGGTTTTATCCGCCAGGCGTTTGGCAACCAGCGAAAGCGTGTGCAAGTGGGTTTTACACTGGTCCGCGGGTACCAGCAGGGCAAACAGCAGGTCAACCGGCTGATTATCTACCGCATCAAAAGCGATAGGCTGATCGAGGCTAATAAACACGCCGACAGCGCGTAAGGTGTCCTCTTCCAGCTTGCCATGTGGAATGGCGATGCCGTTGCCAATACCGGTACTGCCCATACGTTCGCGGGTCAGGATGGCTTCGAAAAGCGTCTGGTGCGGCAGATTGAGCTGCTTCGCTGCCAGCTCGCTGATAATTTCCAGCGCGCGTTTTTTACTCTGGCAGTGTACGCCGCTACGGGTACAGTCCAGTGAAAGGACCGAGCTCAATTCCAGTGTTAGATCGTTGTTCATCATCGTTTCACTTGCGAGTTCACATAGCCACGAGTTTCAGGCAATTGATTTCATTGCCGTTCGCCCGCTGGCGCTTGCGCAGATGACAAAACGGGGCGGTAAGTTCCGCCCCATTTATGCTCTAAGTGCCGAATCAGTCAGCACTCTGCAAGCGTGAAGGTTAGTGTTTTTTCAGTTTGTCTTTGTGTTTGGTCAGCTGACGGGAAAGCTTATCGATTAACCCGTCGATGGCCGCGTACATGTCTTCCGCTTCCGATGTGGCGTGCAGCTCTCCGCCGTTAACGTGCAGTGTTGCATCCGCAACCTGCGTCACCTTCTCTACCTTCAGAACAATATAAACCTGATTGATACGATCAAAATAGTGTTCCAGTTTGGCAAATTTGGTATTTACAAATTCACGCAGAGGTTCGGTAATTTCAACATTAAGTCCGGTAAGGTTTAGCTGCATAGGTCTTCCTTCTTCGTTCGGTCAAACCAATTGCTTGCGCTGGTTTGATGGCGGTATCGATAAAGACTCGCGATATTTAGCAACCGTACGTCGCGCAACCATGATGCCCTGTTCGGATAACATGGAGGTCAGTTTGCTGTCGCTCAAGGGTTTTGCGGGGTTTTCCGCCGAGATTAATTTTTTCACTAATGCACGAATCGCCGTGGAAGAGGCTTCGCCGCCGCCTTCGGTGTTGACGTGACTGGAGAAAAAATACTTCAGTTCAAAGATGCCACGCGGGCTGTGTAAATACTTTTGCGTGGTCACGCGGGAAATGGTGGATTCATGCATATCAACAGCTTGAGCGATATCCGCCAACACCATCGGACGCATGTACTCCTCACCCTGCTCAAAAAACGCCTGCTGCTGCTCAACGATACAGCGTGTCACTTTCAGCAGCGTGTCGTTGCGGCTCTCCAGGCTCTTAATCAGCCACTTGGCTTCCTGTAAGTTGCTGCGAATGAACTGGTTATCGCTTTCATTACGGCCAGCTCCGCCCATCGCAGCGTACTGCTGATTGATTTTCAGGCGCGGCATGCTGTCGGAATTGAGTTCAACCGTCCAGCGCTTGCTGATTTTGCGCACCAGCACATCGGGAATGACATATTCCGGTTCGCTGGTGTTGATCGACTGGCCTGGGCGCGGATCGAGTGACTGAATCAGCAGCATCGCCTCTTTCAGCACTTCTTCCTTCAGACGGGTTACGCGCATTAGGCTGCGGAAATCATGGTTGGCCAGCAGATCGAGATGTTCGCTAACAATCAGGCGTGCTTCCGCCAGCATGGGCGTGTCGGCAGCATATTGCGACAGCTGGACTAACAGGCAATCACGCAAATCACGTGCACCGACGCCGATTGGATCAAAACGCTGCACGCGCTTGAGCACGGCTTCGACTTCTTCCAGCGCCAGCTCTTCATCACCAATACTGTCATAAATGTCTTGTAAGCTGACGGTGAGGTAGCCGGTGTCATCAATGGCATCAACAATTGACGTGGCAATCGCGCGATCGGTATCAGTGAACGGCGTTAACTCAACCTGCCACATCAGGTAATCCTGCAGCGATTGGGTGGTTTCGCCTTGGTAGATCGGCAGTTCGTCATCCTGGTAATCGGTGCCGGTGCCTGACGGTGTGCCTGCGGTGTAGATTTCGTCCCAGGTAGCGTCGAGCGGAAGCTCTTCAGGCATATCTTTCTGCTCAAGCGCTTCGCGCGTGTCTAACGAATCACTTTCCTGATCCTGAAATTCACGTGCGTCAACTTCTTCGTGCAGTTCGGTTTGTTCAAGCAGCGGATTGCTTTCCAGCGCCAGTTGCAGTTCTTGCTGGAGTTCAAGCGTAGAGAGTTGCAGCAAGCGAATGGCTTGCTGCAACTGTGGAGTCATCGCCAGCTGTTGGCTGAGCCTGAGTTGCAAACCTTGCTTCATAATTCGGTAAGAATTTCCTAAGCAAACGTAGGGTGTTACAACACCTTATCAGAGTCTGAACTCTTCGCCCAAATAAACACGCTTAACTTGCTCATCTACAAGAATTTCATCAGGCGTGCCATGGGCAATTAAATGTCCCTGGCTGACGATATAAGCGCGTTCACACACCGCGAGGGTTTCACGCACGTTGTGGTCGGTAATCAGCACGCCAAGGCCGCTGTCACGCAGATGCTCGATGATTTTCTTGATGTCGATAACCGAGATCGGGTCAACACCGGCAAAAGGCTCATCCAGCAGGATGAATTTCGGATTAGCCGCCAGCGCGCGGGCAATTTCCACACGACGGCGTTCACCACCCGACAGCGCCTGGCCCATGCTGTCGCGCAGATGGCCAATATGGAACTCTTCCATCAGCTCGTTGGCCCGATCCTGACGCTGTTCTTCGGTTAAATCATCACGGATCTGCAGCACAGCCATCAGGTTGTCGTACACGCTCAGGCGACGGAAGATCGAAGCTTCCTGCGGCAGATAGCCGATGCCGCGACGGGCGCGCGCATGCAGCGGCAGAATGCTGATGTCTTCATCATCAATCACGATGCGGCCGGCATCGCGCGGCACAATGCCCACCACCATGTAGAAGGTGGTGGTTTTACCGGCACCGTTTGGGCCCAGCAGGCCGACAATCTCGCCGGATTTTACCTGCAGGCTAACATCTTCCACCACGCGGCGGCCTTTGTAGGCTTTCGCCAGGTTTTCAGCGATTAGTGTAGCCATAGCAATCAGTTACTCTTTTTAGGGCTCGCGGACGAACCGTTTTTGTCCTGCAGCTGCGACGGTACCAAAACGGTAGTCACGCGCTTGCTGTCGCCCTGGCTGAACGCCTGCATCTTCTGCTCTTTCACCAGGTAAGTGATGCGGTCGCCTTTGATGTTGCTGTCCTGCTGCTGAATGAAGGCATTGCCGGTCAGCTCAACAAAATCGTTCGCCAATTCATAGTGCAGTTTACTGGCGTGGCCTTGCACCGGCTTACCGTTATCCTGCATCTGATAGAAGGTGGCTGGCGTGCCGTAAGCATCAACAATGGTTTTTTTGCTATCGCCGCCCGGACGAGTGACCACCACTTTATCGGCGGTAATCTTGATGGAACCCTGCGTCACAATTACGTTGCCGGTAAAGGTCGCAACGTTGCCCTGCAGATCCAGCGCCTGGTTAACGGAGTCGATATTTACCGGTTTGTCTGAGTCGCCGGTTAATGCCAGCGCAGGCAGGCTCGTTGCCAGCAGCGTACTCACCAGCAATAACTTAAGGCTATTTTTGTTCATTTTGAATTTCATAGGAAGTTTTGACCTTTTCAAGCAGCTCAGCATGTTTCGTCCGTAAATTGCCGCGCATTTTCATGCCAGTGGAATTAAAACTGCGGCCAAAAAGGGTGACTTGATCGTCAGATGTCACATCCTGGGTGACCAAATTAACCTGAGCGTTATCGGTAAGGATGCGCTCAAGCTGTGAATCCTGAGTCAAAGAATTGACAACAACGTTGCCGTAAAGATAAAGCATACGATCTTTGGTCAGCTTTGCCTTATCGGCGCGTACCGACCATGTCGCCACTTTATTTACGTCATAGGTGGTCATCACCGGATTATCGAACCAACTTATCTCATCGGCAGCAAAGTAGGTCACTTTATCGGAGACCAGCTTATAGCCCAGCGCGCCTGTGGGGTTATACACCACCGTGTTCGATTTCTCGCTGGTGTAGGTTGGCGCTTGATCGTTGGTTGCCACCGGCGTTCTGTCGTCATCCTGGTTGGTGAGATTCCAGCCGATCAGCACTAAGGCGATCAAGGCCAGGATCAGCGTCATCCAACGCCTGCTCTTACTCATATTGATTGCCCTTTGGCATCCTCAAATTTGTTCTGCGCCATCAAAATCAGATCGCACAACTCACGTACCGCGCCGCGACCACCGGCAATGCGGGTCACATAATGCGCGCGCGGCAGTAAAATCGGGTGAGCATCAGCAACGGCAACGCCCAACCCCGCCTGCGCCATTACCGGCCAGTCGATCAGGTCATCGCCAATGTAGGCGACCTGATCGGCCGTTAATGACAGTTTATCCAGGAGTTCCCGCCAGGCCAAAAGCTTATCCGATTGTCCCTGGTAAAGATGCGTAATGCCGAGCGTCTTACAGCGATCTTCCAGCAGTTTTGCTTTGCGGCCGGTAATAATAGCCACTTCGACGCCGGAGGTCAGCAGGCAACGCACGCCATAACCATCACGCACGTTAAAAGCTTTCAGCTCTTCACCGCTGTTGCCCATATAAATGACGCCATCGGACATCACGCCATCAACGTCACAAATCAGCAGGCGAATCTTCGCAGCACGCGCCATGACGTCCGCGCTCACCGGACCGTAGCAAGTCTCGACCATCGCCGTTTCAGCACTCATTATTTCTTCCTGTTAGACCACGCCAGCGCGCAGCATGTCATGCATATGTACCACACCGAGCAGGCGATCGTCATCGGCCACCAGCAGGGCGGTGATGTTTTTGTTTTGCATCAAATTAAGGGCGTCAACGGCCAGCATATTGGGGCGCACGCGAATGCCGCCGCTGGTCATCACTTCCTGAATGGTGGCTTTCTGGAAATCGATGCCCATATCGAACACGCGACGCAAGTCACCATCGGTGAAGATGCCTTCGATTTTCATTAGGTCATCGACGATCACCGTCAAACCGAGATTCTTACGGGTAATTTCCAGCAGCGCATCACGCATCGACGCATCACGGCTAACGTGAGGAATTTCATCGCCGCTGTGCATGATATCGCTGACGTGTAGCAGCAGTTTGCGGCCCAGCGCACCGCCGGGATGCGACAGCGCAAAATCTTCCTGGGTAAATCCGCGCGCTTCCAATAACGCCACGGCTAGCGCATCGCCCATCACTAAAGTCGCGGTGGTGCTGGTGGTTGGTGCCAGGCCGAGCGGACAAGCTTCCTGCGGCACTTTCACACACAGATGCACATCTGCAGCGCGGCCCATCGCGCTCTCAGGACGGCCGGTGATACAAATCAGCTGCACTTTCTGGCGCTTTAACACCGGCACCAACGCAAGGATTTCGCCGGATTCACCACTGTTAGAAATCGCGATCACCACATCATTGGTGCTGACCATGCCGAGATCGCCGTGGCTGGCTTCGCCGGGATGCACAAAGAACGAAGGTGTACCGGTGCTGGCAAAAGTCGCGGCCATTTTTTTACCGATATGCCCGGATTTGCCCATGCCCATCACCACCACTTTGCCGCGGCAGGCAAAGATCATCGCGCAGGCGCGATCGAAATCATCATTGATATATTGATCAAGCTGCTCCAGCCCTTCGCGTTCGATGCGCAGCACCGCTTTGCCTGCTTGCTGAAAATCGAAATCCGGTTGCTGATGTGACATGGTCAGTCCGTCCTTAATAGCTTGTGATAAGCATGGGGCTCAGCCATAGCCACAGCACCCACGCGATAAAACCACCTAATAATAGTGTGCCTGCGATACGACCAATACGGCGTTTGCGCAGCAGGCAGAGCAAGGCGAACAGTACGCTCACTGCCAGCATCACCCAGTAATCACGTGCGAAGGCATGCGCATCAACGCTGCCGGGATGAATCAGCGCCGGCAGGCCGAGTACAATCGCCAGATTGAAAATATTGGCGCCGATCAGGTTACCGATCGCGATATCGTCCTCACCTTTCAGCGCGCCAGCCACCACGGTGGCCAGTTCGGGCAAACTGGTGCCGACGGCGATTAGCGTCAGGCCCATCACCAGTTCGCTCACACCAAAGTAGTCGGCAAAGACGGTGGCGTTGTCGATCACCATACGCGTCGACATCGGCAAAATAATCAGTGCAACCGCCAGCCACAGAAAGGCCACGGTGTTGCCGGCTTCATCGCGCGGCAGCTCCGCCAGCTGTTCGCGGGTTAGCGTGTCGTTATTGTCGCGTTCAGCACGGCGAGCAATGCGAATCACCACCAGCAGATAACCCAATGCAATCAGCAGTAACGCTATGCCGTCGAGTCGACTTAAATAGTTATCAAACAGCATGATGCCGCTGAGCAGTGAGACTAGCAGCATTAATGGCAATTCGCGCCGAATCAGATTGGAGTGTACTGTCAATGGGTGGAGCAACGCCGCGCCGCCCAGAATTAATAGAATATTGGTAATGTTCGAGCCCAGCGCGGTGCCAACCGCTAAATCCATCTGCCCATGCTGTGCGGCCGAAAACGAGACGATCAATTCCGGTAATGATGTGCCAATGCTTACCACCGTCATACCAATGATCAGCGGTGGGATGCCAAAGGATCGACAGAGGATCGCGGCGCTAAATACCAAACGGTCGGCACCGTAAACCAGTAATATCAATCCGATAAACAGCAAGGCAGAGGCTACGAACATTAAAAATCCTTGATGGATGGAGGTGTCGGCGAACCTTGTCCGACGGGTAAAAACATTCTGCACGCACTAACAGGCGCTGATTTTGACTGTCTGAGAGGCAAAAGTAAATTTTAAGGCCGTTTTCGCCACACTAAGTGGGTAAGTTTCTGTAAAACTATCGTGCATTCGAGGCTACCAGGCTACCATCCACAGCTTTGATAGCGCCCGATCCGCATAAAGAGGTAAAGATGATCCAGCAGCAAACGAATCTGGTTGAGGTTCGTGGCGTCAGTTTCACGCGCGGAGATCGTACTATCTTCGACGACATCTCGTTAACGGTACCTGCCGGTAAAGTCACCGCGATTATGGGCCCGTCCGGAATTGGCAAAACCACATTATTGCGTCTGATCGGTGGGCAATTACAGCCCGATAAAGGCGAGATTTGGTTCCGCGATCAAAATATCCCGACGCTTTCCCGCACCAAATTGTACGAAGCGCGTAAAAAAATGAGCATGCTGTTTCAGTCCGGCGCGCTGTTTACCGATCTCAACGTGTATGAAAACGTTGCCTGGCCGTTGCGTGAACATACGCAGCTGCCGCCAGAGCTGTTGCACAGCACCGTATTGATGAAGCTGGAAGCGGTGGGTTTGCGCGGAGCCGCTAAACTAATGCCTGCCGAACTCTCTGGCGGTATGGCACGCCGTGCGGCGCTGGCGCGTGCTATCGCGCTGGAACCCGAATTGATCATGTTTGATGAGCCTTTTGTCGGCCAGGATCCAATTACCATGGGCGTGCTGGTGAAGTTAATTGATGAACTGAATCATGCTCTGGGCCTGACCTGCATCGTGGTTTCACACGATGTGCCTGAGGTCTTGAGCATTGCCGATCATGCCTATATTGTTGCCGGACAAAAAATCATTGCTCAGGGTAGCGCGCCGGAACTGCGGGAAAATCCCGATCCGCGTGTGCGCCAGTTTATCGAGGGTCATGCGGATGGTCCGGTGCCTTTCCGCTTTGCCGCTGGCGATTATCTCAGCGACTTGACCCGCTCAGGGAGAACGTAAACTGATGTTGTTACAGGCGCTAGCGTCATTTGGACGTCAGGGAATCAATACCTGTGCCGCTTTTGGCCGCGCAGGCCTCATGTTATTTCATGCGTTAGTCGGTAAGCCGGCGTTTCGTCGCCATGCGCCGCTGCTGGTGAAACAGCTATATAGCGTGGGCGTGTTATCGTTACTGATCATCGTGGTATCTGGCTTGTTTATTGGCATGGTGCTGGGGCTGCAAGGCTATCTGGTGCTCACCACTTACAATGCGGAAACCAGCCTTGGCATGCTGGTGGCGCTCTCGCTGCTGCGTGAGCTCGGTCCGGTCGTCACGGCGTTGCTGTTTGCAGGCCGTGCGGGTTCAGCGTTAACCGCTGAAATCGGGCTGATGAAAGCCACCGAACAGCTCTCCAGCATGGAGATGATGGCCGTCGATCCGCTACGACGCGTGGTCTCACCGCGCTTCTGGGCCGGATTTATCAGCATGCCGTTGCTGGCGTTGATCTTTACCGCCGTTGGTATTGCCGGTGGCGCGCTGGTTGGCGTGAGCTGGAAAGGGATCGATCCCGGTTTCTTCTGGTCGGCGATGCAGAACGCGGTAGATTTCCGCACTGATGTCGTTAACTGCATGATCAAAAGCGCAGTCTTTGCCGTCACGGTAACCTGGATTGCGCTGTTTAATGGTTATGATGCCATCCCGACCTCGGAAGGGATCAGCCGTGCGACAACGCGTACCGTGGTGCACGCTTCACTGGCGGTACTCGGTTTAGATTTTGTGCTGACAGCACTGATGTTTGGGAATTGATGCAATGCAAAGCAAGAAAAACGAAATCTGGGTTGGCGTCTTCATGCTGGCTGCGCTGCTGGCGCTGTTATTCCTCGGCCTGCGCGTTGCCGATCTCAAAACTATCGGCACCGAACCAACGTGGAAGATGTATGCCACCTTCGATAATATCGGCGGACTAAAAGTCAGTTCTCCGGTGAAAATTGGCGGCGTGTTGATTGGCCGGGTGTCAGATATTGCGCTGGATGAGAAAACCCTCTCACCGCGTGTGACCATGGATATTAGCGATAAATACGCTGATAAGATTCCCGACACCAGCTCATTAGCCATCCGCACTCAAGGCCTGCTCGGTGAGCAGTTCCTGGCGCTGAATTTAGGTTTTGACGATCCCGAGCTTGGCTCTTCTATGCTGAAAGATGGCGGCACGCTGCGTGACACCAAGTCGGCGCTGGTGCTGGAAGACCTGATCGGTCAATTCCTCTATAAAAGCGGCGATAACAAATCTGACGATAAATCACAGGGTGCGGAGAGCGCACCAGCAGCACCAGCAACAACGGAATAACCTACGAGGTAAAACATGATGTTTAAACGTTTACTGATGATTGCCGTGTTGGCAATCGCACCGCTGGCAGCCAACGCTGCAGCGGATCAAACTAATCCTTACAAGCTGATGAACGAAGCGGCGGACAAGACCTTTACCCGTTTGAAAAACGAACAGCCGAAGATTAAGCAGGATCCGAACTATCTGCGTGAAGTGGTACGTCAGGAACTGATGCCGTACGTGCAGGTAAAATATGCCGGTGCGTTGGTTCTTGGTCGCTATTATCGCGATGCGACACCGGCGCAACGTGATGCCTACTTTGCCGCGTTCGGCGATTATCTGGCGCAGGCTTACGGCCAGGCGCTGGCGCTCTACAACGGTCAAACCTACCAGATTCAGCCGGAGCAGCCGATTGGCGATGCCAATATCGTGGCGATTCGCGTCACCATCATCGATCCTAATGGGCGTCCGCCTGTGCGTCTCGATTTCCAGTGGCGTAAGAACAGCCAAACTGGCAACTGGCAGGCGTATGATATGGTGGCCGAAGGCATCAGCATGATCACCACGAAACAGAATGAGTGGGGCGATCTGCTGCGTACCAAAGGCATTGATGGCTTGACGGCTCAGCTGAAAACCTATGCCGCACAGCCGATCACCCTGGATAAAAAGCAATAATGAGTGAACCGTTACGCTGGCAGCGCACTGCCAGCACGCTGGCCTTAAGCGGCAAATTAGATCGTGATACTTTGCTGACTTTGTGGCAGGAACGTGACACTGCGGTGGCTGATATCACCACCATTGATGTCGCCGGGCTGGAAAGGGTGGATTCAGCGGGTTTAGCGCTATTGGTGCATCTGCGTGAAATTGCGCGTGCTCAAGGCAGCGCACCACTTTTCTCTGGGATCTCCGATAAACTCCAGTCACTGATCACGCTGTATAACCTGCAGCAGATTATTGTTTCTGCGGAAAAAATCGCCTGATCGAATGATGTCGATGCTAAGCCCCTGATTTTTTCAGGGGCTTTTGCGTATTTAAGAGTCAGGCGCTTTCCTCTAAGATGTCTGCCTTATTATTATTAAGCGAAGTAACGAGCGATGGAAAATAGTGAAGTTCAGGCCGTGCTGATGCAGGCGCTGGCATTAGAAGAAGTACACGTACTCAGCAACGATGGCAGCCATTTTCAGGTCATCGCGGTGGGCGAAATGTTCGGCGAACTGAGCCGCGTGAAGAAGCAGCAGGCTGTGTACGCGCCGCTGATGGAATATATTGCGGATAACCGTATTCATGCGGTTTCCATCAAAACTTATACCCCAGCCGAGTGGGCGCGCGACCGTAAACTCAACGGTTTCTAAGTGCCTCACCGGTTGTTTTATTGATAGATAATTGAGAGCGGTGTTAATGGACAAATTTCGTGTGCAAGGCCCCACCCGTTTAAGTGGTGAAGTGACCATTTCCGGGGCGAAGAATGCTGCGTTGCCGATTCTGTTTGCTGCGCTGCTGGCTGAAGAGCCGGTAGAGATTCAGAACGTACCGAAGCTGCGTGATATCGATACCACCATGAAGCTGCTGAATCTGCTGGGTGCGCGCGTTGAGCGCAATGGTTCGGTCCACGTTGATGCTCGCGAAGTTAATGTTTTCAGTGCGCCATACGATTTAGTGAAAACCATGCGTGCTTCGATTTGGGCGCTGGGTCCGCTGGTGGCGCGTTTTGGTCAGGGCCAGGTTTCACTGCCGGGCGGCTGCGCTATCGGTGCACGCCCAGTCGATCTGCACATTACTGGTCTGGAACAGCTTGGTGCGGAAATTAAGCTGGAAGAGGGTTACGTTAAAGCTTCTGTCAATGGCCGTCTGAAGGGCGCGCATATCGTGATGGATAAAGTGTCTGTCGGCGCTACCGTTACCATCATGAGCGCGGCCACGCTGGCCACCGGCATCACCATCATTGAGAACGCCGCGCGTGAGCCGGAGATTGTCGATACGGCAAACTTCCTCAACACGCTGGGTGCGAAAATCACCGGCGCGGGCACAGACAAAATCACCATTGAAGGTGTTGAGCGTCTGGGCGGCGGCGTTTATCGTGTGCTGCCAGATCGTATCGAAACCGGTACTTTCCTGGTCGCAGCAGCGATTTCACGGGGCAAAGTTGTTTGCCACAACACGAAGCCAGATACGCTGGATGCCGTGTTGTCTAAATTGCGTGAGGCTGGTGCAGAGATCGAAGTGGGCGAAGATTGGATCAGCCTGGATATGCACGGTAAGCGTCCAAAAGCGGTGAATATCCGTACCGCGCCGCATCCTGGCTTCCCTACTGACATGCAAGCGCAGTTCACACTGTTGAACCTGGTGGCAGAAGGAACCGGTGTGATTACCGAAACCATCTTCGAAAACCGCTTTATGCATATCCCTGAGCTGATTCGTATGGGCGCGCACGCGGAAATTGAGAGCAATACAGCGATTTGTCATGGCGTAGAAACCTTGTCGGGCGCGCAGGTGATGGCCACCGATCTGCGTGCATCAGCGAGTCTGGTGCTGGCGGGTTGTATCGCGGAAGGCACCACGATAGTGGATCGTATCTATCACATCGACCGTGGCTACGAGCACATCGAAGATAAGTTGAAAGCGATGGGTGCAGATATCGAGCGCGTAAGCGGCGAATAATTTCTGCTTCGTAGATCAAAAAAACCAGTCACGGCAACGCGGCTGGTTTTTTTTCATTGGTATTACAGTCAGATCTTTTTACGATCCTTCGGCGTTCGTATGCGCTGCTTTCGATCCATCAGCATGCCGGTAACAGGATCATAATAACGGCTCGGCCATATATCGGCCGGATGAACCTTGATCGCATTGGCGATTAGCCACTCCCCTTTGGGCCAGGGACGCGACAGCGCATTGGCCAGTGTTGAGGAGCTAAGCCCTGATTCGCGGGACAGCGCTGCCAGTGACGTGCCTTTCTTACGTAATGCAGCAATGATATCTGCCGGGTGCCAATCCGCTTTCCTTGGGTACATAACTTTCTTCTCCATGTCCGTGTTATTACTTCATCTCCGCTGAAAAAAGCTTTCCCGTCGCAGAGAGATCTGGAAAAAATCCGCATTTTTATATCAAATGTTTCCAGTAATTTTCCAGTAAATGTTTGGCCGACGCACGAAACTGCGTCGCTTTTCGCAAAAGCGATGCAAGAGATGTAAGTAAAAAGGAGAAGAGTGAGGAAGGAAACGGAGCCAGAGAAGGCCCCGTTGAAATCAGAAGTCGCGCTGTACTGACATATGAGCCAGCGCTTCGAGTGCGCTGCGCCAAGGGCTTTCGGGTAATATCTGAAGTGCTGCGATGGCTTTATCCGCTTCTTCTTCAGCGCGTTTGCGCGTCCACTCCAGCGAGCCAGTCTGCTGCATTGCTGCCAGCACCGGTTCCAGCAGGTGACGACCGTTACCTTCTTCAATGGCTTTACGGATCATTTGCGCCTGCTCAGGCGTTCCGTTGTGCATCGCGTGCAGCAGCGGCAGCGTCGGTTTACCTTCGCTCAGGTCATCACCGGTATTTTTGCCCAGCGTTTCACCATCTGCGCTGTAATCCAGCAAATCATCAATTAACTGGAAAGCGGTGCCAAGGTAGCGACCATAATCCTGTAACGCCTTTTCCTGCGCGGGCGTCGCCTCAGCTAAAATCGCCGACGCTTGCGAGGCAGCTTCGAACAGGCGGGCGGTTTTGCTGTAGATCACCCGCATGTAACTCTCTTCCGTGATATCGGGATCGTTGCAGTTCATTAACTGCAGCACTTCTCCTTCGGCGATCACGTTGACCGCTTCCGACATCAGCGCAAGGATCTTCAAGGATCCCATGCTAGTCATCATCTGGAAAGAGCGCGTATAGATAAAATCGCCCACCAGCACGCTAGCCGCATTACCAAACGCGGCGTTCGCGGTGGCTTTGCCACGGCGCATATCGGATTCATCCACCACATCATCATGCAGCAGCGTCGCCGTATGGATAAATTCGATCAGCGCCGCATTGGTGATGTGCAACGATCCCTGATAATTCAGCGCGCGTGCCGACAGCACAGCGATCATCGGGCGGATGCGTTTGCCCCCGCCGCTGATAATGTAATAGCCCAACTGGTTAATCAGTGAGACTTCTGAATTCAGCTGCTCGAGGATGGTCTGGTTGACGGCCGCCATGTCCTGCGCGGTTAATTCATTAATCTGTTCTAAGTTCATTCGTCTTTTCAGCTTTACTCGTTTTTTGCATGGTAAGCGCTTTAAACAGCGTGAGTTCAGGTAATCTGTTACTGATTGTACTTGAAAAATCGGGTTGCGAAACGTTTGCATTCGCCTTGCGCTTTTTTTCTGCAAGAGAGTGCAAAGTGCTCTTGTCTTCTGCTGGAGTATTGCGTAGAATTCGCGCCCTATTGTGAATATTTATCGCGCCGCCTGATGAACAAGAAAGGCACGCGCAGAAGCGGAGTTTTATATGTACGCGGTTTTCCAAAGTGGTGGTAAACAACACCGAGTAAGCGAAGGTCAGACCGTTCGCCTGGAAAAGCTGGACATCGCAACCGGTGAAACCATTGAGTTTGACCAGGTTCTGATGATCGCAAATGGCGAAGACGTGAAAATCGGCGCGCCACTGGTTTCAGGCGGTGTGATCAAGGCAGAAGTTGTTGCTCACGGTCGTGGCGAGAAAATTAAGATCGTTAAGTTTCGTCGTCGTAAACACTACCGTAAGCAAGCTGGTCACCGTCAGTGGTTCACAGATGTGAAAATCACTGTGATCGGCGCGTAAGAGGAGATCTGACAAATGGCACATAAGAAGGCTGGTGGCTCGACCCGTAACGGTCGCGACTCCAACGCAAAACGTCTGGGTGTAAAACGTTTCGGTGGCGAATCTGTTCTGGCAGGTAGCATCATCGTTCGTCAGCGTGGCACCAAATTCCACGCAGGTAGCAACGTAGGTTGTGGTCGTGACCACACCCTGTTTGCAACCGCAGACGGCAAAGTAAAATTCGAGATTAAAGGCCCGAACAACCGTAAATACATCAGCATCGTTGCTGAGTAAGGTTGTCGTGCTGCAGACGTTTAACGTCTGAATACACGAATGAAAGGCCCCGCAGCTTTGCGGGGCTTTTTACATTCTGCTACTGAGGTTGCTGGATAACAGTTACGCTTTAGCACAGTTGTTGTACAATTTATGTACTCTTGGCTTTGCCAATCTTGTATTATCCGCCGTCGGTCAGCGCAGAAGACCCTGGCGGACCCGTTTGCGGCCTGCAAGCTGCCGTGAACGACAGCGTGACGGAGAAATAAAATGAAGTTTGTAGATGAAGCGACGATCCTTGCGGTCGCGGGTGATGGCGGCAACGGTTGCGTAAGCTTCCGCCGTGAAAAATATATTCCAAGAGGCGGCCCGGATGGCGGCGACGGCGGTGACGGCGGCGACGTATATCTGTTGGCGGATGAAAACCTCAACACCCTGATCGATTATCGCTTTGAAAAGTCTTTCCGTGCCGAACGTGGCCAGAATGGCCAAAGCCGTGATTGCACCGGTAAACGTGGTAAAGACATCATCGTTAAAGTGCCCGTTGGTACCCGCGTCATTGACCAGGGTACCGGTGAAACGCTGGGCGACATGACGCGTCATGAGCAGAAGCTGATGGTGGCGAAAGGCGGCTGGCATGGCCTTGGTAACACGCGCTTTAAATCCTCAGTTAACCGTTCCCCGCGTCAAAAAACTATGGGAACACCGGGCGAGAAGCGTGACCTGCAACTGGAACTGATGCTGCTGGCTGACGTTGGTATGTTGGGTCTGCCGAATGCCGGTAAATCGACCTTTATTCGCTCGGTATCCGCAGCGAAACCCAAAGTCGCGGATTATCCGTTTACTACGCTGGTACCAAGCCTTGGCGTGGTGCGTATGGACAACGAAAAAAGCTTTGTTGTCGCCGACATTCCTGGCCTGATTGAAGGCGCAGCGGATGGCGCAGGTTTGGGTATTCGCTTCCTGAAGCACCTTGAGCGTTGTCGCGTGCTGTTGCACCTGATCGATCTTGCCCCTATCGATGAATCTGATCCGGTAGAAAATGCCCGCATCATTCTCGGCGAACTGGAAAAATACAGCGATAAACTGTTCCAGAAGCCGCGCTGGTTAGTGTTCAACAAATGTGACCTGCTAAGCCGCGAAGAAGCGGAAAGCCGTGCCAAAGCGGTAGTGGAAGCATTAGGCTGGGAAGAAAAATATTACCTAATCTCTGCGGCTAGCCATGATGGCGTGAAAGATCTTTGCTGGGATGTGATGAGCTTTATCATCGAAAATCCAAAAGAAGCCGAAGAAGAAGCTAAAGAGCCAGAGAAAGTGGCCTTCATGTGGGATGATTATCACCGTGAAGCCATGGAAACGGCGCAGGAAGTGGAAGAAGACGACGATTGGGATGACGACTGGGACGAAGAGGACGACGAAGGCGTCGAAATCATTTACCAGCGTTAATCGTACAAAAAAGCGGCCCGAAGGCCGCTTTTTTTATGTCTTAACCCAGCACCGCCACCGTCAATCTCGAGGTGCAGCACAGTTGGTCGCGGGTGTTACGAATCTCAATCTGCCAGCTTTGATTACGCGCACCAAGGTGTAACGGGCGGCAAATACCGCGCACTTCACCGCTGCTTACTGCACGATGGTGGCTGGCGCTCACCTCAATCCCCACCACGCTTTTACCTTCTTCGATGCTGAGATAACCGGCAATCGATCCCATCGACTCCGCCAGCACCACAGAAGCGCCGCCGTGCAGCAGGCCAAACGGCTGATGCGTGCGGGCATCCACCGGCATGGTGGCTTCGAGATAATCTTCACCGATGGTGGTAAACACAATGCCAACGTGTGCCACCAGCGAGTTTTCACCCATCTTATTCAACGTTTCAACATCGACCGAACGTTTCCAGATTGCCATAACTTAGGATCCCAGCGTTGCGCCACCGTCGACCACAATATCCTGCAGTACCACATGGCTGGCAAGATCCGACGCGAGGAACATCACGTTAGCAACGATCTCCTGCGGTTTAGCAATCTTACGCAGCGGGATCCCCAGCTTGTACTGATCCGGGAAACCATTGATCATCTCCTGCTCGGCTTCTGGCGTATGCCACAGGCTGCGTTGCATATCGGTATCGGTGGAACCCGGAGAAACGATATTGCAGCGCACGCCGTAAGGCGCCATCTCTAAACCCACGGTCAGACACAAGCTGCGCAACGCCGCTTTGGAAGCGCCATAAGCGGACATGCCAAGGCGCGGCGCATGTGCCGCATTGGAGGCGATGGTCACAATTGCGCCCGCACGCTGCTGGCGAAACACCGGCAAGGTTTGCTGGAACATGTTGAACGCGCCCCCAGCATTCACCGCCAGACACGCCTGCCAATCGTCGAACGACAGTTCATCGGTGCTGCCAATACGCAGGATGCCGGCACCGTTCACCAGCACATCGATACGTGGCTGATCTGCCAGCAAACGCTGACAAACCGCCTTCACCTCGGCAGCATTCGCCACATCCAGCACCTGCGTGGCGAAGGGATAGTCGGCCTGATCGAAACGCAAATCGAAGCCGATAACCTGCGCGCCCGCCTGATGGAAACTCAGCGCGGTGTGATAACCAATCCCTTTGCCTGCGCCGGTTACCCAGACGATTTTTCCACAGAAATCGAAAGTCGCACTCATTTTGCTGGCACCCGTGATAACAGCGCCCACCAGCCATCGATGGTCGGATTTTTTGCCAGGCTGACGAAATCGATGTCGCTGTGCACCTGACGCCAGCGCGCCGCCAGCGCCATCACGCGAACTGAATCCAGACCGTAATCGATTAGGTTCTCGTCATCTGCAGGCACATCGTCATCTTCCAGCAGCGGCAGAATGAGCGCACGCAGATCGTCTTTGCTCAACGGCAGCGGCATCAGGTCGGCGGTCATCACCACTTTACCGCTGCGACCTGCGGTGTAAGTCAGCGCCATCATGTGCTCTTCGCGCGTGAAGTCGGCCAGCGCATCCGCCACCATAAACGGCTGGATATTACGCATAAAGGCGTCAGTCGCGGTGGTCAGGCAACCGATATGCGCGTACACGCCGGTGATGATCAACTGATCGCGGCCCATCTCCTGCAGGATCGATTCCAGCGGTGAGCGCACGAAGGCGCTGTATCGCCATTTGGTCAGTACCTGATCGTCCTGATCCGGCGCCAGCGCATCCACGATCTTCTGCTGATCCGGATGTTTATTCAGGCCCGGTCCCCACATGTCGTTGAGGAGTGCGCGATCGGCATCGCTCTGTTCGTTCGGCTGAGCGGTATAGAACACCGGTATGCCCTGCGCTTTGCAGTAAGCACGCAGACGAGCGATGTTTTCCACCACCTGATTAACCAGCGGGCTGTTTTCGCCCCAGAAATTAAGGAAGTAAGCCTGCATATCGTGAATCAGCAGCGCGGCACGCTGAGGCTCAAGCGCCCACTTCACTTTGTTGGTAGGCAGTTCAGTCGCTGCGGGCAGCGCGTAAGCGTTCAGTTTTGGAATAGCCATTACAATCTCCGGAACAGGTCAGGCTTGCGCTTGTTGGTCGGCAAGCTGTTGGCGTAAACGTTTTTTATCCACCTTGCCGACAGGCGTCAGCGGCAGGGCATCGACGCAGGTAATACGGTCAGGTAATTTGAACTCGGCCACGCCCAGTTCTCGCAGGTGACGACGCAACGCCACCGCTTTGATCGGTTGGCTGGCAACGATAAAGGCGCAGCTCTTTTCACCCATCAATTCGTCGTTCATCGACACCAGCGCGGCGTGGATCACATCCGGATGGCGTTGCAGCAAGTTTTCGATCTCTTCCGCGGCGATCTTCTCGCCACCGCGATTGATCTGATCCTTTTCGCGCCCTTGCACGGTGATGTAGCCCTGCGCGTCGATCTCAATCAGATCGCCCGAACAGTAAAACCCGTTGGCGTCGAAGCTGGCGGCGTTATGTTCCGGGCTCTTGTAATAGCCACGGAAGGTGTAGGGGCCGCGCGTCATCAGGCGACCGATGGTGCCGGTTGGCAGCGCGTTGCCGTGCTCGTCAGCGACCCACACTTCGTCATCTTCAGAGATCGGGCGGCCTTGCGTGGTGAGAATGATGTTCTCATCGTCGCCAAAGCGCGTGTAGTTCACCAGACCTTCGGCCATGCCGAAAACCTGCTGCAGCTGACAGTCAATTTCACGCTGAATACGTGCCGCGAGGGTTTCGCCCAGCTTGGCGCCGCCCACCTGAATGCGCTGCAGCGAAGCCAGCTGTTTATTGCTGCCCCATTCCTGAATCGCCTGTAGCCACAAACTCACCGCCGGCGGCACCAAACCGGTATCGGTGACCTGATGCTTCTCAATCAGCGGGAAGCAGAGCGTGGCGCTGGGATCGGCAGCCAGAATCACCTGACCACCGGCATAAAACACGCCGAGCGAACCCGGGGAGCTCATGGCAAAGTTATGCGGCGCGGGCAGGGCGATAAGATAGCGCGTATCGGCGGTCACTGCGCAGATCTCGTCGCTGGCGCGAATGCTGTAGTAATAATCGTTATGGGTGCGCGGAATCAGCTTCGGCGTGCCGGTGCTGCCACCGGAGAGCTGGAAAAACGCCACTTCATCAGCGGCGGTTGGTGTGGCGACGTAATCACCCGCGACTTCCGCCATCAGCGCTTCCAGCGTGTTTTCCGGCTGGGTGTCATTACGCAGAATCACCTGCTGCAGCGAAGGCTGCGCGGCGCACAGCGCGTTGATAAAGCTATCATCAGCAAACAGCGCGTGAGTGCGATCGGCAATCAGCAGTTTAGGTTCGATCTGCGCTGCATAGGCGCTTAGTTCGGTGCGCTGATGGCTGAACAGCGCAAATACTGACGCTACGCCGAGCTTAAACAGCGCAAATACCGTGACATAAAAATCGGCCACGTTGCCAAGCTGCACCAGCGCAGTATCGCCATTTTGCAGGCCACGACGCTGCAGCGCGGCGGCCAGGTTGCTGCTCAGCACGTCCATTTCGCGATAGCTGATCTGGCGATCGCCATCAATCACCGCGATGGCATCATTATGCTGATGACGCGCCAGAATGTCGGTCATCGGCACATCCAGCCAGTAACCTTTTTCGCGATAGCGCGCAGCCAGGTCGTCCGGCCAGCGAGTATAGGGAATGCTCATGTTCTTTCCTTTATTGCAGTCCAAAGGCGCGCAACATGGTGTCCAGCTTCACGCCGGTTTCACGCCATTCTGATTCGGGTTGTGAGTCGGCCACGATGCCCGCACCGGCAAACAGGCGCACCCGCGTGCCATGCACGGTGCCGCAGCGGATGGTGACCACCCATTCGCCATTGCCCTGGCTATCGCACCAGCCGACGATGCCGCCAAATAGTTGGCGATCAAAAGGTTCCAGCTGCTGAATAAGCTGCTGCGCGCGCTGATGGGGGAAACCGCTCAACGCAGGCGTCGGGTGCAGCAGGCAGGCCAGCGACAGCGCATTTTCGCGCTCATCCTGCACTTCGCCGTCGATTTGCGTGGCGAGATGCCACAGCGTGGCGGTGGTAATCAGCGACGGAATGGTCGGCACCGACAGCAAACGGCTGCGCGGCTGCAAGGTGTCGCGCATCGCGTCGGTCACCAGTTTGTGCTCATGACGATCTTTGCCGGAATCCATAAGCGTATCGCCAGCGGCACGATCCTGCTGGGCATCGTCGTGATTGCGGCGCGCTGAGCCCGCCAGCGGACAAGAGCTAAAATCGCGCCCCTGTTTGCGCAGCATCAGCTCCGGACTGGCACCAATCAGCGCACCGCCTTGCGGCAGCGGCAGATGGAAATGGTAGCTATTGGGGTTCTGCGCAATCACGCGCTGCATCAGCGCTGCGGTATCAACCGGCTGTTCGGTAACGATATCCATCAGACGCGACAGCACCACTTTATCCAGATCGCCGCGCTGCGTGGCCGCCACCGCATCTGCCACCATCGTGGTAAACACATCGTGATCCGGCACTGCGGTGCGACGTCGCACCTGCGGCAGATCGCTGACGTTTTCCGGCAACGCGTTTTGCAGGTCAGCGCGATTAAACGTCTGATAGGATTCAGGAATAAACAGCGCGGCGGGCTGGCTAACGTCAAACGGGATCGCCCCGACCAGAATCGGATTGTCGATGCCCTGTTTTTTCGCCGCGGCAAAATGCTGACGTAACTGTTGTTGGAAATCACCGTCCAGCGACGCGGCGTCATCTACCGGCGCGGTAACGGTGGTATAGCATCCTTGCGTTGCCAAACTACGCCACGGCGAGGTAAAGAGGAAACCACGGCTTAGCGCGGAATAATCCTTCAGCCAGGCATTTTCAAACGTGGAAGATTCCACCATAATTTTCACCTATAAATGATAAGATTATTAAGAATGATTATCATTTTTATTATGGGCCTGTAACCTACGTCGATTGGGCAAAAGTGTCAATCCATTCGCGGGATTTCAGCTGCGTTTAGCCGTAATCAGGCGCTGACGCTCAGCAGGGCAATATGCTAAAAAGTGGACCAAAACTTATGAATAAATGCGGTTTTTGGGGCATTGCAGCCCTTATAGGTGTTTTCCAGATTTTCACTAGCGTCGCTCATGCCGAACAGGGTTGGCCGCGTACCGTTCAGGGTGCCAACGGATCGATCACGCTCAATCACGCGCCGCAGCGCATTGTCTCGACCAGCGTCACGCTGACCGGATCGCTGCTGGCCATTGATGCGCCGGTGATTGCTTCCGGCGCGACTGCGCCGAACAGTCGCCTGGCCGACGATCAGGGTTTCTTCCGCCAGTGGAGCGACGTTGCTAAAAAGCAACATCTTCAACGCCTGTACATCGGTGAACCGAATGCCGAAGCGGTTGCCGCGCAAGCGCCGGACCTGATTATCGTCAGCGCCACCGGCAACGATTCTGCCATCAAGCTCGCCGAACAGTTTTCGGCTATTGCACCGACGCTGGTGGTCAATTACGACGACAAAAGCTGGCAGGATGTCGTCACGCAGTTAGGCCAGGCGACCGGGCATGAAGCGCAGGCGGCGCAACGTATTAAAGCTTTCGACGATCGTGAAGCGGCGCTGAAAAAAGCCATCACGCTGCCACCGCAGCCAGTCTCCGCCATGGTGTGGAACGGCGGCGGACGCGCAGTCAATGTGTGGACCGCGGCTTCGGCGCAGGGCAAGCTGCTGGAACAACTTGGCTTCACCCTGGCAACGCCACCGGCGACGGTTGAGCAGGGACACAGCATGGGACAGCGCAAAGACATCATTCAGCTGTCGGGCGAAAACGTTGCCAGCGGCCTGACCGGTAAAACCTTCCTGCTGTTCGCCGCTGACGATAAAACCACGCAATCGGTGTTGAACAATCCGTTCCTTGCACAAAACGCGGCGGTGCAGGGCAAGCAGGTTTACGAGCTGGGCGTCGATTCCTTCCGTCTTGATTACTACAGCGCCAGCAATCTGCTGGCGCGCCTGGAGAAGCTGTTCGTTAAATCATGATGCCTGTTCCGTCAGCTCCGGTGCTGGCGGATGGTAACGACGTAAACGGCCCATAACCCACCACATCACGATGCCGAGCAGCGCCGCCGTAAAGCCAAATACCGCGGCGGCCTGCGGTGGCAGCAACCATGAACCCATCGCACCAATCACCGCCGCACCAATCGCATCGCCGGTCACGTTCTGCGCGGTCCACAAGCCGTTGATGCGGCCTAACAGATGATCTGGCGTTAATGCCTGAATCATCGCGTACTGCACCAGGCTGTTGATGGCGCTGAAGTAACCGAAAGCGACTAAACAGCCTAACGCCAGCGGCAGGTTCGGCATCAGGCTAAACAAACCCAACGCGACAAACGCTGCAATCGCACTGCCGAGCACCAGCTGTCCGGGACGCGCGGCGTGTTTCAGTTTACCGCTGGTGAACGCGCCGATAGCTGCGCCGAGCGGCACGGCGGCATACATCAGGCCAAGCTGGTCAGCGCTCACTGACCAATGCGGCGCGAGCGACGGATAGAGCACGCGCACCGCGCTGGCCAGCGTGACTAATGCGCCAATCAGCGCCACCATGCCGACAATCGGGCTGGCGAAAAGAAACTGCACGCCAGCGGCGAGGGATTTCAGCGGATGTTCACGCGGTTGTGGCGGCGGCGGCAAAGTGGGCAATTTCAGCAGCGTTAACACGGTAAGTAAGGTGCCAAAGGCAGCGAGTGCGTAGTTCCACGTCACGCCGCCGTGAGCAATCACCAGACCAGCAATCGCGGGCGATAAAATGGAGCCGAAGCGCACCGTCAACATGGTGATAGCGCCCGCCTGCATAATGTTTTCCCTACCGACCAGCGCGGGCGTCGCCGCCAGCAGCGCGGTGACGCCAATCGCGCCGAAAAAACCATCCCAGAAACCCAGCAGATAAACCGCGATCAGAGAGGGTTCTGGCAGCGCGGCGTTAATGGCCAGCGCGATAAAACCTAAGCCGCAGGTGGATCGGGCAAACAAAATCAGCTTTTTGCGTTCATGGCGATCCGCCAAAACGCCGCCGGTGAGCAGGCCGATAAACATGCCGGCAGCGGCCAGCGTCACCGCCAAGCCCACCAGCAGCGGTGAATGGGTCATGTGCTGAATCTGCACCGGCACCGCCACAGCGAGCATGCCGAGCGCGACAATCGAGATAAAACGCGCGATAAACACCGCGCGAAAAGCCGGGTGAGTTTTCAGCAGCGAGAGATCGATAAAGTGGGAAGATTTGTTCATGTGTTCGCCTTATTGCACCAATTTTCCTCATCGTCCGCGAGGCGAGTCATGGTAACATAGCTAAACGCGAGTAATAACGATAACCATTATCAAGTTACATCGCGCATGCGACGACGTTGAACAGTGAAGGTTTAGAACGCTATGCGCCAGATTCGTGCATTAGCAGGCTCAGGGATTCTGCTCTTGCTCCTCATTGCACTCAGCTTAATGCTGGGGGCAAAATCAATACCGCTTCCCGATGTTTATCATTCGCTTACCACCTCCTGTCACAGCGCGGAGTGCGTCATCGTGCGTGACGCGCGTCTGCCGCGTACGCTGGCCGGTTTGCTGGCGGGCGTGGCGCTCGGCCTCGCTGGTGCGTTGATGCAGAGCCTGACGCGCAATCCGCTGGCCGATCCCGGCATTCTTGGCGTCAACGCCGGAGCAGGTTTCGCGGTGGTAATTGGCATTGCGCTGTTCGGTGCTGACTCGCCGGTGGATTGGCTCGGCTTCGCCTTTGGCGGCGCGCTGCTGGCGTCCGTGCTGGTGGCGATGACCGGCGCGATTGGCGGCGGGCGTGTCAATCCGGTGCGTCTGACGCTGGCCGGCGTGGCGCTGGGCGCGGTGCTGGAAGGATTAACCTCTGGCCTGTCGCTGCTCAATCCCGACATCTACGATCATCTGCGCTTCTGGCACAGCGGCTCGCTGGATATTCGCAATTTCACCACGCTGCGCACGCTGTTCCCGGCGGTGCTGATCGGCAGCGTGGTGGCCATTGCGCTATCGCAGGCGCTGAACAGTTTGAGTATGGGTGGCGACATGGCGACCGCGCTCGGTACGCGGGTGGCGCGCACCCAACTGCTGGGCCTGCTGGCGATTGCGCTGCTGTGCGGCGCAGCCACGGCGGCGGTGGGCCCGATTGCGTTTGTCGGTTTGATGACGCCGCACTTTGCCCGCTGGCTGGTGGGCAGCGATCACCGCTGGATGCTGCCTGCGACGGCGCTGATCACGCCGATTTTGCTGCTCGCCGCCGATATCCTTGGCCGCCTGCTGGTGGCGGGTGAGCTGCGGGTTTCCATCGTCACGGCGATGCTCGGTGCGCCCATGCTGATTGTGCTGGTGCGCCGTAAATTGGGCCGGGGTGCACTATGACGCGTCGTGTCGGGTTACATACGCTGTGGCTGCTGTGCGCCTGCGCTCTGCTGGCTTATCTGGCGATGACGCGCGGTGCATTGCAGATCAGCAGTGATCAAATCTGGCAAATTCTGCTCGGGCAGGGCGCCAGCAACGTCAAACTGATCGTGCTGGAATGGCGCTTGCCGCGCGTGCTAATGGCGCTGCTGATTGGTGCGGCGTTAGGCATCAGCGGCGCGATTTTCCAGTCGCTGCTGCGTAATCCGCTTGGCAGCCCGGACATTCTCGGTTTCAACACCGGCGCTTACAGCGGCGTGCTGGTGGCGCTGGTGCTATTTAATCAAAGCGTCACGGCGATGACCGGCGCAGCGTTGATTGGCGGCATCGCCACGGCGGCGCTGGTCTATCTGTTTGCCTGGCGCAACGGCGTAGAGACCTTCCGGCTGATTATCGTCGGCATCAGCGTGCGCGCGCTGCTGATGGCGTTGAATTCCTGGCTGATTATCAGCGCCTCGCTGGAGTCGGCGCTGAGTGCAGGCTTGTGGAGCGCCGGATCGCTCAACGGCATTACCTGGGCAAAAACGCCGCCGGTGATTGCGGTACTGCTGCTGGCGTTACTGTTGATGGCGCTGCTGGCGCGGCGGATGCGTTTGCTAGAGATGGGCGACGATACCGCCTGCGCGCTTGGCGTGCCGGTGGAGCGCAGCCGCATGTGGCTGATGCTGATTGGCGTGGTGCTCACGGCGGCGTCAACTGCGCTGGTCGGGCCGATTTCGTTTGTCGCGCTGCTGGCGCCGCAGATTGCCCGTCGTCTTGGCGGCGGCGTTAAAGGTGCCTTGCCGCTGGCGGCGCTGTGCGGTGCGCTGTTATTGATTGCTGCAGACTTCGCCGCACAGCATCTGTTCCTGCCATATCAATTACCGGTTGGCGTGATAACCGTCATTCTCGGTGGACTTTATCTGATTGCTTTACTGGTGCGGGAGGCGCGACGCCAATGACCGATATCCCTTCACGTCTGCGCGGCGATAGCCTAACGCTGGGCTATGACAAAAAGGTGGTGGCAGAGAATCTGTCAGTGACGATTCCGCAAGGTGAGCTGACGGTGATTATCGGCCCTAACGCCTGCGGAAAATCGACGCTGCTGCGCACGTTGAGTCGCCTGCATACGCCGTTAAAAGGTGAGGTGTTGCTGGATGGCGCGGCCATTGCCAGCTATCCCACCAAAGAAGTGGCGAGGCGTTTGGGTTTGCTGCCGCAAAGTTCCAACGCGCCGGCGGGCATCAGCGTCACCGAGCTGGTGGCGCGCGGACGTTATCCGCATCAGGCGCTGTTTGGTCGCTGGCGTGCGGAAGATGAAGCGGCGGTGCAGAACGCGATGCGCGCCACCGGCGTGGCCGATTTGGCCCAGCAGTCGGTGGATACGTTATCGGGCGGTCAGCGTCAGCGCGTGTGGATTGCCATGGTGCTGGCGCAGGAAACGCCGCTGCTGCTGCTGGACGAACCGACCACCTGGCTGGATATCACCCATCAAATTGAGCTGCTGGAATTGATGCAGGAGCTGAATCAACAGCATGGGCGAACGCTGGTGGTGGTGCTGCACGATCTTAATCACGCTTGTCGCTATGCCACGCATTTGATTGCGATGCGTGACGGCAGGATTGTCGCCGAAGGGAAGCCGTCGGAGATCGTGACGCCCGCGTTGATCGAGCAGGTGTATGGCTTGCGCTGCGTGATTGTGGACGATCCGGTGGCGCATACGCCGATGATTGTGCCGCTGGGGCGCGGCGGATAATTGAGGAGGTCGCCATGAATGGCGACCCTACAACATCGTACCGGCCCTGCGTAAGGTCGCCATTCATGGCGACCTTCTTACAAATTAACCCAATAACCGCTGCAACAACGGCCCAATCTGCTCAAACATCTGCGGTGAAATGATCTCCACGTGGGCGCAATCCATCGGCCACACTTCCAGTTCACCAACATAGGGTGCCCAGGCGCGGCGCGCATCTTGTCCTGGCTGCTGCGTCTGTTCGGCGAGGAACAGCGTGGCGCGACCGTTGAAACGCGCGCTGCGTGCGGTCGCCAGCAGGCGCACCGAACTGGCGTAGTTGGCCTCGATGGTATCGAACATCGCGCGCATCTCTTCACCGGCCTGATGGCGCTGCGCGGCGATAAACTGCTCGCGCTCGCGGTTCACCTCTTCCAGCACCGCCGGATCCAGCACGTTCTCGCCGCGTTTCTCATCCCAGTTTTGCGTTTCTGGTGGCCAGGTATCCAGCAGGCCGAGGAACGCCACCTCTTCACCGGCTGCTTCCAGCCGTGCCGCGATGCCTTGCGCCAGGGTTCCGCCAAGCGAATAGCCGAGGAAATAGTAAGGTCCGTGCGGCTGCACGTCGCGCAGGGTTTGCAGATGGGCGTCGCACACGTCATCCAGATGCGCGCTTTGGTTCAGCGGGCTACTGATATCCGGCGACTGAATGCCGACCAGCGACCAGCGCGCATCGAGATAACGCTGCAGGATGCTGAATTGCCAGGCAAACCCTGACGCCGGATGGAAGCAGAACAGCGTTGGTCCGTTGCCCTGACGCAGCGGCAGCACCGCTTCGAAACCAGCTTGCTGATGTGACTGCGTATCACTGAGCAGCGTTGCCAGCTTCTCCACCGTGGAGGCCACCATGATTTGTCCCACCGACACCGGCTGTTGCAGCTCACGGCGCAGCTGCGCCGCCAAGCGCATCGCCAGCAGCGAATGGCCGCCGAGGGCGAAAAAGTCATCCTGCGCGCTGATTTCCTCGCGCGCCAGCAGCTGACAGAAAGCGTTTGCCAGCGTGGTTTCCAGCCCAGCGTGCGGTGCCCGTCCCGCGTGGGCACTGGCGGATGCGGGCAACGGCAGCGCTTTGCGATCCAGCTTGCCATTGCTGCTGAGCGGGAAGGCGTCGAGCTGCACAATGGCTACCGGCACCATATGCGCGGGCAAGCGTTGCGCCAGCGCCTGACGCAGCGCGTCGCGATCAACCGGCTGCCCGGCAATCACGTAGCCAACCAGCTGACGCGCATCACCATGCGCTGCCTTGTCGCCAAGCACCACCGCGTGTGTGACCGCCTGCTCAATGCCGGGCTGCGCGCTGAGCACATGATCGATCTCATTCAGTTCGATACGCTGGCCGCGAATCTTTAGCTGATCGTCGCTGCGACCGAGATATTCCACTGCGCCGTTATCCAGCCAGCGCGCCACGTCGCCGGTAAGATACATGCGCTCGCCGGGCATGAAAGGATCGGCGATAAAGCGGCTGGCGGTAAGATCGGGACGGCCGAGATAGCCATGCGCCAGCTGCACGCCGGTTAAGTAGAGATCGCCCGCCACGCCCGGCGGCACCGGCTGCATGCGGGCATCAAGGATGCGCAGGCCGGTATTCCACACCGGGAAACCAATCGGCACGCTGGCACCTTCGACGGCGGCCAGGGCAGCACCAAACGCCGGATACCAGCTGACATCCACCGCCGCTTCGGTTGGGCCATACAGATTGTGCAGCGGCACGCGCGTCAGTTTTTCCCACTCGCGCGATAAATCCGTCGGCAGCGCTTCACCGCTGCAGAACACGTTACGCAGGCTGGCGCAGCGGGCAATCGCCGCTTGATCGTCCAGCGCCGCGACAAAGGCCGCCAGCATTGAGGGGACGAAATGCGTGGTGGTGACTTGGTAGCGGGCAAACAGCTGCTGCAGCGCTTCCGGGTCGCGATGGGCTTCTGGCGGTGCCATCACCAACTGCGCACCGACCAGCAGCGGCCAGAAGAATTCCCACACCGAAACGTCGAAGCTGCTCGGCGTTTTTTGCAGCACCACGTCATCGGCTTGCAGCGGATAGCGATCCTGCATCCACAACAGGCGATTGACGATGGCTTCATGCCCCACCAGCACGCCTTTAGGGCGACCGGTCGAACCTGAGGTGTAAATGATGTAGGCGCCATCCTGCGGCGTCGGCGCGCTGGCCGGCTGCGGCGCATGGGCATTGTGATACAGCACATCAAAATGCAGCTGATTGACCGGCGCGATGGCGCTGAAGCGCGCGCTGAGCGCCGCGCAGGTGATCAGCGTTTTTGGCGCGGCGTCTTCCAGCATCAGCTGTAAGCGGTCATCCGGATAACCAATATCGAGCGGCAAATACGCAGCGCCGAGCGAAACAATCGCCTGTAGCGCCAGTGAAAGCTGCACCGAACGCGGCAGCGCCACGGCGACAATATCGCCACGCTGCACCCCGGCGGCGCTGAGATCGGCGGCCAGCGCAAATACCTGCTGCTGCATCGCGCGGTAGCTGAGCTGATGCTGCGCATCGGCCAGCGCCGGTGCATCGGGCGTGCGTGCCGCCTGCTGCGCTAACAGTGACGCCAGCGTTTCTGCCGGCAGCGGATAGGCGGTTTGGTTGATCCCGGCAATCTGCGCATGCTCTTCGGCAGTGAGAAGATCGAGTTCGCCGCATGGTCGCTGCGGCTGTTGCGCCAGCTGATCGAGCAGCAGGGCAAAGCGGCTGGCATGACGCTGCAAGGTTTGTTCGCTGTAGCGTTCGGCATTCGCCAATAGCTCCAGCGTCAGTTCACCGTGCTCGCTGATATAGATGGCGATCTCCAGATCGCGCACCGGCCCGGACGCCAGTTGATGGGTGATGCCTTCCACGCCAGCGAAATCGAGCTGGTAATCAAACATCTTCAGGTTGATTACCGGACCGTACAGCGGATCGCCATCGCCGAGGCGGCCGAGATCGCGCTGCACCTGTTCGGCGTCATAGCGCTGATGACGACGCATCTTTTTCACTTCGCCCGCCAGCTGCGCGGCGAGCGCGCTGATCGGCTGCGTCGGGTCGTAATGGACCGCCATCGGCAATACGTTGATCACCGGACCGGTGGCACACAAGGCGGCCGAGCCGATACGGCGCATAAAGATGAAGCCTGCGGCAAAGTCGTTTTGCCCGCTGAGACGCGCCAGCCACAGCGCCACCAGCGCAAAGGCGAGATCGGCCGCGCTGGCGTGCGGATGCTGCTGCACCAGCGTCTGGAAGGTGCTGCGATCCAGCGTCACGCTGTGGCGCAGCAGATCGGTGCTGGCGTGTTGACCGGCGAGCGGCAGCGGCGAGAGCGAAGCCGGTGAGGGCAGCGCCGCACCTTTTTCGCGCCAGAACTGGCTGTCACGCGCAAAAGAGGAGGATTCGCGGTAGCGCTGATACTCTTCAACCACTTCGCTAAACGGAATAAATGGCGTCGGTTCAGCGGCTTGCTGGCGTACAGCCGCGCTGTAGAGGTTGGCGATGCGGCGCGTCAGCGCGGTAAAGCTGAAGCCATCCACCACCAAATGGTGATAGCGCTGATACCAAAACCAGTGCTGATCGTCGAGACGGAACAGGCGGTGATGCCACAGCTTTGCGCCACTCAATACGCGCAGATCGCCATTCATATCGTCACGCATCAGCGCGCGCGCTTTGGCAGGCGCATCGGCCTCAGCGCGCAAATCGACAATCTGCGGCAGGCTAAAGGCGTGTGGCTGCGGCCACTGCAACGCTTCGCCTTCCACCTCACCAAATGCCATGTTCAGCGTGTCGGCTTCCTGCATGCCCGCAACAATCGCCTGCGCCAACAGGGCGCTATCAATCTCACCGCGCAGTTCGACAAAGTGCGCCACCGCGTAAGCGTTGTGGTGCGGTGATAGCTGATCGGCAATCCAGATGCCGGGCTGTGCCGCGACTAACGGCAAGGTTTGTTGGTCGGTCATAGGCTTATTCATCAGGGATTCGGACATGGATGCTCCGGTTTGCTCCACAGCGCTTGCAGGCCACTCAGCAGGCCGCCGCGCCAACAGAGCGCGTCATGGCCGCCTTCCACCGGCAGGTAATTTACCTGATAGCCGGCAGCGCTAAGCTGCTGTTGAAGTTGTTGATTAGCTTGCAGAATCAAGCCTTCGCGTTTGCCCGCTTCGAGCCAGAAACGCAGCGGTTGGCGCGGCGCGAGACCGCTATCCAGCGCCTGCAGCAGCCAGCCGTGCGGATTGCCGCGTTCCGGCCACCAGAAGGAGCCGGACAAGCTGAGCGCGTTGCCAAAGGTTTCCGGCCAGTGCAGCGTGGCAAACACCGACGCCAGGCCGCCAAAGCTTTGTCCGGCGACGATGGTGCTGTCCGCCTGCTGGCGATAAGGCGTTGATTGTGCAATTTGCGGTAACAGTTCTTGCTGAATGGCTTGCCAAAACTGCGCGTTACACGGCAGCTCGCGGCTGCGGTGTTCGCGGTCAATGATGTCGATAAACAGATACACCGCCGGCGGCAAAGAACCGTCATCGGTGAGCTGCTGCAGCGGTCCGGCAATCGGCATGCTGTGCGCCCAGAATTGCCCATCAAGCATGATGGCCAGCGGACGCTGCGCGGGATTGGCCTCGCCAGTGGTGTAAATCCACACCTTGCGGCTGTTGCCTAATAGCGCGCTATCCCATTGCTGCTGTTGCAGTGTAATGGTTGGCGCTGTGCCGTTATCCACCGCTTGCCACAGCTGTTGATCGGGCGCGTGGGGCAGATGCAGCGGCGAGACGCCCATGCCGCGACCACCGGACCAGCCACGTAAGCTATTGAGCGGATCGGCCTGCGCCGTTGGGAATTTGTCGCGCCACCAGTTGCGCAGCGTGGACATCTCGGCAATGCCGGTGAAGTCCGTGGCTTGATCATCAGGCATCAAACAGTAACTGCCGCGCCAGTTGGCGGGCAGCGAGGTCTGCCAATACCAGACGTTGGTGCCGGCCACGCGCATCAATGATTGCGGCGGGCGGCGCTGGTGGTGATCGGTCACGCCGGTGATGTTGATCCACACGCGCTGGGTCGACGATTGCGTTTCATCGCCTTGCGGGTCACGCCAGAAGAAGGTGACCTGACATTGGCCATCGTCTGCTAACTCAATGCGGGGAATGCCTTGGGATTGTTGCGCCTGCCACCAGGCTGCACTACCGGTTACATCATTTCGCCAGGTCATAGGGCTGCCAGTCGGTGTTTACGCGGAGATTTACATAAGCTTGATGAATAATACTATTGATAATAATTTGCATTTGCAATAGGGTGACTGCGCTCAAAAATGAGCACGCCTGTTCCGCCTGATGCTTACCGTTCGGTAAGGTTGCGCTACGGATGGTTTGAAGGGTTTGGAACTGGGCGCGATATGGACAGGGATCTTCTCACCGGCTCGCCAGTTAAGCATCCAACGGCTTTTTGCTGGCCATCCAGGAACGTATAAAATGAAAAATTACTCACGGTTATCATTAGCCATTCTGATTGAACTGGGGCTCAGCGCCTCACTGCTTTCCAGCAGCGCCTGGGCAGCAGAGACTTCCTCCAGCAAAACCTCAACCAGCAGCACTGACGCACAATCAATGGACGGCGGCACCTTGATGGTTACCGCGCAGCAGCAGAACCTGCAAGCGCCGGGCGTCTCAACCATTACCGCCGACGAAATCAAAAAACATCCGCCCGCGCGTGATGTGTCTGAAATTATCCGTACCATGCCAGGCGTTAACCTGACAGGCAACTCCACCAGCGGCCAGCGCGGTAACAATCGCCAGATCGATATTCGTGGTATGGGCCCGGAAAACACCTTGATCATGGTGGACGGCATGCCGATCACCAGCCGCAACTCGGTGCGCCTTGGCTGGCGTGGCGAGCGTGATACGCGTGGCGACACCAACTGGGTGCCGCCGGAGATGATCGATCACATCGACGTGATTCGCGGACCGGCGGCGGTGCGTTACGGTAACGGCGCGGCGGGCGGTGTGGTGAATATCATCACCAAAAAACAGACCGATCAGCAGTGGCACGGTTCCTGGAACACCTATTACAACGTGCCGGAACATAAAGCGGAAGGCGCCACTAAGCGCACTAACTTCAGTCTGGAAGGGCCGCTGGGCGATGATTTCAACTTCCGTTTGTACGGTGGTTTAGCCAAAACCCAGGCCGATGCCTATGACATCAACGAAGGGCATGCGGCGGCGCGCACTGGCAGCTATGCGGGCAGCTATCCGGCCGGTCGTGAAGGTTCGGTTAATAAAGATATTAATGCTTTGCTGAGCTGGGCGTTTGCACCGATGCAGACGCTGGAGCTGCAGGCCGGTTACAGCCGTCAGGGCAACCTGTATGCGGGTGATACGCAGAACACCAACACCAGCGCGCTGGTGAAAAGTCTGTACGGTGATGAAACCAACCGCCTGTATCGCCAGAACGTCTCATTAAAATGGACCGGCGCATGGGATAACGGCGTCAGCACCAATACCTACGCGCGCTATGAGAAAACCCGCAACTCGCGCATCAATGAAGGTTTGGCCGGCGGCACCGAAGGCATCTTCTCTAACAGCGGTTTCAACACCATTCAGCTGGATGACGTGCTGCTGCATAGCGAAGTCAGCATTCCGTTTGAGCTGCTGTTTAACCAAACGGCGACGCTGGGTACCGAATGGAACCAGCAGCGCATGAAGGATGGCTCTTCCAACACGCAGGCGGCGAGCTACGGTGCGGTGCCGGGCATCGATAACACCGGTCGCAGCCCGTATTCCCAGGCAGAGATTTTCTCACTGTTTGCGGAAGACAACATGGAGCTGACCGATAGCACCATGCTGACGCCAAGTCTGCGTTTCGATCATCACTCGATTGTTGGCAATAACTGGAGCCCGTCGCTCAACCTGTCACAAGGTTTGGGCGATGACTTCACGCTGAAGATGGGGATTGGTCGCGCCTATAAAGCGCCGAGCCTGTATCAGACCAACCCGAACTACTTGTTGTACAGCAACGGTCAGGGTTGTGCGGCCAGCACCGGCGCCTGTTATCTGCAGGGTAACAGCGACCTGAAAGCGGAAAACAGCATCAACAAAGAGATTGGTCTGGAGTGGAAACACGAAGGTTATCAGGCCGGTTTAACCTGGTTCCGCAACGATTATCGCAACAAGATCGAAGCCGGTTACTCGCCTGTGAGCAAAGCATCCAATGGCACCACGGATATTTATAAGTGGGAAAACGTACCGAAAGCGGTGGTGGAAGGGCTGGAAGGCACCGTCAACGTGCCGTTCTCCGACAGCGTGATGTGGAATAACAACTTCACCTATATGCTGCAGAGTAAGAACAAAGAGACCGGCGATCGTTTATCGGTGATTCCGGAATACACGCTGAATTCGACGCTGAGCTGGCAGGCGACGCAGGATCTGTCGCTGCAAACCACGCTGACCTGGTACGGCACGCAGACGCCGAAGAAGTATGATTACAAAGGGAATCTTTCGACCGGCAGCGCAACGGATAAAGTGAGTCCTTACTCAATTATCGGTATGAGCGGTACCTACGATATCAACAAGTACGCCAGCGTCACGGTGGGCATCGATAACCTGTTCGATAAACGTCACTATCGCGAAGGTAATGCGCAAACCACCGGTAACGCCAACACCAACTCTTATCTGTATGGAGCGGGTGCGAATACCTACAACGAATCTGGTCGTACTTACTTTATGAGCCTGAATACCCACTTCTAACGGCGCTTAGCCAATCAGTTGATGCGGTAAATAGCAGCGGGCAATCAGCCCGCTGCGATCTTCACGGTTCACCAGCTCCAGCCTGCCGCGATGCATCTGCACAATGCGCAGCACGATATTCAAACCTAAACCGCTGCCGCCATAACGCTGGTCGCGACGACGAAACGCCTGCGTCAGCTCTTCCGCGGCGGCGGCTTCAATACCCGGGCCTTGATCCCACACTTCAATGATCACCTGCTGCTGGTCCTGCTGCATCTTCACCGCGACTTCGCTGCCTTCCGGGCTGTAGCGCGAGGCGTTTTCCAGCAGATTGCGCAGCATCAGGCGCAGCAGCACCGCTTCACCTTGCTGCGGCACATCGTCGTTCTGCGGCCAGTGCAGGATTTGCTGACGCTGTTGATACAGCTCGGTCATTTCTGGCTCCAGCGGCTGCATGATGTCCTGTTGCCACTGCAACTGCTGATAGTGACCGCCCGCCAGCGCTTGCCCGGCGCGCGATAACATCAACAGCTGTTCCACGGTGTGCATCAACTGATCGATACGTTCAATTAGCATCTCGCTCTGCGGCACGTTCTGCTGGTGGAGCAGCTCGAGATGCAGGCGTAATCCGGCCAGCGGCGTGCGCAGCTCGTGCGCCGCATCGGCAGTGAACAGGCGTTCCTGCTGCAACGTGTGATCGAGGCGTGAAAAGAGTTGGTTGATCGAGGTGGTTACCGCCACGATCTCATCCATTTCGGAGTAGATCGGCAACGGTGTCAGATTATCCGCTGAACGATGCGCAAGGCTGTCCTGCAGCGATTTCAGCGGACGAATAATCCAGTTAATCGCCCAAAACGACAGCAGCAAGGTAAGGGCGACCATGACTAAGGAAGGCAGCAGCAACGAGGCAATGGCTTCACGGATCTCGTTTTCTACCCGATCGTTACGCGCCTGCGCAGAGAGCGTTTCGTTGACTAAAAAACTGATCTGCTCGCGGCTTTCATGCCACAGCCAGATGGCGCTCATCACCTGACAGGTGAGGAGAATCAGCGCCAGCATAATCAATAACCGCTGACGCATGCTGTTCATTCGCGGATTTCCAGACGGTAACCGACGCCGCGCACGGTTTTGATGCGATCTTTTCCGAGCTTGCGACGCAAATTGTGGATGTGAACTTCGAGAGTGTTGGAGCCGGGATCGTCATTCCAGCTGTAGAGATCCTGTTGCAGCGTTTCGCGGTGTACGTTTTGCCCTACGCGCATCAGTAAGCGGGTGAGCAGTGCGAACTCTTTGGGCGTGATCTCCAGCGGCTGATCTTCAAGCAAAACCTGTTGTGAACTGAGATTGAGCGTCAGATCGCCCTGTTGCAGCAGGTTGTCGCTGTGGCCCTGATAACGGCGGATCAGCGCCCGCACGCGTGCCTGCAGCTCAACCAACGCAAACGGCTTCACCAGATAATCGTCAGCGCCGGCATCCAGACCATCAACGCGATCCTCCAGCGCATCGCGCGCCGTGAGGATCAGTACCGGCACCGCAATGCCGTCACGTCGCCATTGTCGCAGCAGTGATGCGCCATCGCGATCCGGCAAGCCGAGATCGAGCACGATCAGGCTGTACTGACCGCTACGCAGCAGCGCGTTGCTCTCTGCGGCGGTACTGGCGCAGTCGATGGCGTAGCCTTGCGAGCTTAACGCCTGCGCAAGGCCCGATTGCAACAGCGCATCATCTTCAACGATTAGCAGTTTCATCAGTTGTTCTTGTTGATATCCGTATAGAGGCGGCTCTCAAAACGTACCAGCGGAATGCGGCGCGTTTTCTGATTTTCCGGCGGAACCGCGTAACCGGACAGGAACTGGACAAAGGCGACGCGCGCGCCGCTGGAGGTGGTGATGAATCCTGCCAGATTATAGACGCCCTGCAGCGAACCGGTTTTCGCCGAGACTTTTCCATCCAGCCCTGCTTCATGCAGACCGCCGCGATATTGCAGCGTGCCGTCGTAACCGGCTAGCGGCAACATCGAAATGTAATTCAGCGTCGAATCATTTTTCGCAATGTATTGCAGCACTTGCATCATGGTCTCTGGCGCGATCAGGTCATGACGCGACAGCCCGGAACCATCAACCTGAATGCTGTTGCCCAGATCGACCCCGGCTTTTTCGCGCAGAATACGACGTACCGCATCTGAACCCGCACGGAAGGTGCCCGGCACGTTGAAGTAATGATGGCCGATGGTGCGGAACACGGTGTCGGCAATCATGTTGTCCGACTTCTTCAGCATGGTGTGCAGCAGCGTGTGCAGCGGCGCTGATTGCGTTGAAGCCAACACGGTACCCGGCGACGTCACTTGCGCCTGGCGAACCAGATGACCGCTGTAATCAATATCGGCGGCGCGCAGCTCGGCTTTAAGTATCTCACCGGCCCACGCAGCACCATCCTGCACGGCAAAGGCCAGCGGCAGCGGCTCTGAACGTTGACGCATGCAGCCGGTTAAGGTGTAACGATTGAGCTCGCCTGGCACCACATCCAGCTCGCAATATTGTCCGTCACCGCTGTTGCGGCCAATGGTGCGCACCTGACTAAACATGTGGGCCGGATAATAGGAGGCGATACGCACAAAGGCGTTTTCGCCCGGCGTATTGGCGCTATACAGCGACACTGAGAAACAGTTTTTATCGACGATGGCAGCTGCCGGTGGCGCACTAAAGCACTGCGTCAAATCGTTCCACGGCCAGCCTGGCGCCATATCATGGCTGGCGAACACCGAAGTGTCGATCACCAGATTGCCCTTAATATGGGTGATGCCCTGCTTTTTCAGCGCTGTGACCATGTTGCGCAGATCCTGGCGGCTCAGCGTAGGATCGCCGCCAAATCGTGCCACTAAATCGCCATTCAGGGTGCCGTCATTGACCGCTCCTTTGGTTTCCATGGTGGTCTGGAAACGAAAATCGGGCCCGAGCTCTAATAAAGCCGCCAGCGCTGTCACCACTTTCATGGTGCTGGCCGGTAACGCCATCTGTTTGCCGTGATAATCGATTATCGGGGTGGATGCGCCCACTTTTTGTACCATCAGCGCCAGGTTTGCGCCGTCTGGCAAATACTGCATGTATTCTTCAACGGGAGCTGCTTGTGCCTGCAGCATAAACGCACAGGTTAATCCGGTAACAAGTCGTGAAAATCGCATAATCTCGCGGTAACTGACGGGTGAGGGCGTCAATACTACGTCCCCGGACGGTGCAAAGTAAACGATGACCCACAGGGAACTCTGGGGTAAAATACGTATCAAAATGCAAAACCGAACCTGACCCGGAAAGCTTTCCGGGTCAGGCTTCTTTTGCTTGTGAAAAGAGGTAACGCGCTGCAGAAGCTGTTTTCTGCTGTCACCGGTCAGGATGACGCCGTTAACCAGGATAGATGACGAGGAGCCAAAATGAATCAGATTCCGATGACGTTGAAAGGCGCTGAGAAGCTGCGCGAAGAGCTGAACGAACTGAAAACTGTGAAGCGTCCGCGCATCATCGCCTCCATCGCCACAGCCCGTGAGCACGGCGATTTGAAAGAGAATGCCGAATATCATGCGGCTCGCGAAGAACAGGGTTTCTGCGAGGGGCGTATTCAGGAGATTGAAGCCAAGCTTTCCAATGCGCAAGTCATTGATGTGACTGCCATGCCGAAAACCGGTCGCGTAATTTTTGGCGCTACCGTGACCATCCTCAATGTGGATACGGAAGAAGAGTTCACCTATCGCATCGTGGGTGACGATGAAGCTGACTTCAAGCAGAACCTGATTTCAGTGAATTCGCCGATGGCGCGTGGATTGGTTGGAAAATCAGCCGACGATGTCGCGATTGTGAAAACCCCAGGCGGGGATGTGGAATATGAAGTCCTGAAGGTGGAATACCTTTAAGATATTGCTACGCTTTGCAATATGTCGCTGCATTTTGTAAAGAAAGGAAAAAGGCCGCATTGCGGCCTTTTATCACATGCAGGAGCGTGGCACTTTCTTTGCCCGTCGCCGCCTTTAAAGGCATGATTAACGCGGAAGAGTAATTTTACGCTCTTTGGCAGGGCGATACAGCACCAGCGTGTTGCCGATTACCTGTACGTTGCCTGCTTTAGTTTCACGCACGATAGCGTCCACGATCAGCTGCTTAGTTTCACGATCTTCCGAGGCAATTTTTACCTTGATCAATTCGTGATGCTCGAGCGCCAGTTCGATTTCGGCAAGCACGCCTTCGGTCAGGCCATTTCCGCCCAGCATGACAACCGGCTTAAGCGGATGGGCAAGGCCTTTCAGGTGCTGTTTTTGTTTGGTACTCAGATTCATCGTATTTTTTGCTTACTCAGGGATTGAAAACGGTTCATTCTACCGCCATCTCGGGTATATCGCCAAATCAACGCGACCATTGCGTGCTGATTTATCGCTACGATGACGATTTAATTGGAAAAATTATGACGGGTAAAAAGCGTTCGGCCAGTTCCAGTCGCTGGCTACAGGAACACTTTAGCGATAAATATGTGCTGCAGGCACAGAAAAAAGGGTTACGTTCGCGTGCCTGGTTTAAACTTGAAGAAATTCAGCAGGGTGACAAGATTTTCAAACCCGGGATGACGGTGGTTGATCTTGGTGCGGCACCCGGTGGTTGGTCGCAATACGTGGTTCAGCTTATCGGATCAAGTGGTCGTATCATCGCCTGCGATCTGTTACCAATGGATCCGATTGTCGGCGTTGATTTTTTGCAGGGCGATTTTCGCGATGAGGCGGTACTTGGCGCCTTGCTGGAGCGCGTAGGCGACCAAAAGGTGCAGGTGGTGATGTCTGATATGGCACCCAACATGAGCGGTACACCTGCGGTTGATATTCCACGTTCGATGTATTTGGTAGAATTGGCGCTGGAAATGTGTCGGGATATCCTGGCCCCAGGCGGCAGTTTTGTCGTGAAAGTGTTTCAGGGAGATGGCTTCGATGAATACCTGCGGGAAATTCGCTCCCTGTTTACGAAAGTGAAAATTCGTAAGCCGGACGCTTCGCGATTACGTTCGCGCGAAGTGTACATTGTGGCGACGGGGCGCAAACTTTAGCCCGAATTGCCGGAATCAAAGCAAGACGACCAATGCGTTTACTCTGATGTGTAATTCTGAGTTTTAGGGTAAACAAGCAAAATCATCCGCACTGCGATTCCAGGTATGAAGGATCTATAGTACCCTACGCTGTCTGTTAACATCGTTGTAATATGAGGTTAATCCCTTGAGTGACATGGCGAAAAACCTGATTCTCTGGTTAGTCATCGCGGTCGTGCTGATGTCTGTATTCCAGAGCTTTGGGCCCAGCGAGTCGAATGGCCGTAGGGTTGATTATTCAACTTTCCTATCGGAAGTGAACCAAGATCAGGTCCGCGAGGCACGAATTAACGGGCGTGAGATTAACGTTGTCAAAAAAGACAGCAATAAATACACCACCTATATCCCCGTCAACGATCCTAAGTTACTCGATAATCTGTTGACCAAAAACGTCAAAGTAGTTGGCGAACCGCCCGAAGAACCAAGCCTGTTGGCTTCCATCTTCATCTCATGGTTCCCAATGCTGCTGCTGATTGGCGTGTGGATCTTCTTTATGCGGCAGATGCAGGGCGGCGGCGGCAAGGGCGCGATGTCCTTCGGCAAGAGCAAAGCCCGCATGCTGACCGAAGATCAGATCAAAACCACTTTTGCTGACGTGGCCGGTTGTGATGAGGCCAAAGAAGAAGTTGGTGAGCTGGTTGAGTATCTGCGTGAGCCGAGCCGTTTCCAGAAGCTGGGCGGTAAAATTCCGAAAGGCGTCCTGATGGTCGGCCCTCCGGGTACCGGTAAAACGCTGCTGGCGAAAGCGATTGCTGGCGAAGCCAAAGTTCCGTTCTTTACCATTTCCGGTTCTGACTTCGTGGAAATGTTTGTCGGTGTTGGTGCCTCCCGTGTGCGTGACATGTTCGAACAAGCGAAGAAAGCGGCACCGTGCATCATCTTTATCGATGAAATCGATGCGGTTGGCCGTCAGCGTGGCGCCGGTTTAGGCGGTGGTCACGATGAACGTGAACAAACGCTGAACCAGATGCTGGTTGAGATGGATGGCTTTGAAGGTAATGAAGGCATCATCGTCATCGCGGCAACTAACCGTCCAGACGTACTTGACCCGGCGCTGCTGCGTCCGGGCCGCTTTGACCGTCAGGTTGTGGTTGGTCTGCCAGACGTGCGTGGTCGTGAGCAGATTCTGAAAGTCCATATGCGTCGTGTGCCGCTGGCAACCGATATGGATCCATCAGTCATCGCACGTGGTACGCCTGGTTTCTCCGGTGCGGATTTGGCTAACCTGGTCAACGAAGCTGCGCTGTTTGCTGCTCGCGGCAACAAGCGTGTTGTTTCGATGGTTGAGTTTGAAAAAGCCAAAGACAAAATCATGATGGGTGCGGAACGTCGATCCATGGTGATGACCGAAGAGCAGAAAGAATCGACGGCTTATCATGAAGCGGGTCACGCGATCGTGGGTACGCTGGTTCCGGGTTACGATCCGGTGCACAAGGTCACCATCATTCCGCGTGGTCGTGCTCTGGGTGTGGCTTTCTTCTTGCCAGTAGGCGATGAGATCAGCGCCAACCGTCAGAAGCTGGAAAGCCGTATTTCTGTGGCTTACGGCGGACGTCTGGCGGAAGAGATCATTTATGGTCCGGACTATGTTTCTACCGGTGCTTCATCTGACATCAAAATGGCGACCAGCGTAGCACGCAACATGGTTACGCAGTGGGGCTTCTCTGAGAAGCTGGGTCCATTGCTTTACGCTGAAGAAGAGGGCGAAGTGTTCCTCGGTCGCTCAGTGGCGAAAGCAAAACACATGTCAGATGAAACGGCGCGCATTATCGATCAGGAAGTTAAACACCTTATCGATACCAACTACCAGCGTGCACGCCGTATTCTGAATGAAAACATGGACATCCTTCACGCGATGAAAGACGCGCTGATGAAGTATGAGACCATCGATGCACCGCAGATCAGCGATCTGATGGCACGCCGCGAAGTGCGTCCACCAGCAGGTTGGGAAGAGGCGAAAGTTGCTGTGGGTAACGGCGACTCTACGCAGGCTCCACGTCCTGTTGATGACCCGAAAACGCCGGGTTCAGACAAGATCATGTGATGGCATTCTGGCGGGATGCGTTCCTCACCGCCAGTTCTCCCTCCCGCAATACTTGTTACAATGCAAACCCCGGCCAGTCCGGGGTTTTTTACATTCCGTGATTCAGTGATTCCTCAAGGAGATTCTCGCCATGAAGTTGTTCGCCCGTGATTCCCATCTCGATCTCTCTTTTCCCCATGTGATGGGTATTTTGAATGTCACGCCGGACTCTTTCTCTGATGGTGGAAGTCACAACACGCTGGTCGATGCGCTGACGCACACCAATGAAATGGTGAATGCCGGTGCCACCATCATTGATGTGGGCGGTGAATCAACGCGTCCGGGCGCTGATGAAGTTAGCGTGGAAGAGGAGCTGGCACGCGTTATTCCGGTGGTGGAAGCCATCGCGCAGCGTTTTGAGGTGTGGATTTCGGTCGATACTTCCAAGCCAGAAGTGATCCGTGAAGCGGCGCGAGTGGGTGCTCACATTATCAATGACATTCGTTCTTTGTCCGAACCGGGCGCGCTGGCGGCGGCGGCAGAAACAGGCTTGCCGGTGTGTCTGATGCATATGCAAGGAGAACCGCGCACCATGCAGCAGGCACCGGAATATAGCCACATCGTGAGCGAAGTGGATGCTTACTTCGCTGCACAGATTGCGCGATGTGAAGCAGCCGGCATCAAAAAAGATAATCTGATGCTCGATCCTGGCTTCGGTTTCGGTAAGAATCTCAGCCACAACTATGAACTGCTGGCCAACCTCAGCCATTTCCACCACTACGGCTTACCGCTGTTGGTAGGAATGTCACGCAAGTCGATGGTTGGGCAGTTGCTAAATGTCGGTCCGGCCCAGCGTCTGACCGGAAGCCTCAGCTGTGCGGTGATTGCCGCCATGCAAGGGGCGCAAATTATTCGCGTGCATGATGTGAAAGAGACTGTCGAAGCGATGCGCGTCGTCGAAGCGACACGGAGAGCAAAAGGATAAAGCATGAGTAATCGTAAATATTTCGGTACAGATGGGATTCGCGGCAAAGTCGGTGAAGCACCGATTACCCCTGATTTTGTCCTCAAGTTAGGCTGGGCGGCTGGTAAGGTGCTGGCGCGTCAGGGTTCCCGCAAGGTATTGATTGGTAAAGACACGCGTATTTCAGGCTATATGCTGGAGTCGGCGCTGGAAGCGGGTCTGGCGGCGGCGGGATTGTCTGCAGCCTTCACCGGCCCGATGCCGACGCCTGCGATTGCCTATTTGACTCGCACTTTCCGCGCTGAAGCGGGCATCGTGATTTCAGCTTCTCATAATCCCTTTGACGACAATGGCATTAAATTCTTCTCGGCTGAAGGTACCAAGCTACCGGATGAAGTTGAAGAAGCCATCGAACTGGAGATGGAAAAGCCAATCACCTGCGTGGAGTCGGCTGAACTGGGCCGCGCCAGTCGCATTGTCGATGCTGCTGGTCGTTACATCGAGTTCTGCAAAGGGACTTTCCCAAGCGAGCTGAGCCTGAATGGGCTGAAGATTGTGGTTGATTGCGCGAATGGCGCGACGTATCACATTGCGCCTAACGTGCTGCGCGAGCTGGGTGCGAATGTGATTGCTATCGGCGTGCAGCCGGATGGCATGAACATCAACAAAGATTGCGGTGCGACCGATCTGCGTTTGCTGCAGCATCGCGTATTGGAAGAGAAGGCCGATCTCGGACTGGCGTACGACGGTGATGGCGACCGCATCATGATGGTTGACCATTTAGGTCACAAAGTCGATGGCGATCAAATTCTCTACATCATTGCGCGTGAAGGGCTGCGTCAGGGCCAACTGCGTGGTGGCGTGGTAGGCACGCTGATGAGCAACATGGGTCTGGAACTGGCGCTGAAACAGCTGGGTATTCCATTTACCCGTGCAAAAGTGGGCGACCGCTATGTGCTGGAAAAAATGCAGGAGAAGGGCTGGCGTTTAGGAGCGGAAAACTCCGGTCACGTCATTCTGCTGGACAAAACCACCACCGGCGACGGCATCGTAGCAAGTTTGCAAGTGCTTACTGCAATCGTACGCAACCATATGACGCTACATGACCTGTGCAGCGGCATGAAAATGCTGCCACAGATTTTGGTCAATGTGCGCTTCGCTGGCGAGCACGATCCGCTGGAAAGCGAAAGCGTGAAAGCTGTCACTGCGGAAGCTGAAAAAACGCTGGCGGGACGCGGTCGTGTGTTGCTGCGCAAATCCGGCACTGAACCCCTGATTCGTGTGATGGTGGAAGGTGAAGATGAGGCGCAGGTCAGCGCGTTGGCGCATAAAATCGCGGATGCAGTAAAAGCGGTGTAAGTTTTTCAGGCGGGGAGTTTTTAAACTTTCCGCCTGCAAAATCACCGGGATGGTGCTTTTTTCCGCAATCGATAGCGATGGTGAAAATTGCACTTGCAGAGGTATGTGCCTTTGGTTAGTATTCACACCCGCTTCTGGTGGGTGATGACGAGACTCCCCATCGATATTGGTTGAAGCTTTAACTGTGCAGATACGCGCAAGGAAACAGGTTGATTATGTACGAAGCTCTGTTAGTTGTTTTCCTTATCGTAGCGATTGGCCTCGTGGGTTTGATCATGCTGCAGCAAGGCAAAGGCGCTGATATGGGAGCCTCATTCGGTGCAGGCGCTTCTGGTACACTGTTTGGTTCAAATGGGTCTGGCAACTTTATGACTCGTATGACCGCGGTACTGGCTACGCTGTTCTTCATCATCAGCCTGGTTCTGGGTAACCTGAACAGTAATAAAACAGCCAAAGGTAGCGAGTGGGATAACCTCACTGCGCCGGCGCAGTCTGAACAGCAGACTCAGCCAGCTAAACCGGCAACGCCGGGCAATGATATCCCGCAGTAAGATCGTCAACGCTGTAGTGCGATAAAACAACGTCGCAGTCTAGTGATGTACCGAGGTGGTGAAATTGGTAGACACGCTACCTTGAGGTGGTAGTGCTCGAAAGGGCTTACGGGTTCAAGTCCCGTCCTCGGTACCAAATCTCAGTTTAACTTGCATTTTTTGCAAGGTCGGCGTATTATTCGCCACGTTTTCGGACGCGGGGTGGAGCAGCCTGGTAGCTCGTCGGGCTCATAACCCGAAGGTCGTCGGTTCAAATCCGGCCCCCGCAACCACTTTCCCTTAGAGTTCTTTTTCAAATATACTGTATGCATCGACGGACGCAATCTCAGTGATTTTTGAAAAAAATTCTTTTGGATTGTGCTCCGAAGCCGCTATGCGGCGTACAGGGTCCAGTCACAAAAAGCCCCGAATATTCGGGGTTTTTTGTTATCAGGAAATCGAAACACTGGGCTATAGGCCCTTTTTTTATGTCTTGGGGGTGGGCTTGTCCACATTAGAGCAAAAATTGACAGAGTTGATCTCTGCTCCAGTAGAAGCGCTTGGCTACGAATTAGTCGGTATTGAGTTTATTCGTGGTCGCACATCAACCCTGCGCATCTATATTGATAGTGAAGAGGGTATCAATGTTGATGATTGCGCCGATGTTAGCCACCAGGTTAGCGCAGTAATGGATGTGGAAGATCCAATTACCGTGGCTTACAACCTTGAAGTTTCCTCGCCGGGTCTCGAACGTCCTCTTTTCACTGCTGAACACTATGCACGTTTTGTCGGTGACGAGGTGAGCCTGGTACTACGCATGGCCGTACAAAACCGCCGTAAATGGCAGGGTATCATCAAGTCTGTTGAAGGCGAGATGATCACGGTGACCGTTGAGGGTAACGATGAAGTGTTCGCGCTGAGCAACATTCAGAAAGCGAACCTGGTCCCCCACTTTTAAAAGTCCGGATTGAGGCTAACCAGGATGAACAAAGAGATCTTAGCTGTAGTAGAAGCCGTTTCTAACGAAAAAGCCCTGCCGCGTGAGAAAATCTTCGAAGCGCTGGAGAGCGCTTTGGCCACTGCGACCAAAAAGAAGTATGAGCAAGAGATCGAAGTGCGTGTCAGCATAGATCGCCGCAGCGGCGATTTCGACACCTTCCGTCGCTGGCAGATTGTAGAAGAAGTCACGCAGCCGACTCGCGAGATCACGCTGGATGCAGCCCGTTATGAAGACGAAGCGTTCAATCTGGGCGAATTTGTCGAAGATCAGATTGAATCTGTCACCTTCGACCGTATCACCACCCAAACTGCTAAGCAGGTTATCGTACAAAAAGTACGTGAAGCTGAGCGTGCAATGGTGGTTGATCAGTTCCGTCAACACGAAGGCGAAATCATCACCGGCGTGGTGAAGAAAGTGAACCGTGACAACATTTCACTGGACCTCGGCAGCAATGCTGAAGCCGTGATTTTGCGTGAAGACATGCTGCCGCGTGAAAACTTCCGTCCAGGTGACCGTATCCGCGGTGTGCTGTATGCCGTTCGCCCTGAAGCGCGTGGCGCGCAGCTGTTCGTCACCCGTTCTAAACCAGAAATGCTGATCGAGTTGTTCCGCATTGAGGTGCCAGAAATTGGCGAAGAAGTTATCGAGATCAAAGCGGCAGCGCGCGATCCGGGTTCACGCGCCAAAATCGCGGTGAAGACCAACGATAAACGTATTGATCCAGTGGGCGCTTGCGTCGGTATGCGCGGTGCGCGTGTCCAGGCGGTTTCGAGCGAGCTGGGTGGCGAGCGTATCGACATTGTGCTGTGGGACGACAACCCGGCGCAGTTCGTTATCAACGCCATGGCGCCAGCCGATGTGGCGTCAATTGTGGTGGATGAAGACAATCACACCATGGATATCGCTGTTGAAGCCGGCAATCTGGCTCAGGCGATCGGCCGTAACGGCCAAAACGTGCGTCTGGCTTCCCAACTGAGCGGTTGGGAACTAAACGTGATGACCGTCGATGATCTGCAGGCTAAGCACCAAGCTGAAGCCCATGCAGCGATCGATATGTTCACCAAACATCTCGACATCGACGAAGAGTTCGCCACCATTCTGGTGGAAGAGGGCTTCTCTTCGCTGGAAGAATTGGCTTATGTGCCAATCAACGAGCTGCTGGAAATCGACGGCCTCGATGAAGAGACCATTGAAGCCCTGCGTGAACGAGCAAAAAATGCGTTAACCACCCTGGCATTAGCGAAAGAAGAGAGCCTTGGTAATCAGGAGCCCGCTGAGGATCTTCTGAATCTTGAGGGCTTGGATCGTGCGCTGGCGTATCGCCTGGCGTCGAAAGGCGTTTGCACGCTGGAAGATCTCGCTGAGCAAGGTGTTGACGATCTGACAGATATTGAAGGGCTGGATGACGAGAAAGCCGGTGCGCTGATTATGGCTGCACGTAATATCTGCTGGTTCGGCGATGACGCGTAATAACAGGAAGGAACAGCATGACAGATGTAACCGTAAAATCGCTGGCCGCCGAAATTCAGACCCCGGTCGATCGCCTGGTACAGCAATTTGCTGATGCAGGGATTCGTAAGTCTGAAAACGATGCGGTATCCCAGCAAGAGAAAGAAACCTTACTGTCTCACCTGAATCGTGAGCACGGTCAGACCGGTTCAAGCAAGCTGACTTTGCAGCGCAAGACGCGCAGCACCTTGAATATTCCCGTCACCGGGGGTAAAAGTAAGTCGGTACAAATCGAAGTCCGCAAAAAGCGCACATACGTGAAAGGCGATGCAGAGTCTGAGCAAGCTCAGGCAGAAGCAGAAGCCGAGGCGCAGCGTGAAGCGGAAGAGCAGGCGCGTCGCGAGGCGGAAGAACAAGCCCGTCGCGAAGCTGAACAGAAAGCGCAACGTGAAGCCGAAGACAAAGCCAAGCGCGAAGCCGCTGACAAGGCTAAACGTGAAGCAGCGGAAAAAGAGAAATTGACTAATCAACCTACCGATGTAGTAGCCAAGGCTGCGCAATCTGATAAAGCCCGTCGTGAAGCAGAAGCTGCCGAACTGAAACGTAAAGCAGAAGAAGAAGCACGCCGTAAGCTGGAAGAAGATGCGCGCCGCGTGGCTGAAGAAGCCCGCCGCCTGGCTGAAGAGAAAGGCGCTGAATGGGCAAAACCTGAAGAAGAGGATAAAGGCGATTATCACGTCACTACCTCTACTCACGCCCGTCAGGCAGAAGACGAGAACGATCGCCAGGTAGAAGCTGGCCGTGCACGTGCTCGCACCACCAAAGCGGCTCGTCCGGTTAAGAAAGGCAACAAGCATTCTGAAGCTAAAACCGATCGCGAAGAAGCGCGTGCTCAGGTGCGTGGCGGCAAAGGCGGTAAGCATCGTAAGCCAAGCACCCTGCAGCAGGGCTTTAACAAGCCGGCTCAGGCGGTTAACCGCGATGTTGTCATCGGTGAAACCATCACCGTTGCTGAACTGGCCAACAAAATGGCGATCAAAGGTTCTCTGGTCGTTAAAGCGATGATGAAGATGGGCGCCATGGCGACCATCAACCAGGTTATCGATCAAGAAACCGCTCAGATGGTTGCGGAAGAGATGGGTCACAAAGTGATCCTGCGCCGTGAGAATGAGCTGGAAGAAGCGGTAATGGACGATCGTGACACCGATGCTGCGCAGGAAAGCCGTGCGCCAGTCGTCACCATCATGGGTCACGTTGACCACGGTAAAACCTCCCTGCTTGACTACATTCGTTCAACGAAAGTGGCATCAGGCGAAGCGGGCGGTATTACCCAGCACATTGGTGCTTACCACGTTGAAACTGACAACGGTATGATCACCTTCCTCGATACCCCGGGACACGCCGCGTTTACCGCAATGCGTGCTCGTGGTGCGCAGGCCACGGATATCGTTATCCTGGTTGTGGCTGCTGACGATGGCGTGATGCCTCAGACCGTTGAAGCTATCCAGCATGCGAAAGCAGCCGGTGTGCCAGTGGTTGTTGCGGTTAACAAAATTGATAAGCCTGATGCTGATCCAGACCGCGTTAAGAACGAACTGACCCAGTACGGAATTCTTCCGGAAGAGTGGGGCGGTGAGAACATGTTCGTTAACGTCTCTGCGAAAGCCGGTACCGGTATCGACGACCTGCTGAATGCGATTCTGCTGCAAGCTGAAGTTCTGGAACTGTCTGCTATCCGTGAAGGTATGGCCAGCGGCGTGGTGATTGAATCGTTCCTCGACAAAGGTCGTGGCCCGGTTGCTACCGTGCTGGTACGTGAAGGTACGCTGAATAAAGGCGATATCGTACTGTGCGGCTTCGAATATGGCCGTGTACGTGCGATGCGTGACGAACTGGGTCGTGAAGTACTGGAAGCGGGTCCATCGATTCCAGTCGAAATCCTCGGTCTGTCCGGTGTGCCGGCTGCGGGTGATGAAGCGACTGTAGTACGTGATGAGAAGAAAGCGCGTGAAGTTGCACTGTATCGTCAGGGCAAATTCCGCGAAGTTAAGCTGGCGCGTCAGCAGAAGTCTAAGTTGGAGAACATGTTCGCCAACATGACTGAAGGCGAAGTGTCTGAGCTGAACATCGTGCTGAAATCTGACGTACAGGGTTCTGTCGAAGCCATCTCTGATTCGCTGCTGAAACTCTCTACCGACGAAGTGAAAGTACGCATTATCGGTTCAGGCGTGGGTGGTATCACCGAAACCGACGCCACGCTGGCTGCAGCATCCAACGCCATCATTCTCGGCTTCAACGTGCGTGCTGATGCATCTGCTCGCCGCGTGATTGACGCTGAAAACGTTGACCTGCGTTATTACTCCGTCATCTATAATCTGATCGACGAAGTGAAAGCTGCGATGAGCGGTATGCTGGCTCCAGAGTTCAAACAGCAGATTATCGGTCTGGCTGCGGTACGTGACGTGTTCAAATCACCGAAGTTTGGTGCCATCGCGGGCTGTATGGTCACTGAAGGTATCATCAAACGTCACAACCCAATCCGTGTACTGCGTGACAACGTGGTTATCTATGAAGGCGAACTGGAATCACTGCGTCGCTTCAAAGATGACGTCAACGAAGTTCGTAACGGCATGGAATGTGGTATTGGCGTGAAGAACTATAACGACGTTCGCGTTGGCGATATGATCGAAGTGTTCGAAGTGATTGAAATTAAACGCACCATCGATTGATCATCATTTGATGTGTTGCAATTTGGGAGGCCTCTGGCCTCCCGAATTATTTGGGAGAAAGAATAATGGCAAAAGAATTTGGCCGCCAACAGCGCGTTTCTCAGGAGTTGCAGAAAGAGATCGCAATTATCCTGCAGCGCGAAATTAAAGATCCACGTCTCGGTATGATGGTGACGGTTTCGGGCGTCGAAGTGTCGCGCGATCTTGCCTATGCCAAGGTGTTTGTGACCTTTTTGAATGATAAAGATGAAGAAGCAGTGCAAAACGGCCTGAAGGCGCTGAAAGAAGCCTCTGGCTATATCCGCACGCTGGTAGGTAAAGCGATGCGCCTGCGCATCGTGCCGGAGCTAACCTTCTTCTACGACAACTCGCTGATCGAAGGTATGCGCATGTCGAACCTGGTCAGCAACGTTATTAAGAGCGATGTTGAGCGTCGTGGCGATAGCCCGGCGGAAGATGACAAGGAGGACTAATGAGTCGTCCTCGTCGTCGCGGTCGCGACGTCCACGGTGTGTTTCTGCTGGATAAGCACCAAGGCGCATCTTCCAATGATGTGCTGCAGAAAGTAAAACGTCTGTTCAACGCGAACAAAGCGGGCCACACCGGCGCCCTCGATCCTCTGGCGACCGGCATGCTGCCGGTTTGCCTCGGCGAAGCCACCAAGTTTTCGCAGTATCTGCTCGATTCGGACAAGCGTTATCGCGTCATTGCTCGCCTGGGTGAACGCACCGATACGTCTGATGCCGACGGTAATATTGTTGAGACGCGTGCGATTACTTTTGATCAGGCTGCACTGGATGCAGCGCTGGACTATTTTCGTGGCGACACCATGCAGGTGCCGACCATGTTCTCCGCGCTGAAGTATCAGGGACGCAAGCTGTACGAGTACGCACGTGAAGGCATAACCGTGCCGCGTGAAGCGCGCCCGATCAAAGTGTTTGAGCTGCAGTTTATTCGCTGGGAAGGTGATGAACTGGAGCTGGAGATTCACGTCTCTAAAGGCACTTACATCCGCACTATCATCGACGATCTCGGTGAACGGCTTGGCTGCGGTGCGCACGTTATCATGCTGCGTCGTTTGCAGGTGGCGCGTTATCCGATCGAAAGAATGGTGACGCTGGAGCAGCTGCAGGAAGTGGCGGCCACCGTCAACATGGCGGAAACGCCGGATTACAGTGCGCTCGATGCGTTATTGCTGCCGATGGATAGTCCGGCAGAAGAGTTCCCGATAGTGAATTTGCTGCCTACGGTGGCGGCTTATTTCAAACAAGGTATGCCGGTTCAGGTGGCGGATGCGCCGGAACAGGGATTGGTGCGCGTGACGGAAGGTGATGAGCAAAAATTCATTGGTATGGCCGAAATCGCCGACGATGGACGCGTGGCGCCGCGTCGTCTGGTGGTAGAATTTCCTGCGTAATCAAGCCTCCCGCATTTGACCTAACGGCGCATTTGCGTTGCTATCAGGCGAAGAGTAGAATGGCGCGGCTTTAAAAGCGGGCTGCTGAATTAGAGATCGGCACCCATACATTCATTATCCAACGGAGTTTATTATGTCTCTAAGCGTAGAAGCTAAAGCAGAGATCGTTGCTAAATACGGTCGTGGTACCAACGACAGCGGTTCAACTGAAGTTCAGGTTGCTCTGCTGACTGCTCAGATTAACCACCTGCAGGGTCACTTCTCTGAGCACAAGAAAGATCACCACAGCCGTCGCGGTCTGCTGCGCATGGTATCTCAGCGTCGTAAGCTGCTGGACTACCTGAAGCGTAAAGACGTTGCTCGCTACACCGGTCTGATCGAAAGCCTGGGTCTGCGTCGCTAAGTCTGAAGAATCTGATCAAGGATGTAGCGCATGCACCATGCAAAAAAACGCATCTGACGATCAGATTTGTGCGAGTTTCGCGAAAAGGGGGCCTTTATGGCCCCTTTTTTCGAGCAATCCGCAGCAATCCGGACCAAACTCATGTATTGTTGCAGAGAGTGATCTTTGCTTGCAGAGGTTCGCGCGGCTAATGAGAGGCTTTACCGCATGGGCGGTTAAGGTTGTCATTAGTCGCGAGGATGCAACTGAAGATCGGTAATCCCCGGCGCGCCAGAATGGGCTGCGCCTCTGAATTTAAGGACTTAAATTTTGCTGAACCCGATCGTACGCAAATTCCAATATGGTCAGCATACCGTCACGCTGGAAACCGGCATGATGGCGCGCCAGGCTACCGCTGCAGTAATGGTGAGCATGGATGACACTGCTGTATTCGTTACCGTTGTTGGCCAGAAAAAAACTAAACCAGGTCAGGATTTCTTCCCGCTGACGGTTAACTATCAGGAGCGTACTTACGCTGCTGGTCGTATCCCGGGTAGCTTCTTCCGTCGTGAAGGCCGTCCAAGCGAAGGCGAAACCCTGATCTCACGCCTGATTGACCGTCCAGTTCGTCCGCTGTTCCCGGAAGGCTTCATTAACGAAGTGCAGGTTATTGCAACCGTTGTTTCTGTTAACCCACAGGTTAACCCAGACATCGTTGCGATGATCGGTGCATCCGCTGCGCTGGCTCTGTCAGGTCTGCCGTTCAATGGCCCAATCGGCGCAGCGCGCGTGGGTTATATCAACGATCAGTACGTACTGAACCCAACTGCTGATGAAATCAACGAATCACGTCTGAACCTGGTTGTTGCCGGTACCCAGAACGCGGTGCTGATGGTGGAATCAGAAGCTGACATCCTTACTGAAGAGCAGATGCTGGGCGCTGTGGTATACGGCCACGACCAACAGCAGATCGTTATCGAAAACATCAATGCGCTGGTTGCCGAAGCGGGTAAACCACGTTGGGATTGGCAGCCACTGCCAACTAACGATGCACTGATCGCACGCGTTACTGCACTGGCAGAAGCGGGCATCAGCGATGCCTATCGCATCACTGATAAGCAAGAGCGTTACACTCAGGTTGGCGCAGTGAAAGACGCGACCATTGCTGCACTGCAGGCTGAAGATGAAACGCTGGATGCTGGCGATATCGCTGACATCGTTCACGACCTTGAGAAGAGCGTTGTTCGTAGCCGCATCATCCGTGGCGAACCGCGTATCGATGGCCGTGAGAAAGATATGATTCGTGGCCTGGATGTGCGCACTGGCGTACTGCCACGCACGCACGGTTCTTCACTGTTTACCCGTGGTGAAACGCAAGCGCTGGTTACCGCAACATTGGGTACCGCACGTGATGCGCAGAATCTGGATGAGTTAATGGGCGAGCGTACCGATAGCTTCCTGTTCCACTACAACTTCCCTCCATACTGCGTGGGCGAAACCGGTATGGTTGGCTCACCGAAGCGTCGTGAAATTGGTCACGGTCGTCTGGCGAAGCGCGGCGTGCTGGCAGTAATGCCTAAGCAAGCTGATTTCCCATACACCGTGCGTGTGGTTTCAGAGATCACAGAATCTAACGGTTCTTCTTCGATGGCTTCCGTGTGCGGTGCATCTCTGGCACTGATGGACGCTGGCGTACCGATCAAAGCTGCCGTAGCCGGTATTGCGATGGGTCTGGTTAAAGAAGCCGACAACTTTGTGGTTCTGTCTGACATCCTGGGTGACGAAGATCACCTCGGCGATATGGACTTTAAAGTAGCGGGTAGCCGCGATGGTATCACTGCGCTGCAGATGGATATCAAAATCGAAGGCATCACCCGCGAAATCATGCAGGTTGCTCTGAACCAAGCGAAGGGTGCGCGTCTGCACATTCTGAGCGTGATGGAACAGGCAATCAGCACGCCGCGTCAGGAAATTTCTGAGTTCGCGCCGCGCATTTACACCATCAAAATCAGTTCAGACAAGATCAAAGATGTCATCGGTAAAGGCGGCTCAGTGATTCGTGCGCTGACCGAAGAAACCGGCACCACCATCGAAATCGAAGATGACGGTACCGTGAAGATTGCTGCTACTGATGGCCTGAAAGCCAAAGAAGCCATTCGTCGTATCGAAGAGATCACTGCTGAGATCGAAGTTGGCCGCGTTTACTCTGGTAAAGTGACACGTATCGTTGATTTCGGTGCCTTCGTGGCAATCGGCGGCGGTAAAGAAGGTTTGGTGCACATCTCTCAGATCGCCGATAAGCGCGTAGAGAAAGTGACCGATTACCTGCAGATGGGCCAGGAAGTTCCAGTGAAAGTCATGGAAGTGGACCGTCAGGGCCGTGTACGCCTGAGCATCAAAGAAGCGACAGAGCAGAAACCAGCGGAAGAAGTTGCTACCGCTGCATCTGATGCATCTGACGCCGAGTAAGCGTTTACCGATTTACCTCTCCCTGCTTTGCGGGGAGAGGTGTTTAGATCATCGCGAGGGCGGGAATCCTTGTGCACAGCAGGAGGATGACAGGATGGTTGTCCCAATGTTTGTATTCGGGAGTGGGAAATGAAGCCTTTTTTGCGCTGGTGTTTTGTTGCGACAGCTATCACGCTGGCAGGATGCAGCAACTCCAATTGGCGTAAGAACGAAGTTCTGGCAGTACCTTTGCAGCCCACACTGCAGCAAGAGGTGATCCTGGCGCGAATGGAACAAATTCTTGCCAGTCGTGCCCTTACCGATGATGAACGCGCACAGCTATTATATGAGCGCGGAGTGTTGTATGATAGTTTGGGTCTGAGGGCATTAGCGCGGAACGATTTTTCGCAAGCGCTGTCTATAAGACCAGATATGCCTGAGGTATTTAACTATCTCGGTATATACTTAACGCAGGCAGGCAACTTTGATGCTGCCTATGAAGCGTTTGATTCTGTACTTGAGCTTGATCCAACTTACAATTATGCGCATTTAAACCGTGGTATCGCCCTCTATTACGGCGGTCGATACAAGTTAGCGCAAGATGATCTGCTGGCGTTTTATCAAGACGATCCTAACGATCCATTCCGCAGCCTTTGGCTCTATCTCGTTGAAAGCGATATGGATGCCGACAAGGCAAAAGTTACGCTGAGACAGCGTCATGACAAAGCGGTTCGCGATCAATGGGGATGGAATATTGTCGAGTTCTACCTTGGCGACATCAGTGAAAAAACGCTGATGGAACGTCTCAAGGCGGACGCAACGGATAACACCTCGCTCGCTGAACATCTCAGTGAAACCAACTTCTATTTAGGTAAGTATTACCTAAGTCTGGGGGAGAAGGACGACGCGAAAGCGTTGTTCAAACTGGCGGTGGCCAACAACGTAAATAACTTTGTTGAGCACCGATACGCATTGTTGGAACTGGCGCAACTCGGCCAGACACAAGACGATTTATCAGAATCTGACCAGCAATAGCTGACGAACTTTTATTGCCTGAATACCTGTAAAGTCATCATCTCCAGAGATGAGGGCTTTTCTGTTCGTCAAAACTTCTAATTTGAGCCGGTTCACACTTTTTGATGAAAATGACTGAAAGTTTTCACGACGAGTTATGTAGACTGGCCGCCGCAATCTAAGAGGCACGTGTACTACATGACTGATATTCAAACCACTTTTGCTGACCTTGGCCTGAACGCCGACATCCTCGAATCACTGAACGGTATGGGCTACGTAAAGCCTTCTCCAATCCAGGCTGAGTGTATTCCTCACCTGCTGGCTGGCCGTGACGTGTTGGGTATGGCGCAGACCGGTAGTGGAAAAACTGCGGCTTTCTCACTGCCGCTGCTAAACAACATTGATCCTACTGTTAAAGCACCGCAAATTTTGGTGCTGGCACCTACCCGCGAATTGGCGGTACAGGTTGCTGAAGCCGTCACAGAATTCTCTAAACACATGCGTGGCATTAACGTGGTAGCCCTGTACGGCGGCCAACGTTATGACGTACAGCTGCGCGCACTGCGTCAGGGACCACAAGTTGTTGTCGGTACCCCTGGTCGTCTGCTGGATCACCTGAAGCGTGGCACGTTAGATCTGTCTAACCTGCGCGGTCTGGTGCTGGACGAAGCGGATGAAATGCTGCGTATGGGCTTCATCGAAGACGTTGAAACCATCATGGCGCAGATTCCAGACGGTCATCAGACCGCGCTGTTCTCAGCCACCATGCCAGAAGCGATTCGCCGTATTACCAAGCGTTTCATGAAAGACCCACAGGAAGTGCGCATCCAGTCAAGCCTGACTACGCGCCCGGACATTTCTCAGTCTTACTGGACCGCATACGGCCGTAAAACTGATGCGCTGGTTCGTTTCCTGGAAGCGGAAGATTTCGATGCAGCCATCATCTTCGTGCGTACCAAAAATGCCACGCTGGAAGTGGCCGAAGCGCTGGAGCGCAGCGGTTACAACAGTGCAGCACTGAACGGTGACATGAATCAGGCACTGCGTGAGCAGACGCTGGAGCGTTTGAAAGATGGTCGTCTCGACATCCTGATCGCGACCGACGTTGCAGCACGTGGTCTGGACGTTGAGCGTATCAGTCTGGTTGTAAACTTTGATATCCCAATGGATGCAGAGTCTTACGTTCACCGTATCGGCCGTACCGGCCGTGCAGGTCGTGCAGGTCGTGCGTTGCTGTTCGTTGAGAACCGCGAGCGTCGTCTGCTGCGCAACATCGAACGCACCATGAAGCTGACCATTCCAGAAGTTGAGCTGCCGAACGCAGAACTGCTGGGTGAGCGTCGTCTGGCTAAGTTCGCGGCTAAAGTACAGCAGCAGCTGGAAAGCAGCGATCTGGACCAGTACCGCGCACTGCTGAGCAAAATGCAGCCGGGCGAAGATCTGGATATCGAAACGCTGGCCGCAGCACTGCTGAAAATGGCTCAGGGCGAACGTCCACTGATTCTGCCACCAGAAGCACCGCGTCCAGCGCGTCGCGAGTTCAGCGATCGTCCTGACCGTGGTGAGCGTCGCGATTCACGTGATTCTCGTGGTCCACGCGAAAGCCGTGACAGCCGCGATGGCGATCGTCCACGTCGTGAACGTCGTGACGTTGGCGAAATGCAGCTGTATCGCATTGAAGTGGGCCGTGATGATGGTGTTGAAGTTCGTCACATCGTTGGCGCGATCGCTAACGAAGGCGACATCAGCAGCCGTTACATCGGTAACATCAAGCTGTTTGGTACTCATTCAACCATCGAGCTGCCGAAAGGCATGCCGGGCGAAGTGCTGCAGCACTTCACTCGTACGCGTATTCTGAACAAACCGATGAATATGCAGCTGATGGGTGATGCGCCAGTGCACGAGCGTAGCGAACGTCGTCCATCTGCTGGCGGCGAACGTCGTGGCAATGGCGCACCGCGCGGTGATGGTGCTCCACGTGGCGAAGGCGCTCCACGTCGCTTCTCCGAACGTCGTGAAGGTGGCCGTGAAGGCGGACGCTTCAGCCGTGAAGGTGGTCGTGGCCCGCGTCCAGAAGGCGCTGCTGCACCACGTCGTCGTGACGCATAAGCGATAAACGCGAAAAGTAAAAAGGGACGCTAACGCGTCCCTTTTTTTATGCGCGTGGAAGGTAAATTTTACACGCCACCAGCAATCAGCACGCGTTCACCGCTAACGTAAGCTGACTCTTCTGACGCCAGAAACAGCGCCACCTGCGCCACATCTTCCGGCAAGCCAAAGCGTCCGAGCGGCGTTGCCGCTATCAGCTGTGCTTTCAACTCCGGGTGCATCTTCTTCGCCGCCAGCAAACCTTCAGTCAAAATAATGCCGGGTGCTAACGCATTGACGCGAATATTACGTGGCCCAAGCTCGCGTGCGAGGCCCTGCGTTAAGGTATCGATCGCGCCTTTGGTTGCTGCCCAAAGCACCGAGCCGGGCGTGCTGCGTTGGCTATTTAAAGCGCTAAGGTTGATGATGGAACCGCCGCGTGCGGGGAAATGTTTTGCCGCCTGCTGACACACCAGCAAGGTGCCCAGCAGATTCACATTCAGCTGCTGCTGCATCTCGCTGAGGCTAAGCCCGGCAAAGTCACCGTGGTGAAAAATCCCGGCGTTATTCACCACAATATCGGGCGCGCCAAACTGCTCAATGCTGCTAGCGAACAAGCGCTGCACATCGGCCTCGCGTGAAATATCAGCCTGTACGGCGATGGCGTCGCTACCCAGCGCCTGAATGTCGGTCACCACATCCGCCGCACCCACTTCGTCCTGAAGATAATTCACCACCACCCGAGCACCGGCCGCCGCGAAAGTCATGGCGATGGCGGCACCAATGCCTTTCGAAGCGCCCGTCACCAGCGCAATTTTGCCTTCAAGTGTTTTCATCGTGTCTCTCCACCTGAGATTTCGGGGAAAATAAAGCATGCGCTGTCCATACAATCGGGTGGTAGCGCAATCCTGCAAGCTTCTTGCACGATCCTGCAAATCTGCTGCTCAAGGACTAGTCGCAGCGCCAACCACAAGCGAGAATATCAAACCAGCGATTTCTTACCGCGGAGCACCGAGCGCATGATTCATCAGGAACAATGGCAGCAGTTGGTGGCAATTATTGCTCGCCACGCACCGCAGGATGGTCGTCACTATTGCCCAATCGACTTTCTCTCTTTCGGCCGCAGTTCTCAGCCCACCAGTTTGGCGCACGTGGCGACCTGGGCGAGCTTTGCCCTGATCGCGCAGGGGCAAAAAGCGCTGCGCATGGGTGATGAAGTGATGCATTACGGGCCGGGCGATTTACTGTTGGTGACGCTTGATATGCCGGTGCAATCCTGCGTGGTCATGGCAACGCCAGAGAAACCGAATCTTGGTGTGGGCATCACCATTAACGAAACGCGTCTGATGCGTTATCTGGAACACTTTCCGCACCATCAACTCGGCAGCACGGCGGTGAGCGAGCGCGGTATCGCCGTGCATAAAGTCGCGCCACCGTTGGTGGGTGCGGTGATGCGTTTGGTCGAGTTGCTGGATCACCCGCAGGACATTGCTGCGCTGGCACCGTTGATTGAGCAGGAGATTTTCTATCGTTTGCTGACTGGACCCGAAGGGCCGCGCATTCTCAACATGGCGTTGACGGAACGGCCAGGCAACAAAGTGGCACGCGCCGCGCGTTGGCTACGCGAAAACTTTCATCAGCCGTTGAAAATGGATTTTCTGGCGAGCAGCGTAGGGATGAGTATTTCGTCGCTGCATCATCACTTTAAAGCGGTAACGGCGATGACGCCGATGCAGTATCAAAAGCAGCTGCGGCTCAACGAGGCGCGGCGTTTGATGTTGATTGAGAAGCTGGATGCCGGCACGGCAGGTTATCGGGTGGGTTATCAAAGTGCTTCGCAGTTCAGTCGCGAATACAGCCGTTTTCACGGTCAGTCACCGGCGCGAGACGTGCGAACCATTGCGGTGGGCCCAGAGTGGTTAAACCCACCGCAATGAGGTTTACAGCGTGCGCGCTGCTTCCATTGCCAGCGCGAAGGAGCGCAGACGCGCCTGCGAATCGTAAATCTGGCCGTTAACCATAATTTCATCCGCCTGGGTTTCACGCATCAGCGCGGCGAGGCCGCTGCGGACTTTATCGCTATCGCCGACAATCGACATGCTGAGTGCCTGCTGCACGCCATATTGCTCGGACGGCGACCACAGATTATCCATGTTCTCCACCGGCGCAGGTAGCGGACCCGGTTTGCCGCGACGCAGGTTAATAAACTGCTGCTGCATCGAGGTGAACAGGAAGCGGGCGTCACGTTCGCTATCGGCTGCGACGACGTTGACGCACACCATCGCATACGGCTTCGCCAGACGCGCGGAAGGTTTGAATTTCTCACGATAGAGATGCAGCGCCTGGAACAGCAGATCCGGCGCGAAATGCGAGGCAAATGCAAACGGCAAACCCAGCTGAGCGGCCAGTTGCGCGCTGTACAGGCTGGAACCGAGCAGCCACACCGGAATTTTCAATCCTAAACCTGGAACCGGTTGTACTGGCGGATGTTCTCCCTCTTCGGCGTCAAACCAGCGGATCAGTTCAGAGACATCTTCCGGAAAACTATCTGCCTGGCCGCTGGAAAGATGACGACGCAACGCCAGCATGGTGCGTTGGTCGGAACCCGGCGCGCGGCCCAGTCCCAAATCGATACGCCCAGGATAGAGTGACTCGAGGGTACCAAACTGTTCGGCGATCACCAGCGGCGCGTGATTGGGCAGCATAATGCCGCCTGAACCGAGGCGCAGCGTTTCGGTATTGGCCGCTAAATAGCCAATCAGCACTGACGTCGCGGCGCTGGCAATCCCCGTCATATTATGGTGTTCCGCCAGCCAGTAGCGGTGAAAGCCCAATGCTTCGGATTGACGGGCCAGTGCCAGCGAATTATGGAACGCGTCGCGTGCAGTGGAACCTTGTGGAATAGGGGCCAGATCCAACACGGACAGGCGAACAGTTTTTTTCTCAGACATGGGCACTCCAAATAGGGATGGCGCAGGTGTTTAGTCGGACCTGCGCTTGTGAGTATTACTCATCGTTACCTATATTAAAACTGCTATTAACAGCAGGAATATAGCCGGAATGTGCCTTTACCTGCCGCCTTCCAGTGCCATTCCCGCCAGGCGACGCCAATAACCATTACAATCACTGCCGCGCGCCATCATTAGCGGTGCCTGACCGGCTTCGTTGGCGCGGAAGCGATCCACTTCGGCGAGCGTACTTTCGCCCTGGGGCGACAAACGTACAATGTCGATCCAGTTATGCATGCCGCTCAGGTCATTGCCGAGGTTGTAGCAATAGCCGCTCATGGTCTGAATGCCGTTGAGCACAAACACCTGCTGGCCTTCCTGCGAGAGCACGCGGCGGCCGGTTGGGTAATTGATGCAGCAGGTTTGGCAATCATCTTTGCCACGATTCTCGGCGCGTGCGGTAAAGCAGCGTGCTGACAGCGCCAGCGGCAGATGACCATAGCCAAGCACTTCCACCTCAAATTGATCGCGCACACCCGCCGCATCGCACTGTTGCAGCAGCTGAATCAGCCAGTCGCGGGACATCTCCACCGGAATGCACCAGCGCGTCATGCCTTCTTTCAGCAACAGTTGCAGCGTCTGCGCGTTATACACATTCAGCGTTGGGCCGGCGACAAACGGCAATTTGCGCTCCGCCGCCATATTCACTGTGCCGATATCATTGGCTTCCAGCAGGAACTCACCGTTTTCGACATAGCGGCGCAGCTCTTTGACTTCCGATGGCGACTGCAGCAGTGCCAACGTACTCAGCACCACTTGCTTGCCCTGCAGCGCCAGCATGCGCGCGATGTCCATCCATTGATGGAACGAGGTAGCGCGTCTTTTACTGCAGACGGCTTCGCCGAGATAAATGATCTCCGCGCTGCTCTCGGCGGCGCGTTGATAAAAGGTTTCCAGCGTTGCGGTTGGCCAGTACCACAGCACCGGCCCGATGGCGTATTTCATGCGATCTCCTTATTGCCAGTCACGGTGATAAGCACCGAGCGTGGTTTGGCTGCCTTCTGATAATTCGCCCAACGCCTGCATCCAGGGTTCCTGCACGGCATACTGTTCCGGCGATGCCATGCAGCGATCAATGGCCTGACGCCACACTTTCGCTACCTGCGCCACATAGGCCGGGCTGCGCTGGCGTCCTTCAATTTTCACCGAGGCAATGTTGGCGCGCAGCAGTTCAGGCAGCAGCGACAAGGTGTTCAGGCTGGTAGGTTCTTCCAGTACGTGATAGAGCTGGTTATCCACTTCGTAACGGCCTTTGCACAAGGTGGGATAGCCAGCGCTCTCGTCGGGCGCATAACGGTCAATCAGCACCTCATTCAGGCGCGATTCCATGCCTTTTGGCGTCTGCTGCCAGCGGACAAATTTCGCCGGCGAGCAGGCTCCCGCGCTGTTAGGCGACTCGCCGGTCAGCCAGGAAGAGAGGTAGCAGCGGCCTTCAGCCATAATGCACAGGCTACCGAAAGCGAACACTTCCAGCGGTACCGGCGTTTCACGCGCCAGCTGTTTGACCTGATGCATCGACAGCACGCGCGGCAGCACCACGCGGCTGAGTTGAAAATGACGATGGTAAAAATGGATGGCCTGCAGATTGGTGGCGGAGGCCTGTACCGAAAGGTGACGCTCAACCTGCGGATAGTGTTTTGCCGCGTACTCCAGCGTGGCAATATCGGCCAGAATCAACGCATCCGCGCCGTTCTGAGCGGCAACATCAATCGCGCTTTGCCAGCGATTGATGCCATCAGGATGGGCGAAGGTGTTGATTGCCACATGCAGTTTGCGGCGATGCTGGTGCAGATAGCGTGCGGCTTCAGCCAGTTTCTTATCGGTAAAATTGAGGCCAGCAAAGTGGCGGGCATTGGTATCGTCTTTCAGGCCGACATACACCGCGTCAGCACCATGCTCCACCGCCGATTTCAGCGCAGGCAAATTCCCCGCCGGACACAGCAGTTCCATACATTTTCCTCCCCGGATTCTGAAGCCGAAGAGTGTAAATAACTGACCCGACAGCAATGTTGATTTAAGGCAGTGAAAGCGGCATTGATGATCGGGAGTGAAGGTTTTTCGTCCAGCCAGGCGGCGATTTCCTTGATCTCAGTGGAGGCGAAGCCGGTCAGATGTGGCAAAATAGATGAAATTTTCTGAAGGGAATGACGATGATGTTTGCGCGCTTACGCGGTCTGATTGTTGAAAAAGGGCCAGAATTCCTCGCTTTACCTGTTTCCATTACCCCTTTCCCGCTAAAAAAAGCTATTCTGCAACAACTCCTAAACTGGCAATTTCGTCATGCTTTGTCTGAAGGTGAGTTAGACTTTCTGGAAGGGCGTTATCTGGGGATTGAGGTTGCCGATGTGAATCTGCGCTGGATCACCACCCTGCAAGCAGGGCGCCTGACCGTTTCGCGCGACACCGAGGCTGATGTCTGGTTTCGCGGTGAAGCCAACGATCTGTTGCTGGTGGCAGCACGCAAAGCGGATCCCGATATGTTGTTCTTTCAACGCCGTTTGGTGATTGAAGGTGACACGGAGCTGGGACTTGAGGTGAAAAACCTAATGGATGCCATTGAACTGGATGCCATGCCCACGCCATTACGCACGGGATTGCAGCAGCTCGCTGCTTTTATTGAGACAGGAATGAAACAGGACGCGAAGGCCGCTGAGGCGCGCGCGGGGATCTCATGTTGATTCGTACTGAAATTGGCGTTGATGCAGCAGGCATCGATAGCCTGTTAAAGCGCAGTTTTGCTACCGCTGCCGAAGCGGAACTGATACAGCAACTGCGCGAAGATGGCTTGCTGACTCTCGGTGTAGTTGCCACGGATGATGAAGGTCAGGTGCTGGGTTATGCCGCTTTCAGTCCGGTGACCCTGCAGGGAGAAGACCGCAACTGGGTCGCTTTGGCGCCGCTCGCCGTGGATGAATCGGTGCGCAAACAGGGCCTTGCTAAACGGCTGGTGTATGAAGGGTTGGATTCACTGAATGAGTTCAGCTACAGCGCCGTGGTGGTGCTGGGCGATCCTGAGTTCTACAATCCACTCGGCTTTGAACCGGCGGCACGTCATGGTTTGCACTGTCGCTGGTTAGGCAGTGAAGCGGCCTTTCAGGTCTACAAACTGGCCGACGATGCGTTTGTCGGTGCAGAAGGGCTGATCGAATTCGCGCTGCCGTTTAACCGTTTCGACTAAACCAGGCCACTAAGCAGGGCGGCTGCTGTGCAACCAGCAGCAGCTTTTGCGCGCGGCTCAGCTGCTTCACCTGATATTCCAGGCGTGACGCCGCCGCCCGATCGCCCGCATCGCAGTGAAACACCAGCGTCAGCGGGCCCTTGCCACGCAGCGAACGCGCGCCGCGTCCCTGCTGATGCTGTTGCAGCCGACGATTAACATCGGTGGTGATGCCGGTATATAGCATCCCTGCGGCGGTTTGTAGCAGATAAAGCTGCCAGCCTTGTTCCATCATACTTATCCCGAAAATTAGCTGGCAGGCAGTGTAGCGCGCTTCAGGCTGCATCGCTATTCGCCGCACGGAGTCCAATTTTGTCCGACCATGCTCATCTGATTCGCTACTTAAAAAAACAGCACGTGCTGTCGTTATCTGCCAGCCACGGCGACGATGTGTGGTGTGCCAACTGCTTTTATGTATTTGATGCCGCGAACATGGCGTTCTGGCTGATGACTGAACCGGACACGCGCCATGGCGCATTAATCCAGTCAAATCCGCGCGTGGCGGGCACGGTGAATGGCCAGCCCAAAAGTGTGCTGTTGATTAAAGGCGTGCAGTATCGCGGCGTGATTCAGCTGCTAAGTGGAGAAAGGGAAGTGCTGGCGCGTCACGCTTATCAGAAGCGTTTTCCAGTGGCAAAGAAGGTCACCGCACCATTGTGGGAAATCGTGCTCGACGAAGTGAAGATGACCGACAATGCGCTGGGCTTTGGCAAAAAGATTATCTGGACCCGGCCTTAGGGCCGCCATTCACGGCGACCCCAATGCAGGAAAAACTATCAGGCCGCGTTCAAAATCCGCAGCGATTCGCGATTAAACGCGGGCAGGTCTTCAGGCGTGCGGCTGGTAACTAACTTGTCATCATCCACCACCACTTCTTTATCGTAAAAATCCGCACCGGCATTACGCAGATCGATGGCGATGGCTTTTACGCTGGTCATTTTGCGGCCGCGCACGCCGTTCGCGCTGATCAGCAGCTGCGGGCCATGGCAAATGGCAAACACCGGCTTGCCGCTGGCGACAAACTCCCTGGTGAAGTTGACGAAGCGATCGTCACCGCGCAGGGCATCGGGAGAGTGTCCGCCGGGCAGCAGCAGCGCATCGAACTCGGCTGCATTCACATCATCAATAGCCTTGTCAATGTTGACCTCAGCTTTACCCTGTTTCCCTTTAACGATGTTGCCGGCCTTAAACTCGATGGTAACCACTTCATGGCCTGCCTGAGTGTAAGCCTCCGCCGGTGAGGTAAACTCTGAGTCTTCAAATTCATCGGTAATCAGTACCGCTATTTTCTTGCTCATCTTTTTTCCTCCTTGTTGATCACGAACCTTATGTTCGTTGCACTTCTAACCCAACAAGTCTGGTAGCCATGTCGCAAAAAGCAAGCCAGCCGGCAATTCTTCCGGGAGGTAAATTTTCGTGCCGGATCAAGTTTAGGCGATTTCCACATGGCGCAATGAAATGACCTGAATGACACTAAGGCCTTTCCGCCGCGTATCCTAACGCGGCATCGTTATTCAGTTGAATACGGAATTCCGTGATGACCCAACTCCCTTCTCATGCCCCGGCGACACGCTTCGCCTGGTGGAAACCGCTGCTGTTCCTCGCCGTGGTAGTAATCGGCCTGTGGTATGTCAAATGGCAGCCTTATTACGGCAAAGCCTTTACTGCTGCCGAAACGCATTCGATCGGTAAATCGATTCTGGCCAATGCGGCGGACTCACCGTGGCGCGCGGCGCTCGATTACGCCATGGTCTATTTCCTCGCCGTGTGGAAAGCGGCGGTGCTTGGCGTGATGCTCGGATCGCTGGTGCAGGTGCTGATTCCGCGCGCCTGGCTGCTGCGTCTGATGGGCAGCTCACGCTTTGGTTCGACGTTGATGGGCACTGGATTAGGTTTGCCGGGCATGATGTGCAGCTGCTGTGCGGCACCAGTGACCGCTGGTTTACGTCAGTCGCAGGTTTCCAGCGGTGCGGCGATGGCGTTCTGGCTGGCGAATCCGCTGCTCAATCCTGCCACGCTGATTTTTATGGGTTTTGTGCTCGGCTGGAATTTTGCGGCAATTCGGCTGGTGGCGGGTTTGATGATGGTGTTGGGCATCGCGTGGCTGGTGCAGCGCAGCGTGCCGGATCAAGCCGTTGCCGCGCCCGTTATCCCGGCCCGCGATGAACACCCGTTTCTGTCACGCTGGCTGCGTGTGATGTGGCGACTGTTCTGCAACACCATTCCGCTGTATATCGTCGCGGTATTGTTGCTCGGCGCCGCGCGCGTTTGGCTGTTCCCGCACGCGGATGGTGCGGTGGGCAATACACTGTTTTGGGTGATGTTGATGGCAATTGCCGGCTGCCTGTTTGTGATCCCCACCGCCGCGGAAATCCCGATTGTGCAGACCATGATGCTGGCGGGCATGGGCATTGCGCCCGCGCTGGCGTTATTAGTCACGCTGCCCGCCGTGAGTGTGCCATCGTTATTGATGCTGCATCGCGCCTTTCCGGCACGGGCGCTGTGGATCGCGTTGATCGGCGTGGCAGGCAGCGGCATGCTGCTCGGCGTGCTCGCCTTGTGGCTGGCGTAACCACCAAATCTTCTGATTGCGGCTGCCGCGCCACAGCAGCCGCGCATCTTTCTCTGCATCGATAAAGCGCCCGTCAATCAGCACATCAATTTCCTCCACCACTTCGCGCTGCGCCGCACTGAGTTCTGCCATCTGGTATCCAGTCCACAGCCAGATATCCTTATCCGGACACTCACGACGCACGCGTTTCACCAGACGACGTATATGCGGCACGTTGTGCGGATGCAGCGGATCGCCGCCGCTCAGCGACAAGCCCTGACGCGCAATGCGCCGATCGTTAAGATCGGCGATCAGCTGCTCTTCCATCTCCAGCGTAAACGGCACGCCGGAATCCAGCCGCCACGTGCTTTGGTTGTAGCAGCCGCGACATTGATGTTCGCAGCCCGCGACAAACAGCGTGCAGCGCGTGCCGGGCCCGTTAACGATATCAACCGGATAATAGCCGTGGATGCGCATCATCCCAGTTTTCCTGTCTCCAGATGTTTAACGCGCCGCTGTACTTCTTGCTGCTTACCGGCGTTAAACGGACGCGCATCCGGGCTGCCGAGATAGCCACACACGCGGCGCGTCACCGACACGCGCGCCGGATCGTGATTACCACAGCATGGGCAGGTAAACCCTTTGCTGGTGCAGCTGAACTCGCCGCTAAAGCCGCATTCGTAGCACTCATCAATCGGCGTATTGGTGCCGTAATAGGGCACGCGGTGATAGCTGTAATCCCAGACATCTTCGAGCGCTTTGAGGTTGTGCTGGATGTTGGGATATTCGCCGTAACAGATGAATCCGCCGTTAGCGATGGCGGGATAGGGCGCTTCAAAGTCGATCTTGTCGTACGGATTGACCTTCTTCTCCACGTCGAGATGGAAGCTATTGGTGTAATACCCTTTGTCGGTAACGCCGGCCACCACGCCAAATTCGGCGGCATCGAGGCGACAGAAGCGGTCGCACAGATTCTCGCTCGGCGTGCTGTACAAGCTGAAGCCGTAGCCGGTTTCCGCTTTCCACGCATCCACCGCGCGGCGCAGGTGCGTGACAATGGCCACGCCTTTTTCCCGCAGGTAATCGGCGTCATACGGATGCACTTGGTTGCCGCTCAGCGCATTCAGCGTCTCATGCAGGCCGATGTAGCCAAGGGAAATCGAGGCGCGGCCGTTGCGGAAAATGGCGCCCACTTCGTCATCCGCTTTCAGGCGCACGCCGCAGGCGCCTTCCATATAGAGAATCGGCGCTACGCGCGCTTTGGTTTTTTCCAGCCGGGCGATACGCGTCATTAAGGCCCGCTTCGCCAGCGCCAGACGTTCATCCAGCAAGCGCCAGAACTGCGCTTCATCGCCTTTGGCTTGCAGCGCGATACGCGGTAGATTGAGGCTAATGACGCCAATATTGTTGCGGCCTTCGTGAATCTGCTCGCCGTTCTCCTCGTAGACGCCAAGGAAGCTACGGCAGCCCATCGGCGTTTTAAACGAGCCGGTCACTTCCACCACTTTTTCGTAGTTGAGGATATCCGGATACATGCGCTTGCTGGCGCACTCTAACGCCAGCTGCTTGATATCGTAATTAACATCGCCAGGCCGATGATTCACGCCTTCGCGGATAGCAAACACCAGTTTCGGGAATACCGCGGTTTTGTGATTTTTGCCCAATCCGGCAATGCGGTTGCGCAGAATGGATTGCTGGATCAGGCGCGCGGCCCAGTCGGTGCCGAGGCCAAAGCCAAAGGTGACAAACGGCGTCTGGCCGTTGGCGGTGTGCAGCGTATTCACTTCATATTCCAGCGACTGAAACGCGTCGTAGCACTCTTTCTCGGTGCGAACGCGCGCATAGGCTTCGGCATCCGGAATCTGCCATTCCAGCGCCACCGCGCGGTGTTTTTCCAGACTGAGCGTAACGAACGGTGCCAGCACTTCATCAATGCGATTGATGGTGGTGCCGCCGTAAATGTGGCTGGCGACCTGCGCGATGATCTGTGCGGTCACCGCCGTGGCGGTGGCGATTGATTTGGGCGGCTCGATCTCGGCGTTGCCCATCTTAAAACCGTGGGTCAGCATGCCGTGCAGATCGATTAGCATGCAGTTAAACATCGGGAAGAACGGGGAATAGTCGAGATCGTGATAATGGATGTCGCCGCGTTCATGCGCCAGCACCACATCGCGTGGCAAGAGTTGCTGCTGAGCGTAATGTTTGGCGACGATGCCAGCCAGCAAATCGCGCTGGGTAGGAATCACTTTGCTGTCTTTATTCGCGTTTTCATTGAGCAGCGCGGCGTTGGTTTGCTCCACTAAACCGCGAATGGCGTGATGCAGTTTACCGCGCTGCTCGCGTGCTAAATCGCGGTCATGGCGATATTCGATGTAGGCACGCGCCAGCTGCGGCCAGCGTCCGCTCATTAGCGTCTCTTCCACCGCACACTGAATGTCGCGGATATCCACTTCAGCCTGTTCAGCCAGCTGCTGGCTGACCTGCGCCGCCACTTGCGCGCACCACGCCGTATCATCGATTTGTGCCGCAGCTGCAGCCGCGTTGACTGCCGCCTCGATCCGCTGCGCATCAAACGGCACTCTGCAGCCGTCACGCTTAATCACCACCGTCGCCATTTCTTCTCCATGAAACTATATGTAGATAATTTTAAGGAGTTTAATCGCTATATGTGGTGTTTGCGCTGAGATTAATCGCCGGCGGTTTGACCTACAACAAAGAAGCCACAACCAGGAATGAAAGCCGCGCAATGGTTAATCTGGCTAAAATACAAAAGTATTAACCCGCCTTGATTTCAGTTTGCGGCCACTTGCTTTGCAATGCGAAACAGGTTTAATGGGCCTTTCGCCCATTTTGGTCCGTTGTTTCATTTACAAGGATGCCCAGATGCCATTGCAAAGAACTCTGCTTGCCTGTTGTTTATCCATGACTTTTTCCGCCTTCGCCGCACCGGCTGGAGATTTACCGCTGATGCCGTGGCCACAAAGCGTTGTCCAGCCAGGCGGCGGCGGGGCGTATGTGTTAACACCGCAGCTCAGGTTACATATCTCGGGCGATCATCTGGAAGGTGCTGAATCGCGCTGGCGCGCGCGCATTGCGCGGCAAACCGGCTGGCCGCTGCTGCCGGCCAGCGCATCCAGCGATCATCCCAGCATTCAGGTACAAATCGCGCAGGCGGTTGATCCGCTTCCCCAGCCAGACAGCGACGAAAGTTATCATCTGCTGGTTAACAGCGATGGCGTCTTGCTGAAAGCCAACACGCGCTTTGGCGCGATGCGCGGCATGGAAACTGTGCTGCAGCTGATTGAAAACACCGAAAATGGCACCGAAATTCCCTACGTCACCATTGACGACAAACCGCGCTTTCCATGGCGCGGCGTGCTGATCGATTCGGCGCGCCACTTCCTGCCAATTGAAACTGTGAAACGACAAATCGACGGCATCGCCGCCGCGCGTATGAACGTGTTTCACTGGCACTTAACCGACGATCAAGGTTGGCGATTTGCCTCCAGCCACTATCCGCAGCTGCAGGAGAAAGCCAGCGACGGCTTGTACTACACGCAGCAGCAGATGCGCGATGTGGTGCGCTACGCCACGCAGCGCGGCGTACGCGTGGTACCGGAAATCGATCTGCCCGGTCATGCGTCGGCGATAGCAGTAGCGATGCCGGAGTTAATGAGCGCGCCGGGACCGTATCAGATGGAGCGCGGCTGGGGCGTGTTTAAGCCGCTACTGGATCCCAGCAACGAAGCGGTATTCCGCTTTATCGACACCTTAATGGGCGAAGTGACGGCGATCTTCCCCGATCCCTACATCCACATTGGCGGTGATGAGGTTGATCCAACCCAGTGGAATGATTCCACACGCATTCAGCAGTTTATGCGCGACCACGGTTTAAAGGATACGCATGCGCTGCAAGCCTGGTTTAATCAGCGCGTTGAGAAAATCCTTGAAGCGCATCAGCGCCGCATGATCGGCTGGGATGAGGTTTACCATCCTGATCTGCCTAAAAGCATTCTGATTCAATCGTGGCAAGGACAGGATGCGTTGGGCACGGTGGCGAAAAACGACTTCCGCGGCATCCTCTCCACCGGTTTCTATCTCGATCAGCCGCAAACCGCCGCTTACCACTATCGCAATGAACCCTGGCCGCAGGGGCTCAACGGCGCGGATCAGGTGCAGGCTGGTGAGCAGGCGCAGAGCTGGCAATTCACCATGCCGCGTTTGAAAGGCAGCGCGCTGAAAGGCAGCTTTACCCTGATAGAAGGGAAAAACGGCTGGCGCGGCTTTATCGATTTCAGCGGCAAAGCGCGTCGCATGGTCAGTGATATTCGCTGGCTGTCGCCCACACAGCTGACGTTCAGCGTCGATACGTGGATGGGGCCATTCCAGCCGATGTTGACGCTAACGCAAGACAAGCTGACCGGTTATATGCTGGTGGGCAACGTGCGCTATCCCGCAGAAGGCAGCAAGTTGCCGCAGGTGCCAGCCGGCATTGCGCCATCGCTGCCGACGCCGCAACAGATGCATAACAACCTGATTGGCGGCGAAGCGGCGCTGTGGGCGGAGAATGTTAACAGCCGGGTAATCGATACACGCCTGTGGCCGCGCGCCTTTGTGGTGGCGGAGCGGTTATGGTCGGCAAAGGATGTCACCGACAGCGATAACATGTATCAGCGCCTGAGCGCGGTGGATCGCTGGGGCACTATTTCAGTCGGCTTGCAGCAGCATCAGCAGGCTGAAGTGCAGATGATGCGACTGGCGAACAGCAGCGACATCACGCCGCTGCGCATATTGGCCGAAGTGCTGGAGCCAGCACAGTACTACACGCGCCAGCATCTGAAATTTCAGGCGGGACATTACGACTACTTTGAACCGCTCAATCGTTTGGCGGATGTGTTGCCTGCCGAGAGCAACGCGGTGCGTGTGCTGGATAAGCAGGTGGATCGCTTGATCGCCAATCGCGCCGATCATGCGGCGGCGCATGCCATCCGTCAGCAATTGCAGCGCTGGCAGAACAACAGCGATGCGGTGATGCCGCTAATTCTGGGCAGCTATCAGCTCAAGCCGCTGCAGCAGCAGGTGCAGCAAGTAGCAGAGTTGAGCCGAATGGGACTGGATTTGGTCAATGCGCTGGAACGTAATCAGGCGTATGGCGCAGGTGAGGTGGCGCAGATGCATTCACAACTGGATGCGGCAGCGCAGGTGCAGGACGAAACAGTGCTGGCGCTGGTGCGGCCGCTGGAGAAGTTGCTGCGATCGTTTAAATAAATATTGTGCTGGCTGTCCCCCATCCCGGCCTTCCCCCGCAAGCGGGGGAAGGAGATGCTGCCACATGCAGCTTCAATACTGACATGTGGCAGCATCTTCCTCCCCCATTTATGGGGGAGGACCGAGGAGGGGGACAGCCAGCACTAACCAAATCAACGACGTACCGCAATCGCCTCGATCTCAATCTTCACATCTTTCGGCAGGCGCGCCACTTCCACGCACGAACGCGCTGGGAAGCTGGCGTTGTGCTCGGTGAAGAACGCTTCATAAGTCGCGTTCACGGTGGCGAAGTCATTCAAATCCTTCACAAACACGGTGGTTTTCACGATATCGCCCACTTTCAGGCCGGCGGCTTCGACAATCGCCTTCACATTTTCCAGTGATTGACGTGCCTGCGCGGAAACATCGTCGGCAACGGCGCCGGTGGCCGGATCAACCGGGATCTGGCCTGAAGTGATGATCATGCTGCCGAGATCCACGCCCTGCACGTAAGGGCCAATCGCTGCGGGTGCGTTTGAAGTACTGATTTCGCGAGACATTGTTTCTCCTTGAAAGTGCGCGGCCGACCGATGTCCGCCGCGAAATGAATCGTCCCATTATAGGGACGACGCGGGCGATTACCAGTGACCGAGCACCACGTGGCGCGCGAACTCTTTCTCGCAATATTTGCACTTCAGATGCACATCATCTTCACGCTTTTTCACCGCAAAACTGGTGAACACCGGCTCGTTACGGCTGATACAGTTGCTGTTCGGGCAGGTCAGCACGCGGTCAATACGATCCGGCAAGGTGGGGGCGATCTTCGCCACCACTTCGTATTTGTCAATGCGGTTTACCGTGGCGAGCGGCGCATACACCGCCAACTGATTGATCTGATCGTCGGTCAGGAAGGTATTTTCGATCTTGATCAGATCTTTACGGCCCATCTCGCCCGACGGCAAGTTGAGGCCGATGGTGATGCGCTGATCGGTTTCGGTCAGACGAAACAGCGAAAGTAACTTAAAGCCGACCTGCGCCGGGATATGGTCAATCACCGTGCCGCGTTTGATGGCTTCAACCTGCAATTTATTATCGTGAGTCATCGCTTTCTCCTTACAGTGCCAGTTCGCGATTCAGTACCAGCGCCAGCAGCGCCTGGCGAGCGAAGATGCCATTTCCAGCCTGCTGAAAATACCAGGCGTGCGGCGTGCTATCCACGTCGGTGGTGATCTCGTCGATACGCGGCAGCGGATGCAGCACTTTCATGTTGTCGCGCGCACCGGCTAAATCAGCGGCACGCAGAATGAACTGTGCTTTAACGTTGGCGTATTCCGACGGATCGAGGCGCTCTTTCTGCACGCGCGTCATATACAGAATATCGAGTTGTGGCATCACTTCTTCGATGGTGTCGTGGCGTGACCAGGCAATGTTCTGCTCATCCAGCATATCGGTGATGTACGCAGGCATCGCCAGCGCATCCGGCGCGATAAAGAAGAAGCGGTTGCCATCAAACTTCGCCAGCGCCTGCGTCAGTGAATGCACGGTGCGGCCATATTTCAGGTCGCCGACCATTGCCACATTCAGGTTATCCAGGCGATTTTGCGTTTCGCGGATGGTGAAGAGATCGAGCAGCGTTTGCGTTGGATGCTGGTTAGCGCCATCACCGGCGTTGAGGATTGGAATGCCGCCGGAGAATTCCGTCGCCAGACGCGCGGCGCCTTCCTGCGGATGACGCATCACGATGGCATCAACGTAAGTCCCAATCACCGAAATGGTATCGGCGAGGGTTTCGCCTTTCTTGCCGAGCGAGGTGTTGCTACCGTCGGCGAAGCCCACCACTGACGCGCCGAGACGATGCATCGCGGTTTCAAACGACAAACGCGTGCGCGTTGAAGCCTCAAAGAAGCAGCTGGCGATCACATTGTGTTTCAGCAGCTCCGGCTGGGGATTGGCTTTCAGCTGGGCAGCGGTATGCAGCACCAGCTCCAGCTCGTCGCGGTTGAGATCGTTGATGGAAATGATGTGCTTGCGATATAGCGGGTTGGCCATAGCGTTCTCCTCTGCGCTGCCGGATTGCGGACAAAAAAAAGCCCCTGCTTAAGGGGCTTTTTTTACGATCGATTGATGACGGAAAGAAACAGATGCGCCGCCCGCTGTCAGGCGTCGTTGAGCGTCAAATTGTGCGCTGCGCTGTTGCATGTTTCCTCCGGCAAATTGGGCCGCATTATACGCATTCACTGATTTGCATCAAGCAAATATCGCGCGCGAGGTAAACGTTTGCGGCGCCGCACATCATAGCTTGCCGAGCGTCGCTACCATCACCGCTTTAATGGTGTGCATGCGGTTTTCAGCCTGATCGAACACGATGCTGTGTGCGGATTCAAACACCTCATTACTCACTTCCATGCCATCGTGCAAACCGTGCTGCTCGGCCATTTGACGGCCCAGCGTGGTTTTGTCGTCATGGAAGGCCGGTAAGCAGTGCAGGAACTTCACCTGCGGATTGCCGGTCAGCGCCAGCATCGCGCTATTAACCTGATAAGGACGCAGCAGGGCGATGCGATCTTCCCACACCGATTTGGCTTCGCCCATCGATACCCACACATCCGTGTAGATGAAGTCGGCACCTTGCACGCCTTCGGCGATATCTTCAGTCAGGGTGATTTTGCCACCGGTTTGCTGCGCGGCCACGCGACATTGCTCCACCAGTTCCGCTTCCGGCCAGCAGCCTTTGGGTGCCACCAGACGCAGATCCAGACCGACCAGCGCAGCGGCTTCCAGCATGCTGTTGCCCATGTTGTTGCGCGCATCGCCGACGTAAACCAGCGTCATTTCATTCAGTGATTTACCCGGCAGATGCTCCTGCATCGTCAGCAGATCGGCCAGCAGCTGCGTGGGGTGGAATTCGGTGGTCAGACCGTTCCACACCGGGACGCCAGCGAATTCCGCTAAGGTTTCCACCAGTTCCTGGCCGTAGCCGCGATACTGAATACCGTCATACATGCGTCCCAGCACGCGCGCGGTGTCCTTCATCGACTCTTTATGGCCAATTTGGCTGCCGCTTGGGCCGAGATAGGTGACGTTAGCGCCCTGATCGTAAGCGGCAACTTCGAAAGAGCATCGGGTACGAGTCGAGTCTTTTTCGAAGATGAGCGCGATGTTTTTGCCTTTCAGGTACTGCGTTTCGCTGGCATTTTTCTTTGCGTGTTTTAATTCACCTGCCAGACTCAGCAGAGAATCGATTTCGGCTGGGGTGAAATCCAGCAATCTCAGGAAATGTCTTTGATGTAGCTGACTCATACAGCGCTCCGGATGACTACATTAAATGAATTAAAATTCAATTTAACCGTATGAATATGCATTTTCAACCCCGGCGTTAAGAAACTTGTTGTTTTGTGTAGTGGCGCGCGAGGCAGTGTGGGAAAATAATTGAATTCAGCCGAATATTTGAGGACACACCCATGGCATATGAAGCATTGCTGGAAGAACAGCGCGAAGAGACGCGACTGATCATTGAAGAGTTGCTGGAAGACGGCAGCGATCCAGATGCGCTTTACACTATTGAGCATCATCTCTCCTGCAACAACTTCGACTCGCTGGAGAAGGTGGCGGTTGATGCCTTCAAGCTGGGCTACGAAGTGAGCGAGCCAGAAGAGCTGGAGCTGGAAGACGGCACCACCGTAATGTGTGTGGATATCCTGAGCGAAGGCGCGTTGAAGCCAGAGCTGATTGATGCGCAGGTTGAGCAGCTGGTGAATCTGGCGGGCAGCTACAACGTCGATTACGACGGGTGGGGCACCTACTTTGAAGATCCTGATGCCGAAGATGAAGACGACGATGGCGAGTTCATCGACGACGAAGAAGACAACGGTGTGCGTCACTAAGCATGACTGGGCGGCACTCGCCGCCCTGAACACGTTTCCCCGTAAGACAAAAGACTGCCCATGAATTACGCTCCGCTATTAGAACCGATCTATCAATTCCTGCATTGCCGCACGCCACAAGCGTGGATTGATGAAGCGCGCAAGCCGGAAAATCTGACGTTGCTGCTCACCGATCACATGGTTTGTGAATTGAAAGCCGCGCAAACCGCGGTGTTCATCATCCGTAAATACGTGGCGGATAAGCCAAGTGGTGATGCCATTCTGGCATGGCTCAAGCCGTATGAAGATTTTATCTACCGCGATGAGCAGGACGGCAACTTTATCAATGCCCACAAGAATCTGACCAAAAGCATTATCGTGCGCAATGAGCTGCCGTGGGCCGATGATTTGGTGGAGATGATGGTGCTGCTGGTGAAAGAGGAGCTGCACCACTTCTATCAGGTGTGGGAAATCATGCAGTCGCGCGGTTTGCCGTATCGCAAAATCACTGCCAGCCGCTATGCCAAAGGTTTGATTCGCGAGATTCGCACATACGAGCCGGAAGCGCTGGTGGATAAGCTGATTTGCGGGGCGTACATCGAAGCGCGATCCTGCGAACGTTTCGCCAGCCTGGCGCCGTATCTGGATGAGCAATTGGAGAAGTTCTATATTTCGCTGCTGCGCTCGGAAGCGCGTCACTATCAGGATTACCTGAAGCTGGCGCAGCAGATTTCGCCGAAGGAGATTGCGCCGCGCGTGCAGGTGTTTGGCGAGGCAGAAGCGCGCTTAATCAGCGAGCCGGATGGCGAACTGCGGTTTCATAGTGGGGTGCCGGCGGTTTAGGTTTGTGCCCGCGGTCCCCCATCCCGGCCTTCCCCCGCTAGCGGGGGAAGGAGATGCTGCCACATGCAGCTTCAACGCTGACATGTGGCAGCATCTTCCTCCCCCATTTATGGGGGAGGACCGAGGAGGGGGACAGCGAGCACACACAGCGAGCAAATCACAACACCTTCAGCATCCGCACTTCACAATCCACATGCCCGGTACAACCCATCGCGCTCTCAATCAGCTCGAACCCCAGCGACTCATACAACTTAATCGCACGCGTCAAACTGCCGGTGGTTTCCAGATAGCAGCGCTGAAAGCCCTGCTGACGGGCGTATTCCATGGCACGCAGCGCCAGATCGCGCGCCAGACCTAAGCCGCGCACCTGCGGCAGGAAATACATTTTCTGCAGCTCACAGATATCCGGCGCGCTGCAGGCCAGCGGTGCAACGCCGCCGCCGCCCACCACCACACCATCATGTTCCACAATCCAGTAAGCGCTGTTGGCTTCGCTGTAGAGTTCGAACAGGCGATCGAGATGGGGATCGGACACGGTGTAGCCTTTATCCGCCGTCAGGCCAAATTCGGCTGACACATCACGGATCACCTGCGCAATCAGCGGGTTATCGGCGGCTGAAATGGGGCGCACCTTTAAATTGATGGGAGCGTCGGTGGTCATCATTATCTTCCGGTATAAAAAAGCCGGGCAGTGCCCGGCTTCGATTAAGCAGTTGGACTGAAGCGCTTACAATGCCGCAATCACGCCCTGCTGTTCAAACAGTTTTGCTTTTGATTGCTCAAGCTCAGCCACGCGCTCACGCTCTTTGGCGACAACCGCTTCCGGCGCACGTGAGACAAAGCCTTCGTTCGCCAGCTTGGTCTGGATCTTCTCGATTTCAACATCAAGTTTCACCAGCTCTTTCGCCAGACGCTCCAGCTCGGCTTCTTTGTTGACCAGATCCGCCATCGGGATCAGCAACTCAGCGCCTTCAACGATCTTGGTGACCGAAACCGGGCCTTTCTCGCCTGCTGGCAGAATGGTCAGGCTTTCCAGACGCGCCAGACGCGACAGGAAGGTACGGTTCTCTTCGACGCGACGTTGCGCGGCGGCAGAGCAATCACGCAGCAGCACGTCGAGCGGCTTGCTAGGCGCGATGTTCATCTCAGCACGGATATTACGCACCGCGACGATCGCCTGCTTCATCCACTCGATATCGGCTTGCGCCTCGGCATCCTCTTTCGCCGCGTCATACTGCGGGAACGGCTGCAGCATGATGGTATCGTGGTCGATGTTTTTCAGGCCTTTCACACGCTGCCAGATGGTTTCGGTGATGTAAGGAATGATCGGATGCGCCAGACGCAGCAGCGCTTCCAGCACGGTGACCAGCGTATTACGCGTACCGCGCAGTTCCGCTTCGCTACCGCTGGTCATCACCGGCTTGGTCAGCTCCAGATACCAGTCACAGAACTGGTTCCAGGTGAAGTCGTACAGAATGTTGGCCGCGATATCAAAGCGATAGTTATCCAGCGCTTCACGGTAGGCTTTTACGCTGCGGTTGAATTCGCTCAGAATCCAGCGATCCGCCAGCGACAGCTTCATTTCGCCGCCGTTTTGTCCGCAATCCTGCTCTTCGGTATTCATCAGCACGAAGCGGCTGGCGTTCCACAACTTGTTGCAGAAGTTGCGGTAGCCTTCGAGGCGCTTCATATCCCAGTTGATGTCACGACCGGTAGAAGCCAGCGCGGCAAGGGTGAAGCGCAGCGCATCGGTACCTGAAGGCACGATGCCGTCCGGGAATTGCTTCTCGGTACGTTTGCGGATCTTCTCTGCCAGCTGCGGCTGCATCATGTTGCCGGTACGTTTCTCCAGCAGGTCTTCTAGCGAAATGCCGTCAATCATATCCAGCGGATCGATGACGTTGCCTTTCGACTTGGACATCTTCTGGCCTTCTTCATCGCGGATCAAACCGGTCATATAAACGGTTTTGAACGGCACCTGCGGCTTGCCGTTTTCATCTTTGATGAAGTGCATGGTCAGCATGATCATGCGTGCAATCCAGAAGAAGATGATGTCGAAGCCGCTCACCAACACGCTGGTTGGATGGAAGGTACGCAGCGCTTCGGTGTTCTCAGGCCAGCCCAGCGTTGAGAAGGTCCACAGACCGGACGAGAACCAGGTATCCAGCACGTCGTCGTCCTGGCGCAGCGCCACGTCGGCAGCCAGATTGTTTTCCTGACGCACTTCGTCTTCGGTGCGGCCAACATAGACGTTGCCGTCGTTGTCGTACCACGCCGGAATGCGGTGTCCCCACCACAGCTGACGTGAAATACACCAATCCTGAATGTCACGCATCCATGAGAAGTACATGTTTTCGTACTGCTTCGGCACGAACTGGATGTCGCCGTTTTCTACCGCTTCAACCGCGACTTTCGCCAGCGGTGCGGTGCGCACATACCATTGGTCGGTCAGCATTGGCTCGATGACTACGCCGCCGCGATCGCCGTAAGGCACCGTCAGGTCATGTGGTTTGATCTCTTCCAGCAGGCCGATCTCATCAACGGCAGCAACAATCGCTTTACGCGCGGCGAAACGCTCCATTTTCTGGAACTGTGCCGGGATGTCGTCTGCGCACGCGTCGCTGACTTCGCCATTGGTGTCGAACACTTCCGCGCGCTCGCGGATGTCGCCATCAAAGGTCAGAATGTTGATCATCGGCAGCTTATGACGACGACCCACTTCGTAGTCGTTGAAGTCATGCGCAGGCGTGATCTTCACGCAGCCGGTGCCTTTTTCCATATCAGCGTGTTCATCGCCAACGATCGGAATACGACGGTTCACCAGCGGCAGGATCAGCTCTTTTCCGATCAGATCTTTATACCGCGGATCTTCCGGGTTAACCGCGACGCCGGTATCGCCCAGCAGGGTTTCCGGACGCGTAGTCGCCACCACCAGATAATCTTTGCCTTCAGCGGTTTTCACGCCGTCAGCCAGCGGATAGCGAATGTGCCACATCGAGCCTTTGCTCTCGCGATTTTCCACTTCCAGATCGGAGATTGCGGTACGTAGTTTTGGATCCCAGTTTACCAGGCGTTTGCCACGGTAAATCAGGTTCTCTTTGTACAGGCGGACAAACACTTCGCGCACTGCGTTGGACAGACCTTCGTCCATGGTGAAGCGCTCGCGATCCCAGTCAACCGAGTTGCCGAGACGACGCATCTGGCGAGTAATGGTGCCGCCGGATTCCGCTTTCCACTGCCAGATTTTGTCGATAAACGCATCGCGGCCATAATCCTGGCGCGTTTTGCCCTCTTCAGCGGCGATTTTGCGTTCTACCACCATCTGCGTGGCGATACCGGCGTGATCGGTACCGGCCTGCCACAAGGTATTTTTACCCTGCATGCGCTGGTAGCGAATCATGGTATCCATGATGGTCTGCTGGAAAGCGTGACCCATATGCAAGCTGCCGGTGACGTTCGGCGGCGGGATCATGATGCAAAAGCTTTCCTGGCTGGTATCGCCATTCGGTTTAAAGTAGCCCTGCTGTTCCCAGTGCTCGTAGAGCGGCTGCTCGATATCTTGCGGGTTATATGTCTTTTCCATTTCTACACTGTCGTTTGCGGCGAGGGTGGCGTCGCCGTATTCAATTGGAAACCAACGCTGCGATAGGCTTTGTAGCGATCGCGCGCCAGTTGTTTTAGAGATTCTTCATAAGGAACGAAGTCTATCACTTCATGGAAACCAGTAGCAAAATCTGCGAACTGTGGCAGAAGGCTGATCAGCAGATCGCGCGGTGAACTACCGCGACGCTGTGGCCAGGCCAGCTCAACCGGAGCGCCGTAGCGCGGGCCTTCTCCAGCCAGATTGTGCGGCACAAAAGCGTTTGCCGGAAGTTGCCAGAGCGCTTCATCCAGCCGATTGGCTTGTTCTTCGTTTTCACAGGCAATCAGGATGCGTTTGCCGTCACGCCAGCGTGTTTCGGCAAGAGAGCACACCAACGCTTCGATGGCGGTTAGGCCGTCGTCGGCGCTCTCAGACTCCATCACATAGAAAGTGGCGTTTTTCATGGGATCCTTTGGATGAGAGGGGGGTGCTTGGTGCTTGCTGTCCCCCACCTCGGTCCTCCCCCACAAGTGGGGGAGGAAGATGCTGCCCTATGTTAGTTGTGAATTCGCATGTAGCAGCGTCTCCTCCCCCCACTTGTGGGGGAAGGCCGGGATGGGGGACAGCCATCACCAAATCAATCGTCGCCGTTCAACCCTGCGCGATTCAGCAGGAACTGCGACAGCAGCGGTACCGGACGGCCGGTTGCGCCTTTGGCTTTACCGGAACGCCATGCAGTACCGGCGATATCCAGGTGCGCCCAGTTAAACTTACGCGCAAAGCGAGCAAGGAAGCAGGCGGCGGTAATCGCACCGCCAGGACGGCCGCCAATGTTCGCCATATCAGCAAAGTTGGATTCCAGCTGCTCCTGATACTCATCCGCCATAGGCAGACGCCAGGCGCGGTCGCCGGACTGTTCAGACGCGCTGATCAGCTCGTGCGCCAGCGGATTGTGGTTCGACATCAAACCGCTGACATGATGACCCAGCGCAATCACACAGGCGCCGGTCAGCGTGGCCACGTCAATCACCACTTCTGGCTCGAAGCGTTCAACGTAGGTCAGTGCATCGCATAGCACCAGACGGCCTTCCGCATCAGTATTCAGCACTTCAACGGTTTGACCTGACATAGTGGTCAACACGTCGCCCGGACGCATCGATTTGCCATCAGGCATGTTTTCACAGCCCACCAGCACGCCCACCACGTTCAGCGGCAGATTCAGTTCCGCCACCATGCGCATCACGCCATACACAGACGCCGCGCCGCACATGTCGTACTTCATCTCATCCATCGCTTCAGCCGGTTTGATCGAGATGCCGCCGGAGTCGAAGGTTAAGCCTTTGCCGACCAGCACGATAGGACGCGCTTCTGGATCGTTATTGCCTTTGTACTCAATCACCGACATCAGCGATTCATTGTGCGAACCCGCGCCAACCGCCAGATAGGCATTCATCCCCAACTCTTTCATCTGCTGCTCGCCGATGACGCGGGTGGTGACATTTTTGCTGTACGCATCCGCCAGCTGACGCGCCTGTGACGCCAGATACGCGGCGTTACAAATATTTGGCGGCATATTGCTGAGATCTTTGGCGGCTTTCACACCAGCAGCTACGGCCAAACCATGCTGAATGGCACGCTCGCCGCTGGTAAGTTCACGGCGGGTCGGCACGTTGAACACCAGTTTACGCAGCGGACGGCGCGGCTCGACTTTGTTGCTTTTCAGCTGATCAAAGTTGTAGAGCGCTTCTTTAGAGGTTTCGACCGCCTGACGCACTTTCCAGTAAGTATTGCGACCTTTGACGTGCAGTTCAGTCAGGAAGCACACCGCTTCCATTGAGCCGGTGTCGTTCAAAGTATTGATTGTCTTCTGAATGACCTGCTTATACTGGCGCTCATCAAGCTCGCGCTCTTTACCGCAGCCGATCAGCAGGATGCGTTCGGAGAGGATATTCGGCACATGGTGCAGCAGCAGCGTTTGGCCCACTTTTCCTTCCAGTTCACCGCGGCGCAGCAGGGCGCTGATGTAGCCATCGCTGATTTTATCCAGCTGCTCAGCAATGGGTGACAAACGGCGCGGTTCGAAAACGCCAACAACAATGCAGGCGCTACGCTGTTTTTCCGGGCTACCGCTTTTTACACTGAACTCCATGCACTCTCCTGAATCTTAAAGACAACGGCCTTGGCTGTCGTTAGAATGTAGCGCGCTCGTAACTCATTAATTCGTTACGACGCCATGACAATTCAACGCCGGTAGTCATAATGAGTGGTGGTGACAAGTATGTTGTTTTTTCACCACGCTAACGCGTTCGTCATACTATTTTAGCTACGATGACGGCCATTGATGAAGAAAAATGGCTGATAAGCGTTGAAACTAGCGATTTTCCTGCAAAAAGACAAGTTATCACAGGCGTACTAAGCGTGATCATCATTAGATATCTGGTTCGGGAAACGCTCAAAAGCCAGCTGGCTATCCTCTTCATCCTGCTACTGATCTTCTTTTGTCAGAAGTTAGTGCGGATTTTGGGTGCTGCGGTGGATGGCGAAATCCCAACAAACTTAGTTCTGACATTGTTAGGACTTGGCGTGCCTGAAATGGCACAACTTATCCTGCCCCTAAGCCTGTTTCTGGCGATTTTAATGACCCTTGGGCGGCTGTACACCGAAAGTGAAATCACGGTGATGCATGCCTGCGGCCTGGGGAAAAGTGTGCTGATTAAAGCCGCGATGATCCTGATGCTGTTCACCTCGATTGTGGCGGCGGTCAACGTCATTTGGTTAGGGCCATGGTCATCACGTTATCAGCAGGAAGTGACGCAAAACGCCAAAGCCAACCCAGGCGCGGCGGCGCTGGCGGCTGGACAGTTCCAGACCTCCAGCGACGGCAATGCGGTGCTGTTTGTTGAAGATGTGAAGGGCAATACCTTCGGCAACGTGTTCCTGGCGCAGCTGCGTCCGAAAGGCAATGCGCGTCCCTCAGTGGTGCTGGCTGATAGCGGCCACATGGAGCAACACAAAGATGGCTCGCAAGTGGTGACGCTGGATAAAGGCACGCGTTTTGAAGGCACCGCCTTGCTGCGTGACTTCCGCATCACGGACTTCGTCAACTATCAGGCGGTGATAGGCTACAAAGAAGCCACGCTCGATCCGAACGATGCCGATCAGGCGGATATCAGCACGCTGTTCAAGACCAAAACCCCGCAGTTCCAGGCGGAGCTGCACTGGCGCTTAACGCTGGTGTTTGCGGTGCTGATTATGGCGCTGATGGTGGTGCCGCTTAGCGTGGTGAACCCGCGTCAGGGCCGCGTGCTGTCGATGCTGCCAGCCATGCTGCTGTACCTGATCTTCTTCTTACTGCAAAGTTCTCTGCGTTCCAACGCCGCGAAAGGCCGCTTCGATCCGGCCATCTGGATGTGGGTGGTGAACTTCTCCTATCTGGCGCTGGCGGTGCTGCTGAACATGTGGGATACCGTGCCGATGCGTCGCATCCGCGCGCGCTTTAGCCGTGGAGGATCGGTCTGATGTTTAAGGTTCTTGACCGCTATATCGGCAAAACCATCTTCAACACCATCATGCTGACGCTGTTCATGCTGGTGTCGCTGTCGGGCATTATCAAGTTCGTCGATCAGCTGCGTAAAACCGGGCAGGGCGCTTATACCGCCCTCGACGCCGGTTACTACACGCTGCTCAGCGTACCGAAAGATATCGAAATCTTCTTCCCGATGGCGGCGCTGCTGGGCGCATTGCTCGGTTTGGGCACGCTGGCGCAGCGTAGCGAACTGGTGGTGATGCAGGCATCGGGCTTTACCCGCATGCAGGTGGCGCTGGCAGTGATGAAAACGGCGATTCCGCTGGTGCTGTTGACCATGGCGGTGGGCGAATTCGTTGCACCGCAGGGTGAGCAGATGGCGCGTAACTACCGTGCGCAGCAGCTGTACGGTGGCTCGCTGGTTTCAACGCAAAACGGCCTGTGGGCGAAGGACGGCAACGACTTCATCTACATCGAGCGCATCAAAGGCGATAACGAGATTGATGGCGTCAGCATCTATAAGTTCAGCGATCAGCGCCGTTTACTCAGCGTACGCTATGCGGCGAGTGCCGCCTGGAATGCAGATAAAAAGGTCTGGGCGCTGTCGCAGGTCGATGAATCGGATCTGCAAGATGCCAAACAAATTACCGGCTCGCAAAGCCTGAGCGGCGAATGGAAAACCAACCTGACACCTGACAAGCTCGGCGTAGTGGCGCTGGACCCGGACGCGCTCTCGATCACCGGCCTGTATAACTACAGCAAATACCTCAAGCAGAGCGGCCAGGTTGCCGGGCGCTACCAGCTGAATATGTGGAGCAAAATCTTCCAGCCGCTCTCTGTGGCGGTGATGATGCTGATGGCGCTGTCGTTTATCTTTGGTCCGCTGCGTAGCGTATCGATGGGCGTGCGCGTGGTGACGGGGATTAGCTTTGGCTTCCTGTTCTACGTGCTGGACCAGATCTTTGGTCCGCTAAGTCTGGTATACGGTTTGCCGCCGATTCTGGGTGCGATTCTGCCAAGCGGCGCGTTCTTCGCCATCAGCCTGTTCCTGCTGATGAAACGCCGTTAATGTTGGGCGGTCGCCATAAATGGCGACCTTTCCCCGTCCGTAGGGTCGCCATTCATGGCGACCTTTTTACTGAATACGCTCGATCCATCCCGGCACCTGCGACAACACATACAAAATCAGCCCAATCGTCCCGCCAACCAGCGTGCCGTTAATGCGGATAAACTGCAGGTCGCGGCCAATATTCAACTCAATTTGCTGCGACATATCGCGCGCATCCCAGCTTTTCACCGTATCGCTAATATGGCGCGTCAGGAAGGCAGCAAACTCTGGCACCACGCTGCGTGCGGCATCCTCCAGATGCTGATTCATCGAGGCGCGCAGCGCTTCATCGGCCGCCAGGGTTTCGCCCAGCCACAGCGCAGCCAATCTGACGCGCTCCTGCACCCGTGAATCCTCGCTATTCAGATCATCTTTCAGCCAGCCACGTAAATCCTGCCACAGCTCGCCAATGTAGCGATTGAACGACTCATCTTCCTTGAGCCAGCTCTTGATGCTTTCAGCACGTTCAGCCATTTCGGGATCGCTTTTCAGTCGCTCAATCAGCCGCTGCACCGCGCGGTCAAAGCCCAGACGTAACTCATGTCCCTGATCGAGCGCCACCTGATCGAGTATCGAATCCACCGCATTCGCCACCATATCGGCGCTGTGCTCGCCAAGCCATTCGGTTGGCAGCATTTTGGCTTTGATCGGATGTTCGCGCTTCAGCCAGCGCACAATCTGCGCGGCGATAAACTCGCGCGTTCCGGGTTTGTGCAGCAAACGCAGCAGCTGTTTTACCGCCGCATCCAGCAGCTCCTGATGGCGATTATTTTTCGTCAGACTGTCCAGCAGCAGCGCGCTGGATTGGGTGAGATCGACCTTATCCAGCGCGCGATGCACCGCACGGCGCAGAAAGCGCTGAATGCGTTGATCATCGGTGAGATCGAGAAAACCGCGCATCACCTGCAACAGATGGCGACCAATGCGATCGGCGTTGCCCGGCGTGTTGAGCCACTGCGCCAGCATCTGCGATGGATCGTGGCGGCGAATCAGCGCCAGCAGCGAATCGGTATCGAGGAATTTCTCCTGCACGAAGCGACCCAGATTCTCGCCAATGCGATCTTTGTTGCGCGGAATAATCGCCGTATGACGCGAGATAAACGGCACCGGCACGCGCCGGAACAGCGCCACCACGGCGAACCAGTCGGCTAATGCGCCGACCATCGCCGCTTCCGCGATTGCCTTCAGTCCGAGCACCCAAAAGTTGGGGGGCAAAAAAAGCGTTACGACAAAAGTCGCTGCCGCAATCAGCAGCAGCGACAGCGCCAGACGTTTGCTGCGTTTGAGTTGTTGATATTTATCCATAAATCCTTTGTAGGGGAGGCATTCATGCCTCCCATTTTAGAGGGTCGCAAAGAGTTTTTAGCGGCGACGTCCGCCTAACAAACTGCCGAGCACACCACGAATGATCTGATTGGTGACCTGACGCGCAGCACTTTTCGCCACGCTCTGCACCACGCCGTCGCGCTTGCCGCCGCGCGGTCCGGTGGTGCCGAACAGAATGTCTTTCAGGCCGCCGAGAATACCGTCGTCAACGGCAACATTGTTGCCTTTGGCTTCCGGCGCATTGGCTTGCTGCGTGGTGGCCTGCACGCCTTTTTGCAGCATTTCGAACGCCGACTCGCGATCGACTTCGCAATCGTATTTACCGTACAGCGGTGAATTGTTAATCAGGCCGTTTCTTTCATCCTGCGTAACCGGTCCCATGCGCGAGCCGGGCGCAATCACCATCGCCCGCTGCACCATCGATGGACTGCCTTTTTCATCAAGGAAGGAGATCAGCGCTTCGCCGGTGCCGAGCGCCTGAATCGCCTCGACGGTATTAAACGCCGGATTGGAGCGCATGGTTTGGGCGGCGCTTTTTACCGCTTTCTGATCTTTCGGTGTAAAGGCGCGCAGCGCGTGCTGCACGCGGTTGCCGAGCTGGCCCAGTACGTTGTCGGGAATATCAGCGGGATTCTGCGTAACGAAATAGACGCCAACGCCTTTCGAACGGATCAGGCGAATTACCTGCTCAACTTTCTCCAGCAGCACCGGTGGCGCGTCGGTAAACAGCAGATGCGCTTCGTCGAAGAAGAACACCATTTTCGGCTTATCGAGATCGCCGGCTTCGGGCAAGTGCTCATACAGCTCGGCCAGCAGCCACAGCAGGCTGGTGGCGTAGAGTTTCGGCATTTGATAGAGCTTTTCCGCCGAGAGGATGTTGATAAAGCCTTTGCCGTTGCTATCGCAGCGCATCCAGTCGCGGATATCCAGCATCGGCTCGCCAAAGAAGTGCTCAGCACCTTGCTGCTCCAGCGCCAGTAATCCACGCTGAATCGCCCCAACGGACGCGCTGTTGATGTTGCCGTATTGCGTCTGGAAGGCTTTGGCGTTATCGCCGATATACTGCGTCATGGCGCGCAGATCTTTGAAATCCAGCAGCAGCAAGCCCTGATCGTCTGCGATGCGGAAGATGATTTGCAGCACGCCCGATTGCACGTCGTTAAGGTTAAGCAACCGCGCCAGCAGCAGCGGGCCGAGATCGGATACCGTGGCGCGCACCGGATGGCCTTGCTGACCAAAAATATCCCACACCATTACCGGATTTTTCTGCGCCTGCCAGTCGCTGACGCCAATCTTCGCCAGACGCGCCAGCAGCTTCTCGGAACCTTCACCCGCGGCGGAAATGCCGGTGAGATCGCCTTTCACATCGGCCATAAACACCGGCACGCCGATATCGGAGAAGGATTCCGCCAGCTTTTGCAGCGTGACGGTTTTGCCGGTGCCGGTAGCGCCGGTGATCAAACCGTGGCGGTTCGCCATGTTGGAGAGAAGATGCAGTTGAACGTCAGGCTTTTGGGCAATCAGTAACGGAGTGGTCATGATTTTTTCGCTCTCAGGCAATAGGTTATGCCAGAAAGAATAGCAAGCGGCGCGCGAGGAGGGATGAAGATTGTGCCGAAAAAGGGGGAATTAGGTGCGTGCTGCCCCCCATCCCGGCCTTCCCCCGTAAACGGGGGAAGGAGATTAGGTGCGTGCTGCCCCCCATCCCGACCTTCCCCCGTAAACGGGGGAAGGAGATGCTGCCACATGCAGCCTCAGCACCGACATATGGCAGCATCTTCCTCCCCCATTTATGGGGGAGGACCGAGGAGGGGGAAAGCGAGCACAATTTTGGTGGGAGGACCGAGGAGGGGGAAAGCGAGCACAATCTAAAACTATTTCTGCACCGTATCAAAAAACAGCAAACTCACGCCAATCCCTTGCTGCACATGATTCACGTTATTACGCACCGCAACCTGTTGCGCGCCTTGCAGCGTCACTACGAACGGTGAGTTCTGCTGCACGGTTTTCTGCAAATCGGTATAGAGCGCACGGCGCTTAACCGCATCGCTTTCACCGGCCGCTTCGCGGGTTTTCGCACTCAGATCCGGAATATCCCAGCCGACGCGCCACGCCAGGGTTTTGGAACCGCCTGGCACGTTATACGCAAAGGCGCTAGCGTTGGTATTCGGATCGACATAATCCGCGCCCCAGTAAATGAAGATCGACTGGAAATCGCGACCGCGCATTTTGCTCCACAGCTCCGATTCCGCCACCGGCTGCAACTCAATCTGCACATCCGCTTTGGCAAAGCTGGCCTGCAGCGCCTGCGCCACGTCAATGTAGGGCGGCTGATTGATCACCGTCAGCGCAAACTTCGTCCCCGGCTTGATGCCGCCTTTGGCTAAAATCTCTTTGGCTTTGGCCACATCGTAGTGGAACGGCTGATCTTCCAGCGCGCCGTCAAAGCCCTGCGGCAGGAAGCTCTGATGAATGCGGTACTGACCTTTCAGCAAATCCTTCGAGATGGTGTTGTAGTCTACCAACCAGCGCGCGGCTTGCCACAGCGCCGGATTGCCTAATGCCGGTTGCGCTTTGTCTTTGGTATTGAAACCGAGGTAGTAAACCAGGCTCGATGGGAAGGCTTCAATGCGCAGGTTCTTGTCGCTCTTCAGCGCATCAATCTGATCCGGGCCAAGCTGATACGCCACATCGACATCGCCTTGTTGAATCAGCAGACGACGCGCACCGGCATCCGCCACGCCTTTAAGCAGAATGCGTTTCAGCTTCGGCTGCGGATTAGCTTGTTGGTTGGCGCTCAGCACCAGCGCCTGCTGCGGCACATATTGCTGAAGGATAAATGCGCCGCTACCGGCGGAGTTGGTGTGCAGCCAGCCGTTGCCGAAATCGTTATTGGCGACGTGTTGCTGCACGGTTTTGCTATCCACCACCGAGGCAACCGGCGCGGTCAGCAGGCGCAGCGCCAGGTTTTGACCAATCTGCGCTGGCCACTGAATCTCCAGCTGATGGTCATTCAGCACTTTAAACTGGCTGGCGATGTTTTCATTGGTCCAGCCAAATTCGGCGAGGATGAAAGAGGGCGCTTTGTTCAGCTGCACCGCGCGCGTCAGTGAGAAGATCACATCCTGCGCCGTCACCGGATTGCCGCTGGAGAAGTGTGCGTTGGGTTTGATGTTGAACACTAAGCTGTGTGGCGTACTGCCTTGTTGCCAGTGGGTGGCCAGCAGCGGTGCCAGCTTCTGCGGATCATTACGATCTGCCTCCACTAATGTTTGGTAGATGTTGCGCTGCACGCTGTTACTGACGGTTTCGAAGCTTTCAGCGGGGTCGAAGCTAATAATGCCGTCGAGCGGGACGGCGACGACAAGGGTATCTTTCGGTGTGGCGGCGTGCAGTGCAAAACTGCTGCCCCATAAAGCGACGAGCAAAATCAGTGAGCGCATTATTATTGTCCTGAGTGATAGATAAATTCACTCTATCTCTGCCGTCGCTTTGGCAAAATGCCGGTTTGTTCTGAGCTGTGCCGGAAAATAACAATTGATTACTCTGAGGTATTATTACGTTTATTTTGTGCGCGACTTGTCATTTCCACGAAATAGATCGTTCATCTGCTGGTCAATAAAGTAAATAAGATGTTATAAATGAGAATAATTCTCTGGTATGGAAGTATGATTTTTTTTCATTGATTCATTTCTGCAATTATTTCTTTGCGCGATAATACCTGGTCAAATGCCCACTGATTAGTGCCAATATCCCATCAAATGTACGGTTAAACCCCGTTTTTTCGCCTCGAAAGCCTTTTACCAAGCCTTAACCTAAATTCAACATGATGACTGAATTTCATCAAAACACATCCATAATTGAATTTTTACATTCTGAAATACCTATATCCCTAAGATTGCCAGGTTATTTACCGATTTATAAAGCTATTAACAAAAATAATTATCTTTCTTAGCAAGTGAGAGTCGTCGCGCCATGCTTCTAAATAAACCGACCACCAGACGTAAGTTTTTACTTGGGGCGCTGTTGGCTTTGCCATTAAGTGACCTGGTATTTAAGGGATTGACTGCGGCGCAAGCTGCGGAAATGGCAGCACCCGAGCTCGCCGACTATAAACCGATCTTTTTCAGTGCCGATGAGTGGCAATTTATTCTGGCCGCGGCCGATCGCCTGATTCCAGCCGGCGGCAAAGGTAAAGCGCCGGGTGCACTGGAAACCAACGTGCCGATCTTTATCGATCAGCAGCTGCACAGCCCGGAGTTCGGGGCAGAGATCTACATGCAAGGTCCCTTCGACGTGCATGCGCCTGCCACCATGGGTTATCAAATTCCGTTCACGCCGCAGCAGATGTACCAAACCGGTATCAAGCTGGTGAATCAGTGGACGCAAAGCAACTTCCAGAAACCGTTCCATGAGCTGTCACTGGAAGAGAAAGATGCGGTGCTGACTAAAGTGAACAAAAACGACGGCATCGACTTCGCCGCCTTGGGCGAAGAGAACCTGAAAGCCTCGCAGTTCTTCGGCCAGCTGCTTGCAGATACCAAACACGGCTACCTCGCTGACCCGATGTACGGCGGCAACAAAGGCATGAAAGCCTGGATTGCCATCGGCTTCCCGGGCGCACGCGCCAGCTTTACCGAATGGGTGAAGCAGCACAACGTGCCGTACCCGCTGGGACCGGTCAGCCTCCTGGGTGAAAGCGCGTAAGCACACCCCCGTTTTTGGTATGTGAGACAGGATTAACATGGCACAGATTACAAAGAAAGAAGTCGACGTCGTCGTTTGCGGCCTCGGCTGGGCCGGCTCGTTGATGAGTATTGAACTGGCGATGGCGGGACTCGAAGTGCGCGCATTGGAGCGTGGCGGCGAGCGTGATTACCCGGATTTCGCTTATCCGAAACCGGCTGATGAATACGCCTACAACGTGCGTAACAAAGTGTTCGCTACGCCAAAAGAAGTGGCGGTCACTGTGCGTTACAACAGCAGCCAGACGGCGTTGCCGACCCGTAAATGGGGCGCGTTTGCGCCGGGAACCGGCGTGGGCGGCGCGGGCATGCACTGGACGGCGGTGCTGATTCGTCCAACCCCAACCGACCTGAAGCTGAAAACCTACGTCGATGAGGCCTACAAGCCGGGCATCCTGCAGGAAGATATGCGCGTGATGGACTTCCCGTTCACCTGGGAAGAGATCGAGCCGTATTACTACAAGTTTGAGCTGATCTGCGGTCAATCCGGCACCACCGGCAACCTGCGCGGCCAGATTCTGCCGGGCGGCGATCCGTTTGAAGGTCCGCGTTCTGAACCTTATCCGTTGCCTGCACTGGAAGATACGCTGAACAACGTGATGTTCAAAGAGGCGGCCACCAAACTCGGCTACCATCCGTTCCCGAACCCATCTGCGTGCGTATCACGCGCGTGGAAAAACCCGTACGGCAACCAGATCGCACCGTGTAACTACTGCGGCTACTGCTCGAAATATCCGTGCCTCAACTACTCTAAAGCCTCACCACAAACGGCGGTGATGGATGCATTGAAACGTATGCCGAACTTCTCTTACGAAGTGCATGCGGAAGTGGTGAAAGTGGTACTGCATGACGACCAGAAAACCGCCAAGGGCGTGATTTACTACGATGTGGACGGCAACGAAGTGTTCCAGCCGGCGAAGATCGTGGTGCTCTCCAGCTTCCAGCTTTATAACGTACGCCTGATGCTGCTCTCCGGTATCGGCAAGCCGTATAACCCCATCACCGAAGAAGGTGTGGTGGGGCGTAACTACGCGTTCCTGTCAAACGGCGGCGCAACCCTGTTCTTTAAAGACAAAAACTTCAACTCTTACGCCACCGCCGGCGCCACCGGCCAGATGTTCAACGACATCTCACCAGGCAACTTCGATGGTCCGGGCCTCGGTTTCCTCGGCGGCGCCAAGATCCACAGCTCGCAAGCCACCGGCACGCCAATGGCGGCGGCGTTGCCGAAAGGCACACCGAGCTGGGGCATGGGTTACAAGGAAGGTCTGGAGGAGTGGTACAACCATTCCATGAAGATCAGCATCACCACTACCTGCCAGTCGTACCGCGATATCTATCTGGATCTGGATCCAAACTACACCGACCATCGCGGTCAGCCGTTGCTGCGTATGACGTTCAACTGGAAAGAGAACGAACTGAAGCTGCAACAGCACCTGAAAGGCATCGTCGGCAACATCGCCAAAGAGCTTAACCCAGACAGCATGAGCATGAGCTTCCTGCCGATGGGCGCGGACTTTGACCTCACCAAATACGTTTCGACCCACAACGTGGGCGGCGCGGTGATGGGCGATAACCCGAAAACCTCTGCACTGAACAAGTACCTGCAGAGCTGGGATGTTCATAACGTGTTTGTGCCGGGCGGCAACGCCTTCCCGCAAAATTTCCAGGCGAACCCGACCGATACCATCGGCGCGATCACCTTGATGGCGGCACAAGCCATTAAAGAACATTATCTGAAAAATCCCGGTCCACTGGTACAGGCATAAGCGCATGAAATTAAAATCATTGTTAATCGCCAACGCCGTGCTGCTGGGCAGCTTTGCACTGCAGGCACACGCAGAAGATGAAGCTCAATTGATCAAGCAGGGTGAATACCTGTCGCGTCTCGGCGACTGTATGGCGTGCCATACCGTTTCCGGTAAAGGGGATTACGCTGGTGGTTTGGCGATTGAGTCGAATCTCGGCACCATTTACTCCACCAACATCACGCCGGACAAAGAGCACGGCATCGGCAACTACAGCGAGCAGCAGTTCTCCGACGCGGTGCGCAAAGGCGTATTGCCGGATGGGTCGCGTCTCTATCCGGCGATGCCGTACCCGGATTACGCCAAAATCTCCGACGCCGATATGCACGCGCTTTACGTCTACTTCATGAAAGGCGTGAAGCCAAGCAGCGAGCAGCCGCCGGAAACCGATCTGAGCTTCCCGTTCAGCCAGCGCTGGGGCATGCGCTTCTGGAACTGGGCGTTCACCTCTGACAAGCCATTCCAGCCAATTGGCGGCGCGTCAGAAGAGGTTAATCGCGGTGCTTACATCGTCGAAAGCCTGGGTCACTGCGGCAGCTGCCATACGCCACGTGGCCTCGGCATGAACGAGAAAGCGCTGGATAGCGGCGACGATCAGTTCCTTGCCGGTGGCAGCCTGAACAGCTGGGATGTACCGTCACTGCGCGGTCTGCCGCGCTGGAGCGAGCAGGAGATTGTCGATTACCTGCAAACCGGTCGTAACGATAAGGCTGCAGTGGGCGGTGAGATGAAGTCAGTGATTGAGCACTCGAGCTCGCACATGACCGATGCTGACCTGAAAGCGATTGCCTCCTATCTGAAGTTCCTTGGCGGCAACCCGGCGCTGCAGGCGTATGACGTGAAGAAACAGCAGGCGACGGAAGCGAAACTGACCGCTGCGAAAGGCTTGTCGGAAGGTGAGCGTCTGTATATCGACAACTGCGGCGCCTGCCACTTTGTCACCGGTAAAGGTGCGCCGGGGATCTTCCCGGAGCTGGATCAGGCGACCATCGTCAATGCCAAGGATCCAGGTGGTTTGATCCACACCATTCTGGCCGGTGCGCAGCAGCCATCCACTGAGAAAGCGCCATCAACGCTGGCAATGCCTGGTTTTGCTAAGCGTCTGGATGATGATCAAGTGGCTAAACTGGCGACCTTCATTCGTCAGGGCTGGAGCAACAATGCGCCAGCGGTGACGAAAGATCAGGTAGCAGAAGTACGTAAGACGTTGAAATAAAACATTAAGGTCGTCATTCATGGCGACCTTTTTTTCATCCCACGATATCAATGATAATTGTGAATCACTTCTAACACGCCGTTAATCACGAACTGCACGCCCATACACACCAGCAAAAAGCCCATCAGACGTGAAATCGCTTCGATGCCGCCTTTACCTACCAGCTTCATGATGGCGCCGGAACTGCGCAGCGAAATCCACAGAATCACCGACACGGCCAAAAACGTCAGCACTGGCGCAACGGCAACTACCCACGCCGGGAAATCTACGCCCGATTTAACCGTCGACGCGGAACTGATGATCATCGCAATGGTGCCCGGTCCCGCGGTGCTCGGCATCGCCAGCGGCACAAATGCGATGTTGACGGTTTCACGGTTGCTGTCGGTCGCGTCCAGTTCATCCTGCTTGTGCTCGGCTTCGACCGAATGCCCGACCGGTTTCGCCGGAAATAGCATGCGAAAACCGATAAACGCCACAATCAATCCGCCCGCCATACGCAGGCCGGGAATGGAGATGCCAAAGGTGTGCAGCACCGCGCTGCCGGCGTACCACGCCACCATCATGATCAGGAAAACGTAGATCGAGGCTTGCATCGCCTGGCGATTACGCTCCTGGAAATTCATCTCTCCGGCCAGGCCGAGAAACAGCGCCACCGTGGTCAGCGGATTGGCGAGCGGCAAAATCACCACCAATCCCAGCCCTATGGCTTTAAACAACTCCAGCATGAAATTTCCTCAGAATTCCAGGTCGCCATAAATGGCGACCCTACCAAAGCCGCAATGCCCTCCGTAGGGGCGCCATTTATGGCGACCTTGGTGGGCACCGCACCTACCCAAACATCAATGCTTCGGCGTATCCAGCGCCTCGATCAGCTCAGGGAAGAAATCCTGCAGCAGCTCAGGCGTCATCAGTTCGGGATAATTGATTAAATGCTCGCGAATGCGCTCATTCACATCCGGCAGCAGGCGTTGGGCGGCGTCTTGCGCACTGATCTTCTTCTGCTTCATCAGGCGCAGCACGTCATCCGGCAGATTGTCTTCATCTTCAACTTCATCCACACCTTCGAGATCGTCCAGCTCATCCAGCAGATCCATCAACGCTTCAATCTGCGGCGTGCGTGACTGGTATTCGGATGGCTGCTCGTTCTCCAGATAACGCAGCAACGCGCGCACCGGTGAACCATCGGGTTCGGCAGGCGGTTCGTTGGCGAACCAGGTCAAGAGATCGTGCTGCGTCACCTGATGGACGTGATAACCGTTATCCACCAACTCATCGGCAAGGATATCGGCGGTATCGTGCTCAATCAGGCAAATGTGGGTGCGATTAGGCGTGAACTGCTCCAGCCACTGATAGATCTCTTCAATTACGCTGTCGTCGTAAATAAAGTGTTGGCTGAGATAGCTGTCATCCTGCTGGTGAACGCAGATGTGAATCTGGTCGGGATCGAAGTAAATCGCAATGTTGATGCCTTTCATGTGCGCTGTCCTGTGTGGTGCAAAATCTCACTATAGCCTCAGGCAGCGCAGATGAACATGGTGCCGCCAGCAGCATGAGCGACTGGCGGTAAAAATTAACGTAAATCAGCACGATCCAACCCATAAGCGCTGTCCAGTGCACCCGGCGTCATCTGCGATAGCACCATCAGGCGATTCCAGGTGTTGATCACCGCGATACAGAACGTCAGCTCGCTGGTCTCCACTTCGGAGAAGTGCGCGCGCACCTCGCTGTACAGCGCTTCGTCGATGCCGTGATCGCCCAGACGCGTCAGCGCTTCGGTCAGCGCCAGCGCCGCTTTCTCTTTGGCGGTGAACAGCGGGGATTCGCGCCAAATCGCCACATGGTGCAGACGTAACTCGCGCTCGCCGTGCAGTTTGGCCTCTTTCACATGCATGTCGACGCAGAACGCGCATTGATTGAGCTGCGAGGCGCGCAGATCGACCAGATGCTTCAGTGAGGTTTCTAATGAAACATTACTGACGTTCATGGAGAGATCGGACATGGCTTTGACCAGTGTCGGAACGGTTTTGAAGTGGTTAACGCGTGCAGTCATGTTTTTTTCCTCAGGTCAGTCGTTTTTCAATGCGAAGGTGATGCGGGCATCTTAAACTTCCATGTCTGAGTGAAAAGGGTCAAAAAACGTGAAAACAGGTAGGGCATGGCGTGGGTTATAAAGAGATTTATGCGCGATATCGCCAGCAGATTCTTGCAGGGCAGCTGAAGCCGGGCGAGCGCGTACCGGCGATCCGTACGCTGGCTAGTGAGTTACAAGTGGCGCGAAAAACGGTGGAAGCCGCTTATGACATCCTGATCGGCGAAGGCTATTTTGTCAGTCAGGGCGCGAAGGGCACGCGCGTTAATCCCGAACTGATTCTGCCGGAAACAACCGGGAAAACGGCAGTGCCTGCGCCGTCAGTGAGCGCGTTAACCCAGCGTGAGAGCAAAGGCGAGCTGCGGCTTGGCATTCCGGCGCTGGATGCGTTTCCGCACAAAAAATGGCTGCTGATTTCCGGCAAAGCGGCGCGCAGCCTGCGCGCCGATGAGATGATTTTGCCGCCGGTCATGGGCTATCAGCCGCTGCGGGAGGCCATCGCCAGCTACCTGAATATTTCGCGTGGGCTTAACTGCCAGCCGGAACAGATTTTCATCACCAGCGGCTATCGCGCCAACCTGCGACTCATTTTGGCGGTGCTGGCGCAGCCAAGCGACAAGGTATTGTTTGAAGATCCCGGCTATTTCTTCGGGCAAAAACTGCTGAAGCGGATCGCGCCAAATCTGCATTACGTGCCGGTCGATCGGCAAGGCATGGATGTGGATTATCTGCTGCGCTATCACGCCGATGCGCGTTTCGCCATCGTCACGCCTACGCATCACAGCCCGCTGGCGGTAACCTTATCGCTGCCGCGCAAACATCAACTGCTGGAGTGGGCACAGCACAATGACAGCTGGATCATTGAAGATGATTACGACGGCGAGTTTCACTACACGCGCAAAGTGATTCCGGCGCTGAAAAGCCTCGATGTGCACGATCGGGTGATTTACACCGGCACCTTCAGCAAAACCATGATGCCGGCGATGCGCGTGGGTTATCTGGTGATGCCGAAAGAGACCATCGCGCGCTTCAGCGAGTTGGGGGAAATCCTTGAAACCGGCATGTCGCTGCTGCCGCAAAAGATTCTGGCGCAGTTCCTGAGCGAAGGGCATTTCTATCGTCACATTAAAAAGATGCGCACTCTTTATCAGCAGCGACGCCGCATGATGCTGGATGCCTTACAGGCGTGTTTCCCGGATGTGTTTGATTTTGAACTGACGGATGGCGGCATGCACATTGTCGCCTTCCTGCCGCGCGGCACGCAGGATACGGCGCTGGCGGAGATTTGGCAGCGGCATCAGCTGCGCGTCTTGCCGCTTTCCGGCTGGTATATGCAGACGCAGAAACGCTATGGCCTGGTGATTGGCTATACCAACATTCGGTCGCTGGACCAGGCGCGGGAGTTGTTGCAGAGAACGGTGCTGGAGACGCGAGCGTTACTGGACTAAAGAAAAGGCGCGAGGGACAGCTCGCGCCTTGATATCGGCGCGTCCTTACATGCCGATATATTTTTTGCCTTGCTTCAGAACCACATCGCAGGCTTTGGTTTTCAGCTTCTCACCCATCGGCGAGTTGCTCAGACTTTGCAAATTCAGTTGCTGACCGTTGCCAGTGTTAAGCAAGCCTTGCAAACCCTGCTGGTAATCGGTTTTCTGCTCTTGCGCGGTGGTGCTGTTCAGGCCGAGTTTGCTCAGCACCTGATCTTTTACCGACTTCACGTTGTTATCCACCACGTTGTGCTGCACGCAGTAGGACATCACGCCTGCGGCGTTGGTCATGCTGTTGGAACTCACCGCTTTATCGCCGCCGTTGAGCAGGCCGGTAAGCGATGAGAGCGACATGCCGCCATTCTGCGTGGTGCTGGTGTTGCTGGTGCTGTTGTTTTGCTGTGACAGCTGCGATGCCGCGCTGCTCAGCTGATCCTGCCAGCTTGCTGCCGATGCGCTCCCCGCAACCATGGCTGCCGCGATGCCCCATCCCCAAATCATGCGTTGTACTTTCATCTCAACCTCGTTGTCTTTTATGTTCTGACTGCGTCAGTTTTGGTTAAGAGAGGTTTGAATTCGGAAAGTTCCAGTTAACCGGGCTGATTGGGGAAAATTGGGACCGTTCTGGGTTTTAATTTTTGAACGTCGGTTGGCAGGATCGACGGTATAACAAGCAGTTATCCGCGAAATGCTGTTTTTTTCAACGCTTAGCGCACATCCCTAACGATTCCGGTTGCGCACGCTGTTCGTAACGGTATAATCCCCAACGTTTTCCGCATCCTCTTCAGTGCCGAAGTGGCGAAATCGGTAGACGCAGTTGATTCAAAATCAACCGTAGAGATACATGTCGGTTCGAGTCCGACCTTCGGCACCATCGATTGATGCAAAATTGAGTCGCTTACGAGCGGCTTTTTTTGTATCTGAAATCTGGCTTTTTACCTAATCTCACTCCCTTAGCAACATAAACAAATTATTGCGATCGCGTTCTCATCGTGGACAATGTTCAACCATGGGTTGCGTTAATATCAATTAAATCAATAATTTTATTATGTCAAGGGATGGATAATGGACAGGAATACTCTGGGATTCACATCATACTGGCGTAATTCTTTAGCCGATGCCGAATCAGGGAAAGGGGCATTTGAGCGTAAGGATGCGGATAAATTTACTCGTTGGGTGGACATCAGCACGGGACGGCTGGATGAAGAGACTGTTAATGCGTTTTTTGAGGGTGAAGGTGACACGGTAAAAACCGTTGAGGTAGTGCTACGACCTAAAGCCTGGTTACGTTTGCTACAGCACGGCAAAGAGCGAACGGCAGGCGCTCCTGGAATAGTCACACCGCTGGTATCATCTGCGCTACTTAATCGCGAAGGTTTTTTGTTCCCTACTTCATCGGCCACTATCCCCCGTGATCTATTAGAGCCTCTCCCAAAAGGCACCTTCTCAATTGGCGAGATGGCGCAATATGATAGATATAAAACCACGCATAACTCGACCACCTTTGAAGTGGATTACGAACAGCAATACGAAGAGGAAAATGACGAGCAGCGAGCCCAGCGGTATGAGAAGCATCAGCTGCAGTGGCAAAAATTTCAGACTGAAATAAGCAATTTGCTGGAATACGTAATCGGACAATGGGTCGCCACCCACGAGCAATATGAACTCGCCGAATATGGTTACGTTATAAAAGCCAACCAGCCCGGCGGTGCCAGCCGCCATATCCTCCCTCTGTATGATCATCTTCGGGTGTGCAAGAAAGAGGTTCCGCTATTAACACGCTTTGCTTCGACTGCCAGGCCGATCCTGGAACCGTTGCTTGCATCTAATGCGAAATTCAGCGAGCGATTAGGCCATTCAGGAGATGAATTCCCGCTTGCTGTGGCGCAGCGCGACGCTCTTAACCATTATCTCACGCAGCAGTCGGGCGATATCCTTGCCGTCAATGGTCCGCCGGGAACTGGAAAAACTACACTTGTTCTCTCAATCATTGCTACTGAATGGGTTAAAGCGGCATTTAACAAATCTGAACCACCGGTAGTGATTGCCACCTCAACCAACAACCAAGCCGTTACCAATATCATTGAGGCCTTCGGTAAAGACTTTTCCACTGGAACAGGGGCTATGGCCGGGCGCTGGCTACCGGAACTAAAAAGTTATGGTGCTTATTTCCCTTCTCAAATGCGTGAAGCTGAGGCCGCTAAAAAGTACCAGACTGAAGACTTTTTCAACCGTGTGGAATCTACCGAATACGTTGAAGATGCGCTGGTACTTTATCTGGAGAGGGCAAAAGTAGCCTTCCCATCTGCGGAATGCCGTTCTCCAGAACAAGTTGTGAATCTACTACATGAGCGATTAACCACGCAGTTAGCTCAGCTTAAACATATTGAGCAGGCTTGGGGGAATTTGATCCGCATTCGCGAGGAGCGGATCCACCTTAGCGAAGACCTCGACCTTTATATTCACGATAAAAGTAAGCTACTGCTCGATAGCACAAAAGACATTGCGTTGTTAACTCAGGGTAAAAAGCAGTGGCAACAGTATCGTGCCAGCGAGTCGATGCTCTATGCGATCTTCTCCTGGATTCCCGCGGTTCGTACAAAGCGCCACTATCAGATTAACCTCTTACTCGACACTACGTTTGGTACAAGAATGGCCGAGTTTAAGGGCTCAGCGCCGGAAGATGTTGATGCTTATATCGACGGGCTTATTGCTCGCGCCCAAAAAGAGCAGGCCAAGTACCAGCAGCAGATTGATTTTGCTCAGGACGTTTCCAGACGTGAAAGCGAAGCTCTGCGAGTTTGGCATGGTTTCTCGGTTTCCCTGGGACATGCGGGCAAAGATGAGATAACCCTTGCTGTGGCTGATGCGCTCGCCGATACGGCTATCCGATTCCCGGCATTTCTTACTGCATCTCACTACTGGGAGGGGCGATGGCTGATGGACATGGCCGCCATTGGCGATCTTCGAAAGGAAAAAGGTCGTAAGGGGGCGAAAGCTACCCTGGCTCGCTGGCATCGAAGAATGAAGCTCACCCCTTGTGTGGTGATGACCTGTTACATGCTGCCTCGTCATATGGTCATCAGCGAACATGTTGGCGGCGCTAAGAAATTTGAATCCGGATATTTTTATAATTTTGCCGATTTATTAATTGTTGATGAAGCGGGGCAGGTATTGCCGGAGGTAGCCGCAGCCTCCTTCGCATTAGCAAAAAAAGCGTTAGTAATTGGCGATACGGAACAGATCGCACCCATCTGGAACAGTTTGCCGGGCATTGATATCGGCAATATGGTTGAGGAGAACCTCCTCCCTGTCGGTACACAGGAAGCGCTAGCGGAGACTTATGCGCTTATATGTGATTCAGGGAAAAGCTCGGCATCGGGCAGCGTGATGAAAATCGCCCAATTTAGCTCGCGCTACCAGTATGACCCGGATCTGGCCCGCGGCATGTATCTGTATGAGCATCGCCGCTGTTTCGATAACATCATCGGTTACTGTAACGCGCTCTGCTACCACGGCAAGTTACAGCCAAAACGGGGCGGTGAAAAAGAGACACTTTTTCCAGCGATGGGTTATCTGCATATTAATGGGTTGGGTAAACGGGCAAACGGTGGCAGCCGATACAACACTTGTGAAGCCGAGACAATAGCGGCTTGGCTGGCGACCCATAAAGAAGAAATAGAGCATCATTATGACAAACCACTGCATCAAACGGTGGGAATCGTAACGCCATTTTCGGCGCAGGTGAACGCTATTAGAGCCTCATTGAGTAAGCTGGGTATTAACTGTGGTGGAGATGATGATTCACTGACCGTCGGCACTGTTCACTCCCTGCAAGGTGCAGAAAGAGCAATCGTGATCTTCTCCCCAGTTTATTCCAAACATGAGGATGGTGGATTTATCGACAGCGACAGCAGCATGTTGAACGTTGCGGTCTCCCGCGCTAAAGATAGTTTCCTGGTCTTTGGGGACATGGATTTATTTGAGATCCAACCTGCCTCTTCGCCAAGAGGATTATTGGCAAAATACTTGTTTGCACAAGACAGCAACGCATTAGCGTTTGAATTTCAGGTACGTAAAGACTTGAACGCAGCCCAGATGCCCGTTTCTACGCTACATGGGGTAGATCAGCATGATGCATTTCTGAATCAGACATTGGGTACAATCGAGAAGAGCATTACCATTGTCTCTCCTTGGTTGACCTGGCAAATGCTTGAGCAAACTGGCTTTTTAAACTCAATGATTCAGGCACGTGCTCGCGGTGTTGATATTACTGTGGTGACGGACAAGCATTACAATACCGAACATAGTGATTATGAAAAGCGTCAAGAAAAACAGCGGCGGCTTCACAGCGCACTGGAAAAACTGAATGAGTTTGGTGTTACTACTAAGCTGGTCAATCGCGTTCACAGTAAAATCGTAATTGGGGACGAGCGTTTACTGTGTGTTGGTTCGTTTAATTGGTTTAGCGCCACACGAGAAGATAAGTATCAACGGTACGATACGTCGATGGTGTATCGCGGAGATAACTTAAAAGGTGAAATTAAAACGATTCACACGAGTTTGATTCAACGCCAATTGTGAGGCGGAGCCACATCATGTCCGAGGTGAGTTTGGCGTTATGTGTATCAAATTAATAGCGCCAAGCCTTTTTTCACCGTCAAACGGCAGCTTAATGGAAACGGCTTAGTAAGTTGCTTGCACCTTTAAGATCCTCTTAAGAACTCTTCGTATAATAGCGCCCATCAACGTAAACCAAGAGCTCACCATGAAAAACACCCTGATTTCCCTTTCGATTCTTTTCTCTGCTTTGACCGTGACGTCTGTTCAGGCTGCCAACCCAGCCACCGGCTGCGCCGCTAAAAAGCAGGATATTCAGCAAGAGCTGGCGATGGCGCGTGAGCATGGCAATGCTGCGCGCATCGCCGGTCTGGAAAAAGCGTTACGCGAAACCAATGCAAACTGCACCGACAGCGGCTTGCTTAAAGCGCGCCAGCAGAAAGTGGCCGAGAAGCAATTGAAAGTGCAGGAGCGCGAACAAGATCTAAGGGAAGCGCAGGCCAAAGGCCGCAGCGATAAAATTGAGAAGCAGCAGCGTAAACTGGATGAAGCACGTGAAGAGTTGAAAGAAGCGCAGGATGCATTAACGCAATAAACCAGGCATCCCGCCTGGAAAACTGGCTCTTTGTCTCAAAATTCTCCCGCAGAGATTTTTTTCATTCAACTGTTGGGATTGCATGGCAGAATGGCGCTCCGGTGAAATCAGTGGAGGTGCAGAAGCGATGACAGTTGAAATTGAGCAGCGTATCTACGAGTTGGTGCGACGTTACGATGGCGTTTACCTGTTTAAGCAAAAAACGCTGACGCCGCAAATTGATATCGATAGCGATCTTAACTTCGAGCGTGAAGAAGCCGCTGCGCTGATGGATGAGTTCTTCGGCGAGTTCAGCGTCGATCGCGGCGGATTCGTCATTGAAACCTACTATCCCGATGAGCCCTCGCTGGCGCAGATTCTCAATCCATTCAATAAGCGTGAAGTGCCGGTGGTACCCGATTTCACGCTGGGAATGTTGATTGAATCGGCAAAAGCGGGGCGCTGGCTGTACGAGTAACAGCAGGCTCAGCGCCGAGCCTGCCACTTTTCACCGCTTCACATGCACGCCAAAGCCACTCTCTTCCGGGACAAACTCCGCCTTTAACGTCAGCGCAGGAATCTCATAGTCGCCGCCGTTCTGCTGACGATAGGCAATGGGCGCTGTCTGTTCCAACGTATCCAGCCTTGTTGCCAGCGCATCGCACCAGCCAGCAAAACGTTCTGCTGCTGACTTTTGTACCCGATAGAAAACCAGCGGCGGCAGCACGCTAAAGCCGGGATAAAACAGCATGCCGTGCTGAATCGGAAACAGCAGATCGTTGATCGGGCCGTTAATGCCGCGCGGGCTGTAATGCGATTCCCATCCGCCGGTCGTCACCACCAGCATCGCGCGTTTGCCGCTGAGATTGCCTTCGCCGTAACGATCGCCCCAATGCTGTTCGTTGTGCTCGCCCACACCGTAGGCAAAACCGTTAGCGTAAACGCGGTCAAACCAGCCTTTCATGATGGCGGGCATCGAAAACCACCACAGCGGAAACTGGAAAATCACCGTATTGGCCCAGCGCAATTTTTCCTGCTCGGCGGCGATATCGGCGGCCTGCAGCTGATGATCGTAGGCGAAGCGGGAATCCACCGTCGCGTCGAAGTGGTCGCCCACAAACGGGGCGCGCGTGTCGGCAGCGTCGAGCGGCGCTTTCCACTGCATCGCATAGAGATCAGAGACCTGCACCTGATGTCCGGCATGCTGCAGATGCTGCACGGCAAAGTCTTTAAGTGAACCGCTCAGCGAACGCGGTTCCGGATGGGCATACACAATCAGTACATTCATGGGCTTAATCCTGTGAGATGAAAACCACTGCAGATTAAGTCGGCGCTGGCTATAGTGGAAATCAATTGCTGATATCTCAGGTATAGCCATAGTGAATATCGACTCGCTGGATTTGAATCTGCTGCAGACGCTCAACGTGCTGTTAAGCGAACTCAACGTCACGCGCGCGGCGCAGCGTTTGCATCTCTCGCAGCCTTCCGTCAGCGCTCAGTTGGCGCGATTGCGTAGGCATTTTGACGATCCGCTATTGTTACCGGGGCCGCGTGGCATGCTGCCAACGGCGCGCGCAGCAGCTCTGCGTGAGCCGCTGCGTCTGGCGCTGGAAGCGGTTGAGCGTGCGGTCGCGCCGCCCGATGCCTTTAATCCGGCCAATGCCGATAACACCTGGCGCATCGCCGCCACCGATTACACCTCGTCAGCGTTGGTGCTGCCTGCGCTCAACCTGATCCGCGCTGCTGCGCCGCAAAGTCGTATGGCGATATTGGCGCTGAATCCGCCGCTGGTGGCGCAGCAGTTGGAAAAAGGCGAGCTGGATGTGGTGTTTCATACGGGCGATAACGCGCCGCCGACGCTGCATCAACGCAAACTGTTCAGCGAGCGCTACGTGCTGGCGGGACGGTGCGATCACCCGCAGTTGCAACGTCTGCCGACGCTGGATCAATTCTGTCAGCTGGAATTTGTCATGGTATCGCCTGATGGCGGTGGCTTTAGCGCCGCCACCGATAATGCGCTCTCGAAGCTCGGGCGTTCACGCCGCGTGGTGTTGTCGGTGCCGCACTTCTTGTTTATGCAGGAAACGCTGGCGAGCAGTGATTTAGTGGCGGTACTGCCCGAGCGGTTAGTGCGTCACGCTTCGCACCTCGCGGTTATAGATCTGCCGCTGGAAGTGCCGGGCTTTGATATTTTGCTGCTGTGGCATGAACGTCTACACCGCGATCCGGCCCAGCAGTGGCTGCGGCAGCAGATTGTGGCGGCGCTTTAGATAATGGAATGAATGGCTCTTTAGCTATTGCTCCAAAATGAAGCGTGCATTCAGCTTTCTTAAAAATTCGAATGTCGTCATACATGGCACATCAAACTGGTGACAGATATTGGGGACTTTGACTTTGCGAGCATTTGCTGGCAGCGGAAGTTCATGTGTAATCACGGTCGCGCCGATGCTCTTACTCTTAGCAATAATCCAGGGATCGGCTTTTGCCAGAAAAGTATCACGGGAACCGGCATTGAAATCAGCCATCATTACGCACTCAACAATCTGCTGAAAAATTATCTGCGTATCCTGGTCGTCATTAGCAATGAAATGTGTGGGCCGCGCTTTGACCCACTCGGATAGTTCATCATTTCCTGCACGCAACTCTCGCGCAATCATGTCGACGCTGCCGACAACATTTGATGCGAATTGAACATCCAGCCATTGCCAATAACCGGGACAGATATCCATCCCATAATAGAAATTTTTCGCCATGATATAAGTGTTTGCATCCAGCAAATATTTCAAAGCCCCAACTCCTCTGCAAATTTCGACAACTTTGATGGCTGTATTCCATCCAATAAATCACTGGCTTCACGTAATAGCATTTGGCCGCTGAGAGCCTGGCTCAATACGGCACGAGAGAAAGAAACGCTGATTTGCGCTTTCCTGGTCCTGAAATAGCTTGGTCCACCGCTCTCTTTTTTAGCGCGTTGCTGATGAGCGAGTTTCTGCTCATGGATAAAATGCTGATAATCTTCTCTGCCGATCAAACTCATCGTTAAAGCGCGACGTGCCAGTACCCAACTACTGACGTGAAAATGGCTTTCCAGCGGGGCAAGATTTTCCTGCCAGTTCTCAACATCACGATCCCACAAAGGTAAAAATTCATCTGCGGGTACCAGAAACTCAGCGGCAACCGCATTACACAGTACTTCTTCATGGCGATGTGTACTTGCACCGCCGTCAGAGACGCCTGACTGTCCAATCCAGATATGACAAAGCTCGTGAATTAAGGTGAACAATCGTGCACCGGGTGCATCTGCATGGTTTACAAAGATGATTGGCGCGAGGTCATCCGCAATGGCAAAACCTCTAAATTCATTGACGTTGAGAGGACGAGTGTGGTGATGGAGATAAGGAGAGCGCATCACCAGAATACCCATGTCTTCAATGCGTTTTACCAAATCGCTGTAGTAATTTTCCCAGCTTCCGCGTATCGGATGTATAGGCACATGTAGCTTGTGGCGCATGTCATTCACAATCGCGTCAATTGAGCTCCGCGAGGTGAAACGGCCACTCATTTCCAGTGGCGTCACCATCTGCTGCTGTAAATAATCGCGATACCATTCCTGGCGCATGAGCATGATCTTTAATAAATCGATCAATTCTGCGCTCGGACGCTGAGGTGCTTTTCCATCCAATGTGCGTAAGTCAGGAATGGGCAACAGTTCTTGCGGCGGCGTCGTCAAAAAAAGATAACCAAAAGGGACATGTGCTTTTTCAGCAAAGGCCATCGCCTGGTTAAATGTCAGAGGATGTTGCCCATTTTTCCATTCCTGCAGACGCTCGAATGTGACGTTACACTTCTGCGCAAATTTTTCCACAGCGATGCCGGCCCGTTCACGGGACCATCTGAGCATCGCTGGATTGATATTGGCAGTTGTCATGGATTACCTAATTTTATTGGGTCTGGCCGAAGTATGTGCTTAAGCCCTGAACCGTTCAATAGCTGACCAGTTAACGTGAAATCTGAAGAGGTTTCTTCATGATTGATGTTTCGACAAAGCGCGATAATGAAATCAGCATCGCCGCAAAAAATTCACTTCTCCCGCGTCACAAAAATCATCAAACTAGCCACCTTTACCATTATGGAGAGATGGCATGATTACCCGATTGCTGCTGGCGATGTCGCTACTTGCCAGCCTGAGTGCGCCGCTGTTGGCAGATCAAGACGGCGTCTCCTTTAGCCACAAAGACTGGGAACTGGCTTGCGATAACACGCTGACCTGTCGTGCCGCCGGTTACAGCGCCGAAGAGGGCGCGGGCGGCTCGGTGTTGCTGGTGCGCGCGGGCGGAGCGAATGCGGTGACGCACGGTCGCGTGGTGCTGGCCGATACCGGCGATGACGATTCTAAAGTGGTGAACAACTTAGCGTTGTGGATTGATGATCGTGCGCTGGGCGACGTGGCGAAAGCCGATAACGACGAATGGACGCTGACGGATGAACAAACCCAGGCGCTAATTAACGGCATTAAAGGCAGCGGCAAAGTGGAGTTTCGCGGTGGTGAAGAGCCTTTCGATCTCTCCAGCAATGGCGCATTTGCGGTGCTGCTGAAGATGGATGATGCGCAAGGTCGTCTTAGTACGCCGGGCGCGTTGGTGCGCAAAGGGAACAAGCCGGAAAGCAGCGTACCGGCAGCGCTGCCGATGCCGGTGATTCAGCAGGTGAAAGTGGTGAAGGCCGATGCGCGTCCGTTGACGGCCGATGAGCTGGCGCTGTTGAAGCCAAAGCTGATTGCCTCACTCACCGACGACGACAGCTGCGACAATCTGGCTCCGTCCGACGATCAGCCGGAAGAGGGCGCGGAGCCGCTGACCTTAACGCCGGTTGATGATGCGCATGTGCTGATCGCCGCGCTGTGCTGGCGCGGAGCGTATAACGAAGGTTATGGCTATTGGCTGATCGATAAAGCATTGCAGGGCACGCCGCAGCTGGTGACGGATTCCGGCTCTGATTACAGTGAAGGTGTGATCTCAGAAGCGCAGAAAGGGCGCGGCATCGGCGATTGCTGGAGTACAGCGGCGTGGGTGTGGGATGGCAAAGCGTTTGAGCAGAGCAGCGATGCCACCACCGGCATGTGCCGCGCGATTCGTGCGGGCGGCGCATGGCAGTTGCCAACCTGGGTGACCGAGGTGAAACCGGCATCGCTGCCGTAGGGTGCGCATTTATGCGCACCTGGTCAGTAGGTCGCCATAAATGGCGACCCTACAAATGGTGCTCCTATTTACCGCAGCACTGCTTATATTTTTTACCGCTGCCACATGGGCAAGGATCGTTGCGGCCGGTTTTCTCGCCGGCAAAGTGCGGCAGTTGAGGTTCAGGATCGGGCTGCGCCATGCGCTGTTCTTGCCAGTATTCATGCAGTTCCAGCGCTGCGGGGCGAATCGCCTCGATGCTGGCTTCAAACTCGTCCGGCGTGAAGGCTTCGCGCTTCGCCAGATGATCTTCGCTGCCGTGCAAGGCAATCGCCTCCATCATCGGCTGCAGTGATTCTGGCAGCAGCGACCAATCCGCATCCAGCGCCACGCCGCGAAGATAGCCGTAGCACCAATCTTCCACCACGGTGAATTCCTGGCCTTCCATCTCTTGGGTGCCAAACAGCGGATCGAACTGCTCCGGGAATTCGGCCAAGCGCTCGGCGATGTCGTTCAGATGCTGGAACGTCAGCGTCATAAAGCGATCCATCTCGCGCTCATTCGACCATTTTGGAATGTGCTTTTTGCCGCCCCACATCGCCACCAGCCATTCGCTCGGTTCGATGTCGTTCGGGCCAGAGAGCAACGCCGTCAGCATGCCGTCCAGCTCAGAGGTATCCACCACCGAGTGTTCATTGCCGTATTTCTCCAGCATATCTTCAAGCCAGTTCAGCTCTTTTTCGGTTAACGGACCCTGGTTCATACGGCGTCTCCTGCTGTTCATTGATGGGCAATGCCCAAAGTTAATTGGCGGCGATTATAGCGGGAAGCGGGCACGATTTATCGCTTTTTGCATATCGATTGCTGAACCTCTCCTAAAAATGATTCGCCATAACTTATCGCGCAACAGTATTGGCTGCATTTGCCAGCAGATGGCAGCGTAAAGGCAGAATTTTTCTGCATGAAGGATGCAAAAGTATGGCTAGCACATTGCCGGTACTGGATTTAGCCCTGCTGGAACTGCCGGATGCGGAACAGGCGCAATACCTCGCCGAGCTGCGCGAAACCGCGCGTGACGTCGGCTTCTTCTATCTGGTGAATCATGGCATCAATCCGCAGCTGCTGCAGAACGTGCAAAGCATCACGCGCGCGTTCTTTGCCTTGTCGGATGAAGAGAAGCAGCGCGTTTCGATGATCCATTCACCGCATTTTCGCGGCTACAACCGCGCGGGCGTGGAATATACCCGTGAACAGCGCGATCAGCGCGAGCAGTTTGATATCGGTGCAGAACGTGCCGCGCTGACGTTGCAACCAGACGATCCGGCGTGGAAGCAGCTGCAAGGACCCAATTTGTGGCCGCAAGCGCTGCCGCAGCTGCGTCCGGTGATCCACGCGTGGCAGCAGGCGATGACTGACGTGGCGCTGCGTTTACTGCGCGCCTTCGCCAAATCTCTGTCGCTGCCGCCGGACGCTTTCGATGCGCTGTACGGCACGCACCCCAACGAACATGTGAAGCTGATTCGCTATCCGGGTCAGGATGCCGCTGCCAGCCAGCAAGGTGTTGGCGCGCATAAGGATTCCGGCTTTCTGACCTTTCTGTTGCAGGACGATCAACCCGGATTGCAGGTTGAAGTCACGCCAGATCAGTGGATTGATGCGCTGCCGAAACCGGGCGCTTTTGTGGTGAACATTGGCGAACTGCTGGAGATCGCTACCAACGGTTATCTGCGCGCCACCGTGCATCGTGTGGTGTCGCCGCCGGCAAAACAACAGCGCATCTCCATCGCTTTCTTCCTCGGCGCGCAGCTTGACGCCGAAGTGCCGCTGTACCAATTACCACCGCAGCTGGCGGCAGAAGCACGCGGACCGACCAGCGATCCCAGCAATCCGCTGCTGCGTGAAGTGGGCTGGAACTATCTCAAAGGGCGTTTGCGATCGCATCGCGACGTGGCGCAGCGTTATTACGCTGACACTCTCAATAGCGTTAAATCATAAGAAACTAAGGGAAGCAGATGAATAAAAAGGTGATAGCCGCGTTGGCGATGGTTTCGGTGTTCAGCACTTACGCCTCGGCGGCCGCACTGCGCGTGGCGGCCGATGCGGTACCGCACAGCGAAATCCTCAACCACATCAAACAGACCGACAAGAAGCTCGATCTCAAAGTGATTGAACTCAACGGCAACCTGAACGCCAACGAACTGCTGGCGCGCGGTGACGTGGATGCCAACTACTTCCAGCATGTGCCTTACCTGCGCGATCAGGAAAAAGCGCTGGGCGAGAAATTTTCTGTGGTCGCCACCGTGCATATTGAGCCACTTGGCATCTACTCGCACAAAGTGAAATCACTGAAAGATCTGCCTGATGGCGCGCAGGTGGCGGTACCGAATAATGTCACCAATCTGAGCCGCGCACTTTATCTGTTGCAGGCCAATGGTTTGATCAAACTGAAGAGCCGCAGCGCCAACACGCTGGTGACTTCCGCAGACATTACTGACAACCCGCACCACCTGAAGATTATCGAAGTGGAAGCGCCGCAGCTGCCGCGCGCGCTGGATGATGCGCAGTTGGCGATCATCAATGGCAACTACGCGTTGCAGGCCGGTTTAGTGCCGTCGAAGGATGCGCTGGCGCTGGAACAGGCGAAAGATAATCCGTATGCCAACGTGCTGGTCACCACGCCGAAACTGGCGCACGATCCGCGTATTCTGGAACTAGCGAAAGATCTGGAGTCAAAGCAAACTGCTGAATTTATTAACCAGCACTATAAAGGATCGGTTATTCCCGTTAATCAATAATCCCCGCCGCCACCTGTTTTTGGCAGGTGGCGCTGACTTTCTTCTGTGCTATATTTCGCCACCAACACCCGTCGCACCCTTTATAAAACATAAAAATTCGCTCAATCCATTGCCATGATTACCTTCGCCAGGAATAAACGGGTGCTGTGCCATCGTTTAACAATATGCATCATTGTGCTGGGCATGAGCGTATTGCTCAGCGCCTGCGGCACCTTGTCGCAAACCTCCGCGCCCGTCAGCGATAAAGTCTATCTTTCACACGCGACTTTTAATGAAAACGTCGATGACATCGTGCGCCATTACATGCAGCAAAAGCATGTTTCCGGCATCAGCATCGCCATTATCCATCAACGCAGCCAGCCTGAATTCTACAGTTTTGGTGTCACCGATGCGCTGCACCGTTATCCCATCACGCCAGACACCTTATTTGCGCTCGGCTCGCTGAGTAAAGGCATCACCGCTGAGGTGATTATTGAGCTGGTGGATCGCGGTGAACTGCACTGGAACGACACGTTAGCGACGCTTTTGCCGCCCAACGTGCCGCTGAGCGCCGATGCCAAACGCATCACGCTGTTGCAGCTGGTGACGCACACGTCGGGCTTGCCGCGTCAGGATATGGACTTGCCGATGTTCATGAAATTTATGGGCTATTTGCGTAGCGGCGAGAACTTTTACGGCAACCTCGACAGCGACGCCGTGCTGGATTATCTGGCCAACTTTGACGCGCCCGCGCATCCCACCGCGCGCTATTCCAATCTCGGCTATGCGCTGTTGGGCTACATCCTCAAACATCGCTTCCATCAGGACATCGAAACGCTGGCGCAGCGCAATATGTTCCAGCCGCTTGGCATGACCAGCAGCAGCTTCACGCCACAGCGTCTGCGCGGCTATCCGTGGCGTGCGCTCGGCCATGCCGGCGATCAGCCTAAGCTGATTCCTCGCGGGCAAATCACGCCGGACTGGGCGTTTAATAACAATATGGTGGCGGCCGCCAGCCTCTACAGCAACGCGCGCGATTTGATTCGCTATCTGGATGCGCATCTGCATGATGGGGCGGGCGCTTCGCTCAACGCGGCGTTTGCGCAGGTCAATCACGGCTACGAACAGCACGGCAATCAGTCACAAAATATCGCCTGGGTAACCGATACCTACGGCGATCAGCAGATCACCTATCAGGTTGGCTATATCGGCGGCTACTCGAGCTTTATTGGCTTTGATAAGCAGAACGGCAATGCGATTGTGGTGCTGCAGAACGCGTTTAACTGGAGTAACTATCTGGGCATCGCGTTATTGATGGATCTGGCACAGAAAGCGCACGACAAAAACTAACATGGTTGCTTGCAATTTTACTGCGCCAAAAAGCGCGTGAGCTGAGGTATGCTGAGCAGCGAAATTTGACGCGCTAAGCGCGCCGGGGGAACCTTCTGCGTGCTTAACTTGTCAGTTAAATGGACAGTTAATAATTAACCAGAGTGGAAATCACCAATGCGCAGGACACACGTCAATCTTCTTTCTGCAGGAATTTTTCTGGGCGCTTTAAGCCTTGCTCCGGCCGCGTTGGCGGAAGGCGAGCAAACAGACGCCGTACCCATGCCGCCACAAGTGCAGCAAACCGCACCCGACGCGCAAACCCAGGCACCAGCCGCTGATGCACCCGCTCAGGCGCCGGCCGCCGATGCGCCTGTCAGCAATGAACCGGCTGAATCCAGCGGCGATGTCGCGCCGATTCGTCCACCGCAAAGCGGCAATGCGGCTGCGCCAAACAACTATGATCTGAACACCATCATCATCGACTACAAAGAGTACAAAGTGGGCGATGTGGTGCCAGATGAGTACCGTAAAAAGCAGTACACCATTGTTGAGTGGAAGCCACGCCATCTGCCAGCGCCGCAGCCAGGCACGCACTGGGCGTACATCAATGCCAACTACATCCTGATCACCGATGACACCGGTAAGATCGTGATGGGCAAATCAGGCGAAATCTTCTTCCGCGGTTAATTCCCGCGCAGCAGACGCGCTAACTGCGCGACGCCCGCCGTAATCTGGCTGGTGCTGGTGTTACCGTAACCCAGCACCAGCCCTTGTTGCTTCTGCTCACCGAGGTAAAATCCCGACAGCGCGCCCGGCGCGTAGCCACTCTGGATCAGTCGATCCACCAATGCCATATCGTTTTGATCCGCCGCCAGTGATAACACCAGATGCATGCCGCATTCGCCGCCCAGCAACGGAACCTGTGCGCCAAACGTTTGCTGTAATGCCTGTCGCAACGTCGCCTGCCGTTGGCGGTACAGACGGCGCATTTTGCTCAAATGACGGCTAAAATCACCGCTGCGTAAAAACAGCGCCAGCGCCTGCTGCTCAGGACGATTCCCGCCGCGCAGCAGTTCATGCAGCGCAGGGCGCAGCGGCGCGACCAACTGCGGCGGCAACACCATAAACCCGAGGCGTAGCGCCGGAAACAGCGTTTTGCTGAACGAGCCGACGTAGATCACCGGCGTTGGCTGCGTCATGCCTTGCATGGCGGCGATTGGCTCGCCGCTGTAACGAAAATCGCTGTCGTAATCATCTTCGATAATCCACGTTTGCTGTTGCCGCGCGGCCGCCAGCAGCGCCAGACGACGCGGTGCGCTCATGATTGCGCCGGTGGGATATTGGTGCGTTGGCGTGGTGTAAATCAGGCGCGGCGGACGCTGCTGCCAGTCCTGCGGCTGCGGCGCCAGACCTTGTGCATCGACCGCTATCGGTTCAATACGCATATCTCCCAGCCGCATCGCCGCTTTGGCACCGCGATATCCCGGCTCCTCTACCCAACCGATGTCGCCTGGGCTGCTGAGCAGCGCCACGCACAGCGTTAATGCCTGTTGCGCGCCTTCGGTAATCACGATTTGTTCGAGCGTACAGCGCACGCCGCGTGCTAAGGCCAGATGCTGCGCCAGCGCGGCGCGTAGCGTGCGTTCGCCGAGCGGATCGCCATAGCCCAGCAGTTGCTGCGGCTGATGCAGCATCACGCGGTTCAGCACCCGTCGCCACTGAGCCAGCGGGAAATGTGCTAACGAAGGAACGCCGGGGCGCAGCGCCATCTCCTGACTCAATGTGCGATGGCTGGATCGCAACTGAGCGATGCGCGGTGACAAGGCAATTTCGCTGCTGGCGGGCGGCTGAGTTTCCTGCGGTAGCTGCGCCAGATTGCTGATGCGACTGCCCTGGCGATCGCTCAGCAAAAATCCTTCAGCCTGCAGTTGCGCCCAGACGGCAATCACCGTATTGCGTGAAACCGCGAGATCCAGCGCCAGCTGGCGTGTTGCGGGCAAACGCGTACCGGCAGCGAGTTTGCCGGTCAGAATCGCCTGCTTGATACGCTGGAACAGCTGCTGTTGCAGCGTCAGCTCGCCGTTGGCCTCTAGCGGGGCCAATAATAATCGATGCAGTGCAATATCACTCATTTACGCGGTTCCGTGGATCCATCAATTTCAACCATTGTGGCGCTTTTTAACACGCCAGCAAAGTGACACTCTGCGATTCTGGCCCTGACTGATAAAGGAATTAAGCTATGTCGCAACACACGAATGATTACGGACAACCGGTAGGATTTCCGCTGCCAGATTGGCAACCCCGCGCCTGGCCGAGCTATGAAACCTTCACCGGTGACTATTGCCGCCTTGAACCGCTGAGTGCTGAGCGTCATGGCCGCGAACTCTATGCTGCCTATGCGCTGGCTGAAGATGGCCGTGACTGGACCTATATGTTCGCCGAACCTTTTGCCGATGAAGCGGCCTATGTTGCCTATGCGCGTCAGCTGGAAAACGGGCGCGATCCGATGCATTTCGCGGTGATCGATCCGGTTAGCAACCGCGCGGTCGGTAGCCTGGCGTTAATGCGCATCGATGCGACAAACGGATCGGTGGAGATTGGCCACGTCGCCTTCTCGCCGTTGCTCAAACAAACGCGCATGGCCACTGAAGCGCACTATCTGCTGATGCGCTACGCCTTTGAGCAACTGGGCTACCGGCGCTATGAGTGGAAGTGCGACAGCTGTAACCAGCCATCACGAAACGCGGCACAGCGTTTAGGGTTTCAGTTCGAAGGGACTTTCCGTCAGGCGATTGTCTACAAAGGCCGTAGCCGGGATACCTGCTGGTTCTCGATTATTGATAGCGATTGGCCGCAGGTGAAACAGGGCTTCGAACGCTGGCTGGCGGCAGAGAACTTTACGGCAGAAGGGACGCAACGCGAAAAGCTGGAGGCGCTGCGCGCGTAGGGTGCGGATGGCGCCGGTGATGACAGTGTCCGGACTGGTTTTTCGTAGGGTGCGCATTTATGCGCACCAGGTCGCCATAAATGGCGACCCTACGTTAAGTTTGCGGAATTATTTTTATATCCACCATGCCGATCCCCAATTTGCGCGGATCCTGGCCGATAATATTGCCGACATTCGACTCCTGCGGCTCCGGTGGCGCAATGATCAAATTGCGGCTGCCGGTTGGATTGGTGAAATGTAGCGTGGTGGTGGTGAAATCCTCACCTAAATTCAGTTGCTGCTCTTCATCGCCAACGCGCACGGGAATCGGACGGTGCGCATTCGGACCGAACGCCCGCGCGGTAATCACCACATCAAAGCGTTCTGGCAGCGGATCGGTGTACTCAATATTCACTTCCGGCGCCAGATTGGCATTTGACCAGCGTCCCCACTCTTCCGGGCGAGATATCCCTCTAAAACTTTTGACGCTGGTTGGCGCGCCGGGCACTGATAACAGGAAGCTGTCCGCGTTGTAGCGAATCGCATTGTCTTCAATCCGAATCTGCTGCTCGTTGAGCTGGAAGGTTGCTGCACTCACTTCCGCTTTGGGGAAGCTGACTTTCGCTTTCCACTGCGGTTTATCAATGCGGGTAACGCTGGGTTTGGCGCCCATCTGTCCCATCGAAACACACAAATCGTTCGACAGGGCTAAATCTGGCTGCCACAGGCGCGCCATTTTGAAGCAGCGATCGACCCAAACAAATTTGTCGTCAGCAGCAAATTTAGCCAGCTGATAACGCAATGGCTCCGCGTATTCGCCCTCGGGCAGCGGTTCAACATGCTTATCGGAGACGCGGAACAGAATCGGCAATTTGAAGGTCGCGCCGGAGAAGCTGAAGGTGTTTTTCGGTTGATCGACGGTGAAGCTGTCCATCTTGCTGGGGAAATTCCACAGCTGAATGATATCCGCTTTCCACGCCGTGACGCGCTTCGCCATGTCTTCAAACTCGGTTGACAGCGAGGTGGAAGAGAGGCCGCTGCGACCAAGTCCAATCGCGTTATCCCCGCCGAGAATATCCAGCACCGTGGCGCCGTTATCCAGCGTGCTGCGTTTGGCGTCAAGCACTTCCGCCTGTGGCTGATCGCCACGAATCACCATAAACAGGTCACGGCGCGGCTGCTTGATCAGGTATTGATGCGCGGTGTTATTCATCGCCAGATGATCGGAGGTCACCACGATGATGGTGTTTTTAAACCACGGCGACGCTTTGATGCGTTCAATCAGACGCGCCACATGCTCCTGCGAACAGGCGACCGCGCTAAAGGATTGGTTTGGTTTGCCATCATAGCTGTAGCTTTTGCGCTGGCAGCTGCGCGAGATAAAACCATCCGGGTGATGGGTGTCGACGGTCAGCGTGAACAATGCGAAGCGTTTTTGCGCGCGCGATAGCTCTTCGTATTTCTCAAACACCTCGTCCATCACCGTGTCATCGTAGTAGCCCCAGTTATTACGATAGCCGGGATCGGCGACGCGACTTTTCAGCTCCTGCGAGCCATACATGTTGGCCGCATCAAAGCCATGCGACAGTAGGAAAGTGTCTTTACCAGCAAAGCGTAAATCGGCGCCCTGAATAAACCAGTTCTCATAGCCAGAGTTTTTCAGGATGTCGCCCAGACAAATGTTCTGCGGATAGAAGCTGGAGAGCGAGGCCGAGGCATTGCCATCGAAAGGCGCAAACAGCGGGATGCCGCACTGTGAAGCCACCATGCCCGCAATGGTGTAATCAGTGCCAGGCAGCTGTTCGGTTTGGCTGAAATCAATGCTGTTGTCTTTTTCGCGGCTGAGTTCCGGGGCCAGACCGGGAAATGCCTGCTGATCGAAGTAGGTGCGTTCAAGACTTTCGCCATAAATGTAGACCAGGTTGAGCTTTGGCTCGGCGATCACCTTATTAGGCGTTTTGTAATAGGTTTCGAAGTCCGAATCGGCGAGGCGCGAATGTGAGGCGATCAGCTCTTTCACCTGGCGGAACGCAGGCGTGGTTTGAACCGAACCCGCAGCACAGGCAATCGCCAGCAAACTCCAGCCGAGGTGATGCGGCCGCTTACGGCGGCGCAATAACCATGAAAGCAGGCAAAATAGCGAGAACAGCGCGATGATCAGTCCGATGGCTGGCACCACATATTTGCTCACGCCCGCGCCGGTCAGGCTGTTGGTCAGGGTATACAGCACCGCGTCATTAATGCCATCGCCGGTAAAATAGTTGCTGGCGACCAGCGTGACGTTAAGCACGATAAACAGCGTGAGCAGCAGCAGGATCAGACTAAACCAAAATTTATTTCGCCCGGCTTTGAAGGAGTAGACTGCAATCGCAGCCAAAAAGAGTACTACCGAAACCAATTCGGACAACGTCAGATCCTCATTTTGAATGAATACGCAATCCTTGCGCCAACGACCCTCTGCGGGGATTTTGCGACAATCTATATTGGGTGTCACATGGCTGCAACACATCCAACCAGATTTGTGCGATGCATTCCGATTCGTTTAAGGCGGGTTCAGGCTGACTGTGGTTTAGCCTGGCAGCAACGGACGGATTGCTGCCAGTGAGGGCAGAGAAGGGAATCAGAGTTTTCCAGTGAGGTATTGCGCTTCGCCGTCGGCAAAGCTCCAGTCGCCTTTACTGTTGGTGATAAAACTAATCATCAAATCCGTGCCCTGTACGCCACAATTTTCCAGCAGCTCGCGTGCTAACTCTGCCATAAACAGGCACTTCTGTTCTTCACTTCTTGGGCTGGTATACACGCGCACCATGACCAGATTGTCGGTTCGCGCAAAGCCCAAGCCGGTATCCTGAAAGACCATCTGATAACCTTTGTTTTCGTGAACAATCTGATAACGATCGCGCGCCGGGACTTTGAAGGCGGTTAAGACCGCACGGTGTGCGGCATCCAGCAATGTGCGGATTTCTGATTCTGAACGGCCCTGAATAACGTCGAATGTCAGTAACGGCATAAATAAAACCTCGTTTTTGCTCACATGAAAAGAGTAGGATGTGGCTCTATGCTGCCGCTTGCTGCCGGAAAGAAAAAGCGCGCTGGTTGAAATGATTATTTATTATTTTGAACAATCAATATGAAAGAAATTAAAACCGATAGCCTTTGGGTCCATTTGCACTGGTTAACCGTGCTGGCTGAGCTCGGCAGTTTTACGCGCGCGGCGGAACGATTAGACGTCAGCAAAGCGGCGATGAGTCAGAAGATTAAAGAGCTGGAAAAGATGGCGGGCGTGGCGTTGGTGCAGCGCACCACGCGCAGCGTGCGGCTAACTTCCGCCGGTGAAAAGCTGGTGGATGAGCTGCGCGATCCCTTCGCGCGTATAGCGCAGAGCTTTTTCAGCGTGCGCGATGAAGCCGGTCCGGTGCGTGGCATGGTGCGCGTCACAGCGCCAGTGGCGTTTGCGCGTCAGCAGCTGGTGCCAATCATTGGCGATTTCCTGCGCGACTATCCGCAGGTGCGCTTGCAGCTGGATGTCACCGATCGTCTGGTGTCGCTCGGCAGTGAAGGCTTTGATCTGGCGATTCGCCACAGTGATAGCCTGCCGGAAACCCATGTTGCGCTGCCGCTGTGTGAAACCCGCGCGCTGCTGGTGGCATCGCCGGCATATCTGGCGCAAAACGGCCTGCCGGATTCACCGCAGGCGTTGCAGCAGCACAATTGTCTTTATTATCCGCGCGGACTTGAGTCGCCGCAGTGGCGCTTTCGATTAGCGGACGGCGGCAGCGAAACCGTGCAGGTGAAGATTCAGGGCAACTTTGCCACCAACAACAGCGAGTCGATCCGCGATGCCGCATTGCAGGGTTTGGGCATTGCGATGCTGCCGGATTTCAGTGCCAGCGCGGCACTCGCCAGCGGCACGCTGCAGCAGGTGCTGCCGCAGTGGCAAGCGGTGGATGCGTTCGCCGACCGGTTGTGGGTGGTGCGCCCGTATGCCGCACAGGTACCACGGGCGGTGACCACCTTAATTCACTGGTTACGCGCGCGCTTTGTTGATGGGTGATGCCAGCGCGATCGGCGCAGGCGTTTGCATCATCTGGCCCAACAAACTGCTGCGGTTGTAATTACCGAGCCGCAGGTTGAAGTCGAGATGCAACTGCTCATTGCCGCTGAGTTTAATCACCGGTGGCGGCGTGAGTGGACGCTGGTGAAACAGCACCGCGTGGGCAAACGCCTCGCTTTTCCAGCCGCTTAAACGCTGATAGTAATAAGCGTTCGCCTCGCATTTACGCAGATAGAGATTCACCCGGCGATGTTCGCGCATGGCGATCTGCTGCGCCAGGGAACCTAATTGCTGCTGCGGCTGCGCAATTTTCTGCGTCAGCAGGGAATAATCATCGCGCTTGGTCAATTCACTGAAGTAATTCTGTTCGCCGAGATGTTTGATCGGCGCGTAATGTTTTTGCCACTCGCGGATAAAGGGATTATTGGCGGTTGCCGCCAGGAACCAGCTCTCAATCACTGGCGCAAGATAGTTGACGGTGGCGTTTTCGTGATAATAACCAATCACATCCATGCGACGTTCCTGATGCGCGCGATGTACCCAGGAGAGATCTTCAAATAATAAAGTGCTGCAATCAATGGCAATGCCGCCATAACGCAACAGTAATTCCAGACGAATCACTTCGCTGCGTTGTTGGGCGGTTAATTGGGTCGAGGTAAAGATAAAATCCGGTAAAACTTCTTTTATCGTTAAACGATTTAATAAATGAATTTCATGATCGGGATTATCCTGACGAATCTTTTTAATATTTAACGCCATTGATTTCGGTAAATATTCATTATCCCAATACATCCAGACTTTCTTTGGAATCTCTGGCAGATCTTTTTCGCCAGAAAGTAACACGATATTGTCCTCCTGGCTGGGATCGTATTCCGGCGCACAGAGCGCATTATGCTGTTTTTTCTGCAGGAAAGTCTGGCTGGTAAAAGCGAGTCTTTTCCAGTTATGCCAGAGGGTTAACGCTGGCTGAAGGCGTTTTTTATTCATGATGCACCTGATTATTGTGATTATGCTGGCAAGGCGTCCCTGAATCGCGGCGCTGAGCGCTCTTGATTGTCCTTTAGGCTGTGTGTAAAAAGTACTCTCCTATGCTTAATAAAACATTCTGTGCGGCGCGGCTATCACTTTTTGATCCTTTCAGATAAACCGGAAAATCAAGGATCCGTTAAGCTTTAAATTAACGATAAATAACCGCGTGGATTGTTGATTATTCTATTTCATCTCATTAAGACTATTCCTAATAAAATAACAATGGCGTGGCGTAAGTCGCGGGGCGGATTAAAAATTGCGTGTGAGATCACGTGTTAACCTCGCTACATTTTTCGCTGGTCTGCCGGGAAAATCCCCTCCTGATTGCGGGTTGGCTAAGCTTAAAGGAGGTGACGAACAAAAGGAGACACTATGCAGCGACACAACCGTGGATTACTGGCGGTCGATAAGCAGGGCAATCGCGTGCTGTTTCTCAATCCCGAAACCTTTGCTGTTGAACAAGAGTTAAATGCCTTTCCGCCGCGTCCACACGAGCTTCTGATGCTGCCGCAGCTGGAGAAAGCTTACGTGCCGATCTACGGCGACGGCATTCACGGCGACAATCCGCATCCCGGCCACAAAGTGGCGATCATCGATCTGCGCCTACGGCAGATCAGCGGTTTTATCGATCTGTCGCCGTTAAAAGCACCGCACAGCGGCCAGCTGGGACGAGACGGTAAAGTTTATCTCTGCTGTGAAAACAGCGCGGTGGTGGCGGTGATTGATCCCGTTAGCGATCGCGTGGAGAAAACCATTCAGCTGCCTTCGCACAATGCGCACCGGCTCACTTTATCGCCCAGCGGGCGCAAGTTGTTCACCGAGAATGAAGAGGACGCCAGCATTACCGTGGTGGATCTGTGTGAGGCGGAAGGGCGGATTATTGACAATATTCTGATGCCCGGCCCGATTTCCGGCATCGCCGCCTCGCCGAAACATCCTTATCTGGTGGCGAGCGCCGCCGATGCGCCGCTGCTGTATGTGGTGGATCGGCAAAGCCATCGTATCCGCCAGCGCCTGACGTTGCCGGGCCACCAGCAACCGTGTCAGGTGGTGCGCTTCAGTGCCAACGGCGAGCGGCTGGTGGCGATTGGCGATCAGGAGCCGGTGGTGACGCTGTTTGACGAGCTGCTCAATCCGCTCGGCGATATTCATGTTGGCAACAAGCCGATGGATGGCTGCTTCAGTGAGGATAATCACAGCTTGCTGATTGCTAATGAGGGCGACGGTTCGCTCAGCCTGATTGATCTGCAGCAGATGAAAGTGATTGCCACGCCGCAGGCCGGTACCGGTTGTGAAGTGCTGAGTTACTTTCAGCTCAAACCTTAAATAAACGGGCGATGATAAATCGCACTGCTCCAGTGGCGGCTGCTGGCATGTTTTTCGGCCTGCCAGCCGCGCTTGCGTAACTCGCGCGCAATCAGCTTATTCATGATGCCGTGCCCAACCAATAACACCGTGCCTTGCTGCGACAGCACCACCAGTTTATCCGCCGCCAGACGGGCACGTTCACGCGCATGCTGCACCGATTCGACATGGCCGGCATAGCCGCACAGCCACAACAAGCGTAATAGCGCCAGCCAGATGTTGAGCGGCAGATGCAAGCGTTCAAACGGCAACGTCGGTATCGCCACTTCGCTGAACACCTCATCCACCGCGTTTGGCTGCAAGCCCAGCCGCGTTAACGACGAGCGGGCGCGCGGCAGCGGGCTGGTGGCGATCACACTCGCCAGGCGCGCAATGGTCTGACTGCGCGGCGGCGGGGAGTCGCAAATATCAGCCTGATCGTAACCTTCACACCAGTCGGCCAGCGCCCGAGCCGTGAAGCGCCCCGTGACCGGATGATTGGGTTTACCGTGTCGCATAAGAATAATGGTCATAGCGCTCCTGAGTGATCCTTCTCCAGTGTAATGCAGATGCTGAGTCAGTCGCGCACCGGTAACGGCATTTAAGAATATTGCGGGTGTGTCATTAAACCTTAACTGAACTGTGCGAAAAACAGCGCGATGAAGATTCAGTCTGCGCCGTTAAATGGTAAGCAATAATCGTTAATTACGTTGTAATCAGACATTTCTTGCATACGCGCATTAGATGTAATGTCATGAATTAACGCCTCTTTTATCTTGTGCTCATGAGTTATAGTGAAGTTTATCTAATAAATATCACTATTTTTGCTTGATTTATCTACGCGCGTAGATAGACTATGCCCATAGTGATAACTCACGGTGCCAGAGACGAAGTTGGCCTTGAGATGACCCAGTTACATTTGCCTTACTAATGCGATCGATGAAAATTACATCGGCGGGAACAGGCGAAGAAGCGGATTCCAACACCAGGGAATTCATTACTGATTTTTCATCCAGGTTTGCCTACTGAACGTCGCCACCGGGGAGTTCCGCTTGTTGCAAGGGAACTGACCCACGGAAGGGCGTTTGCTGTTTTTACCTCATTCAGGGATTGGGTTATGACGGTTTCGCAACAAAGCTCACTGACATCCTCCTCAGCTGCCGACGCGCGGCTTGAAACATCATCCGGCCGCAAAGATTTCTGGCGCGCCACCTTCTCGTGCTGGCTCGGCACCGCGATGGAATATGCGGATTTTGCGCTTTATGGCCTCGCTGCCGGCATTATCTTTGGTGATGTCTTCTTCCCCGAAGCTACGCCGACTATCGCCTTGCTCTCGAGTTTTGCCACCTGGTCGGTTGGCTTTATTGCCCGCCCGATTGGTGCCTTGCTGTTCGGCTGGATCGGCGATCGTAAAGGCCGTAAAACGGTGATGATCTCGACCATCATTCTGATGGGCGCCTCCACGACATTAATCGGTTTAATCCCTTCCTATGCCAGCATTGGCGTCTGGGCACCCGCGTGTCTGGTGCTGCTGCGCTTTACCCAGGGTTTGGGGGCGGGCGCAGAGTTATCCGGCGGCACAGTGATGCTAGGCGAATATGCGCCGGTTGAACGTCGCGGTTTGGTCTCGTCGGTGATTGCGCTGGGCTCAAACAGCGGCACGCTGATCGCCTCGCTGGTATGGCTGGCGGTGATCCAGATGGACAAAGAGAGTTTGCTGGCGTGGGGCTGGCGTATTCCGTTCCTCAGCAGCGTGCTGATTGCGGTGGTGGCGTTGTGGATTCGTCGTCACCTGCGTGAAACGCCGGTATTCGAGCGCCAGCAGGCAGAACTGCAGGCCGAGCGCAGCGCGACGCTGGCTAAAGCGGAAGAAGAGGTGGATACCCGCAGTTTCTGGCGTCGCACTCGCGCCTTCTGGACCATGGTCGGTTTACGCATCGGCGAAAATGGCCCTTCTTATCTGGCGCAGGGCTTTATCGTCGGTTACGTCGCCAAAGTGCTGATGATCGACAAGTCGGTGCCCACCACCGCGGTGTTCATCGCCTCGTTACTTGGCTTCGTGATTATTCCGTTTGCCGGTTGGCTGTCGGATCGCTTCGGTCGCCGTATAACCTATCGTTGCTTCTGCTTATTGCTGATGTTCTACGCCTGGCCCGCCTTTAGCCTGATGGACAGCCGCGACCCGACGATTGTCATCGCGGTGATTGTGGTCGGCATGGCGCTGGCATCGCTGGGTATTTTCGGCGTGCAGGCAGCGTGGGGCGTAGAGATGTTTGGCGTGAAGCGTCGTTACACCAAGATGGCGGTAGCGAAAGAGCTAGGGTCTATCCTTTCAGGAGGCACCGCACCATTAGTGGCGGCGGCGCTGCTGTCGTTTACCGGACACTGGTGGCCGATCGCGGTTTACTTCACTGCGATGGCCAGCATCGGTTTTCTCACCACTTTCGTGGCGCCGGAAACGCGCGGACGCGATCTCAATCTGCCGGAAGATGCCATCTGACCAGCAGGATCGCGTAAATCACAACCCCCATTGGCCGGAGATTCCGGCCAATGGCATTTACGCAGGGGCAAAGGAATGGCGAAATCTCCAACCGGAAACGTAACGCGCACGGACGTGGCAAAAATTGCCGGCACTTCAGTGGCGGTGGTCAGTTACGTAATCAATAACGGCCCGCGTCCGGTGGCAGAAGCCACGCGTCAGCGCGTGCTGGAGGCGATCAAACAGACCGGCTATCGCCCCAATGCGGTGGCGCGCGCGCTGGCTTCGGGTAGCACCAAAACCTTTGGTTTAGTGGTGCCAAACATCGGCAATCCCTTTGTTGCCTCGATGGCGCACATGCTGTTGCAGGAGTCGATGAATCACGGCCACGTCATGCTGTTGGGGGATGCCGGCGACGATCGCAAACGCGAGCTGGAGATTATTCAGGGCCTGTTAAATCGTCAGGTTGATGGCCTGTTTTACAACAGCGTCGATCGCCATCCCTACATCGATGTGATTCAGGCCAGCGGTACGCCGCTGGTGATGCTGGATCGCATTGAGCCGCGTCCAGGCGTTGGCATGCTGCGCGTCAATGAGCGCGAAGCGGCGTGCCAGGTGACCGCGCATCTGCTCAGCCATGGTTATCAGCAGGTGGGCATGATCAGCGGTCCACTGGACATGCTCAACGCGCAGGACCGTATTCACGGCTGGCGCGATGCGCTGGCGCAGAAAGGGTTGCTGGCAGATGAGGCGATGATTTTCCCTGCCAGCTACTCGCGGCAGGGCGGTTACGACGCCGCGCAGCGCATGGTGGCCAGCGGTCGTGTGCCGCGCGCGCTGTTTACCAGTAATGAAGGCCAGGCGATTGGCTGCATTCGTGCGCTGTCGGAGCATGGATTGCGCGTGCCGCAGGATGTCGCGCTGGTGTGTTTTAACGGTACCGATCAGTCGGCGTTTCATTTGCCGACGCTCACCACCGTACGTCAGCCGCTGCGCGATATGGCGCGCAGTGCGATTGCCATGCTCAAAAATTGGGATGGTGATGCGAAGCTGGCGGAATTTCCTCACCATTTAGAAATCGGTGAGTCCTGTGGCTGCCAGCTTACTCAACAAGAATAAAACTATAACATTATGAAAAGATTGATTATTGATTGTGATCCGGGAAACGGTATAGCGGGCGCCAATACTGACGACGGCCTCGCGCTGGCGTTAGCCTTGGCCTCAAAGTCTCTGTCGCTGGAACTGATTACTACCGTGACCGGCAACACGCCGAGCGCGGTGGGTGCGCAGGTCGCGAAAGATCTGCTGCAGCGATTGGGACGTAACATTCCGGTGGTGCAGGGCGCGCTGCAGGCGCTGCGCGAAGATCCTGCGCCGTGGCGTGCGCGTCTTGACCACGTTGCCGATGAAAAGCTCGGTGAACTGTGGCGCGGTGTTCGTCAACCGCAGCGTATTCCGGCGGATGGACATGATGCGGCTGGCGTAATGGGCCAACTGATTTGTGACAATCCCGGCGAGTTTACGCTGGTAGCCATCGGCCCACTGACCAACGTGGCGCTGGCACTGCAGCGTTATCCAGAGATGGCTGAATCGGTGGCAGAGATTGTGATTATGGGCGGCGTGTTCGCGCTGGATGATTACATCAAAGACACCAATTTTGGCCTCGATCCGGAAGCCGCGCATCAGGTGCTGCACAGCGGTGCTGCCATCACGCTGGTACCGATGGACGCCACCACACAAACCCTGATGACGCAGCAGGATCTCACGCGAATTACCGCTAAAGATCATCCGTTGCCACAGTTTGTGCGCGAGACGTTACGGCCGTGGATCGATTATTCGATCCGCACCCGTCATCTGCCTGGTTGCTGGATACACGATGCGCTGGTGGTGGCGTGGTTGTTGAATCAGCGTGTTGCTGATGGCGTGGATTATCATGTGGATATTGAGCTGCGACCTGGCGCCACGCGCGGCAAAAGCTGGCGTTATCGCACGCCGCTGCGCCTGGATATTGGCGTGCCACCGCAGACCGGCGCCTTGGTGCATGTGATTCAAACCGTTAATAATGCGCTGCTGCTTGAGATGATCGAAAAAGCATTTAATCAGTTATAAAACCGTTGACTGCACCTGCCGTAACGGCGCGATAAAACGCGCCGCTACAGGATATTGCCTCCATCAATGACACGCTTTTTTACACCGCGAATCACTCGCTGACAATTCCCGCTACAGCCCGCCTTTCTGACATGCTATATACAAATAGTTAACAAATTAGTAACCCGTGAAATTATTCGCGCGGTAACTTCTACTATAAATCCGGCCAACGAACCGGAAGCTCATCAGACAGGATACCAACATGTTCAACTGGACTGCGACCCAGCGCAACGTGGCTTTTGCCAGTTTCGCGAGCTGGACGCTGGATGCGTTCGACTTCTTCATCTTAGTGTTTGTCCTCAGCGATCTTGCCCAATATTTTCATACCAGCGTCTCCGATGTTTCTCTTGCCATCATGCTCACGCTCGCCGTGCGTCCGATCGGCGCGCTATTGTTTGGTCGGCTGGCGGAGAAGTATGGCCGCCGACCGATTTTGATGCTCAATATCGTGATGTTCTCGGCGTTTGAGCTGCTGTCGGCGTGGTCGCCCACCTTCACGGCGTTCCTCGGTTTCCGCGTGATTTACGGCGTGGCGATGGGGGGGATTTGGGGCGTGGCGTCGTCGCTGGCGCTGGAAACCATTCCGGATCGCTCGCGCGGCTTGATGTCCGGCATCTTCCAGGCTGGTTATCCGTGCGGCTATCTGCTGGCGTCGGTGATTTTTGGTTTGTTCTTCGAAACCGTCGGTTGGCGCGGCATGTTCCTGATTGGCGCGTTACCGATTCTGCTGCTGCCGTTTATCTACTTCAAAGTGCCGGAATCGCCGGTGTGGCTGGCGGCGCGCGAGCGGAAAGAGAGCAATGCGCTGCTGCCGATTATCCGTCAGCACTGGAAAATCTGTATCTATATGGTGCTGCTGATGGCCTGCTTTAACTTATTCAGCCACGGTACGCAGGATCTCTATCCCACCTTCCTGAAAGTGCAGCATCAGTTTGATCCGCACACCGTCAGCATCATTGCTATCAGCTACAACATCGCGGCGATGCTGGGCGGCATTACCTTTGGTGCATTGTCCGAGCGCATTGGCCGCAAGCGCGCGATTATTCTGGCGTCATTCCTCGCGCTGCCGGTGCTGCCGCTGTGGGCCTTCTCCAGCGGTTCATGGATGATCGGAATTGGCGCGTTTCTGATGCAGTTTATGGTGCAGGGCGCGTGGGGCGTGGTGCCGACCTATCTCACCGAACTGGTGCCCGCCAATGCGCGCGCGGTGCTGCCGGGCTTTGTTTATCAGCTGGGGAATTTGATCGCCTCAGTGAATGCGACGCTGCAGTCGCGTATCGCCGAGGCGCACGGCGGCAATTATGGTTTGGGCATGGCGATTGTCGCCGGAACGGTGGCGGTGCTGATTTGCGTGTTAGTGGCCTTTGGTCGGGAGACGCGCGGCATCGAAATCTCCGGTGCTGCCGCGCGCGAGTCGTCTTAAAGCGCCTCGCAGACGTCAACCCATTTCGCCGCGGTAAGTTCTGCCATGCGCTGCGGCGAAATGCGCACCGCGCTATGAATCGATCCGGCTGCGGGCAGCACTTCGTCAAAGCTGCGCAGCGACACATCGCAATAGACGGTAAGCGGATTTTCCAGTCCGAACGGGCAAACGCCGCCGACCGGATGCCCGGTCCAGTTCACCACTTCATCCACGCTTAACATGCGCGCTTTGGCGCCGAGCGCGGCTTTCAGCTTGCGATTGTCGAGACGCGCATCGCCGCGCGTAACGATCAGCACGATGGCATCTTTCACTTTCAGCGACAGGGTTTTGGCGATTTGCCCAGGCTGAACGCCATGAACGCGTGCGGCCAGCTCAACGGTGGCGGTGCTTTCCGGCATCTCGATGATGTCGATATCCGGTGCATGTTCGGCAAAGAAGTGCCGTACCGACTCCAGGCTCATTGTTATCTCCGGTAAAAACAGAGCCAAAAAAATGCCATAAGCCTGGAAAAGTGTAAACGGGAGAAAAGGAGAATCTGTAACAGAATGCGCAGGTGCTACACCGCTTTTAACGTGCAGTTACCGCAACGTTCTACATCGGGGATGCGATAGCGCTGGCAGCAGCTGCGGCGCTCCATTTCGCCATTGCGCGGGATCATGGTGCGATATAGCGGATTATCGCTGCCATCGAGCAGGGATTTGCTGAAAAATAGCGCCTGTTCCAGCTGCAAAATCGTTTGTTCCGGCAACTGGTTTTTCAGCTCACCGAGGAACCAGTAAAACGAAAAACCCATGTTGTTCCAGATGAGCTTCGCATTGATATCGCCGTGCTGCGTCATGCCGTTAACCGCCGGAATCAGGCATTGCTGAATCAGGCGATCGATACGCTGCTGGGCATTGAGGTAGCGCGCATCCTCGTCTTCCTGCACATCCAGCCAGAAAGCGCACGGATGGCCATTTTCGTGGAACTCAACGTGAATCAGATGCGGCGAGCAGTTCAGCGCGCGCGGTTCCTGCAATAACGCCATCATCAGCGGTGGCAGCAGCAGACCAAAATACCATTGCGCCCACAGTGACTGTAGCGGCTTGGCTTCCTGCTGCACATCGGGATGATCGCGATAAAGATAATCGCTGTAGCGCTGGGTCAGGCGGCGATAGTGAAGCGGATTGGACCATTCAGCCAGGGTTAACGTCCCGGCGGGTGCCGGCTGGCCAAGCTTGAGGTTATCCAGCATGTAGCTGCGTTGATCGCGCATCAGATCTTCCAGCGCGCTCGCTAAACTGCGATCGCTCTGCATAAAGATCAGTGGATGCTCGCTGAAGCGATGATCCTGACGCGTGATGATGGCCATGCCGGTCCTGAGTGATAACGGGAATCGAGAGACAAATGATAATCGTTCCCAGCATTTTGAACAACATTTCTGCACATGCAACTGTTAACGCACATTTCGTCGCGGCGCGTTTTATCGCGCAATAAATTGCGCCGCGACGAGGTGTGCGTTGGGTAATGACAAGGCTTTATATCAGTTCATTACTCGCCTGCGTCAATTTCGGCAAATCATCCCACGCCAGAATGGTGTTACGTCCCTGATTTTTCGCCACATACAGCGCGCGGTCGGCATTGGCCACCGCCTGGTCAAAATCGTCAGCAAAGATGGGAGCGATGCCAGCGCTGATGGTGACGTGCGTCGAGACTTTCTCATTAAAGCGATGCGGAATTTCCAAATCCACCACGTACTGGCGAATGCGTTCAGCCAGTTTCATTGCTATTGAGGCGTTCACGTTGGTCATCAGCACCAGAAACTCTTCGCCGCCGTAGCGTGTGACCACATCGCGCGAGCGTACCGCGTCGCGGATCGCCACGGACACGCGCGCCAACGCCTGATCGCCCATCGCATGGCCGTAATTGTCGTTGTAGGCTTTGAAGTGGTCGATATCCAGCAGCAGCACAAAGTGGCTGCCGGCGTGGTTTTCCAGAATGGTATCAAGGCGATTCTTCAATCCACGGCGGTTGTACAAGCCGGTAAGCGGATCGAGCATGCTCAAATCGCTGAAGCTCTCTTTTTCCTCATACAGCTGGCTCACCAGCCGACGGGTGAAGGTATCAAAGCGACGACGCATTAAATGGTGCAGTGAAAAGCCGATTAATGGCAGCGTAATGGTGAATAAGATCATCATTAAATGCTGACCATCATCCAATAACAGCACGGTTAATACCGGCGGCGTGATGTGTAAACAGAATGCAATCAAATAATCACTCAGCGCAATGGCACTGATAAAGAACACGCTTAACAGGCTGATAATTAAAAAGCTGCCATCAAAATAGTAAACCAGATGATATCTGTGGTTAATATGCCACGCCCATAGCGCACCCAAAATAAAAGCCACAGGATTTAATAGCGGTAATTTTTGTTTTGACGCCATTAAGCAAATAACCAGCAGCGTGGAGCTGAAGCCCGCTACAACGTCCACCGGCAGCGAGCGTATTGGGCTATCGCTGCCTAAAATCGGCAGCAGGCAAAAAAGCGAAACGGCGACATTAAGAAACAGAAATAGCATCAGCGACAGCCGATATTTACTCTGTTTCAACTCATCATAAGATTGTAATTTCATTATTATTCTCGTGACAGCCCTGATATATCAAAGCGCTACCCGCAAGTAATAGTTTACCTACCCGGATAGAGAGCACGTTATTGTTGTGTTAGCGATATTGTTATCGGCGGCAATTTAGCATTTTCCAGTAATTCTGTCATCCGGCATGGCTTGCGACAAAAATTCGCTGCAAGATGAGAAATATTGTCATATGATAATGCGAATATTTATCATTTGAGGGTTGCGCGATGATCATGGCGATAATAGCCGCCTGCGGACTATGGGGCGTGAGCTGGGTAATGGGTAAACGTCTGGATAGCGGTTGGGGCGTGTTATTACCCTGCGCGGCGATGCCGATTTTTGCGTTATGGGAACCGAGTTTCAGTCAATGGCGAGTGGTGATGATTGTGGCACTGCTGCTGACCGTGGTGATGCTGTTTCACCATCGCCTGCGTCACTATCTGTTGCTGCCGTCTTGCCTGGCATTGGCGGGCGGCTTAGCGGCGGTGTCGGTCAATTTCCACGTTATCTGATCAAATCGCAGAAACGACAACATCACGCTGAGAGCGTGAAGTTCGTTGAAAAATCTTTCGGGGGATTTACTGCTCGAAAGGAGTGACAACTGTTGGTGCGAAGGGAGGGACTTGAACCCTCACGTCCGTAAGAACACTAACACCTGAAGCTAGCGCGTCTACCAATTCCGCCACCATCGCATCTTAGTTGTCTGTTTATATCGTCGCATTGGTGCGAAGGGAGGGACTTGAACCCTCACGTCCGTAAGAACACTAACACCTGAAGCTAGCGCGTCTACCAATTCCGCCACCATCGCTCAGTGCGCAGATATAAACTGTGTGATTTTAGTTTGGTGCGAAGGGAGGGACTTGAACCCTCACGTCCGTAAGGACACTAACACCTGAAGCTAGCGCGTCTACCAATTCCGCCACCATCGCAAACTAACAACACCCTAAAGTATTGCTAACCACGGAGGCGCATTTTAGAGATTTTACTCATTGCGTCAACACATATTTCGCGACGGCAAAACGATCGCTGTAAAAAGCAACGTTTCTGCCGCCGCGCTGCTGTTAACGCGTTTTGGCACCGCGACCGTATACGGCGCGATAGACTTTGAAGCGTCCGGTTTGCGCCAGCACTTCGTGATTGCCGAAGGTTTCATCCAGAATCTGTGGATACGGCAGGAAGGCGTTAGCCACGATACGCAGTTCGCCGCCGCTGTTCAGATGCTTAAGCGCACCGCGAATCAGCGTGTTAGCCGCTTCAAGGCTGGTTTGCAGGCCATCGTGGAACGGCGGGTTGGAGATGATCATATCGAAACGGCCGGTAACGTCAGAGAAAACGTTACTGGCAAACACTTCACCCTCCAGTTCATTGGCGGCCAGCGTGGCTTTACTCGCTTCAATCGCAGCAGCATGCACATCGCACAGCCACAAACGCACGCGCGGCGACACTTTCGCCATCACAGTTGCCAGCACACCGCTGCCACAACCGATATCCAGCACTTTGCCACGGAAATGCGGCGTCAGCGTGGAGAGCAGCAGATCGCTGCCGATATCCAGACCATCACGGCTGAACACGCCCGGCAAGGTATGGATGGTGAGATCCTCGAGCTGATAAGTATGGCCGTAGCTGCTGGCATCAAAGGTTGGCTGCTTATCGAGACGACCGTGATACAGGCCACAACGACGCGCGCTATCAACTTTCTCCAGCGTCGCCCACGCTTCCAGCATGCCTTCGGCGCTGCGCACGCCGCTGCGGTTTTCACCCACCACGAAGATATCGCAGCCTACCGGCAGCAAAGAGAGCAGGTTTTGCAGCTGGTACTGCGCTTCGGGTTTGTTCTTCGACCAGTAATAAACCAGCGTATCGCAGCCTTCAACATCGGCAGCGGTTGCAACCATGCTGTAAACCGCACGTTCACCAAGGCGATGGCTAAGGTTCTGCCAGTGATGATATTGCTGGGTATGCACGCGGCTCGACGCGGTTTCTAGCTGGGCGGGCAGGTCATCCTGCAGGTCGCCAGCAAACAGAACGTTGCGGGCGGTAAATTCATCACTGTGGCGCAGAATCACTTCGCTGGCCGGGGTAAAAGCAGACATGGAACGCTCCTGTTAAATCAGAGCCGCGATTATAGTGCTTTGTTGGCGCATGTTCGATGGGTTTGCTAGCATAGCGTCGCATTCTGGCAGCATAACGGGTAATAGCATGAGCACAAGGCGCGACTGGCTTCTACAGCAAATGGGGATTACGCAGTATCAGCTGCGGCGTCCGCGCGTGCTGCAAGGGGAAATTGCCGTCACGCTTTTGCCCGACACGCGTTTGGTTTTGGTGGCCGAACAGGCGCCAACGCTACAAGAACCGCTGATTCGCGACGTGCTGCGCGCACTGAACATTCAACCCGCGCAGGTCATGGCGTTAACGCCAGACCAGCTGCAAATGCTGCCGGAGCAGGTCGATTGCGCCGGCTGGCTGCTGGGCGTTGAGAGCGAACATCCCTTTAACGGCATTACCTTCAACACCGCCGTTTTCAATGAACTGATCAGCAGCGGCGCAGCAAAACGCGCCCTGTGGCAACAGATGTGTAACCATGACAGCCATCTCTTTAGTCACCCCTGAAGACCAGCCGCAGCTGCTGGCGATTGAGCGCCGCGCACATGCTTTTCCGTGGAGCGAGCAGACGTTTAGCAGCAATCAAGGCGAACGTTTCGTCAATTTCCGCATTGAAGTTGAAGGTAAGCTGGCCGGATTCGCCATCACCCAAGTGGTGCTGGATGAAGCGTCGCTGTTCAACATTGCGGTGGATCCCGACTTCCAGCGCCGCGGCCTGGCGCGCCAGCTGTTGCAGCATCTGATTGCTGAGCTCGAGCAGCGCGACGTGATGACGCTGTGGCTGGAAGTGCGCGCCTCAAATATGCCGGCGATTGCGTTGTATGAGCAGCTGGATTTCCATCAGGTGAGCGTACGCCCCAACTATTATCCCACTGCCAGCGGACGAGAAGATGCCATCATTATGGCGCTAACGCTTTAAGGAGCACCATGCTAAACGATTGGGACTGCATCCTGTTTGATGCAGACGAAACGCTTTTCCATTTCGATGCTTACGCCGGTTTGCAGCGCATGTTTGCCCGCTATGACGTGCAATTTTCTGCGCAGGATTACACCGATTATCAGGCGATCAACAAGCCGCTGTGGGTCGATTACCAGAACGGCACCATTTCCGCACTGCAGCTGCAAACGCGCCGCTTCACCTTGTGGGGCGAAAAGCTGAGCGTCGCACCCGAAGTACTCAACAGTGATTTCCTCAGCGCAATGGCCGATATCTGCCTGCCGCTGGAAGGCGCAGCCCACCTTTTATCAACGCTGAAAGGCAAAGTGAAAATCGCTATCATCACCAACGGTTTCACTGCGTTACAGCAGGCGCGACTTGAGCGTACCGGATTCCTCGATGTGTTTGATGCGCTGGTGATTTCTGAAGAAGTTGGCGTACCGAAACCTGACGTGGCGATTTTTGATCACACGCTGGCCTTGCTGGGCAACCCGGATCGCAGCCGCGTGCTGATGGTCGGCGATACGCCAGAATCAGATATTCTCGGCGGCATGAATGCCGGCCTGAAGACCTGCTGGATCGATCACGGCACGCGTCCGTTACCCGATCACATCACGCCAACCTGGCAGGTGAAAACGCTGGCCGAGCTGGAAGCGATTTTGACTGAAGGTTAAAAGTATCTATTCATCGTTACCATCGTGATGATGCTGAGAAGCCCGCTGTGCGGGCTTTTTTTTATGTTATTATCTATGCATGAATCTATTCATCAATCTATTCATCAGGTAAGGTGGCGGCAATGGCTGAGCTACAAAGTTTGCTGCTGGAAGGACCGCTTAGCGCGGCGGATCTGCTGGCTCGATTGCATATCAGCCAGGCCACGCTTTCACGCCAACTGCGTCAGCAGCCGCAGATTATCAAATGGGGCAAAGCGCGCGCGACGCGTTATGCGTTGCTGCGGCCCATCCGGGGTGAAAGCCGCTTCCCGCTGTATCGTATTTCTGCTGAAGGTCAGGCATCGCCCGCTGGCATCCTTTTGCCAACCTGGCCGCAGGGCAGTTGTCTGTATCTGGACCAGCACGATCAAGGCCGCTTTTATGACGGCTTACCGTGGTTCCTGCAGGAGATGCGTCCGCAAGGTTTTCTGGGCCGACAATGGGGCCGTGAATACGCGCCACAGCTCGGGCTGACGGATGATATTCGTCTCTGGAGTGATGAGCAGTGCCTGATGGCGCTGGCAAGCGGCGGCATCGATATGCCGGGCGCTTTTATTGTTGGCGACATGACATACCAGCGTTGGCTGCAACAGCCCGCACCGCAAGCCATCAGCGAGGCGCAAAAAATCGCGCGTTATCCGCTGATGGCACAACAGGCGCTGAGCGGCGATGAACCGGGCTCATCGGCTGGCGGCGAACAACCGAAATTCCTGTGCTATGCCGCAACGGCGAATGGCGATCGTCATTGTCTGGTGAAATTTACCGTCGCCCGTCAAAGTGATAATGCTGAGCGCTGGCGTGATTTGTTACGCGCGGAGCATCTGGCGTTGCAACATTTACTGGCGGCGGGATTGCCTGCCGCACATAGCCAGCTGATTGATAGTGAAGGACAATTGTTCCTCGAAGTGCAGCGTTTTGATCGCATTCATCAACGGGGTCGACGCTGCATGAGTTCATTAGAAGCGGTAAGCGCAGAGTTTATCGGCCATCAACAACACTGGCCGGATGCGCTGCGTGAGTTGCAGCGTCAGCAACGTGTTGATGCGGTAGCGGTTGAACGCGGGACTTTGCAGTGGGCGTTTGGACGACTGATTGCCAATAGCGACATGCACGCGGGCAATCTGTCTTTCTTTACTGATGAAGAACGTTTCAGCCTGACACCGGCTTACGACATGCTGCCGATGGCGCTGGCGCCCAATTCTCAGGGGCACATGCGCGATGAAGTCAAACTGACGCTGGATTTCGCGCTGCCAGGCGCCGTGTGGCGCGCTGCCAGCGCTATGGCGAAAATCTACTGGCAAGCGATTGCAGAGGATGCTGCGTTTAGCGCGAACTTCCGCAGCATTGCCGGGCAGGCATTACAGCAACTGGAAGCGATGGAAGTAACAATGCATAAAATGGCTTAACGCTCTTTTTCAGTCTCTGTGGTTGCTGCCGCTGCCTCTTCTTGCTCTTTCTCTTTATCCTCTTTCACCGTGCGGCTCGCCGTTAGCAGGAACGGCGATTGCTGCCAGCGGGTGCGACGGTCGCGCAGCAGGGTGCGCGTCAGGATAATGCCGATGGCCAGCGCCAGTAACATCATCAGGCGCAGGATGTTGGTGGTGTTATCCACCTGACGTGATTCCGTCACCAGCACGTGAGTATCCAGCGTGACGCGCAGGAAACCTTGCGGGCCATCTTTGCCTTCCAGCGGCTGCACAATTTGATGGTTGAAGTAGCTACCAGCGCGTTTGCCATCCAGCGACAGCCGATCGCGCACATTTATGCTTTCGCCGCTGTGCGCCACCAGGCTGCCATCATCGGCGTAGACGGAAGCATCAAGAATGCGGCTGTTGTCGGTCATCTGATTGAGGATGGCGGCAATCTGCGTGCGGTTATCGTCGCTGTTATCCATCAACGGTTTAAGGCTAAACGCCACCTGTTTGGTCAGCGTGCGCGCCAGTTCTTCCACTTGTTCAGAGCGAGCCATTTGATGGCCGAGGCTAAACCAGGATGCGCCTTGCATCAGAACCACTAACAGAGCCAGCGAGATAAGAACAATCACCGTGCGATGCAGGCGAAATTTCAGTGCGGTTTTAACCATCAGAAACCCGTGTGATGTAACAGCAGAAAGGCTGGCAATTATGTTGCCAGAACCCGCGCAGACAAGGTAGCCTCTTGCGTGGTTTTGTTGTCCCTACAGGAGCTGTAATGCCAAATCGTCTTACCTGGTGCGATCTGCCCGCCGATGTTTCACTTTGGCCGGGTTTACCCCTTTCCCTCAGCGGTGATGAAGTGATGCCGCTGGATTACCGTGCTGGTCGGACTGGCTGGTTGCTGTATGGGCGCGGGCTCGATAAACAAAAACTCACCGATTATCAGCATAAGCTGGGGGCGGCGATGGTGATCGTCAGCGCCTGGAATGTCGATGAGTATCAGGTGATACGTCTGGCAGGCTCGCTGACGCCGCGCGCCAGCAAACTGGCGCATGAAGCCGGTTTTGATGTGGCGCCGCTTGGCAAAATTCCGCATCTGAAAACGCCAGGTTTGCTGGTGATGGACATGGATTCCACCGCGATCCAGATTGAGTGCATTGATGAGATCGCCAAACTGGCGGGCTGCGGCGAGCAGGTGGCGGAAGTCACCGAACGCGCCATGCGCGGCGAGCTGGATTTCAAAGCCAGCCTGCGCGAGCGCGTCGGCACCCTGGCGGGCGCCGATGCCAATATCCTGATGCAAGTGCGCGATGCGCTGCCGCTGATGCCAGGCTTAACCACGCTGGTGCAGAAGCTGCAGGCGCTGGGCTGGCAGGTGGCGATCGCCTCGGGCGGCTTTACCTTCTACGCCGACTATTTGCGCCATACGCTGCATTTAGCCGCGGCGGTGGCCAACGAGCTGGAAATTCGCGACGGCAAGCTAACCGGCCAGGTGCTGGGACAAATTGTCGACGCCCAATTTAAAGCCGATACCCTGAACGATCTGGCACAGCGCTTTGAAATTGCGCCGGAACAAACCGTGGCGATTGGTGATGGTGCCAACGATCTGCCGATGATTAAAACCGCGGCGCTGGGTATCGCCTATCATGCTAAACCTAAAGTGAATGAGCAGACGGAAATCATCATCCGTCATGCTGACCTGATGGGTGTGTTCTGCATCCTGACCGGCAGCCTGATTCACGAAGAGCGTTAACTGAGGATTTGATTTGGCCAAAGCGGCAAAACGCGCCTTCGTTTGTAACGAATGCGGCGCTGATTATCCGCGCTGGCAGGGGCAATGCAGCGCCTGTCATGCGTGGAACACCATTACCGAGGTGCGCATTGCCGCCTCGCCTGCGGCGGCGCGTAACGAGCGTCTGAGCGGTTATGCCGGCGGCAACGCGGGCGTTAGCCGCGTGCAGAAGCTGTCGGAGATCAGCCTCGAAGCCCTGCCGCGTTTCTCAACCAGTTTCAAAGAGTTCGATCGCGTATTGGGCGGCGGCGTGGTGCCGGGCAGCGCCATCTTAATTGGTGGTAATCCGGGTGCCGGTAAATCGACGCTGCTGCTGCAGGTGATGTGCAAGCTGGCAGAAGGGATGAAAACTCTGTATGTCACCGGCGAAGAGTCACTGCAACAGGTGGCGATGCGCGCCCATCGTCTGGGATTACCGACCGAAAACCTCAATATGTTGTCGGAAACCAGCATCGAGCAGATCTGCCTGATCGCCGAGCAGGAGCAGCCGAAACTGATGGTGATCGACTCGATTCAGGTAATGCACATGGCGGAGATCCAATCCTCGCCGGGCAGCGTAGCGCAGGTGCGTGAAACGGCCGCCTACCTGACACGCTTCGCCAAAACGCGCGGCGTGGCGATCATCATGGTCGGTCACGTCACCAAAGACGGTTCGCTGGCCGGCCCGAAAGTGCTGGAACACTGTATCGACTGTTCGGTGATGCTGGATGGCGACGCTGATTCCCGTTTCCGCACCTTACGCAGCCATAAAAACCGCTTTGGCGCGGTGAATGAGCTGGGCGTGTTCGCCATGACCGAACAAGGCATGCGCGAAGTCAGCAATCCGTCGGCCATTTTCCTGTCTCGTGGTGATGAGATCACCTCGGGCAGTTCGGTGATGGTGCTATGGGAAGGTACGCGTCCGCTGCTGGTCGAGATTCAGGCGCTGGTGGACCATTCGATGATGGGCAATCCACGCCGCGTCGCGGTGGGTCTGGAGCAGAATCGCCTGGCAATCCTGTTAGCGGTACTGCATCGCCACGGCGGCTTGCAGATGGCGGATCAGGATGTGTTTGTTAACGTGGTCGGCGGCGTAAAAGTCACCGAAACCAGCGTCGATTTGGCGCTGCTGATGGCGATGGTATCGAGCTTCCGCGATCGTCCGCTGCCGCAGGATCTGGTGATCTTTGGTGAAGTGGGCCTTGCCGGCGAAATTCGCCCGGTGCCGAGCGGCCAGGAGCGCATTTCCGAAGCGGCGAAACACGGCTTTAAGCGCGCCATCGTCCCGGCCGGTAATGCACCTAAGAAACCGGTCGAAGGGATGAAGGTGTACAGCGCGAAGAAGCTGGCGGATGCGTTAGCGATTCTGGATGAGTTGTAAGTTTTACCGGTCGGCATGAATGCCGACCCTACGTTTGTAGGGTGCGCATTTATGCGCACCGTCTTAAAGGCCGCACCGCCCTTTATTCCACGCAGGAGGCACTAAATGTCATCGTTTGACTACCTGAAAACAGCCATTCGCCAGCAAGGCCACACGCTGCAGCAGGTTGCCGACGCCAGCGGAATGACCAAAGGCTACTTAAGCCAGCTGCTCAACGCCAAAATTAAAAGCCCGAGTGCGCAGAAGCTGGAAGCGCTGCACCGTTTTCTTGGCCTGGAATTTCCGCGCCGCGATAAAACCGTTGGCGTGGTGTTCGGGAAATTTTATCCGCTGCATACCGGCCACATCTATTTAATCCAGCGCGCCTGCAGTCAGGTGGATGAGCTGCATATCATCATGGGCCACGACGAGCCGCGCGATCGTGAACTGTTTGAAAACAGCGCCATGTCGCAGCAGCCGACCATCAGCGATCGACTACGCTGGTTGCTGCAAACCTTCAAATACCAGAAAAATATCCGCATCCATTCGTTTGACGAAGAGGGCATTGAACCTTATCCGCACGGCTGGGATGTGTGGAGCGGCGGCGTCAAAACCTTTCTGGCTGAGCAGGGCATTGAGCCGAATTGTATCTACACCAGTGAAGAACCGGATGCCGCGATGTATGAGCAGCACCTCGGCATTCCGGCGGTGGTGATCGATCCCAATCGATCCTTTATGAACATTAGCGGCGGCCAGATTCGTCAGGATCCGTTCCGCTACTGGGAATACATCCCGACCGAAGTGAAGCCGTTCTTCGTGCGCACCGTGGCGGTGCTGGGCGGCGAGTCGAGCGGCAAATCAACGCTGGTGAACAAGCTGGCGAACATCTTCAACACCACCAGCGCATGGGAATATGGCCGTGATTATGTCTTCTCACACCTCGGTGGCGACGAAATGGCGCTGCAATATTCCGATTACGACAAAATCGCGCTCGGTCAGGCCCAGTACATCGACTTCGCAGTGAAGTACGCCAGTAAAGTCGCCTTTATCGATACCGATTTCATCACTACGCAGGCGTTTTGCCTCAAGTACGAAGGTCGCGAGCATCCGTTTGTGCAGGCGTTGATTGATGAGTACCGTTTCGACCTGGTGATTTTGCTGGAAAACAACGTGCCCTGGGTGGCGGATGGATTGCGCAGCCTCGGCAGCTCAATGGATCGTCGCGAGTTCCAGACCATGCTGATCACCATGCTGCGTGAAAACAATATCGAGTTTGTGCACGTTAAAGAAGATGACTATGACACGCGCTTCCTGCGTTGTGTCGAGTTAGTAAAGCAGATGCTGGGCAGCTGATTCAGCCATAAAAAAGGCGCCTAATGGCGCCTTTTTCACAGCAACAGACTTACTTCGTCATACGCTTGTACTTGATACGCTTCGGCTCGAGCGCGTCGGCGCCGAGGGTGCGTTTCTTGTACTCTTCGTACTCGGTAAAGTTACCTTCGAAGAACTCCACCTTGCCTTCATCCTGATAATCGATGATGTGGGTGGCGATACGGTCCAGGAACCAACGGTCATGCGAGATCACCATGGCACAGCCTGGGAATTCCAGCAGGGCGTTTTCCAGCGCGCGCAGAGTTTCGATGTCGAGGTCGTTGGTAGGTTCATCGAGCAGCAGCAGGTTACCGCCGACTTGCAGCAGCTTGGCAAGGTGCAGACGACCGCGCTCACCACCTGACAACTCGCCCACGCGTTTGCCCTGATCGGTGCCTTTAAAGTTGAAGCGACCGACGTAAGCACGGCTTGGCATCTCGGTGTTGCCAACGCGCATAATGTCCTGACCGCCAGACACTTCTTCAAACACGGTTTTGGAATTGTCCATCGCGTCACGGAACTGATCAACTGACGCCAGCTTGACGGTTTCGCCCAGCTCGATGGTGCCGGAATCCGGTTGCTCCTGACCTGACATCATGCGGAACAGCGTAGATTTACCCGCGCCGTTCGGACCGATGATGCCAACAATTGCGCCTTTCGGTACAGAGAAGGTCAAATCGTCGATCAGCACGCGATCGCCATACGATTTCTTCAGGTTGGTCACTTCCAGCACTTTGTCGCCGAGGCGTGCGCCAGGTGGAATGAAGAGTTCGTTGGTTTCGTTACGCTTCTGGTAATCGGTGTTGTTCAACTCTTCAAAGCGTGCCAGACGGGCTTTGCCCTTCGACTGACGGCCTTTCGCGCCTTGACGCACCCACTCCAGCTCTTTCTCGATAGATTTGCGACGCGCCGCTTCAGAAGAAGCTTCCTGCGCCAGACGCTGATCTTTTTGCTCCAGCCAGGAAGAGTAGTTACCTTCCCACGGAATACCTTCACCGCGGTCCAGTTCCAGAATCCAGCCAGCCACGTTATCCAGGAAGTAACGGTCATGCGTGATCGCCACAACGGTGCCTTCGAAGTCGTGCAGGAAGCGCTCGAGCCACGCCACGGATTCGGCATCCAGGTGGTTGGTCGGTTCGTCGAGCAGCAGCATGTCTGGCTTTTCCAGCAGCAGACGGCACAGCGCAACGCGGCGGCGCTCACCACCGGAGAGGGTAGCGATTTTGGCATCCCAGTCAGGCAGACGCATCGCATCGGCCGCACGGTTCAGCTGGGTATCGAGGTTGTGACCATCGTGCGCCTGGATCACTTCTTCCAGACGGCCCTGTTCAGCGGCCAGCTTGTCGAAATCCGCATCGGGATCGGCATACAGCGCATACACTTCGTCGAGGCGCTTCAGCGCGCCAACTACTTCTGAAACCGCTTCTTCAACGGATTCACGCACGGTGTGCTCCGGGTTCAGCTGCGGTTCCTGCGGCAGATAACCCACATTGATGCCCGGCTGCGGGCGTGCTTCCCCTTCGATATCGGTATCGATACCGGCCATGATGCGCAGCAGCGTCGATTTACCCGAGCCGTTCAGGCCGAGTACACCGATTTTTGCTCCAGGGAAGAAGCTAAGAGAAATATTCTTCAGGATGTGACGCTTCGGCGGAACGACCTTGCCGACGCGATGCATGCTATAGACGAATTGAGCCACGTTGTATTGAGCCTTTTGGTCTGTGAGTTATGAACTTTAGGTACAGAAGTTTAGCTGTTTTCACCCTTTATTCATACCCGTCATACTTCGCGCTGCAGGTGCGTTGGCTGCGTGTGTCCACCCCAGTCACATACTAATGTATGCTCCTGGGGATGAACCCACTTGCCGCCTTCCTGCAACACGAAGTATTTAGGGTCTGGTTTTGTTTCCCGGTAATAGAAACAGAGGAATTCTAAGCTTTAGGCAATCGCAGCGGAATATTCTGTTGTGCCAGCCAGCTCTTCAGCGCCGGTTCGGGTGCGCTATCGCTGACCAGCAAATCAAAACGGCGCAATTCACCGATACGCGCGGGCAGCACTTTGCCAAATTTACTGCTGTCCGCCACCAGCACGCGCTGACGTGCGCGCAGCATCGCGTGGTGCTTCATCGCCAGCTCATTGATGTTGTAACAGGTTGCGCCCTGTTCCTGATCGATGCCTGCCGCCGAAATAAAGGCCAGCGTCGGGCAGAGATCGTCGAGGATCGAATGCGCGCCAATCGGCGTGAACAGCGCGTTATCGGCGTGGAACTCGCCGCCGCTCAGGATCACGTTGCAGGCCGGTTTCTCTTTCAACGCCAGGAAAGTGTTCATCGCGCAGCAGATGGCGGTGAACGGCAAGGTGTCGGGGATCGCATCCACGATGTACGGCAGCGTGGTGCCGCAATCAAAAAATACCGTGTCATTTTCACTGATCAGGTCCGCGGCAGCCTGCGCCAGGCGCTGTTTGCGTGCGGCGTTCTGTCCGTGCTGATCAGAGATGAAATAGTGTCCGGCGTGGCTTTTCGGGTCGCTGACGATATAGCCGCCCAATAGCACCACCGTTGAAGCCGGTTCGGTGAGATCGCGACGGATGGTCATTTCCGACACGCCGAGCAGCTGCGCCGCGTCTTTCAGATGCAGTTTATCGGTGCGTTTCAGCGCCTGAGCCAACTTGTGAATACGTTCGTCGCGCCGGGTTTCCATGATCATCTCTGCGTAATTAATCCTGAAGTCGAAGTGGCCTGGTCAAAAATCACGATAAATCTCACATATTTTAATGATTTGCGACGTATCCAGCAGGCCAGTTTTCAATCTTACCTGTAATGAGATCGGCCCGCAAACCTCATGCAATGCCGCCAACGTGTTGCTCTCAAGCCGCTTCGCTCTGATTCTCAATGTTGTTCCATTGTTAGAATAATAACATTCATTTCTACCAATTAATGGCTGTTTATCGGCTTTTTATCAGGATGTCGAGGTGTGAAATTTATCACACAATTAACTTTATTAACCTGATATTGTTATTTTAATAACATTATAAAGTTAAAAATTCACCGGGAGAAAACAATGGATATTGCGGTTATTGGGTCAAATATGGTGGACCTCATTACCTATACCAATCAGCTGCCTAAAGCGGGCGAAACGCTGGAAGCACCCGATTTTGCCATCGGCTGCGGGGGTAAAGGTGCCAATCAGGCTGTGGCAGCAGCGAAGATGGGCGGCAGCGTGATGATGGTGAGTAAAGTCGGCGACGATCTGTTCGCGCCGAATACCGTGGCCAATCTGCAGCAGCAAGGCGTTGATACCCGCTTCGTCACCACCGCGCCAGGCACCTCCAGCGGCGTGGCACCTATCTTCGTCGACGATCAGTCGCAGAACCGCATTCTGATTATCAAAGGTGCCAACCAACAGTTGAAGCCAGCCGATATCGATGCCGCCGCTGACGCGTTGAAAAGCTGCCAGTTGATCATCCTGCAGCTGGAGATCCCGCTGGAGACCGTTTATTACGCCATTGATTTTGCCCGTCAGCATGACATCAAAGTGATCCTCAATCCGGCACCGGCGGTGGCGGATCTCAATATCGACTACGCCTGCAAATGCGACTTTTTCATGCCGAATGAAACCGAGCTGGAGATCCTCACCGGCATGCCGGTCACCACGGATGAAGAGGTGAAGCTGGCGGGGCAATCGCTGCTCAAACGCGGGCTGAAAAACCTGATCATCACGCTGGGCGGGCGCGGTTCGCTGTGGATGTCTGGCGACAGCGTGCATCAGGTTGCCCCCACCGCGGTAAAAGCGGTGGATACCAGCGGCGCGGGCGATGCCTTTATCGGCTGCTTCGCCCACGAGTTGGTGAAAAGCGGCGATATCCCGGCCGCGATGGCGCAAGCCTCGGCTTATGCCGCCTGCAGCGTGACCGGTCGCGGCACGCAGCGCTCCTATCCCGACGCGGAAACCTTCCAGCGTTTTCTCAACGTTCACTGAGGTCGAGTTATGCAACCGAACATTGTTCAGCAATCTGATGGCTATCTGAATAAAACGCCGCTGTTCCAGTTCATTTTGCTCTCGTGCCTGTTCCCGTTGTGGGGCTGTGCGGCGAGTCTGAACGACATCCTGATCACCCAGTTCAAAAGCGTGTTCGCGTTAAGCGATTTCGCCAGCGCGCTGGTGCAGAGCGCGTTCTATGGCGGCTACTTCCTGATCGCTATTCCGGCCTCGCTGGTGATCCGCAAAGCCACCTATAAACTGGCGATTTTATTGGGACTGGCGCTGTATATCGTGGGCTGCGTGCTGTTCTATCCCGCGTCGCACATGGCAACCTACACCATGTTCCTGGCGGCGATTTTCGCCATCGCCATCGGTTTGAGCTTCCTCGAAACCGCCGCCAACACCTACAGCTCGATGATTGGTCATCGCGATCACGCCACGCTGCGCCTGAATATCAGCCAGACCTTCTATCCGGTGGGCGCACTGATGGGCATCGTGCTGGGCAAATATCTGGTGTTTCAGGAGGGCGACAGTCTGGAAAGTCAGCTGGCCGGCATGAATGCGGAACAGGCGCATGCGTTCCGTCTCACCATGCTGGAGCATACGCTGGAACCCTACAAATATCTGGTGATGGTGCTGGTGGTAGTGATGCTGCTGTTTCTGTTCACCCGCTATCCGCGCTGCAAACCGGAAAGCAGTGAAAAATCTTTACCGTCGCTCGGCGAGACTTTCCGCTATCTGGCGGCGAATCGTCACTTCAAACGCGGGATTCTGGCGCAGTTCTTGTATGTCGGCATGCAGGTGGCGGTATGGTCGTTCACAATTCGTCTGGCGCTGACGCTCGGCGCGGTCAATGAGCGCCATGCCTCTAACTTTATGATTTACAGCTTCATCGGCTTCTTTATCGGTAAATTTATCGCCAACGTCCTGATGACGCGCTTCCGTGCGGAAAAAGTGTTGATTGCCTACTCGCTGCTGGGTGTTCTGGCGCTGGCGTATGTGATGTTTGTGCCGAACTTTACCGCCGTGTATGCCGCCATCCTGGTCAGTGCGCTGTTTGGTCCGTGCTGGGCGACGATCTACGCTGGAACGCTGGCGACCGTCGATAACAAATACACCGAAGTGGCGGGCGCGTTTATCGTGATGTCGATTGTCGGTGCTGCCTTTATTCCTGCGATTCAGGGCTTCGTCTCCGATCATCTGGGATCGATGCAGCTGGCGTTCGGCGTTTCGCTGCTGTGCTTCGCTTGGGTGGGTTACTTCTTCTGGGGCGAGCTGCGTCATAAAAAACAGGCAGAAGCAGCCGGTCGTTTAGTTGAGGAGATGCCATGAAAACCCGTTTACCGTTACGTCGTGAGCATTTTCATGAAACGCCAGCCACGCTGCTGCGCAACGAGACGTTCCACGTCGAGCTGTTTCGCTATCCCGCAGGCGTGGAAGCGGTACGCATCAGCAATCCACGCGGCACGGTGATCGTACTGCCGTTTTACGGTCAGATGGTGTGGGACGCTAACTTTGACGGCCATTCGCTGACCATGAGCCACAGCTTTAAGCAGCCGCTGCCCGGCAGTTCGATCATTGATACCTACGGCTGTTTCGCTTTCCACTCCGGGCTGCTGGCCAACGGCTGTCCGGCAGAGGATGACGATCATCCGCTGCATGGCGAAATGGCCTGCGCGCGCATGGACAGCGCATGGATGGTGCTGGAGGACGATCGCCTGTCGCTGGAGGGCGAAACCGAATATGTGAAGGGCTTTGGCCATCACTATCTTGCCGCACCGGCGGTGCGCCTTGAGGCCAATGCTGCGCGCCTGCACATTGAGATGAACGTCACTAACCTGGCAGGCGCGCCGATGCCGCTGCAGTATATGTGTCATTTGAACAGCGCCTGGCTGGATCGAGGGCGTTTCCAGCAGTCAATTCCGACCGATGCGTTCCAGCTGCGCAGTTCGATCCCGGCGCACGTCAAACCTACCCCGCAGTGGCGCGCATATACCGATCAACTGGCGCGCGATCCGCAGGCGTTTCAGCAGCTGGATCAGCCGCAGATGTGCGATCCGGAGATCGTGTTTTTCGCCGACGATCTCCAGCAGTACGGTGATGAGATGCAGTTCGAGCTGCACTCACCGCAAGGGTTTGCCCTGATGACGCGCTTCTCCAGCCAGCAATTCCCGCACGCCACGCGCTGGATGCTGCATAACCGCGATCAGCAGGTCGCCGCCTATGTGCTGCCGTCAACCTGCCGCCCGGAGGGTTTCAAAGCCGCACAGCGCGCCGGCACGCTGATTGAGCTGGCTCCCGGCGAGCAGCGTCACTTCAGCGTTGAGACCGGGATTTTATAGGGTCGTCATTTATGGCGACCTGGTTTCCAGCTGCGCATAACTGCACACCCTACGAAGAAATGGTGCAACTAAATCGCCACTAATCCGCGTACGCCCTCGGCTTCCATGGCGGATCCGGCGCCGCGCTGCACGATCTCGCCGCGTGACATCACCAAATAGCTGTCGGCCAGTTCGGCGGCGAAATCATAAAACTGCTCGACGAGCAGGATCGCCATATCACCGCGCTGCGCCAGCTGGCGGATCACCGCCCCGATCTCCTTGATCACCGACGGCTGGATCCCTTCGGTTGGCTCATCGAGGATCAACAGCTTTGGTGAACAGGCGAGGGCGCGGCCAATCGCTAATTGCTGCTGTTGTCCGCCCGACAGGTCGCCGCCGCGGCGCGCTTTCATCTCACGCAGCACCGGAAACAGTTGATAGATCTCCTCCGGCACCGCTTTGGCCTGTGCGCCAGAAAAACGCGCCAGCCCCATCAGCAGATTCTCTTCCACCGTCAGACGCGGGAAGATTTCGCGCCCCTGCGGCACATAAGCGATACCGGCCTGCACGCGCTGATGCGGCTTGCGGCTGTTGATCACATTATCCTGCCAGCGAATTTCGCCGGATTTAGCCGGAATCAGCCCCATCAAACATTTCAGCAACGTGGTTTTACCCACGCCGTTACGTCCCAGCAGGCAGGTAATTTCACCCGGCTTCGCTTCAAACGACAGGCCGCGCAGAATGTGGCTGCCGCCGTAATATTGATTCAGTTCCGCGACTTGCAGCATGTTAACGCCCCAGATAAACGTCGATAACCCGATCGTCCGCCTGCACTTCGCGTAACGATCCCTCGGCCAAAACCTGGCCCTGATGCAGCACGGTGACGTGATCGGCAATGGTTTCAACAAAGCCCATGTCGTGCTCGACCACCATCAGCGAATGCTTCCCGGCGAGGCTGCGAAACAGCTCAGCGGTGTACTCGGTTTCGGCATCGGTCATGCCGGCTGCCGGTTCATCCAGCAGCAGCAGATGCGGGTCCTGTACCAGCAGCATGCCGATTTCCAGAAACTGCTTCTGACCGTGCGACAGCAAACCGGCTTTGCGCTGACGCTCGCCGCCCAATCGCAACAGTTTTAGCACCTCATCAATGCGATCCTGCTGCTCGCTGTTTAACCGCGCGCGCAGGCTGGCCCACACTGATTTGTCGTTTTTCAGCGCGATTTCCAGGTTCTCAAACACCGTCAGCGCTTCGAATACCGTGGGTTTCTGGAACTTGCGCCCAATACCGGCGCGCGCGATCTCCACCGGCGACATTTTGCTGAGATCGGTATCCTGGTCGTAGATCACCTGGCCATTATCCGGCCGGGTTTTACCGGTGATCACATCCATCAGCGTGGTTTTTCCCGCGCCGTTGGGGCCGATCACACAGCGTAGTTCGCCCACGCCGATCTTCAGTGAGAGATCGGTGAGCGCGCGAAAGCCGTCGAACGAGACGTTGATCTTCTCCAGCTGCAATACCGGATCGCTTTGTTCACGATAGCGATCCGAGGGATGAGGTTGGGTAAACAGTTGTTCAGTCATCACGCCTCCGGCGCAGCAGGCCAATCACGCCACGCGGCAGGAACAGCGTGACCAGGATAAACATCAGGCCAAGGAAAAACAGCCAATATTCCGGGAAGGCGACGGTGAACCAGCTTTTGGCTCCGTTAACGATGGCGGCACCAAGCAGCGGACCAATCAGCGTGCCGCGTCCGCCCAGCGCCACCCATATCGCCGCTTCAATCGAGTTGGTTGGCGACATTTCGCTGGGGTTGATAATGCCAACCTGCGGCACGTAGAGCGCGCCCGCCAGCCCGCACAGCACCGCCGACAGCGTCCAGACAAACAGCTTGAAGCCTTTGGGATCGTATCCGATGAACATCAGGCGGTTCTCCGCATCGCGCACCGCGGTCAACACGCGGCCAAACTTGCTGCGTGCCAGCGCGAAGCCAATGCCGAGGCTGACCAGCAGCAGCAGCACCGTGGCGACAAACAGTCCAATACGCGTGCCGGTAGCGGTGACGTTAAAGCCGAGCAATGTGGTGAAGCCGGTAAAGCCGTTATTACCGCCGAAGCCAGTTTCGTTGCGGAAAAACAGCAGCATGCCAGCGTAGGTCAGCGCCTGCGTCATGATTGAGAAGTAAACGCCTTTGATTTTCGAGCGAAAGGCGAAGAAGCCAAACACCAGCGCCAGCAAACCCGGCACCAGCATGATCAGGCACAGCGCCCAGGCAAAATGTTGCGTGCCCGCCCAGAACCACGGCAGCTCACTCCACGAAAGGAAGGACATAAACGCGGGCAGGCCATCGCCAGAGGCCTGACGCATCAAATACATGCCCATCGCATAGCCACCAAGCGCGAAGAACAGGCCGTGACCGAGCGACAGCAGCCCGGCGTAACCCCACACCAAATCGAGCGCCACTGCGACCACGGCGTAACAGAGAATCTTGCCGACCAGCGTTAGCGTGTAGGTGGAGATCGCCAGCAGATGGGTGGCGGGCAGCAGGGCGCAGAACGGCAGCGCCAGCAGCAGCACAGCGATCACCACGCCGAGGCTGAGCGTCAGGCGTGGCGCTTTGCGCGCAATAGTTAACGTCATTGGCTGGCTCATCAGTCAATCACCCTCCCTTTGAAGGCAAACAGGCCCTGCGGACGTTTCTGGATAAACAGCACGATCAGCACGAGGATAAGGATTTTTCCCAGCACCGCGCCAATCTGCGGCTCCAGCACTTTGTTAAGAATGCCAAGACCAAAGGCCGCGACCACGGTGCCCGCCAGTTGGCCGACGCCACCCAGCACCACCACGAGGAAGGAGTCGATGATGTAGCCCTGACCGAGCTCCGGCCCGACGTTGCCGAGCTGCGACAGCGCCACGCCGCCGAGTCCGGCGATGCCAGAACCGAGGCCAAACGCCAGCATATCGATACGTCCGGTCGGCACGCCGCAGCAGTCGGCCATTGCGCGGTTTTGCGTCACGGCGCGCACGCTCAGGCCGAGACGGGTTTTATTCAGCAGCAGCCAGGTGAGGCCCAGCACGGCAAACACAAACAGGATCACCGCGATACGGTTGTACGGCAGCACCAGATTCGGTAACAGCTGCAGCCCGCCGGAGAGCCAGCCTGGGTTAGCCACTTCCAGGTTCTGCGCGCCAAACAGCATGCGCACCAGTTGAATCAGCATCAGGCTGATACCCCAGGTGGCGAGCAGCGTTTCCAGCGGACGTCCGTACAGATGGCGGATGATGGTGCGCTCCAGCAGCATGCCCATGCAGGCGGTGACCAGAAAGGCCACCGGCAGCGCCAGCAGCGGATACCAGGCCAGCCACTGCGGTGCGAACTGCTGGAACAGGCTTTGCACAAACCAGGTGGCGTAGGCACCCAGCATCAGCATTTCGCCGTGCGCCATGTTGATTACGCCCAGCAGGCCGTAGGTGATCGCCAGACCGAGCGCGGCCAGCAGCAGAATCGAACCGAGCGACAGGCCGGTAAACGCCTGACCGAGCAGATCGCCCCACATCAGGCGCTGTTTAATCTGCTTCAGGCTGGCGGCGGCGATATCACGCACGCTGGCATCGGGTTCATTGCTGGACTGGGTTAAGCGCGTGAGGCTGGCCTGCATGTTGGGATCGCTGGATTCGCCGAGCAGTTTGACAGCCTTCAGGCGCAGCGCCGCATCCGGGCTGGCGAGTTGCAGGTTGGCCGCTGCCATCAGCAGTACGTCGTGCACTTTCGCGTCTTTTTCCAGCGTCAGACGCTGCTCAATCAGCGGCAGCATGTCGGCGACGCCATCATTTTGCAGTTGTTGTGCGGCACGTAAACGGATCGCGGCATCATCGCTCACCAGCTGATGGGCGGCGAGGGCGCTGGCGATCAATACGCGCAGGCGGTTGTTCATGAACAGCTTTTTGGTGTCGCCGTCGGGCTGTTGCGCGCTGTCGAGCGGCTGCAACGCTTCGCCTTGTTTGCTGAACGGCTGCTGTTTTTGGTCGATGACCACGGTTTCATTGCGCAGCGCCTGCAGCAGCGGCAAGCGACTGGCCTGCGGTGCGGCGGCCCACTGCTGGAGCAGCGTGGCTTGTTGCGCGCGGCTGGCGGCCGCGAAGTCTGCGCCATCGCCCGCCTGGGCGAGCCAGGGCAGCAGTAACAGCAGACAGCAGAGATAACGGCGGATTGTCATGGTTCTGGCCCTGATGGTGAGAAGTTGTTTTGGTTTGGATTGGTGTGGCTGTCCCCCTCCTCGGTCCTCCCCCATAAATGGGGGAGGAAGACGTTGCCCAATGCCAGCAATGAACATGCATGTGGCAGCGTCTCCTTCCCCCATTTATGGGGGAAGGCCGGGATGGGGGACAGCCAGCACAACCCCTACTGCGTTGATTTCACCGGATGGTCCGGCTTCTTATCGTTACCCGCGATGTACGGGCTCCACGGCTGGGCGCGTACCGGTTGCTCGGTCTGCCACACCACGTTGAACTGACCGTTCTCTTCCACTTCACCAATCATCACTGGCTTATGCAGGTGATGGTTGGTTTTATCCATGGTCAGGGTGAAACCGTCCGGGGCTTTAAAGGTCTGTCCCGCCATCGCCGCGCGCACTTTATCCACATCGGTGGTGCCCGCTTTCTCTACCGCCTGCGCCCACATGTGCAGGCCAACGTAGGTCGCTTCCATCGGGTCATTCGTCACCACGGTGTTGGCGTTCGGCAGGTTGTGCGCCTTAGCGTAGGCGCGGTAATCCGCGACGAACTTCTGGTTAGTTGGGTTATCCACCGACTCGAAGTAGTTCCACGCCGCTAGCTGACCGACCAGCGGTTTGGTATCAATGCCGCGCAACTCTTCCTCGCCGACGGAGAAGGCGATCACCGGGATATCCGTGGCTTTGATGCCCTGATTGGCCAGCTCTTTGTAGAACGGCACGTTGGAGTCGCCGTTGATGGTGGAGATCACCGCGGTTTTGCCACCGGCAGAGAACTTCTTAATGTTGGAGACGATGGTCTGATAATCGCTGTAACCAAACGGCGTATAGACCTCTTCGATGTCTTTATCCTGTACCCCTTTGGTGTGCAGGAAGGCGCGCAGTATCTTGTTGGTGGTGCGCGGATAGACGTAGTCGGTGCCCAGCAGGAAGAAGCGTTTCGCGCTGCCGCCATCTTCACTCATCAGGTATTCCACCGCCGGAATCGCCTGTTGGTTCGGCGCGGCGCCGGTGTAGAACACGTTCGGCGACATCTCTTCGCCTTCGTACTGCACCGGATAGAACAGCAGGCCGTTCAGCTCCTCAAACACCGGTAGCACCGATTTACGCGATACCGAAGTCCAGCAGCCAAACACCGCCGCCACTTTGTCTTGGGTCAGCAGCTGGCGCGCTTTCTCAGCGAAAAGCGGCCAGTTGGAGGCCGGATCGACCACCACCGGTTCCAGCTTTTTGCCCAGCACGCCGCCTTTGGCGTTGATCTCATCGATAGTCATCAGCGCCACATCCTTCAGCGGCGTTTCGGAGATCGCCATGGTGCCGGAGAGGGAGGACATAATGCCCACCTTGATGGTGTCAGCAGCCTGCGCCGCAAAGGCAAAGCCCATGCTGGCCACAGAGGCAGAGAGCGCGAAAGCCTTGAGCAACGAACGTCTTTTCATCAGTAAAACCTCAAGATGTTTGTATTGTTATTCAATGGGTTGAAGTCGAGCCTGCTGTAACATATGCAATGTGATCTTTCTGACCTCTGCCTTACTGACGGCAATGTGGTCGGTTAAAATGCGCTGCGCCTCCTCGGTTTGTTGCTGGAAAATCGCCCGTAAAATCTGAGCGTGCTCGCGGTATGTCGCCTCCATTCGGTCGTCTCGGGTAAAATCGAGACGGCGAATGATGCGGATTTTTTCGGTCAGTTCGGCGTGGATGCGCGCCATCTCCTGATTGCCAGCGGCGGCCACCAGCGCCATGTGAAAGGCTTCATCCTGCGCCGAAACCGCTTTGCCATCGGCCAGCGGCGGTGCATCCATCCAGAAGCTTTTCAGCGCGGTGAGCATGTCGATGCACTGCGGTGCGGGCAGTGCGCACAAGCGGCGCACCGCTTCGCACTCCAGCACGGTGCGAAAGTCGTACAGCTCTTCGAAATATTCAAAGTCAAACGGCTTCACCTGCCAGCCGCTGCGGAACCACACTTCGACGTAGCCCTCGCGCTCCAGCCAGAACAGCGCCTGACGCACCGGCGTGCGGCTCACTTCCAGCCGATCGGCGATTTCGTTTTCGCTAAAACGATCGCCCGGCATCAGTCGGAACTCAAAAATGTCCTGTTTCAGCGCCTGATAAACCTTCTCGGCCAGCGCTTCCGGACGACCTTTGCTACGAGGGCTCGTGTTCATGCCGACTCCTTATTCCAGCCACAGCAGGGCATCGCCCGGACTCACCGGACGTCCTGCCAGGCAGGCAATGCGTTTCACCGTGCCAGCCTGCGGCGCGACAATCGCCAGTTCCATTTTCATCGCTTCCACGATGATCAGCGTTTGACCGGCTTCCACCGCGTCGCCTGGCTGCACCAGCACTTTCCAGATGTTGCCGTTCATATCGGCGCACACTGCCAGCGCATCGTCATCGGCTTCGGCCACCACCAAGGTTTCCTCGCTGGTGAGCGGCGCGTTCTGCTCTTCCTGCGCCCACCGCGTCACTTCCTGTTCAAAGGCGGCAGACTGACGCTGGCGGAAATCGCTGATCGACGCGGCGTTTTCGGCGAGGAATTGATGATGGGCGGCGAAGTCGAAGACCGTTTCTTCGATGCGCACCGTGGCGCGGCCTTCGCGGAAGTCATCGCGCAGCTGCGTCAGCTCATCTTCCGTTACCGGATAGAAGCGCACCTGATCGAAGAAGTGCAGCAGCCACGGCTCGTCGGCCGCGAACTGATCGTTTTTCAGGAATTTGTTCCAGATTGGCAGCGTGCGGCCCACCAGCTGATAGCCGCCAGGTGAATCCATGCCGTAGATGCACATGTACATGCCGCCAATGCCAACCGTACCTTCGGCGGTAAAGGTGCGCGCCGGGCTGTATTTGGAGCTCAGCAGGCGATGGCGTGGATCGATCGGTACCGCGCACGGCGCGCCGAGATAGACATCGCCGAGGCCGAGAATCAGGTAGCTGGCATCAAAAAGGGTGTCGCGCACCGCTTCGCGGCTCGCCAGGCCATTAATACGCTGGATAAAATCGACGTTATTTGGCAGCCACGGCGCGCTGGCACGCACAGTTTCCTGATAACGTTCGACCGCGCCGAGTGTGGCGCTGTCTTCGAAGGCCATCGGCATCCAGACAATGCGCGACGGCACTTTCAGCTGGCTGACATCGCCGAGCCCGGCTTCCAGTTCCAGCAGCAGCTGCATCAGCTGTTTCTGGCTGAGAATCAGGCTGTCGTAGCGCACCTGCAGAGAGCGCACGCCCGGCGACAGCTCTTCTACGCCCGGCACCGCGCGTTCACGCAGCGCATTCATCAGCAGATGCACGCGCAGACGCAGCGCCAGATCCAGCACGTTATCGCCGTACTCAATCAGCACATATTTGTCGCCAGCCTGGCGATAAACCGCCGCTGGCGTGGTTGCCGTGGCGGCGAGCGCCGCCAGCAAGGTGGCGGAACCGATAGCGCTGGCTGCTAAAGAGGGCACCGCAAAGGCCGGCGCGTGGCTGCTGCGCAGCGTGGCCACGCTGTGCGCCTGGGCTTTTTCCAGCGCCACCGCTTCGTCGGCGCTGATTGGGTGGAAGCGAATTTTATCGCCCGGTTTCACCTGGCCGACTTTCCACAGTTCGGCTTTGGCGATGGTCACCGGGCAGACGAAGCCGCCGAGGCTAGGGCCGTCGTGCGTCAGGATCACCGGGAAGTCGCCGGTGAAGTTCACCGCGCCGATGGCGTATTCGCAGTCATGCACGTTGGACGGATGCAGGCCGGCTTCGCCGCCGTTGGCGCGCGTCCATGTCGGTTTCGGGCCAACCAAACGCACGCCGAGGCGGTTGGAGTTGTAGTGCACCTGCCAGTCGCTGGCAAAGAACTCATCAATCGCCGCCTGAGTGAAGAAATCCGGTGCGCCGTGCGGTCCATACAGCACGCCGATGCGCCATTCAGTGCCGTAGTGCGGCACCAGCGCATGATCGAGCGCCTGCGGGGCGCTGACCGGCGCGGGCGTGGTGCAGGCAGCGAGCTGCGGCTGAGAAATTGGCAGCATATCGGCGACGCGCAGAGTGCGTCCGGCGTGGCCGCCAAACTGGCCGAGCGAGAAGGTGGATCGGCTGCCGAGATATTCCGGCACGTCGAACCCGTTGCGCACCGCTAAGTAGGTGCGGCAGCCGCTCTGCGCGCGGCCCAGCGTCAGGGTTTGTCCCGCTTTGACGCCGACGGGCTGCCAGTAGGCGATGTTTTCGCCATCGATGTCGGCTGGGCAATCAGCGCCGGTCAGGGCGATAACGGCATCGCTGTGGAAGCGCAGCGTGGGGCCTTGCAGCGTGAATTCCAGTCCGGCGGCGCTGTCGTGGTTGCCAACAATGCGGTTGGCGAGGCGGAAGGCGAAATCGTCCATTGGGCCGGACGGTGGCACGCCGATATCCCAATAACCGAGGCGGCCAGGAAAATCCTGAATGCTGCTGAAGGTGCCGGGTTGCAGCACTTCAATCACGCTGGCGGCTGGTGTGAAGCTATCGAGGAAGCGCGTCCACACGTTGCCGCTGCGGAAGGCGTCGGTGGCGACGATCTGGCGCAGATAATCGAGATTGCTGGCGATGCCGTGCAGTTGCGTGGCGTCGAGCGCCTGCTGCATCTTCGTCAGCGCCGCTGCGCGCGTGTCGGCATGCACGATCAGTTTGGCGACCATCGGATCGTAAAACGCCGAGACTTCGGTGCCGGTAGCGATCCAGCCATCGACGCGCACATCGTCCGGGAAACTGACGTGGGTCAGCACGCCGGGGCTTGGCTGGAAGTTTTTCAGCGGATCTTCGGCGTAGATACGCACTTCAATCGATGCGCCAGCGGGCGCTTGCTGCAGGCGCGCCCAGTCGAGGGCGTCGCCAGACGCCACTTTCAGCATGCACTCAACCAGATCGAGGCCGGTGACGCATTCGGTGACCGGATGTTCAACCTGCAGGCGAGTGTTCACTTCGAGGAAGTAGAAGGCATCTTGTTCGGCGTCGTAGATGTATTCCACCGTACCTGCGCTGCGATAATTCACCAGCTCGCCGAGGCGCACCGCAGAAGAGAGTAGCGCTTCACGCGTTGCCTGCGGCAGATTCGGGGCCGGCGTCTCTTCCACCACTTTCTGGTTGCGGCGCTGCAGCGAACAGTCGCGTTCGCCAAGCGCGATCACTTTGCCGCTGCCGTCGCCAAAAATCTGTACTTCAACGTGGCGCGCGCGGTCAATGCAGCGTTCTAAAAACACGCCCGCATCGCTGAAGAACTGCTCGCCAAGACGGCGCACGCTCTCCCACGCATTGCGCAGCGCATCGGCATCGGCGCAGCGCGTCAGGCCAATACCGCCGCCGCCTGCAGTGCTCTTCAGCATCACCGGATAACCGATGGTGTCGGCGGCGCTTAAGGCTTCGTCCAGTGAACTCAGCAGCGGCGTGCCCGGCGTCATCGGCACGCCCGCGCTGGCGGCTAACTCACGCGCGCGGTGTTTCAGGCCAAACTCGCCAATCTGCTGCGCGGTGGGGCCGACAAAGGCGATGCCGGCTTTTTCACAGGCGTCGGCAAACGGCAGGCTTTCTGACAAGAAACCGTAGCCCGGCCAGATGGCTTCTGCGCCGGTTTCCTGTGCAGCGGCGAGGATTTTATCGATGCGTAAATAGCTGTCGCTGGCTTTGTCACCGCCAAGGGCGATGGCGACGTCAGCTTCTTTGACGTGGCGCGCGTTGCGATCGGCATCGGAATAGACGGCGACGCTTTTCACGCCGAGGCGTTTTAAGGTGCGAATGGCGCGGCAGGCGATTTCGCCACGGTTAGCAATCAGAACGGTGCTGAACATGCTTATTTACTCCCCAGAGAGGCCAGCCAGTTGCGCCAGCCGCCAAATTCGGTAATTTCCAGCGCCTGCGACAGCACTGCCGGTTCACAGATAAAGCCTTTCACGATGCGTCCGTCGGCCAGCGTCAGCGAGCCAATGCCGAGCGGGGCCGGGATTTCCGCCACGAACTCGCCAAAGCGCGCTAGCGGGATATCCCACAGTTCCACGGTGATCGCCGCACCGCTCTCGCCACGCAGCAGGCCCGGCTTCTTAATCGGGCCATCGAGCAGAGCGAACAGACGGTAATTGCTGGCGGTTTGCGTCTCCTCAACCAGCACCGCCTGGCGCGTGGTGAGCTGGAAGTTGAGCGGCATGCCGGTGAGATGCGCACCCACCACCGCCACGCGGACGTGATCGGTTGAAATCGGCAGCGCGTATGATTGTGCGGGCGCTGCTTTGCCAGTGGCACCGAGCGGCAGCGCCATCTGCTGCTGCCAGCGCAGGCCAAAACCAGTCAGCGCGCGATCGTGCCAGGCAGGCGCGATCAGCGTGATGCCGGCAGGCAATCCATCGGCACGGAACGGCGCAGGCAGCGCCAGCGCGCTGAGATCGGCGAGGTTGGTGAAGTTGGTGTAGGTGCCGAACTGCGAGTTGTAATGCACCGGCTCCTGCTGCATTTCGTCCAGCGTATGGATGGTTGGCGAGGTGGGCACCACCAGCGCATCGAACTGCGCCAGCGTTTGCTGAATCTGGCGCGTCAGTTCGGCGCGCAGGTATTCCGCCTGATAGGCTTCGACTGCGGTGTATTTCAGGCCGCTGCTGACGATGCCGTACACCACCGGATCCATCTCTTCCGGGCGGTTGATCATCTCGCCCACCGCCACGGTGCGCTCGGCGACCCACGGGCCGTAATAGAGCTGTTCGGCGAGTTGATGGAACAGGGAAAAATCGATCGGATGCAGCGTTGCGCCACCGGCCTGCAATTGCTCCAGCGCCGCCAGCCAGGCCGCTTCGGCTTGCTTGTCGCCGAAGAATTCAGGCGTGGCGGGAATGGCGAAATCGGGCTGCGCTTTGAAGCTGGCTGGCGCGGTGTGCGGATTGCTGCGCGAATAGGCATCGCCCGCGTCATAGCCGCCCGCTGCGGTAGCCACCGCGAAGGCATCTTCGACGGTTAACGCGAACACCGAAATGGTGTCATTGAGGCGGCAAGCCGGCACCACGCCGCTGGCAGAGAACCAGCCTTTGGTCGGCTTGAGGCCGACGATGTTGTTGAAACCGGCGGGCACGCGGCCCGAACCGGCGGTGTCGGTGCCGAGCGAGAAGCCCACCAGACCGCGTGCCAGCACCGATGCAGAACCGGAGCTCGAGCCGCCGCTGACGTAATCAGGATTGAAGGTGTTGCTCACGGCACCAAACGGCGAACGCGTGCCGACTAAGCCGGTGGCGTATTGGTCGAGGTTGGTTTTGCCAATCACCACCGCGCCAGCTGCTTTGAGCTGCGCGACGACAAAGGCATCGGCGGTGGCGGTGTAGGTGAAAGCCGGGCAGGCGGCGCTGGTCGGCCAGCCAGCGACATCAATATTATCTTTTACCGCAAACGGTACGCCAAACAGCGGCAGCGCCGCCGGGTTGCGCTGATAGCTCGCCAGCAGCGGTTCGATCTGTGCCTGCAGCTGCGCGGGCGTGGCGAGATAGAGCCAGGCGTTATCCTGCGCGTCGATGGCGTCGAGATGGGCCGCCAGCAAGGCGGTAATTTGTTGTGGATCCTGTTGGTAACTGCGTTGCCAATCCTGGAGCGTAAAGCCAAAGGTCGATGCCATGAGTGAATTCCAACTGGTATACAAGATGGAATTCAACAGAGCAAAGCGCGTGCCATTTTTGTAAGCCGATGAAACCGCGTAGTTAATTGATGTGTAATAAGTTTTTCTGATGATAAATTGCACAACGGCGGCGCAAACGCTGCGCAATGGCGGTGCGCGAGCGTAAATTTTGTGAAGAACATGGCAAGAGACGGTTGGCCTGGTTAGCATGAAGGAAGTCTGGCATGAGCTGGATCGCAGCACTGAGAGGAGAGCGTAATGGAGAAGTGGCGTTACTGGATGCTAGGGATCTGTCTGGTCAGCACGGCCAGCAGCGTATGGGCCGATTCGCTGGATCAGCAGCGACAGCGCTATGCGCAAATCAAGCAAGCCTGGGATAACAAACAGATGGACCAGGTGACGCAGCTGATGCCGACGCTGCAGGATTATCCGCTCTACCCGTATCTGCAATATCGCCTGCTGGCGCAGGATCTCGATCAAGAGACGCCGCTGGCGGTGAAGAACTTTATTCAACAATATCCCACGCTACCACCGGCGCGCTCGCTCTCAACGCGCTTTGTGAATGTGCTGGCGAACCGTCAGGATTGGCAGGGCGTGCTCAGCTTCAGCCCGGATGAACCGAAACCGGTGCAGGCGCGCTGTAACTGGTATTACGCCAAGTGGGCGACCGGCCAGCAGCAGGCGGCGTTTGCCGGTGCGAAAGAGATTTGGCTGCGCGGCACCGCGTTACCGAACGACTGCGACAAGCTGTTCTCGGTGTGGCAAGCCAGCGGGCAACTCTCGCCGATCACTATTCTCGAGCGCATTCGTCTGGCGATGAAAGCCGGTAACGACAGCCTGGTGAATTATCTGGCGAAAATGCTGCCGGCGGATTATCAAACCACCGCCAGCGGGCTGATTGCGCTGCAGCAGAATCCGCAAACCGTTACTACTTTTGCCAGCAGCATGGGGCCAACCGATTTCACCCGCATGGCGACCAGCTATGCCTTCGCCCGCGTGGCGCGTGAAGATATGGATAACGCGCGCATGATGATCCCGCAGCTGGTGCAGGCGCAGAAGATGAGCCAGGCCGATGAGCAGGATCTGAAAGAGACCGTGGTGTGGCGCATGATGGGCGCGGATCTCACCAGCGAGCAGGCGCGTTGGCGTGATGCGGTAGTAATGAACAGCGAATCTACCGCGCTGGTGGAGCGTCGCGTACGTTTGGCGCTGAGCCAGAACGATCGTCGTGGTCTCAATACCTGGATCGCGCGTTTGCCGGTGGAAGCCAAAGAGAAAGATGAGTGGCAATACTGGCAGGCGGATTTGCTGATTTCGCAGGGCCGCAAAGAGGAAGCCAACGATATTCTGCGTAAGCTGATGCAGGCGCGCGGCTTCTATCCGATGGTCGCGGCGCAGCGCTTGGGCGTGGAGTATCCGTTGCAGGTCGATAAGGCTCCGGCCGCCGACAGCAGCGTGACGCAAGGTGCGGAAATGGCACGCGTGCGCGAGCTGATGTATTGGGGGCTGGATAACCTGGCGCGCAGTGAATGGGCCAATCTGATCTCCAGCAAAACCCGTTCGCAGCAGCAGATGCTGGCGCGTTACGCCAACGAGCAGGATTGGTGGGATCTCAGCGTGCAGGCCACCATCACCGCGAAAATGTGGGATAGCCTGAAAGAGCGCTTCCCGCTGGCGTGGCAAAACCTCTATCAGCAATACACCAGCGACAAAGGCATTCCACAGAGTTACGCGATGGCGATTTCGCGGCAGGAGAGCGCGTGGAACCCGAAAGCGCGTTCACCGGTGGGCGCCAGCGGATTGATGCAGGTGATGCCCGCCACGGCGACGCATACCGTGAAGATGTATAACATTCCCGGCTATGTGAACAGCAGCCAGCTGCTGGATCCGCAGACCAATATTCAGATCGGTACGCAGTATCTGGAGTATGTCTATCAGCAGTTTGGTCAGAACCGCATCTTCTCTTCGGCCGCCTATAACGCCGGTCCGGGACGCGTGCGCAGCTGGCAGAAAACCAGCGGTGGTAATCTGGATGCGGTGGCGTTTATCGAAACCATCCCGTTCTCCGAAACGCGTGGCTACGTGAAAAACGTGCTGGCCTACGATGCCTATTACCGTTACTTCATGGGCAAACCGGACAAGATTCTCGCCGACAGTGAGTGGAATCGCCAGTATTGACTGTGCTATGCTTCCGTACTCGTTAATGAGTACGGAAGCCCTTCATGAGCCAACCCCTTTCTTCCCAGCCGGAATCGGCTCAGCCTGTTGAAGATAACTGGCTGCGATTTATCGAACTGATGCAAAATGCCTTTGCCGATGGCGTGGCGCTGCCGTTATTACAACTGATGATGACGCCGGATGAACGTGAATCCTACGGGACGCGTTTGCGCATTATTGAAGAGCTGATGAACGGCGATATGAGCCAGCGTGAACTGAAGAATGAGTTGGGCGTCGGCATCGCCACCATTACGCGCGGGTCTAATAGTCTGAAAGAGGCGCCGCCAGAGCTAAAACGCTGGCTGGAAGCGCGTCTCGGCCGCGGTTAACGCTGGCTGTAGAGCGGATGGGTGAACGGACACAGCGCCAGAATCAACGCCTGATGGTAGACGCTGGAGCGGCTAAGCAGGCCGTGGGTGAGGGCACCAATCGCGCCACCTTTGTGTTTGATATTCTCCACGCCGGTTAAGCGTGCCATCTCATCACCCAGTTCATGCCCGGCAGCCAAGCCTGCCACGACAATCGGCGGCAGCGTAAAGCTGGCCGAACGTGATTCTCCGCGCTGCTGCGCGTTTTCAACCACCATCCACGCAAAGGCGCAATCGCCTTCAATGCCCGCTTCGATCGCCACCCAGTAATCGGCCCGTGGACGCGTTTGACGCGCGTTCTCAACCCGCTGACGTGCGCCAGTTCGCGTTTCAACATCACTAAGTGGCTGGGCTGCGACGCCGCTCTCGACCTCAACCCCTTCGATGTGGCAGGATCCTTCGCCGAAAACGTCGTTGAACGCCTGAGCAATCGCGCGAATTTTTGCCGGGTTGATGGTGGCTGCGACAACATGGTACATAATTGTTTGAACCCTCGAGGCAAATTTGTCGCAGTATAACGGAAATTAAGCATGCTACAGGTCTATCTTGTTCGTCACGGTGAAACGGTATGGAATGCGGCTCGGCGCATTCAGGGGCAGTCTGACAGCCCGTTAACGGAAAAAGGTGAGCTGCAAGCTCAGCAAGTGGGCGAGCGGGTGAAATCGCTGGGCATTACCCACGTGATTGCTAGCGATTTGGGACGGACGCGGCGTACGGCAGAGATTATCGCCGATGCGTGTGGCTGCACCGTTACGCTCGATGCGCGTCTGCGCGAGCTCAACATGGGCTGCCTGGAACAACGTCCGCTCGATGGCTTAACCGAAGAAGAGGAAAACTGGCGGAAAACGCTGGTGGATGGCACCACCGCCGGCCGTATTCCGGGTGGCGAATCGATGGCGGAGATGGCGGCACGGATGCACGAAGCGCTGAATGCGCTGCTGGAGCTGCCTGCTGGTAGCCGTCCGCTGATTGTCAGCCACGGGATGGCGTTGGGCGTGCTGGTTAGCACCATTCTCGGTTTGCCTGCGCATGCGGAGCGTCGTTTGCGTCTGCGGAATTGCTCGATCTCGCGCGTGGATCATCAGCAGAGCGCGTGGCTGGCGGCCGGTTGGGTGGTTGAGACGGCGGGCGATGTGTCGCATCTGGATGCGCCTGCGTTAGACGAGCTTCAACGCTAAGCAGAAAAAAATGCCGTCGCGATGACGGCATTTTTTATTAGTTATTCTGTTGGCGAATCGGAATCAGGTATTCGCAGCGGATTTCCGTTGGCGGCTCGCTACGTTTTTTACCCCCGTGCGTGTAGAAACGCTCGATGTCCTGTCCCTGACGACGCACTAATCCCAGCGTTGGCATACAAGTGCCGTACAGCAGCAGGATAAATTCACCCAGCGCGCTGCGCGCACCGTTGTAGGTGAACTGTACGTAATCACCGGCTTCCACAATCACGCTCTGATTCGACTGCATGCTTTTTGCCAGCTGATCGGCAGGCACCGCAGTGGTGTAGAGAATCTCCTGCTCATCATCTTTTTCATGGCTGGCGCGCACCTGATGCAAGCCATACAGCACCGGCGGCACCGTGTCGGTTTCCAGCAGGAACTGCTTCCAGAAATGCAGGCGCATCTCATCGCGATAGCTGGAAATCTGCTCCAGCGTACAGGAGTAACTCTGCGTCTGGCCGACCAGCACCGTTTCTGGCAGCGTGACAAACTGCGCTTCCGGCATGCTGTTATTGTCGAGACGAATTGGCGGGCGAATGCCAAACGAGTTCCACTCCGATGAGCGACGATACCAGGCAGGCGTTTGGTTGAATTGCTTTTTAAACGCACGGGTAAAGGTCTGCTGCGAATCGAAGCGATATTGTAACGCTATGTCGAGGATGGGGCGGCTGGTCAGGCGAAGCGCCACCGCGGCTTTCGACAGCCGACGCGCGCGAATGTACGCACCAATCGCGTGGCTGGTTACTTCCTTGAACATCCGCTGTAGATGCCACTTGGAGTAGCCTGCTTTCTGCGCAACGTTATCTAATGAAAGCGGTTGATCCAGATGGCTCTCCAGCCAGACAAGCAAATCGCGAATGATACCGGCTTGGTCCATAAAACATCCTCATAACTCTCTGGTGGCGCAACTATGAAGTCGTCGAATAATAGCACGAAATGCACAAAAGCGTGGGGGCGGTTTGCTAATCGAGTGTGCTAAGTCAAAGCGGGTTAAAACCCTTTTAGGTTTGGTTCTCTGTTCGATTGACAGTACATTACATTCTCATCTATTCGATTGGCAATGGTAACTCAATGACAATAGCTCGTATTCTTATAATCACGTTGGCAACATATGTATTCAGTGCTGGCGTTCAGGCCGAAGAGATCGGCTCAGTTGACACGGTATTCAAGATATTTGGCCCCGATCATAAGATCGTGGTAGAAGCCTTCGATGACCCCGACGTAAAAAATGTAACCTGTTATATCAGCCGGGCAAAAACCGGCGGTATTAAAGGGGGATTAGGTTTGGCGGAAGACACGTCCGACGCGGCCATCTCCTGTCAACAGGTGGGACCGGTAGAGCTTAGCGAGAAAATCGCACAAGGCAAGGCGCAAGGTGAAGTGGTGTTCAAAAAACGCACATCACTGGTGTTTAAGAAGCTGCAGGTGGTGCGCTTCTTTGACCAGAAACGTCATGCGCTGGTGTACCTAAGCTATTCCGACAAGGTGGTGGATGGATCGCCGAAGAATGCGCTGAGCGCCGTGCCGATTATGCCGTGGCATTAATGCAGGCATAAAAAAACGCCCTCACGGGCGTTTTTTCTTTCAACGCTTAATCCTGCAGTTCGCCGCAGAAGCGGTAACCTTCGCCGTGAATGGTGGCGATGATTTCTGGCGTGTCTGGCGTGGATTCGAAATGCTTACGGATGCGGCGGATGGTGACATCCACGGTACGGTCATGCGGCTTCAGCTCGCGGCCGGTCATCTTCTTCAGCAAGTCACCACGCGTCTGGATTTTGCCAGGGTTTTCACAGAAGTGCAGCATGGCGCGGAATTCACTGCGCGGCAGCTTGTACTGGTCGCCGTTCGGACTGATCAGTGAGCGGCTGTTGATATCCAGCTCCCAACCGTTGAAGCGATAGCTTTCAACGGTACGGCGTTCTTCACTTGGCATCGCCAGATTCATGGTGCGCGACAGCAAATTGCGTGCACGAATCGTCAACTCACGCGGGTTGAACGGTTTGGTGATGTAATCATCGGCACCGATTTCCAGACCGAGGATTTTATCCACTTCATTATCACGGCCGGTAAGGAACATCAGCGCGACGTTTGCTTGCTCACGCAATTCGCGCGCCAACAGCAAACCGTTTTTACCTGGCAGGTTGATATCCATAATCACCAGATTGACGTCATTGTCCGTCAAAACCTGATGCATCTCGGCGCCGTCGGTGGCTTCATAGACCACGTAACCTTCTGCCTCAAAGATACTTTTGAGGGTGTTACGCGTGACCAGTTCGTCTTCAACGATAAGAATGTGCGGGGTCTGCATGTTTCGCTACCTAAAATTTGCCAACAAATCGAAAACAGGGCGTACGTCGGTTACGCTAATGTGCTGCAACCGGTATACGAAATAATCTTCGGAATACACCATCCATCTACGTCAACTTCAGTGTTAGCTCAGCCAGTCAGGATGGATATTCGCACGCCCCGAGGATCTCGGACAGGCGCTCATCCTAACCGTATTAACAGCAACCTAACAGCACCAACAACAACCGATAAGCATAAAAACAACGCTTCGTTGACTTATATCAAATGCAAGTGTAGCACGTTAACACTTTTATGAAAAACTTCTCCAGGATTGCTAGTTTAGCTCACAAAATGCAGCATTTTTGCTACATTTCGTCCTTATATAACCAAAACTAAAACACGCAGGAAATTATATTTCAATGATATGAAAGAAAAGGGTTTTATATTCAATAGGTCCGATAATTTTGCTTATGCCCGCTAATTTCCACTACAGCTGGATTTATCCCTCTTTTAACATCGTTAACATCTTATTTTCTCCTCTAGCCGCAGTTGGTATTTTCTCTCCTGCATGCCAACATAATGCGAGTTGTTAACAGTTCGATGGAAAAATCATGCATTTCCCCTTAATCCTTGTCTCTCCCGCTCGTCCGGAAAATATCGGTGCGGCTGCTCGCGCTATGAAAACCATGGGATTTAGCGAGCTGCGCATTGTCGCCAGCGATGCCTGGCAAGATCCCGCAGCACGTCGAGTGGCGCACGGCGCCGGTGAGATCCTCGATAACGTCAAAACCTACGCCACGCTGAGCGAGGCGCTAAAGGATGTCGATTTTTCCGTAGCGACCACCGCACGTAGCCGCGCGAAATTCCGCTATTACGCTACGCCCAGCCAGGTTGAAAACATCCTGCAGGAGAAGCGCCAATGGCTGAGCCGCATCGCGTTGGTGTTTGGCCGTGAAGACAGCGGCTTAACCAATGAAGAGCTGGAGCAGGTCGATCTATTAACCGGTATTCCGATGGCCAATGATTATCCGTCGCTGAATCTCGGTCAGGCGGTGATGGTGTATTGCTATCAGCTGTCGGCGCTCAATCAGATTGCGGCTGAGACCGCAGAAGTGGCGAATGAGCAGCAGTTGCAGGCATTGCGCCAGCGCTTTCATCAGTTACTGGTCAAGCTGGATGTGAGTGATGACGTTAAAATGGCGGACTGGATCGATCAGCGTATCGGCCTGCTGGAACAGCGTGACAGCGCCATGCTGCATCGTTTGTTACACGACGTAGAAAAAAAACTTATAGATAATTGCTCGGATAAATCCTGAGATGCTAGTGACTGATGCGGCAATCCGCCGCATCTCCTGAACGATCGCGATAATTTTTGCCTCAGCAAGCGCAGCACTGCGCAACGCCAGGGACGGCGCGGCTAAGACAAATTCGTTGACTTAACGTGCGCTTTGCTTTACTTCTGGAAGGCAGACGGACAAGACAAAGACAGACAGAAAAAAATCTAAATGCGTAAACTCAGCCTGAACACCACAATTATTATTACCACCACCATTACCACAGGTAACGGTGCGGGCTGACGCATACAGGAAAAACAAAAAAAAAAGCCCGCACCTAAACAGTGCGGGCTTTTTTTTCGGCAAAAATTCAGGAGAGCTTCAAATATGCGAGTGCTGAAATTCGGCGGAACCTCAGTAGCCAATGCGGAACGTTTTCTCCGTGTGGCGGATATTCTGGAAAGCAATGCACAACAGGGACAGGTTGCGACCGTACTCTCTGCACCAGCAAAAATTACCAATCATCTGGTGGCGATGATTGAGAAAACCATCAGCGGCCTGGACACGTTGCCGAATATCAGCGATGCCGAACGTATTTTTGCCGATCTGTTGCAAGGCTTGCGTGATGCGCAGCCGGGCTTTGATTATGACGGACTGAAAACCCGCGTTGAACTGGAATTTGCACAGCTGAAACAAGTGCTGCACGGCATCAGCTTGCTGGGCCAATGTCCGGACGCTGTGAATGCCGCCATCATCTGCCGTGGCGAAAAGCTGTCGATTGCTATTATGGAAGCGCTGCTGCAGGCGCGCGGCCACAAAGTTACCGTTATCGATCCGGTGGAGAAGTTGCTGGCGATTGGTCATTACCTTGAATCCACCGTTGATATCGCCGAATCCACGCGTCGCATCGCCGCCAGCCAGATCCCAGCCGATCACTTTATCCTGATGGCCGGTTTCACCGCCGGGAACGAGAAAGGTGAACTGGTGGTGCTGGGCCGCAACGGTTCTGATTACTCCGCTGCGGTGTTGGCTGCGTGTTTGCGCGCTGATTGCTGTGAAATCTGGACCGATGTTGACGGTGTGTATACCTGCGACCCGCGTCAGGTGCCCGATGCGCGCTTACTGAAATCGATGTCGTATCAGGAAGCAATGGAGCTTTCCTACTTCGGCGCCAAAGTCTTACATCCGCGTACCATCGCGCCCATCGCCCAGTTCCAGATTCCTTGCCTGATCAAAAATACCGCTAATCCGCAAGCGCCGGGCACCTTAATTGGTGGCGAAGGCGAGCTGGATGAAAATCCGGTGAAAGGTATCACCAACCTGAATAACATGGCGATGTTCAACGTGTCAGGTCCGGGTATGAAAGGCATGGTCGGCATGGCGGCGCGCGTTTTCGCCGCGATGTCACGCACCGGCATCTCCGTGGTGCTGATCACCCAATCCTCTTCGGAATACAGCATCAGCTTCTGCGTACCGCAAAGCGAGCAGGCGCGTGCGCGTCGCGTGCTGGAGGAGGAGTTCTATCTGGAGTTGAAAGATGGCTTACTCGATCCGCTGGACGTGCTGGAACAGCTGGCGGTGATCTCGGTGGTCGGTGATGGCATGCGTACGCTGCGCGGCATCTCGGCTAAATTCTTCTCGGCGCTGGCGCGAGCCAACATCAATATCGTGGCGATTGCGCAGGGCTCGTCTGAGCGTTCCATCTCGGTGGTAGTGAGCAACGATGAAGTCACCACCGGCGTGCGTGTGGTGCATCAGATGCTGTTCGCTACCGACCAGGTCATTGAAGTGTTCGTGGTCGGCGTTGGCGGTGTGGGCGCAGCGTTGCTGGATCAGCTGCATCGCCAGCAGACGTGGCTGAAACAGAAGCACATCGATCTGCGCGTGTGCGGCATCGCTAACTCGCGGGCGCTGTTGACCAACGTACACGGTATCGATCTCAGCAACTGGAAGGCAGAACTGAACGAAGCCAAAGAGCCGTTCAATCTTGGTCGACTGATGCGTTTGGTGAAAGAGTATCATCTGCTAAACCCGGTGATCGTCGATTGTACCTCCAGCCAGGCGGTTGCCGATCAGTATGCCGATTTCCTTGCCGAAGGTTTCCATGTCGTCACGCCGAACAAAAAGGCCAACACGTCGTCGTGGAATTATTACCAGCAGATGCGTGCAGCGGCAGCAAAATCGCGCCGTAAGTTCCTGTACGACACCAACGTTGGTGCCGGTTTACCGGTGATCGAAAACCTGCAAAACCTGATGAATGCCGGGGATGAACTGATCAAATTTTCCGGTATTCTCTCTGGCTCGCTCTCTTTTATCTTCGGCAAGCTTGATGAGGGCGTTTCGCTGTCGGAAGCGACCAAAATGGCGCGTGAGATGGGCTTTACCGAGCCGGATCCACGTGACGATCTTTCTGGCACCGATGTGGCGCGTAAGCTACTGATTCTGGCGCGTGAAGCGGGGCATCAGCTGGAGCTTAGCGATATCGATATCGAACCGCTGCTGCCCGCCAGCCTGACGGAGATCGCCGACGTGGAGCAGTTTATGCAACGTCTGCCGGAGCTGGATAACGCCTTTGCCGCGCGCGTTGCCAAAGCGCGTGACGAAGGTAAAGTATTACGCTTCGTCGGCGCGATAGAAGAGGGTGGCGTCTGCAAAGTGAAGATTGACGCGGTGGACGGCAACGATCCTCTGTACAAAGTGAAGAACGGTGAGAATGCGCTGGCATTCTACAGCCGCTACTATCAGCCAATCCCGCTGGTTCTGCGTGGATATGGTGCAGGGAATGATGTCACAGCAGCGGGCGTGTTTGCTGACCTGCTGCGTACGCTGTCGTGGAAGTTGGGAGTTTGATGATGGTAAAAATTTATGCACCGGCCTCGATAGGTAACGTCAGCGTCGGCTTTGATGTGCTTGGCGCGGCGGTTTCACCGGTGGATGGCACCTTGCTGGGTGACTGCGTTTCCGTGGAAGCCGCCGACAGCTTTAGCCTGGTGAACTCCGGGCGTTTTGTCAGCAAACTGCCGACCAATCCGCAGGAGAACATCGTTTATCAGTGCTGGGAGCGTTTTTGCCAGGCGATTGGTAAACAAGTTCCGGTGGCGATGACGCTGGAAAAGAATATGCCGATTGGTTCCGGACTCGGCTCAAGCGCCTGTTCGGTGGTTGCCGGTTTGATGGCGATGAACGAATTCTGCGGCAAACCGCTCAATGACACCGAACTGCTGGCGCTGATGGGCGAGCTGGAAGGGCGTATTTCCGGCAGCGTACACTTTGATAACGTTGCGCCGTGCTTCCTTGGCGGCGTGCAACTGATGATTGAAGAGAACGGCATCATCAGTCAGGACGTGCCGTGCTTTGACGAATGGCTGTGGGTGATGGCGTATCCGGGGATTAAAGTCTCCACCGCCGAAGCGCGCGCCATTCTGCCGGCACAGTACCGCAAAGAGGATGCCATCAAGCATGGTCGCCTGCTGGCAGGCTTTATTCACGCTTGTCATACGCGGCAGCCTGGGCTGGCGGCTAAACTTATGCAGGATGTTATCGCCGAGCCGTATCGCACCAAACTGCTGCCAGGCTTCGCCGATGCGCGTAAAGCGGCGCAGGATATTGGCGCGCTGGCGTGCGGCATTTCGGGTTCCGGCCCGACACTTTTCGCCGTTTGCAACGAGATGGCAACGGCACAGCGGATGGCGGACTGGCTAAGCCAGCACTATCTGCAGAATGAAGAAGGTTTCGTCCACATCTGCCGTCTTGATACGGCTGGCGCACGTAAATTGGGATAACGCATGAAACTCTACAACCTTAAGGATCATAACGAGCAGGTTAGTTTTGCTCAGGCCGTTAAACAGGGCCTCGGCTCGCAGCAAGGGCTGTTTTTCCCGCTCGAACTGCCGGAATTCGAACTGACCGATATCGATGCCATGCTGGAGATGGATTTCGTCAGCCGCAGCAGCAAAATTCTCTCTGCCTACATTGGCGATGAAATTGCGGCGCATCAGCTGGCCGAGCGCGTGAAAAACGCCTTTGCTTTCCCGGCGCCGGTGGCGAAGGTCAGCGATGATGTGGCTTGCCTCGAGCTGTTCCACGGTCCAACGCTGGCGTTCAAAGACTTTGGCGGCCGCTTTATGGCGCAAATGCTTTCCTATGTGAGCGGTGCGGATGAGCAGATCACCATTCTGACCGCCACGTCCGGCGATACCGGTGCCGCCGTGGCGCATGCCTTCTACGGCATGGAAAACGTGCGCGTAGTGATTCTCTATCCGCAGGGTAAAATCAGCCCGCTGCAGGAGAAACTGTTCTGTACGCTGGGCGGCAACATCGAAACCATCGCGGTTGAAGGCGATTTCGATGCGTGTCAGGCGTTGGTGAAACAGGCGTTTGATGATGAAGAGCTGAAAAAGGCGATTGGCCTGAACTCGGCGAACTCCATCAACATCAGCCGTCTGCTGGCGCAGATTTGCTACTACTTCGAAGCGGTAGCGCAGCTGCCACAAGAGAAGCGTAATCAGCTGGTGGTGTCGGTGCCGAGCGGTAACTTCGGTGACTTAACGGCTGGCCTGCTGGCGAAATCATTGGGTCTGCCGATCAAGCGCTTTATCGCTGCGACCAATGCGAACGATACCGTGCCGCGTTTCCTCGGCAACGGCGCATGGCAGCCAAACGCCACGGTAGCAACGCTGTCGAACGCCATGGATGTCAGCCAGCCGAACAACTGGCCGCGCGTGGAAGAGCTGTTCCGCCGCAAAACCTGGCGTTTGACCGATCTGGCGTACGGCGCGGTAACCGATGAAACCACCAAATCCACCATGCGCGAGCTGGCGGAGATTGGCTACATCTCTGAACCGCATGCGGCGATTGCTTACCGTTTGCTGCGCGACAACCTGCAGGAGGGCGAATATGGCCTGTTCCTCGGGACTGCGCATCCGGCGAAGTTCAAAGAGAGCGTGGATGAGATTCTGGGTCAGGATCTGCCGCTGCCAAAAGAGCTGGCCGAGCGCGCCGATTTGCCGCTGCTGTCGCACAACCTGAAAGGCGATTTCGCGGAGCTGCGGGCGTTTTTGTTGAAGTAAGTGCTGACTGGGGTAAGTGCTCGCTGTCCCCCATCCCGGCCTTCCCCCGCTAGCGGGGAAAGGAGACGCTGCCACATGCAGCTTCATCACTGACATATGGCAGCATCTTCCTCCCCCATTTATGGGGGAGGACCGAGGAGGGGGGCAGCGAGCACGAACCGAGGAGGGGGGCAGCGAGCACAATCCATTGCAGCGCTTGCTGAACTATTTCTGCTCGCGGCGCTTAAACACCAGTTCGTTCTCGCTGCTTTCTGCACCGTCCAGAAAATATCCATCCACATCGAACTTCTTCAGCTGCGCAGGGTTGGTCAGGCGGTTCTGAATCACATAGCGGCTCATCAAACCGCGCGCTTTCTTGGCGTAAAAGCTGATGACTTTAAATTTGCCATTCTTCTCATCGAGGAACACCGGCTTGATCAACTCGGCGTTGAGTTTCTTCGGCTTGATGGCTTTGAAATACTCATCGGATGCCAGATTGATCAGCACGTCATCGCCTTGCTCAGCAATCGCCTCGTTTAACTTCTCAGTCAGCAAATCGCCCCAGAAGCCGTAAAGATCTTTCCCGGCCGGATTCGCCAGCTTGATGCCCATCTCCAGGCGATAAGGCTGCATCAAATCGAGTGGGCGCAGCAGGCCGTAAAGACCCGACAACATGCGCAGGTGCTGCTGGGCAAAGTCAAAATCGTCGTCGCTAAAGGTTTCGGCCTGCAAACCGGTATACACATCACCTTTGAACGCCAGAATCGCCTGACGTGCATTCTCCAGCGAGAAGGGCGGCTGCCATTGGTTAAAACGATCGGCATTCAGGTGCGCCAGCTTGTCGCTAATGCCCATCAGTGAGCTGATTTGCGCCGGTGAAAGATCGCGCGCAACGTCAATTAATTGGTGTGATTTTTCTAACAGCGCCGGTTGGGTAAAGCGTTGTGTCGCCAGCGGGCTTTCATAGTCCAGTGTCTTCGCTGGTGAGATAACCATCAGCATCGTGTACGTCCTCTTTGACCCGCAGGTTTATCAGGGAATTGAAGGGAAAATGTCGCAAGGAGTGTAGCAAAAAAGCGGCATGGATCGGCAAATCGCTCCCATTTGTTAGCGCTATCGTAAAGGGCACTTCGTGGTGTTGCGCCGTCACTTGTGCGTGATATTATCGCAACAGCCTTTTACACCCTGACAGTCAACCTAAGAGAAAGAGAACCATGACGGACAAACTTACTTCCTTGCGTCAGCTGACTACTGTGGTCGCCGACACCGGTGATATCGCGGCGATGAAACTTTACCAGCCGCAGGACGCGACCACGAACCCTTCTTTGATTCTCAACGCCGCTCAAATCCCTGAATACCGCAAACTGATTGACGAAGCCATTACCTGGGCACGTCAGCAGAGCAGCAACAAAGAAGATCAGCTGGCGCTGGTTTCTGACAAGCTGGCCGTCAACATTGGTCTGGAAATTCTCAAACTGATCCCTGGTCGCATCTCGACTGAAGTCGATGCGCGCCTCTCTTACGACACTGAAGCGAGCATCGCTAAAGCGCGTAGCCTGATCAAACTGTACAACGATGCGGGCATCAGCAATGACCGTATCCTGATCAAACTGGCGTCAACCTGGCAGGGCATTCGTGCTGCTGAGCAGCTGGAAAAAGAAGGTATCAACTGTAACCTGACGCTGCTGTTCTCCTTCGCGCAGGCGCGTGCCTGTGCCGAAGCGGGCGTGTTCCTGATCTCTCCATTCGTTGGCCGTATCCTCGACTGGTACAAGCAGAACACCGATAAGAAAGAGTATGCCGCCCACGAAGATCCAGGCGTGGTGTCTGTGGCTGAAATCTACAGCTACTACAAGCAGCACGGTTATGAAACCGTGGTAATGGGCGCAAGCTTCCGTAACGTTGGTGAAATCATTGAGCTGGCTGGCTGCGACCGTCTGACCATCTCTCCGGGCCTGCTGAAAGAGCTGGCTGAGAGCGAAGGCACCGTTGAGCGTAAACTGAGCTACACCGGCGAAGTGAAAGCGCGTCCAGCGAAGATGACCGAAGCGGAGTTCTTCTGGCAGCACAACCAGGATCCAATGGCCGTTACCAAACTGGCTGAAGGTATCCGCAACTTTGCCATCGATCAGGGCAAACTTGAGAAGATGATCGCCGAGCTGCTGTAAGGTGATTGACCGTGGCGGCAACCGCTGCCACGGTTTTACGTTTTTCCCCCGCTTCTTGTATTATCCTTCTAACTACTCACGTCATTTGCTGCCATGCAGCTAACCACAGCGATAACTCTATGGATACTTTACGAATTGGATTAATTTCCGTTTCCGATCGTGCTGCTAACGGCATCTATCAGGATCAGGGCATTCCGGCGTTAGAGAGCTGGCTCACCGCCGCGCTGGCTACGCCGTTTGAAATTGAAACGCGTCTGGTGCCGGATGAGCAGCCAATGATTGAGCAGGCGATTTGCGAGCTGGTCGATGAGCTGTTCTGCAATTTGGTCCTCACCACCGGCGGCACCGGACCGGCGCGGCGTGATGTGACGCCAGATGCCACATTGGCGGTTGCCGACCGTGAAATGCCGGGCTTCGGCGAGCAGATGCGCCAAATTAGCCTGCAATTTGTGCCGACCGCTATTTTGTCTCGCCAGGTTGGCGTGATCCGCAAGCAGTCGCTGATCCTCAATCTGCCGGGCCAGCCAAAATCCATTAAAGAGACGCTGGAAGGGCTGAAAGCGGAAGATGGAACGGTAAAGGTGCCGGGGATTTTTGCCGCTGTACCTTATTGTTTACAGCTACTGGAAGGGCCGTATGTGGAAACTCATGCCGATGTGGTAGCAGCTTTTCGCCCCAAAAGCGCCCGTCGTGAGACAAATGACTAAAAATCGGCATTTTCAGGCATAAAATCCAGCGGCACTGGTGTGGCAAAATATTTACGGTATAGTAATTCAATCTTTACATAAGTTTTTTTGCCTCTGGATACCGCTGGATTATGGATACGCACGCAACGCGCCGACTCAACGGGCAGGATTACAAAACCCTGTCGCTGGCGGCCCTTGGTGGGGCGCTGGAATTCTACGACTTCATTATCTTCGTCTTCTTTGCCGCCGTGATTGGCGAACTGTTCTTCCCGCCTGACATTCCTGAATGGTTGCGTCAGGTGCAGACTTTCGCCATCTTTGCTGCGGGTTATCTGGCGCGTCCGTTAGGCGGCATTATCATGGCGCACTTTGGTGACAAAGTGGGGCGTAAGAAGATGTTCAGCCTCAGTATTCTGCTGATGGCGCTGCCGACGTTGGCGATGGGCGCATTGCCCACTTATGCCAGCATTGGCATCGCTGCGCCGTTATTGATGCTGCTAATGCGCGTGCTGCAAGGCGCGGCTATCGGCGGTGAAGTGCCTGGCGCGTGGGTGTTTGTCGCCGAACATGTGCCTGAAAAACGCATTGGTTTTGCCTGCGGCACGCTGACCGCAGGCTTAACCGCAGGGATTCTGCTCGGTTCGCTGGTGGCAACGGTGCTGAACACCACGCTGTCACCGGCTGCGATGCGCGATCATGGCTGGCGCATTCCTTTCTTCCTCGGCGGTGTGTTTGGCTTGCTGGCGATGTATCTGCGTCGCTGGCTGCATGAAACCCCGGTGTTCCAGCAGATGCAGCAGCGTAAAGCGCTGGCAGAAAAAATGCCGCTGCAAACCATTTTCGCCAGCCATAAGCGCGGCATCGTAATTTCGATGCTGCTCACCTGGCTTCTGTCGGCCTGCATTGTGGTGGTGATTTTGATGGCGCCGACGCTGATGCAAAAACAGCATGGCATTCCCGCCGCGCTCAGTCTGCAGGCCAACAGCTTCGCCACCATTATGCTGCTGCTGGGTTGTGTTATCGCCGGATGGCTGGTGGATCGCTTCGGCGCGGCGCGTTCGCTGATGGTCGGTTCAATACTGCTGGCGATCGGCAGCTGGAACTTCTTCCATCAGTTAAGTAGCACGCCGGAAATGCTGTTTGTTTGGTACGGTTTAGCGGGCCTGAGCGTGGGGGTCGTCGGTGTAGTGCCGTTTGTGATGGTGCGCGCATTCCCGGCGGCGGTGCGCTTTACCGGCATCTCATTCTCGTACAATGTTGCTTACGCGATTTTCGGTGGTCTGACGCCGATTAGCGTAACGCTGATGATGAGCCTGACGCCAATGGCGCCTGCCTGGTATGTGCTGGCGCTGGCGATAATTGGCTTTATGGTGGGAATCTGGCTGTGGCGCGATAGCCGTCAGCAGTATGCGCAGTTAGATATGTCGCTGCACTCATCATAATGCAAAAAGCGGAGCCAAACAGCTCCGCTTTTCATTTGTCACTCGCCAATCGGCAATACCGTACGACCAAACTTCTCGTTCAGCACTTCGCCCATCGCCAGATAGAACGCACTCGAACCGCAAATAATGCCAATCCAGCCGGCAACGCGCAGCAACCCCGCGTTGTCGGTCAGGTGGCCGATAGCCAGCAGCGCAAACAGCAGCGTCAGGCTGGCGAAGATGAACTGCAGCATTTTCGGTGACTTCAGCGTGCCGAAAAATAGGAATGCAGTGAACACGCCCCACAGCGCGAGATACGCGCCAAGGAAGTGGCCGTCGGCCGCCTCTGCCAGCCCCAGTTTTGGCAGCAGTAGAATCGCTACCAACGTTAACCAGAAGCTGCCGTAAGAGGTAAAGGCGGTCAGCCCGAAGGTGTTGCCTTTCTTATATTCCAGCAGCCCGGCAAAAATTTGCGCGATGCCGCCGTAGAAAATCCCCATCGCCAGGATGATCACATCCATCGCAAACAGGCCGGTGTTGTGTAAGTTGAGCAGGATGGTGGTCATACCGAATCCCATCAGGCCCAACGGGGCGGGATTCGCCAGCGTGGTATTGCTCATAATTCCTCAGAAGCAGCGTTGAAGATGTTGTTCGTGTTTTACACCCGCGCAAACCGCTGGGGGCGCGAGGCGCTGCATAATAAGCGGCCTCTTTTTGCCCAACTTTGATCTGAATCGACGAGAGAATGAAATTTTTTTTAGTTTTAACCCTTGATGCGCATCGAACCGGCCCCATTTACTTGTCATCGAGCGTTGTGAGGCAGCAAAAAAAAGCCTGCTTCAGCAGTTGAAAGTGGTCAGTTTGACCGCATCTCTGTTTCACAACCCAAATTGGCAAAGAATTTAAGTAGGAGACGTTTAGATGGGTAAGATTATTGGTATTGACTTGGGTACAACCAACTCATGTGTTGCAGTTATGGATGGTGGTAAAGCACGCGTACTGGAAAACGCCGAAGGCGATCGCACCACGCCGTCGATCATTGCGTATGCACAAGATGGCGAAACTCTGGTGGGTCAACCGGCTAAACGTCAGTCTGTGACCAACCCGCAGAACACCCTGTTTGCGATCAAGCGCCTGATTGGCCGTCGCTTCCAGGACGAAGAAGTACAGCGTGATATTAAAATTATGCCGTACAAAATCATCGGCGCAGATAACGGCGACGCATGGCTGGACGTAAAAGGCCAGAAAATGGCACCGCCGCAGATCTCGGCTGAAGTGCTGAAAAAGATGAAGAAAACCGCGGAAGATTTCCTCGGTGAAGCCGTCACCGAAGCGGTTATTACCGTTCCAGCTTACTTCAACGATGCGCAGCGTCAGGCGACCAAAGACGCCGGCCGTATCGCGGGTCTGGAAGTAAAACGTATCATCAACGAACCAACCGCAGCTGCACTGGCTTACGGCCTGGATAAAGGTCAGGGCAACCGCACCATCGCGGTATACGACCTGGGCGGCGGTACTTTCGATATCTCAATCATTGAGATCGACGACGTTGATGGCGAGAAAACCTTTGAAGTTCTGGCAACCAACGGTGATACCCACCTGGGTGGTGAAGACTTCGATAGCCGTCTGATTAACTATCTGGTGGCTGAATTTAAGAAAGATCAGGGCATCGATCTGCACAACGATCCGCTGGCCATGCAGCGTCTGAAAGAAGCGGCAGAGAAAGCCAAGATCGAGCTGTCTTCAGCACAGCAGACCGACGTTAACCTGCCTTACATCACGGCGGATGCGACCGGTCCTAAGCACCTGAACATCAAAGTAACACGTGCGAAACTGGAATCACTGGTTGAAGACTTGGTTTCTCGCTCTATCGAGCCGTTGAAAGTAGCTCTGCAGGATGCGGGTCTGTCTGTTTCAGACATCAACGACGTGATCCTGGTGGGCGGTCAAACGCGTATGCCAATGGTTCAGGCCAAAGTGACTGAGTTCTTTGGTAAAGAGCCACGTAAAGATGTGAACCCGGATGAAGCGGTAGCCGTGGGTGCTGCGGTTCAGGGCGGCGTGTTGGCGGGTGAAGTGAAAGACGTTCTGCTGCTGGACGTGACTCCGCTGTCGCTGGGTATCGAAACCATGGGCGGCGTGATGACTTCGCTGATCAGCAAGAACACCACCATCCCAACCAAGCACAGCCAGGTGTTCTCTACCGCTGAAGATAACCAGTCTGCCGTGACGATTCACGTGCTGCAGGGTGAGCGTAAGCGTTCAGGTGATAACAAATCCCTGGGCCAGTTCAACCTCGACGGTATCCAGGCTGCACCGCGCGGTATGCCGCAGATCGAAGTCACCTTCGATATCGATGCGGATGGTATTCTGCACGTGTCTGCGAAAGACAAAAACAGCGGTAAAGAGCAGAAGATCACCATCAAGGCCTCTTCTGGTCTGAATGAAGAAGAGATCGAAAAAATGGTGCGTGACGCGGAAGCGAACGCCGAGTCTGACCGCAAGTTCGAAGAGCTGGTTCAGACCCGTAACCAGGGCGATCAGATTTCGCACAGCACCCGTAAGCAGCTGGACGAAGCGGGCGACAAACTGTCTGCTGACGACAAAGCGCCAATCGAAGCTGCGTTGACCGAGCTGAACACCGCGCTGAAAGGCGAAGACAAAGCAGAAATCGAAGCCAAAATGCAGGCATTGATGGAAGTGTCCAGCAAACTGATGGAGCTGGCACAGCAGCAGGGTCAGGCAGCTGATGCAGGCGATGCTTCTGCACAGAAAGAAGACGACGTTGTCGACGCTGAGTTCGAAGAAGTTAAAGACAAAAAATAATTGCCCCTGACCGGGCGCGACAGCTGGCCTGACAGCCGTTGAAACCAGCACGGGCGTAGGAGATCTCTCCACGCCCGTGCGATCATGTTAAGGGCAGAACAAATATGGCTAAGAGTGATTTATACGAGATCTTAGGCGTCTCTAAATCCGCAGATGAGCGTGAAATCAAAAAGGCTTATAAGCGCCTGGCGATGAAATACCATCCGGACCGTAATCCGGACAATAAAGAAGCCGAAGCGAAGTTTAAAGAAATTAAGGAAGCCTACGAAATTCTGACCGACGCACAGAAGCGTGCGGCCTACGACCAATATGGTCACGCAGCCTTTGAACAAGGCGGCATGGGCGGCGGTGGTGGCTTCGGCGGCGGCGGTGCTGACTTCAGCGATATCTTTGGCGACGTATTTGGCGATATCTTTGGTGGTGGCCGCCGTCAGCGTGCCGCTCGTGGCGCCGATTTACGCTACAACATGGAGCTAACGCTGGAAGAAGCGGTACGCGGCGTGACCAAAGAGATCCGCATTCCAACACTGGAAGAGTGCGATGTCTGCCACGGCAGCGGCGCGAAAGCGGGGACTAAACCGCAGACCTGTCATACCTGTCACGGCGCAGGCCAGGTGCAGATGCGTCAGGGCTTCTTCACCGTGCAGCAGGCGTGTCCGACCTGTCACGGTCGCGGTTCAGTGATCAAAGATCCGTGCAATGCTTGTCATGGTCACGGTCGCGTTGAGCGCAGTAAAACCCTGTCGGTGAAAATTCCAGCAGGCGTGGATACCGGCGATCGCATTCGTCTGACCGGCGAAGGTGAAGCGGGCGAACACGGCGCACCAGCGGGCGATCTGTACGTTCAGGTTTCGGTGAAAAAACACCCGATCTTTGAGCGTGAAGACAACAACCTGTATTGCGAAGTGCCGATTAACTTCGCGATGGCAGCATTGGGCGGCGAGATTGAAGTGCCGACGCTTGATGGCCGTGTGAACCTGAAAGTGCCTTCTGAAACGCAAACCGGCAAGCTGTTCCGCATGCGCGGTAAAGGCGTGAAATCGGTGCGTGGCGGTGCGGTAGGCGATTTGCTGTGTCGTGTGGTGGTGGAAACGCCAGTCAGCCTCAACGACAAACAGAAAGCGCTGCTGCGTGAACTGGAAGAGAGCTTTGGTGGCCCGAGCGGCGAGAAAAACAGCCCGCGCTCTAAAAGCTTCCTCGACGGCGTGAAAAAGTTCTTTGACGATTTAACACGTTAATCCCGTCTGACATCCCTAATGAAGCGGAGAGGAAACTCTCCGCTTTTTTTATGTTTTCCCGCCAACGCGTCGCTCCTGATATAAGCTCAATTCTGCCCATCATTTGATTTGCGCTAAAACGCCAACCAATATCGTCGGTATTATCGAGTGTTTACTGAGAAATAAGCTGCTTTTAACGAGGTGTTCGAATCGCTACACTTCTCAGCCAAAATGTCTCTACTCAGGAGGAGTTGTGAACAAACCCCGTTCTCTTCGAAGCTTACTGAAAAGCTTTATTGCCAGCGATGCCAGCAACGGCATGGTGCTGATTCTGGCGGCCGTCGCGGCAATGATTTTGGCTAACAGCGCGGAAACCGCTCAAGCTTATCAATCGTTTCTCGCCGAGCCGGTGCAGATTCGCTTCGGTGCATTAGACATCAGCAAAAACCTGCTGCTGTGGATCAACGATGCCATGATGGCGCTGTTTTTCCTGTTAATTGGTTTGGAAGTAAAACGTGAACTGATCACCGGTGAACTCGCCAGCCGCGATCGCGCCATTTTCCCGGTGATTGCGGCAATTGGCGGCATGGTTATGCCGGGACTGATTTTCCTGCTGCTTAATTATGGCGATCCTATTGCGCGTAACGGCTGGGCAATTCCTACTGCTACTGATATCGCCTTTGCTTTGGGCGTGCTGGCGCTGCTGGGCAGCCGCGTGCCAACCGCGCTGAAAGTGTTCCTGATGGCGCTGGCGATTATTGATGATCTCGGCGCTATCGTGATTATCGCGCTGTTCTACACCAGCGATCTCTCGGTGTTGTCATTGAGCGTGGCGGCGGGTGCGATTGTGCTACTGGCGATTCTCAATCGCTGCGGCGTGCGTAACATTGCCATCTATATGTTAGTCGGCATTGTGCTGTGGACGGCGGTGCTCAAATCGGGCGTGCACGCGACGCTGGCGGGCGTGATTGTTGGCTTCTTCGTGCCGCTGGAAGAGAAGAACGGCCACTCTCCGGCCGAGCATCTGGCGCATGGTTTAATGCCGTGGGTTAACTGGCTGATTCTGCCGCTGTTCGCCTTTGCCAACGCCGGCATCTCGCTAAGCGGTATTACCTTTATGGATACGCTGTCGCCAGAGCCGCTGGGCATCATTCTCGGCTTGCTGATTGGTAAACCGTTAGGCATCACGCTGTTCTGCTGGCTGGCGGTGAAGTGGCGGCTGGCGGTGTTGCCGGCGGGCACCACGATACGCGATATCATGGCGATTGGTGTGCTGTGCGGTATCGGCTTCACCATGTCGATCTTTATCAGTTCGCTGGCGTTTGATGCCGCTCATGAGCAACTGGTGACCTTCTCCAAACTGGGGATTCTCAGTGGCTCGCTGCTCTCAGCGGTGATTGGTTACACGCTGCTGCGCATCAAATTGCGTTAAAAGAGGAAGGAGGCGAAAGCCTCCTTTTTTTGCCGATGAATCAGCTCAACTTTAATCATCTCTACTATTTCTGGCAGGTGTGTAAAACCGGTTCGGTGGTGCGCGCGGCGGATGTGCTGTGTCTGGCGCCACAAACGGTTACCGGCCAGATTAAATTGCTGGAAGAGCAACTCGGCGGCGTGCTGTTTCGTCGTCAGGGACGCGGTTTGGTGCCGACGGAACTCGGTCAGTTGGTGTTTCGCTATGCCGATCGCATGTTCATGCTGAGTCAGGAGATGCTCGATATCGTTAACTACCGCAAAGAGTCGCATCTGCTGTTTGATGTTGGCGTAGCGGATGCCTTGTCTAAGCAACTGGTGAGCAAGGTGCTGCAGGCTGCGGTGGTGGCTGAAGAGGGAATCCATCTGCGCTGCTTTGAATCAACGCACGAGATGCTGCTGGAACAGTTAAGCCAGCACAAGTTGGATATGATTCTTTCCGATTGCCCTATTGATTCGACTCAGCAGGAAGGGCTGTTTTCGGTCAAGCTGGGCGAGTGTCCGATCAGCTTCTGGTGCAACACACCGTTACCGACGCTGCCGTTTCCTGCCAGCCTGGAAGAGCGGCGTTTGCTGATTCCGGGGCGTCGCTCGATGCTGGGTCGCAAACTGCTGAACTGGATTCACAGCCAGGGATTGCAGGTGGAGATTCTGGGCGAGTTTGATGATGCGGCATTAATGAAAGCTTTTGGTGCGCTGAACAACGCGATATTTGTGGCTCCGACGCTGTATGGCGACGAGATTTACCGGGATGACGCCATCAAAGAGATTGGGCGGTTGGATGCGGTGATGGAGGAGTATCACGTGATCTTTGCCGAACGGATGATTCAGCATCCGGCGGTACAGCGGATCTGTCATCGCGACTTTAGTGCGCTGTTTACTCCTGAATTGCAGGCATAAAAAAACCGGCTAAGCGCCGGTTCTTTTTTACAAAGCGATTAACAGACGGGCGATTAAGCCAGTTTGTTGATCTGAGCAGTCAGGTTTGCTTTATGACGTGCAGCTTTGTTTTTGTGGATCAGGCCTTTAGCAGCCTGACGGTCCACGAGTGGTTGCATTTCGTTGAATGCGTTCTGCGCAGCAGCTTTGTCGCCTGTTGCGATAGCCGCGTATACTTTCTTGATGAAAGTACGCATCATTGAACGGTTGCTTGCGTTATGCTTGCGACGTTTCTCAGATGTTACGGCGCGTTTCTTAGCTGATTTGATATTAGCCAAGGTCCAACTCCCAAATGTGATCTATATGGACAAATCAAAGGCCGAGGACTATGCCTTTTGCGCCTTCTTATGTCAATGGATTTGTGCAAATAAGCGTCGTTTTAAAAACAACACTCGATTACGTAATTGATGGCGCAGGATTCTACCAGCAACGCGGCGTTGAATACAGTATTTCGCAGCAAAAATCTTCAGATCCTTGCTAAGCAATTGCCCACGCGTGGAATAAGCCGCTCCAGAAGCAGGAAAGGCACGTATACGGGTTAACCTAAACGCCATTCAAGGGTATAATCCGCCGATTTCCACCGGTTTGAGTCAGCCATGAAGTTTATCCGCGGTATTTATAATCTGAAAGAGCAGCATCGCGGCTGCGTCCTGACCATTGGCAATTTCGACGGCGTACATCGCGGCCACCAGGCTTTGATGGCGCAGCTGATTGCCGAAGGACGAAAACGCAATCTGCCGGTGGTGGTGATGGTATTTGAGCCACAACCGCTTGAGCTGTTTGCCGGCGACAAAGCCCCGGCGCGCCTTACGCGTTTGCGTGAAAAGCTGAAGTACCTCGAACAAGCGGGTGTTGATGCCGTACTCTGCGTACGTTTTGATCGTCGCTTCGCTGCGCATTCGGCGCAGAGTTTTATTTCCGAATTGCTGGTAGACAAGCTCAACGTCAAGTTCCTGGCCGTCGGCGATGATTTCCGCTTCGGCGCTGGTCGCCAAGGGGATTTCCTGTTATTACAGAAAGCCGGTGCGGAGTATGGCTTTGAGGTTATCAGCACCCAGACTTATTGTGACAGCGGCAAGCGCATCAGCAGTACCGCCGTTCGTCAGGCGCTGGCGCAGGATGATTTTGCGCAAGCCGAAGCGCTGCTTGGCCATCCGTTCAGCATCTCAGGCCGCGTAGTGCACGGCGATGCACTCGGGCGCACTATCGGTTTCCCAACGGCTAATCTCCCTTTGCGTCGCACCGTTACGCCGGTTAAAGGCGTGTTTGCGGTGGCAGTGTTGGGCCTTGGCGATCAGCCGCTGCCCGGCGTGGCCAATATTGGTACGCGCCCAACGGTAAAAGGTTTACGTCAGCAGCTTGAAGTTCATCTGCTCGACACACATATGAATCTCTATGGGCGTCACATTGAAGTGGTGCTGAAACAGAAGATTCGCGATGAACAGCGTTTCGCTTCGCTGGACGCGCTGAAAGAACAAATTGCGAAAGATGTGGTGACAGCCCGCCAATTCTTTGGGCTAAAAACACCGGTTTAATGACCGAAATACGGAATCGAGAATCTGATGAGTGACTATAAATCTACCCTGAATTTGCCGGAAACGGGGTTCCCGATGCGTGGCGATCTGGCCAAGCGTGAACCGGGAATGCTGCAACGTTGGTATGATGACAACCTGTACGGCATCATCCGCGAAGCCAAAAAAGGGAAAAAAACCTTTATTTTGCATGATGGCCCTCCTTATGCGAACGGCAGCATTCATATTGGTCACTCAGTTAACAAGATTCTGAAAGACATTATCGTTAAGTCGAAAGGCATGGCGGGCTACGACTCGCCGTACGTTCCAGGTTGGGACTGCCACGGCTTGCCGATTGAGCACAAAGTTGAGCAGATGATTGGTAAGCCGGGCGAGAAAGTGAGCGCGGCTGAATTCCGTGCCGCTTGCCGCCAATACGCGGCGGAGCAGGTTGAAGGCCAGAAAAATGACTTCATCCGTCTCGGCGTGCTCGGTGACTGGGATCGTCCTTATCTGACGATGAACTTCCAGACCGAAGCCAACATCATTCGTGCGCTGGGTAAAATCATCGGCAACGGCCATCTGCACAAAGGCGCGAAGCCGGTGCACTGGTGCATGGATTGCCGCTCGGCGCTGGCTGAAGCGGAAGTTGAGTATTACGACAAAACCTCGCCATCCATCGACGTGATGTTCAATGCCGTTGATGCCGATGCGGTGCGCGCGAAGTTTGGCGTCGCCGCGTCAGAAGGCCCGGTTTCACTGGTGATCTGGACCACCACGCCGTGGACCATGCCAGCCAACCGCGGTATCTCGCTGCATCCGGAATTTGAATACCAGCTGCTGCAGATCGACGGTCGCAGCCTGATTCTCGCCAAAGAGATGGTTGAGAGCGTGATGAAGCGCGCGGGCATCAGCGACTGGACTGTGCTGGGCGAATGCAACGGCGCGGCGCTGGAGCTGCAGCTGTTCCAGCATCCGTTCCTCGAGCAGATCCAATCGAAAGTGGTTCTGGGTGAGCACGTGACGCTGGAAGCCGGTACCGGTGCGGTACACACCGCGCCGGGCCACGGCCCGGATGACTATGTTATCGGTCAGAAATACGGTCTGGAAACCGCCAATCCGGTGGGGCCGGATGGCGCGTATCTGCCAGGCACCTACCCTACGCTTGATGGCGTAAACGTCTTTAAAGCCAACGACATGATCGTTGAGCTGCTGAAAGAGAAGGGTGCGCTGCTGCACGTTGAGAAACTGCTGCACAGCTACCCGCACTGCTGGCGTCACAAAACGCCAATTATCTTCCGTGCCACGCCACAATGGTTCATTAGCATGGACCAGAAAGGCCTGCGTGCGCAGTCGCTGAAAGAGATCAAAGGCGTGCAGTGGATCCCGGATTGGGGCCAGGCGCGTATCGAAGCGATGGTAGCGAACCGCCCGGACTGGTGTATCTCACGTCAGCGTACGTGGGGTGTGCCGATGGCGCTGTTCGTGCATAAAGAGAGCGAGCAGCTGCATCCGGATACGCTGGAGCTGATGGAGAAAGTCGCGAAACGGGTTGAGCAGGACGGCATCCAGGCGTGGTGGGATCTCGATCCGCGCGACCTGATGGGCGACGACGCTGACCACTACGTCAAAGTGCCAGACACCTTAGACGTCTGGTTCGACTCTGGATCTACCAGCTACTCAGTGGTGGATGCGCGTCCTGAATTCGGCGGCCATACGCCAGATATGTACCTGGAAGGTTCGGATCAGCATCGCGGCTGGTTCATGTCTTCTCTGATGATCTCCACCGCGATGAAAGGCAAAGCGCCTTATCGTCAGGTACTGACGCACGGTTTCACCGTGGATGGTCAGGGCCGCAAGATGTCGAAATCGATCGGCAACACCGTGGCGCCGCAGGATGTCATGGATAAGCTGGGCGCGGATATTTTGCGTCTGTGGGTCGCTTCTACCGATTATTCCGGTGAGATGGCGGTCTCCGACGAAATCCTGAAGCGTGCCGCAGACAGCTATCGTCGTATCCGTAACACCGCGCGTTTCCTGCTGGCTAACCTTGCTGGCTTCAACCCGGCGACAGATTGCGTCAAGCCGGAAGAGATGGTGGTGGTGGATCGCTGGGCAGTTGGCCGTGCGCTGGCAGCGCAGCAGGATATCGTGCACTCCTACGAAAACTACGATTTCCACGAAGTGGTGCAGCGTCTGATGCACTTCTGCTCGATCGAAATGGGCTCGTTCTATCTCGATGTGATCAAAGATCGTCAGTACACCGCGAAAGGCGACAGCCTGGCGCGTCGCAGCTGCCAAACCGCGTTGTGGCACATCGTTGAAGCGCTGGTGCGCTGGATGGCGCCAATCATGTCCTTCACCGCAGACGAAATCTGGGGCTACCTGCCGGGCGAGCGCGCGAAATACGTGTTCACCGAAGAGTGGTATCAGGATCTGTTTGGTCTGGCGGATAACGAAGCGCTGAACGACGCCTATTGGGATGATGTGCTGAAAGTGCGCGGTGAAGTAAACAAGGTCATCGAGCAAGCGCGTAGCGACAAACGCATCGGCGGTGCGCTGGAAGCGACGGTGACGCTGTATGCGGATGCCGAGCTGGCAGCCAAGCTGCAGGCGCTGGGCGATGAGCTGCGTTTCGTGCTGTTAACTTCAGGCGCGACCGTGGCGGATTACGCCACTGCCAACGATGAAGCGCAGCAGAGCGAGCTGTTCAAAGGTCTGAAAATCGCGCTGCACAAAGCAGAAGGCGAGAAATGTCCGCGCTGCTGGCATTACACTACTGACGTTGGCCAGAATCCGGAGCATGCTGCGGTGTGTGGTCGTTGCTACACCAACGTCGCCGGCAATGGCGAACAACGGAAATTTGCCTGATGAGTAAAGCGCTCTCTTCAACCGGTTTGCGCTGGCTTTGGCTGGTGCTAGTGGTGATTGCCATCGATTTTGGCAGCAAGATGTGGGTAATCAACAACATGATGCTGCATGAAACGCAGCCGCTGATGCCGTTCCTGAACCTGTTCTACGCACATAATTATGGCGCGGCGTTCAGCTTCCTGGCCGACAAAGGCGGCTGGCAGCGCTGGTTCTTCGCCGGCATCGCCATTGCTATCGTGGTGGCGCTGTTGGTGATGATGTATCGCAACGCTGCCAGCAACAAATTAACCAATATTGCCTACGCGCTGATTATCGGCGGGGCGTTGGGTAACCTGTTTGACCGTTCATATCACGGCTTTGTGGTCGATTTTATCGACTTTTATGTCGGTGACTGGCACTTCGCGACCTTTAACATCGCCGACTGTGCCATCTGCATCGGCGCGGCGCTGGTGGTGCTGGAAGGTTTTCTCAGCCCGAACGGCAAACCGGCTAAACAGAAAGGGTAACTGATGACAGACTTAGTTCAGCGCGATAGCGCGTTGCTGGTGCATTTTACGCTGAAGCTGGAGGATGGCTCGACGGCCGAATCCACGCGCGCCAACGGCAAACCTGCGCTGTTCCGTCTGGGTGATGGCAGCCTGTCGGGCGCGCTGGAACAGCAGCTACTCGGACGTAAAGTGGGCGACAAGCACGCATTTACGCTGGAGCCGGAAGATGCGTTTGGCGGCACCAGCCCGGATCTGGTTCAGTACTTCTCACGTCGTGACTTTAACGATGCGGGCGAGCCGGAAGTGGGTGCCATCATGCTGTTCAGCGGCCGCGGCGGCAGCGAAATGCCTGGCGTGATTCGTGAAGTGTCCGGTGACTCGATCACCGTAGACTTCAACCATCCGCTGGCGGGCCAGCGCATTCAGTTTGACATTGAAGTGCTGGAGATTGATCCGGCGCTGGAGGCCAACGATGCAAATCCTGTTAGCTAACCCACGCGGTTTCTGCGCAGGCGTTGATCGCGCCATCAGCATCGTTGAGCGCGCGCTGGAGATGTATGGCGCGCCCATCTACGTGCGTCACGAAGTGGTGCATAACCGCTACGTGGTGAGCAGCTTGCGCGAACGTGGGGCGATCTTCATTGAAGAGATCGCTGAAGTGCCGGATAACGCCATTCTGATCTTCTCCGCGCACGGCGTATCGCAAGCGGTTCGCGCCGAAGCCAAAGCGCGTAACCTCACCATGCTGTTTGATGCGACCTGTCCGCTGGTGACCAAAGTGCATATGGAAGTGGCGCGCGCTAGCCGTAAAGGTGTTGAAGCGATTCTGATTGGTCACGCGGGGCATCCGGAAGTGGAAGGCACCATGGGCCAGTACAGCAATCCTAACGGCGGCATGTATCTGGTGGAATCGCCGGAAGATGTGTTCAAGCTGAACGTCAAAGATGAGAGCAACCTGTGCTTTATGACGCAGACCACACTTTCAGTCGATGATACTTCGGACGTGATTGATGCACTGCGTCAGCGCTTCCCGGCGATTATCGGTCCACGTAAGGATGACATCTGCTACGCCACCACCAACCGTCAGGAAGCGGTACGCGTCTTAGCGCGTGATGCTGAAGTGGTGCTGGTAGTGGGATCGAAAAACTCTTCTAACTCGAACCGTCTGGCCGAACTGGCGCAGCGTGCTGGTAAGCTGGCGAAGCTGATTGATTCGGCTGATGACATCCAGGAAGAGTGGGTCAAAGACAAGCAGGTCATCGGCGTCACCGCGGGCGCTTCTGCTCCTGATATTCTGGTGCAACAGGTGATTCAACGTCTGCGTGAGCTCGGCGGTGAAGCGGCGATTGAGCTGATTGGCCGTGAAGAGAACATCGTGTTTGAAGTACCAAAAGAGCTGCGCGTCGACGTGCGAATCGTGCAGTAAGCGGTTTACACCGCAGTAAAATCAGGCCGACATTGTTCGGCCTTTTCTTTGCCTGTCGCTGTAGAAAATCCTGCTTCCAGCATGCGGGATTGCTTTTACTGATAATGTTTCGCGGCTGGCATAAAATTCTTATATCCCTTTATTATTGTGGCGTGACTGTTATCTGACCGTTAACCTGTTTACGCTTTACATGCATAGATTTGTATCAGGAATGAATAATTATGAGTGAAATCTGCATTGCTATCGTTGGTGCGCCGGGTCGCATGGGACGCAATTTGATTCAGGCCGTACAGCAGGCGGAAGGTGTTGCGCTTGGCGCAGCACTGGCGCGTAGCGGTTCGTCATTGCTGGGCGTAGATGCTGGCGAACTGGCGGGCATCGGCAAAACGGGCGTGATCGTCTCTGACGACCTGCAAAAGGTGGTTAACGACTTCGATGTCCTGATCGATTTCACCCGTCCGGAAGGCACGCTGGAGTATCTGGCGTTTTGCCGCCAGCACAACAAAGCGATGGTAATCGGTACCACCGGTTTTGATGAAGCAGGCAAAGCGGCGATTCGCGCGGCCGCCGAAGAGATAGGCATCGTGTTTGCCGCCAACTTCAGCGTGGGCGTCAATCTGGTGCTGAATCTGCTGCAACAGGCGGCGAAGGTGATGGGCGACTACGCGGACATTGAAATTGTAGAAGCGCACCATCGTCACAAAGTTGATGCACCATCAGGCACTGCGCTGGCGATGGGCGAAGCGATTGCCGATGCCATGAAGTGGAATCTGGATGAACACGCGGTGTATGCCCGTGAAGGTCATACCGGTGAGCGTAAAGCGCAAACCATCGGATTTGCTACCGTGCGCGCTGGTGATATCGTCGGTGAACACACCGCTATGTTTGCAGATATTGGTGAGCGCGTAGAGATTAGCCACAAGGCTTCCAACCGTATGACCTTTGCAAATGGTGCAGTTAAAGCGGCAAGCTGGTTAAAGAACAAGAAATCTGGCCTTTATGATATGCGTGATGTGCTGGATTTATCGATGTTGTGAGTGTTGTGAACCATCGTGATGTGGTTATTTCAATCGGTAAGACATTGATTGACGAGGGCAATGTAATCATTGCCCTTTATTTTATCTATAAATGACAGCTTTGCTATACTATGGGTTCGAAGTGCTTATTTATCGTAGTTAATGTATAATTATCAGGCTTGCGATGGCTAATTTTGACCGTTTGGTCAAAAATTTATGCGTGCCAGCACCAGTTTGCCATTATCGCCGTCAGGCAACCGATTATTTTTCCGAGTTATCCCACTATTTTATCGCCTTTCACCGTTTTTAACATTCAGTTGCCCGAAATATACAAAAAAATAACCACATGTTGTAGACAAGGTGCGGGGCGATCATTAGAATGCGCGCAATTTGCCAAAATTCGAGTACTCAGGCGGGTTTTGCATTGATTCTGGTACTGCTTTTGAATTAATATGCAAATATTGTGACTGTTTATTCCCTGGAGGATGTTTTGATTAAGTCAGCGCTCTTGGTTCTGGAAGACGGAACCCAATTCCACGGTCGGGCCATCGGGGCTACGGGGTCGGCAGTGGGGGAAGTTGTTTTCAACACTTCAATGACCGGTTATCAAGAAATCCTCACTGATCCTTCCTATTCCCGCCAAATCGTTACCCTCACTTATCCCCATATCGGCAATGTTGGCGTTAACGCCGCCGATGAAGAATCCAGCCAAATCCATGCTCAAGGCCTCGTTATTCGCGATCTGCCGCTGATTACCAGCAACTTCCGCAGTGAAGAAAGTCTGGCAGCTTACCTGCAGCGCAATAACATCGTTGGCATCGCCGATATCGACACGCGCAAACTGACCCGTTTGCTGCGCGAGAAGGGTGCACAGAGCGGCTGCATTATTGCGGGTGATAGTCCGGATGCCGCACTGGCGCTGCAGAAAGCGCAGGCGTTCCCAGGCTTGAAAGGCATGGATCTGGCGAAAGAGGTGACCACCGCGGAAACCTACGCGTGGCAGCAGGGCAGCTGGACACTGGAAGGTGACCTGCCGGAGCAGAAAACGGCGGAAGAGCTGCCGTTCCATGTGGTGGCGTACGATTACGGCGCCAAGCGCAACATCCTGCGCATGCTGGTGGATCGCGGCTGCCGCCTGACGGTCGTGCCGGCGCAAACTCCGGCGGAAGAGGTTCTGGCACTTAATCCAGACGGTATTTTTCTGTCGAACGGTCCTGGCGACCCGGAGCCATGCGACTACGCCATTAACGCCATTCAGGCGTTCCTGAAAACCGATGTTCCGGTATTCGGTATCTGCCTTGGCCATCAGCTGTTAGCGCTGGCGAGCGGTGCCAAAACCATCAAGATGAAACTCGGCCACCACGGCGGCAACCATCCGGTAAAAGATCTTGATAACAACACCGTGATGATCACCGCACAGAACCACGGTTTTGCGGTTGATGACAGCCAATTACCGGCCAATCTGCGCGTGACGCATGTGTCGCTGTTCGACCAAACCGTGCAGGGCATTCATCGCACTGACAAACCGGCCTTCAGCTTCCAGGGACACCCGGAAGCGAGCCCAGGCCCGCACGATGCGGCGCCACTGTTCGATCACTTTATCGAATTGATCAAAGCATACCGTTCTAACGCGAAGTAATCAGGAGCCCACGATGCCAAAACGTACAGACATAAAATCCATCCTGATTCTTGGTGCTGGCCCGATCGTTATCGGCCAGGCATGTGAATTTGACTACTCCGGTGCGCAGGCGTGTAAAGCGCTGCGTGAAGAGGGCTACCGCGTCATTCTGGTGAACTCGAACCCGGCAACTATTATGACCGACCCGGAAATGGCCGATGCGACTTACATCGAGCCGATTCACTGGGAAGTGGTACGCAAGATTATCGAAAAAGAGCGTCCGGATGCGGTGCTGCCAACCATGGGCGGCCAGACAGCGCTGAACTGTGCGCTGGAGCTGGAGCGTCAGGGCGTGCTGGCTGAGTTCGGCGTCACCATGATTGGTGCAACTGCCGATGCCATTGATAAAGCCGAAGATCGTCGTCGCTTCGACGTGGCGATGAAGAGCATTGGTCTGGGCACCGCTCGTTCCGGTATCGCGCATACCATGGAAGAAGCGCTGGCGGTGGCCGAAGACGTTGGCTTCCCGTGCATCATCCGCCCTTCCTTTACGATGGGCGGCACCGGCGGCGGTATCGCCTATAACCGCGAAGAGTTCGAAGAGATTTGCGAACGCGGTCTGGACTTGTCGCCAACCAATGAGCTGCTGATTGATGAGTCGCTGATTGGCTGGAAAGAGTACGAGATGGAAGTGGTACGTGATAAAAACGACAACTGCATCATCGTCTGCTCGATCGAAAACTTCGATGCAATGGGCATCCACACCGGTGACTCTATCACCGTGGCGCCCGCGCAAACTCTGACCGACAAAGAGTATCAAATCATGCGTAACGCCTCGCTGGCGGTACTGCGTGAAATCGGTGTCGAAACCGGTGGTTCGAACGTCCAGTTCTCGGTGAACCCGAAAGATGGCCGTATGATCGTCATCGAAATGAACCCGCGCGTATCGCGTTCGTCAGCGCTGGCTTCAAAAGCGACCGGCTTCCCGATTGCCAAAGTGGCGGCGAAACTGGCGGTGGGCTTTACCCTTGATGAGCTGATGAACGACATCACCGGCGGCTTAACGCCTGCGTCGTTCGAACCCTCTATCGACTACGTCGTTACCAAGATTCCTCGCTTCAACTTCGAGAAGTTCGCCGGTGCCAACGATCGTCTGACCACGCAGATGAAATCGGTCGGTGAAGTGATGGCGATTGGCCGCACGTTCCAGGAATCGATGCAAAAAGCGCTGCGCGGTCTGGAAGTCGGTGCCAACGGTTTCGACCCGAAAGTCAGCCTCGACGATCCAGAAGCGTTAACGCGCATTCGCCGCGAACTGAAAGATGCCGGTTCTGACCGTATCTGGTACATCGCCGATGCGTTCCGCGCCGGCATGTCAGTTGATGGTGTGTTCAACCTCACCAACATTGATCGCTGGTTCCTGGTGCAGATTGAAGAGCTGGTGCGTCTGGAAGAGCAGGTTGAACGCGAAGGTGTGAACTCGCTGAACGCGGAGTTCCTGCGCGCGCTGAAGCGTAAAGGCTTTGCTGATGTCCGTCTGGCCGCGCTGGCGGGCGTATCTGAAGGCGAAATCCGTAAGCTGCGTCAGCAATTTAACCTGCATCCGGTTTATAAACGCGTTGATACCTGCGCGGCTGAATTCGCCACCGACACCGCCTATATGTACTCAACCTACGAGGAAGAGTGCGAAGCCAATCCAAACCAGGATCGTGAAAAAATCATGATTCTGGGCGGCGGTCCAAACCGTATCGGCCAGGGCATCGAGTTTGATTACTGCTGCGTGCATGCGGCGCTGGCGCTGCGTGAAGACGGTTACGAGACCATCATGGTCAACTGTAACCCGGAAACCGTCTCAACCGACTACGACACCTCGGATCGCCTCTACTTCGAGCCGGTCACGCTGGAAGATGTGCTGGAAATCGTGCGTATCGAGAAGCCGAAAGGCGTCATCGTACAGTACGGCGGCCAGACGCCGCTGAAACTGGCACGCGCGCTGGAAGCGGCTGGCGTGCCGGTGATTGGTACCAGCCCGGACTCGATTGACCGTGCAGAAGACCGTGAGCGTTTCCAGCAGGCGGTTGATCGCCTGAGCCTGAAGCAGCCGGCTAACGCCACCGTTGCCACGCTGGAACAGGCCGTTGAGAAAGCAGCTGGGATCGGTTATCCGCTGGTGGTGCGTCCTTCTTATGTGCTGGGCGGCCGCGCGATGGAGATCGTTTACGACGAAATCGACCTGAAGCGTTACTTCCAGACGGCGGTGTCGGTCTCTAACGATGCGCCAGTGCTGCTGGATCGCTTCCTCGATGATGCGGTTGAGGTGGATGTTGATGCGATTTGCGACGGCGAGCGCGTACTGATTGGCGGCATCATGGAGCACATCGAGCAGGCGGGCGTGCACTCCGGTGACTCCGCGTGTTCACTGCCGGCCTACACGCTGAGCACTGAAATCCAGAACGTGATGCGTCAGCAGGTGGAAAAACTGGCCTTCGAGCTGAACGTACGTGGCCTGATGAACGTGCAGTTCGCGGTGAAGGACAATGAAGTTTACCTGATTGAGGTGAATCCACGTGCCGCGCGTACCGTGCCGTTCGTGTCGAAAGCCACTGGCGTGGCGCTGGCGAAGGTTGCCGCGCGCGTGATGGCAGGTAAAACGCTGGCTGAACAGGGCGTCACCAAAGAAGTAATTCCACCGTATTACTCGGTGAAAGAAGTGGTGCTGCCGTTCAACAAGTTCCCAGGCGTTGACCCAATCCTCGGCCCAGAGATGCGCTCTACCGGTGAAGTGATGGGCGTCGGTCGCACCTTCGCTGAAGCCTTCGCCAAAGCGATGCTGGGTGCGCAGAGCAACATGAAGAAAACCGGTCGCGCGTTGCTGTCAGTGCGTGAAGGCGATAAGAAACGTATCGTCGACCTGGCGGCAAAACTGCAGAAGTTTGGTTTCGAGCTGGATGCGACACACGGTACCGCAGTGGTGCTGGGCGAAGCGGGCATCAATCCACGTCTGGTGAACAAGGTGCATGAAGGTCGTCCGCACATTCAGGATCGCCTGAAGAATGGCGAATATACCTACATCGTCAACACCACGGCGGGACGTCAGGCGATTGAAGACTCCAAGCTGATTCGTCGTAGCGCGCTACAGTACAAAGTGCATTACGACACCACGCTGAACGGCGGTTTTGCCACAGCGATGGCGCTGAACGCGGATCCAACGGAGCAGGTAATTTCGGTGCAGGAAATGCACGCGCAAATTAAAGGCTGATTCCAATTGGCTACCCATTAACGGCTCCTGCGGGGGCCGTTTTTTTATCCTTTTACCAATGCCCGCATTTCCTTATCTGTAAAAATCCTATTGATTTGACATATGTTTTATCAGTTGATGCGGAAAGCGTTACACCTCGGAATATCCGCACAAAATTATAAATAAGATCCCAGTTAGCGCACCGTACTATTTCGCTCGCTCACTAATAGAGCGCTCACCTTAACTGGGATATAAAAAATGCAAATGCGTGCTTTCACTCTCAGCGCTATTGCTGCGTTACTCGCAGCGGCGCCACTCGCCAGCCAGGCGGAAATTACTTTACTCAAGCAGGATCCACAGGCGGGCGATGCGCTAAGCCGTCTCGACTTCAAAGTGGGCGGCAGTATTCGTCCGCAGTTCCAACATCAGAATGGCGTAAACGACAAATCGTACAAACGTAATGGCTACGACGGCGGCTCACGCTTCCGCTTCAGCGCCAATTATTACCTGTTCGACGACGTAAGCTGGGTCGGTTACTACGAGCTGGGCGTTAACTTCCCGGCCTGGTGGGGTTGGGACAATCATCATGCAGATGGTGCGAATAACACCTCGCGCCGCCAACTTTATACTGGCTTCAAAAGCGCCACCTTGGGTGAGCTCTACTTTGGTCAGCAGAACAGCGTTTACTACGATGTCGTAGGAGCGAAGACCGATATCTGGGATTACGACATGCTGGCGCAGGCGCCGGGCAATGGCATCAATGGTGATTACGATGGTTCTTACCGTTCGCGCAAAATGCTGAAGTACAAAAATACCTTCGGCGATGCGGATGTGTATGCGTCGTACCTGTTTGAAGATAATGAGTTCCTGCCAGGTAACGGCCTGCGCTATAAGCGTAAAGGCGGCGGCTCGCTGGGTGTGAACTATCACATCACCAAAGACCTGGCATGGGGCACTGCGTGGAACTACACCCGCGCCGATATCCGCAATCCAGGCAATGGCGACAGCAAACGCTATGACCAGAATATCTACGGTACCGCTCTGAGCTGGACGCCGGATAACTGGACGCTGTCAGCCGGAGCGGGTTGGTATGAGAACTTCTCCCCAACCAAACGTAATACCGTTAACAATTACTTCGCGGATGACGCGTGGGGCATCGAATACTTTGCCGGCTACAAATTCCCAATTGGCCAGTATGCGGTGAAATCTATTCAGCCTTACTTCATGGGCGACCGTCTGGAATTCGTCAACGGACGTGACTACAAGCGCATTGATAACGGCGTTGGCGTGAGTGCGCAGCTGGATTACGGCTTCCGTGTCGACTACGAATATGTCATCACCTCCAGCACCGACAAGTCACTGGGCAACGTGAATCTGGTGCGTCTACGCTACGATTTCTAAAGCGTTTCAACGGCTCCTGCGGGAGCCGTTTTCTTTTTTTGCACAGAGTGCGCTTTTCTTTACACTGCGATACCAATAACGCGACGTTTCGCGCGGAGTTGTGCCGCCTCGTCAGCAATTTCTGGCTCCTCGCCCCGCAATTGCCGGGAAAGTCGGTGTAAAACTCTGTCCAATAACAAAAGTGCGGTGGCATCGGAGCTTTACGCAAATAGCGGGGGCGGCCTATCGACGAAAGTTTCGCCTTTACGTATGATGGCGCCAATTTTTTCCAGTAGGTCTTTTAACATGATTAGTCTGATCGCGGCACTGGCAGCGGATCGCATTATTGGTATGGAAAACGCCATGCCATGGAACCTGCCAGCAGATTTGGCATGGTTTAAACGTAATACCTTGAATAAGCCGGTGATTATGGGTCGTCTGACCTTTGAATCGATAGGCCGCCCGCTTCCTGGACGCCTGAACATTGTGGTCAGCAGCCAGCCGGGCAACCACGAAGGCGTCACCTGGGTGACATCGCTGGAAGAGGCGGTAAAAGCGGCGGGTGATGTCGAAGAGATGATGGTGATTGGTGGTGGACGCGTTTACGAGCAGATGCTGGCTCGCGCGGATCGCCTCTACCTGACCCATATCGATGCGGAAGTGGAAGGGGATACGCAGTTCCCGGATTACGAACCGGACGAGTGGCAGTCAACCTTCAGCGAATTTCATGACGCCGATGAGCAGAACTCGCACAGCTACTGCTTCGAGATCCTTGATCGCCGCACGTAACGTTGCCAGTGATGGCGAACCATAAAAAACCCCGCTTATGCGGGGTTTTTTATTTACGGCGTATCACTTAACGGTGGATGCGCACTCACCGCGCTTTCGGCCATCGCCTGTTCGCGATTGGATGCCTGTACGTAATACTGTTTGGTTTCCCAATGCAGCAGCGTCAATGTTCCACCCCAGCAGCAGCCGGTATCCAGACCAATCACATGTTCCGGTGTGCCTTTACCTTCCAGCGATGCCCAGTGACCAAAGATCTGCGTATAGTCGCTGTCGATTTTGCCCGGCACCTTAAACCACGGCTTGAGCGGCGGCGGCGCTGATTCAGGCGACTCTTTGCAGATCATATCCAGCTGGCCGTTCGGGAAGCAGAAGCGCATGCGCGTCAGCGCATTAGTGCTAAAGCGCAGTCGCGCCAGACCGCTGAGTTCCGGCGTCCAGTTGTTTGGCATGTCGCCATACATCGCATCCAGAAACAGCGGATAGCTGTCGCTGGAGAGCACCGCTTCCACTTCACGCGCGCACAGCTGCGCCGTCTCTAAATCCCATTGCGGCGTAATGCCCGCATGCGCCATCAACAGCTTCTTCTCTTCATCTACCTGCAACAGCGGCTGACGACGTAACCAGTTGATCAACTCATCGGCATCATCGGCTTCCAGCAGCGGCGTCAGGCGATCTTTCGGCTTGTTGCGGCTGATACCGGCATACACCGCCAGCAAATGCAGGTCATGATTACCCAGCACCAGGCGCACGCAATTTCCCAGCGATTTTACATAGCGCAGCACATCGAGCGAACCGGGGCCGCGCGCCACCAAATCGCCGGTAAGCCATAAGGTGTCCTGCTGCGGATCGAAGTCAACCTGCGCCAACAGCGCACGAAGCTCGTCATAACAGCCATGAACATCGCCAATCAGGTATGTACTCATTGTCAGTCCGATTAAAACGCGCCGCCCGGACGGGCCGGGCGGAGGAGGATTAGTGAATGTGGGTTTGCACCGCGAGTCGGAACACCGGAATCTCGACGTGGAACTCTTCGCCCGCATCGTCGATCATCACATAGTGGCCTTGCATGGTGCCCATCGGCGTTTCCAGAATCGCGCCGCTGGTGTACTGATACTCGCCGCCGGCCGCAATGTGCGGCTGTTCGCCGACCACGCCTTCACCTTGCACTTCAGTCTCGCGACCGTTGCCGTTGGTGATCAGCCAATAGCGGCTACGCAGCTGGACGTTGCTGCGCCCCAAATTGCGAATGGTGATGGTGTAGGCAAACACGTAGCGATCCTCGTCGGGCAAGGATTGCGACTCCACATACTGACTATGCACATGGATACAGACGCGGGCCAAATCACTCATGCACTCAACTCTCCGGAGTTTCTGCCTGATGCTTGCTCAACCAGTTTGCCAGTTGGCAATATTGCGCCACAGAGACGTTCTCTGCACGCAGCGAGGCATCGATTTCTAATTGATCCAGCGCACCAGCCGCAAACATATGAGCAAGGCTGTTGCGCAGCGTTTTACGGCGTTTACCAAAGGCTTCCGTGGTGATACGGCTCAGCAGACGAATATCGCTGACCGGATACTGTGGCTGCATGTACGGCACTAAACGCACCACGGCCGATTCCACTTTCGGTGCCGGCGTGAAGGATTCTGGTGGCACCTCCAGCACAGGAATAACCTGGCAATAGTACTGCGCCATCACGCTCAAACGACCATAAGCTTTGCTGCCCGGACCGGCGACTAAACGATTCACCACTTCTTTCTGCAGCATGAAGTGCATATCTTTAATCGAACCAGTATAGCTGAAAAGGTGGAACATCAGCGGCGTCGAGATGTTGTACGGTAGGTTGCCGAACACGCGCAGCGGCTGGCCTTTCTCTTGCGCCAGCGCAGAGAAATCAAAGGTCATCGCATCCTGCTGGAAAATGGTCAGCTTAGGACCGAGGAACGGGTGCGTTTGCAGACGCGCAGCAAGGTCGCGGTCCAGCTCGACCACGGTCAGCTCATCCAGACGTTCGCCTACCGGCTCGGTTAATGCACCCAAGCCGGGGCCGATTTCCACGATAGCTTCACCTTTTTGCGGGTGAATGGCGGAGACAATGCTATCGATAATGTACTGATCGTTCAGGAAGTTCTGCCCGAAACGTTTACGGGCGTAATGCCCCTGATGGACGCGATTATTCATTACTGCTCTTGATCATAGTGATGGCGAGATTAAGCGCCGTGATAAAGCTGCCCGGTTCTGCCTGACCGAGACCGGCTAATTCAAGCGCGGTGCCGTGATCGACAGAAGTCCGGATAAAGGGCAGGCCAAGTGTGATATTCACCGCGCGGCCAAACCCCTGAAATTTCAGCACCGGCAAGCCCTGGTCGTGATACATCGCCAGAACTGCATCGGCATGTTGCAGGTATTTCGGCTGGAACAGCGTATCGGCTGGCAGAGGTCCGGTAAGTTGGATGCCTTGCTGGCGCAGTTCGTTGAGGGCCGGAATGATGGTATCAATCTCTTCGCGGCCCATATGGCCGCTTTCGCCGGCATGCGGATTAAGGCCGCAGACGAAGATATGGGGATTCGGTAAACCAAACTTCTGCTGCAGATCGCGATGCAGAATGGTGATCACTTCATGCAGCGTGTCGCGGGTAATCGCGGCAGAAACATCTTTCAGCGGCAGATGTGTAGTGGCCAATGCCACGCGCAACTCTTCCGTTGCCAGCATCATCACCACTAAATCGCCACCGGCGCGATCGGCAAAAAACTCGGTATGACCGGTAAACGGAATGCCCGCATCGTTGATCACGCCTTTGTGCACCGGACCGGTAATCAGCGCGGCAAATTCGCCGTTCAGACAACCGTCACAGGCGCGCGTCAGGGTTTCCAGTACGTAGTGACTGTTGGCGACGCAGAGTTCTCCGGCGGTCACCGGTTGAGCGGTATCAACCTGAAGCAACGTTAGCGTGCCGGCCTGCTGCGGTTGAGCCGCTGCAGGTTGATAATCACGTAGCGTCAGCGGCAAACCCAATAAAGCAGCGCGACGGCGCAAAAGCTCGCCGTCGCAGCAGACCACCAATTCAACCGGCCAGTTTTGCTGCGCCAGTTGCAGGGTGAGGTCGGGACCAATCCCGGCGGGTTCGCCGGGCGTGATCACCACACGATAATTACTGACCATTGTTATCCAGAATTTTCACGTAAGCACTGGCGCGCTGTTCCTGCATCCAGGTTTGCGCCTCTTCCGCGAATTTACGGTTGAACAGCATGCGATAGGCGCGCTCTTTCTGCGCGGCATCGGTCTTATCAACCTGACGCGTATCCAGTAACTGAATCAAGTGCCAGCCAAATGAGGAGTGAACCGGCTGGCTGACCTGGCCTTTCTGCAACTTCAGCAATGCATCGCGGAATGCTGGATCGTAAATCTCTGGAGATGCCCAGCCGAGATCGCCGCCCTGGTTAGCCGAACCCGGATCGTCGGAGAACTGTTTGGCCGCTGCGGCGAAGGTGGTTTTACCACTTTTAATATCCGCTGCGATCTGTTCGATTTTGGCCTGCGCCTGAGCGTCGGTCAGGATCGGTGACGGCTTCAGCAGAATGTGACGCGCATGCACTTCAGTCACAGAGATGCTTTTGCTTTCGCCACGCAGGTCGTTCACCTTAAGGATGTGGAAACCAACACCTGAACGGATTGGACCGACGATATCGCCTTTCTTCGCGGTGCTCAGCGCCTGCGAGAACAGCGTTGGCAGCTCTTCAATTTTGCCCCAACCCATGTTGCCGCCTTTCAGCGCCTGCGGATCGGCTGAGTAAGTTACGGCCAGCTTGCCGAAGTCAGCGCCGCCTTTCAGCTGAGCAACCAGTTGGCGCGCCAGCGTTTCCTGGTCGTCAACCTGCTGCTGCGTCGGATTTTCTGACAGCGGCAGCAGAATCTGGCTGATGTTAAGCTCAGTACCTTGCGTGTTCTGCGCACCCACCTGCGTAGCCAGCGTATCCACTTCCTGCGGCAGTATAGTGACGCGGCGACGCACTTCGTTGTTACGCACTTCTGAAATCAGCATCTCTTTGCGGATCTGCGCACGGTAATCGTTGTAGTTCATACCGTCATAGGCCAGACGGCTACGCAGCTGATCGAGGCTCATGCGGTTTTGGGCGGCAATGTTCTGAATTGCCTGATCCAGCTGCTGATCGGTGATCTGTACGCCCGCTCTTTCACCCATTTGCAGAATGATGGCATCCATGACCTGGCGTTCAAGGATCTGATGACGCAAGGTTTTGTCATCAGGGAGTTGCTGGTTTGCCTGCTGCGCCTGTGATTTCACGGTGCGCATCATGTTATCAACGTCACTTTCCAGTACCACGCCGTTGTTCACGACTGCGGCAACTTTATCAACCACTTGTGGGGCTGCGAACGCAGTGTTAGCGGTAATCGCTACACCAAGAATCAGCATTCTCCAGTTCTTCATACTTTATCCATTGTTGTTTCCGCACTGCGGGAGAGCCTGTCAAACATCACAACATCAGAAAGCGCGCTGGTAAGGGATGATGCCCTGACGCAGCATTTCATTGGTGCCTAAGCCATAGTTGGAACTCAGACCACGCAGCTCAATGTTGAATGAGATTTGGTTGTCATACTTACTGTCGTTGTTTTCCCAACCGTTGATCTTGCGTTCGTAACCCAGACGAATGGCATAGCAGCACGAGCTGTACTGCAGGCCGACCAGCTGTTCAGCCGGGCGACTATTGCGCGTATCGTAGTAATAACCGCCCACCAGTGACCAGGCATCCGCAATTGGCCAGCTAGCAGTGGCGCCCACCTGTGAAATCCCATTTTTGTAGATCGGGTCAGTCACCAGGTTAGAGTTATTCAGCGCCTGCGCCACGTATTCCGGGCTGCTGTAGCGATAGCTCAGCTGCACCATACGATCGGCATCCTGACGATACTCAACTACTGCATTGCCCTGCGCGACGTTGTCGAGGCGGGTGTCATATTGCAGACCACCACGCGCGCCCCAGCGATCGCTGATTTTCCAGTACGTGTCGCCGGCCCAAACCAGGCTGCCGGTGTCATCTTCCTGGTTCGTCTGGTTTACGCCGGTGCGAGACGGAGTAAACGAGTAGATTTGACCCACAGAAACGTTAAAACGTTCAACCAGATCGTTATCATAAATACGCGTGGTCACGCCGGTCGCCACTTCGTTAGCTGAAGCGATACGATCCAGGCCGCTGTAAGTACGATCGCGGAACAGGCCGGTGTAGTCGGTTTGCAGCAACGTCGAGTCGTACGGATAGATATTGCTCTGGTTACGATAGGGGACGTAAAGGTACTGAACGCGCGGTTCCAGCGTCTGCGTATAGCCTGGTTCCCAGTCCATATCGCGATCAAACACCAGGCGGCCATCCACTTTGAACTGTGGCAGCGTACGGTTGACCGAGTTTTTCAGCTGATTATCACGAGTGGTATTAATCGAGGTGTTGTAATACTCAACGTCATCCTGCTGGTAATGGGTTGCCAGGAATTTCGCTTCGGTATCGAGACTCGCCCAGCCGTTTGACAGCGGCAAATTCAACGTTGGCTCAACATGCAGACGCGTGGTTTCAGGCATCTGGCTATTCACGTTGGTAAATTTCACCGCCTGCGCAAAGATTCGACCATCAAACGGTCCCATATCGTTCTGATAGAAGTTCAGATCGAGCTGCGGCATCGCACGATAGACGTTGCTGTTGCTGGTGTTACCAAACACCTGGAAGTCTTTGGTCGACAGCGTCGCGTCCCAGTTGGTATCTGCGTAGCCAAGGCTGAATTTCTGCGTGGCGTAACCATCGGTGGAGCTGTAGTACTTCGACTCAAGATCGTTAAAGTAGTAGGGATCGCTTACCTTGGTGTAGTCAGCGCTAAAGCGCCAGTGCTGGTCGTATACACCCGAATGGCGCCAGTAGAATAGCCAGCGATCGGAGCTATCGTCCTGCGCAATACCGCGTACCGCTTTATCGTTGTCGTACTGCTTATCTGACTGCAGATAGTCCAGCTCCATCAAGCCAGCACCAAACACTGTCAAATAGCGGAATTCGTTCTGCAGCTGCAGACCCCGTTTTTCCATATAGTGCGGCGTGATGGTGGCATCGGCCTGCGGCGCGATGTTCCAGTAATACGGCAGCATGAACTCGAAGCCGTTATTACTGCCGTATTTCGCATTCGGGATCAGGAACCCGGAGCGGCGGCGATCGCCAATCGGTAGCTGTAAATAAGGGCTGTAAAAGACCGGCACATTGCCGAGCTTAAAGCGGGCGTTCCAGATTTCCGCGACTTCTTCCTCGCGGTCCTGGATCACTTCGGAACCGACCACGCTCCAGCTGTTGGAACCCGGCAAACAGGAGGTAAAGCTGCCGTTTTCCAGAATGGTATAGCGATTGTTACCGCGCAGTTTCATCTGATCGGCATCGCCGCGGCCCTGACGGCCAACCATCTGATAATCACCGTTCCACACGTTGGTGTCTTTGGTGTTCAGATTTGACCAGGCTTTCGGACCTTTGAGGATGACCTGATTGTCGTCATAGTGCACATTACCCAGCGCATCCACGGTACGAACCGGCGTGGTTTGGCCTTCCTGCTGACGTTGATGCAGCTGCACTTCGTCGGAACGCAGGCGGCTATTGCCTTGCTGTACATCGACGTTACCGGTGAACACCGCATCATCCGGATAGTTGCCTTTGGCGGAATCAGAATGGATGGTGACCGGCAGCGAGTTGGTGTCGCCATTGACCAGCGGGCGGTTGTAACTCGGCACGCCCAGCATGCACTGCGACATCAGATCGTCGGCGAGTGATGACTGGCTATAAAGCGCTGCACCAATCATGGTAGCCAGCAAGGTAGGTATACGTTTTTTCATACGCGGTTTCGATAATTCCATGAAAACTGGCATCATGCCGACAATCCGGTCAGAGACTAACTTACTGCCCGGCGTTGCGCCAGTGTTAATCCTTGTCTGTCCGCGTTGCCGTTAGGCGCTGAGATAAATGACAGGTATGATAATGCAATTTTCAGCCGCAAGCATGGCGAATTGAGGAGTTTATGCGCTACTGGGGAAAAGTAATTGGTCTGGCGCTCGGGATATTTTCCGGGGCAGGCTTTTGGGGCATTGTACTGGGTCTGATCATTGGTCACATGTTTGACAAAGTGCGCAGCGTAAAAGGACAGGGCTATTTCGCCAATAACCAGGCGCGTCAGACGCTGTTTTTCAGTACTACATTCCAGGTGATGGGCCATTTGACCAAGTCAAAAGGGCGCGTCACCGAAGCGGATATCCAGATTGCTTCCTTATTTATGGATCGCATGCAGCTGCATGGCGATGCACGTACTGCCGCGCAGCGTGCGTTCCGTGAAGGCAAGCAGAGCGACTATCCGCTGCGTAGTAAACTTCGCGAACTGCGCAGCGCCTGCTTTGGCCGATTTGATTTGATTCGGATGTTTCTGGAAATCCAAATCCAGGCCGCTTTCGCCGATGGTTCACTGCATCCCAACGAACGTCAGGTGCTGTATGTGATTGCCGAAGAGCTGGGTATTTCACGCGCACAGTTCGATCAGTTCCTGCGCATGATGGAAGGCGGTCAGCAGTTTGGTGGCGGCGGTTCTTCCCGCGGCGGCGCGTATCAGCAGGCGCAACGCGGTCCTACGCTGGAAGATGCCTGCAGCGTGCTGGGCGTGAAAAGCAGCGATGATGGCACCACCATCAAGCGCGCCTACCGTAAGCTGATGAGCGAGCATCACCCTGACAAGCTGGTGGCGAAAGGATTACCGCCGGAGATGATGGAGATGGCGAAGCAGAAAGCGCAGGAGATTCAGGCGGCTTACGATCTGATTCGTAAGGAGAAAGGGTTCAAATAATTTTATTGCTGTCCCCCATCCCGGCCTTCCCCCGCAAGCGGGGGAAGGAGATACTGCCCCATGCAGCTTCATCACTAACATGTAGCAACATCTTCCTCCCCCATTTATGGGGGAGGACCGAGGTGGGGGACTGCAAGCACGGACCGAGGAGGGGCAGCATCTCCAACCCTAAAATTCCGCCGGCTGCCTGAACGTCATGCTATTGCCAAACGCCGGATGGGTGATCGTCAGCGACTCCGCATGCAACTGCAAACGCGGCGCCATCGCCAGCGCCTCATCATGTGCATAAAAGCGGTCGCCAAGAATCGGATGCCCCAGCGCCAGCAGATGCACACGCAGCTGGTGTGAGCGTCCGGTAATTGGCTTAAGCTTGACGCGCGCACTGTTCGTGGCTTCATACTCCAGCACATGATATTCGGTCTGCGCCGCTTTGCCGTTTTCGAAACACACCATCTGCTTCGGCCGATTCGGCCAGTCACAAATCAGCGGCAGATCAATCAAACCCTCTTCTGCTGCCGGATGGCCCCACACGCGCGCCACATAGTATTTGGAAGGCTCGCGCTCACGGAACTGGCGCTTGAGCTCACGCTCAGCCGCTTTATTCAGTGCCACGACGATCACGCCGCTGGTAGCCATATCGAGACGGTGCACCGATTCCGCCTGTGGGAAATCACGCTGGATGCGCGTCATCACGCTATCCTTGTGTTCTTCGAGACGGCCCGGCACCGACAGCAACCCGCTCGGTTTATTCACCACCATAATGTGCTCGTCCTGATACAGAATATGCAGCCAGGGTTCGAGCGGCGGGTTGTAAGCTTCCATCAGCATGATGTCGCGGTCCTGAACATTATTGGTGCGTAACGACGATCAGGCGCAGCGCATCGAGACGCCAGCCTGCATCGCCCAGGCTTTCCAATACCTGTTCGCGATTGCTTTCCAGCGCTTCAACCTCGTCATCACGGATGTTGGGGTTAACCGCGCGCAGCGCTTCGAGACGTGACAGCTCAGCACCGATTTTCTCTTCGGCTTCCACTTTCGCTGCCGCGATAATCGCCTGCGCTTCCGGAACGATCGCTTTTTCGGCCTGGGTCAGAATCTCGTGCACATCTTGCTGCACCGCATTCACCAGCTTGCTGCCGGTATGGCGATTCACCGCATTCAGCTGACGGTTAAAGCTTTCAAACTCTACTTTGCCCGCCAGATTGTTCCCGGCACGATCCATCAGCAAACGCACCGGCGTTGGCGGCAGGAAGCGGGTGAGCTGCAGGCTTTTCGGCGCTTGCGCTTCAACCACATAGATCATCTCGACCAGCAGCGTCCCGACCGGCAACGCCTTGTTCTTCAGCAGCGACAGCGCACAGCTACCGGTATCGCCCGAAAGGATCAGGTCGAGGCCGTTGAGGATCAGCGGATGTTCCCAGGTAATAAACTGGGTATCTTCGCGCGACAGCGCCTGGTTGCGGTTAAAGGTCACGGTGCAACCCTCTTCCGGCAGGCCAGGGAAATCAGGCACCAGCATGTGATCGGACGGCGTCAGCACGATCAGGCTATCGCTGCGGTCTTCCTGATTGATGCCGACGATATCGAACAGGTTCAGCGCAAAGTTAACCAGATCGGTATCGTTGTCCTGCTCGCCGATGGCATTTGCCAGCTCCTGAGCGGCTTCACCGCCGTTGGAGTTCAGTTCCAGTAAGCGATCGCGTCCCTGTTCCAGCTGTGCTTTCAGCGCATCGTGCTGCTTGCGGCTTGCGCTGATGAACTCATCGAGTCCCTGCGGATTTTCCGGCGCGGCAAGATATTCAATCAGCTGATTGTACTCGTTGTCATAAATGGCGCGGCCAGTTGGGCAGGTGTGTTCAAACGCATCCAACCCTTTGTGATACCAGCGCAGCAGCACCGCCTGCGCGGTTTTTTCCAGCCACGGCACCAGAATCTGGATGTCATGCATCTGGCCGATACGATCGAGACGACCGATACGCTGCTCCAGCAGATCCGGGTTGAACGGCAAATCGAACATCACCAAACGGCTGGCGAACTGGAAGTTACGGCCTTCAGAACCGATTTCGGAACACAGCAACACCTGCGCGCCATCCTCTTCGGAGGCGAAGAAGGCTGCTGCGCGGTCGCGTTCGATAATCGACAAGCCTTCGTGGAACACGGCGGCACGGATGCCTTCGCGCTCACGCAGCACCTGCTCCAGCTGCAGCGCGGTGGCGGCTTTGGCGCAGATCACCAGCACTTTCTCTTTGCGGTTGCTGGTGAGGTAACCCATCAGCCACTCAACGCGCGGATCGAAGTTCCACCATGTACCGCTATCGCCTTCAAATTCCTGATAAATCTGCTCGGGATACAGCATGTCACGCGCGCGCTCTTCTGCGCTTTTGCGCGTGCCCATGATGCCGGAGACTTTAATCGCGGTTTGATACTGCGCCGGCAGCGGCAGACGAATCTGGTGCAGCTCGCGTTTCGGGAAGCCCTTCACGCCGTTACGGGTGTTACGGAACAGCACGCGGCTGGTGCCGTGGCGATCCATCAGCATCGAGACCAGCTCTTTACGCGCGTCTTCTTTGCCATCGCGATCGCTGTTCGCCACTTGCAGCAGCGGCTCGATATCCTGTTCACCGATCAGATCGTTAATCAGGTTCATCTCATCTTTGCTGATGGCGTGGTCGGCCAGCAGCGAGCTCACCGCATCTGCCACCGGACGATAATGCTGCTGCTCTTCGACAAACTGGCCGAAATCGTGGAAACGATTTGGGTCGAGCAGACGCAGACGCGCAAAGTGGCTCTCTAAGCCCAGCTGTTCTGGCGTGGCAGTCAGCAACAGTACGCCAGCGGTTTTCTCTGCCAGCTGCTCGATAACCTGATATTCGCGGCTCGGTGCGTCTTCGCTCCATGCCAGATGGTGCGCTTCATCGACCACCAGCAGATCCCACTCGGCATCGGCCAGCAGTTCAAGACGCTGCTTGTTACGGCGCACAAAATCGAGTGAACAGATAATCAGCTGCTCGGTTTCAAAGGCGTTGTCGCTGTCGTGCTGCGCTTCGGTGTAGCGATCGTCATCAAACAGCGCAAAGCGCAGGTTAAAGCGACGCAGCATTTCCACCAGCCACTGATGTTGCAGCGTTTCCGGCACCACAATCAGCACGCGCTCGGCACGACCGGCCAGCAGCTGTTGCTGGATGATCATCCCGGCTTCAATGGTTTTACCCAAACCCACTTCATCCGCCAGCAGCACACGCGGGGCGTGGCGACGGCCGACATCGTGGGCGATGTGCAGCTGATGCGGAATCAGGTTGGTGCGCATACCGCGCAGGCCGCTGATCGGCAGGCGGTATTGCTCGCTGTGGTATTTGCGTGCGCGGAAACGCAGCGCAAAGCGGTCCATGCGGTCGAGCTGACCGGCGAACAGGCGATCCTGCGGCTTGCTGAACACCAGCTTGCTGTCCAGCATCACTTCGCGCATGACGACGCCGGTCTCTTCGGTGTCGAGACGCGTGCCGATGTAAGTCATTAAATCGTTTTCGTTGCGGACTTCATCGACGGTCATCTGCCAGCCTTCGTGGCTGGTGATGGTGTCACCCGGATTGAAAATCACACGAGTGACCGGAGAATCGTTTCGGGCATACAGGCGGTTTTCGCCGGTTGCCGGAAAAAGCATGGTGATCATGCGCGTATCGAGCGCGACCACCGTGCCCAATCCCAGTTCACTTTCCGTATCACTAATCCAGCGCTGACCCAGTGTAAAAACCATATATTTTTTGCTCGACTCTCTGACATGCCATAAAGAAGTTCACCTGTACTCAGGCAATACCCAACCGCCAAACGGGTGTTTGGTCAGATTGTGAGTGCGGTGAGAATCAGGAAGGGCGCTATGGTACTGGATGGCAAGGCATTCGTCACCTGTCAAAAAAGCCCCAGCTGCCCAGTAATGAGTGTAGCAAAGTCGTCACCGACGAACGGCAAAATGCCGTCAGCCACCGGCTGCAGCTGTTTGGTGACGTAATGATCGTAGTCGAGGGGCGTATTACGCGCCTCGAGCGGTTCCGGTCCGGCCGTGGCCATCACATAGCGGATCGAGCCACCGTTTTGATACTGCAGCGGGCGCTGCAGCTTGCGGTTTTGCTCATCGGCGAGACGCGCAGCGCGCACATGTGGCGGCACATTGCGCTCGTAATCTTTCAGCGCGCGCCGCAGGCGTTTTTTATACACCAGCTGATCGTCGAGTTCACCGTTCAGCAGCTGCGCCACCGTTTCGCGAATGTAATCCTGCCACTGCTCGCCACGGAAAATACGGCCATACAGATTTTGCTGGAACTGCTGCGCCAGCGGCGTCCAGTCGGTGCGCACTGATTCGAGGCCTTTAAACACCAGCCGCTCGCCGCCCTCGCTGCGAATCATGCCGGCATAGCGCTTTTTGCTGCCCTGTTCGGCACCGCGAATGGTGGGCATCAGGAAACGGCTGAAGTGCGTTTCATACTCCAGCTCCAGCGCGCTCTCCAGTCCATAAGTCGAATGCAGATGCTGCCGCCACCAGCCGTTAACCTGTTCAGCGAGATGACGACCAATCGCCGTCGCCTCCGCTTCACTGTGCGCGCCTTTCAGCCAGACGAAGGTGGAATCGGTATCGCCGTAAATCACATCAAAGCCTTCCGCTTCAATCAGCTCGCGCGTTTGCTGCATGATGGCGTGGCCGCGCAAGGTGATGGATGACGCGAGGCGCGGATCGAAGAAGCGGCAGGCGCTGGTGCCGAGCACGCCATAAAAAGCATTCATGATAATTTTCAGCGCCTGCGACAGCGGTTTGTTGTTGTCGCGCTTGGCGGCTTCACGCCCTTGCCAAATCTGCTCGACAATCGCCGGTAAACAGTGGGTTTCGCGGGAAAAGCGCGCGTTGCGGAAGCCGGGAACGGAATCGGCGTCATCCGGATGCGCCAGGCCTTCTACCAGCCCAACCGGATCGATGAGGAAAGTGCGAATAATTGAGGGATAGAGGCTTTTGTAATCCAGCACCAGCACCGAATCGTACAGGCCGGGCCGCGAATCCATCACGTAGCCGCCGGGGCTGGCTTCAGGTGCCACTTCGCCGAGATTCGGCGCCACGAAACCGGCGCGGTGCATGCGCGGGATATAGAGATGACCAAAGGCCGCCACCGAACCGCCGTGACGATCCACCGCTAAACCATTTACCGTGGCGCGTTCCAGCAGGAACGGCATGATGGCGGTGTGCTGGAAAATGCGCGTCACCAGCTCACAATCCTTGAGATTATATTTCGCCAGCGCCGGTTTATCGTTGGCAAAGCGCCAGTTGATCTCTTCCATGCGATCCCACGGATTATTGATGGCCTTGCCTTCACCGAGCAGCTGGCGCGAGACCGCTTCGAGGCTGAATGACGGGAAATCCCAAAACGCGGATTTGAGCGCGTCGATACCATCAATAATCAAGCGGCCCGTTGCCTGCGCGAAGAACACACCAGGTTTGAAGCCGTGCTCGCGCCACTCCAGCGCCTGCTTCTGACGCCCTAAACGCAGCGGAATGCCGTAGCGATCGGCGTGTTTCTGCAGTACGCGCAGATCGAACTGCACTACATTCCAGCCAATAATCACATCCGGTTCATGCCGCTCAAACCACGCGTTGAGCTGCTCAAGCAGCTGCGGGCGGCTATCAACATAGATCAGTTCAAAATCGAGCGTGCTGGCATCGCCGTTGGGCGGACCGAGCATGTAAACCTGGCGCTGACCGCAGCCTTCCAGCCCGATGCAGTAGAGCTCACCGTGCTGCGTGGTTTCGATATCCAGCGATACCCATTTCAGCTGCGGACGGTAATCAGGATGCGGTTTCAGACGCGCGTTGACCACGCTGTCACCACGTGTTTCACCGCTAAACCACACCGGCGCGGTGATAAAGCGCTCCATCAAATAGCGTTCGGGTGGCCGAATATCCGCTTCATACACCGGAATGCCGTTTTCACGCAGGCGCTTTTCCAGATTTTGCAGCTGGCGATTGCTGCGGCAATAGAGGCCAAACACCGGGCGGCGGCGGAAATCCTTCAGCTCCAGCGTTTGCAGGCGCGTATGACGTTCGTCGCGAATCAGCGCTTCGGTTGGCGTGCGAAACTCTTCAGGCACAAACGCCACGGATTCCTGGGCAGGCAGCACCAGCCGCTGCGGGCCGCTGTCGGTGGCCAGCCACAGCACCACTTCGCTGCCGGTCGGCGTATCTCGCCAATGTCGGGTAAGCAGAAAACCTGCGCGCGGATCGGTCACGTGAACTCCAGAGAATGAATTGCATTGAGTATAACATGGATGTTTATACAGTGTCCTGCAGGCGAAATTGTCACCACTTTGTCAACATCGTTCTACAATTCTTGCCTTGACGACCATGTGTATGCTCTGGACAATCCAGCCTCTATATTCCGCAGAGGATATTTATGGAAGCCTGGATTCAACACCTGTTTTCGCAATCGCTGGAGTACGCGCTGATCGCTGTGGCGCTGGTGACCTTCCTTGAGTCGCTGGCCTTCGTGGGATTGCTGTTGCCGGGCACGGTATTAATGGCCAGCCTTGGGGCGCTGGTCGGAAGCGGACAAATTGGTCTTTACCCTGCGTGGGCGGCCGGATTCGTTGGCTGTTTAATCGGCGATTGGGTTTCCTACGGCATCGGCTGGAAGTTTCAGGGGCCGCTGCATCGCTGGAAATATCTGAAAAAGTACAAGGGTTTGCTGGATAAAACCGAGCATGCGCTGCATCAACACAGCATGTTCACCATTCTGGTGGGGCGATTTGTCGGCCCGACGCGTCCGCTGATTCCGCTGGCAGCGGGCATGCTGGAGTTGCCGGTGCGCAAATTCCTGCCGCCTAACCTGATTGGCTGCATCCTCTGGCCGCCCGCGTATTTGATGCCGGGCATTCTGGCGGGCGTGGCGATTGATGTACCGCAGGCCGCGCAGGGCGGCAGCTTTAAATGGCTGCTGTTGCTGGTGGCGCTGCTGCTGTGGATCGGTGGCTGGTTGCTGTGGCGCTGGTCGCGCAGCGGTAAAACGGTGGATTGGGCGACAAAGTATCTGCCTGCATCGCGTTTGCGCTGGCTGGCACCGCTGATGGCGGCGATTGGCCTGGGCGCGTTTATCGCAATCCAGTTCCATCCGATGATGCCAATCTTCCGCCACTTGCTGTGGAAAGTTTTCTTCGCTTAACGCGCTGTCACGCCAAGGATGGCGGCCGCGGCACTTTCACCGCGCACCAAACTCGCTGTACTGCCATCCCAATAGATGCGCCCGTCGACGATCACCAAACTGCGCGGCGCAATCTGCTGAGCATCTTCCAGGCTGTGCGACACCATCAACAAGGTGATGTTGCGGCTTTCGCATACCGAACGAACCAGCTGCAGCATCTCGTTGCGTAGCGCCGGATCCAGCGCTGAGAAGGGTTCATCCAGCAGCAAAATCGGCTGATTGCGCAGCAGGCAACGCGCCAGTGCCACGCGCTGACGCTGGCCGCCGGAAAGCTCGCCTGGCAAACGCGTGAGCATTGCCTGCAGGCCAGTTTGCTCGGCGATATCCACCACTTGCTGCTGCTGTTCGCGCGTCAGTTTCAGGCCCGGATGTAAACCCAACGCCATGTTTTGCTGCACCGTCAGATGCGGAAAAAGATTGTTCTCCTGAAACAGCATGGAAACCGGGCGCGCCGACGGCACGCTGTGGGTATGATCAACGCCGTTCATCACCAGCGTTCCTTGATTGATCGGCAAAAAGCCGCCAATCAGACTCAGCAAGGTACTTTTCCCCGCGCCGCTCGGACCGAGGATCGCCAGACGTTCACCCGCTTGCGCTGCAAAACTGAATCGCATCGGCAGATGCTGATAAAGGTAAGTGAGGTTATTCAGTGTCAGCATGGCGACCCGGTAATTTTTCCATCAGAGTAAAGAGTAGCAAGCAGAGCAGCAGCAGCAGCAGTGCGGTGACGGCACCGTCCGCACCGCGATAGGCGCCAATCTGCTGGAACAGATAGAAGGGCAGCGTGCGGAAATCGGCGCTGCCAAACAGCGCGACGACGCCGAAATCGCCAATCGACAGCACGCAGGCAAACGCCAGCGCCTGAGCAATCGGGCGTTTCAGCGCGCGCAGCTCAATCAGCCGCAAGCGGTTGAAGCCGGAGATGCCGAGTGAAGCGCAAAGCTGGCTGTAACGGGCGCTGATGTCGCGCATCGGATTCTCCAGCACTTTCATCGCATAAGGAATGGCGATCAGGGCGTTAGTAAAGATCACCAAACCATCGGCGCGCTGCGGCAGCCCAACGGTGGCGTTGAACAGCAGAAAGAAACCGCTCGCCAGCACAATGCCCGGCATCGCCAGAATCAGCATGCCGCTCATCTCCATCGCCTGCGCGGCGACTCTGTTCTGGCGCTGCCGCAGTTCGCGGCTGCTCCACAACAGCATCATGGTCAGCACCACGCAGAGCACGCCGGCTCCCACGGCGATACGCAGCGAGGTAAAGGTGGCTTGCCACAGCGCCGCTTGTTGTAGCGCACCGGCGACGCCGCCGCGCAAACCATCGACGATAACCGCCGCCAATGGCGGTAACAGCAGCAGCAGCGCCAGGCCAATCAGCAACGTATCGCTGATGCGCGCCTGCCATGAATCCTGCGGATCGCGCCAGCCGCGAATGCTCTGGCTGCCAGTGGGAATGGCTTTGCTAAAGCGCTGGCTCAATAGCACCAACAGCAAACAGCAGCCGAGCTGTAACAGCGCCAGCAGCGCCGCGCGGCCCGGATCGTAATCGAAATTTAGCGCCTGATAGATCGCCAGTTCCAGCGTGGTCGCTTGTGGTCCGCCCCCCAGCGCCAGCACCGTGGCGAAGCTGGCGAAACAGAGCATAAAGATCAGTGCGGCCGTCGGCAGAATCTGACGGCGCAGCCACGGCCACTCCAGCAAGCGAAACAGATTCCAGCCGCGCAGGCCGAGCTGGGCGGCGACCTGGCGCTGCTCGCCGGGAATGCTCTCCAGCGCCTGTAATAGCAGGCGCGTCGCCAGCGGCAGGTTAAAGAAGACGTGCGCCAGCAGAATGCCCTGCAGGCCATACGGCGAAAAGTGGTAGTCAAAGCCGATGGTCGTGCACAGTTGTGCCAGCCAGCCGCTACGACCGTACACGCTGAGCAAGCCAAACACCGCCACCAGCACCGGCAGCACCAGCGTCATGGCGCACAGACGTAGCAACAGATTGCGTCCCGGAAAACGGCGACGATAGAGCGCGCGCGCCAGCAGGATCGCGGGCAGCACCGAAAGCAGCGCCGACAGCAGCGCCTGCTCAAACGAGAACAGCAGCACATGATGCAAATAGCTGTCGTCGAGCAGCGCGCGCCAGTCGGTGGCCGGAGCGACCACCACCAAGGCGCCAAACGCCAGCAGCGCCACCGCGCACAGCAACAGCGCGATGGCGCTACCGGGAATCAACCAGCCGGGCATTAACGGCTAACGGCGCGTTGCCATGCGCTGATCCACGCGGCGCGATGGTCGGCGACTTCGGCTGGCGTGAATTGCAACGCCTTCGTAGGCACCTGCAACGTTTGATAACCGGCTGGCAGATCGCTTTTGATCACCGGATACATCCAGTTGCCGGTAGGAATGGTCTGCTGGAAGGCCGGAGAAACCATAAACTGCATGAACTGCTGCGCCAACTTAGGCTGTTTGCTGCTGGCGAGCTGCGCGGCGACTTCCACCTGTAAATAGTGGCCTTCGCTGAATTTGGCCGCGGCGTAATTCTCTTTCTTCTCTTCGATGATGTGATAAGCCGGAGACGTGGTGTAGCTCAACACCAGATCGCCTTCGCCTTTCAGGAACAAGCCGTAAGCTTCGCTCCAGCCTTTGGTGACGGTAACGGTTTTTTGCGCCAGCTTCTGCCACGCGTCAGCTGCGTTATCGCCATACACTTTTTGCATCCACAGCAGCAGGCCAAGCCCCGGCGTGCTGGTGCGCGGATCTTCATAAATCACGCGCCATTTTTCCGGGCTTTCGACCAGCTCTTTCAGGCTTTTCGGCGGGTTCTGCAGCTTGTTTTTATCGTAGACGAAAGCGAAGTAGCCATAATCGAAAGGGATAAAGGTTTGATTGTTCCAGCCGTCCGGCAGTTTTAAGCCGCGGGTATCGACGCTGCTTTTGGCAAACAGGCCGGTTTTCTCCGCCGCCTGAACCAAATTGTTATCTAACCCGAGCACCACATCGGCTTTGCTGTTTTTGCCTTCCATGCGTACTCGATTGAGCAGCGATACGCCATCTTCCAGCGCCACATACTTCAGCTCGCAGTCGCACTGCGCTTCAAAGGCTTTTTTGACCGCCGGGCCGGGGCCCCAATCGGCAGAGAACGAATCGTAGGTGTAAACGGTCAGAACCGGTTTAGCAGCGAAAGCCGGTGCCGTAACCAGCATCAACACAGGCAGAACTTTGTTTAACACTTTGCGCTCCTTGAGGAGAAGAGATGTTGAGTCGCAAAGGATCTGAGGAGTGAGGCATCTCAAATCCCTACGCCGGTATTAGCCGGATCAGGTTCGACGGGTTTCTCTCAGCCCTGATATCAAGGCACCCCGTTGAGAACGGCTCATTCTAGACATTTATATGACAGCGCGAAAGGATCACAGCTCCGGTGGTGCAAACCAGGCTGATTTGAAGTCAAACCAGCCGAGCGTATTCAGTCGCACGCCGCGCATACTGCGTTGCCCTTCCAGCAGCAGCCAGTGATGGAACAGCGGATGCAGATAGTCGCGGTCGATCAGCTGTTTGCTCCATTCCGCCAGCGGTAACGCTTTCTGCCGCCAGCGCGCGGCATCGGCTTGCCAGTCAATCGGTATGCAGTGATGCATCAACGGCAATTCGAACAGTTGCGCAAAAAGCGCGTACTCCAGCGGCAGGGTAAAGTTGACGCTGCCAAGCCAGATATCACTTTCACCTTCGCCCTCGAACCACGCTTCGTAGCTCACGACACGAGTAATTAGCTCAACACCTTGCTGCGCCAGCAGCGGTCGCAGCGCGTTAGCGATACCTTCATGCTCAACGTGATGGCTGTACCAGCTCAGCGTCAGCTGAGTTAAGCCTGCCGGTTTATCGGCGGAGGTGAGATCGCGGCGATGGTGCCAGCGCGGCAGCAAGCCATAAGCCGGGAACCAGTAACGCTGATAGCCGACGCCAGCATGATTCAGTAAGGCGATGGGATTAAACAGATAGCTTACCCAGCGGCGGAAATGCGCATCGCGACCCAACTCGGAGCGCTGATCGTACAGCAGGAAGTAGCAGCCTTCTTCCAGACGACTCTCTTCCGATTTTTCATCGGCGGTTTCGCCTTGCAATTTAACCCCGGCATACACCAGCTCGTCGCTGATCTCCGGCAGCACCCAAATCGACACATCGTCAATCAGCGCGCGATAGCCAAAGTAATCATCAAAGGCGGCGATTTTCAGCTGCGTTTGCTGGTTGCGCACCACGCTGTACGGACCGGTGCCAAGCGGCTGGCGGGCAAACTGGCGTAACGTGGGCCATTCGCGCGGCAGGATCATCGCGCTGACGCTGGCCAGCAGCCACGGCAACCAATCGTCCGGCTGGTTCAGATGAATATCCAACGTCCAGGGCGCGGGCGAATCCAGTTTACTGATGTGAGAAAACAGCGGCTGGCTACGCACGCGCTCCAGCGAAGCAATCACATCCGCCATTTCCAGTTCACGGCCATGATGAAAACGAATCGCCGGGCGCAGAAAGAAACGCCACTGCAGCGGCGAGGTTTGCTGCCAGTGATGGGCGATATCGGGTTCGATTTCCCCCTTTTCCTCATTTATGCGCATCAGGCCGTTGAAAATTTGTCGCGCCAGATGGGTTTCCGAACGGCGCAGCGGCGAACCGGGTAGCAGATTGGGCAGCGGGCGATAATAGAGCACGCGCAGGATGTGTTTACCCTGGCGGAAGCTGCGGCCTAAATGTGCCGCAATCATCTGGCGCACCTGGTTTTTATCGCCCACCAGCTGCACTAACTGTTCGATACGATCTTGTTCCAGCAGGTCCTCGGCGCGCTGCTGCTGGAGCGCCAGGCCGGTGTAGCAAAAACTCAGCATTGAGCGCTTGCCGCGTCCCGCTTCTGCCTGCCAAATCAGCCAGCCTTGGCTTTGCATGGCGTTGAGCAGGTTACGCATATGGCGACGCGAGCAGTGCAGCAGATCGGCCAGCTCGCTGAGCGTGGTTTCCTGATCCTGCCCCTGACAGCTTTGCCATAGGCGGATAAATTGCTGTTGCAGACGTGAAGAGGACATAAAAGGGGAACTCCTTGTCAGAATCGCTCAGTTTTTCCTGCCTCATATTAGAGGCATACTGCCCGGCAATGGAAGAGCGGGAGGCATTCAGCAATGAATGGCGCTCTGCCAGCGGTTCCGCCGACGTGGAACCTCTTTCTGAGTAGGGTGCATTTTCACCGCCAGCAGCGCTTTATCTGCTGGCTTTTTTCGTTTTGCTGTAGAATCTTCTACCCTCATTTCTCTACCTATTTTTTATTCGCAAAGGGATTTCTGCATGAAATCGCTGTTAACGCGTCAACGTCGCATCAATCCGGTCTACCTCTCGTTTATGGCGGTGTCGTTTATGACCGGCGTGGCCGGTGCACTTCAGGCGCCGACGCTGAGCCTGTTTCTGACGCGCGAAGTACAGGTAAGTCCGTTCTGGGTCGGCTTGTTCTTTACCATCAATGCGATCGCGGGGATTGTGGTCAGCCTGCTGATGGCGAAACGCTCCGATAATCAGGGCGATCGCCGCAACCTGATTCTGTTTTGCTGCCTGATGGCGACGCTGAATGCGCTGCTGTTTGCCTTCAATCGCCACTATTTAACGCTGGTGACGCTGGGCGTGTTTTTGTCGGCGCTGGCCAGCGTGTCGATTCCGCAGGTGTTCGCCCTCGCGCGGGAATATGCCGATCAGTCGGCGCGTGAAGTGGTGATGTTCAGCTCGGTGATGCGTGCGCAGCTGTCGTTGGCATGGGTGATCGGGCCACCGCTGTCGTTTGCGCTGGCGCTCAATTACGGTTTTGTGACGCTGTTTTGCGTGGCGGCGGGGATTTTCCTGCTAAGCATGCTGCTAATCTGGCGCACCTTGCCCTCGGTGCCGCGCGTGGTGGCCTCGCCTGAAGAGGTGCTGACGCAGCTGAGCCCGTGGAAGGACAGTCAGGTGCGGTTGCTGTTTATCGCCTCCGTCACCATGTGGGCGTGCAACACCATGTATATCATTGATATGCCGCTGTATATCAGTACCACGCTTGGCCTGCCGGAGAAGCTGGCGGGATTGCTGATGGGCACCGCCGCCGGGCTGGAGATTCCGATCATGCTGCTGGCCGGCCATTACGCGCGGCGCACCGGCAAACGCAACCTGATGCTGCTGGCGCTGGTGGCGGCGATTGTGTTTTATCTCGGATTGGTGATGTTCCAGTCGCGGACAGCGTTGATGGTGCTGCAACTTTTTAATGCCGCGTTTGTTGGCATCATCGCCGGAATTGGCATGTTGTGGTTCCAGGATTTAATGCCGGGCCGCGCAGGTGCGGCGACGACGCTGTTCACCACCTCAATTTCCACCGGCATGATTATCGCTGGCATCATTCAGGGCACCATGAGTGAACGCTTTGGTCATGAGTCGGTTTACTGGCTGGCGTTGGGGCTGGCGGTGCTGGCGTTGGGATTGGCGTCGCGCGTGCGGGATGTGGTTGATAGCTAGCAAAGAGAAGGGCGACAGGATGTCGCCCTTGTTGCCTCAGCGTAAGAACGCGGGCTGATTGGTCTCGTAGCTGGAGATAGACGCTTCGTGTTGCAGCGTCAGGCCAATGCTGTCGAGGCCGTTGATCATGCAGTGACGGCGGAAGCTGTCGATTTCGAAGCTATAAGTCTTATCGCCTGCGGTTACAGTTTGCGCTTCCAGATCCACGGTGAAGGTGATGCCCGGCTGCGCGGCAACCAGTTTGAACATCTCATCCACTTCTTCATCGCTCAGCTTCACCGGCAGCAGCTGGTTGTTAAAGCTGTTGCCGTAGAAAATGTCGGCGAAGCTTGGCGCAATCACCACATGGAAGCCGAAGTCGGTCAGCGCCCAGGGTGCGTGCTCACGTGATGAACCACAGCCAAAGTTCTCACGCGCCAGCAAAATGCTGGTGCCTTTGAACTCCGGTTTGTTCAGGACAAAGCTGGCGGTTGGCACGGTGCCCGCATCATCTTCAAAACGCCAGTCGTGGAACAGATGCGCGCCAAAACCGGTGCGCGTCACTTTCTGCAGGAACTGCTTTGGAATAATGGCATCAGTATCGACGTTGGCCGCATCCAATGGCGCCACAATGCCGGTGTGTTGAGTAAATTTGTTCGCCATGGCTTACGCTCCCTGAGTCAATTCACGAATGTCGGCAAAGCGACCGGTTACGGCAGCCGCAGCAGCCATTGCCGGGCTCACCAGGTGAGTACGTCCACCGCGGCCCTGACGGCCTTCAAAGTTACGGTTGCTGGTTGATGCGCAACGTTCGCCTGGATTGAGGCGGTCGTTGTTCATGGCCAGACACATGGAGCAACCCGGTAAACGCCATTCAAAACCGGCTTCGAGGAAGATTTTGTCCAGACCTTCGGCTTCGGCTTGTGCTTTTACCGGACCCGAACCTGGCACCACCATCGCCACCACGCCCGGCGCCACTTTACGGCCTTTGGCAATCGCAGCAGCGGCGCGCAAATCTTCAATACGTGAGTTGGTGCAGGAACCGATAAACACTTTATCGATCGCCACGTCAGTCAGTTTGATGCCGGGCTGCAGATCCATGTAAGCCAGCGCTTTCTCTGCTGAGGCGCGCTCAACCGGATCGGCAAAGGATTGTGGATTCGGAATCGCTTGATCTACCGCCATTACCTGGCCTGGATTGGTGCCCCAGGTCACTTGCGGAGCGATATCTTCCGCGTGCAGCGTGACGATGCTGTCGAATTTGGCATCGCTGTCAGACTTCAGCGTGCGCCAGTAAGCGACCGCTTGTTCCCACTGCTCGCCCTTCGGCGAGAACTGCTTGTCTTTCAGATAATTGAAAGTGGTGTCGTCTGGCGCGACCAGGCCCGCTTTGGCGCCCATTTCAATCGCCATGTTACACAGCGTCATGCGGCCTTCCATGCTCAGCGCTTCGATCGCTGGGCCACAGAATTCGACAACGTGACCGGTACCGCCAGCGCTGCCGGTTTTACCGATAATGGCCAACACAATGTCTTTGGCGGTAATGCCTGGCGCCGCTTCGCCCAGCACTTCAATCTTCATGGTCTTCGCGCGGCCCTGTTTCAGGGTTTGCGTGGCAAACACGTGCTCAACTTCGGAAGTACCGATACCGAATGCCAGCGAACCAAACGCGCCGTGCGTGGCGGTGTGGGAATCACCGCAGACGATGGTCATGCCCGGCAACGTCATACCTTGCTCTGGCCCAATGACGTGCACGATGCCCTGGAATGGGTGATTCAGGTCATACAGCTGAATGCCGAACTCAGCACAGTTTTTCATCAGCTCTTGCATCTGAATACGCGCCATCTCGCCAGACGCATTGATGTCTTTGGTCTGCGTCGAAACGTTGTGATCCATGGTGGCGAAGGTTTTCGACGGCTGACGCACTTTGCGCCCGTGCGCACGCAGACCATCAAAGGCCTGCGGCGACGTCACTTCATGGATCAGATGGCGATCGATATAGAGTAACGGCGTTTCGTTCGGGGTTTCGTTAACGACATGTGCATCAAATAACTTCTGATATAAGCTTTTCATTTTATTATTTTTCCTCGGCGATGAAACCGGCAATGATGCTGCCCATCTCATCTGTGCTCACGGCTTTGCCGTCACCGGCCAAATCACGGGTGCGATAACCTGCTTCCAGCGCACGGCTCACGGCGCGTTCAATGCTTGCGGCGGCTTCATCCGCATTCAGGCTGTAACGCAACAGCAGTGACAGCGACAGAATCTGCGCAATCGGGTTAGCGATGTTCTGACCGGCGATATCCGGTGCGGAACCGCCCGCTGGCTCAAACAGGCCAAAACCTTCTTCATTCAGGCTGGCGGAAGGCAGCAAGCCCATTGAACCGGTAATCATCGCGCATTCATCTGACAGGATGTCGCCAAACAGGTTAGAACACAGCAGCACGTCAAACTGTGATGGATCTTTAATCAGCTGCATGGTGGCGTTATCGATGTACATGTGGCTCAACTGCACATCCGGATAATCTTTTGCCACTTCGTTCACAATTTCGCGCCACATGACGGAAGTCTGCAAAACGTTGGCTTTGTCAATTGAGGTGACGATGTTGCGACGCTTACGCGCGGATTCAAACGCGATACGCGCGATGCGCTCGATTTCGAAACGATGATAAACCTCAGTATCGAAAGCGCGCTCGTGCGGGCCGCTGCCTTCGCGGCCTTTCGGCTGACCGAAGTAGATGCCGCCGGTCAGTTCACGCACGCACAGGATGTCGAAACCGCGTCCGGCGATATCGCTACGCAGCGGGCAGAACGCTTCCAGACCTTTATACAGTGCCGCAGGGCGCAGGTTGCTGAACAGCTTGAAGTGCTTACGCAGCGGCAACAGCGCACCGCGCTCAGGTTGCTGCGCAGGTGGCAGATGTTCCCATTTCGGGCCACCTACCGAGCCAAAAAGAATTGCATCTGCCTGCTCTGCGCCGGCAACGGTAGCCGGTGGCAGCGGTTCACCGTGACGATCGATGGCGATACCGCCAACATCATATTCGCTGGTGGTGATACGCATGTCGAAACGCGTACGAATTGCATCGAGAACTTTCATGGCCTGCGCCATCACTTCCGGACCAATTCCGTCGCCTGGCAATACCGCGATATGAGAAGACTTAGACATAGTTACACCGTTTCCTTCTGATCTTTAAATTTACGCTGCAGTTCTTTTTCCACCTGCTTAGCACGCCAAATATTGTTCAACGCGTTCACCATCGCTTTCGCCGATGATTCGACGATATCGGTCGCCAGGCCAACGCCGTGGAATTTACGACCGTTGTAGTTGACCACGATATCGACCTGACCCAGCGCGTTCTCGCCGTGGCCTTTCGCCGTCAGCTTGTAGTTAATCAGCTCGGCTTCAAAGCCGGTGATGCGGTTGATCGCCTGATAGACCGCATCAACCGGACCGTTACCGGTTGCGGCGTCCGCTTTGGTCTCTTCACCGCAGCCCAACTGCACGGAGGCCGTTGCGGTTACGCTGGAGCCGGTCTGCACGTTGAATTCATTGAGCTCGAAATATTCCGGCTCTTCGTTCTGCTTGTTGATGAAGGCCAACGCTTCCAGGTCGTAATCGAACACCTGACCTTTCTTGTCGGCCAGCTTCAGGAAGGCGTCGTACAACGTGTCGAGGTTGTAATCGGACTCTTTGTAACCCATCTCTTCCATGCGGTGTTTCACCGCAGCGCGGCCAGAACGGGAAGTCAGGTTCAGCTGGATTTTGTGCAGGCCGATAGATTCTGGCGTCAGGATTTCGTAGTTTTCGCGGTTCTTCAGCACGCCATCCTGGTGAATACCGGAAGAGTGGGCGAAGGCGTTAGAACCGACCACCGCTTTGTTGGCTGGAATCGGCATGTTGCAGATTTGGCTCACGGTTTGGCTGGTGCGGTAGATTTCCTGATGATTGATATTGGTGTGGACGTTCATGATCTGCTGGCGGGTTTTGATCGCCATAATCACTTCTTCAAGCGCACAGTTACCGGCGCGCTCGCCTAAACCGTTCAGCGTACCTTCAACCTGACGCGCACCGGCCAATACCGCAGCGATGGCGTTGCCGGTCGCCATACCCAAATCGTCGTGGGTATGAACCGACAAGATGGCTTTATCGATATTTGGAACGCGTGCCACCAGTTGGCCAATGATGTTGGCGTATTCGCCTGGCAAAGTGTAGCCGACGGTGTCCGGAATGTTGATGGTGGTTGCACCGGCATTGATCGCGGCTTCAACCATGCGGCACAAATCGTCGATTGGCGTACGCCCGCCATCTTCACAGGAAAACTCAACGTCGTCGGTGTAGTTGCGGGCGCGTTTGATCATGTGCACTGCGCGTTCAATCACTTCTGGCAGCGTGCTGCGCAGTTTGGTGGCGATGTGCATCGGCGAAGTCGCGATGAAGGTGTGAATACGGAACGCTTCAGCCACACGCAGTGATTCGTAAGCGGCGTCAATGTCCTTCTCAACGCAGCGTGCCAGTCCGCAGACGCGGCTGTTTTTAATGGTACGAGCGATGGTTTGTACGGATTCAAAATCGCCTGGAGAGGAAACGGGGAAGCCCACTTCCATCACATCCACGCCCATACGTTCCAACGCCAGAGCGATTTGCAGTTTTTCTTTAACACTCAGGCTGGCCTGTAAAGCCTGTTCGCCATCACGCAGAGTGGTATCGAAAATAATAACTTGCTGGCTCATCGTAATCTTCCTTATGCATTAACTTTGCCGGTGCTACGAGCATAAAAAAACCCGCGCATTGGCGCGGGTTTCTTAAACTTCTGCAGGTTCGAATCAGTTATTGATTCCGCCCACGAGTCTACCGCGCAAACTGGATGCGTTTAGTAGTAGACCGAGTAGGCGAAAAGAATGAAACATGAGTCCAACCTCGTAAATTGAGTGCTGCACATATTGGTACTGGAATTGACGTGTGAAGTCAACCTTAAGTGCAAGGGTATTTCTGTGAGGTAAGAAGGGCGATGTGCTGTGATTTTTCGGCTGCGCAGAGCAATGACATTAATTAGCAACAGAATAAGTGAATCCATCCACTTAAAAAATCGTTTAGAAAATAGAATTTATTTTAAATTGTTGATAATTAACATCTTAAGTCGCTAATGCGCATTGCTGATAAAACAAGATTAGGCTTGTTGTTAAGAAGAATATGATGTGAACGGACCGTTTTATAGATAATCACGCCAGAAAGTAATTATCACAAAAGATTGTGGACTGAGTGGTCTGGCAATATGAAAATCATATTTCTTACAACACGCTGCAAATAATCTTTAAACCAGCATTTTCCTCTGTGGTTATGACGAAGCATTAGTTTAATCCTCGCAGGCAATAATCACGCATCAGTGCCTTTATTGCCGGATCGGGCGCGACGTGGCGTCCTGGCGTTTGCAGGGCGGGTTGTCTGCGGTTATGGTAATCGACCTACTCTCAAATAATTAACTCAAGTAGATTCCCTGTACCTGGAAGGCGGATAGAGCGCCGCCTTCTGAGCATAAACATAAGGTTTTGATCTTAATTGGCGATCGGGGGCCGGATAGCAGTGGCGTGCGGGAGACGCGAACGTCAGTGGATTCAGTCCCTCAAGCCTGGAGGCAGAAAATGGAGATGTTGTCAGGAGCCGAAATGGTCGTCCGTTCGTTAATCGATCAGGGCGTTAAGCAGGTATTCGGTTATCCGGGCGGAGCGGTGCTCGATATTTACGATGCGCTGCAAACGGTAGGTGGTATTGACCACGTATTAGTCCGTCATGAACAAGGCGCGGTGCATATGGCCGATGGCCTTGCGCGTGCGACCGGTGAAGTGGGCGTGGTGCTAGTGACTTCCGGTCCGGGCGCCACCAACGCGATTACCGGTATTGCAACCGCCTATATGGATTCGATCCCGATGGTAATTCTGTCGGGTCAGGTGCCTTCGTCACTGATTGGTTACGATGCGTTCCAGGAGTGCGACATGGTCGGCATCTCCCGTCCGGTGGTGAAACACAGCTTCCTGGTGAAAAACGCCGAAGAGATCCCAACCGTGCTGAAAAAGGCCTTCTGGCTGGCAGCCAGCGGTCGTCCGGGACCGGTGGTTATCGACCTGCCTAAAGATATCCTCAATCCAGCCAACAAACTGCCCTACGTCTGGCCGGAAACGGTGAGCATGCGCTCATACAATCCGACCATTCAGGGCCATAAAGGACAGATCAAGCGCGCGCTGCAAACATTACTGGCAGCACACAAGCCGGTGATTTACGCCGGCGGCGGGGCGATTATGTCGGGCTGCGAAGCTGAACTGCTGCAGCTGGCAGAGCAACTGAATATTCCGGTGACGACTTCGCTGATGGGGCTGGGCGTGTTCCCTGGCACGCATCGCCAGTGCGTCGGCATGCTGGGGATGCACGGCACTTACGAAGCCAACATGACCATGCACAATGCCGATTTGATCTTCGGTATTGGCGTGCGCTTCGACGACCGCACCACCAACAATCTGGCGAAGTACTGCCCGAACGCCACCATCATGCATATCGATGTCGATCCGACGTCGATCTCCAAAACGGTCAGCGCCGACATTCCAATCGTTGGCGATGCGAAGCAGACGCTGGCACAGATGTTAGAGCTGCTGGCGCAAAGCGATGCGAAGCAGGAACTTGATAGCCTGCGCGACTGGTGGCAGACCATAGAAGGCTGGCGCGGTCGCAAGTGCCTGGAATTCGATCGTACCAGCGACAAAATCAAACCGCAGGCAGTCATCGAGACCATCTGTCGTTTGACCAAAGGCGAAGCTTACGTGACGTCTGACGTTGGTCAGCATCAGATGTTTGCCGCACTTTACTACCAGTTCGACAAGCCGCGTCGCTGGATCAACTCCGGCGGCTTAGGCACCATGGGCTTCGGCTTGCCTGCAGCGTTAGGCGTGAAGATGGCGCTGCCGGATGAGACGGTTATCTGCGTGACCGGCGATGGCAGTATCCAGATGAACATTCAGGAGCTGTCGACCGCGTTGCAGTACGATTTACCGGTGCTGGTATTGAACCTCAACAACGGCTTCCTCGGCATGGTTAAGCAGTGGCAGGACATGATTTACTCGGGCCGCCACTCGCAGTCCTACATGCAATCGCTGCCTGACTTCGTGCGTCTGGCCGAAGCGTATGGGCATGTGGGCATTTCCATTGCGCATCCGGCGGAGCTGGAAGAGAAGCTGCAGCTAGCACTGGATACGCTGGCGAAAGGCCGTCTGGTGTTTGTCGATGTAAACATTGACGGCAGCGAGCACGTTTACCCGATGCAAATTCGTGGTGGTTCGATGGATGAGATGTGGTTGAGCAAAACGGAGAGGACTTAATTATGCGTCGTATTTTATCGGTTCTGCTGGAAAACGAATCCGGCGCATTGTCCCGCGTAGTGGGACTGTTCTCTCAACGTGGTTACAACATCGAAAGCCTTACTGTCGCGCCAACCGATGATCCGACTTTGTCACGCATGACGATTCAAACGGTCGGCGATGAGAAAGTGCTGGAACAGATCGAGAAGCAACTACACAAGTTGGTGGACGTGTTACGTGTCAGCGAGCTGGGTCAGGGCGCTTACGTTGAGCGTGAGATTATGCTGGTGAAAATCCAGGCCAGCGGTTACGGCCGTGAAGAAGTGAAGCGCAGCGCGGAAATTTTCCGTGGTCAGATTATCGATGTGACGCCAACGCTTTACACGGTTCAGCTGGCGGGCACCAGCGATAAACTCGATGCGTTTCTTAACACCGTGCGTGACGTGGCAGAAATTGTCGAAGTGGCGCGCTCAGGAATCGTGGGTGTGTCGCGCGGCGATCGCGTGATGCGTTAATCACCCAAAGTAACGATTTCATCTGATTCTAACCCGGCGAAATGCCGGGTTTTTTTATTTTATGCGCTTAACCAGGATGCGAGAGAAAAGCGGTTGCTCGGCGTAGTTTTCTGCGGTTAGATGTTACAAATGTTTTACCCATAGCTACTCTGCGGATATTTTCGTCAGCGCTGGCTTATCAGAATTAAGGTGTCACCGTGAAACTGGATGAAATTGCGCGCCTGGCAGGCGTGTCGCGCACCACCGCCAGCTATGTAATTAATGGCAAAGCGCGGCAGTATCGTGTCAGCGAAAAAACCGTCGAAAAAGTGATGGCGGTGGTGCGTGAACACAACTATCACCCCAATGCCGTCGCGGCTGGGCTGCGCGCCGGACGCACACGTTCAATTGGCTTGGTGATCCCCGATCTGGAAAACACCAGTTACACGCGCATTGCGAACTATCTGGAGCGTCAGGCGCGTCAGCGCGGCTATCAGCTGCTGATTGCCTGCTCAGAAGATCAGCCGGACAACGAAATGCGCTGCATCGAGCATCTATTGCAGCGCCAGGTTGATGCCATCATCGTTTCGACTTCACTGCCGCCAGAGCATCCGTTCTATCAGCGTTGGATCAACGATCCTTTACCGATTATCGCGCTGGACCGTGCGCTGGATCGTGAACACTTTACCAGCGTAGTGGGTGCCGATCAGGACGACGCACAAGCGTTGGCGGCTGAATTGCGTCAGCTACCAGTGAAAAACGTGCTGTTCCTCGGCGCGCTGCCTGAGTTGTCGGTCAGCTTCCTGCGTGAACTCGGCTTCCGCGATGCGTGGAAAGATGATGAGCGGCCGATTGATTATATCTACTGCAACAGTTTCGATCGTGCCGCCGCTGCCACGCTGTTTGAGAAGTACCTTGAGGATCATCCGATGCCGGAGGCGCTGTTCACCACTTCGTTTGGGCTGCTGCAGGGCGTAATGGACATTACGCTAAAGCGTGATGGTCGCCTGCCGACCGATTTGGCGATCGCCACTTTTGGCGACCATGAATTGCTGGATTTCCTCGAGTGCCCGGTGCTGGCGGTGGGGCAACGTCATCGCGACGTGGCTGAGCGCGTGCTGGAACTGGTTTTAGCCTCGCTGGATGAACCGCGTAAACCCAAGCCAGGTTTAACCCGTATTCGCCGTAATTTATTCCGCCGCGGACAATTAAGCCGCCGCCCTAAATGAAATGCTGGGCAGTTCGCTGCCCAGCATTAATTAACCTGCAGATATTTCCTGAGAACTTCCCGGCGTAAATAAGCGTAAATAATCGCCACTCCAGCTAACAATTTAACCTTGCTGACTTTTCTTAATTGTTTACATGTTCATCAGCGAGGCGTAGCTGAGCTGGCGCGACGATGCTGGGCTTCCTTTCAGAAATCCCCTAAAATGCCGCCGCTGTCGCAGATTGCGAGGCAATTATATTTTTGCGTCAAAGCGCTTTATTTTTCGCCATTTATCATCGTGCGGAAATTTTTATTCAATTATTCATCAGGTTAATTTTTTATTTTGCGAATCCATGTCGATTAATTCCCTCATTGATTAATTTCACCCGATGTAAATAGTGATATTCACTTGCCGTTGCGGCTTGACAAGGATTTCATCGGCTCCGTAAACTCGTTTCGTGGTAAAAAGTGGGATAAAGTGGTGAAAACGGGTGAGTGAGGGATAAGGCTGGCATGTTCCGTGGAGCAACGTTAGTCAATCTCGACAGCAAAGGACGATTAGCAGTACCAACGCGCTATCGTGAATTGCTTGTCGCAGAGTCTCAGGGGCAAATGGTATGCACCATTGACCTCCACCAGCCATGCCTGCTGCTTTATACCCTGCCCGAATGGGAAATCATTGAGAAAAAGCTGTCTCGCTTATCCAGCATGAATCCTGCCGAGCGTCGCGTACAGCGGCTGCTGTTGGGACATGCCAGTGAATGCCAGATGGATAATGCGGGTCGTTTGTTGTTGGCGAACACGTTACGTCAACACGCCGGCCTGACCAAAGAAGTGATGCTGGTTGGACAGTTCAACAAGTTTGAGCTGTGGGATGAACAGACCTGGTATCAACAAGTTAAGGATGATATTGACACAGAACAGTCGGCTCAGGAGCCTTTATCTGAGCGGTTGCAGGACTTGTCGCTATAGCTATGCAGGAAAATTTCAAACACACCACAGTGCTGCTGGATGAGGCGGTAAACGGCCTCAATATCAGGGAAGACGGCATTTATATCGATGGCACTTTTGGTCGCGGCGGTCACTCGCGCTTAATCCTTTCGCAGCTTGGCGAGAAAGGGCAACTGATAGCGATTGATCGCGATCCGCAAGCGATAGCCGCAGCCGCTGAGATAAAAGATCCACGTTTCTCGATCGTCCACGGTCCGTTTTCGGCTTTGGCGGAATACGTCGAAGAGCGCGGGCTGACCGGCAAGATCGATGGCGTTCTGCTCGATCTGGGCGTCTCTTCTCCGCAACTGGATGATGCTGAACGCGGCTTCTCCTTTATGCGTGATGGACCGCTGGATATGCGCATGGACCCAACGCGCGGGCAATCGGCCGCCGAATGGCTGATGAGCGCGGAAGAGGCGGATATCGCTTTCGTGATCAAGACCTACGGTGAAGAGCGTTTCGGTAAACGTATTGCGCGCGCCATCGTTGAACGCAACCGCGACCAGCCGATGACACGCACCAAAGAGCTGGCGACGGTGATTGCCGCCGCAATGCCCGTCAAAGATAAATTTAAGCATCCGGCAACGCGTACTTTCCAGGCGATTCGCATCTGGATCAACAGTGAGCTGGACGAGATCGATACCGCGCTGAAAGGGGCATTATCGGTTCTCGCGCCAGGCGGCAGGTTGTCGATCATCAGCTTCCACTCACTGGAAGATCGCTTAGTGAAGCGTTTTATGCGCGATCAGAGCCGCGGTCCTCAGGTGCCAGCAGGCATTCCGATGACGGAGTCGCAGCTTAAAGCCTTAGGCGGCCGTGAACTTAAAACGCTGGGCAAACTGATTCCTGGTGAAGCCGAAGTGAACGAAAACCCACGTGCGCGCAGTTCGGTGTTGCGTATCGCGGAGCGAACGGCCTTATGATTGGCAACGAGCGCCACAGCTTACCCGGTGTCATTGGTGGGGACTTGCTGCGATTTGGCAAGATCCCGCTGTTGCTGTTGATCGCGGTACTGGTGTCCTCGGTAATGGTCGTGACCACCACGCATAAGACGCGCCTGTTAACGGCGCAGCGTGAACAGCTGGTGCTGGAGCGTGATGCGCTTGATATCGAATGGCGCAACCTGATTCTTGAAGAGAACGCACTTGGCGATCACAGCCGCGTAGAGCGTATAGCAACCGATAAACTGCAAATGCAGCATGTTGATCCTTCGCAGGAAAATATTGTGGTGCAGAAATAAGGAATCGCAGAACTCAATGAGTGGCGCAGGCAAAACGCTGAAGTTAAAAAAACAAGAAGATAAGGCCAGCTTTGTAAGCTGGCGCTTTGCGTTACTGTGCGGGTGCATTTTACTGGCGCTGGGCGGACTGCTGTCGCGCGTAGCGTGGCTGCAGGTGATCAACCCTGACAAGCTGGTGAAAGAGGGCGATTTGCGTTCGCTGCGCGTGCAATCGGTGCCAACCTCGCGCGGTATGATCAGCGATCGTGCCGGTCGTCCGCTGGCGGTGAGCGTGCCGGTGAATGCGATCTGGGCCGATCCGAAAGAGCTGACCGAACACGGCGGCGTCTCGCTGGATAGTCGCTGGAAAGCGCTGTCGGATGCGTTATCGATCCCGCTCGATCAGCTTGCTGCACGTATCAATGCCAACCCGAAAGGGCGCTTTGTCTATCTGGCGCGCCAGGTGAATCCAGCGATTGGCGAGTATGTGAAAAAGCTTAAGCTGCCGGGCATCTATCTGCGTGAAGAGTCGCGCCGCTACTATCCGGCGGGCCAGGTGACCGCGCACCTGATTGGTTTCACCAACATTGATGGCCAGGGCATTGAAGGCATCGAAAAGAGCTTCGACAAATGGCTGACTGGCGCACCGGGTGAACGTACGGTGCGTAAAGACCGCAACGGCCGCGTCATTGAAGATATCTCCTCGGTAGACAGCCGCGCCGCGCATAACCTGACGCTAAGCATTGATGAACGTCTGCAGGCGCTGGTGTACCGCGAACTGAATAATGCCGTGGCGTTTAATAAAGCCGAATCAGGCACCGCGGTGCTGGTGGATGTAAACACCGGCGAAGTGCTGGCGATGGCGAACAGCCCCGCTTACAACCCGAATAATCTCAGCAACACGCCGAAAGACGTGATGCGTAACCGCGCTATTACCGACATCTTCGAGCCAGGTTCCACCGTGAAACCGATGGTGGTGATGACGGCTTTGCAGCGCGGTGTGGTGAAAGAGAACAGCGTACTGAATACCGTGCCGTACCGCGTCAATGGTCATGAGATCAAAGACGTGGCGCGCTACAACGAATTGACCCTTACCGGGGTTTTACAGAAGTCGAGTAACGTCGGGGTTTCACGTTTGGCGTTAGCGATGCCCTCCTCAGCACTTGTAGATACTTACGCGCGCTTTGGACTGGGTAAACCGACCAATTTGGGGCTGGTCGGGGAAAGTAGTGGCTTATACCCTCAAAAACAACGGTGGTCTGACATAGAGAGGGCCACCTTCTCTTTCGGCTACGGGCTAATGGTAACGCCGTTACAGTTAGCGCGAGTCTACGCAACCATTGGCAGCTACGGCATCAATCGCCCGCTGTCGATCACCAAAGTTGACCCGCCAGTGGCGGGTGAACGCGTTTTCCAGGAAGACCTGGTGAAAACGGTGATGCACATGATGGAAAGCGTTGCGTTGCCTGGCGGTGGTGGGGTGAAAGCCGCCATCAAGGGCTATCGCATTGCCATCAAAACCGGTACCGCCAAGAAAGTTGGACCGGATGGACGTTACGTCAACAAATACATTGCTTATACCGCAGGCGTTGCGCCTGCCAGCCGTCCTCGTTTTGCGCTGGTGGTGGTGATCAACGATCCCCAGGCCGGTAAATATTATGGTGGTGCGGTTTCAGCACCGGTGTTTGGCGCCATCATGGGCGGCGTATTGCGTACCATGAATATCGAACCTGATGCGCTGCCAACAGTTGATAAGAACGAGTTGGTGAAGAATAGAAGTGAGGAATCAAGTGACAGATCGTAACCTGCGCGACTTACTGGCCCCGTGGGTGCCGGGTGCGCCGGCGCGTCCACTCCGTGACATGACACTAGATAGCCGCGCGGCGGCTTCTGGCGATCTGTTTATCGCCGTGGCGGGCCATCATGCTGATGGACGTCGTTTTATTCCGCAGGCTATTGCACAAGGCGTAGCGGCAGTGATTGCCGAAGCCGAAGGCGAAGCCAGCGATGGAGATATCCGCGAGATGCATGGCGTCCCGGTTATCTATCTGGCGCAGTTGCAGCAGCGTCTCTCTGCACTGGCCGGACGCTTTTATCAGCAGCCTGCAAGCAAACTGAAATTGATTGGTGTTACTGGCACCAACGGCAAAACCACCACCACGCAATTGATGGCGCAGTGGGCCAATCTGCTCGGTGAAACCGGCGCAGTGATGGGCACGGTAGGCAATGGCCTTTACGGTCAACTGGTGGCAACCGAAAACACCACCGGTTCTGCGGTGGATGTGCAGCATGTGCTGAATGATTTAGTCGGGCAGGGCGCAACCCTAACGGCAATGGAAGTCTCCTCACACGGTTTGGTGCAGCATCGCGTTGCCGCCTTGCCGTTTGCGGCCGCGGTGTTTACTAACCTGAGCCGCGATCACCTCGATTATCACGGTGATATGCAGAGTTATGAATCCGCTAAATGGTTACTGTTCTCTGAGCATCAGGTCGCTGAAGCCATCATCAACGCTGATGATGAAGTGGGGCGTCGCTGGCTGGCAAAATTGCCGGATGCGGTAGCGGTCACCATGGAAGACAATCTGCAATCGGGCTGTCATGGCCGCTGGCTGAAAGCTACGGCGGTGGATTATCACGACGGCGGTGCGCATATTCAGTTCAGCTCCAGCTGGGGCAACGGCGAGTTTGATAGCCGCCTGATGGGCGCTTTCAACGTGAGCAACCTATTGCTGGCGCTGGGTACGCTGCTGGCGCTGGATTATCCGCTTGATGCGCTGGTTGCCACTGCACCGCAGCTGCAGCCGGTGTGTGGTCGCATGGAAGTATTCACTGCGCCAGACAAACCTACGGTGGTTGTCGATTACGCTCACACGCCGGATGCGCTGGAAAAAGCGCTGGAAGCGGCGCGTCTGCACTGTAAAGGCCAGCTGTGGTGCGTGTTTGGCTGCGGTGGCGATCGTGACAAAGGCAAACGTCCGCTAATGGGCGCGATTGCTGAGCAATTCTCCGACATCGTCGTGATCACCGACGATAATCCACGCAGCGAAGAGCCGATGGCGATTGTGAATGACATTCTCACCGGCTTGCTCGATCCGGGCCGCGCACGCGTGGTTTCCGGTCGTGCGCAGGCGGTCACCAACGCCGTGATGCAAGCCGGCGCCGATGACATCGTGTTGGTAGCCGGAAAAGGCCACGAAGATTATCAAATCATTGGCAACCGCCGTTTGGATTACTCCGACCGCGACACCGTCGCCCGTTTGTTGGGGGTGATGGCATGATTCCCGTTTCTCTCAATACGCTGGCCGAAATCAGCGGCGGTCAACTGCACGGCGCTGATTTAACCCTTGCCGATGTCACCACCGATACTCGCAAAGTTACCGCCGGCAGCCTGTTTGTGGCGCTAGTGGGCGAACGTTTTGATGCTCATGATTTCGCTAACGATGCCATTACTAAGGGCGCACAGGCGCTGCTGGTCAGTCAACTGCTGCCGGTTTCTGTCCCGCAAGTGGTTGTGGCTGATACGCGGATTGCTTTTGGGCAACTCGCCGCGTGGGTACGCCAACAGGCGAAAGCTCGCGTGGTTGCGCTGACCGGTTCATCTGGCAAAACCTCGGTCAAAGAGATGACCGCCGCGATTTTGCGCCAGTGTGGCGAAACGCTTTACACCGCTGGCAACCTGAACAACGACTTCGGCGTACCGATGACGCTGCTGCGTCTCACTAAAGAGCATGCTTATGCGGTGATCGAACTGGGTGCCAACCATCAGGGTGAAATTGCCTACACCACCGATCTGGTGCGTCCGGAAACTGCGCTGGTGAATAACCTTGCTGCCGCCCATCTGGAAGGCTTTGGTTCGCTGGCGGGTGTGGCGAAAGCCAAAGGCGAAATTTTTGGCGGCTTGCCGGTACACGGCACCGCGATCGTTAACGCTGACAGCAACGATCTGGCCAACTGGCAATCACAATTTGTAGACAAAACTTTGTGGCGCTTCTCGCCGCAGCCGATGGCTGATGCAGAGTTCCGCGCCAGTGAAATCGTGCTGCGTGCCGATGCCACGCTATTTACGCTGCACACGCCACGCGGTGATACCGCCGTGGAACTGCCGCTGCCAGGCCGTCATAACATCGCGAATGCGTTAGCCGCTGCAGCGCTGGCATTGTCAGTAGATGCGCCGCTAACGGCGATTCAAGCTGGCCTTAAAACCTTGCAGCCTGTTCCTGGTCGACTGTTCCCGATTCGTCTGGCGGCAAATCAGTTGCTGCTGGATGACAGCTACAATGCCAACGTCGGTTCCATGACTGCCGCCGCGCAGGTGCTGGGCGATATGCCTGGCTACCGCGTGATGGTGGTGGGCGATATGGCGGAGCTGGGCGATGAAGCCGAACTGTGTCATCGCCAGGTCGGCGATGCGGCCAAAGCGGCCGGTGTCGATCGCGTGCTTAGCACCGGAACGCTGAGCCAGCTGATTGGCGAAAGCAGCGGTAAAGGCGAGCATTTCGCCACGAAAGCCGCGCTGACTGAACGTTTACGCACATTGCTGTCCGAACATCAGGACATCACTATTTTGGTTAAAGGTTCACGTAGTGCCGCCATGGAGCAGGTAGTACAGAGCTTACAGGAGAAAGGAACATGCTAGTCTGGCTGGCCGAACATTTGGTCGCATTTTATTCCGGCTTTAACGTCTTCTCGTATCTGACGTTTCGCGCCATTGTCAGCCTGCTGACCGCCTTGTTCATTTCTCTGTGGATGGGCCCGCGCCTGATTGCCTGGCTGCAGAAACTGCAGATCGGTCAGGTGGTGCGTAACGACGGTCCAGAGTCACACTTCAGCAAGCGCGGCACGCCAACCATGGGCGGCGTGATGATCCTCACCTCCATCACCATTTCGGTACTGATGTGGGCCTATCCGTCCAATCCGTACGTCTGGTGCGTACTGGTGGTGCTGGTCGGTTTTGGCATCATCGGCTTTGTGGATGACTATCGTAAGGTGGTGCGCAAAGACACCAAAGGCCTGATCGCGCGCTGGAAATATTTCTGGATGTCAGTGATTTCGCTGGCGGTTGCGTTCGCGCTGTTTATCGCCGGAAAAGATACGCCTGCAACGCAGCTGGTGGTGCCATTCTTTAAAGACGTGATGCCGCAGCTGGGCCTGTTCTACGTGGTGCTGGCCTACTTCGTGATTGTCGGTACCGGCAACGCGGTTAACTTAACGGATGGCCTTGATGGCTTAGCCATTATGCCAACGGTGTTCGTGGCAGCAGGCTTTGCGCTGGTGGCGTGGGCGACCGGTAACGTCAAGTTTGCCGAATATCTGCACATTCCTTATTTACGGCACGCGGGCGAATTAGTGATTGTCTGCACCGCGATTGTCGGAGCCGGACTCGGATTTTTGTGGTTCAACACCTATCCAGCGCAAGTGTTCATGGGCGATGTCGGCTCTCTGGCGCTGGGTGGCGCGCTCGGCACCATCGCCGTGCTGCTGCGTCAGGAATTCTTGCTGTTAATCATGGGCGGCGTGTTTGTGGTCGAAACGCTGTCGGTGATTCTGCAGGTGGGATCGTTCAAGCTGCGCGGTCAACGCATTTTCCGTATGGCGCCGATTCATCATCACTATGAATTAAAAGGCTGGCCGGAGCCGCGCGTCATCGTGCGCTTCTGGATTATTTCGCTGATGCTGGTGCTGATTGGCCTGGCAACGCTGAAGGTACGTTAATCATGGCTGACTATCGGGGCAGAAAAGTCGTCATCATTGGATTAGGCATTACTGGCCTCTCCTGTGTTGATTTCTTCCTCACGCAAGGCGTAACGCCACGCGTGATGGATACCCGTGTCTCGCCGCCGGGGCTGGACAAACTGCCAGCCTCGGTTGAGCGCTATGTTGGCGGTATTAATAGCGATTGGCTGCTGGCCTCCGATCTGATTATCGCCAGCCCCGGCATCGCGCTGGCGCATTCTGCCTTGAGCGAAGCCGCCGATGCCGGGATTGAAATCATTGGCGATATCGAGCTGTTCTGTCGTGAAGCGCAGGCACCGATTGTGGCGATTACCGGTTCCAACGGCAAAAGCACCGTGACGACGCTGGTGGGCGAAATGGCGCGTGCTGCAGGTTGGCAGGTGGGCGTGGGCGGCAACATCGGTTTGCCAGCGTTAACGCTGTTGAAATCGCCAGCACAGCTTTATGTACTCGAACTCTCCAGCTTCCAGCTGGAAACCACCCACAGCCTGAAAGCGGCTGCGGCGACGATCCTCAATCTCACCGAGGATCATATGGATCGCTATCCGCTCGGCATGCAGCAGTATCGTGCCGCCAAGCTGCGCATTTACGAAAACGCCAGCGTCTGTGTAGTGAATGCTGACGATGGCATGACCATGCCGGTGCGCGGTGTTGATCAGCGCTGCGTGAGCTTCGGCATCAACCTCGGCGATTATCATCTCAATCAGCAGCAGGGCAGCACCTGGCTGCGGGCGAAGGGCGAGAAAGTCCTGAACACCGATGAGATGACGCTGGTTGGTCAACACAATTACACCAACGCGCTGGCAGCGCTGGCATTGGCCGACGCAGTGAACATTCCGCGCGCTTCCAGCCTGAAAGCGTTAACCACCTTTACCGGCCTGGCGCACCGCTTCCAACTGGTGCATGAAGCCAACGGTGTGCGCTGGATTAACGATTCCAAAGCCACCAACGTTGGCAGCACCGAAGCGGCGCTGAATGGCCTGCAGGTAAAAGGCACCTTGTGGCTGCTGCTGGGCGGCGACGGCAAATCGGCTGATTTCAGCCCGCTGGCGCGCTATCTGCAGGGCGACAATGTGAAGCTGTTCTGTTTTGGGCGTGATGGCGATGCGTTAGCGGCATTGCGTCCGGAGATCGCCACGCGCACTGAAACCATGCAGCAGGCGATGACGCAGATTGCCGCCCAGGTTAAAGCCGGCGATATGGTGCTGTTATCACCGGCCTGCGCCAGCCTTGACCAGTTCCGTAATTTTGAACAGCGCGGCGATCAGTTCGCGCAACTGGCGAAGGAGTTGAGCTGATGCGCATTCCTGGAGCCGGTATCGCCAACTATCTGTCGTTGCGCCTGCGTGAATGGGTGATGGGCGCGCGCGACAATGATGATGCGCCGGTGGTGCTGTACGATCGCACGTTGCTGTGGCTGACCTTTGGGCTGGCGCTGATTGGTTTTGTGATGGTGACGTCGGCGTCGATGCCGGTCGGTCAACGTCTGAATGAAGATCCGTTCTACTTTGCCAAGCGTGATGCATTCTATATCGCTTTGGCGTTTGGTATGGCGCTGGTGACCTTGCGCATCCCGATGGATTTCTGGCAGCGCTACAGCAACGTGATGCTGATGGTGTCCGTGGTGATGCTGCTGATCGTATTGGTCGTCGGTAGCTCGGTGAACGGTGCATCGCGCTGGATTGCCCTTGGCCCGCTGCGTATTCAGCCGGCCGAGCTTTCGAAGTTGACGCTGTTCTGCTATCTCGCCAGCTATCTGGTGCGCAAAGTCGAAGAGGTGCGTAACAACTTCTGGGGCTTCTGTAAGCCGATGGGCGTGATGGTGGTGCTGGCCGTGCTGCTGCTGGCGCAGCCGGATCTCGGTACCGTCGTTGTGCTGTTTGTTACCACGCTGGCGATGCTGTTCCTCGCCGGGGCGAAAATGTGGCAGTTCCTGGCGATCATCGGCTCCGGCATTTTCGCTGTAGTGCTGCTGATCATCGCCGAACCGTACCGTATGCGCCGTGTGACCTCCTTCTGGAACCCGTGGGAAGATCCCTTCGGCAGCGGCTACCAGCTGACGCAATCGTTGATGGCGTTTGGGCGCGGTGAGTTCTGGGGGCAGGGCTTAGGCAACTCGGTACAGAAACTGGAATATCTGCCGGAAGCACATACCGACTTTATCTTCTCCATCATCGGTGAAGAGTTGGGTTATGTCGGTGTGGTTTTAGCGCTGTTGATGGTATTCTTCGTCGCTTTTCGCGCGATGTCGATTGGTCGCCGTGCTCTGGAGATCGATCAGCGCTTCTCAGGCTTCCTCGCTTGCTCAATTGGCGTGTGGTTTAGCTTCCAGGCGCTGGTTAACGTGGGTGCGGCCGCAGGTATGCTGCCAACCAAAGGTCTGACGCTGCCGCTGATCAGTTACGGTGGTTCGAGTCTGATCATCATGTCGACCGCCATCGTATTTTTATTGCGCATAGATTATGAAACGCGTTTGGCAAAAGCGCAGGCGTTTACCCGAGGTGCACGATGAGTGGCAAACGGTTGATGGTCATGGCAGGCGGTACTGGCGGACATGTGTTCCCCGGTCTGGCCGTTGCCCATCACCTGATGGAACAAGGCTGGCAGGTGCGCTGGCTGGGAACCGCTGACCGAATGGAAGCGGATTTGGTGCCGAAACACGGCATTGAAATTGATTTTATCCGCATCAGCGGTTTACGCGGTAAAGGTGTTAAAGCGCAGTTGCTGGCACCGGTACGCATCTTCAATGCATGGCGCCAGGCGCGTCGCATCATGAAGAGCTGGCAGCCGGATGTGGTGCTGGGAATGGGCGGCTACGTTTCGGGTCCTGGCGGCTTAGCGGCGTGGAGCTGCGGTATTCCGGTGGTGCTGCATGAGCAGAACGGCATTGCCGGACTGACCAACAAGTGGCTGGCGAAGATCGCCACCAAAGTGATGCAGGCGTTTCCGGGGGCGTTTCCAAATGCTGAAGTGGTTGGCAATCCGGTGCGTACCGATGTGTTAGCGCTGCCGTTACCGGCAGAGCGCCTAAGTGCACGTTTCGGCCCGATACGCGTGCTGGTAGTCGGCGGCAGCCAGGGCGCGCGCATCCTCAACCAGACCGTGCCGCAAGTGGCCGCAGAGTTGGGTGGAGCCATTACGGTTTGGCATCAAACCGGTAAAGGCGGACTGGAAACCGTGCAGCAGGCTTACCGCGCAGCGGGCCAGCCGCAGCATAAAGTCACGGAGTTTATCGATGACATGGCCGAAGCTTACGCCTGGGCCGATGTCGTAGTGTGCCGTTCGGGCGCATTGACGGTAAGCGAAGTGGCGGCCGCAGGTTTACCGGCGATTTTCGTACCGTTTCAGCACAAAGATCGTCAGCAGTACTGGAATGCGCTGCCGCTGGAAAAAGCGGGCGCAGCCAAAATTTTCGAGCAGCCGCAGTTCACCGCGGCTGTGGTAGCGGACACGCTGCGTCACTGGGATCGCACCACATTGTTGGCGATGGCAGAAAAAGCCCGTCAGGTCGCGATTCCCGATGCAACCGAGCGGGTTGCAAATGAAGTGGCGCGCGCCGCGAAGTAAATTAATCGGCCAGTTGATTTGGCCCGTACCCTTAGCAGGTACAAACGGGAAAAACAGGTAATTGAAACAGATGAATACACAACAATTGGCAAAACTGCGTTCTATTGTGCCCGAGATGCGTCGCGTCCGGCACATTCACTTTGTCGGCATCGGCGGTGCTGGCATGGGCGGTATTGCCGAGGTGTTGGCGAACGAAGGCTATCACATCAGCGGTTCTGATCTGGCGCCGAACGCGGTGACACAGCATCTGGCTGCGCTGGGCGCGACGATTTATTTCAACCATCGTCCTGAAAACGTCACTGAAGCCAGCGTTGTCGTGGTGTCGACGGCCGTGGCGCAGGATAACCCTGAACTGGTTGCCGCTCGTGAGCAGCGTATTCCCGTGATTCGTCGCGCTGAGATGTTGGCTGAACTGATGCGTTTCCGTCATGGCATTGCCGTTGCGGGCACGCACGGTAAAACCACCACCACCGCGATGGTGACCAGCATTTACGCGGAAGGCGGACTGGATCCCACGTTTGTTAACGGTGGCTTGGTTAAAGCCGCCGGTACGCATGCGCGCCTCGGTAGCAGCCGTTACCTGATTGCTGAAGCAGATGAAAGTGATGCGTCCTTCCTGCATCTGCAACCGATGGTGGCAATTGTCACCAACATTGAAGCGGATCACATGGACACCTATCAGGGCGATTTTGAGAACCTGAAGCAGACGTTCATTAACTTCCTGCACAACCTGCCGTTCTACGGACGCGCGGTGATGTGCGTGGATGATGCGGTGATTCGTGACCTGATTCCGCGCGTGGGCCGCCAGGTGACAACCTACGGCTTCAGCGATGATGCGGATGTGCGTATCGAGAATTACGAGCAGCGTGGCGCGCAAGGGCACTTCACCATTATCCGTCAGGATAAGCCGGTGCTGAAAGTGACGCTGAACGCGCCTGGCCGTCATAACGCCCTGAACGCGGCTGCCGCGGTAGCTGTTACCAGCGAAGAAGGCATTGAAGATAACGCGATTCTGGCCGCGCTGGAGAGCTTCCAGGGCACCGGACGCCGCTTTGACGTGCTGGGCGAGTTCGATACCGCCGCCGTCAACGGTAATCCAGGCAGTGCGATGCTGGTCGACGATTATGGCCATCATCCCACCGAAGTGGATGTCACCATCAAAGCCGCACGTGCGGGCTGGCCTGAGAAGAAGCTGGTGATGGTGTTCCAGCCGCATCGTTACACGCGTACGCGTGACCTGTTTGATGATTTCGCTAATGTGTTGTCGCAGGTGGATGTGTTGCTGATGCTGGATGTCTATCCGGCGGGTGAAGCGGCGATTCCCGGCGCTGACAGCCGCTCGCTGTGCCGTGCGATTCGTAACCGTGGCAAGGTTGATCCGATTCTGGTCTCTGAGCATGACGCGCTGCCAGATGCGCTGGCGCCGTTGCTATCGGGCGACGATCTGGTGATCGTGCAGGGCGCAGGCAACATCGGCAAGATTGCCCGCAAGCTGGCCGAAAACGAATTACAGCCTGCCGTTAAGTCGGAGGCGCGCCATGACTGAGAAGGTTGCAGTATTGATGGGCGGCACCTCGGCAGAGCGTGACGTATCGCTGATGTCCGGTGCGGCGGTACTGGCCGGACTGCGTGAAATGGGCATTGATGCGCATGCGGTCGATACGCGTGATGTGTCGGTGCTGGAACTGAAACAGCAAGGCTTCGCTAAAGCGTTTATTGCTTTGCACGGTCGTGGTGGTGAAGACGGCACGCTGCAAGCGGTGCTGGAATTCCTGCAATTGCCTTACACCGGCAGCGGCGTGATGGCTTCGGCTATCACTATGGACAAACTGCGCAGCAAATTGCTGTGGCAGGGCAGGGGATTACCATCAGGCAAATTTGTCTGGCTGACGCGTCAGCAGCATGAACAAGGTTTAGACGCGGATACCACCAAAGCTATTGAGGCGCTGGGCTTACCGCTGTTTGTAAAGCCAAGCTGCGAAGGTTCTAGCGTTGGTATCAGCCGCGTGAACCATGCGGATGCATTACCCGCAGCGCTTGAAGAAGCCTTTCGTCATGATGATGACGTGCTGATTGAAGCTTTTCTGAGCGGCGCGGAGTACACCGTGGGCATCGTAGGTGAGCAAATTCTGCCTTCCATCAGAATTAAAACCGCCAGCGAGTTCTATGACTATGAAGCGAAATACATTTCTGACGATACTGAATACTTCTGCCCGAGCGGTTTAAGCGTCGAGCAGGAAGCAGAATTGCAGACGTTGGTGTGGTCAGCCTGGCGCGCATTGGGTTGCAGCGGCTGGGGCCGCGTGGACGTGATGGCTGACGGTGAGGGCAATTTCCAGCTGCTGGAAGTGAATACTTCGCCTGGCATGACCAGCCACAGTTTAGTGCCGATGGCCGCAAAGCAAGCGGGATACAGCTTCCCGCAGCTGGTGGCGCGTATTCTGGAGCTGGCTGACTGATATGTCTCAGGCAGCGATACGAGTACGCAATCGCGAACCTCAGGAGCGGACACGCTCCGGGCGTAGCAACGGTGCGCGACTGTTTGGCATGGTGTTCCTGCTGATTGTGCTGGGCATTATGGTGGCGGGCGGCCTCGTGGTGCTGAAGTGGATGAATGACGCGTCACGCTTGCCGTTATCGAAGCTGGTGGTGACCGGGCAAACCCACTACACCACGCATGATGATATTCGTCAGGCCATTTTATCGCTTGGCGCGCCGGGGACCTTCATGTCGCAGAACGTGGATATCATCCAGCAGCAGATTGAGCGTTTACCCTGGATTAAGCAGGTCAGTGTGCGCAAGCAGTGGCCTGATGAGCTGAAGATAAATCTGGTGGAGTATGTTCCGGTTGCACGCTGGAACGACTCACATATGGTGGACGCCGCTGGCGTCTCCTTCAGCGTCCCGGCCAGTCACGTTGGCAAAGAAACGTTGCCAATGTTGTACGGCCCGGAAGGCAGTGAAAATGAGGTGTTAGCCGGCTATCACACCATGAGTGATGTGTTAAAGGCTAACAAGTTTACCCTGAAGGTCGCGTCGATGACGGCGCGGCGCTCGTGGCAATTAGTGACCAGTGACGATGTGCGCATCGAATTAGGTCGTAGCGATACCATGAAGCGTCTGAACCGTTTTATTGAGCTTTATCCGGATTTGCAGCAGCAGGGCCAGAGTCAGAACCAGCGCATCACGTACGTTGATTTGCGCTACGATTCGGGCGCCGCAGTCGGTTGGGCCGCTGCACCGATAGAGCGACAGGACAGTAATCAGCAACAGAACCAGGCACAGGCTAAACCACAATGATCAAGGCAACGGACAGAAAACTGGTAGTAGGACTCGAAATTGGCACCGCGAAGGTGTCCGCCCTGGTTGGGGAAATTCTGCCCGATGGTATGGTCAATATTATTGGGGTGGGCAGTTGCCCGTCTCGCGGCATGGATAAAGGCGGCGTAAACGATCTGGAGTCGGTGGTGAAATGCGTACAGCGCGCCATCGATCAGGCTGAATTGATGGCGGATTGCCAGATTTCATCGGTCTACCTTGCTTTATCGGGCAAACATATCAGTTGCCAGAACGAAATCGGGATGGTTCCGATTTCGGAAGAGGAAGTGACTCAGGATGATGTAGAGAACGTGGTGCATACGGCGAAATCCGTTCGCGTACGTGATGAGCATCGTATTCTGCATGTCATTCCGCAGGAATATGCCATCGATTATCAGGAAGGCATTAAGAATCCAGTGGGACTTTCCGGCGTGCGTATGCAGGCGAAAGTACATTTGATCACCTGCCACAACGATATGGCAAAAAATATTGTCAAAGCCGTTGAACGTTGCGGCCTGAAAGTTGACCAACTGATTTTTGCTGGGTTGGCATCCAGTTTCTCTGTACTGACGGAAGATGAACGTGAGCTGGGCGTCTGTGTTGTTGATATCGGTGGCGGTACAATGGATATCGCTGTCTATACTGGCGGTGCACTGCGTCACACCAAAGTGATCCCGTATGCCGGGAACGTGGTAACCAGCGATATTGCATACGCTTTTGGTACACCGCCGACCGACGCAGAAGCGATTAAAGTGCGTCACGGTTGTGCATTGGGCTCGATTGTCGGCAAAGACGAAAATGTCGAAGTGCCGAGCGTAGGTGGACGTCCACCACGTAGCCTGCAGCGTCAAACGCTGGCTGAAGTCATCGAGCCGCGTTACACCGAACTGTTGAATCTGGTCAACGACGAGATTCTGCAATTACAGGAGCAGCTGCGCCAGCAAGGCGTGAAACATCATCTGGCGGCCGGTATCGTGCTGACCGGTGGTGCGGCGCAGATTGAAGGTTTGGCAGCCTGCGCACAGCGCGTGTTCCACACGCAAGTGCGCATCGGACAGCCGCTTAACATCACCGGCCTGACGGATTATGCGCAGGAGCCGTATTACTCTACGGCGGTTGGCCTGCTGCATTACGGCAAAGAGTCACACATGAACGGTGATGCAGAAACGGAAAAACGTGCTTCAGTGGGCAACTGGTTCAAGCGGATCAACAGCTGGCTGAAGAAAGAGTTTTAATTTTTGAAAAAGGAGATCATGCTGGCAATGTTTATGATCTCCAGGCGACAGGCACATAACGGAGAGAAATCATGTTTGAACCTATGGAATTAACCAATGACGCGGTGATTAAAGTCATCGGCGTCGGCGGTGGCGGTGGCAACGCCGTAGAGCACATGGTACGCGAGCGTATCGAAGGTGTGGAATTCTTCGCTGTAAACACCGACGCGCAAGCGTTGCGTAAGACAGCGGTCGGCCAGACGATCCAGATCGGGACCAATATCACTAAAGGTCTTGGTGCAGGTGCGAACCCAGAAGTGGGCCGTAACTCTGCAGAAGAGGATCGCGAAGCACTGCGTGCTGCGCTGGATGGTGCAGACATGGTATTTATCGCAGCTGGCATGGGCGGCGGTACTGGTACCGGTGCAGCGCCAGTCGTGGCTGAAGTGGCAAAAGATTTGGGTATCCTGACGGTTGCGGTGGTGACTAAGCCATTCAACTTTGAAGGTAAAAAGCGTATGGCTTTTGCTGAGCAAGGTATCGCTGAACTGTCTAAGCATGTCGATTCACTGATCACTATTCCAAACGACAAGCTGCTGAAAGTTCTGGGGCGCGGTATTTCTCTGTTGGATGCGTTCGGCGCAGCCAACGACGTATTGAAAGGCGCAGTGCAGGGTATCGCTGAACTGATTACGCGTCCTGGCCTGATGAACGTCGACTTCGCGGACGTGCGTACCGTGATGTCAGAAATGGGTTACGCCATGATGGGTTCAGGTGTGGCATGTGGTGAAGATCGTGCGGAAGAAGCGGCAGAAATGGCGATCTCTTCTCCACTGTTGGAAGACATCGATCTGTCTGGCGCGCGCGGCGTGCTGGTCAACATCACTGCGGGCTTCGACCTGCGTCTTGATGAGTTCGAAACCGTGGGTAACACCATCCGTGCCTTCGCTTCTGACAACGCAACCGTAGTTATCGGTACTTCTCTGGATCCAGAGATGAACGACGAACTGCGTGTGACCGTAGTTGCAACCGGCATCGGCATGGATAAGCGTCCGGAAATCACTCTGGTGACCAACAAACCGGCCACTCAGCCAGTGATGGATCATCGCTACCAGCAGCACGGCATGGCGCCGCTGCCGCAGGAGCAAAAACCAGCCGCGAAAGTGGTGAATGACCAACCGGCGGCATCCAGCAAAGAACCCGATTACCTTGATATTCCAGCCTTCTTGCGTAAGCAGGCAGACTAAGAATATCCCGAGAATTGGGATTCCCCGCTCTTTGTGCTAAAGTATCCCCCCGCTGGTAATTTATACTGGCGGTCGGAAGGGTAATATTGCGAGATAAAGCGATGATCAAACAAAGGACATTAAAACGTATTGTTCAGGCGACTGGCGTCGGTTTACATACCGGCAAGAAAGTCACACTGACGTTACGCCCTGCGTCGGCTAACACCGGGGTCATCTATCGTCGCACTGACTTGAATCCACCGGTAGATTTCCCGGCTGATGCAAAATATGTGCGCGACACCATGCTGAGTACTTGCCTGGTGAATGATGAAGGCGTGCGTATTTCAACAGTTGAACACCTGAACGCCGCATTGGCGGGCTTGGGCATCGACAATATCATTGTTGAAGTTGATGCACCGGAAATCCCAATCATGGATGGCAGTGCCGCACCTTTTGTCTATCTGCTGATGGACGCAGGCATCGAAGAGCTGAACAGCGCGAAGAAATTCGTACGCGTTAAGCAAACGGTGCGTGTGGAGGATGGCGATAAGTGGGCCGAGATCAAACCGTATAACGGTTTCTCACTCGACTTCACTATCGACTTCAAACATCCAGCGATTGACTCAAGCTCGCAGCGTTACCAGCTCAACTTCTCGGCTGAGAACTTTGTTCGCCAAATCAGCCGTGCGCGCACTTTTGGCTTTATGCGTGAAATCGAATATCTGCAGTCTAAAGGCCTGTGCCTGGGCGGTAGTTTAGATTGTGCGATTGGCCTCGATGATTTCCGCGTATTAAACGAAGACGGTCTGCGCTTTGAAGACGAATTTGTTCGTCATAAAATGCTCGATGCGATCGGTGACCTGTTCATGTGCGGCCACAATGTTATTGGCGCGTTTACCGCCTTTAAATCGGGCCATGCGTTGAACAACAAGTTGCTGCAAGCGGTTCTTGCTAAGCAGGAAGCCTGGGAATGGGCGACCTTCGAAGATGAAGCTGAACTGCCACTGGCATTCAAAGCACCAAATTTAGTTCTGGCGTAAGTCAGACCTAAAACGGCAGGTTTCGCTGACACCCTCTCCGGTCAGTTGAACCTGCCGTTTTTTATTGCCTCATTTTCAATCCTGCCAAACCGATCTCATTTCGCTGTAGCAACTGGCGAAACCCTGTACAAAAAAACGTGAATTCCGCCGAAGCCCCTTTAATGACTGGTGTCGAAGCCGCACATAAGTGCTATCATCTGGCGCTCATATAAGCCGGGTAACGCAGATTTTTGCCACCGCTTTATCACTTTATTCAACGCATTGTGGACGGATTGTGATCGGGATTTTCTCACGCTGGCGACAATTAGGCAGACGCTATTTCTGGCCACATCTCCTGTTGGGGATGGTGGCGGCCAGTTTAGGTTTGCCTGCCTGTGCGCAAAGTTCTGAGCCGAAAGCAAATGATTCGCCGATCAGCAGCCTGTTTGTCGGCAATGTTGTCCATTTTGACCATCTGATTCGTCTGCAGGAAAGCGCGCGTCGACCGAATTTCAACGTCGATTACTGGCACCAGCATGCGATTCGCACCGTTATTCGCCACCTTTCCTTTAGTATGACGCCGCCCGCTCAGGCGGAAGCCGATCAAGCTGTGCCGCTAACGGCACAAAAGCTGGCGTTGATAGGTTCGCTTCAGGCGTTGCTGACTTCTCCGGCGCAATCGCTGACTGTTGTTGAGCCGCAACAAAACCTGCGTCACAACGAACCACAAATCCTTTCCTCTGCTGATTGGCAAGCTGCTATTCATGGCATCCGCGCCGGGCCTTTCATTGCTTAACTGCTAACGTTTTTTCCACATCCTGAATCAGATTTTGCAGCCCGTGAAATCACGGCTGAATTGAGAAAAATTTATCATGTTAATCAAATTATTAACTAAAGTATTCGGCAGCAGCAATGATCGTACTCTGCGCCGTATGCGCAAAATCGTCGACGTCATCAATAAGATGGAGCCGGATTTCGTAAAGCTCTCTGACGATGAACTGAAAGCGAAAACTGACCTGTTCCGCGAGCGCCTGAAAAAAGGCGAAAGCCTTGAGAGCCTGATTCCAGAAGCCTTTGCCACCGTACGTGAAGCAAGTAAGCGCGTCTTCGGTATGCGTCACTTTGATGTGCAGCTGATTGGCGGCATGGTGCTCAACGAACGTTGCATCGCAGAGATGCGCACCGGTGAAGGTAAAACCCTGACTGCGACCCTGCCCGCTTACCTGAACGCGCTGAGCGGCAAAGGCGTGCACGTTGTTACCGTCAACGACTATCTGGCGCAGCGTGACGCCGAAAATAACCGTGCACTGTTTGAATTCCTTGGCCTGACCATCGGCATTAACCTGCCAAACATGCCAGCTGTGGCGAAGCGTGCAGCTTATGCCGCTGACATCACCTACGGCACCAACAACGAATACGGCTTCGACTACCTGCGCGACAACATGGCGTTCAGCCCGGAAGAGCGCGTGCAGCGTAAGCTGCATTACGCATTAGTGGATGAAGTCGACTCAATCCTGATCGATGAAGCACGTACGCCACTGATCATCTCTGGTCCGGCGGAAGACAGCTCTGAGCTGTATACCAAAGTTAACAAGATCATCCCGCATCTGGTGCGTCAGGAAAAAGAAGACTCTGAAACCTTCCAGGGCGAAGGCGATTTCTGGGTCGATGAAAAAGCGCGCCAGGCACACATGAGCGAGCGCGGCCTGGTAAAAGTTGAAGAGCTGCTGGTTAGCCAAAACATTATGGTAGAGGGCGAGTCACTCTACTCCCCAACCAACATCATGCTGATGCACCACGTTACTGCGGCGCTGCGTGCTCATGCACTCTTCACCCGCGATGTTGATTACATCGTTAAAGATGGCGAAGTGGTCATCGTTGATGAACACACCGGTCGTACCATGCAAGGTCGCCGCTGGTCAGATGGTCTGCATCAGGCGGTTGAAGCGAAAGAAGGCGTGGAAATCCAGAATGAAAACCAGACGCTGGCTTCCATTACCTTCCAGAACTACTTCCGTATCTATGAGAAACTGGCAGGTATGACCGGTACCGCGGATACCGAAGCATTCGAATTCAGCTCCATTTACAAGCTCGACACTATCGTGGTGCCAACCAACCGTCCGATGGTGCGTAAAGATATGGCCGATCTGGTCTACATGACCGAGAAAGAGAAGATCGATGCCATTATCGAAGACATCCGTGCCTGTACTGCCAAAGGGCAGCCGGTGTTGGTGGGTACGATTTCGATTGAGAAATCGGAAGTCGTGTCCAACGAACTGACGCGCGCAGGCATTAAACACAGCGTACTGAACGCTAAATTCCACGCCAGCGAAGCGGATATTGTTGCTCAGGCAGGTCAACCTGCAGCGGTCACCATCGCAACCAACATGGCCGGTCGTGGTACCGATATCGTGCTGGGCGGTAGCTGGCAGGCTGAGCTTGCCGCGATGGACGAGCCAACCGAAGAGCAGATTCAGGCGATGAAAGAGGCGTGGAAACTGCGTCACGATGCGGTGCTGGCTGCAGGCGGTCTGCACATCATTGGTACTGAGCGTCACGAATCTCGCCGTATCGATAACCAGCTGCGTGGTCGTGCGGGTCGTCAGGGTGATGCCGGTTCTTCACGCTTCTATCTGTCGATGGAAGATGCATTGATGCGTATCTTCGCTTCAGATCGCGTATCGAACATGATGCGTAAACTGGGCATGAAACCAGGCGAAGCAATTGAGCATCCATGGGTGACCAAAGCGATTGCCAACGCGCAGCGTAAAGTGGAAAGCCGCAACTTCGATATTCGTAAGCAGCTGCTGGAATACGATGACGTGGCTAACGATCAGCGTCGTGCTATCTATAGCCAGCGTAACGAACTGCTGGATGTGTCTGATGTGTCGGAAACCATCAACAGCATCCGCGAAGATGTCTACAAAACCACCATTGATACCTACATTCCGCCGCAGTCACTGGAAGAGATGTGGGATGTTGCCGGCCTGGAAGAGCGTCTGCGTAACGACTTCGATCTGAACCTGCCTATTGCTGAGTGGTTGGATAAAGAGCCCGATCTTCACGAAGAGACGCTGCGCGAACGCATCATGACCCACGCCGCGGAAAACTATGCTGCCAAAGAAGAAGTGGTTGGCGAAGAGATGATGCGTAACTTCGAGAAAGGCGTGATGCTGCAAACGCTGGATTCGTTGTGGAAAGAGCATCTGGCGGCGATGGATTATTTGCGTCAGGGCATCCACCTGCGCGGTTATGCCCAGAAAGATCCGAAGCAGGAATACAAGCGTGAATCCTTCTCTATGTTTGCGGCGATGCTGGAGTCACTGAAATACGAAGTGATCAGCACCCTGAGCAAAGTTCAGGTGCGCATGCCAGAAGAAGTTGAAGCGATGGAACAGCAGCGCCGTGAAGAAGCTGAGCGTTTAGCGCAACAGCAGCAGTTGAGCCACGTTGATGATGCCACCGCTGCCGCCGAAGCATTAGCCGCACAAGGCGGGGAGCGTAAAGTGGGCCGTAATGATCTCTGCCCATGTGGTTCCGGCAAAAAATACAAACAGTGCCACGGTCGTCTGGCCTGATAAAAAAGGAGCCTTCGGGCTCCTTTTTTTTAATAACGATTTAGCGTGTTATCGCCATTAGTTTCTCTTCGTTTAGGCGCACGCCATGATAGGGCAGCGTCACCAGCAGACCATCCGGTAGGCCAGCTCGCTTCAACAGCGCCCGGCTTTGGAACAGGAGTTGATGGTAATTATTATCGCTGATGCTCGGATAGCTCTCATTCCACACCGTAGCAATAATCTGACGCTTCGAGGTAATGCGCAGCAACAGGCAGGAGAAGAATCTTTTTTGCGCTTCATTCAACGAAATAACTTTGTGTTCAGGCCACCATGTTAAGGTGTTCTTAGCGCTGTCTAACGTCAGGATGTCATGAAATACCAAATGGCGTAGGGCATGTAATTGTTCCGGCGTATTTTGCGCCAGAAACGTTGTTTCTTTGAATTCCATAGGTAGTCGGGTTTGGCAGAAGAAAGTGGCTGCGAGTATTCCCAACATTCCCGGTTGCGATCCTTACGACATGTCTTAATCACTGGCTTTTGTGCGGCGCAGGGCGTCACTTTCCTCTCAACGGTTAACATCACTTCATGACTGATTTACACTCAGCGCTCATTTATTAAAAGTGGAATCCAGCTTATGAAACACCTGCAGGTTGCGGTGGGCATCATTCGCAATACAGAACGTCAAATCTTCCTTGCCCAGCGTGCGGCAAGCTCCTACATGGCAAATAAGTGGGAGTTTCCTGGCGGAAAAATTGAACAAGATGAATCTGCCGAGCAGGCGCTCAAGCGTGAGCTGATGGAAGAAACCGGTATCGAAGTCACATCGGCAAGCGCGATTGGCCAGGCCGACCACAGTTATGAAGATCTGCGCGTTACGCTGCATTTCTTCCTGGTTGAAGGCTGGAACGGCGAACCTTATGGTCGTGAAGGTCAGCCACAGCGTTGGGTCGAACAGCAGAATTTGGTCGCGGATGAATTTCCGCCTGCGAACCATGAACTGATCAGCCGATTAGTGGCTGGCGAGATTTAAGTGAAGGGGCGCTAGGCCCCTTACTTTTTACTGCTGTTCTTCGCTCCAGTCATCGCTGTCCATCTGGTCACCGCTGCTGGGAATGCGTTTCTCTTCTGCTGCCCATTCACCTAAATCAATCAGCTGGCAGCGTTTACTGCAGAATGGCCGCCACGGGCTCAACTCATCCCAAATCACATCGCGACGACAATTGGGGCAAGGTACGGTAATCATCTCTTCCGGCATAACTTCCTCTAACAACAAGCTAATTCAAAATTCAGTCGGGCTGGCACTTCTCCGCGTTCGCTGTCTAACGGCAGGAAACGAATCGCATAACGGCTTTTATGGCCCGAGACTTGCGGATACAGCGCGTCTTCCAGAGTTAATTGCAGGCGCAGTAAATCGGATCCTTCGGCGTTATCCTGATAAAAGCCGTTGAGGCTGGTTTGATGACGAAATACGCCAGACTGGCGTACTAAATCAAGGATCATCGTCAAACTATTACGCAGCGGATTCAGTGATTCCAGCCAGCCATTCACCTGAACATCCCGCACCGCTTGCTCCTGATGCAGCCAGATATGCAGGCTTGGTAGATCGAAACTGCAGCAGCCGCCGGGAATACTCAAACGCTGACGTACCAGAGCAACCAGGCGATCTTCACGTAACTGTTGGCCCATGCGCGGTGCCGCCATGAGTTCGCTTGAGCATTGCTTCAACTGCTGACGCAGATTATTCACACGCAATTCGTCAATGCCTGGCACATCCAGCCACGCGCGCAATTTTTGCTGCTGGCGCTCCAGCTCTTTTAGCAGTTCAGTGCGCATATCCCCGCGCTCAAAAATATCCAGTAAATCGCTAAGGATGCGGAACACGCCAAGTGCTGAAACCGAACCACTAACCGGCACCGTTTCATACAGCTGATCAATCAGATATTCAACTCGCAGCCAGGTGCGCATCTTCTCATTCAAAGGGTGTTCAAACAGAACAACAGTGCTCATGATGTTAATCCTTTCCGGTTGCTGCCAGGCGTAGATAGCGCTGGTGAAGCTCAGCAACGCGCGGTAGCACCTGTTCAGGCGTACCACTGTTATCAATGATGTCATCCGCACAGGCTTGACGCTGTTCGCGACTGGCCTGTGCGGCAAGAATATTTTTCGCCTGACTCAGCGAAATGCCATCCCGCTGTTGGGTGCGTTGCAACTGCGTGGCGGTATCCACATCTACGACCAACACGCGATCGGCCTGATGCTGTAAGCCGTTTTCGACCAACAGCGGTACCACCCAAAGCACATAAGGTGAAGTAGCCAGTAACTTTAATTGTTGCGTGCGGGCGTTGATGAGTGGATGAAGCAACTGATTGAGCCAGTTTTTCTCTTGTGGCTGCTGGAAAATAATTTCACGAAGCCGTGCACGATAGAGCGTGCCTTCTGCCGTCAGAATGGTATCTCCATAACGCTGAGCAATCGCCTTTAGTGCAGGCGTTCCGGGCTCAACAACTTCTCTGGCAATGACGTCAGCGTCAATAATATCAACGCCTAGCGCTGCGAAAGCGTTGGCAATAGTGGTTTTACCACTGCCAATGCCGCCGGTGAGCGCAACGGTATAAGGCATAGCGTTCTCGCAAAATTTATATCGTGAGCGGCGATCAACCACAGCAAGATGAGAGCATGATCACAATCAATTCTCTCAGCTAAATTTAAGGGATTGTAGCCTAAATAAAGTGAAATTCGCAGTCTTGTCGCGGAACGAATGGCGCGTATGATAACGACACTGGAGCCGTGAGCGCTACCCGAACCGCGGTTCGTCGTCACTAACCAGGATAATTAGCTATGCGCATTGAAGAAGATCTAAAACTGGGCTTTAAAGATGTTTTGATCCGCCCAAAACGTTCCACGTTGAAAAGCCGTTCCGAGGTTGAGCTGGAACGCACCTTCACTTTTAAACACTCAGGCTTGAACTGGAGTGGCATTCCAATCATTGCCGCCAACATGGATACCGTCGGCACTTTCACGATGGCTGAAGCCCTGGCGAGTTTTAACGTACTGACCGCAGTGCATAAACATTACAGCGTGCAAGAGTGGCAGGCATTTGTGCAGCGCGCGCCAGCGGCGGCGCTGAGTTATGTGATGGTCTCATCCGGTACATCAGAATCAGATTTCACGAAGTTATCCGCCATTCTGGCGTTATCACCGCAGCTCAACTTTATCTGTATCGACGTTGCTAACGGCTACTCTGAGCACTTCGTTCAGTTTCTGTTGCGCGTGCGTGAAAGCTTCCCTGGTAAAACCATCTGCGCAGGCAACGTGGTTACCGGTGAAATGGTGGAAGAACTGATTTTGTCTGGCGCAGACATCGTCAAAGTGGGTATTGGCCCCGGCTCAGTGTGCACCACACGCGTGAAGACCGGCGTTGGTTATCCTCAGCTTTCTGCCGTTATCGAGTGCGCTGATGCGGCACACGGTTTAGGCGGACAGATCGTCAGCGACGGCGGCTGCTCGGTTCCAGGTGACATTGCCAAAGCTTTCGGGGGCGGTGCAGATTTCACCATGCTCGGCGGCATGCTTGCGGCACATGACGAGTGTGAAGGAACCATCGTTGAAGAACAGGGTGAGAAATTTATGCTGTTCTACGGCATGAGTTCCGAATCGGCGATGAAACGCCACGTTGGCGGTGTCGCACAATACCGTGCGGCGGAAGGCAAAACCGTGCGGTTACCAGTGCGCGGGCCGGTTGAGGAGACGGTTAAAGATATCCTCGGCGGTTTACGTTCGGCCTGTACCTACGTCGGTGCTGAACGATTGAAAGAGCTGACGAAACGCACCACCTTTATCCGCGTCGCTGAACAAGAGAACCGCGTGTTCACTCGTTAATCTCTGCCAACGGGCGCGCATCGCGCGTGCCCGTCATCGAATGGCATCGCCAAGACCAAATACCGGCAGATACATTGCAATCACTAAGGTGCCAACAATCCCGCCGATTACCACCATCATCATCGGTTCCAGCGATGCCGCCAGAGCATCAGCGCGCGCTAATGTTTGCGCCTCATGCCACTCCGCCAGCCGTGCCAGCATCACATCTAACGCACCCGCTTCTTCACCCACTCGGATGAGTTGGGCACACAGGGGCGTAAACAGCAGATGCTGTTGCAGCGCCTGATGCAGCGGCGCACCCGCAGCAATGTGCTGCTGCAACTGAATGATGGCATCGCGCCACAGTCGTGATACCAAGGTCACTTCAACCGCCTGCAGGCTTTGCAGCAGGGTTAAACCGGATTGCTGTGTAAGTTGCAGGATGGCGTAAATCTGGCTGAGCTGCCCGCCGCGCCACAGCGCAGATAACAGTGGCATGCGCAGTAACCATTGATGTACGCGCTTTTGCCACGGTACCGAACGTCGATAAGTCTGCTGCACAATCATCAGTAATACGGCACCTACCAGCGACAGCGGCAGCGCGGCCTTCTGCAGCAGTTCTGACAACGACATCACCGCAGCAGTAAAAGCGGGCAGCGGCGCATCAAAACTGGCATAGACAGAGACAAATTCTGGCAAAACAAACAGCAGCATGCCAGCACTGACCGCGAGCGCTACCAGCAAGATAAACAGGGGATAGCGCAGCGCCTTCACCACTTTTTGCCGTAAGTATTGCTGCTTGCTTTGCTGCTGCGCCAGCTGGCGACAGCACTCGTCGAGTTGGCCGGTTAATTCACCCACTTGCATCAAAGCGGGAAACAGCGGGGGAAAGATTTGCGGCCACTCTTGCAAGGCTTGCGAGAAGGGCTCACCAGCGATGACGCGGCGCTGCAATCCTTTCAGTAATACCCGCCAACCGGCATGAGGATGGCCTTCTGCCAGCAGAATCAGACTTTCGGCCAGCGGTAAGCCGGCCTTGAGCAGCGTCGCCAGTTGCCGCACCAGGTCGATTTTCTGTTGCCACTTCCAGTCGCGCGAACGCCAGCATTTTCCACGCTGCCAGTTCACCGGCAGCATGCCGCGATCGGAGAGTTGATTGAGCAACGCATCCTGGCTGGCATTGAGTGATTCGCCTTCCTGCAGCACGCCCATGGTATCAAGAGCCTGCCAGCGGAAATGATAGAGATTAGCCATCGCCCAATCCCACCACGCGCTGCATCTCTTCAAAGGAGGTATCGCCGCGACTTACCGCTTCAAGCCCCGCAGCCAGCAAAGTTTTCATTCCCTGCTCATTTGCCAGCGTTAGCAGATGCTCCAGCGGCATATCTGCCGAAATAGCATTCTGCAATTTGGTGGTTAGCGGCAAGACTTCAAACAGCGCCAGCCGCCCGTAATAGCCGGAGAAGCAGTGATCGCAGCCCGGTGCGCGCCAGGTTTGCAGCGTGCCCGGCCAGAGTTCGGCCGGCAGATGGGCGATGGCTTGTCCCGGCTGACGGCAATGCACGCACAAGCGTCTGACCAGACGCTGCGCCACCACCAACTGCAAAGCGGGGCCCAGCAGATAACCGGGAATATCCATCTGGCGCAGGCGCGTTAGCGTTTCAGCGGTCGAGTTGGTATGCAGTGTTGAAAGCACCAGATGGCCGGTCTGCGCAGCTTTAACGGCGATGCTGGCCGTCTCGGCATCACGGATTTCCCCCACCATAATCACATCGGGATCCTGGCGCAGCAGTGCGCGCAGCACACGATTGAAATCAAGTCCGCTGCGCGGCTGGATCTGTGTTTGATTAATGCCATCCAGCGGGATCTCAACCGGATCTTCTACGCTACATACATTCTTCTCCGGCACGTTAAGCGCGCTTAACCCGCTATAGAGCGTGAAGGTTTTACCGCTGCCGGTCGGGCCGGTAACCAGAATCAAACCCTGCGGTTTCGCCAGCGCGTTTTTCAGCAAACGCAGCTGTGCTGCGGGCATGCCGAGTTTATCGAGGGTGATGGCGCTGTTTTCACTTTGCAGCAGCCGCACCACGGCTTTTTCACCCTGGCTTACCGGCAGCGTTGAGAGTCGAAACGCCGCCAGTTTGTCCTCTATCTCCAGCGTAAACTGTCCGTCCTGCGGCAGACGCCGTTCGGCGATATCCAATCCACCGAGGATTTTCAGGCGCGCCAGAATCGCAGCGGGTTGTGCTTCAGAAGGCTGAGGCAGTTTATGCAACACGCCATCGATGCGCAGACGCACCCGCAATCCATGGCGCTGCGGTTCGAAATGCACATCTGAGGCGCGGCGCTGAATGGCCTGGCGCAAAATCTGATCGACCGCGTTAATCGCTGACTCAGCGCTGGCATGTTCACGCGGTGCTGCGGCGGCATCCGGTTCGTGCAGCAACTGCTCAAGTCGTGCGGCAGGCCAGCACTCGACCTCCACCTTACATTGGCTGGCGAACTGTAGCGCTTCCAGCAGCAGCGGATCGGGCGTGTCGGCTACCGCTACGCGCAGTAGTGTGGCGTCATGGTGCAGAATCACCGCCTGATAACGGGCGCACAAGGCTTGCAGCGCACTATTAGGATTGTCCATCAGTTGGCATCCTTGTCGGCAAAGCGGAACTGCTCGAGGCAGCTATCGCGCAGGCTGCTGTTATCGCTGGTACAAGTGCGTTGCCAGCTCAACGTGCCATCGGTTGCGCTCCAAATCGGCAGCATTTCAACCGTTAATCCGCTGAGACTTTCCTGGCCGGTCAGGTTGATGGTTCCATTAACGACGCTGAGTGTCGCCACATAGCGCGAACCTTTGGCCACCGGAATACCGCGTTGTCCTGCCTGACACTGTGCCGGTCCGCCGCGCTCAATGGAGCAGAGTTCAACTGCTGTTTTGTACGGCACCATGGTTTGCAGCATGTCGGTAAGCGCTGCGCGTTGCAGGTAGTTTTGATAGGCCGGTAAACCGATGGCGCTGAGAATGGCGACGATGCCAATCACAATCATCAATTCGATAAGGGTAAAACCGCGTTGTCTGTCCATAGTGAGGCTCCTTGTTGTGGAGCCGCTACGGTAGAAAAGGGCGAGAGAAAGCGGAAGTCAGGCCTGCGTGAGGCTGGAAAGCATCGCGCAGAGAATCGTCAGGATTACAGCGGGGATAACAGCATTTTTGAAGCCAGCTCGCATATCTGCCGCGCTAACAGGCGGCAGACTTAGAGCATTAGAGTTCGCGGAAACGCATCGACAGATCCAGCGCATGCACATGTTTGGTCAGCGCGCCGACAGAAACATAATCAACGCCGGTCTGGGCAATTTGCGGCAGCGTGGTTTCGGTTACGTTGCCAGAGACTTCCAGTAAAGCTCGCTTGTTGGTTAGCGCAACCGCTTCATGCATCATCTCAAGGCTGAAGTTATCGAGCATGATGATGTCCGCTCCAGCATCGATGGCATCCTGCAGTTCCGTCAGCGATTCGACTTCAACTTCTACCGGCACATCAGGCGACAGCCACAGCGCTTTTTCTACGGCGTTACGCACCGAGCCGCTGGCGATAATGTGGTTCTCTTTGATAAGAAAAGCATCCGACAGGCCTAAACGATGGTTGTTACCGCCACCGCACAGCACCGCATATTTCAGTGCGGTACGCAGGCCTGGCAAGGTCTTGCGTGTATCAAGCAGCTGGGTTTCGCTGCTCGCCAGCAGGGCGACATAACGGTTGACCTCGGTGGCCACGCCGGACAGTGTTTGCACGAAATTGAGCGCGGTGCGCTCTGCGGTTAACAGCAGGCGCGCCGGACCGGTAAGCTCGAACAGCAGCTGATCGGCAACCAGTGTTTGTCCATCTTCAACATGCCAGGTAAGAGTGACTTTATTGCCAAGCTGGATAAAGACTTCTTCCACCCAGCGTTTACCACAAAAAACACCGGCTTCACGGGTGATGACTTTTGCCACCGCCTGTTTTTCTGCCGGCAGCAGCAACGCAGTGATATCGCGATCCGCATCCACTTCGCCGCCTAAATCCTCCTGAAGCGCCCGGGCAACGGCTTCCGGGATATCCTTTTCAATACGTTTAATCAGTTCCTGACGGCGATGATCGGGATCGTAACGACGCGTTGCCATGGTTTTGCCACTCCACAAGACGAGATTTTGTGCGCTCACCTTAGCCTGATTTATCGGTCATTGCCAGTTGCTGGCGGTGAAATGTTTAGTATCCTGAACTCAGCTGCGTCGGCGCATTAAGTCGCAAGTCTGCTGGGTGAAACATGTTATTCTCAGCCTGATTTTGCTTAGGATTTAACAGCATGAAACTGGAAGAGGGCTGGATTACCAGCGCGCGTAAAGTACCTTCACCACACTTCAATCAGCGTCCAAATGATGAAGTGCCCTCGCTGTTGGTGATTCATAACATCAGCTTACCGCCCGGTGAGTTTGGCGGGCCGTGGATCGATCGCTTGTTTACCGGCACGTTGCCTGCCGATGCGCATCCCTATTTTGCTGATATCGCCCATTTACGCGTGGCGGCGCACTGTTTAATCCGCCGCGACGGCGAGCTGGTGCAATACGTCTCTTTCGATCAGCGTGCCTGGCACGCCGGTGTGTCGCAGTTTGAAGGGCGTGAAAGCTGCAACGACTTTTCCATGGGCATTGAACTGGAAGGCACTGATACGCTGCCCTATACCGATGCCCAGTACGTGACTTTGCAGCAGGTGACTCAACTCCTGCTGCAGCACTATCCGTTGACGCCTGCGCGCATCACCGGCCATAGCGATATCGCACCAGAGCGGAAAACCGATCCCGGTTCCTCTTTTGACTGGTTGCGCTATAAAGAATCCATCAGGCAGGAGAATCCCTGATACAGCAGGAGCGGGTATGACGTTGTTTAGCTTGTTATTAGTTTTAGGTTGGGAACGCCTGTTTAAGTTGGGTGAGCATTGGCAACTGGACCATCGGCTGGAGCCGCTGTTTCGTGGCCGCCAGCGTTTTTCCCTGCTGCGCACGCTGATGATGACAGTGGTAGCGATGCTGATCGTCTGGCTGGTGGTGTGGAGCCTGAAAGGCATCTTGTTTGGCGTGGCGCAACTGCTGTTCTGGATTTTGGTGGGATTGCTGTGTATCGGCGCGGGTTCGGTGCGACTGCACTATCACAGCTATCTCAAAGCCGCGAGCCATGACGATGAAGCGGCGCATCAGGCGATGGCGGCCGAACTGACGCTGATTCACGGCGTGCCGGTTGAGTGCAGCGAGCGCGAGTTCCTGCGTGAACTGCAGAACGCGCTGATTTGGATTAACTTCCGCTTCTATCTTGCGCCGCTGTTCTGGTTTGTGGTCGGTGGACCTTACGGCCCGGTGCTGCTGGTGGGTTATGCGTTTCTGCGCGCCTGGCAGAGCTGGCTGGCGAAGCATCAGACGCCGCTGGCGCGCTCGCAGTCTGGCGTTGATCGTCTGCTGCACATTTTGGACTGGATCCCCGTGCGTTTGGCCGGCGTGGCTTACGCGCTGCTCGGCCACGGCGAACGTGCGCTGCCAGCGTGGTTTGCCGCGCTGGGCGATCTGCATCGCCCGCAATATCAGGTGCTGACCAGCCTCGCGCAGTTCTCGCTGGCGCGCGATCCGCACATGGATAAAGTCGAAACGCCACGTGTTGCAGTGGCGTTGGCGAAACGTATTTCTCTGGTGCTGGTGGTGGTGGTCGCGCTGTTGACGATCTACGGCACGCTGGTGTGATCGGCTGGCGGCACGCCAAAATCCGGTGTGCCGTCTTCACGCCAGTCGAAATATTTCAAGCGCGTATGGCGATTCGGATCCCACAGCGGATCGCCCTCAATTTCGGTGTAATTGCGCGCGTGATACACCAGCACCGCTCTTCCCGCTTCATCCACCGTAAAGCTGTTGTGTCCCGGCCCGTACTGCTGATTATCCCAGCTGGTGGCAAATACCGGTCGCGCGGATTTACGCCAGGCGTTGATGTTGAGCGGATCGGCCAACACATCAATGCTTAATATCCCCAGACAGTAATTTTCATCGGTCGCGCTGGCGGAATAGGTGACAAACAGCTGGTCGCCATGCTGAATCACCGCCGGTCCTTCATTAACGCTAAATCCTGCGCACTCCCATTCATACTCCGGTCGGCTCAGCATCAGCGGGGCGCTTTTTAGCGTCCACGGATTGAGCAACTCGGCGAGATACAGGTTAGAGTTTCCGGGAATCGCCGGATCTTTTTGCGCCCACAGATACCAGTGTTTACCTTGATGGTGGAAGTAGGTGGCGTCCAGTGAGAAGGAGTCGATGGGCGTATGTACGCGGCGGCAGGGCTGCCAGTTACCGCTCAGCGGATCGGCATCATTACACACCAGCGCATACATGCGGTGCTGGAACAGGCCATCTTTTATCGCCCGCGTCGGTGCGGCGGCGAAATAGATCACCCATTGCCCGTTGATGTGATGCAGTTCTGGCGCCCAGATCAGCGCGCTAAACGGGCCGGTATCCGGTTTGTGCCACACCGTTACCGCTTCTGCCTCAATCAGGCCAGCCAGCGTTGAGGCATAGCGAATCTCCAGTCGGTCATATTCCGGCACCGAGGCGATAAAATAGTAGCCATCGGCATGGCGCAGAATAAAGGGATCGGCGCGTTGCGTAATAAAAGGATTGGGCCAGCTCATTTGATCTCTCCAGGTTGCGCGGTCGCAGAGGACGCGATAGGGGATTCGTGGTGTGAATGGGCACGGCGCAGCGCCAGGTCGGCCTGAATCGTACGCATTAAGTTGCGATCCACTTTCATTAAACGCACCACGCCGGCAGTGATCAGATATCCCACGCCCGGAATCACCGTGAACAGCAGCATGATGCCGTTAATCGCGTTGGGGGCCTGCTGTTTTGCGCCGGCATCGTAGCCATAAATCGATAACAGGAAACCGACCATCGCCCCCGCAACCGCCAGCCCCACTTTGAGGAAGAACAGGTTGCCGGAGAAGCTCATACCAGTGATGCGTTTGCCGGTTTTCCATTCGCCGTAATCATCCACGTCGGCCATCAGCGACCAGTGCAGCGGCGAGGGAATCTGGTGCAGGATATTCAGCAGGAAGTAGGCGATGACTACCGTGACGGTGGCGTGCGGATCAATCCAGTAGAAGCCGCAGGAGAACAGCGCCAGCGCGATGTTGGTCCAGAAGAACACCTTGAGCTTGCACCAGCGATCGGTGAGGATTTTCGCCAGCGTGCTGCCGAACATCATGCCGATGACGCCAAGGCTGATAAATAGCGTGGCAAAGTGCGTTGATTGCCCCATCACCCAGGTAACGTAATACATGGTGGCAGCCATGCGGATAAAACCGGGGCAGACGTTGCAGAAGGTGAGCAGCAGAATGCGCACCCACTGATCGTTTTTCCACACGTCGCGCAAATCTTGTTTCAAATCATCGTTGCTTGGCGTCGCAGGATGAATGCGTTCACGCACATTGGCAAAACAGAACAGGAACATTGCCAAACCGATCAGCGCCAGCACGCCCATAGCCATTTGGTAACCGCGCGCTTTGTTGTCGCCGCCAAACCATTCGGCCATCGGCAACAGCGAAAGTGAGAGGATCAGCGTGGCAATGCCCACCATCACAAAGCGATAGGACTGGCATGACACGCGCTCACCCGGATCGTTGGTGATCACACCGCCCAGCGAGCAGTAAGGAATGTTGATGGCGGTGTAAGTGAGTGACATCAGGAAGTAAGTGACAAACGCCCAGATAACCTTGTTGTCGTAGCTCCACTCCGGCGTGGTGAACATCAGCACGCTAAACAGCACGTAAGGCACGGAAACCCACAGCAGCCATGGACGGAAGCGGCCCCAGCGACTGTGCGTACGATCGGCAATCGCGCCCATGATCGGATCGGTTACCGCATCAAGTACGCGTACCGACAGTAATAGCGTACCGACCAGCGCCGGGGCTAAACCAAACACATCAGTGTAGAAATAATTGAGGAACAGCATGATGGCACCGCCAATCATGTTGCATCCGGCATCGCCCATGCCATATCCCAGTTTCTCTCTGAACGAGAGGGCTGCTCCTTTCATTGATCGTCTCCAGCGATATGATGAGCAGGAATTATCTGTGCAAAATCAGTAATCTGCTGGGGAGCAAATGGTCGGGTAGATGGACAAAACGCGCGGGCGGGGAAAAGTGTGAGCCAGATCAGAAGTGCTGCCCGGCAACAGCGTGCCGGGCAGGTAACAACATTACGCTTTCTGTAGTTTGTTCTTGATGGTGTAACCGATAGCCAGAATCACCAGCCAAACCGGGATCAGCCATACCGAAATCGCCATACCCGGCGTCATCAGCATAATGACCAACACACCAGCGAGGAACACCAGGCAGATCCAGTTACCCAGCGGATAGAGCACCGCTTTGAAGCGCGTGGTGACACCTTGCTGGTCTTTCTTTTTACGGAATTTCAGATGCGCGAGGCTGATCATCGCCCAGTTGATCACCAGTGCGGAAACCACCAGCGCCATCAGCAGGCCAAAGGCTTCGCCTGGCATCAGGTAGTTGATCAGTACACACAGCAGGGTCGCTACGGCTGAGACCAAAATGGTGGCGACCGGCACGCCGCGACTGTCCACTTTCAGCAATGCTTTCGGCGCGTTACCCTGTTGCGCCAGGCCGAACAGCATGCGGCTGTTGCAGTAAACGCAGCTGTTGTAGACCGACAGCGCCGCCGTCAGGATTACCACGTTCAGCGCGTTGGCCACAAAGGCATCGCCCAGCTCATGAAAAATCAGCACGAACGGGCTGGTATCCGCCGTCACGCGCGTCCACGGCAGCAGCGACAGCAGCACCGCCAGTGAGCCAATATAGAAAATCAGAATACGCCACAGCACCTGATTGGTGGCTTTCGGGATGCTCTCTTGTGGATTGTCGGCTTCTGCGGCAGTGATGCCCACCAGCTCCAGACCACCAAACGAGAACATAATGATTGCCATCATCATCACCAATCCGGTCATGCCGTGAGGCAGGAAGCCGCCCTGATCCCACAGGTTGCTGACGCTCGCCTGCGGGCCGCCGTTGCCGCTAAACAGCAACCAACCACCGAACAGAATCATGCCGATGACCGCGACCACTTTGATAATCGCGAACCAGAACTCCATCTCACCGAACACTTTGACGTTGGTCAGGTTAATGGCGTTGATCAATACAAAGAAGATGGCGGCGGTGGCCCAGGTAGGGAAGTCAGGCCACCAGAATTGTACGTACTTGCCCACAGCGGTGAGTTCGGCCATGGCAACCAGCACATACAGAACCCAATAGTTCCAGCCCGAGGCGAAACCGGCGAAGTTGCCCCAATATTTGTAGGCGAAGTGACTGAAGCTGCCGGCAACCGGCTCTTCAACCACCATCTCGCCGAGTTGGCGCATGATCAGAAAGGCAATAAAACCGGCAATCGCATATCCCAGAATCACGGCCGGACCGGCCGATTGAATCACTGATGCGCTACCCAGAAACAGGCCAGTACCTACGGCTCCGCCCAGCGCAATCAGCTGAATATGGCGATTCTTTAAGCCGCGGTGCAGCGTGTCGCCATGCTGTTGTTCCATACAAACCTCGTGATGTTGTTATTGTGCACCTGCAGTGCGCGCACTGTAAGGCTGTTTACCTTAATGTATTCTTTTCTTTACGGTATCTGGCGTGCTGTGTGCATGCATGAGCTACCACGGCGTTCAGAATAGTGATAAGCGCGTCAGTTTGCACCTGCTTTTGCTTTTTGTGCTGAGAGATGACTGAAAAAGCAGCAGCATCCTCTGCGCGCCCGTCGCAGTATTTCTGCCATGAAAAAAGGGTGAACACGAATAGGTTTCCCTTATGGTTGGGCCGTTTTCTGGGCGCTAACTCAGTGTAAGGTTAGGTAAAAGTGCAATTCATTAACATTTGCCGCGTGCGGGGGATTTCTCGCTTGATGCCGGTAGGTTGGCGCACCAGCGCTGCGATCATCACATGAAGTGTGACCGCACCCATATAGACACAAGGTGAATACTTTGTTACTTTACCGGCACCATTTTTCAATTGGTATTACCAATTTACTCCGGACGTTTGGCTGATAAGAAGGGAAGATGGCCTACAGTAAAATTCGCCAACCCAAGCTCTCCGATGCGATTGAGCAACAGCTGGAATCCCTCATTATGGAAGGGACGCTCCAGCCGGGTGAAAAACTGCTCCCTGAGCGTGAACTGGCGAAACAGTTTGATGTCTCACGTCCATCCCTGCGCGAAGCGATTCAGAGCCTGGAAGCTAAAGGCCTGCTGCTACGTCGTCAGGGCGGCGGCACCTTCGTCCAAAAAAATCTCTGGCAAAGCCTGAGCGACCCGCTGGTCGGTCTGCTTGCCGAACATCCAGAATCTCAGTTTGACCTGCTGGAAACCCGCCACGCGCTGGAAGGCGTTGCTGCCTATTACGCGGCACTACGGGGAACCGATGAAGATCTGCAGCGCATCCGCGACTGCCATGTTCATATTCAGCAGGCACAGGACAGCGGCGATCTCGACGCCGAAGCGGATGCAGTGATGAAGTATCAGATCGCTGTCACAGAAGCCGCCCATAATGTGGTGTTGCTGCATCTGCTGCGTTCCATGGGCCCTATGCTGGAACAAAACGTCCGTCAGAATTTTGAATTGCTCTACGCTCGTCGGGAAATGCTGGCGAAAGTGAGCGGTCACCGCGCCAGTATCTACGAGGCGATTGTGGCTCGTGAGCCAGAACAAGCACGCGAGGCATCTCATCGTCACCTGGCGTTCATTGAGGAAATCTTGCTGGATAGAAGTCGGGAGCAGAGTCGTCGTGAACGCTCCCTGCGTCGTTTACAGCAACGTAAGGAATAACGCACGGCAACGAACGTGCGGAAAACACGACGGGCCTGTCTTCTTGTGCTGTGAACCAGAAGCAAAGCACAAGAAGACAGGCTCCTGATAATTTCAACGTATTAGACACAGATAAGGAATACACCCCATGTCAGAACGTTTACAGAATGACGTGGATCCGATCGAAACTCGTGATTGGCTACAAGCGATCGAATCGGTCATCCGTGAAGAAGGTGTTGAGCGCGCGCAGTATCTGATTGATCAGGTAATGAGTGCAGCACGCAAAGGTGGCGTGAAAGTTGCCGCAGGTTCCTCTGCAATCAGCAACTACATTAACTCTATTGCTGTTGAAGATGAGCCGGACTATCCGGGCAACACCTCTCTTGAACGTCGTATCCGTTCCGCAATTCGTTGGAACGCCATCATGTCGGTGCTGCGTGCGTCGAAGAAAGATCTGGAGCTTGGCGGCCACATGTCCTCCTTCCAGTCTTCCGCGACCATTTATGAAGTGTGCTTTAACCACTTCTTCCGCGCGCGTAGCGACAAAGACGGCGGCGATCTGGTTTTCTTCCAGGGTCACATTTCTCCAGGTATCTACGCCCGCGCCTTCCTTGAAGGTCGTCTGAGCGAAGACCAAATGAACAACTTCCGTCAGGAAGTGCAGGGCAAAGGTCTCTCTTCTTACCCGCACCCGAAACTGATGCCGGACTTCTGGCAGTTCCCAACCGTATCAATGGGCCTGGGTCCGTTGAACGCGATCTATCAGGCGAAATTCCTGAAGTATCTGGAACACCGCGGTCTGAAAGACACCTCAGCACAAACCGTTTACGCCTTCCTCGGTGATGGCGAGATGGATGAGCCGGAATCCAAAGGTGCGATCACCATCGCTACCCGTGAGAAGCTGGACAACCTGGTGTTCATCATCAACTGTAACCTGCAGCGTCTGGACGGCCCGGTCACCGGTAACGGTAAGATCATCAACGAGCTGGAAGGCATCTTTGCCGGTGCTGGCTGGAACGTGATCAAAGTGATTTGGGGCGGTCGTTGGGATGAACTGCTGCGTCAGGACACCAGCGGCAAGCTGATTCAGCTGATGAACGAAACCGTTGATGGCGATTATCAGACCTTCAAATCCCGTAACGGCGCGTACGTACGTGAGCACTTCTTCGGTAAATATCCGGAAACCGCAGCTCTGGTGAAAGACTGGTCAGACGAAGAGATCTTCGCGCTGAACCGCGGCGGCCACGATCCGAAGAAAGTCTACGCTGCACTGAAAAAAGCGCAGGACACCAAAGGTCAGCCAACGCTGATTCTGGCCCATACCATCAAAGGTTATGGCATGGGTGACACTGCTGAAGGTAAAAACATCGCGCACCAGGTTAAGAAGATGAACATGGATGGCGTTCGCTACATCCGCGATCGCTTCAATGTGCCGGTGGCCGATGACAAAATCGAAGAGCTGCCATACGTCACCTTCGAAAAAGGCTCTGAAGAGTACAACTATCTGCACGGTCAGCGTGAGAAGTTGGGCGGCTACCTGCCAACGCGTCAGGCTGAGTTCAGCGAGAAGCTGGAAATGCCAACGCTGGAAGAGTTCCGTCCACTGCTGGAAGAGCAGAATAAAGAGATCTCCACCACCATCGCCTTCGTGCGTGCATTGAACGTGATGCTGAAGAACAAGTCGATCAAAGATCGTCTGGTTCCAATCCTTGCCGACGAAGCCCGTACCTTCGGTATGGAAGGTCTGTTCCGTCAGATTGGTATCTACAGCCCGAACGGTCAGCAGTACACCCCGCAGGACCGCGAGCAGGTTGCGTACTATAAAGAAGACGAGAAAGGCCAGATTCTGCAGGAAGGGATCAACGAGCTGGGCGCAGGTTCATCCTGGCTGGCGGCGGCGACCTCTTACAGCACCAACAACCTGCCGATGATTCCGTTCTACATCTATTACTCGATGTTCGGCTTCCAGCGCATCGGCGATCTGATGTGGCTGGCCGGCGATATGCAGGCACGCGGCTTCCTGGTTGGCGGTACTTCAGGTCGCACTACGCTGAACGGCGAAGGTTTGCAGCACGAAGATGGTCACAGCCACATTCAGTCGCTGACTATCCCGAACTGTATCTCTTACGATCCGTCTTACGCGTACGAAATCGCGGTCATCATGCAAGATGGCCTGGTGCGTATGTACGGCGAAGCGCAGGAAAACATCTACTACTACATCACCACGCTGAACGAAAACTACCACATGCCTGCGATGCCGCAGGGTGCGGAAGAGGGTATCCGTAAGGGTATCTACAAGCTGGAAACCGTAGAAGGTAGCAAAGGCAAAGTGCAGCTGCTGGGTTCAGGTTCAATTCTGCGTCACGTGCGTGAAGCCGCGCAGATCCTGGCGAAAGATTACGGCATCGCTTCTGACGTCTACAGCGTAACCTCGTTCACCGAGCTGGCGCGTGATGGTCAGGATTGTGAGCGCTGGAACATGCTGCACCCAACCGATGAGCCACGCGTACCTTACATCGCGCAAGTGATGAACGAAGCACCGGCCGTCGCATCGACCGACTACATGAAGCTGTTCGCAGAACAAGTTCGCAGCTACGTGCCTTCCAGCGATTATCGCGTGTTGGGTACCGATGGCTTCGGTCGTTCTGACAGCCGTGAAAACCTGCGTCACCACTTCGAAGTGGATGCATCGTATGTGGTTGTGGCTGCGCTGGGTGAGCTGGCTAAACGCGGTGAAATCGATAAGAAAGTGGTGGCAGAAGCCATCACCAAATTCAATATCGACGCCGATAAAGTTAACCCGCGTCTGGCATAAGAGGTAAGAGAGTAATGGCTATCGAAATTAACGTACCGGACATCGGGGCAGACGAAGTTGAAGTCACCGAAATCCTGGTAAAGGTGGGCGACAAAGTTGAAGCTGAACAGTCGCTGATCACCGTGGAAGGCGATAAAGCCTCCATGGAAGTGCCTTCGCCGCAGGCGGGCGTGGTTAAAGAGATCAAAATCTCGACCGGCGACAAAGTAGAAACCGGCTCGCTGATTATGATTTTTGACGCAGAAGGTGCCGCAGAAGCGGCGCCAGCGCCAGCAGAAGAGAAGAAAGCGGAAGCCGCTCCTGCTCCAGCTGCTGCCGCTGCTGCGGTCAGCAAAGAAGTCAACGTACCGGACATCGGCGGCGACGAAGTTGAAGTCACTGAGATCCTGGTCAAAGTGGGCGACACCGTAACGGCTGAGCAGTCGTTGATCACCGTTGAAGGCGACAAAGCCTCAATGGAAGTCCCGGCACCGTTCGCGGGCGTGGTGAAAGAGATCAAAATCTCCACCGGCGACAAAGTGAACACCGGTTCACTGATCATGGTGTTCGAAGCAGAAGGCGCTGCGCCGGCGGCTGCTCCAGCAGCTAAACAGGAAGCGGCTCCAGCAGCAGCACCTGCGGCGTCTGGCGCTAAAGACGTCAACGTGCCGGACATTGGTGGCGACGAAGTTGAAGTCACCGAGATCCTGGTGAAAGTGGGCGACAAAGTCGCTGCTGAGCAATCCCTGATCGTGGTTGAAGGCGACAAAGCCTCAATGGAAGTGCCTGCACCGTTCGCCGGTACCGTGAAAGAGTTGAAAGTGTCGACTGGCGATAAAGTCAGCACCGGTAAACTGATCATGGTGTTCGAAGTGGAAGGCGCGGCACCGGCTGCGGCGCCTGCGGCTAAGCAGGAAGCGGCTCCAGCGGCAGAAGCCGCGAAACCGGCAGCGGCCCCAGTAGCAGCGAAAGCCGATGCGAAAGGCGAGTTCGCTGAGAACGATGCTTACGTACACGCGACGCCGGTGATTCGTCGTCTGGCGCGCGAGTTCGGTGTTAACCTGGCGAAAGTCAAAGGCACCGGCCGTAAAGGTCGCATCCTGAAAGAAGACGTGCAGACTTACGTCAAAGACGCGGTGAAACGCGCTGAAGCGGCTCCGGCTGCAGCAGCCAGCGGCGGAAGCCTGCCAGGTCTGTTGCCTTGGCCGAAAGTGGACTTCAGTAAGTTCGGCGAAATTGAAGAAGTGGAACTGGGCCGTATCCAGAAAATCTCCGGTGCCAACCTGAGCCGTAACTGGGTGGTTATCCCGCACGTTACACACTTCGACAAAACCGATATCACCGATCTGGAAGCGTTCCGCAAACAGCAGAATGCCGAAGCAGAGAAACGCAAACTGGATGTGAAATTCACGCCAGTGGTGTTCATCATGAAAGCCGTTGCCGCTGCTCTTGAGCAGATGCCACGCTTCAACAGTTCACTGTCTGAAGATGCACAGAAACTGACGCTGAAGAAATACATCAACATCGGTGTGGCGGTTGATACGCCAAACGGTCTGGTGGTTCCAGTGTTCAAAGATGTGAACAAGAAAGGCATCACTGAACTGTCCCGCGAGCTGATGGCGATTTCCAAGAAAGCGCGTGATGGCAAGCTGACCGCCGGCGACATGCAGGGCGGTTGCTTCACCATCTCCAGCCTTGGCGGCCTGGGCACCACGCACTTCGCGCCAATCGTCAACGCGCCGGAAGTGGCTATCCTCGGTGTTTCCAAGTCAGCGATGGAACCGGTGTGGAACGGTAAAGAGTTTGAGCCGCGTCTGATGATGCCGATCTCACTCTCCTTCGACCACCGTGTGATCGACGGTGCTGATGGTGCGCGCTTTATCACCATCATCAACAACACACTGTCCGACATTCGCCGTCTGGTGATGTGAAGTTAATCAAGGCCGGCGAAAGCCGGCCTTGTTGTAAGCATTCAATGTTGCCGCGGTTGGCAGTTTGTTAACAATTCTGTAAACTCTCGCGGTGAAATGTCCCGGCGGATATAGGGCATTAGAGCTTGGGAAAAGCTTTTTCCTGACTGCCGGTAATCAAACAAGAGGTCATGATGAGTACAGAGATTAAAACTCAAGTCGTGGTACTTGGGGCAGGTCCTGCAGGTTACTCTGCAGCCTTCCGTTGCGCTGATTTAGGTCTGGAAACCGTAATCGTTGAGCGTTACAGCACCCTTGGCGGTGTTTGTCTGAACGTAGGCTGTATCCCGTCAAAAGCGCTGCTGCACGTCGCCAAAGTGATCGACGAAGCAAAAGCCCTGGAAGAGCACGGTATCGTGTTTGGCCAGCCGCAAACTGACATCGACAAAATTCGTTCGTGGAAAGAGAAGGTGATCAACCAGCTCACTGGCGGCCTCGCGGGTATGGCGAAAGGTCGTAAAGTGAAAGTGGTGACTGGCCTCGGCAAATTCACCGGTGCTAACACGCTGGTGGTCGAAGGTGAAGGTGGCGCAACCACCATTAACTTCGATAACGCGATTATCGCGGCCGGTTCTCGTCCAATCGAACTGCCATTCATTCCGCACAACGATCCGCGCGTGTGGGATTCAACCGATGCGCTGGAACTGAAAGAAGTGCCGAAGCGTCTGCTGGTTATGGGCGGCGGCATCATCGGTCTGGAAATGGCCACCGTTTATAAAGCGCTGGGTTCAGAGATCGACGTGGTTGAGATGTTCGACCAGGTGATTCCGGCTGCCGATAAAGACGTGGTCAAAGTCTTCACCAAGCGTATCAGCAAGAAATTCAACCTGATGCTGGAAACCAAAGTGACCGCTGTTGAAGCGAAAGACGACGGTATCTACGTATCGATGGAAGGCAAAAAAGCGCCAGCTGACGCACAGCGTTATGATGCGGTGCTGGTGGCGATTGGTCGCGTACCGAACGGTAAAGGCCTTGATGCGGGTAAAGCAGGCGTGGAAGTGGACGATCGCGGCTTTATCCGCGTCGACAAGCAGATGCGCACCAACGTACCGCACATCTACGCTATCGGTGACATCGTGGGTCAGCCAATGCTGGCGCACAAAGGTGTGCACGAAGGCCACGTAGCGGCGGAAGTGATCTCGGGTCTGAAGCACTACTTCGACCCGAAAGTGATCCCATCCATTGCTTATACCGAGCCAGAAGTTGCCTGGGTTGGTCTGACCGAGAAAGAAGCCAAAGAGAAAGGCATCAGCTACGAAGTGTCCACCTTCCCGTGGGCAGCTTCAGGCCGTGCTATTGCGTCTGATTGTGCAGACGGCATGACTAAACTGATCTTCGACAAAGAGACTCACCGTGTTATCGGTGGTGCGATTGTCGGCACCAACGGCGGCGAGCTGCTGGGTGAAATCGGTCTGGCGATTGAAATGGGCTGTGATGCCGAAGATATCGCTCTGACCATTCACGCGCACCCAACGCTGCATGAATCAGTTGGCCTGGCTGCCGAAGTGTTCGAAGGTAGCATCACTGACCTGCCGAACCCGAAAGCGAAAAAGAAATAAGTTTGCGCTTAGAATAAATTAACGGCTCCTTTAAGGAGCCGTTTTTTATTAGTGGTTCTATTTAAATAAAGAGATAAAAAAGGCGCGAGAGCTAACACATGCGCAATGCCGGAATAGCGGGAGCGAACTCCCGCTAATGAAGTTTTACTGTTGTGCTTCGTAAGCCATAACAGCCGATAATTCAGCAGTGAATATCCGTAATCGTAATTCACAGAGTGAACTGCGATTAACCAGACACAATCCTAATAGAATGAGCTCGCTGATAATCAGCTTGCTGAATATAGACTTCATAGTCACGTTCCTCTTGATTTAGCACGAGCAAGCGACTACCCTGACATTGTCTAGGTGTTAGGGTGTTAAGTCGCTCACCCGTGTGGTTAATGAAAATTAATCTCACGGGTTCACTCTCCACAACCTACCCCAATCTTTTCAGCTTGAAGCAAGTTGCCTCAAGCGCCCGCAGGCAGTGTACGCCAAACTTTTTATATTTCACCTTAATTATAAAATTATTTATGATTAATGGATTCATATATTATCTAACCATTTAAATAGATCGAGTAATGGATGTTTTTAATTATATATTAATTTCTTTAAGCCAATCAATAAAATGCCTTAGCGGAGCAGAAAGATATTTACGGCTCGGATAGTAGAGCCAGAATCCTTCTTCTACCTGAGTGAAGTCCGCCAGTATTTCTACTAAGTCACCGCGAATTAAATCTTCCCGCACCGTACCTTGATGCAGAAAGGCAATGCCTACGCCCGCACGGGCTGCCTGTAATATCCGCTCATTGTTATCCAGCACCAGCGACCCTTTCACCGCCACTTCCTGTTTGCGGCCATCCTGCCAGAATTCCCAGCGATAACGTCGTCCACTGGGAAAGCGTCTTTCTATGCAGGGATATTGCAATAGTTCAGCAGGCTGATGCGGTACGCCATGCTGTGCAATAAAAGCCGGGCTTGCCACCGCCAGCGCCCGCATCGGTGCGCCAAATGGCACCGCCACCATATCCTGCGCCAGCACATCGCCATAGCGCACGCCGGCATCAAATCCGGCCTCTACGATATCCAGCAGTGAATCGTTGCTGTCGATCTCCAGTGTGATCTCGGGATAGCGCAGCAAGAACGGCAAAATGAGCGTATCGAAGAACAGCGCTTCCGCCGAGCGCGGCATGCTAATGCGCAATACGCCGCGTGGATCGTTGCGCCAGTCGTTGAGCTCATCCACCGCTTGCGACAAATCGGCAAGCGCAGGCTGAATGCGCTGTAAAAAGCGTTCACCGGCTTCAGTCAGCGCCACTTTGCGCGTAGTGCGATTGAGCAGCCGCACCCCTAAACGCGCTTCGAAATGGCGCATCGCGTGGCTCAGGCTGGAAGGCGTGACGTTGCGCTCCTCCGCTGCTTTGCGAAAGCTCAGATGCTGCGCGATGGCAGCAAACATCTCCAGTTCCAGCATAGACGCACGGTATTTATTCATTGCTGAGTTTTACTCACTAAATCGGCAAGAATGCCTCAATTGTTGCCGTGATTGCTGAGGTTTATAACATTAACACCAACAGCGAAGAGGATTAAACAATGCAACAACGTCAATTAGGCAATCAGGGACTGGTGGTGTCGGCGCTGGGATTAGGCTGCATGGGCATGAGCTTCGCCTATGGGCAAAATGATGAGAAACAGGCGCTGAACACGCTGGCGCGGGCATTTGAGCTGGGGGTCGATTTTCTCGATAGCGCCGAAGTATATGGTCCATTCACCAACGAGAGCTTATTGGCAAAAGCAATAAAAGGGCGCAGCGATATCAAAGTCGCCACCAAGTTTGGTTTTCGCATTACCGATCAGGGCGAAGGCTGGCAGCGGATTACCGGGGTGAATAGCTATCCGGCGCATATTCGTCATGCGGTCGAAGGTTCCTTGCAGCGTCTTGGTGTGGAAACTATCGAACTGCTCTATCAGCATCGTCTCGATCCGGCGGTGCCAATCGAGGACGTGGTGGGCGTGATGGCCGATCTGGTGCGGGAAGGGAAGGTGAAATATCTCGGCTTGTCTGAGGTATCATCCGCCACCTTGCGGCGCGCGCATGCGGTGCATCCGATTTCGGCGCTGCAAAGTGAGTATTCGCTGTGGTCACGCGATCCGGAGCAAGATGTCCTCGCCACATGTAGTGAACTGAACGTCGGTTTTGTGCCTTACAGCCCGCTGGGACGCGGCTTTCTGACCGGCAAATTCCCGGCTGCCGCCACCTTAGCGGAAGATGATTTCCGTCGTTCGCTACCGCGCTTTCAGCAGGATGCGCAGGCTCATAACCAGAAGTTAGTAAATCAACTTACCGAGATGGCTGCAGGTTATGATGCAACAGCCGCTCAGCTGGCGTTAGCGTGGGTGCTGGCAAAAGGCGAGTCTATTGTGCCGATTCCAGGCGCCAGTAAAATCGCCCATCTGGAACAGAACTGTGCCGCCGCCGATTTAGCAATACTTCATACGGATGTCGCCACGCTGGACGAGTTATTTAGCGAGAAAAATATTCTGGGCGAACGCTATAACGACAGCGAATTTATGCTGGTTGATCGTTAACACTCTTCTGCGTACATGAGAACAAGCAGGCTTTCATAGCCTGCTTTTTTATGTGATCCCGCTCAATTTGCAGATGAAGCTGCTAAAAAACGCACGAATGTTGCTTTTTTGTAAACAGATTAACAATCAGGCGAAATGCTGCTATGCTGCCCCACGCGGAACCGGGCACCTCACCCTACTGTTCGACAGCATCAAGGGGTGCACCGGAAAGCTATACAATGAGAGCGAGGAGAACGTCGTGCTAGAAGAATACCGTAAGCACGTTGCCGAGCGTGCTGCCCAGGGAATCGTACCTAAGCCGTTAGATGCTTCCCAAATGGCCGCGCTGGTTGAACTGCTGAAAAACCCGCCAGCGGGTGAAGAAGAATTCCTGACCGACCTGTTGGTCAACCGTGTCCCACCAGGTGTTGATGAAGCGGCGTACGTAAAAGCCGGTTTCCTGGCAGCTGTCACTAAGGGCGAAGCCCACTCTCCTCTGGTTACTCGCGAAAAAGCCGTTGAGCTGCTGGGCACCATGCAGGGCGGTTATAACATCCATGCGCTGATTGAAGCGCTAGAAGATGAAGCCTTAGCACCGATTGCTGCTGAAGCCCTGTCTCACACGCTGCTGATGTTCGATAACTTCTACGATGTCGAAGAGAAAGCCAAAGCGGGTAACCCACACGCGAAAAAAATTATCCAGTCCTGGGCCGATGCCGAATGGTTCCTGAAGCGTCCAAAACTGGCTGAAAAAATCACCACCACCGTGTTCAAAGTGACCGGCGAAACCAACACCGACGACCTCTCTCCGGCGCCGGATGCATGGTCACGTCCGGATATTCCACTGCACGCGCTGGCAATGCTGAAAAACGCCCGTGAAGGCATCGAACCCGACGATGCTGGTAACATTGGCCCGATCAAACAGATCGAAGCACTGCAGACCAAAGGCTTCCCGCTGACCTACGTCGGCGACGTGGTCGGTACCGGTTCTTCACGTAAATCCGCCACCAACTCGGTGCTGTGGTTTATGGGCGACGATATTCCTTACGTGCCGAACAAGAAGGGCGGCGGTCTGTGCCTCGGCGGTAAAATCGCTCCTATCTTCTTCAACACCATGGAAGATGCTGGCGCCTTGCCGATCGAGCTTGACGTTGATCGTCTGAACATGGGCGATGTCATCGACGTTTACCCGTACAAAGGCGAAGTGCGCAATCACGAAACCGACGAATTGCTGGCGACCTTCGAGCTGAAGACCGACGTGCTGCTGGACGAAGTCCGTGCTGGCGGTCGTATTCCGCTGATCATCGGTCGTGGCCTGACCACCAAAGCGCGCGAATCGCTGGGTCTGCCGCATAGCGATGTGTTCGTGCAAGCCAAAGATGTGGCTGTTAGCACCCGCGGTTACTCGCTGGCGCAGAAAATGGTTGGCCGCGCGTGCGGCGTAGAGGGGGTCCGTCCGGGCTCATACTGCGAACCAAAAATGACCTCTGTCGGTTCTCAGGACACCACCGGTCCAATGACCCGTGATGAACTGAAAGACCTGGCGTGCCTCGGCTTCTCCGCTGACCTGGTGATGCAGTCATTCTGCCACACCGCCGCCTATCCGAAGCCGGTTGACGTGACCACGCACCATACGCTGCCAGACTTCATCATGAACCGTGGCGGCGTGTCGCTGCGTCCGGGCGATGGCGTTATCCACAGCTGGCTGAACCGTATGCTGCTGCCAGATACCGTGGGTACCGGCGGTGACTCACACACCCGTTTCCCAATCGGTATTTCCTTCCCGGCAGGTTCTGGTCTGGTGGCGTTTGCTGCTGCGACGGGCGTGATGCCGCTGGATATGCCGGAATCGGTGCTGGTGCGCTTCAAAGGCGAAATGCAGCCGGGTATCACCCTGCGCGATCTGGTACACGCCATCCCGCTGTATGCGATCAAAGCTGGCTTGCTGACCGTTGAGAAGAAAGGGAAGAAAAACATCTTCTCTGGCCGCGTGCTGGAAATCGAAGGTCTACCGAAACTGAAAGTTGAGCAGGCATTTGAGCTGACCGATGCCTCGGCTGAGCGTTCTGCTGCCGGCTGTACTATTAAGCTGGATAAAGAGCCAATCATCGAGTATCTCAACTCGAACATCGTGCTGCTGAAGTGGATGATCTCGGAAGGCTACGGCGATCGTCGTACGCTGGAGCGCCGCATTGAAGGCATGCAGAAATGGCTGGCCGATCCGCAACTGCTGGAAGGCGATGCGGATGCTGAGTACGCGGCGGTGATCGATATCGATCTGGCCGAGATCAAAGAGCCAATTCTGTGCGCACCGAACGATCCAGATGACGCGCGTTGGTTGTCTGACGTGCAGGGCGAGAAGATTGACGAAGTGTTCATCGGTTCGTGCATGACCAACATCGGTCACTTCCGCGCGGCCGGTAAGCTGCTGGATGCCCATAAAGGCCAACTGCCAACACGTCTGTGGGTTGCGCCGCCAACCAAAATGGACGCCGCACAGCTGACCGAAGAGGGCTATTACAGCGTCTTTGGTAAGAGCGGTGCGCGTATCGAAATTCCAGGCTGTTCACTGTGCATGGGTAACCAGGCGCGTGTGGCAGACGGCGCGACGGTGGTTTCCACCTCAACCCGTAACTTCCCGAACCGTCTGGGTACCGGTGCGAACGTCTTCCTGGCGTCAGCGGAACTGGCGGCGGTCGCTTCGCTGCTTGGCAAGCTGCCAACGCCGGACGAGTATCAACAGTTCATGCTGCAGGTTGATAAAACCGCGGCTGACACGTATCGCTACCTCAACTTTGATCAGCTGGGACAATACACTGACAAAGCCGACACAGTGATCTTCCAGACTGCCGTTTAATCGGTTATCGGGATGAACAAGGGGACGATGAAAATCGTCCCTTTTTTTATGCCCTTTTTTCCGCTGACATCTCCAGGCATAATGCGAGCGCGATCCCACTTTATTCAGCGTGCTGCGCACAAAATGCACTAACACTGTGCTGCACAGCGCGTCATCAGTATGAGGCAATCATGGAATATGAATTTCTGCGTGATTTGACCGGTCAGGTCAAAGTGCGTATGTCGATGGACCACGAAGCGGTGGGGCACTGGTTCAACGAAGAGGTCAAAGACAATCTGCCGTTGCTGGATGAGGTTGAGGCCGCCGCCCAACAGGTGAAAGGCACCATCAATCAGTGGCAGCGTGTCGGGCATGAGTACACGCTGTGGCTGGATGATGAAGAGGTGATGATTCGTGCCAACCAGCTGGCGCTGGAAGATGACGGCATGGAAGAGGGCATGACTTATTACGACGAAGAGAGCCTCTCTTTCTGTGGCGTCGACGATTTTCTCGCAGTGATTGCCGCTTATCGGCTGTTTATTGCCGGTAAATAACAGCTGTACTCAGATTATGATAGACGTGGATAAGCACCTCTGGCACCACGTTTGATATCGCCTGGACAGGTAAAGCGAACTCTGCGAGCATGGCGATCTCCATTAAACTCGCGATGCAGCTTGCATAGGGAAAGATGAAGGGACAAAGCCGTCTCGACCAGATTATGGATTATCTGAAGAGCCATAATTTGGTCACTGTTGAACAACTGGTGAGCGCGATTTCTGCCTCGCCAGCGACGATCCGCCGCGATCTGATCAAGCTGGATAAAGAAGGCGTTATCAGCCGCAGCCATGGCGGCGTTACGCTGAATCGCTTTATCCCCAATCAGCCGACCACGCTGGAGAAGATGCAGCGTAATCTCGCCGAGAAGCAGGCCATCGCGCAGTTTGCCGCCAGCTACGTGCAGTCGGGTGATGCGGTGGTGCTGGATGCCGGCACCACCATGCTGGAGCTGGCGCGCCAGCTGACGCACCTCAAGCTGCGGGTCATCACCGCCGATCTGCATATCGCGCTGTTTCTGTCGGAGTTTAAGCAAATCGAAACCACCATTATTGGTGGACGTATCGACGATTCCAGCCAGTCGTGCATTGGCGAACACGGTCGCCGTTTGCTGCGCAGCATCAATCCTGATATTGCCTTTGTCAGCTGCAACTCGTGGAGCATCGAACGCGGGATTACCACGCCAACCGAAGAGAAAGCCGGATTGAAGATGGATCTGCTGGCCAACGCGCGCCGCCGCGTTCTGCTGGCTGACAGCAGTAAATACGGTTCATGGTCGCTGTATTGCGCCGCGCCGATTGATAGCCTGACCGATGTGGTAACGGATGCCCGTCTGGATGAAGCGGTGTGCCGCGACCTGCGCGAGCGTGGTATTGGCTTGGAGTTGACGGTTTAGATTTAGATTGAGATTGTGCTGGCTGTCCCCCATCCCTGCCTTCCCCCGCCAGCGGGGGAAGGAGACGCTGCCACATGCAACCTCAGAGCCGCATATTGCAGCATCTTCCTCCCCCACTTGTGGGGGAGGACCGAGGAGGGGGACAGCAAGCACCATTCGAGGAGGGGGACAGCGGGCAATGATTACTTAACGTAAGCCAGCAAACTCAACGAATCGCGCGCCAGCGACTTACACTTCTTGTCGTTAGTGATGGCGATACCGCTCAAATCCTTGTAGCTCTCTTCACCCAGCGATTTCATGTTGTAATTGCTGTAGTTGCTTAAATCCCAACGGTTCTGTTGGGCAAAAAACACCAGCGCTTTACGAATCTGTGCGTCCGGCAAATCCTGATAGCCACAATCGTTCTTGAGATAAACGAACACGGCGGTGAGGTCGGCCAGATCTTCTGCTTCGGATTCGCTCAGGGCAAAACTGGTGGAGGAGAAGCCAAGGAGTCCCGCCAGCAGCAGGATCTTGATGCTTTTCGTCATAATCATTCTCAACAAGGGACAATTTATTGACGTTAGCACAGTTATTGCCGGTATTCCGCTAAATTTGCCCTTTCGGGCCATTCCCACCAATTTTATCAGTGCAATCTGTTTCAGGGCTTGACCCTCCCGCAGGGTAAAGGTTTACGCTGTGCCCTTATTCACGACAAGGATAAGAATATGCAACGTCGTCATTTTCTAAAGTTGACTGCCGCACTCAGCGCCGCCGGTGCGCTGCCGCTGTGGAGCCGCTCACTAATGGCCGCCACGCGCCCATTATTACCGATTCCCTCCATTTTGCAGCCTGATGCCCGCGGGCAATACACCTTGACTGCCATGACCGGTAGCAGCCAATGGAATGGCAAAGCGGTGCCTACCTGGGGATACAACGGTGGATTGCTCGGACCCGCGCTGCGTCTGCAACGCGAAAAAGCCGTCACGGTGAACATCCATAACCAGCTGCCGGAAGCCACCACCTTGCACTGGCACGGGCTGGAGATCCCCGGCGATGTTGATGGCGGCCCGCAAGGGATTATTGCGCCCGGCGCGACGCGTCAGGTCAGTTTCACCCCTGATCAACCCGCAGCGACCTGCTGGTTCCATCCGCATCACCACGGCAAAACCGGTTATCAGGTGGCGCAAGGTCTCGCTGGTTTGGTGCTGCTGGAAGATGAAGCGTCCGGCAAGCTGCGTCTTCCGATGCAGTGGGGCGAAGACGATGTGCCGCTGATTTTCCAGGATAAGCAGCTGAACAAAGCGGGAACGCAAATCGATTATCAGCTCGATATCATGCGTGCCGCCGTCGGCTGGTTTGGCGATCTGATGCTCACCAACGGCGTGCAATATCCGCAGCATGCGGTGCCACGCGGCTGGCTGCGTCTGCGTTTGCTTAACGGCTGTAACGCGCGTTCGCTGCACATTGCCACTAGCGATCAACGTCCGCTGTATGTGATTGGCAGCGACGGCGGATTGCTGGCCGAGCCGGTGAAAGTCGATAGCTTGCCGCTGCTGCCGGGCGAGCGTTTTGAAGTGCTGGTGGATACGTCAGATGGCAAAGCTTTCGACGTGGTGACGCTGCCGGTGACGCAGATGGGCATGACGCTGGCGCCGTTCGATCAACCGCTGCCGCTGGTCAACATTCTGCCGCTGCGCGTGATGGCCAGCGGAACGCTGCCGGACAAGTTGGTGGATCTGCCGCCCATTCCAGCCACCGAAGGCCTGCAAAGCCGCTGGCTGCAGCTGATGATGGATCCGCAGCTTGATCAGCAAGGCATGCAAGCGCTGATGGATCGTTACGGCGATAAAGCCATGGGCGGCATGAAAATGGATCATGGCAGCATGGCGATGAGTGATAGCACGAAGCCGATGGATCATGGCGAGATGGCGATGGATCACGGCAGCCACGGCAAAACTGTCGCCTATGATTTCCATAACGGCAACAAGATCAACGGCCAGGCATTTAACATGACCAAGCCGATGTTCAACATGGAATTGGGCAAAGTCGAGAAGTGGACGATTTCCGGTGAAGGCGATCACATGCTGCATCCGTTCCATATTCATGGCACGCAGTTCCGCATCCTGTCCGAAAACGGCAAACCGCCTGCGCCACATCGCGCAGGCTGGAAAGACATCGTCAGCGTTAACGGCTGGCGCAGCGAAGTGTTGGTGCGCTTCAACTATGTCGCCAACGCCGACAATGCGTACATGGCGCATTGCCATCTGCTGGAGCATGAAGATACCGGCATGATGCTCGGTTTTAGCGTCAGTTAACCGACGCCTCCAGCGCCAGGCGCATATCTTCAATCAGGTCGTCAGGATGTTCGATACCAATCGACAAGCGCACGGTCGCATCGGTGATGCCAATACGCTGTCGTACATCCTGCGGCACGCCCGAATGGGTGGTGCTGGCAGGATGGCTGGCGAGCGACTCGGTGCCGCCGAGGCTCACTGCCAGCTTGAACAGTTCCAGCGTATTAAGGAAACGGAACGCCGCCGCTTGCCCGCCACGAATATCAAACGAGAAAGTTGAACCCGCGCCGCTGCACTGGCGCTGATACGTTTTGCCCGCCGGACTTTCAGCCGCCAGATACGGCAGCCAATGCAGTTTTTCCACCTGCGGATGATCGCGTAAAAACGCCGCCACTTTTTCGGCATTGCTGGTGGCTTTCTCCATACGCAACGACAGCGTTTCCAGCGAGCGGCCAATCATCCAGCTGGAGTGCGGATCCAGCTGCGTACCGATGGCGCTGCGCAGTGAGCGCACTTTGCCGACCAGCGCTTTGCTACCCAGCACCGCACCGGCAATCAGATCCGAATGGCCGCCGACATATTTGGTCAGTGAATAGAGCGACAAATCTGCGCCATGCAGCAATGGCTGCTGAAAAACCGGCCCGAGCAGCGTGTTATCGCAGGCGAGAATCGGCCGTGAACCTTGCTGCTGCGCAATCACATCCGCCACTTGCTGCATCAACTGGATGTCCACCAAACTGTTGGTGGGATTGGCGGGCGTTTCAATCAGAATCAGCGCCACGCGTCCGCGCTGCCACGCCAGCTTCGCCGCTTCATGCACCTTATCTTCATCGGTGCCATCGCTGAAACCCACCGCTTTAATCTCCAAATCGTGCAGCGTTTTGCTCAGCAGCGTTTCGGTGCCGCCGTACAGCGGCTGGGAATGCAGAATCACTTCACCCGGACGCGCAAACGTCAGCAGCGTGGTGGCAATCGCCGACATGCCGGAGGAGAACAGCGCCGCACTTTCCGCGCCTTCATACACCGCCAGCCGATCCTCAACGATTTCGCTGTTCGGATGGTTGAAGCGTGAATAGACCAGTCCGCCACTTTTGCCTTCCGGCGGCTGCTTGCGCCCGGCGACGAAATCGAAAAAGTCCTGCCCCTCTTCGGCGCTGTTAAACACAAAGGTGGAGGTGAGAAACACCGGCGGTTTCACCGCGCCTTCTGATAACTGCGGATCGTAACCGTAATTCAGCATCTGCGTTTCCGGGTGCAGCTCGCGCGTACCAATCTTGGTTTTTTTACTGGATGAAGCGGTCATAGGAACTCCAGAACTCGGCGGTAAAGGGGCGGACGTGTTCCTACAGTTAACGCCAGCGCGATAAATTTCGCTACGGAATCGTTTGCGTTCTGTGCGCGGCGTTAGACGCTGGCTCGACTATGATAGACTTCGTGGCTTTCCAAAAACCGTAACTGGACGCATGCAATGAAACATACCGTCGACGTGATGATCTCCGAGCAAGAGATCGCAACCCGAATTGCCGAACTGGGCAAGCAGATCAACGAGCACTACCGCGACAGCGGCAGCGAAATGGTGCTGGTGGGTTTGCTGCGCGGCTCCTTTATGTTTATGGCCGATTTGTGCCGCGCCATCGACGTGCCGCATGAAGTCGATTTTATGACTGCGTCAAGCTACGGCAGCGGCATGTCGAGCAGCCGCGATGTGAAAATCCTCAAAGATCTTGATGAAGATATTCGTGGCAAGGATGTGCTGATCGTGGAAGACATCATCGATTCCGGCAACACGCTGAGCAAAGTGCGTGAAATCCTGCGCCTGCGCGAGCCAAAGTCATTGGCGATTTGTACCTTGCTGGATAAGCCAGAGCGTCGCGAAGTGGACGTCACCGTCGAATTCGTTGGCTTTACCATTCCCGATGAGTTCGTGGTCGGCTTTGGTATCGATTACGCCCAGCGCTATCGCCATCTGCCGTATATCGGCAAAGTTATCCCGACCGGTGAATAACCGCACAATCGTCCAAGGCTAAACTTCCTCGCCTGCGATACACTGCGCAGCCCGTAAGCCAACGGTTTATGGGCTGGCTCGACTCTCTGCTAAACTCCATTGATTTCTTAATGTTAATGACCGCGACATCGCTCGTGCGCATTATCATTTTCATAGGCCTTTGATGTCTCTACAACAAGGTATGGATTCGCAATGACATATGCACTGGAAATTTCCGGGCTGACCAAAACCTATCCCGGCGGCGTACAGGCGCTGAAAGGACTCGATCTCAACGTGGAAGCGGGCGACTTTTACGCCTTGCTGGGGCCAAACGGCGCCGGTAAATCCACCACCATCGGTATTATCAGCTCGTTAGTGAATAAAACCGGCGGCAGCGTGCGCGTGTTTGGTTACGACCTGCAAAAAGACGTGGTCAACGCCAAGCGCCAGCTCGGTCTGGTGCCGCAGGAGTTCAACTTCAACCCGTTTGAAACCGTAATGCAGATCGTGGTCAATCAGGCTGGTTATTACGGTGTTGAACGCGCTGAAGCTAATAAACGCGCGGAAAAATACCTCAATCAGCTCGACCTGTGGGGTAAACGCAACGAACGTGCGCGCATGCTTTCGGGCGGTATGAAGCGCCGCCTGATGATCGCGCGTGCGCTGATGCATGAGCCGAAGCTGCTGATCCTCGACGAACCGACCGCCGGCGTAGATATCGAACTGCGCCGTTCGATGTGGAGCTTCCTGAAAGAGCTGAATATCAAAGGCACCACCATTATCCTCACCACGCACTATCTGGAAGAGGCGGAAATGCTGTGCCGCAATATCGGTATTATTCAGAGCGGCGAGCTGGTGGAGAACACCTCGATGAAAGGGTTGCTCTCCAAGCTGCAATCCGAAACCTTTATTCTCGATCTGGCACCGCGCAGCCCGCTGCCGCAGCTGGAAGGCTTCCAGTATCGACTGGTCGATACCTCGACGCTGGAAGTGGAAGTGATGCGTGAGCAAGGTCTGAACAGCGTGTTCAGCCAGCTGAGCGCGCAAGGCGTGCAGGTGCTGAGCATGCGCAATAAAGCTAACCGCCTTGAGGAGCTGTTCGTCAGCCTGACACAGGGAAAAACAGGAGTGAAAGCATGACGCACTTGTATTGGGTGGCGCTCAAGAGCATCTGGAGCAAAGAGATCAACCGCTTCGCCCGCATCTGGATTCAGACGCTGGTGCCGCCGGTGATCACCATGACGCTCTACTTCATCATCTTCGGCAACCTGATCGGTTCACGCATCGGCGATATGCACGGTTTCAGCTACATGCAGTTTATCGTGCCGGGCCTGATCATGATGGCGGTGATCACCAACGCTTACGCCAACGTGGCGTCGTCGTTCTTTAGCGCCAAATTCCAGCGCAACATTGAAGAGCTGCTGGTAGCGCCGGTGCCAACGCACATCATCATCGCCGGTTATGTCGGCGGCGGCGTGGCGCGCGGCGTGTGCGTGGGGATTTTGGTTACCGCGATTTCGCTGTTCTTCGTACCGTTCCACGTGCATTCATGGTCAATGGTGGCGCTGACGCTGCTGCTGACGGCGATTCTGTTCTCGCTGGCGGGCCTGCTGAATGCGGTATTCGCACGCACTTTTGACGATATCAGCCTGATTCCCACCTTTGTGCTGACGCCGTTAACCTACCTCGGCGGCGTGTTCTATTCGCTGACGCTGCTGCCGCCGTTCTGGCAAGCGGTGTCGAAGCTGAATCCGGTGGTGTATATGATTAGCGGCTTCCGTTACGGTTTCCTCGGCATCAACGATGTGCCGCTGGTGTTCACGCTGTCGGTGTTGATCGCCTTTATCGTGGTGTTTTATGTGCTGGTGTATTCGCTGATTCAGCGTGGGCGCGGGTTGCGGACGTAGGTTTTAGTGCGGCGTTTAAGAAGGTCGCCATGAATGGCGACCCTACGATAACAAGGGCGGGATTTAATCCCGCCCTTGTTGTATCAGGCCACCTGAACCGGCAACGCTTTGGCGAGGCGCTTCATTTCGTTATCGCCTTCGAAGTAGGCGACTTTCGGCTGCCAGCTGCGCGCGACTTCATCTTCGACCTGCACGTAAGAGCAGATGATCATGATATCGCCAGCGCAGGCGCAGCGCGCGGCGGCACCGTTGACTGAGATGATCTTCGAGCCACGTTCAGCGGCAATCGCGTAAGTGGAAAAACGCTGGCCGTTGGTGACGTTGTAGATGTCGATGGCTTCATATTGCAGAATGCCGGATGCGTCGAGGAAATCCTGGTCAATGGCGCAGGAACCTTCGTAATGCAAATCTGCCTGAGTGACTTTAACGCGATGCAGTTTGCCTTGAAGTACGGTGCGAATCATAACTGTCTAACCTTGTTAAGCTGCCAATAAACGACGGAAAACTACTCCGTCAGATCCACTTGCTGATTATCAATCAGACGCGCATTGCCGAGCCATGCGGCCATCAAAATCACCGCGCGCTGGCTGTCCACGTTCAGTGCTTGTAGGGTTTCGGCATCGCAAATCGCCAGTCCATCCGGACGGAAACCCTTCTCACGCAACGCCACTTCCGCTTGCTCGATAATCTCTTCGACATGACGCTCGCCGTTGCTCAGACGTGCGGCCATGCTGTTCATCACCTGGCTGAGACCGGCCGCGATGTTACGCTCGTCGGCGGTGAGATAGCCATTGCGCGAACTCAGCGCCAGACCATCTTTCGCGCGCACCGTTGGCACGCCCACAATCTCAATATCGAAGCCCATATCCGCCACCATCTTGCGGATGATCGCCAGCTGCTGGAAATCCTTCTCGCCAAAGCAGGCGATGTCAGGCTGCACCAGATTAAACAGTTTGCTGACGATGGTGGAGACGCCACGGAAATGTCCCGGACGGCTGGCACCTTCCAGCAGCGATGATAAACCCGGCACTTCCACGAAGGTTTGGCTATCCAGGCCTTTCGGATAGACATCCGCGGGCGCGGGTGCGAACACCAGATCCACGCTATGACGATTTAGCTTCTCGCAGTCGTCCTGCAGCGTGCGCGGATAGCGCGCCAGATCGTCGGGACGATCAAACTGCATCGGATTGACGAAAATCGATACCACCACCACATCGGCGCGCTCGCGCGCTTCATCAACCAGCGTAAGATGACCGTCGTGCAGGTTGCCCATAGTGGGCACCAGCGCGATACGTTTACCTGCCTGACGCCAGCGACGAATCTCACGACGCAGCATCGGCAGTGTTTCAATGATCAGCACTGCAAATCTCCTGATTTACTGGAAACTGTGTTCAGCGGCTGGATAGAGGCCCGCTTCAACGTCGGCGATATATTGGCGAATCGCCGCACGAATGTCGCCGGTTTCTGCGAGGAAATTTTTGGCAAATTTGGGAATGTGACCGCCGGTAATGCCAAAGGCGTCGTGCATCACCAGAATCTGGCCGTCAGTGACGTTGCCCGCGCCGATGCCGATCACCGGCACCGACAGCGCTTTGGTCACGCGTTCCGCCAGCGCCACCGGCACGCACTCCAGCACCAGCAGCTGCATACCGGCGGCTTCCAGCGCCAGCGCATCGGCCAGCAGACGTTCAGCGGCAGCTTCATCGCGGCCCTGCACTTTGTAGCCACCGAAGATGTTCACCGACTGCGGCGTCAGGCCCAGATGACCGCACACCGGGACGGCGCGCTCGGTTAGCATTCGCACGGTTTCCGCCAGCCACTCGCCGCCTTCCAGCTTCACCAGATTGGCGCCCGCGCGCATCAGCTGTGCGGCGTTGTTGAAGGTCTGTTCCGGCGTGGCGTAACTCATAAACGGCAGATCGGCCATCAGCAGCGCCAGCGGCGCGCCACGGCGCACGGCGGCGGTGTGATAGGCGATATCATCCACGGTGACCGGCAAGGTTGATTCGTGGCCCTGCACGGTCATGCCGAGCGAATCGCCAATCAGCATTACCTGAATGCCTTCATCGGCAAACAAGCGGGCAAAACTGAAGTCGTACGCCGTCAGCGTGGCAAATTTGCGGCCGCTGGTTTTGAGCTGGCGTAAATGGGAGAGGGTTGTTGGTTTCATCACACGCTCCAGAGTTTTCTGATGCGCGCAGTGTACTACGGCTTACTCAGACCACAAACGGATAGCGCTGCGATCCAGGGTGGCAAGAATCACAGATAAGGCTTGTCCATTCGGCAGCGACACTTGCGGGGCAATTTCCAGCAGCGGCACCAGCATAAAGGCGCGATTGTGCATGTCGTAATGCGGCACGGTCAGGCGCGGCGTGTTAATGGTGGCGTCGCCAAACAGCATGATATCGAGATCCAGCGTGCGCGGTCCCCAGCGTTCAGCTTTGCGCACGCGACCGTGTTCCAGCTCAATGCGCTGGGTATGATCGAGCAGCGCGTCGGCGTCCAGCGCGGTTTTCAGCGCCACTACCGCATTAAGGTAATCAGGCTGATCCGGCGGGCCGTACGGCGGTGTGCGATACAGGGAAGATGTGGCGATGCGCGAGGTGTGCGGAATGGCATCGAGCGCGGCCAACGCTGCATCAACCTGATGCAGCGGATCGGCCAGATTACTACCTAAAGCGAGGTAAACGCGGGTCATTGCGGACTGTTTGTGCGAGGCCCGGTTGGACGGCGACGCGGACGGCGCGGTTTACGGCGCGGGGCCGGATCGTCGCCCAGCGTGGTCATCATGGTTTTCTGCTGCACCGGTGCCGCCGCCTGGAACTCGCCCCACCAATGCGTCAGCTTTTGCAGCTCAGGATTGTTTTCCACGTCGGCACGCAGCGCCATCAAATCGTAAGCGGCACGGAACTTAGGATGCTCCATCAGCTTCCACGCACGTTTGCCGTGACGACGCGACATGCGCAGCTGCAGCTGCCAGATATCACGAATCAGCGTGGTGATACGTTTGGGAATCGCCAGCGCGCGGCAGGCTTCATCCAGCGTTTCGTTCATCGACAAGGCGAAAGCATCGTAATAGGTTAGGCCGCTTTCCTGCGCAATACGTTCGGCGGATTCCAGCTGCGGATACCAGAACATTGCGGCAAACAGAAAGGCCGGATTGACGCGCATATCATTTTGCAGGCGGGTATCCGTATTTTTCAGAACCTGCGCCAGCATACGTTCCATCAGGCTGTCGCTTTCGGCGGTGAAACCGCGCGTCAGCATCGGGAACAGCGGCTGGAACAGCTGATATTCACGCATCATCTGATAGGTGCGGTAGCCGTAACCGGCCTGCAGCAGCTTGAGCGACTCTTCAAACATGCGCGCCGGCGGAATGTCATTCAGCAGCGTCGCCAGACGCGGGATCGGCTCGGCAGTTTCTGCCGCGATACGCATCTGCAGCTTGGCGGCGAAGCGCACCACGCGCAGCATGCGCACCGGATCTTCGCGATAGCGCGTTTCCGGATCGCCAATCATACGAATGATGCCTTCGTGCAGATCGTGCAAGCCACCGACGTAATCACGTACGGTGAAATCGGCCACGCTGTAATAGAGGCTGTTGATGGTGAGATCGCGGCGCTGGGCATCGTCTTCAATGCTGCCGAAAATGTTGTCGCGCAGCAGCATGCCGTTCTGGCCGCGCTGCGAGCTGTTGCGATCTTCTTCGCTCTCTTCATGATGATGACCACGGAAGGTGGCGACTTCGATCACTTCCGGACCGAACATCACATGTGCCAGACGAAAACGACGACCAACCAAACGGCAGTTGCGGAACAGCTTACGCATCTGTTCAGGCGTGGCGTTGGTGGTGATATCAAAGTCTTTCGGCTTGCTGCCGAGCAGCAAATCGCGCACGCCGCCGCCAACAAGGTAGGCTTCGAATCCGGCTTTGTTCAGGCGATAGAGCACTTTGAGGGCGTTTTCGCTGATATCTTTGCGTGAGATGTTGTGGCTTTCTCGTGGAATGACAGTCATCTGACCAGGACTTTCAGCTTCCACCTCTTCAGGCGCCTCCTCATCACGCTTGAGGACTCTCCGGCAAAAATTAGCGACTCGGGTAAAAATGGGACACCTCGACAGTGAGAAAAAGGGTGTTAATAAAATCAGCGGCTAATCATAGCCTGTTGAGAACCATTTAGGAATGGTGATGTCGTTTCATCCTCTTTAAGACCGTTCTGCAACGGAATCAGGCGGATATTCCACTGCGCGACCGCCTGTTTCAACAGGCTTTCCAGCGATTCATCCTGCCAGCCTGACGAAACCGGCTGGCCAAGAAAGCGCAACGCTTGCACCAACAGTGGCCGCGCATCACCATCGGGCAGCGCGGGCGCATGATTCTGCTTGGAAAGCTTGTTGCCATCGCGATTAACCGCCAGCGGCAAATGCAGGTAATCCGGCACCGGCCAGGTAAACTGCTGATACAGCGCAATCTGGCGCACCGTTGGCTCAATTAAATCCGCGCCGCGCACGATTTCCGTCACGCCCTGAAAATGATCATCAACCACCACCGCGAGGTTGTAGGCAAAAAGCCCATCACGGCGATGGATAATAAAATCTTCCTGCGCCAGCTGCGCTTCAGCCTGCAAATGGCCGCGTAGGCGATCGTCAAAGCCGTTAACCGGCGCATGTTGACGCAGACGCAGCGCGGCGTTGTCCGGCGGCAGTTGCAAATCGCGGCAGTGACCATCGTAAAAACCGCCCAGCTGCTGGATGCGGCTGCGCGTGCAGGTGCAGAAGTAACTTTGTCGATGGGTTTGCAGCCAGCTCAGCGCGGCGCGATAGGCATCGTGGCGCTGTGACTGCCACAAAACGTCGCCATCCCAGTAAAGACCATAATGTTCCAGCTGCTGCAAAATACGCGTTGCGGCACCGGGAACTTCACGCGGGGGATCAATATCTTCGATGCGCACCAGCCAGCGTCCCTGTTGCGCGCGCGCACTCAGGTAGCTGCCTAACGCAGCAATCAGCGAACCAAAATGGAGGTCACCAGAAGGAGAGGGAGCGAAACGCCCAATGCAGTTTGAAGGATTCATAACGAAGTGTACCGCACGTCGGGAAAACAGGGATTTTCCCGGCTGTGCGGTAGCAATTTGCTTACGGCCATTAGCCAGCCATCTGCTTCTCGCGGATTTCTGCCAGCGTTTTGCAGTCAATGCAGAGATCGGCAGTCGGACGCGCTTCAAGGCGGCGAATACCAATTTCTACACCGCAGGAGTCGCAGTAACCGAAATCGTCGTCATCCACTTTCTTGAGCGTTTTCTCAATCTTTTTAATGAGTTTGCGCTCACGATCGCGGTTACGCAATTCCAGGCTGAACTCTTCTTCCTGCGCAGCACGGTCGACCGGATCCGGGAAGTTGGCAGCTTCGTCCTGCATATGTGACACAGTGCGATCTACTTCATCCCGAAGTTGGTTGCGCCAGGCTTCCAGAATCTTACGGAAATGGCCTAGCTGGGCGTCGTTCATATACTCTTCGCCCGGTTTCACCTGATACGGCTCCACTCCAGCGATGGCGAGGATACTCAGGGACGATGTTTTACGGTTTTGCCCTTCTTGCATGTTGTTTCTCCTGGATAACACGCACTTCCCTAGATACGTCAAGTTGCATGTGTTGACTGTGTGCCTGCAACCTAAACGATTTAGGGCTTATCGATTCCCATAAAGGGAAAAAAACAGGCCGCTATAAATAGCAGAAGCAATCAAGGTTGGCAATTATTCCTGACCACTACTTGACAAGCCTCTGAACAATCGCGTATTCAGCGCCTCGCCCAGAACATTCCTATCACACCAAATTGCTTTAAATATTACAACGCTACGTTAATCGGTTGCGTAAGTAATATCTTTAACGGTGAAATTTGAGCTTGATACGCCAAAACTTCCACACCACCACGCTGCGCCTGTTCCAGTAGTTCTGCGTAGTGCACGTCGATATGGCGTGCCGGGGAAACGTCCTCAATCCCCGTATGCAGAACTGCGAACAACAAAACGGCTCGATGACCTTCTGCCACGATGGTGCTCAATTCGCGCAGATGTTTCTGTCCACGAGCCGTCACCGCATCCGGAAAATAGCCTTTACCTGCCTGTAAAAGGGTGACGGACTTGACTTCAATATAGCAGTTGGATCGGCCATCCGCTTGCAGCAGGAAGTCAATTCGGCTTTTTTCCGTGCCGTATTTCACTTCAGGCTGGCAGCGGCTGTAAGCGGATAATTCCGGAATCGTGTCGAGCGTCAGCGCCTCGCGCACCAGCTGATTGGCGCGCAGCGTATTCACGCAGATCCAATGGCCTTGTTGGGTCTCGGTGAGTTCCCAACTGTGCGGATATTTCCGCGTGGCACTGCTGGACGTCGAATACCACACGGTATCGCCCGGCGTGGCGCAGCCGGTCATCGCGCCGGTATTGGCGCAGTGAATGGTCAGCGTTTCACCTTCTGGCGTAACTACATCGGCTAAAAAGCGTTTGTAACGGGCAATCAAGCGGGCGGGTTTAAGCGGTGGGTCGAACTCCATTTACTCTCCTGTGGATGATAGTAGCGGCCAGCGGGCCAGCGCCTGATAACGTGTGCGGCCGCGCGTTACGTTCGAAGTGAACAGCGCAAAATGGCGGATATCGGTGTGCCAGTGAAAACCGCGCGGCGGCAGCGCGATCTGTGACGCTGCTTGGCGCAACAGCGTGACGTGCGGATGAAACGGCTGCGGGCTCTGTGCGCAGCCATGACGTGCGGCTTGTGCGCGCAGCAGGCTGGCGAGCTGCAGTAATCCGCGCGGCGCCCGCTGACAACCGAGCCACACCACGCCGGGACGCGGCCAGTGACCGGCGTCATCCAAATCGAGGGCAAAACCGGGCTGTTCGATGCGTGAGGCCAGCCGCTGCAGCTTGCGTGACGTCTCATCGCTGACCTCGCCGAGAAACGCCAGCGTCAGGTGCAGGTTAGCCGCCGCCACCGGTTTCCCGGCTTCGGCAGCAAAATTATCCGCGCGCCACTGCACCAACTGTTGCTGGAGCGGAGCGGGCAGTTCAAGAGCAAAAAACAGACGTTGCGTTGCCAGGTTGGCCTCCGGTAATCCGCGCCTCAGAGTGCTACAATGCGCGCCATCTTAGCACAGGCATTTTGGGAGTTGAGTTTGAGTGAGTTACCGGTAAGCGAGGTGCTGCCTGCGTTGCTGGACGCGCTGGCGCAGTCGCCGCAGGTGTTGCTGGCGGCGCCGACCGGCGCAGGTAAATCGACCTGGCTGCCGTTACAACTGCTGCAACACGCCCCATTGCCCGGCCGCATCATCATGCTGGAGCCGCGCCGACTGGCGGCACGCAACGTGGCGCAGCGTCTGGCAGAACAGCTTGGCGAGCAGCCGGGCGGCATCGTTGGCTATCGCATGCGCGGTGAAAACTGCTGCGGTGCCAACACGCGCCTCGAAGTGGTCACCGAAGGCATTTTGACGCGCATGTTGCAGCGCGATCCGATGCTGGAAGGCGTCTCGCTGGTGATCCTCGATGAATTCCATGAACGCAGCCTGCAGGCCGATCTCGCGCTGGCGCTGCTGCTCGATGTGCAGCAAGGATTGCGCGACGATCTGAAAATTCTGCTGATGTCTGCCACGCTCGATAATCAGCGTTTGCGTCAGCTGCTGCCGGATGCGCCCTTTGTGGTCTCTGAGGGCCGCAGTTTCCCGGTCACGCGCCGCTATGCTTCGCTCAACAGCCAGCAACGTTTTGAAGAAGCGGTAGCGCGCGAGGTGGCGCAATTGCTGCGCGAAGAGTCAGGATCGCTGCTGCTGTTCCTGCCCGGCGTGGCGGAGATCGAACGGGTTAAGCGCGAGCTGGAAGCGCGGGTCAGTGACGAGGTGGATCTTTCTCCTTTATATGGCGCGCTGTCGCTGGAGGCGCAACGCCGCGCCATCCTGCCGTCTCCGGCGGGCCGCCGAAAAGTGGTGCTGGCGACCAACATCGCCGAAACCAGCTTGACCATCGAAGGTATCCGCTTAGTGGTCGATAGCGCGCTGGAGCGCTCGGCGCAGTTTGACGTGCGCAGCGGCGTGACGCGGCTGCAAACGCAGCGTATCAGCCAGGCGTCGATGACGCAGCGCGCCGGTCGTGCTGGTCGTCTGGAACCTGGCATCTGCCTGCACTTACTGCCACAAGAGCAGGCGCTGCGTGCGGCGGCGCAGAGTGAACCGGAAATTCTCAATAGCGATTTGACCTCGCTGCAGATCGATCTGCTGCAATGGGGATGTCAGAATGCGTCGCAGCTTATGTGGCTTGACGCGCCGCCGCCGCGCAACGTGCGTGCGGCGTGCGAGCGGTTAACCCAGCTAGGCGCGCTGGAGAATCACCAGCTCAACGCGCGCGGTCGAAAAATGGCCGCGCTGGGCAGCGATCCGCGCCTGAGCGCGATTCTGGTGGCCGCCGGGCAAAACAACGATGCCATCGCCAGCGCCGCGCTGCTGGTGGCGATTCTTGAAGATCCGCCACGCAGCGGCAGCGCCGATCTGCGTGATGCGCTTAACCATCCGCAGTCGCACTGGCAGCGCCGCGCGCGTCAGTGGCAGAAGCGCCTCAACGCCAGCGGCGGCACCATTAATCCCGACCTGTTCCCGCAGCTGCTGGCCGCCGGTTTTGCCGATCGTCTGGCGCAGCGTCGTGGCGACAGCGCGCGCTATCAGCTGGCGAACGGCATTGGCGCGATGCTCAACGAGCAGGATGGTTTGAGCCGCTATGAGTGGCTAATTGCACCGACACTGCTGCAGGGCGCCAGCGCCGCCGATGCGCGTATGTTACTGGCGCTGCCGGTGGATATCGACGCGCTGCGCCGCGAATGCCCCACCTTAATTGAGCAGCGTACCGATGTGGAGTGGGACGAAGAGAAAGGCACCTTGCGCGCGTGGAAACGCGAACTGATCGGCGCGCTGGTCCTAAAAGCGCAGCCGCAGGCACGCCCGGAGGCGGAAATATTGCATCCGGCGATGCTGCGCTGGATCCGCGAAAAAGGATTGTCGGTGCTGGGCTGGAAAGAAGACGCCGAACAGCTACGCTTGCGGGTGCACTGTGCCGCGCAGTGGCTGCCGGAAGAGGCGTGGCCGGCGCTGGACGATGAAAGCCTGCTCGATACGCTTGAAAGCTGGCTGCTGCCGGAGATGAGCGCGGTACGCGATCTGAAAGGATTGCAGAGCATCAACCTTGTCAGCGCATTATTACATTTGCTGACATGGTCACAACGTCAGCGGCTGGATACTGTGCTGCCAACTCATTACACTGTGCCGACCGGAAGCCGCCTGCCGATCCGCTACGATGCAGAGAAGCCACCCGCGCTGGCGGTGCGGATTCAGGAGATGTTTGGCGAAGCACAGAACCCGGCGGTGGCCGATGGCCGCGTACCGCTGGTGTTAGAGCTGCTCTCGCCCGCGCATCGTCCGCTGCAGATCACCCGTGACCTCGCGGCGTTCTGGCGTGGTGCGTATCCCGAAGTGCAGAAAGAGATGAAAGGGCGCTATCCAAAGCATCCGTGGCCGGACGATCCGGCCAACGCCTTACCCACAAGGCGGACCAAGAAATTTTCATCGTGAAACGCCGTGGATCGAATTCAGAGGGTTCTGCCATGCGTCGCATGAGAAAGCAGTTAGAGTAACGGCCGCCGCCGTAGCAATACCTGGAGAATAAAAGCATGTCTGGGAACGATCGCGAACCTATCGGGCGCAAAGGAAAAGCGCCAAAGCCGCCGCGCAGCAGTGCGCGGCGGGGTCGCCGCAGGGAACTTGATGATGATATCGATCAGGACGATTTTGACGAAGAAGATGAGGAGAGTGGACCGGTGCCACCAAAAAGTAAAAAACGTCCGCCACGCGGCAAACGTCGCTGGTTGGGCTGGTTGATTAAACTCTTCCTGGTCTTTGTGGTGGTGATGGCCGCCTGGGGCGTCTATCTCGACTCGGAAATCCGCAGCCGCATCGACGGTAAAGTGTGGCAACTGCCTGCTGCCGTTTATGGCCGCATGGTCAGCCTCGAACCGGGCATGTCGTACGACAAAAAAGAGATGATTGCGCTGCTGGAAGGCACGCAGTATCGCGAAGTGTCGCGCATTACCCGTCCGGGCGAGTTTAGCGTCAAAGGCAACACCATTGATCTGCTGCGCCGTCCGTTTGATTTCCCGGACAGCAAAGAGGGGCAGATCAACGCGCGCCTGACCTTTAGCAACAATGAGCTGAGCGAGATTAAAAACCTCGATACCGGCCGCGATTTTGGCTTCTTCCGCCTCGATCCGCGCCTGATCACCATGTTGCAGTCGCCGAACGGTGAACAGCGCCTGTTCGTGCCGCGCGCCGGCTTCCCGGATCTGCTGGTTAGCACCTTGATCGCCACCGAAGACCGCCACTTCTACGAGCACGACGGCATTAGCCCGTACTCAATTGGTCGTGCGTTCCTCGCCAACATCACCGCCGGTAAAGCGGTGCAGGGCGGCAGTACGCTGACGCAGCAGCTGGTGAAAAACCTGTTCCTCACCAACGAGCGTTCGCTGTGGCGTAAAGCGCGTGAAGCCTATATGGCGGTGATCATGGATGCGCGCTACAGCAAAGATCGCATCCTCGAGCTGTATCTCAACGAGGTGTATCTCGGCCAGACCGGCAACGATCAGATCCGCGGCTTCCCGCTGGCGAGTCTTTACTACTTCGGTCGTCCGGTGGATGAGCTGAGCCTCGATCAGCAGGCGATGCTGGTCGGCATGGTGAAAGGCGCGTCGCTGTACAATCCGTGGCGTAACCCGAAACTGGCGCTGGAGCGACGTAATCTGGTGCTGCGTTTGTTGCAGCAGCAGAACGTCATCGATCAGGAACTGTATGACATGCTGTCGGCGCGTCCGCTTGGCGTGCAGCCGAAAGGCGGTGTGATCACGCCTCAGCCAGCGTTTATGCAGATGGTGCGTAACGAGCTGCAGGCCAAGCTCGGCGACAAAATGAAAGATCTCTCCGGCGTGAAGATTTTCACCACGCTGGATGCGATTTCGCAGGATGCCGCCGAGAAAGCGGTAATTGAAGGCATTCCAACGCTGAAAAAACAGCGTGGCCTGAAAGATCTGGAAACCGCGATGGTGGTGGTTGACCGCTTCAGCGGTGAAGTACGCGCCATGGTCGGCGGTGCCGATCCGCAGTTTGCCGGTTACAACCGCGCGCTGCAGGCACGTCGTTCGATTGGCTCGCTAGCAAAACCGGCCACCTATCTTACCGCGCTGAGCCAGCCGAACAGCTATCGCCTCAACAGCTGGATCGCCGATGAGCCGATTGCGCTGAAACAACCGAACGGCACCATCTGGAAACCGATGAATGACGATCGTCGTTTCAGCGGCAAAGTGATGCTGGTGGATGCGCTAACCAACTCGATGAACGTGCCAACCGTCAACCTCGGTATGACGCTGGGACTGGATGCGGTTGTCGATACCTGGAACAAGCTCGGCGTGCCGAAAGATCAGCTGCATCCGGTGCCGTCAATGCTTCTCGGTGCGCTGAACCTGACGCCGATTGAAGTGGCGCAGGCGTTCCAGTCGATCGCCAGCGGCGGTAACCGCGCTGAGCTGTCGGCGGTACGTTCGGTGATTGCGGAAGATGGCACGGTGCTGTATCAGAGCTATCCGCAGGCGCAGCGTGTTGAACCGGCGCAGGCGGCGTATCTGACGCTCTACACCATGCAGCAGGTCGCCGATCACGGTACTGCGCGTGCGCTGGGTGCGCGTTATCCTAAAGCGCATCTGGCTGGCAAAACCGGTACCACCAATGACCTGATCGATAGCTGGTTCGCCGGTATTGATGGCAAAGAAGTGGCGATTACCTGGGTTGGCCGCGATAACAACCAAACCTCGAAGCTGTACGGTGCCAGCGGTGCAATGCAGCTTTATCGTCGCTATCTCGACAACCAGGCGCCAATGCCGCTGGTGCTGACGCCGCCGGAAGATATCACGCAGATGAATATCGATTCTGCCGGTAACTTTATCTGCGGTACGGGCAGCAGCACATGGCGTTCGTTGCCAGTGTGGTCGCTGGATCCGAACGCGCTGTGTCAGCAGCAGCAAGAGCAGGTTCAGCAACAACAGCAGCAGTTGCAGCAGCAACAAGAGCAGCAACAGCAACAGCAGCAACAACAGCAGCAGCCACAGAATGAGCAGAAAGATTCTGACGGCGTGGCGGGTTGGATTAAAGATATGTTCGGCAGCAAATAAGTTGCTGAGAAAACACAGGGCGCTGCGGCGCCCTTTTTCATGCCTGCATTTTCGTTAAGCACGATCATGGATATACGCGATATGGGCGCTAACGCCCCGCGAAAAGCCATTAATCGTTGCGAATATGACACTATTTCGCCTAAAATCCGTGCGTCATAATAATCATTCTCGTTTGTATTCGCCTGCATCGACTTTTTTTCGAGAGACCTCACTTATGAATACGCGAAACACCAATCCTTGTTTCTTACGCCCGCGTTCGCTGGCTTGGTTTATTTCACTGACTCTGGGTACGTTCAGCGTGCAGGCGTTGGCAGAAGATACTGTGGTTGTTAGCGCCGATGGCGGCAGCGGTGTTGAGCAAGAGAAAGCGTGGGGCCCGTCGCCAACCATCGCGGCCAAACGCAGCGCCACCGGCACCAAAACCGATACGCCGATTGAGAAGAACCCGCAGTCCATCTCGGTGGTTACGCAGGAAGAGATGGCGATGAAAAACGTCACCAGCGTGAAAGGGGCTTTCAACTACACGCCAGGCGTGTTGACCGGTAACCGCGGTAGCTCCAATGTCATCGATGCGCTATCTATTCGCGGCTTCAGCGAAACCAACACCAACCAATATCTTGATGGCCTGAAACTGCAGGGTGATAACTACTCTGAGTTTGCTATCGATCCCTATTTCCTCGAGCGCGCCGAACTGTTGCGCGGTCCGGTTTCGGTGCTGTACGGCAAGAGCAATCCGGGCGGCGTGGTGTCGCTGGTGAGTAAGCGTCCTACGCAGGAGACGCTGCGTGAAGTGCAGTTCAAGATGGGCACCAACAATCAGTTTTCCACCGGTTTTGATTTCGGCGGCTCGCTGGATGATGACGGCGTTTACAGCTATCGCCTGACCGGCCTCGCGCGCAGCGCCGATGCGCAGCAGGATATGAACAAAGAGAAGCGCTACACCATTGCGCCGTCGTTCAGCTGGCGTCCGGATGAAAATACGCGTTTCGATCTGCTGACCTACTTCCAGAACGAACCGGAAACTGGCTACTACGGCTGGTTGCCGCGTCAGGGCACCGTGGTGGGCATCACGCGTCCTGACGGCAGCAGCTACAAGCTGCCGACCAACTTTGATGAAGGCGAAGACAGCAACAAGATTTCGCGCAACACCAAGATGGTGGGCTACAACTTCGAGCACAGCTTCAACGACACCTGGACGGTGCGGCAGAATCTGCGCTATGCGGATCTGAGAACGGATTATCGCAGTATTTATGGCAATGGTTTTAATGCCGAGACACAGCAAATCACCCGCGGTTCAGCGGTTTCTAATGAAAAGCTGAATCAGTTTGCAGTCGATAACCAGGCGCAGGCTAAATTTGCGACGGGACAGGTTGATCACACACTTTTGCTGGGTGTCGATTTCCAGCGCACGCGTAACGATATTGATGCGCAATTTGGTACTGCATCACCGCTGAATGCCGTTAATCCACAATATGGCGACGACAGCGTTACGCCGTTCCCTGATCCTTATCAGCACCTTAATAAGCAGCGCCAAACCGGTTTATACGCGCAGGATCAGATGGAGTGGAACCGCTGGGTGTTAACCCTCGGCGGCCGTTACGACTACGCTATGAACTCGGTTTACAATCGCGTAGCCAATAGCGTTGATCGCCAGAACGATCAGGCTTTCACCTGGCGTGGCGGTCTGAACTATGTGTTTGATAACGGTATCGCGCCTTACTTCAGTTACAGCGAAGCCTTCATTCCGAACTCAGGTTCAACCTTTGATGGCCAAGCCTTCGATCCTTCACGCGCGAAGCAATATGAAGCCGGTGTGAAATACGTACCGAAAGATCGTCCGGTGGTATTAACTGCAGCGGTCTATCAGCTGACTAAAACCAAAAACCTGACAGCCGATCCGGATACCCTTAACCACCCAAATGCCAGCATTCAGAGTGGTGAAATTCGCTCGCGTGGCGTGGAGCTGGAAGCCAAAGCCGCGTTGAATGCCAACATCAATATGACCGCGTCTTATACCTACACCGATGCGGAATACACCGAAGACACTAATCTGAAAGGCAAAACGCCAGTGCAGGTGCCGAAGCATATGGCATCGCTGTGGAGTGATTACACCTTCCATGAGACGGCGCTGTCGGGCATGACCGTGGGTGCGGGTGTGCGTTATGTGGGCGAGAGCAAAGGGTTGTACGCCAGCGGCGACGATGTGAACCAAAACTTCGACGTAGCCGGTTACACCACCGTTGATGCCGCGCTGAAATACGATCTCGCACGCTTTGGCATGCCGGGCTCCACCATCGGCGTTAACGTCAATAACCTGTTCGATCGTGAATACGTCGCCAGCTGCTACCGCGATTATGCCTGCTACTGGGGCGCTGAGCGCCAGATTGTCGGTACTGCGACTTTCCGTTTCTAATCGTGTTACGTAGGTCGCCATAAATGGCGACTCTACTGATTAACCAGGGATTATCATGCAGCATCCGCACCACGCAGAAACCACCTTCAGGCTGGATAACGTCAGTTTTCGTGTGCCAGGCCGCACGCTGCTGCATCCGCTGTCTCTTACTTTTGCACCGGGCAAAGTCACCGCGCTGATTGGTCATAACGGTTCCGGCAAATCCACGCTGCTAAAAATGCTTGGTCGTCACCATGCGGCGAGTGAAGGGCGCGTGTTGCTGAATGAGGACGCGGTTGATAACTGGGGCAGCAAAGATTTTGCGCGTCAGGTGGCGTATCTGCCGCAGCAGCTGCCGGCAGCGGAAGGCATGACGGTGCGCGAGCTGGTGGCGATTGGCCGCTATCCGTGGCACGGCGCGCTGGGCCGTTATGGTCAGGAAGATCGCGATCGAGTGGAAGAGGCGATTACGCTGGTGGGATTAAAGCCTTTTGCCGGGCGTCTGGTGGATAGCCTTTCCGGCGGCGAGCGTCAGCGTGCCTGGCTGGCGATGCTGGTGGCGCAGAACAGTCGCTGCCTGTTGCTGGATGAACCGACATCGGCGCTGGATATCGCGCATCAGGTTGATGTGCTGGCGCTGATTCAGCGTCTCAGCCGCGAGCGTGGGCTGACGGTGATTGCGGTGCTGCACGATCTCAACATGGCGGCGCGCTATTGCGATCGTCTGGTGGCATTGCGCGGTGGCGAAGTGATTGCCGAAGGCGGCCCCGAGGTGATTATGCAGGCCGATGTGCTGGGCAACATTTACGGTATTCCGATGGGCATTTTGCCGCATCCGCTGGGCGGCGCGCCCGTCAGTTTCGTTTACTAAGGCCTCGCCATGTTCGACATTTCTCGCCGCCGCCTGCTGACGGCGCTGGCGCTTTCCCCGTTGATGTCCGCGTTGCCGCTGCGTGCCGCCGTGCCGGATGCACAGCGCATTCTGGCGCTGGAGTGGCTGCCGGTGGAGCTGCTGATGGCGCTCGGCGTGACGCCACTCGGCGTGGCCGACATGCACAACTACAACATTTGGGTCGGCGATCCGCAGCTGCCGTCCAGCGTTATCGATCTTGGCCTGCGCACCGAACCCAATCTGGAGCTGATGACGCAGCTCGAACCTTCACTCATTCTGCACTCCAATGGTTACGGTCCGGCGCTGGATAAGCTGCAGCGCATCGCGCCGACCATGGGTTTTGACCTCAATAGCGGCGATGGCAAACCGCTCAGCACCGCGCGTCACTCATTGCAGGCGCTCGGCATGCGTCTTGGCCGTGAAGCGCAGGCCGTGCAGCATCTGCAGTATGTGGATGAACAGCTGGCGGCGGCGCGTGAACGCCTCAAGCCGTGGGCCGATCGTCCGGTGCTGCTGATGTCGCTGATGGACAGCCGCCACGCGATTACCTTCGGTAAAAATAGTTTGTTCCTTGAGGTGATGGAGATCCTTGGCTTGAGCAATGCCTGGCAGGGCGAAACCAACTTCTGGGGCAGCGCAGTCGTTGGGCTGGAGCGGCTGGCGGACGTGGGTGATGTGCAGGTGATCTGCTTCGATCACGATAACGATCGCGATATGCAGCAAGTGATGGCTACCGCGCTGTGGCAGGCGCTGCCATTTGTGCGTGCGCAGCGTTTCCAGCGCGTGCCGGCGGTGTGGTATTACGGCGCGACCTATTCGGCGCTGAAATTTGTCCGCGTGCTGGAACACGCGCTGGAGTCGCACTGATGCGCAATCGTCTTTTTCCCGTCGCGCTGCTGAGTGCGGTCTTTCTGCTGGCGCTGGCCTTAAGCGTGATCAATCTGCGCCAGGCGCTGCCGAGCGATCAGTGGTCGCAGGCGTTTTTCGCCCCGGACATCAACAACATCCAGCAAGTGGTGTTTCATCACAGCTTGTTGTCGCGGCTGGCGCTGTCGCTGCTGGTTGGCGCAGGCCTTGGCCTGGCTGGTTTGCTGTTTCAACAGGTGCTGCGTAATCCGCTGGCGGAACCCACCACGCTGGGCGTGTCGTCGGGCGCTCAGCTGGGGATTACCGTCGCGACGTTGTGGCATTTGCCGGGCGGCGAGCTAACGCAGCAGTTTGCGGCGATGGGCGGCGCGGTGATTGTCGGTATTCTGGTGTTCGGCGTGGCCTGGGGCAAACGTCTGTCGCCGGTGACACTGATTCTGGCTGGCCTGGTGCTGAGTTTGTACGCCGGTTCGGTGAATCAAATCTTCGCTATTTTCAATCACGATCAGTTGCAGAACATGTTCCTGTGGAGCACCGGCGCGCTCAACCAGCTGGATGGACACAATGTGGCGCAGCTGTGGCCGCGTCTGCTGCTGGCGTTTGTGGTGGCGCTGGCGCTGCTGCGTCCGCTGACGCTGATGGGGCTCGACGATGGCGTAGCAAAAAACCTCGGTCTGGCGCTGTCGGCGGCACGTATTGCTGCGCTGGCGCTGGCGATTTTACTTAGCGCGCAACTGGTCAATGTTGCAGGCATCATCGGCTTTATCGGCCTGTTCGCGCCGCTGCTGGCGAAGATGCTCGGCGGGCGTCGCCTGATCAGCCGCATGATGCTGGCGCCGCTGATCGGTGCGCTGCTGCTGTGGCTGGCCGATCAGTGCGTGCTATGGCTGACCAGCCACTGGCGTGAAGTGTCTACCGGCACGGCGACCGCGCTAATCGGCGTGCCGATTCTGCTTTGGTTGCTGCCGCGCCTGCGTACCGGATCGGTGCCGCCAGCGCTTAATCAGGGCGATAGCGTGCCGGCTGAGCGGCAGAACGTCTTGCGCTGGTGTCTGGTCGGTTTGCTGATTCTGGCCGTGTTTAGCTGGGTTGGCATCACCTTTGGCCGCGATGCGCACGGCTTTGCGTGGGTGGGCGGCGATATGCTGCAGCAGCTGCTGCCGTGGCGCGCACCGCGCGTATTGGCCGCGCTGATGGTGGGCATGATGCTCGGCGTGGCGGGTGCGCTGATCCAGCGGCTTACCGGTAATCCGATGGCGAGCCCGGAAGTGTTGGGCATTAGCTCGGGTGCAGCGTGCGGCGTGGTGGTGATGATGTTCTTCGTGCCGGGCGATGCGGTGGCGTGGCTGTTGCCTGCCGGTGCGCTGGGGGCGGCGTTGACGCTGTTGATTATTATGCTGGTGGCGAGTCGCGGCGGCTTCTCGCCAGAACGCATGTTGCTGGCGGGCATGGCGCTTAACAGCGCGTTTGTCACACTTTTGATGGTGCTGCTGGCCAGCGGCGATCCGCGCATGGCGGGCTTGCTGAGCTGGATTTCCGGTTCAACCTACAACATCAATATGCAACAGGCCGTGCAAAGTGCGGTGGTGGGTTTGGTGCTGATGGCGCTGGCGCCGCTGGCGAGTCGCTGGTTGACGCTATTACCACTCGGTAGCGCTACCGCGCGTTCAGCGGGCATGGCGCTCACCACTTCGCGACTCAGCCTGCTGTTGCTGGCGGCGTCATTGACCGCCACGGCCACGTTAACCATCGGGCCGCTGAGCTTTATCGGGCTGATGGCGCCGCATATCGTGCGCATGCTCGGGTTCCGCCGTGCATTACCGCAGGTGCTGATGGCCGGTTTGTTGGGCGGCGGTTTGATGATGTTCGCCGACTGGTGCGGCAGGGTGTTGGCGTTTCCTGATCAGATCCCCGCCGGATTGATGGCGACCTTCTTTGGTGCACCATACTTTATCTGGCTATTGCGGCGTTGACGTTAAAAGGGTAGGCGATCGGCGAATGGAATGTAATGGTCCGAATCCAGGAAGTCTTGAATTGCTTGCCAGAAGTGCGCTGGAGAGTATTCATTCAGGCAGGCATATTCGTTCTCATTAGGGCACCATTTCGCGAATGCTTCACCAGAGAAATATTGCTGTGTTTCCGGGCGGGTTGGTATTCTGAACGCTTCATTAATAAAGGTTTCACCACATTGACCAAACTGACAGCCGCGATTTATCGCGCTAGCATTCCAGCCCATTTTTCCCTTGCGTATGGGAAGACGATACTGTCCAGGAATGTTTGAATAGAGCGCGCAAATGGCAATGTTGCTGTTGGCGGCTAAAGCTACTGGGCCTGCATCGCAACTGACCAGTAAATCGCAGTGGTCCATTAAAATCGTGCTTTCAATTGGTGAGAACACATCAATGGCATCGACAATGCGCGGATCATCCCAAACCGGCATGCCTTTTTGTTTGTACTTATTGTGATTACTGCCAATGAATACCACGCGCCAGCCATTATCCAGGAAATTATTGCAAAGGGCTGACCAATGCTGTTGCGGCCATGAGCGATTAGGAGCCCCGATCGCCGGATGCAATAGGACGGTTTTAACATTCAAGAGTTGGTGCTGCTGAATAAATTGTTCAACCCGCTTTTGATCATCGACTGTTTTTTGCAAGATTAATTGCTGTTCAGTCTCTCGGTAAGAGATGGATAATTTTGTGCATATTGCTGATTGCATGTGTTCGGGAGCAAGGACAGTTTGCCAATCTATAATATTGATGTATTTATTTTTTTTAATTGCTCGCTGCAACTCCTCATAATGTTTAATGGGATGATCAATATCCCAAACGGCATCTACATAGGGCGATCGCAGAGCGAGCGAATGATATATTTTCGGTAAGTTAATAACGATTTCGCCAGCGTATTTAGCGCGGAAAGTAGGCAGCGTACTGAGCAAAAAGAGTAAGTCGCCCATCGATGCTTCCATATTAAATACCCAGTAATCTTCCCGAAGAATAGCCGCGTCATGCGATGTGGCCTCCACTTTAAGTTGATTCCAAATCTCAACGTCTCCCGCACTTTTCATCTCGTCTTGTGGGAAAAATGTGGCAATTTCTGGCGAAACCCACCAGGGTAACATCTGTACTTGGGCAGCCGAGGGCATGTCATTTAAATTTGATGCGAAGGTTTGATATATAATATTCCCTTCATGCTGAATACTTTCGCGATATATATTCAGTGCAGGTATAGGCTTAAACCAGGGCATTTCATTGCTATCCATTATCCATAATAAAGGAAGACCAGGATTGATCAGGTTGCTGAGCACTTTAGCTGGAATGTTTAATAATTTACAGAGGGTTAATTTGTCTATCTGGCTAAGATGTTTGTTAGCAGGTAAAGGCAACTTATAAATGTCTTGGCTCAATTCAGAGGCCAACGATGATGTGCTCTGTAACATCGTAATGTCCAACCAGAAGTAAGTGGTGGAGTAAAAACGTTGCCATAGCAGATGTGAAATTTGCTTGCCACCATTAACCAATGGGATTTCAGGCTTTTTAAGCCAATTACTGAGTTGCTGCTCTTCAATGTTCATCAGCGATGCCAGAGATATCTCAGGATAGGCGAACAACTGCTGACGTTTTTCGACATCGCTGTGATTACCATCATAAATGTTGAGATGAAGTGACTTTGCCACTGATCCAGGCAGGCTCTGCAAGATTTGTTGCATGATAGTAAGCAGCATGTTTTGTTGGCTAAAAACGGTAACGAGCGTGTAATGAAATTTTTTGTTCAGCGATTGCAGCGTCTGTTGCAGGCGAGCATTGAGATAAACATCCTTCTCAATAATAAGACTGTTATTCACATTTAGATATTTGCTATTCAAGGTGCCTGGTGCAGCAATGAATACATGAATGACACGGGAATCGAGCTTGGTTTCAAGATAGTCAACCAACATGGCGAGCCGAGAGAATCCCATCTCCAGAGAATAGATTTTTAACGATACCTTCACTTTAATAACTCTCATCATCACAGAAAACTAATCACTAGCAAAAATCGCGCCAAGATTAACTTTCTTATTTATCAATAATTTGATGAGGTGTGAGGAAGTAGGGTTTCCGGAAAATAAGAATGGGCTGGTTCTATCCCAGCCCACCCTGATTAGAGTTTGGCGAAGCTGCGGCGTGCCGCATCGATGGTGCGTTGAATATCTTCTTTACTGTGCGCCAGCGACATAAAGCCCGCTTCAAAAGCAGATGGCGCAAGGTAAACGCCTTCTTCCAGCATCAGGTGGAAGAAACGCTTAAAGCGCTCAACGTCACACTGAGTGACGTCCTGATAGCAGGTTACTTCATCGGCATCAGTGAAGAAAATCCCGAACATACCGCCCACGTGGTTGATCACCAGCGGAATATTTTCGGCTTTCGCTGCGGCCAGCAAGCCTTGTGCTAACTGCGTGGTCAGATCGGTCAACGTGCTGTGGGTGCCTGGCTGCGCAATTTGCGACAGACACGCGAAGCCCGCCGCCATGGCAATCGGGTTACCGGACAAGGTACCGGCCTGATAAACCGGACCGGTTGGTGCCAGCGCATCCATCACATCACGACGACCACCAAAGGCACCGACCGGCATGCCGCCGCCGATGATTTTACCAAGACAGGTCAGGTCTGGCGTCACGTCGTAATAGGCCTGAGCACCGCCTAATGCGACACGGAAGCCGGTCATCACTTCGTCGATAATCAGCAGCGCACCGAATTCGTCACACAGCGTACGCAGGCCTGGCAGGAAGTCTGGCTGCGGTGGAATGCAGTTCATGTTGCCCGCTACCGGCTCAACGATGATGCAGGCAATATCCTCAGGATACTGCTCGAAAGCTGCACGCACAGTGCTGAGATCGTTATAGGTGCAGGTCAGCGTGTGCTTAGCGAAATCGGCCGGTACGCCCGGCGAGTTTGGCTGGCCGAGCGTCAGCGCGCCGGAGCCGGCTTTCACCAGCAGGCAGTCGGCGTGGCCGTGATAGCAGCCTTCGAACTTGATGATTTTGTCGCGATGGGTGAAGCCGCGCGCCAGGCGAATGGCGCTCATGGTGGCTTCGGTGCCGGAGTTAACCATGCGCACCATGTCCATGCTTGGCACCAGCTCGCACACCAGCTCGGCCATTTTCACTTCCATCTCGGTTGGCGCGCCGAAGCTCAGACCGCGCGCAGCCGCTTCAATCACTGCGTTACGGATGTTGGCGTTGTTATGACCCAGCACCATCGGGCCCCACGAACCGACATAATCGATATAGCCTTTGCCGTCGGCGTCATACAGATACGCACCGTCAGCGCGTTCGATGAACAGCGGCACACCGCCCACACCGGTAAATGCACGTACCGGGGAGTTCACACCGCCAGGGATCAGGCGTTGCGCTGCGGCATACAGGTTTTCTGACTTACTCATTGTTCTGCTCCTGCTGTTCGGGAAAAAATCTGGCGCCATTCTACGGGAATAACGGCTTGCGCTAAAGTTTAGGGTATATACTTTCCTGCGCATGCGGCGGCACGCAGTGTCAAGCGTGACACTTGATTGCACTGGACGGCTGGCAGATAATAGCGAGATTAAGGTCGTTTTCTGACCTCGACGTTTACCCGGAGTAAAAGATGAGTGACGACTTAGCAGCGCTGCCTTTGCAATTCACTGATGCAGCAGCAAAAAAAGTGAAAAACCTGATTTCTGATGAAGAAAATCCCGAGCTGAAATTGCGCGTTTACATTACCGGCGGCGGTTGCAGCGGTTTCCAGTACGGCTTCACGTTTGACGATCAAATGAATGACGGTGACATGACCATCGAGAAACAAGGCGTGGCGCTGGTGGTGGATCCGATGAGCCTGCAATATCTGGTGGGCGGTTCCGTGGATTACACCGAAGGCCTGGAAGGTTCACGTTTTATCGTGACCAACCCGAATGCCAAAACCACCTGCGGTTGTGGTTCTTCCTTCAGCATCTAATGCTGGTTCTGGCTGCCGTTCTGGTAGCCAGATTCCTACCATTCAATAGTCACTAAACGCGCAGATTCGCGGCGTTTAGCATCGCGTTTTAATACTCGTTCAGTAATGCGCGGCTGCGCGCTGAAGTGACGTCCACAATCCACTTTGGGCAGAGTATGTTCACTCTGGCGTGAGATATCGCAACGCGAGAATAACGTTAAGGTGACGGCGATAGAGCCGGTCGACGTGGCCGCACTCAGAGGTGCAGCGATCACGAGCCCTATGGCCAGCAGCAGTGCTCTGGTCATGAATAGTTCCTGGTGAAGACAAAATTGCGCTAAGCGCTAAAAATGGGCACAGAGCATACGTGGCCGCTGCGCCTTGTATTATGATTTACGACAATTTCTGCCGGATCTTTAATCTTTATTGGTGCTTTTTTTCGTCGGATATAAATCTGCACACAGCTGTTTCGCTGCCAGCAGCATGCGAGGCCCCGGACGGCTAAGCCAGTCGTCATTGATGGCGATCACCGGCACATCCAATTGCGGCTGCCAATATTGCGCGATGCTGGCGGCCCGAGCGGCATCACCCCCGATCACAATCGCCTGCGGATGGCGCATCAGCACCTGTTCGCGGCTCACCTGCGGCCAGCTAACGCCGCTATCGGCAAAAATATTCCTGCCGCCGCACAGCTCAATGACCTGGTTTTGCATGGTGTTACGCGAAGCCGTAAACAGCGGCTGCTGACCAAACTGCAAAAACAGCGGCAGCGGCGTACTTTGCTGATACTGCTTGCGCAGCGCCGCTTCCTGCGCGCGTAATGCCTGCGCCGCATCGATGGCTTGCTGCGGCTGCGGACTCCAGCGCTGTAACGCCGCCAGCGCATCGATCATTTGGTCAATGGTTTGCGGATCGATCCACTCAACCTTAATCCCGAAACGCTGCAGCTGTTCAATTTGCCGCTGTGGATTACCGCCGCGCCACGCCAGCACCACATCCGGCTTCAGTTGCAGAATGCGTTCCACTTTAATGCCTTGCCAGTTCGCCACCTGTTCCAGCGCGTTGGCCTGCGCGGGATAATCGGAGAAGGCGCTGACGGCGAGCGGCGTAATGCCTGCGGCGAAAGCCAGTTCCGTCAGATGGGGCGAAAGAGTGATGACGCGCGGCGCGGCGGCGAACAGGCTGTTGCACAGCAGCAACAGCCCAAGCAGCAGGATTTTAGCCACGCGCCAGCTGAACCAGCAGGTTTTCAACCATCAGTGAAGATTGTTTTGCCGCAACACTGAGGAACTCGTCGAAGCTGAGGTGTGATTCCTGATCGGCGACGTCAGAAATGGCGCGTACCACCACAAATGGCACCTTGAACTGATGGCAAACGTGACCAATCGCGGTCGCTTCCATCTCCACCGCAATCGCCTGCGGGAAGGTGGTGCGGATGCGTTCCAGCGGTGCAGCGCCGTTGATAAATGCATCGCCGCTCACCACCAAACCGCGTACCGCGTTGAGATCGAGCTGCTTGATAACCAGCTCAGCGGCGGCAATCAGTTTGTCATCTGCCACGAAAGCGGCGGGGCAGCTGGCCATTTGGCCTGGCTCGTAACCGAAGGCGGTGACGTCGGCATCGTGATAGCGCACTTCATCCGACACCACGATATCGCCCACTTTCAGCGTTGGCGCCAGGCCGCCGGCAGAACCGGTGTTAATTACTACATCCGGCTTGCACAGCTGAAGCAGCAACGTGGTGCCGAGCGCTGCTGCCACTTTGCCGATGCCTGATTTCAGCAGCGCCACCTCAACACCGTTCAGCGTGCCGGTATAAATTTCGCAGCCGGCCAGCGTCAGTGTCTGGCGGTTTTCGATTTTGTCACGCAGCAGAGTAACTTCCTGCTCCATCGCGCCAATAATGCCTACTTTCATAAGAATCTCGCTAATTTAATGGATGTAACCCGCAAAAGTGAGGCATAGTCTAACATGGCTGATTGAGGAAGAATTCACGAAAAAAATAAGGGGTAATTATGGCGACGATCAATTTCAGGAAGAAGATCAGTTTCACCCGCCCTTATACCAGCCGCAAAGATCCCGAAGGGGAATACTTTATTACCCGCCACTTTGAAAGCGATCGCGGACGTATTATTAACTCCGCCGCCATTCGTCGTCTGCAACAGAAAACCCAGGTATTCCCGCTCGAGCGCAATGCGGCGGTGCGTTCGCGTCTAACGCACTCGCTGGAAGTGCAGCAAACCGGGCGATATATCACCAAAGAGATTCTGCAAGCACTGAAAACCCAGGGCGGCGGGCTGGCGAATTATGGGCTGGATGAGTTTGAAGGTGCCTTCGAAAGCCTGATTGAGATGGCCTGTTTACTGCACGATGTCGGCAATCCGCCGTTTGGTCATTTTGGCGAGGCGGCGATCAATGACTGGTTCGACGAAAATCTGCCTGCCGAGCTGGTCGATCCGCTGGTGGCGGGCGTTGCCGATGAGGCTGAGCGCGCCGCTTTTGACCAGTTGAATGCAATGATTCGTCAAGATTTATGCCATTTCGAGGGTAACGCGCAGGCGATTCGCCTGGTGCATACGCTGCTGCAACTCAATCTCAGCTATGCGCAGGTCGCCTGTATTTTGAAATATACCGCGCCCGCATGGTGGCAAGGCGATAAACCGGCCGAATTTAGCGTATTAATGAAAAAGCCGGGCTTCTATTTATCTGAGCGAGAATATGTGGCTGAGTTGCGTGAAGCGACCAATATTAAACAGCACCATCGTTTCCCGCTTACCTGGATAATGGAAGCCGCCGACGATATCTCTTATTGCATTGCCGATTTGGATGACGCCGTGGAAAAAGATATTTTCCATGTTGAAACGCTGTATAAGCATTTATTGGATGCCTGGGGCACAGTAAAAAACGGCGATGTTTTCAGCCGCACTATCGGCGATGCCTGGAAAGAGGCTAATCAGAAAAAACGCCGTAGTATCAGCGATCAATTCTTTATGTCATTGCGGGTTAACGTACAAAACGTGCTGGTTAGCCATGCGGTTAAGCGTTTTATCGACAACCTGCCGGCTATTTTCGAAGGCGATTTTAATCACGCTTTACTGGAAGATGATGGCGAAGAAGGGCGCTTGCTGAACCTGTTTAAAACGGTCGCGCGTCAGAAAGTGTTTAATCATCCGGAAGTTGAACAACTGGAATTGCAGGGTTATCGGGTGATTAAAGGTCTGCTCGAAATATATCAATCCTTGCTGTTGCTGGATTACGAGCAATTTTCCACCTTAATGAACGAGGATTTTCTGGCAAAGCATCCGATTGAAACCCGGTTGTTTCATAAGCTTTCCGGCAAACATCGCAAAGCTTATCAGCAACACATGCGTTCATTGATTGTTGAGCATAAATATCAGCGCTTGTTGTGGGAACGTTATTATCGTGCGCGCCTGATTCAGGACTACATTAGTGGGATGACGGACAATTATGCCTGGGATGAATATCGTCGTTTAATGGCGGTTGAATAAGCGCACAATTGTAAAGATGAAGAACAATTTTTTACCTTTACCTAAAACTTTATTAGGAACTTCGCGCTAAAAACTTAATCTCACCATCACGACCACAGCAATGGTCTGGCCGTAATTCTTAGAGAGACACAGATAAATGAAAAAAAACACAATTATGCTGGCGTTGGCGCTGAGTTTCGGCGCGACGGCGTTGAGCCCTGTGAGTGTATTTGCCGCAGAGACCGCTTCTTCTTCCAGCCAGCAGCTGCCAAGCCTGGCACCGATGCTGGAAAAAGTTATGCCTTCCGTAGTGAGTATCAGCGTGGAAGGCTCGACGACAGTTAAAACGCCGCGTATGCCGCAGCAGTTCCAGCAATTCTTTGGTGATAATTCTCCATTCTGCCAGGACGGTTCACCGTTCCAAAGCTCACCCATGTGTCAAAACGGCGGTGACGGCGGCGGCGCGGATGGCGGTGCTAACGCGCAGAAACAGCAGTTCCGCGCGCTCGGTTCCGGCGTGGTGATTAACGCGGATAAAGGCTATGTGGTGACCAACAACCACGTGGTGGATAACGCGACCAAAATTCAGGTGCAGCTCAGCGATGGCCGTCGTTATGACGCCAAAGTGATCGGTAAAGATCCGCAGTCAGACATCGCGCTGATTCAGCTGCAGGATGCGAAAAACCTCACCGCAATCAAGATTGCCGATTCCGACAACTTGCGCGTCGGTGATTATACCGTGGCGATCGGTAACCCGTACGGCCTTGGCGAAACGGTGACCTCGGGAATTGTTTCGGCGCTGGGCCGCAGCGGCCTGAACGTTGAAAACTATGAAAACTTCATCCAGACCGATGCGGCGATTAACCGTGGTAACTCCGGCGGCGCGTTGGTTAACCTTAACGGCGAGCTGATCGGTATTAACACCGCGATTCTGGCTCCGGACGGTGGCAACATCGGTATCGGCTTTGCGATCCCAAGCTCAATGGTGAAAAACCTTACCGCGCAGATGGTTGAATACGGCCAGGTGAAACGCGGCGAGCTGGGCATTATGGGCACCGAGCTCAACTCAGAGCTGGCGAAAGCGATGAAAGTCGATGCGCAGCGCGGCGCCTTTGTTAGCCAGGTATTGCCGAACTCTGCTGCGGCGAAAGCCGGCGTGAAAGCGGGTGACGTGGTGGTGTCGATGAACGGTAAAGCGCTGACGAGCTTTGCAGCGCTGCGTGCCGAAGTCGGCTCGCTGCCGGTCGGTACCAAGCTGCAGCTGGGCCTGCTGCGCGAAGGCAAACCGGTGAACGTCACGGTTGAACTGCAGCAGAGCTCGCAGGATAAAGTGCAGTCCGCCACCATTTACACCGGTATTGAAGGTGCCGATCTCAGCAATATTGATACCAACGGCCAGAAAGGCGTGCGCGTCGATAGCGTCAAGCCTGGCAGCGCAGCGGCGCGAATTGGCTTGAAGAAAGGTGACGTGATTCTCGGTGTCAATCAGCAAGCCGTAGCTAATCTTGGCGAGCTGCGTAAAGTGCTCGACACCAAACCTTCGGTGCTGGCACTGAACGTGCAGCGCGGTGACAGCAGCCTGTATCTGCTGATGCAGTAAGTTTCAGGTTGTTGATAACAGGCGAGCTTTGGCTCGCCTTTTTTGTGTCTGTGCAAATGTCCGGTACTGAATGTGACGCTTACCGCAAATCCCGCATAATCCCGCTGGCTATGTGCAGTTGCACAATGTCAGCGCCGTAACGGATGCGTATTCTGTCTGTTCGTCCTTATCTCCGGAGTGTTTGATGGCCACCTATCATCTCGATGCGCGACTGGCTCAGGATATTGTTGCCCGCACCATGCAAATTATTGACAGCAATGTCAACGTGATGGATGCGCGTGGTCGCATCATCGGCAGTGGCGATCGTGAGCGCATTGGCGAATTGCACGAAGGGGCGCTTTTGGTGCTGTCACAAGGGCGCGTGGTAGACATCGACGAAGCGGTGGCAAAACATCTGCACGGCGTGCGTCCTGGCATCAATTTGCCGCTGCGTATTGATGGGGATATCGTTGGCGTGATCGGTTTGACCGGCCAACCGGCAACGCTGCGTCACTACGGCGAATTGGTGTGTATGACCGCCGAAATGATGCTGGAACAGGCGCGTTTGCTACACATGCTGGCGCAGGATAGCCGCTTGCGAGAAGAGCTGGTGCTGAATCTGGTGCGCAGCGAAACCTTATCGCCAGCGCTCAGCGAATGGGCGCAGCGGCTCGGCATCGATCTCAATCAACCGCGCGTGGTGGCGGTGGTGGAAGTGGACAGCGGCCAGCTCGGCGTTGATAGCGCCATGTCCGAGCTGCAACAGCTGCAAACGCTGCTGACCACGCCAGAGCGCGACAACCTGATTGCGATTGTTTCACTCACCGAAATGGTGGTGCTGAAACCGGCACTGAATACGCATGGCCGCTACGATCAGGACGATCATCGTCGTCGCGTGGATCAACTGCTGCAACGCATGAAGGAGAGCGGCCAGGTGCGAATGCGCATCGCGCTCGGCAACTACTTTACCGGTCCCGGCAGCATCGCACGTTCGTACCGCACCGCGCGTACCACCATGATGGTGGGCAAACAGCGCATGCCGGAACAGCGCAGCTATTTTTATCAGGATCTGGTGCTGCCGGTGCTGCTCGACAGTTTACGCGGCGGCTGGCAGGCCAACGAACTGGCGCGCCCGCTGGCAAAGCTGAAAAGCATGGATAACAATGGCTTGCTGCGACGCACGCTGGTGGCGTGGTTCAGCCACAACGTGCAACCCAGCGCCACGGCACGCGCGCTATTCATTCATCGCAACACGCTGGAGTATCGCCTCAACCGTATTTCCGAGCTTACCGGGCTCGATCTGGGCAATTTTGACGATCGTTTGCTGCTGTACGTGGCGCTTCAACTGGATGAGCAAAGTTAATGAGAAACCTGTGGATTGCGTTGCTGTGGCTGTATAGCGCGCTAAGTTTGGCTAACGATCCAACCTTTCTCTCTTTAAACGATCTGCAGAAAGTTAAGCAGCAGCTGGCACATCATCAGGCCGCGCCGCCAACGCTCGACGCCTGGCATCAGCTTAAACAGCAAGCGGATAACGCGCTGCAACACCCCAATCCCAGCGTCACCGATAAAGGTATGATGCCGCCGAGCGGCTCGAAGCAGGATTATTTAAGCCTGAGCGCCTATTGGTGGCCGGACGCCAGCAGCGCCGACGGCCTGCCGTGGCAGCGTCGTGATGGCGAAGTGAATCCTGCCAGTAAGAATGATCAAAGTGATGGCGTAAGGCTGGCGCGCTTTACCGCTGATTTTCAGGCGCTGACGCTGGCCTGGTATTTTTCTCACGATCAACGTTATGCCGACAAAGCGCTGGCGATGATGCGTCACTGGTTTATCAATCCCGCCAGCCGTATGCATCCCAACCTTAATTTTGCCCAAGGCATTCCGGGCCGATCCGCAGGCCGCCATGATGGCGTGCTCGATGGACGCTACTTTGCCACGCGCGTGGTGGATGCGTTGACTTTGCTACGCAATGCGCCCGGTTGGCAGCCAGCCGATCAGCAGGCAATGCAGCAGTGGTTTCGCGAGTATCTGCACTGGCTGCGGCACAATCCGCTAGCACTGCAAGAAGCGGCGGCGGTGAATAATCATGGCAGTTGGTATTGCACGCAGGTGGCGGGAATCGCGTGGTATCTGGGCGATCGTGAGACAGTCACAGCGATGGTAGAGCTGGCGCGCAATAAAATTGCGCTGCAAATTCGTGCCGATGGCAGCCAGCCCGCAGAGTTAGCGCGCACGCGATCCTTCCATTACAGCTACTTCAATCTGCAGGCGCTTAGCGCATTGGCGCAGCTAGCCGGTAAAGCAGGGTTAGGCGATTTATGGCATAGCCAGCAGCCGGGCGGATCGTTGCTGGCTGCGCTCGACATGATGGCGCCGTACAGCGATGCCACTAAACTCTGGCCGTGGAAAAACCGCGATCGCGTGAGCCAGCGCATCATTCCGCTGCTTTCAATGGCCGATAACAGCCTGCAGCAGCCGCGTTATCAACAGTGGATCATGCAGACGCAATGGAAAGATCAAAAGAGTGGGGCGGTGAGGCAGGCACAGCGTGATACCTGGCTGCTTTCGCTGCCTTATCAGCAGCCATAAAAAAAGGCCAGCATTGGCTGGCCTGTTATCTAAAGCGCGAAATTAACGGTTGTTGCGGGTCAGCTGATCAAGGTCTGATTCGATTTCAGCGATCTTGTTCGAAACCACGCTTTCCAGATGGCGCAGATCCGCCAGAATTTTGCGCTTCAGATCCACTTCAACCTGGTCGCGCTGGCAAATCTGGTCCAGCTCATCGATCACATAACGCAGGTTCGGGCTGATTTCCTGCACTTCTTTGTAACCCTGGCTGGTGTGATCGGCGACAACGGTTTTGCGCTGACGTGGATATTTGAATTTCACGCTTTTAGCGAAGAATTCACCCTTGTCTTTGCGGAAGTAGATTTTAAGAATGTCGTTGTTAGCTTCCTGACGCAGGCTGTAACGGTCGATGTCGTCAGGGTTGCTGATACCTAAGCTTTTCAGGTTGTCGTACATAGCGTTTATATTCCATCTAAGAGTGGGTGAGCGCGCAGGACTATCATCATCATTCGGGATGCAGCAGAAACGCGGCAACCGGAACGCTTACGGCATACTTAATCAACTGTAGACACAAAAACCGGGATGAACAGTGCGCGACCGGAGTTAACTTGGCGCGGATTATGAACTGTTTGAAAAATAAACGCACGTGTTAATTCGCGGCGCGAAACAGGTAATTCTGGCGGGAGTGTAAACAAATAATTACGGGCCTGTAGGCAGGCCCGTCGGGAAGATCTTCAGGCAGGAGAAGCTCAGTCGATGCTGCGCAGCAGTTCGTTAATGCCTGTTTTGCTGAGCGTTTTAGCGTCAACTTTCTTCACAATTACCGCGCAGTACAGGCTGTAGCTACCATCTTTAGACGGCAGGTTACCGGAAACCACCACGGAACCCGCTGGAACGCGGCCGTAATGCACTTCGCCGGTTTCGCGGTCAAAGATTTTGGTGCTCTGGCCGATGTAAACGCCCATGGAGATCACGGAACCTTCTTCGACGATCACGCCTTCAACGATTTCTGAACGTGCGCCAATGAAGCAGTTATCTTCGATGATGGTTGGGTTAGCCTGCAGCGGCTCCAGCACGCCACCGATGCCCACGCCGCCTGACAGGTGGACGTTTTTACCGATCTGCGCGCAAGAACCCACAGTCGCCCAGGTATCAACCATGGTGCCTTCATCAACGTAAGCGCCGATGTTGACGTAGGAAGGCATCAGCACGGTATTACGTGCGATGAATGCGCCCTGACGCACGGCAGCAGGTGGCACAACGCGGAAACCGGCGTTTTTAAAACGCGCTTCATCCCAGCCAGCAAACTTCATTGGCACTTTGTCGTAGAAGCGGGTTTCAGAACCTTCCATGACCTGATTGTCGTTGATGCGGAACGACAACAGCACTGCTTTCTTCAGCCACTGATGCGTTACCCACTCACCGTTGATCTTTTCAGACACGCGCAGTTCACCGCTATCCAGCAGGCCAATAACCTGGGTGATAGCATCGCGGGTCGCGCTGTCTACGCTAGATGGCGTGATGTCGGCGCGGCGCTCAAAGGCAGATTCGATAACGCTCTGTAACTGTTGCATAATGATTTCCTAAGTCTGTAATACGGGTGCCAGCATCGCACTGGCACGGTAAATAAATTTGATTAATCGATTGCGGTCACACTTTATCGTTTGGATTAAGGGCCTCTGTCAACCTCTGTTGCAACACATTGCGCATTTCCACCCCAAGCGCACGTCGCTCACTATCGGCGAGGATGAAAAGATCCTCAACCCGTTCACCAATCGTACTGATGCGTGCGCCGTGCAGCGACACGCCCAAATCGGCGAACACTTCACCCACGCGCGCCAGTAAGCCGGGCTGATCGAGCGCGACCAATTCCAGATAACTGCGGCGGTCGGTGTGCGTCGGCAGGAAATTGACTTCGGTATCGACACTGAAATGCTTGAGGCGCGCAGACTGGCGACGCGTACGCGGTGGAACCCATTCGTTTTGCGTGATGGCTTGTTCCAGCGCCTGAATGATCAGCGGATGGCGATCGGCTGCCAGCGGGCTGCCATCCGGCTCCAGCACAATAAAAGTGTCCATCGCCATGCCATCGCGACTGGTAAAGATCTGCGCATCATGCACGCTGAGATTGCGGCGATCCAACTCGCCGGCCACCGCCGCAAACAGGTGCGGACGATCCGGGCTCCAGATAAAGATCTCGGTACCGCCGCGCGTGGCCTGCGGGCTGACCAGCACCAGCGGTTTGTTGAGATCGTGATGAATTAAATGACGCGCATGCCAGGCGAGCTGATTCGGTGTGTGGCGCAGGAAATAGTCGGCGCGGCAGCGGCTCCAGATATGGTGCAAACGCTCTTCGTCGAGGTTTTCCATCCGCAGCAGCGCCAGCGCTTGCAGACGATGATGGCGCACGCGCTCGCGCAGATCCGGGCTGTTTTCCATGCCGCGGCGCAGCTGTTTTTCGGTCGCGAAGAACAGCTCGCGCAACAAACTCTGCTTCCAGCTGTTCCACAAGCTTTCATTGGTGGCGCAGATATCGGAAACCGTCAGGCACGCCAGATAGCGTAAGCGATTTTCGTTCTGCATCACTTCGGCGAATTGCTGAATCACGGTGGGATCCTGAATATCGCGGCGCTGCGCGGTGACTGACATCAATAAATGATGGCGTACCAGCCAGGCAACCAGCTGCGTTTCGCGGGAGTTCAGTCCGTGTAATTCGGCAAAGTCGAGCGCATCCTGCGCGCCGAGAATGGAGTGATCGCCGTTGCGGCCTTTGGCGATATCGTGCAGCAGCGCAGCCATCAGCAACAGTTCCGGCTGTGGCAGGCGCGGCCAGAGTTCAACGCACAGCGGATGCATCGGGCGTGTGGCTTCGTCGGCAAAACTCTCCAGCTTCTGCAGCACGCGGATGGTGTGCTCATCCACCGTGTAAGCGTGGAACAGATCGAACTGCATCTGGCCAACGATGTTGCCCCACAGCGGCGTATAGGCCCATAACACGCTGTGACGATGCATCGGCACCAGCGCGCGCTTAACCGCGCCAGGATGACGCAGAATCGCCATAAAGGTTTCACGCGCTTCAGGAATCTGACACAGCGGCTGCTTCAAATGGCGGCGCGCATAGCGCAGCTGCCGCAGCGTGGTGGAGTAAATACCTTTGATGTTTTCGTTACGCACCATCACGTAGAACATACGCAGGATGGCTTGCGGCTCACGCTCAAACAGCGTGAGATCGCGCAGGTCGATGAGGTCACCGCGAATCTGGAAATCGTCATCAATGTTGCGCGGTTTTTCAGTGGTCGACAGCGCCAGAATCGCTTCATCGAACAGCTGCAGCAGCATCTGATTGAGTTCGCCGATACGGCGCGTGACGCGGTAGAAATCCTTCATCATGCGCTCAACCGGCTCGTTGACTTCGCCCAGATAGTTGAGGCGCTGAGCGACGGTGAGTTGGCGATCAAACAGCAGACGATTGTCATAGCGTGGCAGCGTTAAGTGCAGCGCAAAGCGAATGCGCCACAAAAATTCCTGACACTCGTTGATTTCATTGCGTTCCGCTTCGGTGATAAAGCCGAAACCGACCATCTCATCCATGGTGGTGGCGCCAAAGTGACGACGCGCCACCCATTGCAGCGTGTGTATGTCGCGCAGGCCACCGGGGCTGCTTTTGATATCCGGTTCAAGGTTGTAGCTGGTGCCGTGATAGCGCTGGTGGCGCTCCTGCTGCTCTTCAATTTTGGCGGCGAAGAAGCGTGAAGACGGCCAGAAACCATCGCTGAAGATGTTCTTTTGCAGTTCGAGAAACAGCGCCACATCGCCGGTGAGCATGCGCGATTCAATCAGGTTGGTGGCGACCGTAAGATCGGATAAACCTTCCAGCAGGCACTCTTCCAGCGTACGTACGCTGTGACCAACTTCCAGCTTCAAATCCCACATCAGCGTTAGCAGCTCGCTGGTGCGCTGCGCGGCTGTGTCGTCCAGCGGCTGGCGGCTGAGGATCAGCACATCAATATCGGAGAGCGGATGCAGTTCGCCGCGACCATAACCGCCAACGGCAACCAGTGCGATCTCCTTCATCTGGTCGAAACCAAAGAAGCGCCACAGACGACGCAATAAGCGGTCGATAAACAGCGTGCGGGCATCAATCAGAGATTCAATATCGGTGCCCGCATCAAATGCAATGCCCAGGTGCTGCTGGAATTGCTCAAGATAGTGTTTGAGCTTGTCGCGCGTCAGGGCGTCATCCGGCCAGCTGGCGGGGGAATCGGTCAGGCCTTTGTGTACTGCTTCGGTCACGCTACCACTCATCAACATGCCTCTTCATTACGCACATAAAAAAGGCCAGCGATAAGCCGGCCTGGTACTGTTAGCGAGATGATTACGCGACGTTTTCGAGCACCGCTGGAATGGTGTCGTCTTCACGCAGCGTCAGAATCTCACAGCCGTTTTCTGTCACCACAATAGTATGCTCATACTGCGCGGACAAGCTGCGATCTTTGGTTTTCACGGTCCAGCCATCCTTCATGGTGCGGATGCGGTAATCACCGGCATTGACCATCGGTTCGATGGTGAAGGTCATGCCTGCTTGCAACACCACGCCGCTATCATCCGCGTCGTAATGCAGTACCTGCGGCTCTTCATGGAAGCCTTTGCCGATGCCGTGACCGCAATACTCGCGCACCACCGAAAAATCCTGTGCTTCGACATACTGCTGAATCGCGCGGCCCAGTTCACGCAGACGAATACCCGGTTTCACCAGACGCAGCGCGATATAGAGACTTTCCTGAGTAACGCGACACAGGCGCTCGCCCTGAATGGTGGCTTTACCGACGATGAACATTTTTGAGGTATCGCCGTGATACTCATCTTTGATCACCGTGACATCGACGTTAACTACGTCGCCATCCTTCAGCACGCGATCGTCGCTCGGAATACCGTGACATACCACTTCATTCACCGAAATACACACCGATTTCGGGAAGCCGTGATAGCCGAGGCAGGCGGAAATCGCCTGCTGCTTCTGCGTGATGTGTTCGTGGCAGAGACGATCCAGTTCACCGGTGGTGACGCCAGGCACCACGTGCGGGGCAATCATCTCCAGCACTTCAGCGGCCAGGCGGCCCGCCACGCGCATTTTTTCGATTTCTTCAGGGGTTTTAATTGAAATAGCCATTAAATTAATCCGCAATCGTCGAATTTTTCGACAATAATGAGTTCTGTGGCAGTCATGTTAGCAGCCAGCAAAAGGGCTGCCAAATGGCGATTGTCTGCGCCTGCGGCGCTCAACTACTATTGGCGTATTCCTGCGCATTGTGGTATAAAGCGCGCCGACGATTCTCTGTCACCGACGTTTGGCTGGCAGGAAACGCATAAAACTCATTATGTGTACTAAAACACACATGTATCGACACATACGCCGGGGTGCCTTGAAAGAGGTCGGTCGTATGGGATACATGGAGGCCCAACCCCAAATCAAACTTTAGAGGTAATCATGGCAACTGTTTCAATGCGCGACATGCTCAAGGCTGGTGTTCACTTTGGTCACCAGACCCGTTACTGGAACCCGAAAATGAAGCCATTCATCTTCGGCGCACGTAACAAGGTTCACATCATCAACCTCGAGCAGACTGTGCCAATGTTCAACGACGCTCTGGCTGAGTTGAAAAAGATCTCTTCCCGTAAAGGTAAGATCCTGATCGTTGGTACTAAGCGCGCTGCTGCCGAAGCGGTAAAAGAGTCAGCTCTGAGCTGCGACCAGTTCTTCGTAAACCACCGCTGGTTGGGTGGCATGCTGACTAACTGGAAAACCGTTCGTCAGTCAATCAAACGCCTGAAAGATCTTGAGTCTCAGTCTCAGGACGGTACTTTCGACAAACTGACCAAGAAAGAAGCGCTGATGCGCACTCGCGAACTGGCCAAGCTGGAAAACAGCCTGGGCGGTATCAAAGATATGGGCGGTCTGCCGGATGCACTGTTCGTTGTTGACGCTGATCACGAGCACATCGCTATCAAAGAAGCAAACAACCTGGGTATCCCAGTATTTGCTATCGTTGATACCAACTCTGATCCAGACGGCGTTGACTTCGTTATCCCAGGTAACGACGATGCGATCCGTGCTGTAAGCCTGTACCTGACTGCCGTTGCCACTACCGTGCGCGAAGGCCGTTCACAGGATCTGGCTGAGCAGGCTGAAGAAGCTGCTGAAGCTTAATAAGGTTCGCTCTTTCTAAGAGCCCTTAGACATCAGATGTTATCTGTTAAGGGGGCCGTTCAGGCCCCTTTATTTTATCTAAGTCTGTCACGCTCACTGCAGAGCGAGCGGGGCAGAGTAAATTTTCCGCAACAAGTTTCTGACAGTGTGTGAGCACACAGAGACGAATCGAGGATTCTGGAATGGCTGATATTACCGCTGCATTGGTAAAAGAACTGCGTGAGCGTACTGGCGCAGGCATGATGGACTGCAAAAAAGCGCTGACCGAAGCGAACGGCGACATCGAGCTGGCGATTGAGAACATGCGCAAATCTGGCGCAATCAAAGCGGCTAAGAAAGCAGGCAACGTTGCTGCTGATGGCGTGATCAAAACCAAAATCGCTGACGGCTTCGCGGCGATCCTTGAAGTAAACTGCCAGACCGACTTCGTTGCAAAAGATGGCGGTTTCCAGGCGTTTGCTGACAAGGTTCTGGATGCAGCTGTCGCTGGCAAAGTTACCGATGTGGAAGTTCTGAAAGCGCAGTTCGAAGAAGAACGCGTAGCGCTGGTTACGAAAATCGGTGAGAACATCAACATCCGTCGTATTGCTATCCTGGAAGGCGCTGAGCTGAACAGCTATCAGCATGGCGCACGTATCGGTGTGGTTGTTTCTACCACCGGTGCTGACGAAGAACTGAGCAAGCAAGTTGCTATGCACATCGCTGCAAGCAAGCCAGAATTCGTTAAGCCAGAAGACGTGTCTGCAGACGTGGTTGAGAAAGAGTACCAGGTTCAGCTGGATATCGCCATGCAGTCTGGCAAGCCAAAAGAAATCGCAGAGAAAATGGTTGAAGGCCGCATGAAGAAATTCACCGGCGAAGTTTCTCTGACCGGTCAGGCTTTCGTTATTGACCCAAGCAAAACCGTTGGCCAGGCGTTGAAAGAGAAAAACGCTGACGTCATCAACTTCATCCGCTTCGAAGTGGGCGAAGGCATTGAGAAAGTTGAAGCTGACTTCGCAGCAGAAGTTGCTGCAATGTCCAAACAGTCTTAATGGTCCGAAAGAACCGCCACAAGGCGGTTCTTTTTTGTCTGCGATTTAGTGCAGCACTTTCAGTCTCATCCCAATAGCTTTTCTCGCGGTCTTTGCGGATGATCGACCAGATTTTACTTCTCCTTTTCATCATATCTTCCAGGAAGAACTGACCATGGCGACCAACGCAAAACCTGTATATCAACGTATCCTGCTAAAACTGAGTGGCGAAGCACTGCAAGGTGCCGAAGGTTTTGGCATCGACGCGAGCGTGCTTGACCGCATGGCGCAAGAGGTGAAAGAGCTGGTTGAGCTGGGCATTCAGGTGGGTGTGGTTATTGGTGGCGGTAACCTGTTCCGCGGCGCAGGTCTGGCCCAGGCGGGCATGAACCGTGTGGTCGGCGACCATATGGGCATGCTGGCAACAGTGATGAATGGCCTGGCAATGCGTGACGCGCTGCACCGTGCGTATGTCAATGCGCGCTTGATGTCAGCGATTCCGCTGAACGGCGTGTGTGATAACTATAGCTGGGCAGAAGCGATCAGCCTGCTGCGTAATAACCGCGTCGTGATCTTTGCGGCCGGTACCGGCAACCCGTTCTTTACCACTGACTCTGCAGCCTGCCTGCGCGGCATCGAAATCGAAGCCGACGTGGTACTGAAAGCCACCAAAGTAGACGGCGTCTACTCTGAAGATCCGGTGAAAAACCCGGATGCCACGCTGTATGACCAACTGAGCTATGCAGAAGTGTTGGATAAAGAGCTTAAAGTAATGGATCTCGCCGCCTTTACGCTGGCGCGTGACCACAAGCTGCCTATCCGCGTCTTCAACATGAACAAGCCTGGCGCATTGCGTCGCGTCGTGATGGGTGAAAAAGAAGGCACCCTGATTACGCATTAATACCCGACGCGCGTTAAAATAAGGTATATTCTTTTGCCGCGATGCTCTGACATCGCGCAGCAATTAGGATGATCGATGTTTATCGATACCGCTTCCGGTTAGCCCGGAAATGGCCAGGTCAACCGAATTCAAGGGTTTCAACGTGATTAACGACATTAAAAAAGATGCAGACACGCGCATGGAAAAATGTGTGGATGCATTTAAAAACAACATCAGCAAAATCCGCACCGGCCGTGCTTCGCCTTCACTGCTCGACGGCATTGTGGTTCCTTATTACGGTACACCTACGCCGCTGCGCCAGCTGGCTAGCGTGACGGTAGAGGATTCACGTACGTTGAAAATCAACGTATTTGATCGCTCGCTGAGCGCTGCCGTTGAGAAAGCGATTATGACGTCTGATTTGGGGCTTAACCCAAGCTCAGCCGGTAGCGATATTCGTGTGCCGCTGCCAGCGCTGACCGAAGAGCGTCGTAAAGATCTGATCAAGATCGTGCGTGGCGAAGCTGAGCAGGGCCGTGTCTCTGTACGTAACGTCCGTCGTGACGCGAACGACAAGATCAAAGCGCTGCTGAAAGATAAAGAGATCAGCGAAGACGACGAACGTCGTACGCAGGACGAGATCCAGAAAATGACCGATGCGCACATCAAGAGTGTTGATGCGGCATTGGCCGATAAAGAAAAGGAACTGATGGACTTCTAATTCCATCAACTGCTTTTCAAAACGCCGTTCAGAGACGTGTTCGACTCTGGCGGCGTTTTACATTGTGTCCGGCGCTGTTGCGGACACCCTCCACGACTTCACAGGGATAGCATGATGAAGCGATTAACTCTGCTGGGTTCAACCGGCTCCATTGGCACCAGCACGCTGGCGGTGATTGCCGCAAATCCTGAACTTTATCAGGTGACCGCGCTGGTGGCCGGCCAGAATGTGGCGTTGATGGCTGAGCAATGCCTGCAATTCCAACCGCGCTATGCTGCGATGTCCGACGAGACTTCCGCACAAGCGCTGCGTGAGCGACTGAAAGCACTCAACGTTAATACCGAAGTGCTCTCCGGCGTTCAGGCAGCCTGCGAATTGGCCGCGCTGGATGACGTGGATCAGGTGATGGCGGCGATTGTTGGCGCCTCAGGTTTACAGCCCACCATGGCAGCAATTCGCGCTGGTAAAACCGTGCTGCTGGCCAACAAAGAGTCGCTTGTCACATGCGGCCGTCTGTTTATGGAGGCGGTACGCCAACATCAGGTGCAATTGCTGCCGGTCGATAGCGAGCACAACGCCATTTTTCAGAGTTTACCCGCTTCCATACAGCATCAGTTGGGGTACGCTGATCTGCGGGGAAACGGCATCGAGTCGATTCTCCTTACGGGATCGGGTGGTCCTTTTCGTGACACGCCATTAGCGGATTTAGCCGGTATGTCGCCGGATCAGGCTTGTGCGCATCCGAACTGGTCAATGGGGCGTAAAATCTCCGTTGATTCGGCCACCATGATGAATAAAGGTCTTGAATACATTGAAGCCCGCTGGCTGTTTAATGCGACTGACGCGCAGATGGAGGTAATCCTGCATCCGCAGTCGGTTATCCATTCGATGGTGCGTTATTGCGACGGCAGCGTGCTGGCGCAACTGGGCTCTCCGGATATGCGGACGCCTATCGCGCACAGCATGGCATGGCCAGCACGTATCTCTGCGGGCGTAACGCCGCTCGACTTCACGCGCATGAAGTCGTTGACGTTTGCCGAGCCGGACTACGAGCGCTATCCCTGCCTGAAGCTTGCGATTGATGCCTGTGCCACAGGTCAGGCCGCGACGACGTCGCTGAATGCAGCGAATGAAGTGGCGGTGGCAGCTTTTCTGCAGCACCAGATTCGCTTTACCGATATCGCCGCCATCAACAGCGAAGTGCTGGCGTCCCTGAGTTGTCAGGAGCCGGGCAGCATTGACGAGGTGATGGAGATCGATCGGTTAGCGCGCGTGCGTGCCAATGAATTGTTACCGCGCTTTCGTTTAGCAGGTTGATAGTTCCCGCTATTTGTTCGCTCTGGGTGAAAATGGTATAGTCGCTCGCTCGCGTTTCACAGCCCGACATTGTTTCGATGTCATCTGGCGTGTTTGCCGGAGTTTGCTGCAGGCGCAATGTATTCAGAAACCACAGCATTTCTGATGAAAGGAATTATTACGCGTTATGTTGTCCAACAATCACAACACAATCGATGACGAGTCGTACTGCACGCCACGTCACGTGGCCATCATTATGGATGGTAATGGTCGCTGGGCAAAAAATCAGGGCAAACTGCGTATTTCAGGCCACAAAGCCGGGGTAAAATCAGTACGCCGGGCTGTCAGCTTTGCGGTCAGCCATAAACTGGAAGCGCTCACGCTTTATGCGTTCAGCAGTGAAAACTGGAGCCGTCCGATTCAGGAAGTGACAGCGTTAATGGAGTTGTTTGTCTGGGCGCTCGACAGCGAAGTCAAAAGCCTGCACAAGCACAATGTGCGTCTGCGCATTATTGGTGATATCAGTCGTTTCAATAACCGTATTCAGGAACGCATTCGCCGCGCCGAGGAACTGACTCAGCAAAATAATGGACTGACCCTTAACATTGCTGCCAACTATGGCGGCCGTTGGGATATTATCCAGGGTGCCAGAAAATTGGCCGAACAGGTTCAGGAAGGTTTACTGCGTCCTGACCAGATTACCGAAGAAAGCCTGGCTCCGTATTTGTGTATGCAGGAGCTGGCGCCAGTGGATTTAGTGATAAGGACCGGGGGAGAGCATCGGATTAGCAACTTCCTGCTGTGGCAAATCGCCTATGCTGAGTTTTGGTTTACCGATGTTCTTTGGCCTGATTTTGATGAAAACGTTTTTGAAGGTGCACTGAATGCATTCTCTACGCGGGAGCGACGCTATGGCGGTACTGCACCAGGCGGCGCCTAAGCAATTTGGGGGTAACCTTTGCTGAAGTCTCGTCTGATTACCGCGTTAATTTTGATTCCGCTGGTGATCGCTGCACTGTTCTGGTTACCCCTGTCCGGTTTTGCGATTATCACTATCATCATCTGCATGCTTGCCGCCTGGGAATGGGGGCAGTTTGCTGGCATGAAAACGCGTCAGCAACGTATCTGGCTGGCCGTGCTTTGCGGCCTGTTGCTGTCCGCGATGCTCTTTACCCTTGAACCCTATCAACGCAATCTGCACCAATTCCAGATGGAAGGCTCGCTCTGGGCATCGCTATTGTGGTGGATTGTCGCGCTCATCTTAGTACTGTTCTATCCCGCTTCTGCCGCGTTGTGGCGTCACTCACGTACGCTGCGCCTGCTGTTTGGCGTGCTCACCTTGATACCGTTCTTCTGGGGCATGATGGCGCTGCGTCAGTATCATTACGATACCGATCATTTCGCCGGCGCATGGTGGCTGCTGTTCGTGATGTTCCTCGTCTGGGGCGCAGATTCCGGTGCTTACATGTTTGGTCGTCTGTTTGGCAAACACAAGCTGGCACCGAAAGTCTCTCCGGGTAAAACCTGGGAAGGTTTCTTCGGTGGCCTGTTGTCATCTGCCATCATCGCCTGGCTGTTTGCTCTGCTGGCACCGCTTTCGGTGGCGCCGGGCACGCTGATTATCTGTGCGGTGATTGCAACGCTGGCATCGGTATTGGGCGACCTGACAGAAAGTATGTTCAAGCGTGAAGCGGGCATTAAAGACAGCGGTAACTTGATTCCGGGGCACGGTGGTATTCTCGATCGTATTGATAGCCTGACTGCTGCGGTGCCGGTGTTTGCCTGCCTGCTGCTGTTGGTGTTTCGCACCCTCTGAGGATAGCTGGCGATGTTGAGTATACTCTGGAGTTTTGCCGCCTTTATCGTGGCGCTTGGCGTGCTAATTACCGTGCACGAGTTTGGCCATTTCTGGGTGGCGCGCCGCTGCGGTGTTAAAGTTGAACGTTTCTCGATTGGCTTCGGTAAAGCGCTGTGGCGTCGCAGCGATCGTCAGGGCACCGAATATGTCATCGCGCTGATCCCTCTTGGCGGCTACGTCAAAATGCTCGACGAACGCGTGGAAAGCGTTCCCGCCGAACTGCGTCATCAAGCCTTCAATAACAAAACCGTGCTGCAGCGTGCTTCGATTATCGCAGCCGGTCCTATCGCCAACTTCATCTTCGCCATCTTTGCTTACTGGGTCGTGTTTATTCACGGCGTGCCAGGTGTGCGTCCTGTAGTTGGTGAAATTCTGAACGGTTCCGTCGCTGCCGAAGCGCAAATTACCTCCGGCATGGAACTTAAAGCGGTAGATGGTATCGAAACGCCTGATTGGGATGCTGTGCGTATGGCGCTGATCGGTAAAATCGGCGACAGCGATGCCACGCTTACCGTCTCGCAATTTGGCGAAGAAGCCACGCAGCAAAAGCAATTAAATTTGCGCGATTGGCAATTTGAGCCTGATAAACAGGATCCGGTGGTCGCTTTAGGTATTCGTCCACGTGGGCCGCAGATTGAAACGACCTTAGCTGAAGTTCAGGCAAACTCACCGGCAAGCAATGCTGGTTTGCAAGCGGGCGATAGGATCGTTAAAGTCGATGGTCAGCCATTGTCACAGTGGCAGGCTTTTGCGGCACAGGTGCGGGATAATCCGGGCAAAAACATGGCGCTAGATATCGAGCGCAACGGCGAACCTGTGGCGTTGACGTTAACGCCGGAAGCGAAACCGGGCAATGAAGCGGAAGGCTTCGCGGGTGTCATCCCGCGTGTGATTCCGCTGCCTGATGAGTACAAAACGGTAAGGCAGTATGGACCTTTTGCGGCGATCGGCGAAGCCAGTGTAAAAACCTGGCAGTTGATGAAGCTAACAGTCTCCATGCTGGGCAAGTTGATAATCGGGGATGTGAAGCTGAATAACCTGAGCGGGCCGATTTCGATCGCGCAGGGTGCCGGGTTATCAGCTGAGTACGGGGTGATTTATTACCTGATGTTCCTGGCGCTGATCAGCGTCAACCTGGGCATCATTAACCTGTTCCCTCTGCCGGTTTTAGATGGTGGTCATCTGCTCTTTCTGGCGATCGAAAAGATCAAAGGTGGACCGGTGTCCGAGCGAGTTCAGGACTTTAGTTATCGCATTGGCTCAATCTTGCTAGTGCTGTTAATGGGGCTTGCACTTTTCAATGATTTCTCTCGTCTGTAATAGCTGGAACGCATACAGGCGCGGGATGTGTTAGGAAAACGCATAACAACGATGGCGATGAAAAAGTTGCTCATAGCGTCGCTGCTGTTTAGCAGCGCCACCGTTTACGGTGCAGACGATTTCGTAGTGAAGGACATTCATTTCGAAGGTCTCCAGCGAGTCGCCGTCGGCGCGGCTCTGCTCAGCATGCCGGTACGTGTCGGTGATACGGTGAATGACGATGACGTCAGAAACACCATTCGCTCACTGTTCGCCACCGGTAACTTTGAAGATGTGCAGGTTCTGCGTGACGGTACAACCCTGATTGTTCAGGTAAAAGAGCGTCCAACCATTGCCAACATCACTTTCTCCGGCAACAAAGCGGTGAAAGAAGATCAGCTGAAACAGAACCTCGAAGCGTCTGGCGTTCGCGTTGGCGAAGCGCTGGACCGCACCACGCTCTCTTCAATCGAGAAGGGCCTGGAAGACTTCTACTACAGCGTCGGTAAATACACCGCCAGCGTCAAAGCGATTGCTACGCCGCTGCCGCGCAACCGTGTGGATCTAAAGTTCGTCTTCCAGGAAGGCGTTTCAGCGCAGATCCAGCAGATCAACATCGTCGGTAATAAAGCATTTAGCTCTGACGAACTGATCTCGCGCTTCTCACTGCGTGACGAAGTGCCGTGGTGGAACGTGGTGGGCGATCGTAAATACCAGAAACAGAAGTTAGCGGGCGATCTCGAAACCCTGCGCAGCTTCTATCTGGATCGCGGTTATGCGCGTTTCAACATCGATTCCACGCAGGTGAGCCTGACGCCAGATAAGAAAGGCATCTACATCACCGTGAACATCAACGAAGGCGATCAGTACAAGATTGCCGGCGTGATCGTGAACGGCAGCATGGCGGGCCATTCTGCTGAAATCGAAAAGATGACCAGAATTCCAGCGGGTGAGCTGTATAACGGCACCAAAGTCACCCAGATGGAAGATGACATCAAGAAATTGCTGGGTCGCTACGGTTACGCCTATCCGCGCGTAATGACGCAGCCAGAAATCAACGATGCTGACAAAACCGTCAAGCTGCACATCAACGTGGATGCGGGCAACCGTTACTACGTGCGTAAAGTGCGCTTTGAAGGTAACGACACCTCAAAAGATTCAGTGCTGCGCCGTGAAATGCGTCAGATGGAAGGTGCCTGGTTGGGCAGCGACCTCGTCGATCAGGGTAAAGAGCGTCTGAATCGTACCGGTTACTTCGAAACCGTAGATGTGGATACGCAACGTGTTCCGGGTGCACCGGATCAGGTTGATGTGGTCTACAAGGTGAAAGAGCGTAACACCGGTACCTTCAACTTTGGTGTCGGTTACGGTACTGAAAGTGGCGTCAGTTTCCAGGTGGGCGTGACTCAGGAAAACTGGCTCGGCACCGGTAACACCGTTGGCCTTAGCGGTACCAAAAACGATTACCAGACCTATGCTGAGTTCTCACTAACCGATCCGTACTTCACGGTTGACGGTGTGAGCCTTGGCGGTCGTTTGTTCTACAACGACTTTAAGGCCGATAACGCGGATCTGTCTGACTATACCAACAAAAGTTATGGTCTCGACGGTACGCTGGGCTTCCCGGTTAACGAAAATAACACGCTGCGTGTTGGTTTAGGTTACGTGCATAACGACCTGTCCAACATGCGTCCACAGGTTGCAATGTGGCGTTATCTGGATTCGGTCGGTCGCCATCAAGGCTTGAACGATGACGGTGATTTCTCTGCAGATGACTTCACCTTCAACTACGGTTGGACCTATAACACCTTAGACCGTGGCTTCTTCCCAACGCGCGGTAACCGTACCAACCTGAACGGTAAAGTGACGATTCCAGGCTCTGATAACGCGTTCTACAAAGCGACGTTGGATAGCCAGCAATATGTGCCGCTGAACCGCGATGGTACGTGGGTGGTGTTAGGCCGTGGCCGTGTTGGATATGGTGACGGACTTAATGGAAAAGAGATGCCGTTCTATGAGAACTTCTACGGCGGTGGTTCGAGCACGGTTCGTGGCTTCCAGTCCAATACCATTGGTCCTAAAGCTGCGTATCTGAACGATGGCTCGTCAACCTGTAATATCTCTGATCCAAACGGCGTCTGTAAGTCGGATGATGCGGTCGGTGGTAACGCCATGGCGATTGCCAGCCTTGAGCTGATCACGCCAACGCCGTTCCTGAGCGAGAAGTATGCGAATTCCGTGCGTACCTCGGTGTTTATGGATGCCGGTACCGTTTGGGATACTAAATGGCAGAACACCGCGGAAACACGCGCGGCGGGTGTGCCAGATTACAGCGATCCTAATAACATTCGCGTCTCTGCCGGTGTGGCACTGCAGTGGATGTCACCGTTAGGACCGCTGGTATTCTCATACGCCCAGCCGATGAAGAAAGTCGAGGGAGACAAGTCAGAGCAATTCCAGTTTAACATTGGTAAAACCTGGTAAGGCTCTGAGCAGGGAAGTGAAAATACCGTCTTGCACGCGTGCTGCCTGATAATGCGGCACGCTGCAAACACACACGTTGAGGTAAGGAGTTTATAGTGAAAAAGTTGTTCTGTGCTGCTGCTCTGGGTGTTGCATTAGCTGCTTCTGCGGGTGCCCAAGCGGCTGATAAAGTTGCCGTCGTGAACCTGAGCCAGGTTTTCCAGCAGTCTCCGCAGCGTGCCGCTGTTGCTAAACAGCTTGAAGGTGAATTCCAGAGCCGCGCCTCTGACCTCCAGTCTCAGCAGCAGAAGATCCAGCAAGAAATTCAGGATCTGCAGCGTAATGCATCGACCATGAAAGCGAGCGACCGCACCAAGAAAGAGAAGCAAATCTCTTCTGAGCGTGCTGCCTTTGAACAAAAAGCACAGGCTTTTGACAAAGACAACCAAACTCGTCAGATGCAGGAGCGTAACAAGCTGCTGGCTAAAATCCAGACCGCTGTTCAGTCTGTAGCGAAAAGCGAAGGTTACGATCTGGTTCTGGACTCTCAGGCCGTGCTGTACTCTTCTTCTGATGCTAAAGACATCACTGCTGACGTTGTAAAACAGGTTAAATAATTGATGTCATCAATTCGACTGGCTGATTTAGCCCAGCAGTTGGATGCAGAATTGCACGGAGATGGCGATATCGTCATCTCCGGCATTGCTTCTATGCAATCCGCCACAACTGGCCAAATCACTTTTCTTGCAAACAGCCGCTACCGCGAGCAGCTCGCTACTATCCAGGCTTCAGCCGTGGTGCTGACGGAAGCGGATCTGGAGTGGTGTAAAACGGCCGCCCTGGTGGTGAAAAATCCTTACCTGACTTATGCCCGCATGGCACAACTGCTGGACACAACGCCGCAGCCCGCGCAGAATATCGCGCCCAGCGCGGTGATCGATGCAACGGCTAAGCTGGGTAACAACGTTTCGGTAGGCGCAAATGCGGTGATCGAGTCCGGTGTAGAGCTGGGTGACGATGTCGTTATTGGCGCAGGATGTTTTGTTGGTAAGCAGACGCGTATCGGTCGCGGCTCACGTTTGTGGGCTAACGTCACGATTTATCACGAAATCCAGATTGGTCAGGATTGTCTGATTCAGTCCGGCACCGTCATTGGTGCTGATGGTTTCGGGTATGCTAACGATCGCGGCAATTGGGTGAAAATCCCGCAGCTGGGTACCGTAGTGATTGGTGATCGGGTAGAAATTGGTGCCTGTACCACCATCGATCGCGGCGCGCTGGATAACACTCTGATCGGCAATGGTGTTATCATAGATAACCAGTGTCAGATTGCGCACAACGTCGTGATTGGTGATAACACCGCAGTTGCGGGTGGTGTGATCATGGCGGGTAGTCTGAAGATTGGACGTTACTGTATGATCGGCGGCGCCAGCGTCATTAACGGCCATATGGAAATCTGTGACAAAGTGACCGTAACGGGCATGGGCATGGTAATGCGCCCTATCACAGAGCCAGGCGTGTATTCGTCGGGTATTCCACTGCAACCCAACAAAACCTGGCGTAAAACAGCAGCGCTGGTGATGAACATCGATGAAATAAGCAAACGCTTAAAAGCCATCGAACGTAAGGTCGGCAAAGACGACTAAACGCATCCCACGCTACTCGCTTTCATAACAAGAAGTGTACTTTCTTCCACCTTCGGGTCACCCGAGAATGGCAGCAGGTATCGTAAGAAAGCGAAACGCCCCGAACTAATTTGCGGCCTGCGGAAGATCATTTTGATCGGTGCAGGCCGTGTTATTGTTGCCATCAGATTTTTTAGGACAGGAAGAGTATTTTGACTACTGAAACGCATACTCTGAAAATTGAAGAGATTTTAGAACTGCTGCCACACCGCTATCCTTTCTTGCTGGTTGATCGCGTGCTGGATTTTGAAGAGCATAAATATCTGCGCGCGGTGAAGAACGTTTCTGTTAACGAACCGTTTTTCCAGGGACATTTCCCTGGTAAGCCGATTTTCCCAGGCGTTCTGATCCTGGAAGCGATGGCGCAAGCGACCGGTATTCTGGCGTTCAAAAGCGTTGGGAAACTGGAACCAGGCGAACTCTATTACTTCGCTGGTATCGATGAAGCCCGTTTCAAACGTCCGGTTGTGCCGGGCGATCAGATGATCATGGAAGTGACCTTCGAGAAAACCCGTCGTGGTCTGACGCGCTTTAAAGGCGTGGCGACCGTGGACGGTAAAATTGTCTGTGAAGCGACCATGATGTGTGCCCGTAGCCGGGAGGCATAATAAGTGATTGATTCAACCGCCAATATCCATCCCAGTTCTGTCATTGAAGAGGGTGCCGTCATCGGTGCCAATGTTCATATCGGCCCGTTCTGCTTTATCGGCGCTAATGTGGAAATTGGTGAAGGAACCGTACTCAAATCGCACGTGGTGGTGAACGGCCACACGCGTATCGGCAAAGACAATCAGATCTACCAGTTCGCTTCCATTGGTGAAGTGAATCAGGACCTGAAATATGCGGGCGAACCGACGCGCGTTGAAATTGGCGATCGTAACCGCATCCGCGAGAGCGTCACCATTCATCGTGGCACTACGCAGGGCGGCAATGTGACTAAAGTCGGCAGCGATAACCTGCTGATGGTGAATGCTCACATCGCGCATGACTGCGTGATCGGTAATCGCTGCATCTTTGCTAACAATGCCACGCTGGGCGGTCACGTCACCGTTGATGATTTTGCGATTATCGGCGGCATGACGGCGGTACATCAGTGGTGCACCATTGGTGCTCACGTGATGGTTGGCGGTTGTTCAGGCGTCGCGCAGGATGTGCCGCCTTATGTCATTGCGCAGGGCAACCACGCAACGCCATACGGTATCAACATCGAAGGTCTGAAGCGTCGCGGCTTTAGCAAAGAAGCGCTGCATGCCATTCGCAACGCGTACAAACTGCTGTACCGCAGCGGCAAAACGCTGGATGAAGTGAAACCAGAGATTGAAGAGCTGGCGAAACAACACAGCGAAGTGCAGCCTTTCTATGACTTCTTTGCCCGTTCAACGCGTGGATTGATTCGTTAATCCATGTCAGCGCGTCCCCTAACGATTGCCCTGGTCGCCGGAGAAACCTCCGGCGATATTCTTGGTGCAGGTCTCATCCGTGCGTTAAAAGCGCGCCATCCTGATGCGCGCTTTGTTGGCGTGGCCGGTCCGCTGATGCAGGCCGAAGGCTGCGAAGCCTGGTATGAGATGGAAGAGCTGGCGGTGATGGGCATCGTCGAAGTGCTGGGACGCCTGCGGCGTCTGCTGAAAATTCGTCGTGACCTGACGCAGCGCTTCACCGAACTCAAGCCGGATGTGTTCGTGGGCATTGATGCGCCGGATTTCAATATCACGTTGGAAGGTCGCCTTAAGCGCGCGGGCATTCGCACAATTCATTACGTCAGCCCTTCCGTTTGGGCGTGGCGTCAAAAGCGCGTTTTCAAAATCGGCCGCAACACCAATCTGGTGCTGGCATTTCTGCCGTTTGAAAAAGCTTTCTACGATCGCTTTAACGTGCCGTGCCGCTTTATCGGCCACACCATGGCTGATGCGATGCCGTTGCAGCCCGATAAGCTGGCGGCGCGCCGCGAGTTAGGCATTGCTGACGAGGCGATTTGCCTTGGCTTGTTGCCGGGCAGTCGCGGTGCCGAAGTGGAAATGCTCAGCGCCGATTTCCTGCGCGCCGCGCAGCTGCTGCGTCAGCGCTATCCCACGCTGGAAATCGTGGTGCCGCTGGTGAATGCCAAACGCCGCGCGCAGTTTGAGCAGATCAAAGCGCAAGTTGCGCCAGAACTGCCGATGCATTTGCTGGATGGCAAAGGCCGTCAGGCGATGCTGGCCAGCGATGCCGCTATTCTTGCGTCTGGCACCGCCGCGCTGGAGTGCATGCTGGCGAAATGCCCGATGGTGGTCGGTTATCGCATGAAGCCGTCTACTTTTTGGCTGGCAAAACGTCTGGTAAAAACGCCGTACGTTTCCCTGCCAAATCTGCTGGCCGGTCGCGAGCTGGTGAAAGAGTTGCTGCAGGACGAATGCCAGCCCGACGCGCTCGCCGCGGCGCTGGAGCCGTTACTGCACGCTGGCCCTGAGCGCGAAGCGCTACTGAAAACCTTCACCGAACTGCATCAACAGATTCGCTGGAATGCCGATGAGCAGGCGGCGGATGCGGTACTGGAGATCATCAATGGCTGAATTTATCTATCCCAACGCGCAGCGGATTGCTGGCGTTGATGAAGTAGGGCGCGGCCCGCTGGTTGGCGCCGTGGTCACGGCGGCGGTGATCCTCGATCCCGCCAACCCGATTGCCGGACTGGCCGACTCGAAAAAGCTCTCCGAGAAGCGTCGTCTGGCGCTGTATGACGAGATCAAAGAGAAGGCGCTGGCCTGGAGCCTTGGTCGTGCCGAGCCAGAGGAGATCGATCAGCTCAATATTCTGCACGCTACTATGCTGGCGATGCAGCGCGCGGTCGCGGGTTTGCACATTGCTCCGGACTTCGTACTGGTCGATGGTAACCGTTGCCCGGCGCTGCCGATGCCCTCGCAGGCGGTGGTGAAGGGTGATAGCCTGGTGCAAGCGATCAGTGCCGCCTCGATCATCGCAAAAGTCACGCGCGATCGTGAAATGACCGAGCTGGATTTGCTGTTCCCGCAATATGGCTTTGCGCAACACAAAGGCTATCCAACCGCGCTGCACATGGAAAAGCTGACGCAGCACGGCGCCACACCTCATCATCGTCGCAGCTTTGCGCCGGTGCGTAACGCCTTGATTGATGCCGATGTGCTGGCAGCCCGCCAGCCAACTACGCTTTAATAGCCTGACGCTGTTTTAACCGGAAACTGATATGGCTGAACCTCGTTTTATACATCTGCGCGTCCACAGTGATTACTCCATGGTTGATGGTCTGGCGAAAACCGGACCCTTAGTCAAGAAGGCGGCTGCGCTGGGCATGCCGGCGATTGCCATTACCGATTACATCAACCTGTGCGGGCTGGTGCGTTTTTACGGTAGCGCACACGGCGCGGGGATCAAGCCGATTATTGGTGCTGACTTCCAGGTTGCCAGCGAATTGATGGGCGATGAGCTGACGCAGTTAACGCTGCTGGCGGCCAATAACACCGGTTATCAAAACCTGACCTTGCTGATTTCGCGTGCGTATCAGCGCGGTTACGGCATCGCGGGCCCCATCATCGATCGCGACTGGCTGCTGGAATTGGGTGAAGGCCTGATTCTGCTGTCGGGCGGACGTCGCGGCGATGTCGGCCGCAGCCTGCTGCGCGGCAATAGCGCGATGGTAGCGCAGTGTTTGAGCTTCTATCAGGAACACTTCCCGAATCGTTATTACCTCGAATTAATGCGCACCGGTCGCGCCGATGAAGAAGCGTATCTGCATGCCGCCGTCGAGCTGGCGGTTGCCGAAGGCATTCCCGTCGTTGCCACCAACGAAGTGTGCTTCCTGAATGAAGAAGATTTTGATGCGCATGAAATTCGCGTCGCGATTCATGACGGCTACACGCTGGACGATCCCAAGCGTCCGCGCAATTACAGTCCTCAGCAATATATGCGCAGTGAAGAGGAGATGTGCGAGCTGTTCTCGGACATCCCGGAAGCGCTGGAAAATAGCGTAGAGATTGCTAAGCGCTGTAACGTTACGGTGCGCCTCGGCGAATATTTCCTGCCGCAGTTCCCAACCGGTGACATGAGCACCGAAGACTTCCTCGTGGCGAAGTCGCGCGAAGGCCTGGAAGAGCGTATGGAATTCCTCTTCCCGGATCCGGCGGTGCGCGCTGAAAAACGCGTGGAATATGATGAACGTCTGGAGATTGAACTCACCGTTATCAACCAGATGGGCTTCCCCGGCTACTTCCTGATCGTGATGGAGTTTATCCAGTGGTCGAAGGACAACGGCATTCCCGTCGGCCCAGGCCGTGGTTCGGGTGCCGGTTCTTTGGTGGCGTATGCGCTGAAAATTACCGATATCGATCCGCTGGAGTTTGACCTGCTGTTCGAACGCTTCCTGAACCCGGAACGTGTCTCGATGCCCGACTTCGACGTCGACTTCTGCATGGAGAAGCGCGACCAGGTAATCGACCACGTGGCCGATATGTATGGACGCGATGCGGTATCACAGATCATCACATTCGGTACCATGGCGGCAAAAGCGGTTATCCGTGATGTGGGCCGCGTACTCGGCCATCCGTACGGTTTTGTTGATCGTATCTCGAAACTGATCCCGCCGGATCCGGGCATGACGCTGGAGAAAGCCTTCCTGGCTGAACCGCAGCTGCCGGAGATCTACGAGGCTGATGAAGAGGTGAAAGCGCTGATCGACATGGCGCGCAAACTGGAAGGTGTCACGCGTAACGCCGGTAAACATGCTGGTGGTGTGGTGATCTCGCCGACCAAAATCACCGATTTTGCGCCACTGTACTGCGATGAAAACGGGCAATTCCCGGTTACCCAGTTTGATAAGAATGACGTGGAATATGCCGGGCTGGTGAAGTTTGACTTCCTCGGCCTGCGTACGCTTACCATCATCGACTGGGCGCTGAAGATGATTAACCCGCGCCGTGAAAAGCAGGGTTTGCCACCGATTGATATCGCCGCCATTCCGCTGGATGACAAGAAAAGCTTTGATATGCTGCAGCGCTCGGAAACCACGGCGGTGTTCCAGCTTGAATCGCGCGGCATGAAAGATCTGATCAAACGTCTGAAGCCTGACTGCTTCGAAGATATGATCGCACTGGTGGCGCTGTTCCGTCCGGGACCGCTGCAATCGGGCATGGTAGATAACTTCATTGACCGTAAGCACGGTCGCGAAGAGATCTCTTATCCGGATATTCAGTGGCAGCACGAAACCCTGAAGCCGGTGCTGGAGCCGACCTACGGCATCATTCTGTATCAGGAACAGGTGATGCAGATTGCGCAGGTGCTGTCTGGCTACACGCTGGGCGGCGCGGACATGCTGCGTCGTGCGATGGGTAAAAAGAAACCCGAAGAGATGGCGAAGCAGCGTTCGGTGTTCCGGGATGGTGCGGAGAAGATGGGCGTCGACGGCGAACTGTCGATGAAAATCTTCGATCTGGTAGAGAAGTTCGCCGGTTATGGCTTTAACAAGTCGCACTCCGCCGCTTACGCGCTGGTTTCCTATCAAACGTTGTGGCTGAAAGCACACTATCCGGCAGAGTTTATGGCGGCCGTAATGACCGCCGATATGGATAACACCGAGAAAGTGGTTGGCCTGGTCGACGAATGCTGGCGCATGGGCCTTAAAGTTCTGCCGCCAGACATCAACTCAGGTTTGTATCCGTTCCACGTCAATGACGAAGGCGAGATCGTTTACGGCATCGGCGCGATCAAAGGCGTGGGTGAAGGTCCGATCGAAGCGATCATTGATGCGCGTAATGAAGGCGGCTACTTCAAAGAGCTGTTTGATCTCTGCGCGCGCACCGACACCAAAAAGATCAACCGTCGCGTGATGGAAAAACTGATCATGTCGGGCGCGTTCGATCGTCTCGGCCCGCATCGCGCGGCCTTGATGAGCGCGCTTGGCGATGCCTTAAAAGCGGCCGATCAACATGCCAAAGCCGAAGCCATCGGCCAGGCCGATATGTTTGGCGTGTTGGCGGAAGAGCCGGAGCAGGTGGAGAAATCCTACGCCAGCATCACGCCGTGGCCGGAACAAATTCAACTGGATGGCGAACGAGAGACTTTGGGTCTCTATCTTACCGGCCATCCAATTAATCAGTATTTGAAAGAAATTGAGCGTTACGTCGGCGGCATGCGGCTGAAAGACATGCATCCGACAGATCGTGGTAAAGTAACCGTCGCAGCGGGGCTGGTGATTGCCGCCCGCGTGATGGTCACTAAACGCGGCAACCGAATTGGTATTTGTACCATTGACGATCGTTCTGGTCGTCTTGAAGTGATGTTATTTACCGATGCGTTAGATAAATACCAGCAGTTGCTGGAGAAGGACCGTATCCTGATCGTCAGTGGACAGGTCAGCTTTGATGACTTTAGCGGTGGCCTTAAAATGACCGCTCGAGAAGTTATGGACATCGACGAAGCGCGGGAAAAATACGCGCGCGGACTTGCTATCTCGCTGACGGACAGGCAAATTGATGACCAGCTTTTAAACCGTCTCCGCCAGTCTCTGGAGCCTCATCGCTCCGGGACCATTCCGGTGCATCTCTACTATCAGAGAGCCGATGCGCGAGCGAAGCTACGCTTTGGTGCAGCGTGGCGTATTTCGCCCAGCGATCGTTTACTCAACGATTTGCGGTCGTTAGTAGGATCGGAGCAGGTGGAACTGGAGTTTGACTAAAACAGGAACATTATGAGTCTTAATTACCTGGATTTTGAACAGCCAATCGCAGAGCTTGAAGCGAAAATCGACTCGTTAAAATCGATTGGCCGTTCGGATGAGAAACACGATATTAATTTGGATGAGGAAGTGCAGCGTCTGCGCGAAAAAAGCGTTGAGCTGACCCGTAAAATCTTCTCCGATTTAGGCGCATGGCAAGTGGCGCAACTCGCGCGTCATCCGCTGCGTCCTTATACACTGGACTATATCCGCAACGCGTTTGATGATTTCGACGAACTGGCTGGCGATCGTGCTTATGCCGATGATAAAGCGATTGTCGGCGGTATTGCCCGTCTCGACGGTCGTCCAGTGATGATCATTGGTCATCAGAAAGGTCGCGAAACCAAAGAGAAAATCCGTCGTAACTTCGGTATGCCGGCACCAGAAGGCTATCGCAAAGCGCTGCGTCTGATGGAAATGGCTGAACGCTTTAAGATGCCGCTGATCACCTTCATCGACACACCGGGAGCTTATCCGGGCGTGGGTGCGGAAGAGCGCGGTCAGTCTGAAGCGATCGCACGCAACCTGCGTGAAATGTCTGGCCTGAAAATTCCGGTGATTTGTACCGTAATCGGCGAAGGCGGTTCCGGTGGTGCGCTGGCAATCGGCGTGGGCGATAAAGTGAACATGCTGCAGTACAGCACCTATTCGGTGATTTCACCGGAAGGTTGTGCGTCGATCCTGTGGAAAAGCGCCGACAAAGCTCCGCTGGCTGCCGAAGCGATGGGTATCACAGCTGAGCGTCTGAAAGAGCTGAAGCTGATCGATTCCATCATTCCTGAGCCGCTGGGCGGCGCGCATCGTCAACCGGTAGACATGGCGGCTTCTCTTAAGCAGCAGCTGTTAGCGGATCTGGCCGATCTCGATGTGCTGAGCACCGAAGAGTTGCTCAACCGTCGCTATCAGCGCCTGATGAACTACGGCTACGCTTGATACATCAGAGCTAAGCAAGAAGCGGACCTCGGTCCGCTTTTTTTATGTCTGCTGATCGGTAATTTCGCATTGGTCGCCATAAATGGCGCCCCTACAAAACCGCACCGTCTTCCGTAGGGTCGCCATTAATGGCGACCTTTTCTGGCCTCAGCACACAACCCAAAGCGCTATGAAGCTCAACAGCAGAGCATTCCAGGTTTATCCGCGCGCGCTTTTCGCTATCCTTATTCATTGCCACAACACCACAGGAGGTGAGCATTGAATATTATTGCGATCATGGGACTGCACGGCGCTTTCTACAAAGATGAGCCTATTCGCGAACTGGATGCTGCCCTCAAGCTGCAAGGCTTCCAAACCGTTTACCCCAATAATGCCAGCGACCTGCTGAAGTTGATTGAACACAATCCGCGTATCTGCGGTGTGATTTTTGACTGGGACGATTACAGTCTGGCGCTGTGTAGCGACATCAATCAGCTTAATGAATATCTGCCGCTCTATGCCTTCATCAACACCCATTCGCAGATGGATGTCAGCATCAACGAGATGCGCATGGCGCTGCACTTCTTCGAGTATGCCCTGAGCGCTGCCGATGACATCGCGCTGCATATTCGTCAGTACACCGATGAGTACATCGATAACATCACGCCGCCGCTAACTAAAGCGTTGTTCACCTACGTCAAAGAGGGCAAATACACCTTCTGCACGCCGGGTCACATGGGCGGCAGCGCCTTCCAGAAAAGCCCGGTGGGCAGCCTGTTTTATGACTTCTTTGGCTCGAACACCTTAAAAGCGGATGTCTCGATCTCGGTCACGGAATTGGGTTCATTGCTCGATCACACCGGCCCGCATCTGGAAGCGGAGGAGTACGTCGCGCGCACCTTTGGCGCCGAGCAAAGCTATATGGTGACCAACGGCACCTCGACCTCGAACAAAATCGTCGGCATGTATGCGGCTCCATCGGGCAGCACGGTGCTGATTGACCGCAACTGCCATAAATCGCTGACCCATTTGCTGATGATGAGCGACATCATCCCAATCTGGCTCAAACCGACGCGAAACGCGCTCGGCATTCTGGGCGGCATTCCGCAGCGCGAGTTTACGCGTGACAGCATCCAGCAAAAGGTCAACGGCACGCCGCGTGCCAGCTGGCCGGTGCATGCGGTGATTACCAACTCAACCTACGATGGCCTGCTGTACAACACGCAGTTCATCAAACAGACGCTGGATGTGCCATCGATCCACTTTGATTCTGCGTGGGTGCCGTACACCAATTTCCATCCGATCTATGCCGGTAAAAGCGGCATGAGTGGCGATCGTATTTCCGGCAAAGTGATCTATGAAACGCAATCGACGCACAAACTGCTGGCGGCGTTCTCGCAGGCTTCGCTGATTCACATCAAAGGTGATTACGACGAGCACACCTTCAACGAAGCCTACATGATGCATACCACCACCTCGCCGAGCTACGCGATTGTCTCGTCGATTGAAACCGCGGCGGCGATGCTGCGCGGCAATCCGGGTAAGCGACTGATCAACCGCTCGGTTGAACGTGCGCTGCATTTTCGTCGTGAGATTCAGCGCTTGCGGGAAGAGTCTGACGGCTGGTTCTTTGATATCTGGCAGCCGGAGCAGGTCGATCAGGCCGAATGCTGGCCTATCCAGCCGGGCGAGGAGGATTGGCACGGTTTCACCCATGCCGATCGCGATCATATGTATCTCGATCCGATCAAAGTCACCATTCTGACGCCGGGCATGAGCGAGCTGGGTAACATGGCGGAAGAGGGCATTCCAGCCGCGCTGGTGGCGAAGTTCCTCGATCAACGCGGCATCGTGGTGGAGAAAACCGGGCCATACAATCTGCTGTTCCTGTTCAGCATCGGCATTGATAAAACAAAAGCGATGAGCGTGCTGCGTGGGCTGACGGAGTTTAAGCGCGCATACGATCTCAACCTGCGGGTGAAAAACATGCTGCCGGATCTCTACGCTGAAGATCCCGACTTCTACCGCAACATGCGTATTCAAACGCTGGCGCAGGGCATTCATCAGTTGATCCTGCAACACGATCTGCCGCGCCTGATGTTGAAAGCGTTCGACGTGCTGCCGGAGATGAAGATGACGCCGCATCAGGCATTTCAGCGCCAGGTAAAAGGTCAGGTGGAAACGGTGGATATTCGCGAGCTGGTGGGGCGCATTTCCGCCAACATGATTCTGCCGTATCCGCCTGGCGTGCCGGTGGTGATGCCGGGCGAGATGATCACCGAAGAGAGCCGTTCCGTACTCGATTTTCTGCTGATGCTATGCACCATCGGCCGGCACTATCCCGGCTTCGAGACCGACATTCACGGTGCGACGTTGACGGACGATGGGCGCTATCTGGTGCGCGTATTGCGTGAAGATGATGAAGGCTAACTTAGGACAATCACCTCTTTTCATCGTCGCATTTGCCACGTAGGGTAAGCGGCTTATGTGAAAACCGGAGTCGCTATGCTGCAGATTAAACAGATCCATCACATCGCCATTATTGCCACCGATTATCAGCGCAGTAAGGCGTTTTATTGTGATGTGCTGGGCTTTGAATTGTTGGGTGAATATTACCGCGCCGAGCGTGACTCGTGGAAAGGCGATCTTGGCCTGAATGGGGTTTATACCATCGAACTGTTCTCTTTCCCCTCGCCGCCACCACGCGTTAGTGGACCGGAAGCCTGCGGCCTGCGTCATCTGGCGTTTTGCGTTGAGGATGTTGAGCAGTCCATAGCGGCGCTGGCGGAGAAGGGCGTGACGTGTGAGCCGATTCGTATCGATGCGTTAACCGGTAAAGCCTGCACCTTCTTCCCCGATCCGGATGGTTTGCCGCTGGAGCTGTATCAGGCGTAAACTAGCGTCCGCCGCGAGCCGCAATTCGGTGGCTCGCCCGGACGGAACGCGCTCATGTCTTTATCTCATCTTGCTTCGCTGCTGACACCCGACGCTGGCTATGTGCTGGCGTTCAGCGGCGGACTTGATTCCACCGTGCTACTGCATCAATTGGTCTGCTGGCAACGTCAGCAGCCAGCGCTACGCGTGCGCGCGTTACACGTCCATCATGGTCTTAGCCCGAATGCCGATAGCTGGGCGCTGCATTGCCAGCAAGTTTGCCAGCAGTGGCAGATTCCCTGTGAAGTGCTGCATGTGCAGGTTGATGGCCGCGCCAACGGCATTGAAGCGGCTGCCCGCGAAGCACGCTATCAGGCGCTGTTTCAGCATCTGCAACCCGGTGAACACTTACTTACCGCTCAGCACCTTGACGATCAGGCGGAAACGCTGCTGCTGGCGTTAAAACGCGGCAGCGGACCGGCGGGTTTGGCCGCGATGCCGCTGCAGCGCAGCGTGGGTGAACATTGGCATCTGCGTCCGTTGCTCGACGTTAGCCGTCAGCAGCTGGAAAACTATGCTGCCGAGCATCAACTGCGCTGGATTGAAGATGAAAGCAACACCGATAGCCGCTATGACCGCAACTTCCTGCGTCAGCAGATTCTGCCGCAGCTGCAGGCACGCTGGCCGCACTTCAGTGCCGCCAGTGCACGCAGCGCCGCGCTCTGTGGCGAGCAGGAGCAACTGCTCGACGAGTTGCTGGCGGAACAGCTGGCGCAGCTTAGCGATGCACAGGGCGCGCTGCACTTCCCGCCGTTAATGAACATGAGCGAAGCGCGGCGTCATGCGCTGTTACGCCGCTGGATTGCTCAACAAGGCGGCGCGATGCCTTCGCGCGAGGCATTAAAACGTATCACCGATGAAGTCATCAACAGCCGTGAAGACGCCAAACCTTGTTTGCGCTTCGGCGCTTTTGAGCTACGCCGCTATCGCCAGCAACTCTATTGGTTAACGCCGCAGCCATCACTTAGTCAGCACTTGCTAACCTGGCAAGACCGCACGCAGCCGCTTAATTTACCCGCTGGTTTAGGTTCGCTGCACGCGAATGCGTGGATTGCCGAGCTGCGCCAGCCTGCAGCGGATGAAGCGATCACGATCCGCTTCCAGGCGCAGGGTTATTATCATATACAGGGGCGCGCAGGTGGCCGCGAGATGAAGAAGCTGTGGCAAGAGCTGGGCATTGCGCCCTGGCTGCGTGAACGTATCCCGTTGATTTACTTTAACCAGACGCTAATTAGCGCGCCGGGGCTGTTTATCACCCGCGAAGGCGCGGCCAGCCATGAGCAAGGCTGGCAGGCGATCTGGTTACCACAACAATAAAATGGAGAGCAATGATGAAACTTTGGCTGACAGCGATGTTATTCGCTGCGGCGCTGCCGGCGTTGGCCGACGGCGATGTGAACGCGGGCGCGCAAAAAGCGGCAAGCTGCATGGCGTGTCACGGTGCGGAAGGCAAAAGCGCCGTGCCGCTCTATCCCAATCTGGCCGGGCAACATGCGCCTTATCTGCTCCATTCACTGCAAGCTTATAAAAAAGGCGAGCGGAGCGGCGGCCAGGCGGAAGTGATGAAAGCGTTTGTGGCGGGATTGAGCGATCAGGATATGGCAGATTTATCAGCGTATTACAGTTCGTTAAAACCTTAAGCGAGGTGGGCGGGATGTGGTTCCCGCCCGAGAGAGGTTTTACTCGTCTTCGCTGACGATGACGGTGCCCAGCTCCGGATGTGTGAAGCTGGCGATGTGGTCGAGCCGCACTTCGCGGGTCTCGCCTGAGAGATCGACGGCAAGGTACTCGACGTTTTTACGTGAGACCATGTCCACGGCTTTCGCCTTGAGCTGATCGCCGTTTTTTAACTCTAACGACAGCGTCCAGTGTTTTTGGCAGGCGAGTTCAAGGTTGTCGTAATCATCGCAGTTGATGGGTTTGTAGGCTTCATTCGTCAACATAGTCGCTCACCAATAAGTTTGCAGCGGCATACGCTGCTTGTTCCCTGAGAGAAGAGTTTAGCGCAGAATCAGCGGCAATATCGTTGAGAGCCTTCAACGCACAACCTATGGCGTCTGGCACATACCCAAGGTCGCCGCTACCAATTTCGGCATACTTCTGGCGAACTAACTCACAATACTTTTGCACATACACCTCCTCAGCAGAGTTGATACTCTGGATGATAGGCGACTATATCACAGGAATTTCATCGAAATCAGCCCGGTCGTCACGGGAATGATGCAAGCAAATGGGCAAAAGTGACATTTCGCGCTGGTCTTATGCATTCAGCGTGCGCACAAAAGGTTAAGTTGATGAACAGGTTATTACGCGACGCAACGTCGAGCCAAACGGTAGGTGACAGATGATTGTGCTGTCTCGATCGCTTTCACTTGCAGATAATGAAGTGGAACTCAGTGCCATCCGTGCGCAAGGTGCCGGTGGCCAGCATGTGAATAAAACGTCGACGGCGATTCACCTGCGATTTGATATTCATGCCTCATCGCTGCCGCCGTTTTATAAAGAGCGGCTGCTGGCGGCAAGCCATCATTTGATTACCGCGGAAGGCGTGGTGATCATCAAAGCACAGGAACATCGCAGCCAGGAAATGAATCGGGAAGCGGCCGTGCAGCGGCTGATAAATCTGATTCGGGAGTTAACCACGGTGGAAAAAGTGCGGCGTGCGACCAAACCGACGCACGGCTCTAAAGTGAGGCGGCTGGAAGGTAAAACGCGGCGCAGTAACGTGAAGGCGATGCGCGGAAAGGTGCAATAAAAAACGCCTCCGGCTGGAGGCGTTTTAGCGTTACTTGTTGAGTGCTTTCACCAGGAAGTCGACGATGTCATGTTGCTTAATCATCTGCTTCTCGCTGGCGGTACGCGCCTTGTACTCAATCTCTTCGTTATCGAGATTACGATCGCCAATTACGATGGTGTGCGGCACGCCAATCAGCTCCATATCCGCGAACATCACGCCTGGACGCTCTTTACGGTCATCCAGAATCACGTCAATGCCTTTGGCACGCAGCGTGTTGTACAGCTCTTCAGCCAACTGCTGCACACGGAAAGATTTGTGCATATTCATTGGCAGAATTGCCACTTCAAACGGTGCCAATGCCGCAGGCCAGATGATACCGCGCTCGTCGTTGTTCTGCTCAATCGCAGCCGCCACAACGCGCGTAATACCAATGCCGTAGCAACCCATGGTCATCACCTGGTTACGACCATCTTCGCCCTGTACCGCCGCTTTCATCGCTTCGGAATACTTGGTACCCAGCTGGAAGATGTGGCCGACTTCGATACCGCGCTTAATCAGCAGCGTGCCTTTGCCGTCTGGGCTTGGATCGCCTTCCACTACGTTACGGATATCTTCCACACGAGGTTCTGGCAGATCGCGTCCCCAGTTGATGCCGCTCAAATGCTTGCCATCAATGTTCGCGCCAGCGCAGAAGTCGCTGGTTTTCGCCACGGTACGATCGGCGATCACTGGCATGGTCAAACCGACCGGGCCAAGCGAGCCTGGACCGGCACCCAGCAGCGCGCGAATCTGTTCTTCGCTCGCCATCTCCAGCGGTTCAGCGACGATATCCAGCTTCTCCGCTTTAATTTCGTTCAGCTGATGATCGCCGCGCAGCAGCAGGGCAACCAGCGTGTGGCCGCTCTCTTCGGTGGCTTTGACGAACAGCGTCTTAACGGTTTTCTCAATCGGCAACTGATGTTGCTCAACCAGCTCGGCGATAGTTTTGGCGTTTGGCGTATCGAACTGCGTCATGGCTTCTGTGGCCTGCGGACGCTCGCCAGCCGGCGCTAAGGCTTCGGCTTTCTCAATGTTGGCCGCGTAATCAGATTCGCTGGAGAAGATCACGTCATCTTCACCGCTCAGCGCCAGCACCTGGAATTCATGTGATGCGCTGCCGCCGATAGAACCGGTGTCAGCTTGTACGGCGCGGAAATCCAGGCCCATACGGCTGAAGCTCTGGCTGTAGGCGCGGTACATCGCGTCGTAGGTTTCCTGCAGCGATTCCTGCGTGGTGTGGAACGAGTAAGCATCTTTCATGATGAACTCGCGTGAACGCATCACACCAAAACGCGGGCGCACTTCATCGCGGAATTTGGTCTGGATCTGATACAGATTGAGCGGCAGCTGTTTATAAGAGCTCAGCTCGTTGCGGATCAAATCGGTGACCACTTCTTCGTGGGTTGGACCCAGCACGAAGGGACGCTCGTGACGATCTTTAATGCGCAGCAGTTCCGGGCCGTACTGCTCCCAACGGCCGCTCTCTTCCCACAGATCGGCAGGCTGGACAACCGGCATGGAGATCTCAATCGCACCGGCGTTGTTCATCTCTTCACGCACGATGTTTTCAACTTTTCGCAACACGCGAATCCCGGTCGGCAACCAGGTGTAGAGACCGGAAGCCAGTTTGCGGATCATGCCGGCGCGCAGCATCAGCTGGTGGCTGATCACTTCTGCATCGGAAGGTGTCTCCTTCAGAGTGGAGAGCAGATATTGAGTAGTACGCATTGATTACGATTCCAGTTATACGGAAGGAAACTGACAAAATTTTTCTGGCGGCTAGTGTACCAGCGAGATCAATCACTCAAAAGCGGGTTTTAACGGGGATCGAGGGCGATCACCTCGGTTCCTGCCTCATCAATGCGCCAGCGCACGTTAAAGTCGAGTAGCCAGGCGGCATATTCACGATCTTCCGTCTCACCTTTACGGTAAGCCGGGCGCGGATCCTGTGCCAGCACTTCGCTAATGAAACGCGCTAGCTGCGGATGGGTTTTCTGCTGCAGCTGAAGCTGGCTCTGCGCCAGCGGCGAAAAGCGCACCGGCATGGTGGCATCAGGCGCCGCCTGCGCAAACCCGGCGCGCGCATCAGGCAGCGCTTCGGCGAACGGCAGATAAGGTTTGATATCCACCACCGGCGTGCCATCGACTAAATCGAGGCTGCCGAGCTGCAAGATCACCTGCTGCTTCTCGCAGCGAATGCCTTTTAACTCAACCAGCGACATGCCGATAGGATTGGGGCGGAAGGTTGAACGGGTGGCAAACACGCCCATACGCGCATTGCCACCGAGGCGCGGGGGACGCACGGTCGGACGCCAGCCACCTTCCATCGTTTGGTGGAACACAAACAGCACCCACAAATGACTAAACGCTTCCAGCCCGCGCACCGCTTCCGGCTGATTGTAAGGTGGTAGCAGATGCAGCTCGCCGCCGCCATCCTGCACCAGACCGGGCTGGCGCGGGACGGCAAACTTCTCTTTCCACGGCGAACGAATTACGCCGATTTGCGCAAAGGCAAACTCACTCATTGATTCGATACTTTCAGTGCGGAGCCCTGGCAAATGGCCTGGCGATAGCATCCCGGCGTGCTGGTGACAATTTCGCACTTATGCAGCAGGACGGCGTTGGCTTTCATGCCGGCTGCGCGAATCTGCAGGCGCTTGCGCGCGGTGTTGATGTTAGGAGGCGAATCCTGGCTGCTGCTCTGGCAATCTTCAGCGGAGACTTCGCCCAAATCGCGGAACGGGTTGCTGACCAGATCGGTCGCATCGGTGTAGATCTTCACCGGCGCGGGACGTGGAGTCGGTTTACGTTGTGGTTCGCTGGATGCCTGTTGCGGACGAGAAGGAGCACTGCTTATCGGGTGATATTCGCGCACACACCCGGTTAGCATCAATGCTAACAAGCAGAGCGGTAAAAAACGCATGGCAACATCCTCAAGTAATAAAAAAGTGGCGTTATTGAAACAAGGACGACAATAAATAACAAGTCAGGTGCAATTTATGGCAAAAGAAAGGGCGGCCGAAGCCGCCCTGCAAGGTATGAAAGGTGAACATTACCAGCCTTTCACTGCGCCGCCGTTGAAGATCTTGTTGGCCGCTTCAGACACTTCGTCTGATTGGTAAGCCTGCACAAACTTCTTCACGTTCTCAGCGTCTTTGTTGTCTTCACGGCTAACAATCAGGTTCACGTAAGGTGAATCTTTGTCTTCCACGAAGATGCCATCTTTCGCTGGCGTCAGACCAATCTGGCTGGCGTACGTGGTGTTGATCACCGCCAGTGCGATCTGCTGATCGTCAAGTGAACGTGGCAGCTGCGGCGCTTCCAACTCAACAATCTTCAGCTTTTTCGGGTTCTCAGTGATATCCAGTGAGGTTGGCAGCAGGCCAACGCCATCTTTCAGTTTGATCAGGCCGACTTTCTGCAGCAGCAGCAGTGAACGTCCCAGGTTGGTTGGATCGTTCGGGATAGCAACCTGTGAACCGTCCTGCAGTTCATCCAGTGATTTGATTTTCTTCGAGTAGCCGGCGATTGGGTAAACGAAGGTGTTGGCTACGATGGCCAGCTTGTAACCGCGATCTTTGATCTGCTGATCCAGATACGGCTTGTGCTGGAAGGCGTTAACGTCAATATCACCTTTGCTCAGCGCTTCGTTTGGCAGCACGTAATCGTTAAAGGTCACCAGCTCAACGTCGAGGCCATATTTTTCTTTCGCCACTTTCACTGCAGTTTCAGCAACCTGCTGTTCAGCGCCGACAATAACACCCACTTTAATGTGGTTTGGATCTTTTGCTTTCTGATCGCATCCTGCCAACGCAATTGCGCCAATCAGAGCACCCACAGCGGCAATCTTTTTAAATGTAAAAGACATATCCTTTCCTTAATAGAGGACTATTGATGTTGCTTGCTTACTTATGGGACACAGCACGTACAATGCGGTCGCCACAGAATTGGATTAAATAGACCAGCACAACCAGCAAAACCAGCACGGTGTTCATTACGGTGGCGTTATAGCCAATGTACCCGTATTGATAGCCAATCTGGCCCAAACCGCCTGCGCCAACCGCTCCGCCCATTGCGGAGTAGCCAACCAGCGTAATCAGGGTAATTGTAGCGGCATTCACCAGACCTGGCAGCGCTTCCGGCAGCAGGACTTTACGCACGATCTGCAGCGGCGTGGCGCCCATGGCGCGAGATGCTTCGATCAATCCGGTTGGCAGTTCCAGCAGGGCGTTTTCCACCATACGTGCAATAAACGGCGCGGCGCCGATGGTTAGCGGCACAATCGCGGCTTGCAGGCCAATCGAGGTGCCGACAATGGCGCGGGTGAATGGAATCATCCATACCAGCAGGATAATGAACGGAATCGAACGGAAGATATTCACCAGCGCGGACAGCACGCGATAAAGCGCGTTGTTGGCCAGAATCTGGCCGGGACGCGTCACATACAGCAGCACGCCAATCGGAAGACCGAGGACAAAACCAAAGAAACCAGAGACGAAGGTCATCATCAGCGTTTCCCAGACGCCACGCGTCAGTAACCACATCATCGCTTCAGACATAACCCAACACCTCTACTTTCACATGATTTTCTTTCAGCCAGGCAATCGCGGCTTGTGTATCTGTTTCACTGCCATCCATCTCAGCCAGCATGATGCCGAACTTCACGCCGCCGGCGTAATCCATCTGCGCACTGATGATGTTGTTATTAACGTTAAAGCGTCGAGCCGATTCTGACAGTAGCGGAGCATCCACCGATTTGCCGGTGAACTCCAGACGCAGCAGCGGCACGCTATCAGCTGTTGGCTGTGGCGCCATGCGTTGCTGGTAGTCGTCGGGGATATCCAGATGCAGCGTCGATTGAATGAATTGTTGCGCCAGCGGCGTTTTCGGATGCGAAAACACTTCGCTCACGCTATCTTTTTCAATTAACTCACCATTGCTGATCACCGCAACCTGATCGCAGATGCGTTTCACCACATCCATTTCATGGGTGATCAACAGAATGGTAATGCCCAGACGACGGTTAATGTCCTTAAGCAGCTCCAGAATTGAACGCGTGGTTGCAGGATCCAGTGCGCTGGTAGCTTCATCACACAGCAGCACCTTAGGATTGCTCGCCAGTGCGCGGGCAATTGCAACACGCTGCTTTTGTCCGCCAGAGAGATTCGCTGGCCAGCTATCATGCTTGTCTGATAATCCCACCAGATCCAGCAATTCGCTAACGCGCTTCTTTATCTGTTCGCGCGAAAGATTGCCTAACTCTAATGGCAGCGCCACGTTACCGGAGACGGTGCGGGAGTTCATCAGATTAAAGTGCTGGAAAATCATGCCAATCTGGCGGCGTGCCAGCGTCAATTGACCAGAAGAAAGGGTGGTTAATTCCTGGCCATCAACCAGCACGCGTCCGGAGGTTGGGCGCTCCAGCAGATTGACGCAGCGAATCAGGGTACTTTTACCGGCTCCAGAGGAACCGATGACGCCATAGATCTGTCCAGCAGGCACGTGCAGGCTGACGTTGGACAGCGCCTGAATGGTGCGTGAGCCTTGCTGGAACACTTTGGTGATATTTTCGAGTTTAATCATTAGTTTATTTATTATCGTGTTGCATAGTCCGTGGTGTATCGGGCTTCACTCAGCAGGGCTGTGCGAAATTTGGATGGATGTTAAGGCATCCAGACGGCTAAATCAATGGAAGTCATTCAAACTGCCATTCTCTCGCTATACGCAATCATGCGATACTTAGCGACACATTTTCAGCAGGAGTTTCTACGTGGCGAACAAAGTCCCGGCTATTTTTCTTGATCGTGATGGCACATTGAATGTTGATCACGGCTATGTTCATGAAATCGATAATTTCGAATTTATTGATGGCACCATCGAAGCGCTACAGGCGTTAAAGAAGATGGGCTATGCGCTGGTACTGGTGACTAACCAGTCGGGCATTGCGCGTGGCATGTTTACCGAAGACCAGTTTATGCAACTCACAGAATGGATGGATTGGTCGCTGGCCGATCGTGATGTTGATTTGGATGGCATCTATTTCTGTCCGCATTTGCCAGATGCCACGGTAGAAGCGTATCGCCAGCAGTGTGATTGCCGTAAGCCGCAGCCGGGCATGTTGCTCTCCGCGCAGCAGCATCTGGATATCGATATGGCTTCTTCTTATATGGTAGGCGACAAATTAGAAGATATGCAGGCGGCGTTAGCAGCGGGGGTGGGTACCAAAGTGCTGGTGCGTAGTGGCAAGCCGGTAACGGCAGAAGGGGAAGCAGTGGCGGATTGGGTGATTAACAGTCTGGCAGAGCTGCCAGCACGCATCAAAAAGGCCTGAAAACGGGTCTTTTGCGCAAATTTCAAGCGAACAGCAAAAAACTTGAAATTTGCACTTGTCAGCTCCGAATAACTCCCTATAATGCGCCACCACTGAGACGGCAAAGCGGCAACGCAGACGGCTCAGCTGGGAGTGAAGAAATTCATCCCGCCGGATGAAAGCGCTGAAAAAAGTGTTTGACTCCGAAGGAGAGTAGCGTAGTATACGCCACCTCGCGACAGGCGGCTCAGCCGCTGTTCGCAACGCTCTTTAACAATTTATCAGACAATCTGTGTGGGCACTCGCAGGATTGATATCAGCGTCTCCGGACGCAACAAAATATCAAAGCCTCACGAGTGAACACATAATGAAATTCATTATGACGTTTTACA